>NZ_MDFL01000001.1 GCF_001854785.1 Mesorhizobium sp. ORS 3428
CCGATCTTGGCGCCGATCTCCTGGATCGGTTTCTTCCGGGCGGCGCGCGCGATCTCGATGTCGGACTTCACTTCGGCCATTGTATTTGCCTCAAAGATGGGGGTTGTTGGGAATACTGCGGAACCATTTAAGCCTGTGGCTTTGCCAAATTGGCTGCGAGCTACGCCGAGGCCAGCGTGTTGGCCACCAAAGCGCCGTGGTTATCGGTCCCGCTGGGGCACTGGCGTGGTGGCGCCGGCAACCTTCGCCGCCTGTGCGACCGCGACATCCATCGACGGGCGAAAGGAGCCACCGCCCGCGCGAGCAGGCGGTGGCCAAGCCGCCTCGGCTCAGCGCCGAGCCGGGCCGGGGAGGGGTTCCATGCCTGGTCCGTCGCTCAAAGCACAAAGATCCGATTGGCGACCAGAACCACGATCAGGCCGGCCACGAGGGTCAGATAGGGCAAGATTCCTGCCTTCCTGGTCGCGAGGTCGGTGGACTGCATGCCGAGATCGTCAAGCATGTGGTCGGGGAACTTGCCGCCGTCCTGGATGTAGTGACGGAAGCAGAATACCGGGATGATCAGCGCCGCCGTGAACAGGCCGGCCCACAGCGCCACCGGGTTCCAGACCTTGGCTCCGGCGCCCATGAAGGCTGCGTTGACATAGGCAAAGATCGCCCCGATCCCCAAGAGCCAGGTCGGCGCCTTCCACGGCCGGTCGATGTGGCCGTTGTCGATGCGGTGGATCCACCCGGAGTTGAGGTTGAGGAAGTTGAAGATGATGTAGCCGCAGTTCGACACCGCGAGAATGAAGAAGAAGCTCGTGGCGTCGGCAGAGGCGATGGCAAGTACGATCAGGTTGAAGCAGAGATCGGTCCACATCGCCCGCGTCGGCGCGCCGTGTCCGTTTACGTGGCTGAGATAGCGCGGCAGCCAGCCGTCGACCGAGCCTTGGTAGAGCGTGCGCGATGAGCCGGCCATGGCCGTCATAATGCAGAGGACAAGCGCCAGGATCATCAGCATCACCAGCAAGCTGTGGACGAGCTTGCCGCCGCCAACCATGCCGGCCAGCGCGTCCGCCACGCCTGAGCCGTCGACGATCGGCGTCGCCAGCATGCCGTTCAAGCCCAGAACGCCCTGGAAGGTGAAGGGCACGAGGATGAACAGCAGCATGCACAGCAGGCCGGAATAGAAGATGGCTTTGAAGGTGTCGGCGCCCGGGTTCTTGAATTCCGACGTGTAGCAGACCGCGGTTTCGAAGCCGTAGGTCGACCATGCGGCGATGAACATGCCGCCAAGCGCCAGCGTCCAGCCGGCCGTGTTCCAAGAGCCCGGATCGGGCGCGTAGGCGGCGGCGAGCGGCACCAGCGGCGAGAAGTTTGCGTAGTTGATCTGGCCGGTGAAGATCGGCACGACGCCGACGATCAGCATCGGGATGATGACAAGCAGGCCGATATATTTCTGCACATTGGCCGTGCCCAGAATGCCGCGGTGCTGGATCGCGAAGATGATGAGCATCAAGACTGCGCCGATGAAGAAGGTGGCGTTGAGCGAGAAGGAGACCGGGCCCAGGGTGTGGCTGAACAGCGTCCAATTGCGTATCGCGGGCGTTGCGGCGGCCGTCACCGCGGCAACAGCGTCGGCGGCGCTTGTGCCGGCATGCGCTGCGATGTAGGCCACCACCTCCGGAGAGGTCTCAGTGAAGACCGGCGCCGGCGCCAGCGCGTTGAGGATATAGGCGGCTGCGATCGAGCAGCCCAGCGACAGCACCGGCGACCAGGCGAACCAGTTGCACCAGACTGACAGCGGCGCGATGAATTTCGAGTATCGCAGCCAGGCGGTCGCGCCGTAGACCGAGGCGCCGCCGGACTTGTTCGGGAACAGGCCAGCAATTTCCGCGTAGGTGAAGGACTGCAGAAAGCCCATGATCATGGACAACGTCCAGATCAGGAAGGCCAGCGTGCCGGTCGTTCCGGYAATGCCGCCGATCGAGAACAGGACAAGGGCGGGAACGCCGCTTGYCACCCAAAACGCACCGCGCCAATCGATGGTTCTGTGTAACTGCCCCGCGGATGCCTCCGCGTAGGTATTCGCTAAAACAGTCATGACCTACATCCCATTGTTTGAGGTTCGAGTGTTCCCAGCCGTTTCGGCCCCCYTCCCTTTAGGGGGTCGAATACGTGTTTCTTGTCAGGCTTGTTTTTTTCCTTATATTAAAACAGATCCCTCTAATCACTTATGCCGTCAAGCGTTTTGTCGGCTTTTCCTCCAAGTACTTTTCCTACGACCTTGGTCTTTCCTTCTTTGGATCGTAGTGGGCGAAGGGCACGACGCGCGCCGGCAGGCGCTTTTGCTGGCCATCGAGCTTGCCGATCTCGACCTCGGTGCCGACTTCCGCATGGGTGGCGTCGATACGGGCGAGGGCGATGTTCTTCTTGAGCACAGGCGAGCGCATCGACGAGGTGACGACGCCGATCTGGGCGCGGCCAATATGGACGCAGTCGCCATGGCCGACAGCGACGTTCGAATCGATGTCGAGACCGACCAGCTTGTGAATTGGATGCTCCTTGCGCCGGATCAGGGCCTCACGCCCTATGAAGTCGTCGGTCTTGGTCTTGAGCGGCACGGTGAAGCCGATGCCGGCCTCAAACGGATCGGTCTGGTCGGAGAACTCGTAATTGGCGAAGATAAGGCCTGCCTCAATGCGCACCATGTCGAGTGCCGCAAGGCCCATCGGCTTCAGCCCATGCGGCTGGCCCGCTTCCCAAACCGCGTCGAAGACCTTTTCAGCATCGCGCGGATGGCACCAAAGCTCGTAGCCGAGCTCGCCGGTATAGCCGGTGCGCGACACCATGATCGGCACGCCGGTGGCCTCGCCGACGCGGCCGATGGTAAAGCGGAACCATTCGAGTTCAGCCAGCGCCGGCTGGTGAGGCGGCGTCCAGATGATTTCCTTGAGGATGTCGCGGCTCCGCGGTCCCTGTACGGCGATATTGTGCATCTGGTCGGTCGAGGAGCGAACCAACACTTTCAGACCGAGCTTCTCCGCCTGCTCGCGTAGCCAGACGCCGGAATAGTCGTCACCGCAGACCCAGCGGAAATTGTCTTTGCCGAGACGCAGCAGCGTGCCGTCGTCGACCATGCCGCCGTGCTCGTAGCACATGGCAGTGTAGACCACCTGGCCGACTCCAAGCTTCTTGATGTCGCGCGTCAGCGCGTACTGCATCAGCGCTTCGGAATCCGGGCCCGTGACCTCAAACTTGCGTAGCGCCGAGAGGTCCATCACCACCGCCTTCTCGCGACAGGCCCAATATTCCTCGATCGCACCTTCCTTGGAGAATTCCTGCGGCAGCCAGTAGCCCTTGTACTCAACGAAATTGCGGGTGTGCTTGGYGAAGCTCGAATGGAAGGCGGTCTCGCGGGTCATCTTGGGTTCGGCCTCCGGGGTCGTGCGTCTGACGATCGCTCGCTGGAATTTGTTCTGCCCGGCATAAGTCCGGACGTGGATATCGGTGAGGTTCCAGCCATTGGCCGGGGAGGTGTCGTCCGGACAGGCGGAAGACACRCAGACGATGTCGGTCAGCGCCCGCAGGAGCACGTAGTCGCCCGGTCGCGACCATGGCTCGTCGAAATACATGACGCCATGTGCATCGATGCCGGTATTGAAAAAGAAGTTCACCGCCATCCAGCCGGCCCGGGGCGTGACGCCATGCGGGGTGAGCGCACCGTTGAAATTCTCCGAGCAGTTGATGTGACCCGGGTAACCGATATCGTCGTAATATTTGGCGTGGCAGGCCAGCGCGAAGGCATCGTGCCGGCCACAGGTGTCCTGAACGACTTCCACCAGCGGCTCGAAATCCTGATCGAAATATTTCGAATGCAGGCCCGGCATCGGATAGGCGTGGCCCATCAGTGAGCGGGTGGCCGTGACGTCGAGGGCAAGGTCGCGCCCCTTGTCGAGTTTGCGCGCCGAGAAACACTGGAAGTCGGTGCATTGGYGGCCATCGACGTCAATGATCTGGATGTAGTCGCCGGCCTTGACGAAATAGGCTTCGGCCGTGCGCGACTTGACCCGGAGGTCGAGCACCAGGTCGGCGAGTGGATCGGGGAGGTCGGACTTGCCGGCGGCGCGGACAGTCGCCCGCTTGACAATGACCACAAGCGGGGTTGCCGTGTCCTGGCTGTCTATGCTCATCGGTCCCCCGGGAGCAGCCACAGCCAGCATGCCAGTGCGGGCAACGATGAAGCTCTCTTCTGTTCCGGCAGGGGTGTTCGCATCGAAGAAGCGCACCGCCTCGGCCCGGCCGAGGTCTACGTTGCGGCGGGCGAGACCCAACCGGATCTTCTGCAGGCTGTCATCGCCATCGGCGATCAGCGACTTGAGCCCCGAGGCGTCGCTGTTGGCGCGAGCGCCGACTATGCCGCAGTCGATCCGTCCTTGTGGATCGAAGGCCAGGAGTTCGCAGGCCTGCCCTCCTTCGAGATTGCGGATGGTGACGCGGTCGCCGGGCTCGATCTCGATGATCGCAGCGCCCGCACCTGGCACATGATACCGCTCCGTGCCCGGCACCAGCAGCCCAGGCTGCAAGACCTGGCTGGGTTTCGGTGGACCGTTCGTGACGGCAGGATAGTTTGCGAGCGTCATTACCACCTCCCATGGCAAAGGCACGATCGAGCAGCGGCTTCAGGGTTCGCCTAAGAACCAACCCGATGCGTACCTCTACGCGGTCATAAGGAGCCTCTGTTCGGAAGCCTCGATGCTGTCCGATCCCAGCGTCGTGCGGATCGGACGTTTGCTTTCAGTTTCGCGGGCAGCCAACCGTGTTTGATGCGGAGCGCATCCGTAGGCGTCGCGATAGACTTTGGAAAAGTGCGAAGGCGAGACAAAACCGCAGGCCACCGCAACTTCCACGACCGCCAGGTTTGTGCTGACGAGAAGCAAGTGGGCCCGCTCCAGACGGAGTTCCAGGTAGTATCGGTTCGGTGAGCGCCCCAACTCTCTCTCGAAAAGCCTTTCAATCTGCCGGCGAGATATTCCACTCAGCGCTACAAGATTATCGACCGGCATAGGATCATCTATGCTTGCCTCCATCAGGCCGATGACTTTCATCACTGCCTGGTGGTTGAGCCTGACACGAGAATGGAGAGGCAGACGCTGTCGCTCTCCGGGCGAACGCATTCGGTATGCGATAGCTTTTTCGCAAATGYGACTGACGACGGTTGAACCATGGTCACGTTCAACCAGGTGCAGAAACATGTCGAAAGACGCATCCCCGCCCGAGCAGGTATGCAGGTCTCCATCATGTTCAAAGGCCGTCTGCGTGGACTCTATCCCGGGAAACTGCTCGCAAAATAGCGGAAGCTGTTCCCAGTGAACCGCGCAACGACGCCCATCTGCCAGTCCAGCCCGTGCAACGACGATGGTACCGCTGCCGAGGCAGATGAGGGGAATGCGACGTATGCGGCATTCCCTTAGCCATGCATCGAGCTGCCTGTCCGGATGCGGGATTGYGCTGCCGCCRCATATGACCGCGGCGGCGAACATCGAGTTTGAATTTTGGGTTCTCTCGCGCTCGTCTCTCAACGTGGAGTCGACGCTGACAGCCAGGCGGCAACTCGACATTACGGGTTGCCCGTTTTCAGATATGACTTGCCAGCTGTAGACGTTCCTGCCGATTGCCTCATTGGCTAACCGCAGCACCTCTACCGCGCAAGAGAAGGCTTGGAGCGAGAAGCCGGGCAAAAGGTAGAAACTAAACGACCTTTGTGYGGTCGGTGCAGTTGGCATCCCGGCTCCTCCTCTTCATTTGCCATTACCTCTTGGCGAAGTATGGAGTGGTTCTTCTCCTCTGACCGGAACTATACTAAGYCCGTCACGGGAGTAACGGTCGGCATAGCTCCGGGACAAATTGCTGCGCAGCCAAGTTCAGTTGCGCAGATAGCTCTGCATCGTATCGTCCAGCGCGTCTTTCCAGGGCGTGTGATGTTTCGGCGCCATGGTACCGGTCATGACCGACCGGTAGCTGTTGTCGCGGAACGCCATGATGTCCTCGACCTTGTGCTTCTTCCACTGGAAGAAAGCCTCGTCGGCGCCGTCGACGTCGAAACTTGGATAGTCGGTCTCGGCGATCAACTCCTTGATATAGTTGCCCTGGTAGCGGATCGCGTCATAGCTGTCCTTCCCCGCATCCTCGTCAGCGACCCGCTTCTCGACGTCGGCGATAAGCTCGTTCTTGGAGGCGGGCAGCTTGATCCTGCCCAGGATAACGTCGCGCACCCACCATGCCTGCGCATCGAACATATTGAAGGTGTACCATTGGTCCTGCATGCCGAGATAAAACAGCGCCGGGTTATGGACGTAGACCACGCCCTTGTAGAGATCCGCCGTGGCCAGCCTGTTCGCGGTGCGCAGGCGCAAGTCGTCGGACATGAACGGGAAATGGTGCTTGTAGCCGGTGCAAAGGATGATCGCGTTGAYCGTCGCCGTCGAGCCATCCCTGAAGGTCGCGGTGTTGCCTTCGACCTTGGTCAGCAGAGGCACTTCCTTCCAGTTGGCAGGCCACTTGAAGCCCATGGCCTGGGTGCGGTGGCTGACCGTGACCGACTTGCAGCCGTACTTCCAGCACTGGGAACCGATATCCTCGGCTGAGTAGCTGGTTCCGACGATCAGTATGTCCTGACCGACAAATTCCCGCGCGTCGCGGAAGTCGTGCGCATGCAGGATGYGGCCGTTGAACGTGTCGAACCCGGGGAATTCCGGCACGTTTGGCGTTGAAAAATGGCCTGACGCGACGATCACGTGATCGAACTCTTCCGAGTAGGATCGGTCATTGGGAAGATCCTGCACGAGCACCGTGAACCTGCGGGTCTCAGGGCTCCAGGTCACATACCTGACGACGCTGGAGAAGCGTATCCACGGACGCACGCCCGCCTTCTTCACGCGTCCTTCGATGTAGTCGAACAACACGGCCCGGGGCGGATAGGAAGCAATCTGTTTGCCGAAGTGCTCCTCGAAGGTGTAGTCCGCGAACTCCAGACCTTCCTTCGGGCCGTTGGACCAGAGATAACGATACATCGAGCCATGCACCGGCTCGCCAAATTCGTCCAGGCCTGTGCGCCACGTATAGTTCCACAGCCCTCCCCAATTCCTCTGCTTTTCGAAGCAGACAATCTCGGGGATCTCCGCTTTCGGCGCCGCCGAGGCAAAGGCGCGCAGCTGAGCCAAGCCGGACGGGCCGGCACCGATGACGGCAATCCGTTTCTTCATGATGATTCTCCCATTTGGTCTGAACCAGTTTGTGGCGTTTGGTTCTTTTGGTTCAAACCAGTTATGATCGAAACGGCAGATTTGTCAACTAATATTCATGGAAGGAAAATCAATTTGCGCCAGGATTAGCCTCGGTCTATGAGCAGCGGGGAAGGAGTGCGCCATGAACGCCGCCAGCCTAGTGCAACGACTTGCAGTGAACGCCCAGGTCAAACGGCTGGGCGTCGGCGCGCAACGAGTGGTCAAAGTGGGCTTTCTCGGGCCGCTCAGYGGGCCTGTTCGCTCTTGGGGGCTGCCGGGATTGAACGGCTGCCGCATTTGGGTGGATTGGATCAATCGAACGGGCGGAATGCTCATCGGCGGGACGCGGCACAACGTCCAACTCCTGGCCGAGGACTGCAGGTATGAACCTGAGCGGGCCGCAGAGGGGGCTCGGCGTCTCGTTCAGGATCACGGGGTGGGACTGCTGATGATGCACGGAGGCGACACGTTCCGTCCGATCCAGGACTATCTCATGTCGCGCAAGATCCTGACCTCGACGCTGCTGCCGAGCGATCTTTCGCCCGATACACCGTACCTGATCGCACCGAGCGAGATCCATCCCCTCTACAACGTCACGGCGGTCGAATGGCTTGCACGCAACCGCCCCGACCTGCGCCGCGTGGCGATGTGCAGCCAGACGGATGCGCTGGGCCTGCCTTCGCTGGCTACCTATCGGGCTGCCTTCGCGGCTGAGGGGATCGCGTCGGTGGGCGAGATCCGTTATGCGCCAGAGGCGACGAACGCCGACGAGATCGTTGGCGCAATGCTGGCCGGCAATCCCGACATTTTGTGTTGGTGCACGAGCTATGAGCCGATGGTTCACGCGCTGACCGAGGCTGCTTTCCGCTCAGGATTTCGGGGCCAGATCATTTCCTGTACCGCCGACTATTATCGGCGGCTGATCGAGCGGACATCGGTCGATTTCATGGAGGGCTTTCTGTTCCAGTTCCCGGATTTCGACGATCCGGAGCTGCGCGACAAGGCATTCTTCTTCAATCGCCCGGCCGAGTTCTTCGCGGAGTACAACCAGCGTTTCCCGGACAGCTGGAGCGCGGTTTCCTGGGAGTACGTTGCCACGCTCGACCTTTGGCATGCGGCGGTCGAGAAAGCCGGAACGGCAGCGCCGGTCTCCGTCCTTGCGGCGATGAAGCACGGCGGGCTCGGCGAACATGCGTTCGGGATAGCGAAATGGGCGGGCTCGGACCTGTTCGGAAATGACAACGCCCTGATCGGCGACTGGCCCGTCGTACGCATTACGAATGGCCAAGCGCGCATCGTGGCCTTTGGGTCGGTCGCGGCCTGGCTGGAAAGACACGGCGCCCGGCTGCGCAAAGAAATGCGCGTGCTTGGGCTGATGTGGGATCAACGTCATTCCAGTGTCTCCGGAGAGCTGCGCATCGCCGCCGGATCCGACTGACCGAGACTCAATCTTCCTGCAGAAGCAGCTTTTGTTCCTCAATCAGGAGCAGCTTGGTGAATTCGACCGCACTCTCGATATCCCGGGCGATGATCGCATTGAGCAGCGTGTTGTAGCGGCGCTGGTAGTCCTGTATTCGCCTGGGTGTGAGATGTCGCCGGTTGAGGGCGGCGCGGAAGCCCTGGCGGCGAGCCTGCAGCAACAGATCATAGCATGACGTCAGCAGCGGATTTCCGGCGCCGCGGGCTACTTGACGATGGAATTCGTCCTCGAGCCGGGCGAACTCCGCCGCGTCGGTTTGAACCCCTTCCATGGCGGACAAGATCTCGCTCAGTCCTTCGATGGCACGGGGCGACATGTTGATGATGGCGAGTCTCATCATGTCGGGTTCGATTATTCCGCGCATCACCAAAAGGTCGAGCGGGCTCGTCTCGGCGGCGACCCCGCCGGTCGCGTCCTCGGATGCTGCCTGACCCTTCACGAAGCTGCCGCTGCCGGCACGCCGGCGGATGAAGCCATGAGTCTCCAGTATGTCCAGCGCCTCGCGAACCGTGTTCCGTGCGACACCAAGTTCACCGGCCAGTGTTCGTTCCGAAGGCAGCCGTTCGTCGGCGGCGTATTGCTGAGATCTTATTCGCGCCAGCAGCGTGTCCACCACGACACGAACCGTGGCAGTGATTGAATGATCCGCGATGAGTGCCGAGGCGGCCTCATGGTTCGATGACATCAACGACGATCCTTTCGACATCCGAAAGTTCGCATCTATTTGCGATGGTTCCGGTTGGCCGCGCAAGCCGGCACCGACGCCCGCGCCCTTTGGGCGTTCAGCTGATCCCGATAGCCAATCTGGCATTTCGCGGTCTGTTTCGCGTGCGTGTCTCGACGTCCATTTCGGTTGGCCTTCGGCTCTTCCTTGCCGGGATGTCCGATCAGTCATTTTTGCTCTCAGGTAAAAAATTTTAACAGGAGTATTGATTTCCCGAACCAGTTCACACAAACTGGTTCAATAATTGGTATAAAAAAGGGGAATGCAATGACCAATTCCTGGAGATTTTCCACGCTTGCCGATCGCCATCGTGCACTTGGTTCGAAGCTCGAAGACTGGAGCGGCATGGGCACCGCCTGGCAGTATTCGGGCGACCCGGAACGCGAATATCTGGCGATCCGCACCAAGGCCGGCCTGATGGACGTTTCCGGCTTGAAGAAGGTGCACTTGAACGGCCCTGCGGCCACCCACATCATCGACCGCGCCACGACGCGCAACGCCGAAAAAATCATGCCCGGCCGTTCGGTGTATGCGACCATGCTGAACGACGCCGGCAAGTTCATCGACGACTGCGTGATCTACCGTATGGGGCCAAACAGCTGGATGGTCGTGCATGGCTCGGGCGGCGCCCATGAACAGCTCACGATGGCGGCTACCGGGCGCGACGTTGCCATCCGCTTCGATGACAATCTCCACGACCTGTCGCTGCAGGGACCGCTTGCCGTCGACTACCTGCAGAAGCACGTAGAGGACATCCGAAAGCTGAATTACTTCAGCCATATGCACACGTCGCTTTTCGGTCTGCYGGTGACGATCTCGCGCACCGGCTACACGGGCGAGCGCGGCTACGAGATTTTCTGCCGCGGCCAGGATGCTCCGGCGATCTGGGACCGGATCCTGGAGGAGGGCGCGGACATGGGCATCATCCCCTGCCGGTTCACGACGCTCGATCTGCTGAGGGCCGAAAGCTATCTGTTGTTCTTCCCCTACGACAATTCGGAAAAATATCCTTTCGAGAACGAAGGCCCCGGCGACACGCTGTGGGAACTTGGGCTCGACTTCACGGTCTCGCCCGGTAAGGTGGGCTTCCGCGGCGCCGAGGAGCACTATCGGCTGAAGGGCAAGGAGCGCTTCAAGATCTACGGCGTCAAGCTCGAAGGCACGACGCCGGCCGAGGAGGGCGCGCCGCTGCTCAAGGACGGCAAAAAGGTCGGCGTGGTAACGATCGGCATGTACTCCAGCCTCAACAAGCACAACATCGGCATTGCCCGCATGCCAGTCGATTGCGCGGTCGACGGGGTAAGGATGACCGTTCGGAATTCGACCGGTGAAATCCCTTGCGTCGCCCATTCGATGCCATTCTTTGATCCGGAGAAGAAGCGTCGCACCGCCAAGGGATAGGCCGTGGTGAGACGTCGCAAACGGGGTTCAAGCCCGCAAGCCAACCAAAACGGAGCCGAGGGTTAAAGCCAGTGTTGGAATGCTCGATTCCCAGCCGTCCCGTCTATGGCGTGCTGGAGATGCGGCCGGGGCGGTTGCATCTGATGGTCGCCGACGCCGAAGGTGCGGAGGCAATTCTCGATTTGGCCGCCTCCGCGGCCCCCGATTTCTTCGCCAAGGCCCACATCATCTACATTCCCAAAAAGACTGYGGACAGGTTCGTTGCCAGGCTGGAGCAACTTGCCCCTGCCCAACTTTATGTCGGCCCGAGCTACGATGCCGCACTGCCACGGCTAAGGCGGGTCCTTGCTGGGGCGCATATGGGCCTGCAGGTCTATCTGGCGGGAACCGAGGGGCTGATGGGCCAGGCAATGTTGGAGGCCACTGAGGCCGGCATCCCACATTCCGCGATCCAGACGGAGCACCGCGGCTCTACCGCGCGTCGCGTGCAGTGCGTGCATTGCAAAGGCATTACCGAAGACGTGACGCACGATCCTTTCCAATGCGCGCATTGTGGGCTGCATCTGTTCGTGCGCGATCACTATTCGCGCCGCATAGCGGCATTCCAGGGGGTGCGCGTCGATGCCGAAGACCCCGGCAACATTCCGGAATCGGTGGAGCGGTTCAGATGAGTGCAGGAGCGGCAAAAATACCCGTGAAAGTGGCCGAGGTAACGCCGGTCAACGAGCTTGTCACCCGTTTCAGGTTTGTGCGCCGCGACGGTGGCCCGATGCCTACTTTCTCGGGCGGCGCGCATACTGTCGTGGAGATGAATGACGGGGAGCGCGTGCGCCGCAATCCGTATTCGCTCATGAGCGATCCTGCCGACCGGCAGGGCTATTCGATATCGATCCGCCGCGACGACACGGGGAGGGGCGGCTCGCTGTTCATGCACCGGCAGGTAAGGCCGGGAATGGAGATGGTCATCTCCAACCCGGTTAATCTCTTCGCGCTGGATTTGCGGGCGCGAAAGCACCTGTTGCTCGCCGGAGGCATCGGCATCACGCCGTTCCTGGCGCAGATCAAGCAACTCGCCGCCATGAACGGAAACTTCGAGTTACACTACTCCGTGCGGACAGCGTCCCTCGCTTCCTACGCGGACGAGCTAGTGGCCAACCATCGCCCGCGCGTGCATCTCTACCATGACGACCGTGGCGAGCGGATCGACCTGCCGGCACTGCTCGAGGGGCAGCCGCTCGGCACCCATGTCTATGTCTGCGGGCCCAAGGGTATGATCGCCTGGGTGCGCAAGACCGCGACAGCGCTGGGGTGGCCACGCGAGGCGGTGCATCACGAGGAATTCCTCGCACCCGCCTCAGGCAAGCCCTTCGAGGTCATGCTGGCGCGCTCGAACAAGCTGATCCTGGTCGGCGAGCATCAAAGCCTGCTCGAAGCGATCGAAGCGGCGGGAGTCGAGGCGCCCTATCTCTGCCGCGGCGGTGCCTGCGGTCAGTGYGAGACGGACGTCCTCGAATATGAAGGAGCGTTCCTGCACAAGGATCATTGGCTGACGCCGTCGCAATGTGCCAGCGGCACCAAGATCATGCCTTGCGTATCACGCTTCGAAGGCAATTCGCTGGTGTTGGATCGATAGGGAGGAGGTTGCGATGACGATTGTCTTCAAGGAAGAAACCTTTCACGACGACTTCACCTTCCGCAACTCGCCCGAGGCGATCAAGCGCTTCCCTTTCCCGTTCCCCGAGGACAGCTACATGTACTCGGTGAACCTGGAGCCGCATAAGTCATACCGTCCGGGCAGCGTCTACGAGCGGACCTTCGACGTGGACGAACACTATGTTTCGGAGATGCGCGACCGAGCCCGCGTCCTGGCCGAAGACCCGTTGCGCTGCCAGTCATTGCCGCACATGACGCTTGCCGGCTGGGACCTGCTGGAACTGATCATGACCTCCAAGGCGGAGGAGTATCCCGAGCTTTTCGAACTCCGTCGCGACGGCGCCAAATGGCACTGGATCAATCGCCCGCTGGGGATCGAACAGAAGTTCACCTTCCTCGATGAGACCACATTGCCCTACGGCCCGATGGAATACATTACGCGGCAGACACAGGGCGACTTTGCGCTGCTCGACCAGCGCGACGAGAACCTGTGGATGGACGCCGGCATGGTCACCACTCAGGCCGACTGGAGCCTCGATTTCGATATCGGCATGAACTTCTTCGAGTGGCACGCCCCAGTGCCTAAGGCGCACGAAATGGGCATCTTCCAGCGGGCGTTGAAATTCCTCCTGAACGTTCAGCAGGGCTCGCCGGCGCGCCGTCYCAACTGGACCATGACAGTCAATCCCCTGCTCGACACCAGCCCGGAGAACTATCACAAATGGGGCGCGATGAAGCGCGACCTGACGCTGGAGAATATKGGGCAGATGATGCATCTGCGCGTCGAATTGCAGACCTTCTTCCGCCTCCCTCGCTCGAATGCGCTGGTCTTTCCGATCCGCTGCTACCTCATCAAGCTCGACGAACTGGTAACGGTGCCGAAATGGGCCCGGCGCTTCCACCGCGTTATCCGCGATCTGCCGACAGAACTGGCGACCTACAAGGGCTTCATCAGCAATCGACCGAAGATCGTGGAATGGCTGTCGAAATATGACGACGGGGCGCCGACGTCACCGGGCATTTGGCCGGACTGACTCATCGCTGGCGCAGAGGCGGAGAGGCGGGCAGTCGTCTTCCCAGCGCAGAGAGAATGCAAGCGCTGTCCAACATCACTGCTCCTGGCTTTTGATTCTCAATAAGGTTGGCTTCCGGGCGCAGTGAAATTATTAAATATCAGAAGGTTGCGTCCAATTCTTTAATATTTGAATCAGTGTTATCGGATAGGCCCGGTTTTTGACGTTGCGGGCCGGTTCGCCAATTCCCCGTCTCGCATTCGCTGAGACCTTCCAGATGCGGCGGATGCAGCCCTGCCTGATGCAATCAGTTGCGTCCGTTCACCTCCCCCGATCGATCGGAACAGTTTTGGTTCTGGCAAGTTCGATAACAGGGGAGGAACCGATGCTCGATTTCGAACATGCCCGGCATCACATGGTGGCCACCCAACTCGCGCGACGCGGTATTCGCGATGCCAGAGTGCTTGCAGCGATGCRCCAGGTTCCACGCGAGGTATTTGTCGAAGAGGGTTTTGAGGAGTTTGCATACGAGGATTCGCCGCTGCCGATCGGTCACGGCCAGACGATTTCGCAGCCGTTTATCGTCGCCTATATGATCGAGGCGGCGGAGGTCGAGGCGACGGACCGCGTGCTCGAGGTCGGCACCGGATCTGGCTATGCCGCGGCGATCATTGCCAAGGTTRCCGATCGCGTGTTCAYGGTTGAACGGCACAGCGCCCTTGGCGAGAAGGCGCRCAGTCGGCTGGAGCGGCTGGATATCGACAACGTCGAGCTGCGCATCGGCGATGGAAGCAAGGGCTGGCCAGAGGAAGCTCCATTCGGTGCCATAATCGTGGCGGCTGGCGGACCGGCCGTGCCCGATGCCCTCAAGGACCAGCTCGACATTGGCGGTCGGCTGATCATTCCGGTGGGAACCAACGAGATAGAGCAGCGCCTCGTCCGCGTGACCCGCGTCGGGGCGAACAAGTTCGAGGAGGAAGACCTAGGCGGCGTGATGTTTGTGCCGCTCATCGGGAACCATGGATGGCCCGAAACGGCCGAACGCCCTCCCAGTTTTTCGAAGAAGAGCCTGCCCGAACTGATTTGCCACGCCGCGGAAGACCTGCCGGAACCGGAGGATCAGGCGTTCGGTGAATTCTTCGACAGGTTTGCAGATCGACGGATCATTTTGCTGGGAGAGTCGAGCCACGGTACGTCGGAATTTTACCGAGCCCGCGCAGCGATTACGCGGCGGCTGGTTCAGCATCACGGTTTCACGATCATCGCGCTGGAAGCCGATTGGCCTGACGCGTCAGCCGTGAACCGCTTCGTTCGCGGATTTCCGGCGCGCGAAAGCGAGCCCAAGCCTTTCAGGCGCTTTCCGAGCTGGATGTGGCGCAATCGGGAGTTCGATGCCTTCCTGCGCGATCTTCGCACGCGCAATGAAGCCGCCGATCCCGGCCGACAAGCCGGCATCTACGGTCTCGACATTTACAACATGAGCGGTTCGATCGCCGCCGTTTTGGCTTACCTCGACGAGATCGACCCCGAGGCCGCATCGGTGGCACGCGAGCGATACGGATGCCTGACGCCGTGGCAAAACGAACCCTCCACCTACGGGCGCGCCGTGCTCACTACCGGATATCGTACCTGCGAGGAGGCTGTGGCAAGGCAATGCCGGGAGCTTCTCGAAAATGAGCTTCGCTATGCGAGCGAGGGCGGTGACGAGTTCCTCGATGCTG
Source organism: Mesorhizobium sp. ORS 3428 (assembly GCF_001854785.1). Classification (GTDB taxonomy): domain Bacteria; phylum Pseudomonadota; class Alphaproteobacteria; order Rhizobiales; family Rhizobiaceae; genus Mesorhizobium. The sequence continues at coordinate 15,261 of NZ_MDFL01000001.1, forward strand.
CGCAGAACGCCAGGCTGATAGCGTCGGCGGAGCGGTACTATCGCGTCATGTATTACGGCGGCGCCGAAACATGGAATTTGCGCGATCGGCACATGTTCGAAACGCTTGAGCATCTGCTCGAGGCACGGGGCTCGGACGCCAAAGCCGTCGTTTGGGCACACAATTCGCATGTCGGCGATGCTCGCGAAACCGAGATGGGGAAGGTCCGTCGGGAACTCAACATCGGTCAGCTCTGTCGGGAAAGATTCGGCAGCGAGGTTGCGTTGGTCGGTTTTGGCACCCATGCCGGAACCGTGGCAGCCGCAAGCGACTGGGACGGCCCKATGGAGGTGAAGGAAGTCCGACCCTCTCACGAAGAAAGCGTGGAGCGATGCTTCAACCTGGCTGGAAAACGCCGCGCGTTGGTCGATTTTCAACAGAATAACCAGGTGACAGACGCCCTTGCGGCTCCGCGGCTCGAGCGGTTCATCGGTGTCATATACCGGCCCGAGACCGAACTGCTGAGCCACTATGCGGAGGCCTCGCTGTCGCGGCAGTTTGATGCATTTGTCTGGTTTGATGAGACGAAGGCAGTGACGCCGTTGCCGTTCGAAGGCGAGGGCGGTCGGGTTCCCGACACCTTCCCGTTTGGCCTGTAGTTTAACGCGCCGGAACAAAAGGCCGGATCGACGAAACAATAGCTTGCGTCGGGTGTTCTGTCTGTAATGGGGCGTGCGGAGGGCTTCCATTCAGGAGGCGATGATGAGCGCTAACGGCCTAGACGTTTTCGACAAAACTGTGCAGGTCACCAATATCTGGCTGAACGAGATTATGGACGACCTCGGCCCGGATCGGCAGCTTGCATGGCATGCGCTTGGCGTGGTTCTGCGTGCTTTGCGCGACAGGTTGCCTGCGGAACTGGGAGCCAATCTAGGTGCTGAACTGCCGCTGCTGATCCGCGGTGCATATTACGACCAATACCAGCCGTCCAACGTGCCGAGGCGGGATCGCTCGGTCGACGAATTCCTCAATCCCATTGCGGAGGGGCTGAAAGCTGGGCGGCCAGTGGACCCGCGAGATGCCACAAGGACAGTGTTCGGCGCGCTTGCTCATCATGTCGATCTCGGCCAGTCGGCGAAGGTACGTGATGCCCTTCCGAGGGACATTCAGACGCTGTGGCCAGACAGCATCGGTGTATAGGCGCCCCTCCCCAGGRAAGGGTGCCTTGGTCGCCGCCTAGATTCCCGAACACCGCGCAGAAGCTGCGAAAGTCGCCGGCCGATCAGGAGGCGGCCGGTCCGCCCCGACTCCGGGGCGGACTTTGGTGCAGGCGGTATCTGCAGCCGAGACTGGAATGCTCCGCAAACAAGGCTGATGTCGTATTCCCACTTGGCGCCCATCAATCAATGGGCGATCGCCAATCAATGGGACGTTTGCGAATGCATGCCGCCGGGCATCGAGATGCCGCTCAAAGCCGCTCCAGCCTCTGTTGTCTCGCCATTCCTGGCGAGATCGCCAAGGGAGACGATGCCGATGAGTCRCTTGTCTCGATTGAGAACCGGAAGTCGACGCACCTGCAGGTCGCTCATGTTCTCCAGAACATGCTCGACCTCCTCGTCCTCGAAGCAGTATTTCACCTCCGGGCTCATGACATCACGCACCTTGGCATCAGGTCCCTTACCCAAGGCTATCCCGCGGATGACGATATCGCGGTCGGTTATCATACCGACCAGGCGGTCATTGTCGCCCACGGGCAATGCTCCTGCGTCGAGCTTGCTCATCATCTGCGCTATCTCGCGAATTGACTGTTCGGGATTCGCGAGCATGACGTCCTTTGTCATACAGTTGCCGACCTTCATGGGAATCTCCCGCTGGTTGCAAGGCCCCGCCGCCGCAGTGGCAACAAATCATGGGGCGGTATTGTTCCATTAAATCGGGACCGGACTGGCCTCAAAAATCGACGACAGGCGTGTCCGGCATCTCCTGCTCAAACAGGATCCAGAAGCTGGAGCCCCGCGTTTCAGAGTACCAATGCTCGAAATCCGCAAGCGCGGCGTGGATGTCGGCGGATTGCTCTCCGCCTGAAGCCCGGAATATTGCCAGCGCGACCGAGCCAAAATGCGAGATCACCTCCAGGCGCGCCTCGCTGTCTGCATTCCAGCCGAGGCGAGTGCGCAAGGCTGCGAAGGCGTTGGCCACGGCGATATCCTCACTTTCCGCCGGGCTTACCGCATCGGCTATCATCTGCATGAGGTTGAGTCGCCTGAAGGCGAATGCCCGTTCCTGCTCCAGCGCTGCAATCTGCCTTGCCGCCTCGCGCCGGAAACTCCCCTCCGCAGCCTTGGCCGCCTCCGCCGAAGTCTTCAGCTCAAGCAGAAAGGATGTTGGCATCGCGTCATTTCCTCGCAATGGTCCGAAACATTTTCAGGGCCCGGCTCTATGAAGTTGGCGGAAGAGAGTGGGAGTCGAACCCACCAAGGACCGGCTCGCGGCCCCTCCCGGATTTGAAGTCCGGACGCCCCACCGGGGACGATGCTCCTCCCTTGGCCATCGGCGCCCGATTGTCGTCCTCCCGTCGAAACAGGTCCAGCCGATGCTTGTTGATGCGCCTCAGGTCACCGCGCCGCAAGGTGACGCCGTGCCGGTCGAGAAATTCGAGGATGTGGACAGCGACCTTGYGCCCGCTGCCCGCGCTGTCGCGAAACTGCGCGGCGCTGAACTGCCCGTCATGCTCGGCAGCCAGACTGCAGACGATGTCGACGATCTCAGCCAGGGCCGAGCGAAGGAAGAAGTGATCATGTGCAACCTCATGCACCATGCCGATGCGGCCGGTAAGCTTCAGAAGCTTGCGGATCTCCGCTTCCGGCCTGCCAAGCTCGCCCGCGATGTCGCGCACCCTTGGCGGGTGGAATCTCACCGAGCCGGCTATCCGCGGCTCGATCTCCCGCCACAGAGCTTCCTCCCTTGCCGCGAGACGAACCTCATGCCCCGGAAGCCGTATCCAGGCGCCGTCAAGCTCGATCTGGCCGAGGCGGGYGAGACTTCGCATTGCAGCCGCGAAGGCCGGTGCGGGAAGACACGGATCGAGCTGAAGGCGCAGTTTTTCCATTCCGATGCCCGGCAAATCCGGGTTGTCGGCATGAAAGGCCTCCAATGTCATGCTCAGGTTGCGCTTGAATCGTGCCCAGCGCATCGGCGAGACCACGAACTCAGTCTCACCGACGCAAATAGTGGCAAGGGCGAGACGATCGATCAGGCTTGCGACCTCATCGGCGCCCAGCGCACGGTCGCGGGCGAAGGCTTGCAGGTCCAGGTAGCGAGGCGGTGTGTCGAGAAGCGCAGCGACAGCCTTTTCCGGAGCCCGGATGGCTTGCGCTTCGAGTCTAGCCAACCTTTCCGGTGAGCGGCGTTTGCGGCTCGGAGCCCGAAGGTCGATGAAGCGCCCGCCGCCTATGGTTCGCTGCGCAGAGGTGTCGCGCATCACGTAGGCGTCGCCCGCCGTAGCAGCGATCGGGCTCTCCAGAACGATCTGGACCTTGGCCGAGCCGCCCGGCGCTATAGGCTCATCGCCGAGGAGAACGATCCTGGCCCCGACCTCGGCCGCGGCGTGATGGAGCCGCACCGGGAACCACTGCCCGATAGGCTTTCGCTCGCCGGGCAGCACACGCAACTCGGCGTCTATTCTATCCGCCGGCGCGTGAAGCGCCGGATCGAGGATCACATCGCCGCGGCGGATTGCTTCCTTGCTGACGCCGTCGCCGGTCAGACAGAGGGCGCAACGGTCCCCCGCGCGGCCGCGTTCTGCCACGCGGTTCTGTGCGTGGATCGAGCGAATGCGCGCGGCAAGTCCCGACGGGCTCACCACCACGCTGTCGCCAACAGCAATGCAACCTGACAGGACGGTGCCGGTCACGACCGTACCAATGCCGTGCAGGGTAAAGCAGCGGTCGACCGCCAATCGGAAGCGGCTCGAGGCCGAGCGTCCGGCAAAGCGCAACGCCTCCTCGAACAGCAGGCACCGGAGGTCATCCATGCCCTCGCCGGTGACGGCTGAGACTGGGACGACCCCGGCGTCTTCCAGGGCGGTGCCGGCGAGGGCGCCACTGATCTCCGCTGCAGCAGCGGCGCGTCGTGCCGGGTCGGCCAGATCGCACTTCGAGAGCACGACCAGCCCGCGCCTGACGCCAAGAAGATCGATGATCGCCAGATGTTCGCGCGTCTGCGGCATGACGCCGTCGTCGGCGGCCACGACCAGTAGGACGAAATCGATGCCGCTGGCGCCGGCGACCATGGTGTGCACGAAGCGCTCATGGCCGGGAACGTCGATGAAGCCGACGACGTCTCCGCTCGGTGTCGGAAGATAGGCGAAGCCAAGCTCGATGGTCATGCCTCGCAGCTTCTCTACCTGCAGCCGGTCCGTATCGACGCCGGTCAGCGCTTGCACCAGTGCGGTCTTACCGTGGTCGACATGTCCCGCCGTTCCGACGATCATGGCGCAGGCTCCTTGAGCGGCGACGCGGCGCGGCGCTCGGCCTCGGCGATTTCGTCCGCGGTGAGCGCAGCGCGCGCCGCGTCGATGTAGCGGCCAGCGAGAGCACTGCCCCCTGCCTGCGCGCGCAGGAGCCAGGCATAGGCTTCGACAGCATCGGCAGGGGTGCCGGCTCCGAGATGGCAGGCGGCGCCGAGCATGGCCTGACCGTCCGTATCGCCGAGCTTCGCCGCCTTGCGCCACCAGCTGACCGCTTCGGCAGGATCGCGCGACACGCCGAGTGCATTGTGATGGAGCATGCCGATACGTGTCATCGCCGACGCGATCCCTTGCTTGGCGGCGGCCAGCGCCCAGCGCCGCGCTTCGGCGACATCCGGCTCGATCACCTCGCCCTCGAGCAACATCCAGCTCAACATGTCCTGCGCCGGTCCGTCGCCTCGTTCGGCCGCGGCGCGATAGAGTTCGGCCGCGCGGCGGTAATTCTGTTCGACGCCTTCGCCGCGGAAACAGAGCGAGGCGAGGTTCCGCAGTCCGACCGGATCGCCGGCTTCGGCGGCGAGAGCCAGCCAGCGGAAGGCGAGATCGCCGTCGCGCTCGACGCCGAGCCCCTCGGCGAAGCAGGCGCCGATATTGTTTTGGGCGCGAGCCGATCCGGACCGCGCCAGCGGCTCCCAGATGCCGAGCGCCGTGGCGTAGTCGCCGCGTCTGGCAGCGTCGATGGCGACGGCCAACTGGCCAGCCACGGATGTCCGGGCCGGCTTGCGCGCGAGACGATCAAGCCACCGCACCGCCGCCTCCCGAAGAGAAGCTCGCTAGATTGGCTACCAAGCCGGCCTCGTCTTCGAGGCAGCGCAGATCGAGCACCAGCGCCTGCTTTTCGATACGCCCGATCACCGGAACGGCCAGCGCCCGCAATGCTGCCGCGAGTGCTTCCAGGGCCTGACCGCTTCCTGACCGGTGGCCGATGGCAATCCCGGCGCTCGGCACGGTGTCGAGCGGCAAGGCGCCCGATCCGACCTGGCTGCAGCAATCCACCACGTCCACGGCAAATTCATCGCCCAGAACATTGGAAAGGACGGGAGCGAGGCGTTGCGCCTGCGCGGCAATATCGATAGCGGGGCGCGCGAGCAGCCTCAGCGTCGGCAAACGTTCCACCAGGCGATCCGGGTTGCGATAGAGCTTCAGCGTCGCCTCCAAAGCGGCCAGCCGGAGCTTGTCGAGGCGAAGTGCCCTCTTGATCGGGTTCCGGTTGACCTTGGCAAGAAGATCCTTCCGGCCGACGATGAAACCTGCCTGCGGCCCGCCGAGCAGCTTGTCGCCCGAGAAGGTGACGAGATCGGCGCCGTCCGCGACCGCTTCGCGCACAGTAGGCTCGCGCGCGAGTCCRTATTGGGCGAGATCGATGAGCGTGCCTGAGCCGAGATCATRGACGAGAGGCACATCGCGCTCCCTGGCGATCGCCGAAAGTTCACGCGCCGGAACCTCTGCCGTGAACCCATCGATCCGGTAGTTGGACGTGTGCACCTTGAAGAGAAGCCCGGTCGCCGGAGAGATGGCCGACAGATAATCGCTGGGATGCGTGCGGTTGGTGGTGCCGACCTCAACGAGTTTCGCGCCCGCGCGGGTCATGATGTCCGGCATGCGGAATGAGCCGCCGATCTCGATCAGTTCGCCGCGCGACACAACGGCCTCGCGGCCAAGCGAGAGGGTGTTCAGGACGAGAAGCACCGCCGCCGCGTTGTTGTTGACGACGGTTGCGTCCTCGGCCCCGGTGAATTCGCATATGAGTGCCCGCAGATGATCGTCACGTTCTCCGCGTCTGCCCGATCCGATGTCGAATTCGAGCGCCATTGCTTCGCTCGCGGCAGCACGCATCGCCTCCAAAGCTTCGCCCGCGATGAGCGCACGGCCAAGGTTGGTGTGCAGCACTGTGCCGGTCAGGTTGAAAACCGGGCGCAGCGACGGGCGCTCCGCGGCCTTGAGGCGGAGCAGCGCGTCGGCGGCGAGGTCGCTCGGCTCAGGCACTTCAGCCCCGCCACAGCAAGCCGCCCGTGCTTCTTCGAGCGCCTCCCGGATGGCGCGCGTCGTGGATTGCTGCCCGAAGCGCTCGACCGCCGCGGCTGCCAGCGGAGACTTGAGCACCCGATCGACTGATGGGAGCTCGCGCAGGCGGCTTGCAGGCAGACCGGTCATAGCACCCTCAATAGCCGATCAGGAACGGGTTGACGGATCCGCGGCGATAGCCGCCTTCGCGGACAAGGATGTCGAGCCCCAGCGTCGCCACGTCGTCGGCAACCGGGTCGAGACCGGGATCCTGATGCTGATGAAGGATCTTCACATAGCACCCGCAGGAATCGCAGGTCTCGGCCTTTACCGTGCCCGGCCCGCCGTCGATCTCCTGGTAGCCGATGCCCTTGGTCGAGCCGCAGAGCGTGCATTTGATGCGCACGTAGTTCCACAGTGTGCCGCACAGAGAGCATGCGCAGAACCGCGACCCATGAGCGCCCTGCCAGCCGACGACGATCGAGGATGTCGGCGGGCTGCCGCAGGCAGGGCATGCACCGTCCCCCACCGGTACCAGTGCCCGGGCGTCGAGGCGGGCGGCGAGACGCGCGAAGTGAACCTGCAGTGCGGCCGCGACATAGACGTGCTCGGCGAGTGCCGCCATCGGAATCGCGTCGGCAAGCACATTGCGCACCATGCCAAAGCGCTTCGCCGGAGCGGCCTGCTTCAAACGGTCCAGCGCATCGGCCGCGGCGGCCGTCTTCTTGATCTCCGACGCGGCGACGACCAGGCGGTCGAGTGTCTCGGCGGCCGCGTCGGGCGCGAGGTTGTTGCGGTCGAGCGGCGGCATTGCGAAGCCGCGCGCACGCTCGCGCGCCGCGGCATCGGGCATCTCCGGCTCGGCCAAGTCTTCCTGAATGCGGCGCTGCGCATCGGCGAGAGCTGCAAGAAAGCGAAGATAGGGACTAAGGTCATGGCCTGTCGCCAGCGCGTTCCACCGCTCAGCGCGGCGTGAGAACAGCAGCGCGGGCTCGGGAAGGCGGGCAAAAGGAGGAGCGGAGACTTCGCCAATGGCGGTGGGGTCGGATCCGGCCGGATTGATCTGTCTTGGCATTCGAACCTCACGAACCGCACGGGCCACGTGGTTGCCTGACCGGCGCACAAAATCATGCGCAAACACAAAAACTAGGGCGGAACAGTCATCCCGCCAGCGCCCGCTCTATTCGGCGGGCTTCGATCCCGACGGTCCTGTTCCCTTGCGCGATTTGGTGACGAGTTCCCGCAGCCATTTGCGGTGGTGCCGCCAGGCCCAGCCGCCCGTCACCCGTCCGCGGATCATGGCGGGAATGGTGCCGCGCACCCAGATGGCCGAGTAGAAATGGACGATCCAGACGCCGATGATCACCACCGCAGCGATGGAGTGGACAAGTATGGCCACGCGTTTCTGGTCGATCGTCGTATACTCAGAGAAATATTGATCCCACGCCACCAATCCGCTGGAGATGAGGATCACGATCAACACCGACATTGACCAGAAGACGAGCTTCTGGCCGGCATTATACTTGCCCACCTCAGGGACATTGTCCTCGTGATTGGCTAACACGTCACGGAAACGCGCGAGCCAGGTTCCGTCCTCGCGCCTCCACAGGTTGGCCTTCCAGAACCGAAGGAAAAGCCCAAGGAAGCTGAAGAAGAGCACGACACCGWTCCATGGATGGATGAAGCRCGTGAACTGCCCTCCGCCGAAAAGGCGAGACAAGAAGAACAGGCTCGGGTGAAACATCGCAAGGCCGGACAGGGCGARCAGGATCAGGCTGGCTGCCGTGATCCAGTGGTTGATCCGCGCGCCCACCGTGTAGCGGTCCACGGTAACCGGTTTGCCGGGGTGTATCTGTTCGTTCGACTTAACGTTACCGGCGRCCATGGCTATCGCCTTCCGTCAACTCTTCGGCGTGCTCCTCATCCGCCTCGGTTACCCGGTTCGGTCCCATGATCAGGTGGTGGAGCAGGCCGACGCCGGCCGCCACGCCCAAGACCGTGAGGCCGGCATATTTGGTCACGCCTTTCCACGCCTCCACCAGTGGACTGATCTTCGGGTCCTTCGGCAGGCCCGAGTAGATTTCCGGCCGGTCGGCATGATGGAGCACATACATCACATGCGTCCCGCCGACGCCCGGCGGATCGTAAAGGCCGGCATTGACGAAGCCGCGCGACTTCAAGTCCTCTACACGCTTGGCGGCCCAGCCCTTCATCTCGTCCTTGGTGCCGAAGACGATCGCCTGAGTTGGGCAGGCCTTGGCGCAGGCCGGGCCCTGGCCGACCGCGACGCGGTCTGAGCAGAGCGTGCATTTGTAGGCCGTGTGGTCGACCTTGGAGATGCGCGGGATGTTGAACGGACAGCCCTTGATGCAGTAGCCGCAGCCGATGCAGTTCTCATGGACGAAATCGACGATGCCGTTCGAATACTGCACGATCGCGCCCGGCGCCGGGCAGGCCTTGAGGCAGCCCGGATCGGCGCAGTGCATGCAGCCATCCTTGCGGATCAGCCATTCGAGTTCGTTGGTCTCAGGATTGTCCCATTCGCTGTAGCGCATCAGCGTGAACATATCCGGCGTCAGGTCGGGAGGATTCTCGAAGGCGYCCGCGAAGACGCCGACTTCCGGATGCGTGTCGTTCCATTCGATGCAGGCCGTCTGGCATGCCTTGCAGCCGATGCATTTCGAGACATCGATCAGCTTGGCGACTTCCGTCAGTCGCTGCTTGGGGGCAGGGACGTTCGACGCCGAGCGGCGGATGAGGTCCTTCTCGGAGAGACGCGGGGCCGTCTCCGTCGTCGAAGGATTGGGAAGGGGAGGAAACATCGCTTGCTCCTCCTATGCCACCGGCCCTGGTGCGGGCTCGATATTGACCAGGAACGCCTTGTATTCGGGCGTCTCGATATTGGCGTCGCCGACAAAGGGCGTGAGCATGTTCGGGCCGAAGCCTTTCTTCGCCGCTCCGGTGAAGCCCCAGTGCAGCGGAATGCCGACGATGTGAATGGTCTTGCCGTCGCAGGTGAGCGGCTTGATCCGCTTGGTCACCATGGCCTTCGCCACGACCGAACCGCGCTTCGACCAGACGCGCACCCAGCCGCCCCTGGTTATGCCCTTTTCGGCCGCAAGCTGTTCCGAAATCTCGACGAAGAATTCCGGCTGGATCACCGCATTGACGAGGACGTGCTTGGTCCAGAAATGGAAGTGCTCGGTCAGGCGGTACGAGGTCGCCGCATAGGGAAACTCCTTGGAAGCGGCTTCGGCAAACTGGGCCATGTCGCCGTCGAATACACGGGCGGCCGGATTGCCGCGGACTTTGGGCGCGACCGGATTGACGATCGGCGACTCGAAGGGCTCGTAGTGCGTCGGGAACGGGCCGTCGCGCATCATGCCCCGGGCAAAGAAACGCGAGACGCCTTCCGGGTTCATGATGAACGGGCCGACCTGATCGGGCTTCGCGGTCGGCGTAATATCAGGTACGTCGTAACCCGACCATTTTTGGCCGTCCCAAGCGATCACTTTGCGGCTCGGGTCCCACGGCTTTCCGGTGAGGTCGGCGGAAGCTCTGTTATAGAGGATGCGCCGGTTGGCGGGCCATGAGAACGCCCATTTCGAATAGAAGCCGGCGTCGTCCGGATCGGTCGTATCGCGCCGGGCCATGTTGTTGCCGTTCTCGTTGAAGCAGCCGGAATAGATCCAGCAGCCGCAGGCGGTGGAGCCGTCATCACGCAGCGCGGCAAACGCCGGCAGCAGCTTGCCGGGCTCGGCCAGCACCTTGGTCGGGTCGGCCGGGTCGGTCACCCTGGCGAGCGCCCTGCCGTTGATCTCCTGGGCAAGCTCCTCGGCCTTCGGATCGCCGGGATCGGCATATGGCCAGCTGAGCTTGACGATCGGATCGGGGAAGGCGCCGCCTTCCTTGGTGTAGAGCTCCTTCAGGCGCAGATAGAGCTGCGCCATGATCCACGTATCGCGCTTGGCTTCGCCCGGAGGCGTGCCGCCCGCCCAATGCCACTGCAGCCAGCGCCCGGAATTGACCAGCGAGCCGTCATCCTCGGCGAAGCAGGTCGAGGGCAGCTGGTAGACCTCGGTCTGGATCTTCGTTGGATCGACATCGTTGTACGGCCCGTGGTTCTCCCAGAACCGCGCCGTCTCCGTGTCCAGCGGATCCATGATGACGAGGAATTTGAGCTTCGAGAGGGACTCGATCAGCTTCTTCTTGTTCGGGGCCGCCTGCAGCGGGTTGAAGCCCTGGCAGAAATAGCCGTTCATCTTGCCCTGGTGCATCAGCTCGAAAGCGCGCAGCAGATCGTAGCCGGGCACGTCGAGCTTCGGCAGATAGTCGTAGGCGAAGTCGTTTTCAGGCGTTGCCGCGTTGCCCCACATCGACTTCTGGAAGCTGACAAAGAACTTCTTGTAGTTCTGCCAGTAGCTCATCTGGTTCGGCCGCAACGGCTTGAAGCCGCGGGTCGACATGTAAGCCGCCAAATCCGGCTCCTTCTGCGTCGGCAGCGTGAGATAGCCGGGCAGCAGGTTCGACATCAGCCCGAGGTCGGTCAGCCCCTGGATGTTGGAGTGGCCGCGAAGCGCGTTCATGCCGCCTCCGCGTATGCCAATATTGCCGAGAACAAGCTGCAGCATCGCCATGGCGCGGATGTTCTGCGAGCCCTTCGAATGCTGGGTCCAGCCGAGCGCATACATCGAGGTCATCGCCTTGGTCGGCGAAGAGGTCTCCGCGACCATCGCCGCCACCTTCAGGAACCGGTCCCTGGGCGTGCCGCAGATGCGCTCGACCATCTGAGGCGTGTAGATCTCCACGTGCTTCTTCAGCAGATTCCAGACGCAGCGGGAATTCGCCAATGTCTCGTCGACAACGGCGAAGCCGTCCGGACCCATGTCATAGTCCCAACTGGACTTGTCATAGTCCCGCTTTGCCTCGTTATAGCCGGAGAAGAGGCCGTCCTGATATGTGAAGCCCTCCTTGACCACATAGGCCGCGTTGGTGAAGGCCTTCACGTAGTCCCATTGCACCTTGTTGTTCTGGATGCAGTAGTTGATCAGGCCGAGCAGGAAGGCGATGTCCGTTCCCTGGCGGATCGGTGCGTAAAGATCCGACACCGAAGCCGAGCGCGTAAAGCGCGGGTCGATGACGATGAGCTTGGCGCCGCGATTGTGCTTCGCTTCCGTGACCCATTTGAAACCGCACGGATGYGCTTCGGCGGCATTGCCGCCCATGATCACAACGAGATCGGTATTCCTGATGTCGGTCCAGGAGTTGGTCATTGCGCCGCGGCCGAATGTTGGGGCGAGACTCRCCACCGTCGGGCCGTGTCAGACACGCGCCTGGTTGTCGAACACCAGCATTCCCGTGCTGCGCACCACCTTGTAGGTCGCGAACGCGGTTTCATTGGTCGAAGCCGAGGCGGCAAGGAATCCGGTGGAGATCCACCGGTTGACCGTCACGCCGTCATTGTTCCTCGCCACGAAGTTCTTGTCGCGATCATCCTTCATCAGGCGGGCGATGCGGTCGAGCGCGTCTTCCCAGCCTATCGGCTCGAACTTGTCGGACCCGGGCTTGCGGACCATCGGATGTCGCAGGCGGGTCGGAGATTTCACGAAGCCGAGYAGAGCCGATCCTTTGGGACACAAGGTGCCGCGATTGGTCGGATGGTCGGTATCGCCCTCGATATGGGTGATGTCGGCCTGCTCGCCCTTCCTAAGGTCGCCTTTCGAGTACAGGATTATGCCGCAGGCTAYCGAACAGTATGGGCAGGTGTTGCGCGTTTCGGTCGTGTTGGCGAGCTTGAAGGACCGTATCGCCGMCGCATGCGCGGCCTCGATGTCGGCGAAGCCGAAAGCCCCCAACGTCGTGCCGGCGAGACCCGCGCCTGCCGTCTGCAGGAACGCGCGCCGTGAGAGCTCAACATTCATCTGGATCTCCTCCCGAATTCCTTGCCCATAGAGGCGTCCAGAACCACGAGATACAGACGCCGTTTTGAGCCGAATTGGCGCTATGTCAGGCTGATGCAGATTTAGGGCGCGGATCAGAGTCGGCAAATGTTTCGCGTAGGAAAATACGATTGACGCTTTTCCGAAGGTGACACTACAGTATGACGTGGTGTTGGAAACGGCTCCCGCGTCGCGGGGCGATATCAYCGAAGCATCTCCGCGCCTGACCAGCCTTGCTCATGGCGGAGGTTGCGGTTGCAAGCTGGCGCCCTCCGTCCTGCAGCAGCTTCTTGCCGAGGAAACAGGCCCCAGCCTCTTCCGGCAACTCCTTGTCGGCACCGAAACTGGCGATGATGCTGCCGTCTGGCAGATCGACGACACAACCTGCGTGATTGCGACGACCGATTTCTTCATGCCGATGGTGGATGATCCGTACGATTTCGGCCGGATCGCCGCGGCCAACGCACTCTCCGACGTCTACGCAATGGGCGGGCGTCCGATCATGGCCCTGGCCATCCTTGGAATRCCCATCGAGAAGCTGCCGACGCCCATTGTGCGGGAAATCCTGAAGGGCGGCCACGACATCTGTGCCGCGGCCGGAATACCGGTCGCGGGGGGCCATTCGATCGACTCGCCGGAACCGATCTACGGGCTTGCAGTGATCGGCACCTGCCGGCCGGAGGACATCCGGCGCAATTCTGGAGCCAGGCCGGGCGATGCCTTGATCCTGACCAAGGGGCTTGGTGTCGGGATCTATTCCGCGGCCATCAAAAGGCAGGCGCTGTCGCCTGGCGGCTATCAAGAGATGATTGCGTCAACGACCCTTCTCAACCGGATCGGGTCGGAGCTCTCCAGGGACCCAAATGTGCACTCGGTCACCGACGTAACCGGCTTTGGCCTGCTCGGACACGCCCTTGAGATGGCGCGCGGCTCCGCCTGCGGACTCGTGATCCGCGACCATGACGTGCCGGTCTTTGCAGAGGCCGCATCGCTTGCGGAACAAGGCTACGTCACCGGCGCATCGCGTCGCAACTGGGCGAGCTACGGCGATGCGGTGCGACTGCATGAAGGCATGCCCGAGTGGCGGCGCCATCTTCTCACCGACCCGCAGACTTCCGGCGGCCTGCTTATTGCCTGCGAGCGCGGCCACGCCGGCGCACTGGCCGAGACAATCGTCGCAAACGGCTATCCGTCGGCGAGAGTGATCGGATGTGTCGACCGCGGCCGACCTGCCGTGACGATCGAGGAATGAGCGTCAAAGAACTTTGATCCGAGCGGATTTCGGAAGGGGCGGTAGGCACCGTTGGCGCTCGGGACGATAGGCGGGAGTCCCCTTAAGGGCTTTGGGCGGAACCTATCGCTGACCGGCAGGTTTTTCGCACTCAGAAGGAGAAACGGCCATGGCTAAGTGCGACCAGTGCGGCAATGACTACGACAAGGCATTCCAAGTGAGCCTTGGCGGGCAAACCTACACGTTTGACAGCTTCGAGTGTGCGATCCAGAAGCTTGCTCCGACGTGTCCTCATTGCAGGGTACGGATCGTGGGGCACGGGGTCGAGCAGGGCGACGTCATCTATTGCTGCGCGCATTGCGCCGAGCAGGAAGGGGCCAACGCGCTGACCGATCGCGCGCCTTGACACGCGATCCTTGCGCGTTTTCCGGAGGTCCGCGCGGGAACCCTTCCAGAGAGATAACCGGAGTGGGTCTGTATCCGGGCGCGGTCGCTGCCAGATCTAACTACGCCGCCTGAACAATCTCGACCAGTTCAACGTCGAACTCCAGGTCCTTCCCGGCCAACGGATGATTGCCGTCTAGCTTGACGCTGGCGTCGTCTGCGGCCACGACTGTTACTTGCACGGCACGCCCTTCGGGGGTGCGAGCCTGCAATTGGGTGCCGATCTCGACATTGACGTTTTCCGGCACACTGGCGCGGTCGATGGTCACCACCGCTTCGGGGCGATGCGGGCCATAGGCTGCGTCGGCGGGGACGGTGACGGTGCTTTTCGTGCCGACCTCCATGCCCTCGACTTGGCTTTCGAGACCGGGGATTACCTGTCCTTCACCCAGTGTAAATTGCAGCGGCTCGTTGCCGGAAGAATCGAATTGAGTGCCGTCGGCCAGACGTCCCGTATAGTTGATGCGTACTGTGTCGCCATTCTTGGCCTGTGTCATAGCAGCCATCCTTTTGGGGGTTTTGTGGGACCGGCCTAGAGCTCACGGTCCCGTTCTCGATCATCCACGCACGAAAATKCGCGGCGCGATACCCTAAAACTAGGTGCCCGGCTGCCGATGTAAAGTGCTGGAGCTGCCAAGAGATTTCCATTGTCTATCGCAGACCACAAACCATTTGCCGAATCCTTCGCAACGTGCCTGAAGGTGCGTCAGGGGCTGCGCCCGATCGGGCCTTCATGAAACTTGTTGCGGACGTTTCGAGCGAATGGGTGCAAACCGGACATTGATCGGGCCATGCGACGGCGACATGCTTGGCTGATGCGTTTGGCGTTTGCCTTCTAGCCGCAACGCATTCGGTCATTTGACGCTACCCCGCTTTGCCGAAATCGCTGCATTGCGCTAGCCTGCAAACATGCGCAGTCGCTGATAGGCCATTTCGCTGAGGGGGCGAAAATTTCATGGAGATGCAGCAGGTCCGCTATTTCCTGGCCCTGTCCAACACGTTGAACTTCACCCGCGCGGCGGAGGAATGCAACGTGACCCAGCCCGCGCTGACCCGGGCCATCAAGACGCTTGAAGAGGAACTCGGCGGGGAGCTCCTTCGACGCGAGCGCCAGCACTCGCACCTCACCGAACTCGGGCGGCGCATGCTGCCTCTGCTGCAGCAGTGCTACGACGCGGCCATATCCGCCAAGTCGCTCGCCAAGGCGGTGCAAAGCAGCGACGTCGCGCCGCTCAACATCACCATTTCCAACAGCATCAATATCGCACTGCTGGTTTCGCCGTTTACGGAGCTGTTCCGCGCCTATCCCGGCGTGCATCTCAAGATCAATCGCGGGTCGCCTGCCGCCGTGCTGGACGCGCTCAAGAATGGCGACGTCGAATTGGCCGTCGCCGGCCCGTTGGGGCAGGCTTGGGATCGCCTCGACATGTGGCCGCTCTTCCAGGAAGGGATCGAACTCGCCGTGAATTCCGATCATCCGCTGGCCCGCCGCAACGAGGCCGATGTCGCGTTGGCCCAGCTTGCCTCGGAACCAGTGCTCAGCCGGATCGATTGGGAGACGAGCGAAGWCCTGTCGCGCTGTCTTTCCGCAAAGGGCTATTCACCTCGAACCGCGCACGAAGTCGAGAYCGACCAGGATCTGCTGGCATTGCTGGAAGCCAACGCAGGGATCGGCTTTGTCTCGATTACGGCGCCGCGATCCCCGAACACCCGCCGGCTCAAGCTTCGTGATCTCGACGTCTCGCGGACCGTTTCCATCTACGCGGTTGCCGGCAGGCAGCGTTCACCCGTCGCCACGACGCTGCTCAACCTGTTGAGGTCGACCGACTGGTCGTCCTTCGGCGTCAGCGAGCCCGCCTGAGCGCCGCGACCAGGTCGTCAATTTCCATTCGCCGCCGATAGTCCGGATCGAYGAAGCGCTCCGTGATGATCCCATCCGTTCCGACGATGAAAGTCGCGGGAATAGGCAGGAACCAGCTGGCATTGCCCTGGTAGCTAGGGAGGTCGAGCCCGAGGCCCATCAGCCGTTCCATCTCGRCGCCAACCCAGATCGCAAGATTGAGGGACAGGGCATAGCCGTTATCCATGTCGATCAGGAATGGAAACCTCGCGCCGACCGCGGCCTTCATGGCTTTCGCGAATTTGCGCCGCTCCGGCATGATCACGACAACCTGACCACCGAACGTCGCAATTTCCTGCTGGGCCTCGACGAGGCCAACCGCATTCATGCGGCAATAGGGGCACCAATGCCCGCGCTGAAAGGTGATAGCGGCGGGCCCCCGCGCAAGGATCTCGGCCAGGCTGACCAGCTTGCCCTCGTCATCAGGCAGCAGGAAGCCCGGCAGGGCGTCGCCTGGAACGGGTGCCATGGCTCCGGCCCCCTGGCTCTCCAGGCGATCCACCAGTCGGTCTACGGCGTCGGCGAATTCGGCGTTCAGACGTCGGACCGCTGCGGCAATCACCGCCAGCCGTTCGTTGAGAGGCGCATCTAGTTCGATGGCGGCCTGGACGGATTGTTCCAATGTCATTGCCTGGTCGTCGGCGGCCATTTCTCAACTTTCACATGTCGCCCACAGCCTACCACTGAAGCCCCTCGGCCATTACCATGTTTTTCCTGCATGGTTTCGATGCCCTACATGCATCGAGGCATGCCAGGTTCATGTTCTATTCGCCGCCTCGGATCCACGCGTTACATCATGTTCCTGATGTCCRCAGAAAAAGTCGGGAACCCGTAGACCATCTCGGACAGCCCTCGCGCCGGAATGCCGTGTTTCATGGCAAGCGCGAAGATGTGGATCAGCTCCTCGCCGCCATGCCCCACCAAGTGCGCTCCGACGATCCGATCCGTCGGCTCCTCGACAATGATCTTCGCCCATGCGATCGCCTCGGCATAGGTCCTGGCGGATAGCCAGCCTTGCATGTCGTTCACGTGGACCTTGGCGCGAACACCCAGTTCTCTCGCCCTGGCTTCGGTCAGCCCGACGCTTGCCATAGCCGGAATGCTGTAGAGACACGCCGGGATATGACTGTAGTCGGGCCGATGCTTCGGTCCGTCGACGATGTTGCGGCCGACGATCCCGCCCTCATAGGTCGCCACAGGCGACAGCTGCGGCGAGTTCCACACCGCATCGCCGCAGACATAGACATCGGGATTGGAACGCGAGCGCAGGTGATCGTCGATTTCGATTCGGCCTTCGCGATGCACGACGACACCGGCACCCAGATCGAGGCCTTCGACATTGGCGACGCGACCGGCGCAGTTGACGACCCGATCCGCGTCCACCACGGATTCGACGCCGTCCTTCGCAAAATTCACCCGCAGTCGTCCGTCGGCCTTGTCGATCCTCTTGACCCAAGCTGTGGTATGGATGCTGATGCCTAGCCGCTCGCTCTCGCCACGAAGCTGAGCAACGGCATCCTCATCGAAGCCTCCAAGCAACTGCGGCAGCGCCTCGAGGATCGTGACGTCGACGCCGGCACGCGCATAGACATGCCCCAACTCGAAGGCGATGACGCCGCCGCCGATGAAGACCACGGCGCGCGGCAGTTCAGAATCGTTCAGAACATCGTCGGATGTCGTGAGATGCTCGGCTCCCGGGAACGGCAGCGAACGCGGCTTCGAGCCGGTCGCAATGACGATATTCTTGGCTACCAGTTCCCGGCGTCCAACGCGAACTRCATTGCTGCCGACGAATGCGGCTTCGCCGGAAATGACTTCGACGCCTCGCGTTGCCATCAATGCGGACAGCCGGGACGGAATGTCGCTGATCAATTCCTTTTCCCGCTCGATCAGTGCCCCCCAATCGAGCYTCGGTCTGT
Source organism: Mesorhizobium sp. ORS 3428 (assembly GCF_001854785.1). GTDB lineage: Bacteria > Pseudomonadota > Alphaproteobacteria > Rhizobiales > Rhizobiaceae > Mesorhizobium. Next base: position 33,205 of record NZ_MDFL01000001.1, read on the forward strand.
CGACCCTGATCGCATGCCTGCCGGCTCTTTCGATCTCATCGAGCGCATGAGCCGCCGCGACCAGGACCTTCTTCGGGGTGCAGCCGCGATTGGGACAGGTGCCGCCGAGATCGCGGGCCTCTATCATGGCAACGGAAAGGCCGGCCGCGCGCGTCGCGACGGTAACCCCCATCCCGGCATTGCCGCCGCCAAGGATCACGACATCATACTTTTCCATCGCAGCGCCTCCGCGCCAAGCGCGTCGCGTCGATCGGATTCGATCGACGTGCTTTAAGTCTTTGTTTTTGATGCATGTCGTTTTCCCAAAACCGCTGCACAGCTTTGCGCGACATGCATTAGTGAAGCTTGATCCGGGGTCTGGCACGCCTGCCTACCAACTCGCCGATCGAGGCCAGCGCCGTCCTGGCGACGCCGTGCACTGCTTTGAGGTGCAACTTGTACAGCGAACGGTAGGCAAGCCTTGCAAGCAGGCCCTCAATCTTCAGCCCGCCAATCAGGCTGCCGAACGCACCGTAGTCGGCGAGCGAGACGAGGGAGCCGTAGTCGCGGTAGCGGAATGCCGGCGCGGCCCGACCCGCGAGGCGCGCCGCAACCACCTTCACCAGGTGGTCGGCCTGTTGATGAGCTGTCTGGGCGCGCGGCGGCAAGGCGTTGTCCTCGCCTGGCAAGACGCAGCTCGCGCAGTCTCCGATCGCGAACACATTCTCGTCCCCGACGGCGCGCAAGGTCTCGTCGACGATCAGGCGGTTGATGCGGTCGGTGGCGAGGCCATCGAAGTTTTTCAGGAAATCCGGCGCCTTGATCCCGGCGGCCCAGACCACGAGCTCGGCCGGCACGAACAGGTTTTCGCCGAGCCTGATGCCATCTTCCGTCACTTCGGTGACGCTGATGCCGCATCGAATCTGCACACCGAGCTTGATCAGCAAGCGTGCCGAAGCGTGCGCCATATGCTCGGGAAGAGCCGGCAGGATACGCGGTCCGGCCTCGACGATGGTGATGCGGATCAATCTCTCGAAATCGACGTTGTCGAGATTGTGCGAGGCAATTTCCCGCATCGATTTGTGCAGTTCGGCGGCAAGCTCGACACCGGTGGCTCCGGCGCCGACGATGACGCAATGGAGCTGCCCGGGCGAGAGCTGTTCGTATTGCGCGTTGGCGCGCAGGCAGGCGTCGATCATGCGCTTGTTGAAGCGGGCGGCCTGTTCCGCCGTATCGAGCGAGATGGCGTGACGAGCCGCGCCGGGCGTGCCGAAATCGTTGCTGACGCTGCCCACGGCCATGACAAGCGTGTCGTAGCCCAGCACACGCGGCGGAATGATCTGCCTGCCGTCGTCATCGAAGCTGGGCGCGACAARGATCTGGCGTTTTGCACGGTCGATGCCGACGACCTCGCCGATGCGGTATCGGTAATGGTGTCGGCTGGCATGGGCAATGTATTCCACTGCGTCATGCGACGTGCTCAGCGCGCCGGATGCCACCTCATGCAGCAGCGGCTTCCAGATGTGGGTGCGATTGCGGTCGACCAGGGTGACGGAAAGCCGCCCTTTGCCGAACTTGCGGCCGAGGCGCGTCGCAAGCTCCAGTCCTCCCGCGCCGCCGCCGACAATGACCACGCGGTGCAGCGATCTGTCCCGGTGCGAGGGTGTCTCGGGGATGGTGCGGAAAAGTGCTGCGTCGTCGGCAAGCACTGCTTCCGGAATGAGCCGCATGCCTGGAGTCATGATCTGCATCGGACTTCTCCGTTCCTTCCCGCGCGGCGTTCACTCTTGGGATTCGTGGATGACGATGCCTTGCAGCATGTCGACTTCGCACTCCCACGGCTTGTCCGCGAGAACGCGCTGCCCATGTTCGTAGCCCGCCCGCCAGCGGGTGCGGATACCGGCGCTGGTGAAGTCGATGTCCTTGGTGTGATCCTCGCCGTCCAGGCGCGGCGACAGCAGCCGGACAAGGTGCATGACCGAGGGGCAGCCGTAGGAGGCAAGTTCCTTGAACATCGGATCGTCRCGCCGTTCCTCCGGGACCAGTTTTCCCATTTCGCGCACGACATGGCGAAGCCGATGCAGTTGCTCCTGGCGGGCAACGTGGCTTTTGCCGCGGCTGGCATACTGAAGATCCTTCTGCCGCCCCATGACCTGCCAGATCGATTTCGGCTCAATGCCGCGGGGCTGCCACATGTTGACCGCGAAGATCAGCGCATCGCGGCGTGGCCGCGCGTCGAGCACGACCTCAGTCGGGGTGTTGGAATAGATACCGCCGTCCCAGTAGGGCTCCCCGTCGATGCAAATCGCCGGGAAGGCGGGCGGCAATGCGCCCGACGCCATGATGTGCGCCGCCGACAGCGGCATCTGGGCGCTGTCGAAATATTTGAGTTCACTGGTGTTGACGTTGACCGCGCCGACCGTCAGTCGCGTATGGCGCCGGTTGAGATAGTCGAAGTCGATCAGGTCGCCGAGGGTCCTCTTCAACGGATCGGTGGAATAGTAGGAAGCGTTTTCGACGCCCACTTCGCGGTTGATCCCGAACAGAGCGCTCGGATTGGGCTCGAAGAATCCCGGTATGCCTCGCATCAGCGTGGTTGCGTTGGCGAAGATGTTGCTTGGGACCATCATGCGAAAGAACTCGTCAACCGGACTGCTCCGGCTGACGCCATCCCAGAACTGCCGCAGTCTGGGCAGGCGGTCCTGCGGTTCGTTTCCGGCAATCAGCGCGGCGTTGATGGCGCCGATCGAGGTACCAATGACCCAGTCCGGGTCGATCCCGCCTTCGACAAGCGCCTGATAGACGCCTGCCTGATAGGCTCCAAGGGCTCCTCCGCCCTGCAGAACCAGGACGGTCTGGCGCTGGGAAGAAGCAGCGGCCGCTGGCCCGGCATCCGTCACGGGCGCAGACTTCGAGGGATTTCGAATGACATTGTTCATGGCGTGGTCGTTCCTCGTTGCCGGCTTCTAGTGAGCAGTCCAGCCGCCTTCGATCGGCATGATGGCGCCGGTGATCGAGGCCGCGTCGTCCGACGCCAGGAAAAGGCAAAGCGCGGCAACCTGCTCCACGGTCACGAACTGCTTGGTCGGCTGGGCGGCCAGGAGCACATCCTTGATCACCTGCTCTTCGCTGATCCCGCGGGCCCTGGCCGTGTCGGGTATCTGCTTCTCGACCAGCGGAGTGAGAACGTAGCCGGGACAAACGGCGTTGACCGTTATGCCCTGTTCGGCGACTTCGAGCGCGACGGTCTTGGTCAGGCCGGCCATGCCATGCTTGGCGGCRACATAGGCGGATTTGTACGGCGAGGCGACAAGTGCGTGGGCGGACGCGACATTGATGATGCGRCCCCATTTGCGCGCCTTCATTGTCTGCAGAGCACGCCGGATCGTGTAGAACGAGGAAACGAGGTCGATCGCCACGATCGCTTCCCACTTTTCGATCGGGAAGTCGTCGATCGGCGCCACGTGCTGGATGCCGGCGTTGTTCACGAGGATGTCGACCGCGCCGAATTCGGCGATGGCCTTGTCCATCATGGCGGTGATCGCCTCGCCCTTGCTCATGTCGGCATTGTCGTAGCGGACCGTCACACCGTGCTCGGCGGCGAGTCTCGATCGAAGCAGCTCGATCTCGGCGGCATCGCCGAAACCGTTAAGAACGACGTTGCAGCCTTTGGCGGCGAAAGCTTCGGCGATGCCTTGCCCGATACCGCTGGTCGAACCTGTGATGAGAGCCGTTTTTCCTGTGAGCATCATCGTTTCCTTCTGTCGAAGCTGGGGCCTAGTGACCCCGCCGCCGGTTGYGGACGACGGGCAGCACGCCAGCCGTTCGCAGTTCTCGCGATCAGTATGGCTAGCCTCTCGAAGCCGCGGAAATGCCGTTGAGACATGGATTCGATAGCTGGCGGTCTGACAGATCTGGCCACGACGGCTGAGCAGGCTGGGTTGTTTGACCTTGGGGCAGCTAGTAAGATCGCCCAACAAACGCGGGTTGTGCGCCGCGCATGTTCCCGGGGAAGCATGCAGTGGAGATCAGCCAGGTCAGATATTTCTTGGCCGTTGCCAAGGAGCTGAATTTCACCAGAGCGGCCGAGCAGTGCAACGTCACGCAGCCGGCACTTTCGCGCGCAATCAAGCTGCTGGAGGATGAGTTCGGCGGGGCGCTCTTCCACCGTGAGCGCCGCTTCACCCATCTYACCGAACTCGGCCGCATGGTCGAGACATATCTCGAGGGTGTTTTCGAGAACTCCCGGCAGGCAAAGCAGATTGCCGAGCAATATGTGAATTTGAAAAGGATGCCGCTCAGGCTCGGCATCATGAGCACGATCGCTCCGGACGAAATCATCGAGCTGATCGCGGCTGTCCGAGCACATCACCCCGGCGTGGAACTTCACCTTTGCGATTCAGACGCGTCAAGCCTCAGGCGAAGGCTGCTGGAAGGCGATCTCGAGGCCGCCATCTATGCGTTGCCGTCCGACGTTCCCGACGAGGAGGTGCATTCCCTGCCGTTGTTTCGCGAGCAGATGGTGATGGCGGTCAACCTCGCTCATCGGCTTGCCAATCAGCGGGTCGTGCGGGTGAAGGACATGAGCAATGAAAGCTACATTCACCGCAACAACTGCGAATTTGCGGGCTATGCGGATGCCATCCTCGCCGAACAGGGCGTTACCGTCAGCCCCGTCTACTGGAGCGACCGGGACGACTGGACACTCGCCATGATCGCTGCCGGGCTTGGTTTCGGCTTCATGCCCGAGCACACCGCCAAGCACCCAGGCGTTGTGGCCCTGCCGATCACAGACCCGGAATTCTGGCGTGACGTCAATCTCGTCACGGTGCGCGGCCGCAGGCATTCGCCGGCGGTCGGCGCACTGGTGCGCGAAGYCACGCAGAAGAAGTGGTTCGGCGAGCGGGCAAAGGCGCTGTCCGCCGCCGAGTGACGTCGCTGCGCGAGATCAGCACTCTCACAGCGCCCGAATGATTTCAGGCACATGGCGCTGATCAGTTTTTCTTGATCGACGACGTTACGGACTGGATGACCTCGGTCRCCATCTTGAATTGCGCGCCGCGATCGGTGATGCCGTGCCGCTTCGCAATCCAGTCGAAATCGGTGTAGGCAGCGTAAACCGCGCCGTCTCCAGCCTGGTAGACCAGCACGCGCACCGGCCAGTCCAGGCCGGCCTCGGGATTTGAGGTGATGAAGGTCGTGCCGAGCGCCGGATTGCCGAACATCACCAGGCGCGACGGCCGGACGTCGTTGCCGGCGTTCTTGCCGAGCTTGGCCTGGTCGATCACGCCGAAGAACTTGATGCCCTTCTTCAGCACGTCCTTCTTGATGCGGGCGACAGTCTCGGCGACGGAGTAGTCGCTCTTCACTGTGACGACGCCGTCCGAGGCTGCTGTGGGTAGAACGATCGCCATCAGCATGGCGGCACCGGCAATCATGGTTTTCAGGTAGATGGTCATCTCAGTCTCCGTGGGTTGCTGGGTTTGGTTAGTGCTTTGAGATTGCTGCGGATCTCGCCGGAGCGGATCATCCAGCGGTCGCTCGTCCTTCGATCGTCATGCGGTCGGGGTCTTCAGCGCTCGCGCTGCCACGATCGCGGCCACGAGAACCACGGCGAGCGCGGCCACGCATGCCGTCCAGCCGATCCGATCGTAGATCTGTCCGATGACGAAGCTGCCGGCGAGYCCGCCCGCATAGTAGGACGCGAGATAGATCCCGCTTGCCGCGGCGCGGTCGCGCGATGCCGTCCGGCTTACATGCCCGGTGGCGATCGCCTGCGCCAGGAAGGTACCGATCGCGACCAGCGTCATTCCGGCGAGAACGATGGGAAGGCTGGACGTGAGCAGCAGAAGCAGACCGACGATCGCCAGCCCGAGCGTCGCACCGATCCCTGCCTTCGGGCCGAGACCCGCCGCGACGCGCCCGGCAAGCGGAGTGGTCAGCATCGACGGCAGGAAGACGAAATAGACCGCGCCCAAGGCCATCGGCGTYAGCGACAGAGGCGCCGCAACCAGCTGGAAGTTCACATAGGTGAAGGTGCCGATGAAGACGAACAGGATTAGGAAGCCGATGCCGAAGCAGGCGCGCAGTTCGGAATTCAGCAAAGGGCCTTTCCAGGCGCTGCGAGGATGGYTGCCGTCGGCGCTGGCGCGCATCATTCCTGAGGTCTTTTGCAGCGTCGCCCAGACAAGCGCTGCGCCGATCAGGTTGAGGGCAGCGAAAGTCAGGAAATTCGTGGAGATGCCGAACGTGTCGGCGACCGCGGCCGACATAAGCCGGCCGAAGAAGTTGCTCGCGACATTGCCCGTGACGTAGGCGGCAAGCGCGCCTGTTGCTTGCCGTGACGAGAAATGCTCGGCGAGATAGGCCATGGTCAGCGTGAAGGCGGTCGACATGCACAGGCCTTGCGCCACGCGCAGCAGGGCGAAGACGACAATGCTGTCTGTCTGCGACAACAGCGTCGTCGGGACAGCGAGCGCCACGAGGCTCATCCAGATGCCGTTGCGGCGATCGAGCCCTTGCCCGAAAAGCGCGACAGCCACTCCGGCCAGCGCCATGCCGAACGTGCTGGCGTTGACGGCAAATCCCATGGTCGCACGGCTGACGCCGAACCTTGTCACCAGCGAAGGCAGAATGGCCTGGGTGGTGAAGAGGTCGACAAGCGTTAGAAATGCGATCACCGCAATGATGCCGAAGCGCCAGCCRTCTGCGGCTGCCATGCGCAGCCTTGTCGCTTCGGTGTGTTCGGTCGTCGTCATGGCAGCACTCCGTTGCGCCACGTCCCCAGGCGATCGCCCGAGGACGCGCTTTCGATTGCAGTCGGGAAGAGTTCGCCCAAGGCGAGGATCACATCATGTGATCGTTGTGCATCGCAGGCGGCAGGATGTCGGCGGAATAGAGCACGGCCGGAACCTTGCCGTTGTTCTTCCACCAATGGGCGAGATGACCGAACTCGGCGGTCACGTCGCCGGCCGGATGCTCGATGCCGACCTTGCAGGTGCTGGCATATTCGGTGATCGAGCCTTCGACGACGATGATGTTGGCGGGACGAACATTGTGCTCATGCCACGGCACGACGCCGCCGGGCTGAACGACAAGCTTGCGCAGGCGCAGCATATTGCCTTTCCAGGCTTCGCCCTTGCTGCTGAGATCGATTGCCGAGAGGACCGTGTCGGTCACGCCGACCGGCTTGCTCGGATGCTCCTGGATGTCCGTGGTGGCGGCCTGGCCGGCGGGGCAATCGCCGGCAAAAGCCGGGGCCGCGGAAAACGCGGCGGTCGCGGAAAGCAACCCAAGCGCAAAGGCAAGGTTGAGTTTCTTGGTAGCCATCTCGTATTTCTCCTTTGTCGGTGCCCAATCGCGGGAGGCGGGGCATGACAGGAAGAGTGGCGGGAGCCTCGAAGAAAGAGAAATGCTGACTGGCTCTTGAATCGATACCTGAAAACTATCGTCGATCACCTCACGAGCGTAAGCATACGTGCCGCGAAAGATATAGCGGTCCGGACTATTTCTTCGAATTTCTATGCGGCGGTTTTCCTGACCGACAGGTCGATGCCGCTTTCCGGCCAGCTATGTGCCCTGACGCTGTTCACAAACGTCGAAGTCGCCGGCGAGAACCGGCGCCCCGCGACGACGACCAGCGAGACTTCGCGCCAAACTTCAGGATCGATCACGGGCCTGATCTGCAGGCCCGGGATAACGGCGCTGAATTCCGGAATGAAGCAAATCCCGAGGCCGCCGGAAACCATGTTCTGGATCCAGTCCTCGCGTTCGCTGGCGTAGGAAATCCTGAGCTTAACGCCACGTTCGCTGCAGAGGCCGGCAAGGTAATCGCGATACTCGCAATTCAGCCGCCTGAGATAATTCTCGCCGTCGAGTTCGGATATGGCGACGTTGTCATTGCGGGCCAGGCGATGGCCATTCGGAAAGGCGAGGACGAAGCGCTCGCGATAAAGCGGCGTGACATCGAACCGCTCGGGGAAACTGTCGCTGGATGCCATGATGGCAACGTCGATTTCACCGGCTTCCAGCAATTGCGAAAGAGAGGCGGGCACGCCTTCCACCAGTTGCAACTGGATGCCCTGCTGGCGCCTGTTGAAGTCCGCCAACAGGCCGGTGAACCGGCGCGGACCAATGGTGCACATAACCCCGACCTTGAGATTGGCGTTTTCCAGGCACAGGAACCTCGATGCCTCCTGCCGGACGCCGGTCACCTCATCGAGGATCTGCTGAAACCGCGGCCGGAGCAAAGCACCCAGATCCGTGAGGTGGGTCAGGTTCCGTTCCCGGCGGAACAGCAAGCCGCCGACCTCATCCTCCAACTGCTGGATCGCCCGAGACAGCGCAGGCTGGGTGACGTTGCACTTCTCGCCCGCGCGCGTGAAATTGCGTGTCTCGCAGACGGCCAGGAAATAGCGGATGTGATGAATGTCCATGCGGGTCGTCCCTCCACTGCAGAGATGCAAGCTCAGGTTCGAACCCTGCCGCAAAGCATTCCATCAGGCCAATGCAGGGGGGCTATAAAGTCGATAGCGTTTCGTCATGATAGATGGCGGGCCAAGAGACCCGCCATCGAAGTGTCCGGTAGTTGGTCGCCGTCCGGGAGTATCAGCTGTGGTGGCCGAGGGCGAAGAGCTGGGCGCAGAACTGAGCGTGCGGCTTGCTCATGGCAGCGTCGTTRCATTCCTTCATCATCGCGTCCTGCGTGGTCTTCGGCGTGRCTTTCCACGCGACCTCGAAATCGGCGCTCGACTTCATCGTCTGCATGCCGGCATCGGTGAAGAAGGGCTGCATGTTGGACGGCTCGTCGAGCGCGCCGGCGAAGGCGACGCCGCCAAGAACGGAAAGTGCAAAAGCGCCGAGGCAGATAGCTTTGATATTCATGTAAAGTCCTTCTCTGGTTAGGCAGTCGTCCTATCGACAACCGTGTCGATGATCGGCAGCAATTCAGAATTATCGTGTTCCTCATTGCTGGCTGGACTGTGCTGCAGTCCAAGGTCAACTGACCAATGCCATCTGCGTATGGAGTTTATGCCGGTTCTGCATTCCGTTGGGTGATGGCGGCACTCTCTGTTCTCGTTGCCGGTTCCAGGCCGCCGCCGGCGTGACCGGCTCACCCGCGCCGCGCATCGCTTGGTATGACGGGGAAAACATGCGGCGCACGGGCGAGGGCAGCCAATGCAATCTGCCTATGGACTTCATGCCAGCTTGGYATTTCGCCGGAAGAAAAAGTTGCGGCAGTCTCTCCATCAGTCGCCCCGGCGACGATTTGGGATGGAGACCAGGAAGATGCACGTCCAGTCCGGAACCAGAACTCAGCAGGCTATCTTCGCCGAGGCCAATTCTCGAGCCGAACACCGCCGCCCTGTCGACATCGTCCTTGCAAGCGATGCGCACGGCGCCTTCATCTGGGGCGTGCTCGACCGCATGCTGGACGAGCCGAGTTTCACTTTGAGCGCCATTACCGCCTCCGGATTCGGAGCGGTGGAAGCAGCGGTCCTTGCCTATGGCCTGGCCTTGGGCGGACGGCGCGGCGCACGAATGGCGCTCACCAATTTCTGGCGACGCGTCAGCCACGCCTCAATGTCAGACATCGACAGGGGCAATCTGCTTCGATCGATACTCGAACAGTCGATCGACATCGAGCAGATCCGCGACAGGAGTTCCGCGGTGAAACTCAGTGTCCTTGCTGCCAATGCCCTCACGGATGCCGTGAAGATTTTCACGAGCGACCAATTGTCGATCGAGGCGATCGTGGCAGCGGCCACCGTCCCGTTCCTCTCTGCGCCCGTGGAGATCGACGGCGATCTCTATTGGGGCGATGGCGATGTTGCGGAATTGCCGGTTGCCCCGTCAGCCGAAACTCGACATCGTCTGGTCATCGCCGGCAAGCCGTTGCTGTTCATGGCGCCGTGTCCGAATGGCAATGGCACCGCTGAGCGCTGCGCGATCAAGTGCGCTCCGGTTCACACCATCTTCGACAATCAGCACCGAACCGGAGCAACGCTTTTGCTGAGGCCCTGGATCGACTGGGGCGAACTGACCGACATACGGGATAGGGGACGGCGGCGTGCGGAAGAGTGGCTTGCGGCCGATCTTCTCGGCATTGACGAAGCCCCGGCCATCCACTGCCAAAACCAATACTTCTAGGCGCTTTCCTCCCGCCTAGCCGCGCCTGCTTCGCCCGCTCCCGAGTGCAGGCGCCAAGCCCTCCGGTCCCCCGCCGGAGGGCTTTTTCGTATCGGCCTCGGGGACATAGTAGCTGCGTATCAATTCCATGCCGAGACAGCATTTCAGCTCGCCATCGCGATCGGAGAGACTGGTTTCAGACGGGCCTCGAGGCCGGTCTTTCTCTCGAAACGCCAACCAGGAGACACGCCTGTGATCAACACCAGGACCCTCATCGGATCGGCTCTTGYAGCCGCCACCACGCTCGCCGCCTCGGCCGCCTATAGCGGCCCGGCCGCAAAGCCCAACTATGCCTTCGAGAAGTGCTACGGCGTCGTCAAGGCTGGCCAGAACGATTGCCAGACCGCGACGCATTCCTGCGCCGGCACCGCCACCGCCGACAACCAGCCGGATTCCTGGCTCTACGTGCCGGCCGGCAGCTGCGCCAAGATTGCCGGCGGCAGCGACAAGCCGAAAGCCTAATTCAGGCGATCTCCACCTCAAGCCAACCAACCGTACGGAGCAGACCTATGTCCGCTGTGTTTCCGTCCCTCGCAATTCCCGCGTCAGCGGGCATCGGTCTTCGCTCGCCCCACATCGGCGAAATGCTGACCAGGCGACCCTCCGCAGGTTGGCTCGAAGTGCATGCCGAGAACTACATGGGGGAGGGCGTCGGCGTCGAGGCTCTGGAAAGACTGCGCGAAATCTACCCGCTGTCGGTGCATGGCGTCGGCCTGTCGCTGGGCAGCGCGCGCGGTGTGGACCGCGACCATCTGGAAAGGCTGCGAAAGGTCTGCGAGCGCTTTGAGCCCGATCTGGTCTCCGAGCATCTCGCATGGAGCGTCGCCGACGGCGCCTATCTCAACGATCTGCTGCCGCTGCGTTATGACGAAGAGGCGCTGGAGATCGTTGCCCGCAATGTCGAGACCGTGCAGGACACGCTGAAGCGGAGGGTTCTGATCGAGAACCTCTCGGCCTATCTCGCCTTTGCGGATTCCTCGATGAGCGAGGCCGAATTCCTGGCCGAGTTGGTGACGCGGACCGGCTGCGGGCTGCTTCTGGACGCCAACAATGTCCAGGTCTCGGCGCACAATCTGCAATATGACGCAAAAGCCTTCATCGATGCGCTGCCGGCGGGCGCGATCGGYGAAATCCATCTCGCCGGCCATGCCACCAACCAGGTCGGAGGCGACACGGTTCTCATCGACGACCATGGCTCGCGTGTGCCGGCGGTTGTCTGGGCCCTCTACGAGCACGCCATAAGCCGGCTCGGACCGCGCCCCACACTGATCGAATGGGATACCGACGTTCCGGTTCTCGACGTGCTGCTTGGCGAAGCGATGTGGGCCGACATGCTGACCGCCTCGATCATGTTCAATCGCAAGCGGAGCGCGGCGCCCGAAGCGCGGCCCATGCCCGTCCATAGTTCTTCGGAACGCGAGACGAAGACCAGCATGCCGGTGCTCGCCGCCTTCGCCGCTGCCAGAGCARCCAGGCCGACCGTGCCCGCGGTGCTGCAGCCGATAGAGGAGGGATATCATGCTGCCGCTTGAGCAGTTGCAGACCACCATGGCGCGGTCGGTGCTCGCCGTCCAGCCGATGATCGCCGCGGACAGGCTGACCGCAGGCAATGCGGATCCGCTGGCCCGGCTGCGCATCTATCAGAACAACACGCGCAGTTCGTTGACCGCGGTGCTGATGGCGGTCTTTCCCGTGACCGTTCGCCTCGTCGACKAGCGCTTCTTCCGGTTTGCGGCGAGCGAGTTCATCCGCCGGCACCCGCCGGTGGAGTCGCGGCTGGCGCGTTACGGAGCCGACTTCCCACGCTTCCTGAAGACGATCGACACGCTTTCCGACCTGCCTGTCGTCGCGGAGACGGCGCGGCTCGAATGGGCCATCGCTGAGGCGCTCGATGCACCTTCGCTGCCTCCCCGCAACCTTGCGGAATACGACGACACTGATCTCGGGCCTGCGCCCGATATCCTGCTGCAACCGTCCCTGAGACTGATCGTTTCGCACTGGTCGATCCTGTCCGTATGGACAGCCCATCGACAGGACGCGGTTGTCGAACAGAATTGCGCCTGGACGAGGCGCCCCGAGCGCGTGGCGTTGTGGCGAGCGGGGACAAGCGTCCGCCTTGTCCGGCTCGATCGCGCGAATTTCGCTTTCTGGCATTCCCTGAAGCACGGCCTCGGCCTGGAACACGCCACAAGCCGCGCCCTCGCGCTCGATCGGACATTCGATCTTGTGTCCGCGCTCGTGCACCTGTTCGGCGACGGGCTCGTCACCAATGTGCGGGTCGCCGCGCAACCCCACCGAAACTGATGGAGACAATCATGACCGCAATTTCAGAACGCTCCTCGTCCAACCCGGCCGGCCTTGTCGGTTTCTGCAGGCGCGCCATCAAGCTGCCCGAAGATATTCCGTTTTCACTGGTTCAGCTCGCCGCTCGCGTCGCCGTGGCGCATGTCTTCTGGCAGTCCGCACAGAGCAAGYTGGCGTCCTGGCCCGTGACGCTGCAGCTGTTCGCCAACGAATACAACCTGCCGTTCATCGATCCGTCGATCGCCGCGCCAATGGCAACGGCCGTCGAGCTGACCGGCTCGGTTCTGATTTTCTTCGGGCTGTTTTCGCGCGTTGCGGCACTGATGCTGCTCGGTGTCGTGTCCGTCATCCAGATCTTCGTTTATCCGGAAAACTGGGCAGAGCACCTGCTGTGGGCATCGTTGCTGCTGCTCGTGCTGACGCGCGGTGCCGGCGTGGTTTCCCTGGATTGCTTCTTCGAGCGAATTCTTCGCTGGGGCAACTGACGTTCGCGAGAGAATTGCTGCGGCGAGATCATACGGACCGACACGGCGGCTGCGCGGCAACACTCGGCTGAGACGCCGCACCGTTCATGCGCTGCGCCTATTCTCCCAGCGCTAATCCCAAATCGGCGCGCCGTCGCAGCCATAGACTTGCCCTGTAGCGGGGATCCCGGGTGCGGTCGTGGATCGTATCGAGGATGCGCAGAATGCGGGCAGGGCCGAGTTTGTTGCCCCACTCCAGTGGTCCATGCGGGTAGCCGAGGCCGAGCCGCACGGCGGCGTCCACATCCGCCGCCGATGCGATCTTCTGCTCGACGATTTCGCTGCCGATATTGACGATCATCGCAACGACGCGCTGGCAGACCGCGCCGCAACTGTCATTCACCAAGGTCGCATTGCGGCCGGTGCTTTTGACGAGCGCGAGGGCAGCGCTCTTGGCCATGTCCGATGTCGCCGCCGAAGCGACGAGCGTCACGTGACGGTCGAGGCCGAAGTAGGGATCGAACCCGACGCATAGCGAAGGCGGCAGGCCGAGACGGGTCACCGCGCCCGCAACGTCGCTCCCCTCGAGGCCCACGAGAATGAGCCCGTCCCGCTCCAGGGCGCGATCCGGGGGCCCGGAAACGGCGGCGCCGGTCGACGCGACCAGTTTTTGCATGTCGCCGGCGTCGTTGTCGCCGAGGACGGTGACGCGATCGGGAATGCCGGCGGCCTCGGCCGGCTGCGTCGGTTCCGGCGGAACGACTTGCCTGTCGGCGTCGTAGGCGTAGAACCCGCGACCCGTCTTGCGCCCGAGCAGGCCCGCCACCATGCGCTGGGCGGTGATGACGGAAGGGCGGTAGCGAGGGTCCTGGTAGAACTGGTTGTAGACGCTCTCCATCACCGGATGGGAGACGTCGAGCCCGGTCAGGTCCATCAATTCGAAGGGGCCCATCCTGAAGCCGGCGGCCTCGCGCAGGATCGCGTCGATCTCTCCGATCGAGGCCACACCCTCGCGCAACATCGCCAGCGCCTCCGTGCCGAAGGCGCGGCCGGCATGGTTGACGATGAAGCCGGGCGTGTCGCTGGCGACAACGGCGCGGTGGYCGAAGCGGGTCGCAAGGTCGACCAGCGCGCGCTCGACCTGCGGCGCCGTATGCGCGCCGGGGATGACCTCGACCAGCTTCATGACCGGGACGGGATTGAAGAAGTGATAGCCGGCGACACGCTCAGGTCGCTTCGCCGCCGCGGCGATCGCTGCCACCGACAAGGAGGATGTGTTGGTCGCGATGATCGCATCCGGCCCGACGATCTTTTCCAGCGCCTCGATGAGCTGACGTTTGGGCTCCAGGCGCTCGACAATGGCCTCCACGACGAGATCGCAATCGGCGAGGCGCTGGAGCTTGTCGACCGGCTTCATGCKGGCGAGCAGCCTTTCGACCGCGTCAGCGCTGATTTTGCCTGCGGCCGCCCTGGCGCGTTGCCGCGACGCGATCTGGTCGACCGCAGCATCCGCCTTTCCCGGAGCCTCATCGACAAGCAATGCTTCGATATCCGCCGCGGCGAGAACTTCCGCGATGCCGGAGCCCATCACTCCGGCACCCACGACCCCGACTTTCTTGATCCGGCTGGCGGACAATCCTCCCGCGCCCGCCAAGTCAGCACCCCTTGAAAGTGGGCTTGCGCTTCTCGAGAAAGGCGGCAACGCCTTCCCGCTTGTCGGCGGTATCGAAAAGCAGTTGGAACGCCTTCCGCTCCAGTCTCAGAGCGGTCTCCAATGGTGCGTCCTCGCCATTGACGACGGCCTCCTTGATTTGCTCCACGGCCAGCGGCGGAAGGCGGCTGATCTTCTGCGCAATCTGCAGTGCCTGCTGCAGGGCTTGGCCCTCATCCGTGAGGGTGCTCACCAAGCCGGCGCGCTCGGCGTCTTCGGCTGAAAACGTGTCGCCGGTGAGGACCAGCATCAGCGTCTTGTATTTGCCGATCGCCCGGAGCAGCCGTTGGGTACCCCCGGCGCCCGGCATCAAGCCGAGCTTGACTTCAGGCTGTCCGAAGGTCRCCGTGCGCGCCGCAACGATGATGTCGGCATGCATGGCAAGCTCGCAGCCGCCGCCGAGCGCGAAGCCTTCGACCGCGGCAATCACCGGCTTCGGACATTTGGCGATCACGTCCCAATAACGGTGGGTGCGCTGCAGAAGCATGTCGGCCGAGCCGAGCTTCTCGAACCCCTTGATATCGGCGCCAGCGACAAAATTGCCGCCACGCCCGGTAATCACAATCGCCCGGATTTCCGGATCCTCCGAAAAGCCGGCCACCGCCGCGGCCAATCTCTCGCGTACCTCAAGATTGAGGGCATTGCGCACTTCGGGACGATTGATTTCAACCAGCCCGACATTCTCGACGGGACGGCTCTCAATGACAACCGGGGATGGAACGCTCATGGATTGCGCCGCAACAAATGGAATCTGATTTCACCTATGCGGACTATGGTCGGCGACCATGGGTGTCGCAAGCGCATTGTTGAGCGCGCCGAATATCATGGCGAGGGACGGAAGCCCCAAAGAACCCGCCCGCGCCTCTCATTAAAGTTGAATTGAGGCGGCCCGATGTGTGACGCTGTCACCGTTCTGTAACGAGCGCATACCGCACAACGAGCCGCTCCTCGAGGAAGCGGTGATCAGAGCCGGACCCGGGCTATCGGTCACGCCTTCACTTCGGCGACGACCATGCCGGAAACCGGATCGGTCACGCCAAGACCGCCGCCCAGATCTTCGAGCAGGTCGCGGAATGAATCGAGAATGGCGACCATGGCGGGCCGCGCCGCGGCGAGGCTTTCCATGCCGTCCCACTCGCCGACGAAGCAGAACGTGCGGTCGCCGGTCTCGACGAGAGCGCCCCTGAGGAAACCCGGCACGCCGATGACGGCTCTTTCATGCGCCTCGATGAACGCCCAGGCCTTGTCGGGCTTGGTGCGAAAGCGAACGACATTATACGCGGTCATGTGACTCTCCGGAAATGGGGCTGGTTTCGTACAGATGGCGAAGGCAGCGCCGAGGCCCCCGGCGAAGCGGAAGCTGTTGCCGCCGCTCGCCGAAGGCTGACGCCGCAGCCGGCTACTTGCTGGCCGCGGCGTCGCCGCCCAAGTCCTTCTTGAACTRCTCGAAGTCCACCTGCATGCCGTTGAAGATCGTGCTCCAGTGCCGTGTGATGGCCGCCATCGCCACGGCTTCCTTGATTTCGGCGTCGGTGGCGCCCGCCTGCCTGGCCGAGACCGTGTCGGACCAGATGCAGTAATTGCAAGGGATCTGCGCCGACACGGCGAGCGAGATCAGGGCCTTGGTCTTCACCGTCAGGGCGCCGTCGCTGAACTCAAGAGCCTTGGTTTCCGCCCAGGCCCCGGGCAACCCGCTTTCGGGGAACGCCTTGAGGAAATCCGGCACTTTGCCGAAGGTCTGCTCGATGTCCTTATGGGTTGTGGCGAGGGCATTGGATGCATCGCCGGCGTAAGCGGGCATCGGGACATAGGTGAGAAAGGCCGCGGCGCCGCCGGCTGCCAGCATCCGCGCGAAGGTTGAAAGCAAAGCGGTCATGATGGAACTCCTTCCTGGTCCGGGGACGCACTGCGGTCCCTACAGGAAAGAGATGCATTCGCCGCCGGGAAAGTTCGCTCGGCGAGAGCGAGCTTTCGCGGCAAGATCAGCCCATGGGAAACGGAGGACGCGCAGCCATATGGAGGTGGAGGCGCTCCACCTGCGCTGCGCCCTCCGTCATGACCATCACGACGCCGGGCGGGCAGAGATTGGGCGTTTCCGGCGGGTTGGCGATCGCCGCTTCAAGCACGGTGATGTTGTCGCTCGCCATGATCCGTTTCGGCTGAACGCGCACGCCCGTTTGCAGATCTGAATCCATCTCCGCGTCGAAATGCGCCCGGCCGCGGAAGCGGTTTCCGGTGGTTGACCAGATCAGATGCAGGTCGTCGGCGAAGTGCGAGAGGAACCTGTCCCGCTGGCCGCGATAAAGTGTGCGGAAGGCGTCTTCGTAAAACGACTGGCGTTCCGTCTGGAGTTTCTCGTGCGCCTCGTCGCGGCCCGCGGCAGACAGGAGCAGATCGGACAGTCTGATCTTGGCATCGAACAGCCGGCTCCGCACGGTGCCGACCGGCACGCCGAGGATGGACGAAACCTCCTCGTAGGAATTGTAGAAGCTGAAATAGCGCAGCATCACCGTGGCGCGGTGCTCTTCCGGCAGCTTCCGCAATGCCGCCCACACCCAGTCGCGCAGTTCGCGGCTTTCGATGCCGGTCTCGATCCGCTCGTCGTCCGGGATTTCGCGAAAATGCTGCTCCGCCTCCGCGCCGCCGATCTGGGGCCGGCGGCGCCGCCGCTCGATCAGGCAGCAGTTCCTGAGGATGGCGTGAAGCCATCCGCCGACAGCCGCGGGCTCGCGCAACTGGTCGAGCCGGGCGAGCGCGGTCAGGAAAGTGTCGTGGACGGCATCCTCGGCATTGCTCGTGTAACCGAGCAGCGAGACGGCCGCCGCATAGAGCTGCGGCCGGTGGCGCTCGAATAGCAGACCGAGGCTGTGTACTTGGCCATTCCTGGCCTCGAGGACGAGCGTCGCATCGCTGGTCCCTTTCCGCTGCGCAAGGCCCATTTGCTCCATACGCGCCTCCGGATTTCGACCCTACCATCATCCAAGATGCGCGACGGAAAGAAAAGTTCGCTCGAGACGAGACGGTTTTGCGGTTTCGGGCAGGGTTAGCAGCTCGTGTGCGGTTCGCAGTTTCTCGAAGAGGCGGTGATCCCTTGATCGGTTCCGGCGATTTTACTCGGCCGCCTGAACGTGGCCGGCCTCGATGATCGCTCTGATCTCCGAACGGCACGAACCGCAGTTGGTGCCGGCGCGCAGCGTCGAGCCGATCGCCTCCAGACTGTCGCATCCGGCTGCGACCGCCGACACGAGCTGGTTGACGCCGACATGGAAGCACGAGCAGACGACCCGGCCGATGGCGGGCATGGGCACGGGCGAGCGTCCGGACAACAGCGCGTGGCGGTCGGTTGCCGACAGCGGCTGGCGGGTGGCCAAGAGCGACACCAGCCAGTCCCGCATCGGCAACTGGTCGGGAGCGGCGACCAGCAGGGCTTCGGCCATGGCGCCGCTTTCGTCGATGGCTGCGGCGCGATAGGCGAGCCCGCGGCGATCGGTGTATTCCAGGAGCTGATCCTGCCGTTGCACGCTTAGCAGCTTGCGCGCCAGGAGAATGCCCTGGTCCGGCGGTTCGGTTCCCGTCAGCTCGTAGACCCAGCCGCCCTCGACCGCGCGGCGGCTCCAGTGGACGAAACCTGTCGGCCTGAGATCGCGCTGCGTGATCAGCACGCCGGCCCAGCCGGTGTTTTCCCGCACGATCCTCGCCGGGACATGCTTGAGCTCCGGCTGGCCGGAATGCGGATCGGTGACGGGCGAGGACAGCAGGCCGGCCGCGGCTTTGGCCGCGAACTGGCCGCTCCAGTGCATGGGCATGAAGGCATGGCCGCGGCGCTGAGCATCCGTCACCCGCACCCTGGCGCGAACGAAACCGAAGCGCGTCGAAAGATGGGCGAGGTCGCCGTCGTTGAGATGGTGCGCGGCCGCATCCGCCGGATTGAGGTCGACGGCGGGCTCCGGCGCGTTCGCCACCAGGCGCGGCACATTCCCGGTACGCGTCATGGTGTGCCATTGGTCGCGCAGCCGGCCGGTGTTCAGGACAAGCGGATAGTCGGCATCGACCGTGAAAGCCGTCGACTCCTGYCGCACCGGCACAAAGCGCGCCGGGCCGTCGGGTGTCGGAAAGCGGCCGTCGGCGAACAATCTTGTCCGCTGCTTGCTCCGGTCCGGAGCCGGCCAGTGGCGCGGCGCGAAGGCGGAGTATTGCGCGTCGTCGAGGTCTGCCAGGCCGCCGAGGTCGAGCAGGCGCTCGCCATGGTTCTCGAAGGCAGATAGCGCAGCATGCTCGCGGAAGATCTCGGCCGGCATCCGGTAGGCGAAGGCATCGCCGAAGCCCATGCGCGCGGCGACCTCGCAAATGATGCGCCAGTCGGCCTTCGCTTCGCCCGGCGGCGGCAGGAAGGGTCGCTGGCGCGAGAGGCGCCGTTCCGAATTGGTGACCGTGCCGTCCTTCTCGCCCCAGGCGGCGGCCGGCAGCAGCACGTCGGCATAGCGCGTGGTGTCCGTGCGCGTCACATCCGAAACCGCGACGAAATCGCATTTGGCGAGCGCGGCGCGCACACGCGAAGCGTCCGGCATGCTGACGGCCGGATTGGTGCCCATGACCCAAAGGGCCTTGATGCGGCCGTCGGCAACCGCTTGGAACATGTCCACGGCCTTGAGGCCGGCGCGCCGTGCGATGTCGGGCGCCTTCCAGAAGCGGGAGACCCGGTCGATGTTCGCCTCGTCGGCGAAGTCCATATGCGCGGCAAGCTGGTTGGCCAGACCTCCCACCTCGCGGCCGCCCATGGCGTTCGGCTGTCCCGTGACAGAGAACGGTCCCATRCCGGGTTTGCCGATGCGGCCGGTGGCGAGGTGGCAGTTGATGATGGCGTTGACCTTGTCGGTTCCATGCGCCGACTGATTGACGCCCTGGCTGTAGACGGTGACCGTCCGCTCGGTCTCGGCGAAGAGATCGTAGAAGGCCTGGACATCGGCCGCAGCGAGACCGCAGCCTTTGGCGACACGCGCGATCGACGGCGCGTCGGCGCCGGCCAGCCCGGCTGCGGCATCGAAGCCAGACGTATGGTCGCGAATGAAGCCGGTATCGATCYTTTCGGCGCGGGTGAGATGCGCGAGCAGGCCGTTGAACAGAAGCACATCCGTGCCGGGATCAAGCGCCAGATGCAGGTCGCACTCGTCGGCCGTGGCGGTGCGGCGCGGGTCGATGACGACGATCCTTGTTCCGCGTTCCTTTCGCGCCGCGAGCATGCGCTGGTAGAGGACGGGATGGCACCATGCCGTATTGGAGCCGGTGAGCACGATGAGATCGGCGCTCTCGAAATCCTCATAGACGCCGGGGACGATATCCTCGCCGAAAGCGCGGCGGTGGCCGGCGACCGAGGAAGCCATGCAGAGCCGCGAATTGGTGTCGATGTTGCCTGAGCCGATGAAGCCCTTCATCAGCTTGTTGGCGACGTAATAGTCTTCGGTGAGCAACTGGCCGGAGACGTAGAAGGCAACCGAGTCCGGCCCGTGCTCGGCAATCGCCTGCGAGAATTTCGCGGCCACGAGGTCGAGCGCTTCGTCCCAGCTTGCCTGCCTGCCGCCGATCTCCGGCTGGAGCAGACGGCTTTCAAGGCCAAGCGTCTCGGCAAGGGCGGCACCCTTCGAGCAGAGCCGGCCGAAATTGGCCGGGTGCTCGGGATCGCCGCGGACGGCAGCCTTGCCGTCTGCGGCGATCCCGGCCAGCACGCCACATCCCACCCCGCAATAGGGGCAGGTGGTCCTCACCTCGCGTGCGTCTTCCATGCCTCAGGCCGCTTTCGAGGCCAGCGCTTCAAGCGCGATGAAGAGCCGCTCGCCCTCGATCCTGACCGGGATTGTCCTGACCAAGCCTTCGTCGGCGCCGAGCGCCTTGCCGGTCTCCAGCGAGATCACCCAGTTGTGCAACGGGCAGGTCACCGCCGCGCCATGGACGATGCCTTGGCTCAGCGGCCCACCCTTGTGCGGGCAATGGTCGTCTATGGCATAGACCTGATCCTCCGCAGTGCGGAAGACGGCGATCTTGCCTTGCGGGGTGGCCACGCAGCGCGCGCCGCGGCGAGGGATGTCCGAGAGGGAGCCGATGGCGATCCAGTTCATGCAACCTTCCTCGTCTTGGACGGAAAGGAAAGCGCCCAGGCACCCCCCTCTGGCCTGCCGGCCATCTCCCCCGCAAGGGGGGAGATTGGCAGCTTGGGCGCCCCGCCCAATTCTGCAACCTTGGAGTTTGGCGAAAGCCGGGATGACATCCGATCTCCCCCCTTGCGGGGGAGATGGCCGGCAGGCCAGAGGGGGGTGTTCAAGCTCGACGCCGGCCAGAGGTCAACCGAACGACCGGACATTGCTGCGGTGTCTCGCGCCAACCTCTCCATCACCCCGCCGCCTCCGCAAACCCGACCAAAGCCATTGGCCGGAACTCGTGCTTGTCCTTGCCGGAGACGCGCTCCGACCACGGGTCGACCTGCGCGAATTTCTGGGAAAAGACGAAGCGCTCGAAATAGGCGCGGCGCTTCTCGACGTCGTCCAGGATCTGCTTTTTGATCTCGGCGGTGCCGATGCGCTTGGCCCATTTGTAGATGCGCTCCAGATAGCGGGCCTGCTCGCGATACATCTGGACGAGCGCCACGATCACCTCCAGCGCCTCGTCCTCGGTCTTCACCAGGCCGAGCACTTCGGTGCCCTTGATGTCGAGGCCGGCGGCTCCGGCGAAGTGGATCTCGTAACCAGAGTCGACGCAGACCACGCCGACATCCTTGCAGGTCGCCTCCGCGCAGTTGCGGGGGCATCCCGACACCGCCATCTTCACCTTGGCCGGCGTCCAGGAGCCCCACATGAACTTCTCGATGCGGATGCCCAGCCCCGTCGAATCCTGCGTGCCGAAGCGGCACCAGTCGGAGCCGACGCAAGTCTTCACCGTGCGCAGGCCCTTGGCATAGGCATGGCCGGAGACGAAGCCAGCCTTGCCGAGATCGGCCCATACCGCCGGCAGGTCCTCCTTGCGGATGCCCAGCATGTCGATGCGCTGGCCGCCGGTCACCTTCACCGTCGGGATGCGGAACTTGTCGACCACGTCGGCAATGGYGCGCAATTCGCTGGCGCTGGTCACCCCGCCCCACATGCGCGGCACGACCGAATAGGTGCCGTCCTTCTGGATGTTCGCATGCACGCGTTCGTTGATGAAGCGCGACTGGTAGTCGTCGGCATATTGGTCCGGCCAATCGCAGACGAGATAGTAGTTGAGCGCCGGCCGGCATTTGGCGCAGCCGCAGGAGGTCTTCCATTCGAGCTCCTGCATGACGGCGGGTATCGTCTTCAGGCCCTTCGTCTTGATCAGGCAGCGCACGTCGTCGTGGCCGAGCGTTGTGCAGGCACACATCGGCTGCACGGCCGCCGGATTGTAGGCATCGCCCAGCGTGAGCTTCAGGAGCTGCTCGACGAGACCCGTGCACGAGCCGCAGGAGGCCGAGGCCTTGGTGTGGGCGCGCACGTCATCGAGGCCGGTCAAGCCTTTGCTCGTGATCGCGCCGGTGATCTTGCCCTTGCAGACGCCGTTGCAGCCGCAGATTTCCGCATCATCCGCCAGTGCCGCAACGGCCGCCAAAGGGTCCGAGGAAGCGCCTCCCTGGAACGCCTGACCGAAGATCAGCGTGTCGCGCATCTCGGAGATATCGGTCGCCTTCTTCTTGAGGTCGTTGAACCAGGCACCGTCGGCGGTCTCGCCGAACAGCACCGTGCCGATGATGCGGTTGTCCTGCAACACGACACGCTTGTAGACGCCGGCCGATGCGTCGCGCAGGATGATCTCCTCGCGATCGTCGCCGTCGGCGAAGTCGCCCAGCGAATAAAGGTCGATGCCGGTGACCTTGAGCTTGGTGGGCGTGTCTGAGTGGACGAAGCGCTTGTCCTCGCCGTCCGCYAGCCTGGCAGCCGCAACGCGGGCCATCTCGTAGAGAGGGGCGACCAGCCCGTAGACGTGGYCGCCGACCTCCGCGCATTCGCCGAGCGCCATGATCGCGGGATCGGACGTCTGCATGCGGTCGTCGACGACGATGCCGCGATTGACCTCCAGTCCGGCTTCCTTGGCCAGGGAGCTGTTCGGACGGATGCCGACCGCCATCACCACGAGCGTTGCGGGGATGATCGTGCCGTCCATGAGCTCGACGCCCTCGACCTTGCCGTTGCCGAAAATGGCCTTGGTGTTGGCCTTGGTCATCACCTTGATGCCGCGCGCCTCGACGGCCTTCTGCAGCAGGTAGCCGGCAGCCGGATCGAGCTGGCGCTCCATCAGCGTCGGCATGACGTGGAGGACGGTGACGTCCATGCCGCGCTCCTTGAGTCCGGCCGCGGCTTCGAGACCGAGCAGGCCGCCGCCGATGACGATGGCCTTGGCGCGCGACTGCGCGGCAAGCAGCATGGCGTTGACGTCGTCGAGGTCGCGATAGGTGAGCACGCCGGGCAAGTCCTTGCCGGGCACCGGGATGATGAAGGGCACCGAGCCGGTGGCGATGACGAGCCTGTCGTAGCTTTCGGTCACGCCATGGTCCGAGGTGACGGTCTTCGCGTCCCTGTCGATGGCGACGATCCTGTGACCCTTGTAGAGCGTGATGCCGTGCTTGATGTACCAGCCGTCGCCGTGGATGACGATTTCCTCGAATTCCTTCTCGCCCGAAAGCACCGGCGACAGCATGATGCGGTCGTAGTTCACGCGCGRCTCGGCGTTGAAGATGGTGACGCTGTAGCGGTCGGGCGCGGCTTCCAGCAGGTGCTCCAGCATCCTGCCTGGCGCCATGCCGTTGCCGATGATGACGAGTTTTTCGCTCATGTCCGTTCTCACCCGATCTATTCGGCGGCGTAGGAAAGGGACGCGGGCTTGACGGGGGCGCGCTCCATCCGGCGGATGGCGACGTGCATCCAGACGAGGCACGAGACCACGATCAGGAAGAGCAGCATGAAGCAGCTCGACCAGACGCCGGTGAGGTCGTTCAGCGCGCCGAAGGCGATCGGCAGAACGAAACCGCCGAGGCCGCCGATCATGCCGACCACGCCGCCAACCGCGCCGACGCTTTGCGGATAGTAGGCGGGGATGTGCTTGTAGACGGCGGCCTTGCCGAGGCTCATGAAGAAGCCGAGCACGAAGGCCACGGCGATGAAAGCGAGCGGGCCGATCTCGAAGTGGAAGGGGATCGGCCCGCTGATGCCGCGCACGACATAGTCTGCCGAGGGGAGAGACAGAACGAGGGTCGCGACGGCACAGACGCTGAAGGTCCAGTAGAGCACGGTGCGGGCACCGATGCGGTCGGAAAGCACGCCGCCATAGGCGCGGAAGATGCTTGCGGGGATCGAATAGGCGGCGCCGAACATGCCGGCGGTGGCGATGCCGAAGCCGTAGACGCCGATGAGATAGCGCGGCAGCCAGAGCGACAGCGCCACGAACGCACCGAAGGAAAAGAAGTAGTAGAAGGCGAAGCGCCAGACCTGCAGGTTCTTCAGCGGCGCGAATTCCTGCCAGAAGCTTCTTGCCGGCGCGGCCTCGCCGGCGCGGCGTTCGCGGATGACCGGATCGTCGTCGGTCGTGAACCAGAACACCACGGCCATGGCGACCAGCGCCGCAGCCCAGATCAGTGCGACCGACTGCCAACCCCAGGCAATCAGCACGAAAGGCGCGGCGAATTTCGTCACCGCGGCGCCGACATTGCCGACGCCGAAGATGCCG
Source organism: Mesorhizobium sp. ORS 3428 (assembly GCF_001854785.1). Lineage (GTDB taxonomy): Bacteria > Pseudomonadota > Alphaproteobacteria > Rhizobiales > Rhizobiaceae > Mesorhizobium. The sequence continues at coordinate 57,577 of NZ_MDFL01000001.1, forward strand.
AGCGCGGTGCCTTGCCTGCCTGCCGGGAAGAAGCGCGACACATAGGCGACGCCGACGGCGAAGGAGCCGCCTGCGAGCCCGACTCCGAGCGCGGCGACCAGCATCTGCTCATAGGTATGCGCAAAAGCGAGCAGGAAGGTGGCGACCGCGGCCGCAAGCATGGTCATGGTGTAGACAAGGCGGCCGCCGTAGCGGTCGGTCCAGACGCCAAGCACCATGCGCACGAGCGAACCGGTGAGGATCGGCGTGCCGACCAGCAGGCCGAATTCGGTCTCGTTCAGGCCGAGCTCCTGCTTTATGCGAACGCCGATGATCGAAAAGATCGTCCATACCGCAAAGCACACGGTAAAGGCGATGGTGGACATGACGAGCGCCTGCCGGGAACTGCTGTCCTGGCTTTGCGCGTCTGGGAGGTTTGCGGTCATGGTCGGCTCCGGTTTGCGGCGTGGGAGGGTCAGAAGCGCGGCATCGGTCAGCGCGGCGGGACCGGGACTTGCGCGGTCACTTGAGGGCCATTGCCCTCAGTTTCGTGGCTGGCGGGGAACAGCAGGAGCGCGGCGATGAACAGCGCCGCCGTCAAGGCGCTGCTCGCCAGGAAATCGCGGCGGGTGAAGTCTTTCAGTGAAGCGCCCGTTCCGATCCGTTTCGTCATCGTCGTCTCCGGTTGGCGCCGCCTGGGATCGGCGCCGTCGATTGCGTGCTCGGGTCCAAAACAAAAAAGCTGCCGTCCAGGCCTCTCGCGTCCGTACATCCGGGATCGCGCGTTGACCTGAGCGGCAGCTTTGCCTGTGGCGCCCGCCATTGGACGCCTGTTCTATTGCCCCGCGAGGGGCTCGACTATTTCAAAGCACGAAGCGTGCCAGTTTTGCGTCGAAGGCGAATTTGATGGAAAATCAAACTGATAAGCGCATCAGGAGCTGATACGACCAGACGGCAACCCGGTCAAACATTGATCAACGGGGCAGGCAGCGCGCATAAATTTTGTGCAATGCACAAGAATGGCGCGCAAATGATCAGGTGCGCTTTTGGCCGGCGATGTAGGCGTCGATCCGGTCCGGATCGAAGATCTGGCCATCGAAAAATCCGTCGGGCCCAAGCACAAGGCTCGCTCCCGCCGAGCCGACCGGCGTCGCCGCCTTCAGCGCCCCTTCGACTTTGGCATTGGCGCCGGGGAGCGCCACGCCGAGCGGCTTGAGCGCCGAGCGGTAGAGGTCGGGCCGATAGCAGTCGCGCGCGACGGCCAGGTTTTGCGGCGTATGCGGCAACTGCCCCCAGCGCACCATTTGCGTGTAGAACYAAAGCGCGTGGCTCTTCCAGGGAAAGTTCGCAGCCTTGTCGAAGGGCAGGAAGAAATCCTCTACATGCCGCTCCACGCCTCCTCCGAGCTGAAGGTGCCCGGTGAGCGCCGGCATCTGGATCGCCTCCGGCTGATYGAGGAAGGCGGACCTCGCCATCAGCGTGGCCAGTTCGTCGCGATTTGCCGGGTTCTGGCACCAGCGGGCGGAATGATGCAGCGCTCTCAGTAGCGCAGCCAGCGCATCCGGATTCTCCTCGGCCCAGGCCCTCCGCACGCCGATTACCTTTTCCGGGCTGTTGCGCCATAGCAGCGCCTTGACGGTGACGATGCGGCCGGTGCCGGCGGTAACTGCGGCGCTATTCCAGGGCTCGCCGACGCAATAGCCGTCGATGCGGCCGGCGGAGAGCGCATCGGCCATGAAGGGCGGCGGCACGATGACGATCTCGATATCGCGGTCGGGATCGATGCCGCAGGCGGCGAGCCAATAGCGCAGCTCGTAATTATGTCCCGAATGCGGGTGCACGACGGCGAAACGCAGAGGCTCGCGGCCGGCAGCCGCCCGCTCGCGGATCAGCGCGCCCAGCGCCGCCCCGGCACGCGCCGGATCGAGGTCGGGCGCGGCGCCGTGCGCCGACATGCCTTCCCACAGCGCACTGGAGACGGTGACGCAGTTGCCGCCGAGCCCGAGCGAGAAGGGGACTATGGTCTCGGAGGCAAGCGGCGTGAGGCCAAGGCTGCAGGCGAGCGGCATCGGTCCCAGCATATGGGCGACGTCGAAATGGCCGATGGCGATGCGGTCGCGGATGTTGGCCCAGGAGGTCTCGCGATGCAGCTTGAGCTCGATGCCCTCGCGGGCGGCAAAGCCCATCTCGCTGGCCGCCACCAGAACCGCGCTGTCGAAGAGCGGCATGAAGCCGGCGGTGATCTCATGTGCAGCGGCCATGCTCATTCGCCCTCCAGCGGTCCCAGCAGCCCTGCCGCCGTCACCAGGCTGTGGGCGATCTCGGCGATCTTGCGGTTCTGGTTCATGGCGGTTTTGCGCAGAAGCGCGTAGGCAGCCTCCTCGCTCAAGCCGCGCGACTTCATCAATATGCCCTTGGCCCGGTCGACCACTTTGCGGTTCTCGAGCTCGCTGCGTGCTTCCTCCAATTCGCGCGCCATGCGCGAGAAGGCATTGAAGCGGCTGATCGCCATGTCGAGGATCGGCTTGATGCGCTCCTTCTTCAGCCCGTCGACCACATAGGCGGACACGCCGGCATCGACCGCCGCCTCGATCGAGGCCCGGTCGGAGCGGTCGACAAACATCGCGATCGGCCGTTTCACCGCGCGCGAAAGCTGGAACATGTTCTCCAGCATGTCGCGGTTGGGATTTTCGAGATCGATGACAATGACGTCCGGCTCGATATCGGCGATGCGCTTGGCGATGCCGGCCACGTCATGGACCACGGTGACATGCAAATGGCCGGCGTCCCGCAATCCGGCCTCGATGATCGACGCGCGGATGYGGTTCTCATCGATAACAAGGATGGTCAACGAACCGGCCAGCATGCGCCTATTGTGCAGTCGGCCAGAAATTGTGCAATGCGGTAGTGTGACCTGAAAGCAACTCTGTGGCGCTTAGTCGATCTTCGCATCCCGATGTTCAAACTGCCGGATTTCCGAAGACAGGGCCTTCGCTGGCCCAAAACGGCCAAAAACGTATCAGTCGGCGCGGCGTGGCGAGGTGGCGGACATTCCTGACCGCCGTTATCCTGACCTAGATGAGCCGGAAAAAAACGGCCGCGGTTCGAAGGCTGAAAGCCCCTGACAGCCTCCGGGAGGAAACAATGGGACCCGATCTGGAAGTCATACAGATAAGGCCTGGCGAGTCATTCGCGGTGAGGTGGCATGGTTATCCGTACCATACCGTGCGCTGGCATTTTCATCCGGAATACGAACTRCACCAGATCGTCGCGACCAAGGGCCGCTATTTCGTCGGCGACTTCATCGGCGAGTTCGRGATCGGCAATCTCGTGCTCACCGGTCCGAACCTGCCGCACAACTGGATCAGCGAGGTTCCCGATGGCCAGTCCGTTCCCCTGCGCTGCAGGCTGATCCAGTTCAGCGAGGAATTCATCGGCGGGGCGATCGCCACCTTTCCCGAGCTTGGCGCCGTTTCTCCGCTGCTCGACCTGTCGCGGCGCGGCGTCCTGTTCAGCAGGAGCGTGAGCAGGGAGGTTATGCCGCTGCTGGCGGAGATCACGCATGCCTATGGCGTGCACCGGATCAGCCTGTTCATGTCGATCATGGAAGCGCTGAGCCGCGAGAGCGCGCCGCGCGTGCTCGCCAGCGAAAGCTATCTGCCTGACCCGTCGGGATATATGTCGGCGGGGATGAACCAGGCGCTGGCCTATATCCGCGAGAACCTCACCCAGCAATTCGATGAAGGCGACCTGGCGGCGATCGCCGGGCAGACTCCGAGCGCCTTCTCGCGCTCGTTTCGTAAGCATACCGGGATGTCGCTGCTTCAATACATCAAGCGCCTGCGCATCAACCTCGCATGCCAGATCCTGATGAGCGACGAGCAGGCACAGATATCGGACATCTGCTTCGAGGTCGGGTTCAACAATCTGTCGAACTTCAACCGCCAGTTCCTGGCCGAGAAGGGCATGCCGCCGTCGCAGTTCAGACGATTGGTTGCGGATAATTTCGCGGCCGCGCGCGCCGCATAGACGCGCGCGCCGCATAGAAAGGAGTTTGGGAGGAAAAACAGGCCTAGATGAGATCATAGACGAAGCGATGGCTCGCGCAAGCGAACCAGCGACAGGTAAGTATTGCCTCGTGCAATTCCAGCGGGAGGAAGCCGTGATGCTGGTGCACGAGTTTCACTAGACTTCCGATAGGGCAGTGCGATCTGACATTCGCGGCCTGATGTCGATGTCTATTACATCAAACAACGGGAATGGRGAAGACCTTATGTCCAGATACATGTCCAGATTGACAGCGGCCGCGATGGCCGTCTCGAGCCTCGCCTTCGGCGCGACGTTTGCCAACGCGCAGGATATCGCCGGTTCCACGATCGCGTTCCTGATGCCCGACCAGGGCTCGACGCGTTACGAGGAGCATGACCATCCGGGCTTCGTGGCCGAAATGAAGAAGCTCTGCGACAGCTGCAAGGTGCTCTACCTCAATGCCGACGCCGACGTCACCAAGCAGCAGCAGCAATTCAATTCGGTCATCACCCAGGGCGCCAAGGTCGTCGTGCTCGATCCGGTCGATTCCGCGGCGGCGGCGTCGCTGGTGCACAACGCGCAGGCCCAGGGCGTCAAGGTTATCGCCTATGATCGGCCGATCCCCACGGCCAAGGCCGACTTCTACGTGTCGTTCGACAACAAGGCCATCGGCAAGGCGATCGCCGCCTCGCTGGTCGAGCACCTCAAGGCCAAGGGCGTGTCGAGCGACGGCGATGTCGGCGTGCTGCAGATCAACGGCTCTCCGACCGACGCCGCGGCGGGCCTTATCAAGGACGGCATCCATGAGGGCCTCAAGACCGGCAGCTACAAGACGCTCGCCGAGTTCGACACGCCGAACTGGGCGCCGTCGAATGCCCAGCAATGGGCAGCGGGCCAGATCGCGCGCTTCGGTAACAAGATCGTCGGCGTGGTCGCCGCCAATGACGGCACCGGCGGCGGCGCCATCGCCGCGTTCAAGGCAGCCGGCGTCGATCCGGTGCCGACGGTGACGGGCAACGACGCCACGATCGCCGCCTTGCAGCTCATCATTGCCGGCGACCAGTACAACACTATTTCGAAGCCGAGCGAAATCGTCGCCGCCGCGGCAGCAAACGTCGCGGTGCAGCTTCTCAAGGGCGAGACTCCGAAAGCCGAGACGACACTCTACGATACGCCCTCGCAGCTCTTCGTGCCGGCGGTGGTGACTCAGGAGAATCTCAAGGCCGAGATCATCGACAAGAAGATCCAGACAGCAGCCCAGCTCTGCACCGACCGCTACGCCGAAGGCTGCAAGAAGCTCGGCATTGAATAAGGAGCGATGCGGCTGAAGCCGCATCGTCTCCCAGAAGCGACGCGGCCCAGACCGCGTCGCCTGCGCTCGGCAGCCCCAAGGGGCCGACGGCCGGGCGTGTCCGGCCGCATCCTCCCGGCGGCCGGACATATCGACCAAAACGCGGGAAGAGAGACAGGCCATGGCAATACCCGACGCACCGCCCACGACAAGCCGCCCGCCGGTACTCAGCCTGCGCGGCATCTCGAAGAATTTCGGGGCGGTGTCGGCGCTCACTGATGTCGACCTCGACATCAATGCCGGGGAGATCGTCGCCCTGGTCGGCGACAACGGCGCCGGCAAGTCGACGCTGGTGAAGATCCTAGCCGGTGCGCATCCGCCGAGCTCCGGCTCGATCACTTTCGACGGCCAGCCGGTGACGATTGCCAATCCCGCCGCGGCACTGAAGCTTGGCATCGCCACCGTCTTCCAGGATCTCGCGCTTTGCGAGAATCTCGATGTCGTGGCCAACATCTTCCTCGGCCGCGAACTCCACCCGCTTCGCCTCGACGAAGTCTCGATGGAGGTCCGCGCCTGGACGCTGCTCAACGAGCTCTCCGCGCGAATTCCCAGCGTGCGCGAACCGGTGGCGTCGCTCTCGGGCGGGCAGCGCCAGACGGTGGCGATTGCCCGCTCGCTGTTGATGGAGCCGCGCGTGATCCTCCTCGACGAGCCAACCGCGGCGCTTGGCGTCGCGCAGACCGCCGAGGTGCTCAACCTCATCGAGCGCGTGAGGGATCGCGGATTGGGCGTCGTCATGATCAGCCACAACATGGAGGACGTGCGCGCCGTGGCCGACCGCATCGTGGTGCTGAGGCTCGGCCGCAACAACGGCGTCTTCCTGCCCGGGGCATCCAACCAGGAACTGGTGACAGCGATAACCGGTGCCGACGACAACGCCGTCTCGCGGCGCGGCAGGCGCACGGCCGAGAAGGCGCAGGGAGGAGAACAGCCATGACAACGGCTTCCGACCGCAACCCCGGGGCGCTGCTCGATCGCAGCGACGAAAGGCTGAAGGACCGCAGCGGCGCCAGGGGCGCCATCAGAGGTTTCCTCGACCGCATCCGGYCGGGCGATCTCGGCTCGCTGCCCGTGGTTGTCGGGCTGGTCCTGATCTGCACGATCTTCCAGACGCTCAACCCGGTCTTCCTGTCGCCGAACAACCTGGTCAACCTATTGTTCGACTGCTCGACGGTCGGCATCATCTCGCTCGGTATCGTCTGCGTCCTGATGGTCGGCGAGATCGACCTGTCGGTCGGGTCCGTCAGCGGCCTGTCCTCGGCGCTGCTCGGCGTGCTGTGGGTCCAGTGGGRCTGGCCGGTCGCGCTTGCCATCATCACCGCCATGGCGGTCGGCTTCGTGATCGGCTGCGTCTATGCGCTGCTGCTCAATCGGCTCGRCATGCCGAGCTTCGTTTCAACGCTGTCGGGCCTGCTCGCCTTCCTCGGGATGCAGCTCTACATCCTCGGCCCGACCGGCTCGATCAATCTACCCTATGATTCGCCGTTGGTGAATTTCGGCCAGCTCCTGGTGATGCCGCACTGGGTGTCGCACACTCTGGCCGTGGTGCCTGGCGTGCTTGCCCTGGCTCTCGGCTATCGCAAGGCGCAGCGCCGCCAGGCCGCCGGGCTTTCGTCGCGTTCGTTCGGCGGGCTTCTGTTCCAGGCTGTGATGATCACCCTCGTGCTCGAATTGGTGACTTACTACCTCAACCTCTCGCGCGGCGTGCCCTGGATGTTCGCGCTGTTCGTCGGCCTGGTCGTGGCGATGAATTACGCGCTGAAGCGGACCCAATGGGGCCGCTCGATGACCGCCGTCGGCGGCAACCGGGAGGCGGCGCGACGCGCCGRCATCAATGTGCGGCTGATCTACGCCAGCGCCTTCGCTCTCTGCGCCACATTTGCCGCGACCGGCGGCCTGCTCTCGGCCGCGCGGCTCRCCAGCTCCAGCCAGCAGGCCGGCACCGGCGACGTCAACCTCAACGCCATCGCGGCGGCCGTCATCGGCGGCACCAGCCTGTTCGGCGGCCGCGGCAGCGCCTATTCGGCGCTGCTCGGCATCATCGTCATCCAATCCATCGCAAGCGGCCTGACGCTGCTCGATCTGTCATCCTCGCTCCGGTACATGATCACCGGCTGCGTCCTGGCGATCGCGGTCATCGTCGATTCTCTCGCCCGCCGCTCGCGTGTTTCACACGGCCGCGCCTGACGGCTCATCGAAGAGGATCGCAATGTCTGAAAGTCTCTCCGGCAAGGTTGCCGCAATCACTGGTGCTGCCTCCGGTATAGGACTGGAATGCGCCCGCACCATGCTCGCCGCCGGTGCAAAGGTCGTGCTGGTGGACCGGGCCGAAGACCGGCTGAATGCGCTTGCCGCCGAGCTGGGCGACAACGCTTACGCCGTGGTCACCGACCTGCTCGATCCGGCGAGCGTCAATCGCATGATGCCCGAGATCCTCGAAAAGGCGGGTCGCCTGGACATCTTCCACGCCAATGCCGGGGCCTATGTCGGCGGCGAGGTGGCGACGGGCGATCCCGACCAGTGGGACAAGATGCTCAACCTCAACATCAATGCGGTGTTTCGCACGGTGCACGCCGTGCTGCCGCATATGATCGAGAAAAAGGGCGGCGACATCATCGTCACCAGTTCGGTGGCTGGCTTCGTTCCCGTGGTCTGGGAGCCGATCTACACCGCGTCGAAATTCGCCGTGCAGGCTTTCGTCCATACGGTTCGCCGCCAGGTTCTGAAGCACGGCATCCGCGTCGGCGCGGTCGCTCCCGGTCCGGTGGTGACAGCGTTGCTCAGCGACTGGCCGAAGGCCAAGATGGAGGAGGCGCTTGCCGCCGGCAGCCTGATGGAAGCCAAGGAAGTGGCCGACGCCGTGCTCTTCATGCTGACACGGCCGCGCAACGTCACCATCCGCGATCTCGTCATCCTGCCGCAGAGCGTGGACATCTGAAGGCAGCCGCTACACTCCACGACAATGGAGCCATAGCCATGATCCTCGACCGCTTCCGGCTGGACGACAAGGTCGCGCTGGTGACCGGCGGCACCCGCGGCATCGGCCTCGCCATCGCCAAGGCGCTCGGCGAAGCCGGCGCGCGCGTCGTCGTCGCGGGGCGGACGATGAGGGACGATGCACGGCAGGAACTCGCCGGCATCGCCTTCGATTTCCTCGCCGCGGAAATGCTGGACGAAAAGGCGCCGGACAGGCTGGTCGCCGATACGCTCGCCAGGGCCGGCCGGCTCGACATCCTCGTCAACAGCGCCGGCATCGCCGTGCATGGCGACAGCGGCGACTATCCGGAGGACATCTGGCGGCAGACGATGGCGATCAATGTCGATGCCGTGTTCCGCTGCTGCCGTGCGGCGCTGGCGCCGATGCGCCGCCAGGGCGGCGGCGCGATCCTCAATGTCGGCTCGATTTCCGGCATCGTCTCCAACATTCCGCAGAACCAGGTCGCCTACAACAGCTCCAAGGCCGCGGTGCATATGATGACCAAGAGCCTCGCCAGCGAGGTCGCGGCCGAGAATATCCGCGTCAACGCCGTCGCGCCYGGTTATGTCGAGACGGACATGTCGCGCGGCGGCATCGAAAATCCCGAATGGTTCCCGATCTGGCGCGGCATGACGCCGATGGGCCGCGTCGGCCAGCCCGAGGAGGTTGCGGCGGCGGCGCTTTTCCTGTGCTCTCCTGCTTCGAGCTATGTGACCGGCGAAGTGCTGGTCATCGATGGTGGCTATACTACCCGCTGAGACAGGAGAAGCGATATGAAACTGAAGGACAAGGTCGCCGTCGTGACCGGCGGCGCGCAAGGCATCGGAGCGGCCATAGTGCGCGGCTTCGCCGCCGAGGGCGCCCAAGTCGTCATCGCCGATGTGGGCGTAGACAAGGCGGAAGCGCTAGCGCAAGAACTGGGCGACAAGGCTTCCGCCTTGCGGCTCGACGTACGCGATCTCGCCTCGATCGAGGCGATGGTCGATTCGGTGACGAGGACGCATGGCGGCGTCGACATCCTGGTCAACAATGCCGCGGTCTTCGACATGGGGCCGCTTCTGGAGATTTCGGAAAAAAGCTTCGATCTACAATTCTCGGTCAATGTGAAAGGCCTGTTGTTCACGCTGCAGGCGGTGGCCAAAGGCATGGTCGCGCAAGGCCGCCGCGGCAAGATCATCAACATGGCTTCACAGGCGGGCCGGCGCGGCGAGGCGCTGGTCGCGGTCTACTGCGCGACCAAGGCCGCCGTGATCAGCATTACGCAATCGGCAGGCCTCGCGCTTATCAAGCACGGCATCAACGTCAACGGCATTGCGCCGGGCGTGGTCGATACGCCGATGTGGGACCAGGTCGACGCACTGTTCGCGCGCTATGAGCACTTGCCGATCGGCGAGAAGAAGCGGCAGGTCGGGCTGGCAGTACCTGCCGGCCGCATGGGCGACCCCGACGACTATCGCGGCGCGGCCGTCTTCCTGGCCTCGAGCGACTCCGATTACGTCGTGGCGCAGATGCTCAATGTCGACGGGGGCAACTGGATGAGCTGAGCAGCCAGCGGCGCGGGCTGATGGCAGCCTTGCCGCGATCTCAATCGCTCTGCCCGGAACGATCTCTCTTGGTGTAGAGTGGATGTTCGCGAAGGCGGTCGGCGTCGATAAGACGATCACGGGCCGCGTGGGGAGCCGGGGTGCGCACCGACAAGTCGATTTCCAGACTGCTGACCGAAGCCCGCGACAGCCAGGGCAAAGTATGCCTGACCGGGGCGGCCACCTACACGATATCGCTTCAGGGGTAGTGAGCATGTCGGGCGAGGAGAGGCGCTGGTCGTTCCTCGCGCTGGCCTGCCTGGCCGTGGTCCTCTCGCTCACCACCTGGTTTTCGGCAACGGCGGTGATCCCGGAACTCAAGGCGCGCTGGCAGCTTGGTGCCGGCGCGGCGGCCTGGCTGACCAACGGCGTGCAGGCCGGGTTCGTCTTCGGCGCGCYGACTTCGTCGATCCTCGGCCTGGCCGACCGCTGGCGCCTCAACCGCATGATGGCAGGCGCGGCGGCCCTGGCCGGTGCAGCGAACCTGGTCCTGCTGAGCGAGCCCGACGCTGTCGTTGCGATCCTTGCCCGGTTCGTCACCGGCATCGCGCTGGCGGGCGTCTACCCTCCGGCGATCAAACTGATGGCAACCTGGTTCCGCCGGGAGCGTGGCCTGGCCCTCGGCCTGCTGATTGCGGCGCTGACGCTCGGCTCAGCGCTGCCGCATCTCGTGCGGGCCATCGGCGCGGGGATCGACTGGCGCGTCGTCGTCAGCGCCAGCTCGATCTGCGCATTCGTCTCTGCGGCGATCTTCGCAGGCGCGCTGCATGAGGGGCCGTTCCCGTTCGCGCGCTCGGTCGTCGATCCGCGCCAGATCGGGGCAATCATCCGCGACCGCCCAGTCATGCTCGCCAATCTCGGCTATTTTGGCCACATGTGGGAGCTCTACGCCATGTGGGGCTGGTTCCTGGCCTATGCGGGTGCTGCGGTTGGAGCCGGCAATCCGGTCTTTTTCGGAAATGTTTCCCTGCTCACCTTTGCGGTGATCGCGGTGGGCGCGCTTGGCGCTGCCGGCGGCGGCCTGATGGCCGACCGCCTCGGTCGCTGCAACACCACGGCGCTTTCGATGGTGCTATCCGGCGCATGCGCGCTCCTGATAGGCGTCTTCTTCGACGGTCCGTCCTGGCTCTTCGTTGCGACAGCCCTGGTCTGGGGTGTCTCGGTCATCGCCGACTCCGCGCAATTCTCCGCCGCCGTGACGGAGCTGGCCGAGCCGCATCTCGTCGGATCGGCGCTGGCCTTCCAGATGGGCATCGGCTTTGCCATTACCATCGCCGCCATCTGGACGGTGCCGCTGTTCGGGGATGCCATCGGCGGCTGGCGCTGGGCGTTCCTGTTGCTGGTGCCGGGCCCGGCAATCGGGGCGGCCGCCATGCTGGCGCTGCGGGCCAACCCGGCAGCGCTCAAGCTTGCGGGCGGCCGGCGGTAAATCGCCCGATGCCTTCCATTCCACCACTTGCCGGTGCTTGAGAGGAACGATCTCGCGGCTGACGCATTTTGGTTCCCGTCAACAGCTTGAGGGAAGCAATGCGCATTGCTCATGTCGCGCCGCTCTATGAATCCGTCCCTCCAAGATTTTATGGCGGCACCGAGCGCATAGTCTCCTATCTTACCGAAGCGCTGGTGGAGCTCGGGCACGATGTGACGCTGTTCGCAAGCGGCGACAGCGAGACCTCGGCGCGACTGGTGCCCGCGCGCGACCAGGCGATCCGTCTCGACCCGCGGCCGAAGAAATCGGAGATCGCGGCGCATCTGGCTATGCTGTACGATGTGCGCAAGCGGGCGGACGAGTTCGACGTCATCCACTTCCATCTGAGCCATTTGGTRCATTTTCCGTTCTTCGAGCATATGTCGGGACGAACGGTGACGACGCCGCATGGCAGGCTCGACTATGTCGACCTGGCGCCGGCCTACAAACGCTTCCCTCGCTTTCCGATGATCTCGATCTCGCACAGCCAAAAGCGCGGACTTCCCGATGCCAACTGGATCGCCACGATTCATCACGGCATACCGGTCGATGCCTACCCGCCTGCTTATGAGATGTCCGCCGGAGAACCTTATCTGGCGTTTCTCGGACGTCTTTCGCGCGACAAGCGGCCGGATCGCGCGATCGAGATCGCACGTCGTTCGGGATTGAAGCTGAAGCTGGCGGCCAAGATCGGCGATGACGACCGCGCCTATTTTCAGGAGACGGTCGAGCCGCTCATCGACGGCGACCGGGTCGACTATGTCGGCGAGATCGCGGAAAAGGAGAAGGCGAAGTTTCTCGGCAATGCGGCGGGCCTCCTGTTTCCCATCGACTGGCCCGAGCCGTTCGGTCTCGCTCCGATCGAGGCTATGGCATGCGGCACGCCGGTGATTGCCTGGAATTGYGGCGCCTTGCCGGAGATCATAGATCAGGGGGTAACAGGCTTCGTCGTGGACAGTGTCGAGGATGCGGCCGCAGCGGTGCCCGCTCTTGTCAAACTCGACAGGCGGCAGGTCWGGGCGGTCTTCGAAAAGCGGTTTTCAGCGACGAGAATGGCGCGCGACTATCTTGCCGCCTATATGCGCCTGATCGGTACCCATGAAGTGAAGGCTTCCTGAACGCTATTGCCTTGGGGGGTGCAGCAACGAAGAGGTCGTAAATGATGGAACTCGACGAGCGCAAGCTCGATCCCGCCGTGGCCCTTGCCTCGCTGGACGAAACGGCGCCACGGGAACCGCACCGGCTGTTTGCCCTCAAGCAGGGCGACTGCTTTGCCGTCACGGACGCCTATGGCGACATCAGGGGCGCCGGCGACGGTTTCTTTCGCGACGATACTCGCGTCCTGTCCGAGTTCCGCCTGACTGTCGGCGGCCGGCAGATGTCGCTGCTTGGCGCCTCGCTCAGCCAGGACAATGTGCTGTTCACCAGCAATCTCACGAATCTACCGATCCAGAGCGCCGCAGGCCGCGATATTCCGCAAGGCGCGATCCACATCGAGCGCGTCAGGCTGATCTGGCAGGATCGGCTTTTCGATCGCATCACGCTGTCCAACTACAGCCGCGAGCATTCGACGATAGTCGTCTCGTTGCATTTCTCCGCCGACTTCCGCGACATGTTCGAGGTGCGCGGCTCGACACGGCCCCGGCGCGGAACGGTCCATGTCGCCAAAACCGACAAGGCGTCCGTRCTGCTCGGCTATGACGGTCTCGACGGATTGCCGCGCATGTCAGCGATTTCCTTTTCGCAGGCCCCCGAYAAGTTGAGCGACAATCGCGCCGACTTCCTGATCGCTGTCACCAAGCGCAGCAGCAAGGTGCTTTATGTCGAAGTCGGTCCAGAGGTCGCCTCCGATGCACCCGGACGCGAGCGTTTCCGCGCCGCAGCGGCCAGGGCTCGTTTCGGCATGCGCGCCAAGCGCCGGCATGGCTCCACGGTGTGGAGCTCAGGCCGCGTCTTCAACGACTGGGTCGAGCGAGCTCGCGCCGATGTCGCGTTGCTCACCACCGAGCTCCCGACCGGGCCTTATCCTTATGCAGGCATCCCATGGTTCTCGACGGCTTTCGGCCGCGACGGGGTGATCTCGGGCTTGCAGATGCTATGGCTCAATCCCGGTCTGGCGCGCGGCGTGCTGGCATTTCTTGCCAAGCATCAGGCGACGGAGACCTCGCCCTTCATCGATTCCCAGCCAGGCAAGATCATGCACGAGACGCGCAAGGGCGAGATGGCGGCGTTACGCGAGCTCCCCTTCGGCCGMTACTATGGCGGTGTCGACACGACTCCGCTCTACATTCATCTCGCCTGTGCCTACGCAGACCGCACCGGCGACATGGCCTTCATCGACACATTGTGGCCGTCGCTCAAGGYGGCTGCCGAATGGACGGAGGAGGCAAGCCGGGCGACGGGTTTCGTCACCTACCAGCGCGCTGCCGAGTCCGGCCTCGCCAACCAAGGCTGGAAAGACAGCATTGACTCGGTCTTCCATGCCGACGGACGCATGCCCAAAGGGCCGATCGCGCTGGTCGAGGTTCAGGGCTATGTCTTTGCCGCCTACCGGGGCCTTGCCGCGCTTGCGCGCCGCCGCGGCGAGTTCGCCGATGCCGAGCATTGGGAAAACCGTGCCGAAGAAATGCGCCTGGCTGTCGAGCGCGATTTCTGGATGGATGATCTCAACTTCTATGCCCTGGCGATCGATGGCGCGGGCGAACCCTGCAAGGTCCGGACCACCAATGCCGGGCATCTGCTCTATGTCGGGCTGCCGCAGCCGGAGCGCGCCAAGATCGTCGCCGACCAATTACTGGGAGCCTCCTTCCATTCCGGCTGGGGGCTGAGGACGCTCGCCGACGACGCGATCTTCTTTAACCCGATGTCCTACCACAACGGGTCGATCTGGCCGCACGATACGGCGCTGTGCGGCGTCGGCCTGGCGCGCTATGGCGAGCGCGACAGCGTGGTGCGGCTGATGAGCGGCACTTTCGAGGCGGCCGTGCACTTCAACATGCGGCTTCCGGAATTGTTCTGCGGTTTCACCCGGGCGCCGGGCGAGGCGCCGATCGCCTATCCCGTCGCCTGCTTGCCGCAGGCCTGGTCGGCAGGCTCCACCTTCATGCTGATGCAGGCCTGTCTCGGCCTGGAGGTCGATGGCTGGGAAGGCGAATTGCGCGTCACGCGCCCGAAATTGCCCATCGGCATCGACACGCTGACGTTGCGGCATCTAACCGTCGGTGACAGATCCATCGATCTGACCTTCCAGCGAGTCGGGGACCGTGTCGTGGCCTTCCTCGCCGACCGATTCGAGGGGCAGGTGCCTCTTATCGTGCGGACCTAAGGCATGTCTCCCGAAGTGGGAATCGGTTTCGGGACAACGACTTAGTTTAATTTCAAAACCCAAAGCGCGTGGAGCGAATCTGAATGATCGCAACGCGCCATAGACTGGTCGTTTTGCGCAATTCCGGACGGAAACCGACACGCTCGTCCCTGGAATTGCCCCAGTGCCGAATTCCCAAGCGCGCGTCCGATAATCGAAAAATGTCGGAACCCAGGACCGGTTCATGCGTTTGCAAAATTGGTGCCGGCTCAGCGCTCCGCAGCCGGCAAGAACGAAAACAAAATAGCGGGYAGTCGGAGGCAACCTGGCGTTTCAATGATACAATATGGCGTCGATTTTTTGTGGGTTCTCATCCTCGCAAGTCTCGGACTTTCCGCCCTCGCGATTTTCCTTTCGATATCTCGGTACCGCCGTCAGCATGCGAGGGCAGYGAACATGCCTGCCTCGGGTGAAGATGTCGCCTCGGAAGCAGCCCGCCAGGTGATGCGCGAATTCGAGAAGAACGGGCAGTCGGTCGACGCTGCCCTGGTCACCTGGTCGCCGGAGACGCTGCGCAAGATACTTACCGAGGATTTGCCGGACGCACAGGTCATCGTCGTCTCCAACCGCGAGCCTTACATCCACAACGAAAGGAACGGCGAGGTTGAACTGGTTGTGCCGGCGAGCGGGCTGGTCGCGGCGCTCGAACCGATCACGCGCGCCTGTGCCGGCACATGGATCGCTTATGGCGGCGGCAGTGCCGACCGCGTGGTGGTCGACAACAACGACCGTGTACAGGTACCGCCCGGCAATCCCTCCTACACGCTGCGCCGGGTCTGGCTGACGGACGAGCAATATCAGGGCTACTATCTCGGCTTCGCCAATGAAGGCTTGTGGCCGCTTTGCCATATCGCCTTCACCCGTCCGATCTTCCGCGATTCCGACTGGGAGGCTTACGAGGCCGTCAACCGCAAGTTCGCAGATACGGTGGTCGCGGAGGCCCGCAACGAGCGCCCGATCGTGCTTGTCCAGGATTACCATTTCGCGCTGCTGCCGCGCATGATCCGCGAGCGCCTGCCGGATGCGATCGTCATCACCTTCTGGCACATTCCGTGGCCGAACTCGGAGGTGTTCAGCATCTGCCCGTGGCGCGAACGCATCCTCGACGGACTGCTCGGCAGCTCGATCATCGGCTTCCACACGCAGTTCCACGCCAACAACTTCACCGAAAGCGTCGACCGCTTCATGGAGAGCCGGATCGAACGCGCGGACGCCGCCGTGTCCTATGGCGGCCAGACGACGCTGGTGCATGCCTATCCGATTYCGATCGAGTGGCCTGCCGAAATGTTGAAGGCCCTGCCATCGGTCGAGGAATCGCGGCAACACATCCGCGAGCGGTTCGGCATTCCGGCCGATGCCAAGCTCTGCGTCGGCGTCGAGCGCCTCGACTATACCAAGGGCATCCTCGACCGCTTCCACGCACTGGAGGAACTGTTCATCCGCCATCCGGAAATGATAGGCAAGGTGGTGTTCCTGCAGATCGCGGCGCCCAGCCGAGGCTCGTTGCCTGCCTACAAGCAGTTGCATGACGAATGTCTTCGCTTTGCCGGGGAGCTCAACGAGCGCTATGGCAACGAGACCTATCGTCCCGTCGTCCTGGTCGCCGAGCATCACTCCCAGAAGGACGTCTACGAAATCTACAGGGCGGCCGACATCTGCCTCGTCACCAGCCTGCACGACGGCATGAACCTCGTCGCCAAGGAGTTCGTCTCGGCGCGCGACGACGACGAGGGCGTGCTCCTGCTCAGCACCTTCGCGGGTGCCTCGCGCGAGCTGCTGGAGGCGCTGATCGTCAATCCGTACGATGCGGCGATGATGAGCGAGACCATGCTGCACGCGCTCACAATGGGACTGGAAGAGCAGCGTGGGYGCATGCGGCGCATGCGCGAGATCGTCCGGGACAACAATGTCTATCGATGGGCCGGCAGCATGCTGCTCGACGCGGCGCGACTGAGGAAGCGCGACGAGCTCGACCGGGTCACGGCTTTAGCCGACCGGTCGGCGAATGGCGACAACGTCGTCTCCATGTTCGAACGCAGACAGGCAGTCGGTTATCGATGAACACACAGACAGATTTGACGCCACGACTCTCCGAAGGTCGATGGGCGCTCTTCCTTGACATTGACGGCACCTTGCTGGAACACGCGGCCCATCCGGACAACGTGTCGGTCAGCAAAGAGCTGCGCCTCCTCCTGGAAACGATCGAGCGGCGGCTCGACGGCGCGCTCGCCTTCATCACCGGCCGCTCGATCGACGCTGTCGACCGGCTGTTCGATCCCTTGAAACTGCGCATCGCCGGCCTCTACGGGCTGGAGCACCGGCTCACGCCCGATGGGCAGGTCGAGGCCGCCGACGAACCGGCCGATATGGCGGCGCTCGCCGACGAAATCGAGCTGGAGCTGGCGAGCAAGGCTGTCTATGTCGAGCGCAAGGGGCCGGTGCTCGCCATTCATACGCGGGCGGCGCCGCATCTGCTGGCGCGCGCGACAGAGCTGGTCGAGGCGGCACTTGCCCGCCTGCCGGAAGGGTATCGGGTGATTGCCGGCAATGCCGGCGTCGAACTGATGCCGCTCGAGGCCGCCAAGGGCGCAGCGATCCGGCGCTTCATGCAGATCGATCCGTTCACCGGCCGGCGCCCGGTGTTCCTCGGCGACGACACGTCGGACGAAAACGGCTTCGACACCGTCAATGCGGCGGGCGGAATCTCAATCCGCGTGAAACCGCAGGGCGAGACCGCGGCGCGTTTCGCGATCGCAGATGTCGCCAGCGCGATCGCCTGGCTTGAAGCCAATTTCGGCGCGGTCGACGCAGAATTCAGCCGCCGCGTCTCGGCGTAGCGCCATCGCCAGTTTCCCGAGCACTGTCCTAAAGCGCATCGCGATCTTTCAGATTCGCTCCATGCGCTTTAGATTTTGATTTTAACGCGTCTTTGTCCCGAAACCGGTTCCCACTTTCGGAAGACTTGCTTTAGTTCCTGTCGACCGGCTTGGAGCGCATCCGCGACACGGTTTCGCGCTCGGCGCGTTTGGAGCGCATCGGCGGCAGGCCGCGGTCGATGAGGTCCATGTCCTCCAGCACCATGTCGCCCATGCGCTTGAAGGCGACGTCGAGCGCTCCGGCGCGGTGGGCCGAGCGCAGGAAGCCGGGCAGGGCGCGCACCGGATGGTCCTTTGCCAGCGGTTCTTCCGGGAAGACGTCGCTGGCGGCAACGATATGGCCGCTTCTCACTGCTTCCATCAAGGCCGGGAAATCGACGACGCCAGCGCGGCTGAGCAGGATGAAGGCGGCCCCTTTTCGCATCTTCGCGAAGGCCTCGGCACCCAGAAAACCCTGGTTCTCGCTGGTCACCGAAGCGACGACGAAGACGAAATCGCTTTCCGACAGCACCTTGTCGAGCGAGGCCGGCTCGACGCCGTGCTCGATCAGAACGGAAGGCGGCAGCCATGGATCGTAGACCTTGGTGCGGGTGCGGAAGCCCGTCAGCAGACGATTGAGCGCGCGGCCGAGGTCGCCGAAGCCGATGATGCCCACATCTGCACCTGAGAGCAGCCGCGCGGTCTTGTTGCCGTCGCCGCCCCACAGCTCCTTGCCCTGCCGAAAGGCCAGGTCGGCATCGACGATGTTGCGCGCCAGGTTGAGCGCCATGGCAAGGCCGAGTTCTGCGACCGGCTCAGCGAAGACAAGGCCGGTGGTGACGACATGGATGCCGCGGGCGAAYAGCGTCTCATAGGGCATGTTGTTGAGGAGGTTGGTCTCAACGTTGAAGATGCAGCGCAGCGCCTTCAATTTCTCCAGCGTCTCCGGAGCGATCGGCGGCTGACCGACGATGTAGCGGGCTTCGGCCAGTATGTCCGTCGGCAATTTCGAGACATCTTTCGGCGTGGTCTCGACGATGCGATATTTTCTGCGAAAATGCGCCAGTTGCGTGGGCGTGAAGATCAGGTCGAGCGTGCGCGGTTCGGGCGCGCTGATGACCAGCGGCAAGGATTCGACGGACATGGTTCATCCTCCCAGTGCGATTGGATCGCGTCAATCACATCCGTGTTTTACTCGCGGTGAAACGATTTACAACAGAAAAAAATCGATTTATCGGTTAGTTTAGCAGGGCAGCAAAATGGCTGTCCGCCTCGGGAGGAGCTCAATGGCGCAGAAGCAAGCCCGGCAGCGGCGCCCGTCGATCCACGACGTGGCAAGCCATGCTGGCGTGTCCGCGGCCACCGTCTCCAAGGTTCTGGCCGGCGTCACCACGGTGAAGCCGGAAAACGCGCAGCGCGTCCTCGATGCGGTCGAACAGCTCGGTTACCGCGTCGATCCGCTTGCCTCGGACATGCGGCGAGCCAAGCGCCGCATCATCGGTGCCATCATGCCCGAGTTCGAAAGCGAGTTCTTCGGCCAGATGGTGAGCGAGCTCGAAGGCCTCGCCGAGCAGCGCGGCTATACACTGGTCGCCGCCTCCAGCCATGAATCGGAAACGCGCGAGAAGGAGGTCCTTGCCCGCATGCATGACTGGCGCGTCGCCGGCGTCGTGCTGGCGCCTGTGCGCAACGAGCACGGGCCGGCCGCTGCTTTCATGAAGGCGAACGGCATGACCGGCGTGCTGATCGACCGCGTGCTTGCTGACGATGCCTTCGACACGGTTTCGGCCGACAGCGCCGCGGCAAGCGCCGAAGTGGCGCGCGCACTGGTCGACATGGGTCATCGCCATGTCCTCGTGATCGGCCTCGGCCAGCAGGCGGCGACGGTGCGTGCCCGTCTCGAAGGGTTCCGCAGCACCGCGCTGGATCTTGCGCCCGACATCCGCATCGACGTCTTGCTCTGCGAAAGCGATGTCGGACCTTTGCGGGCGCTGCTTCACGACTATTTCTCCAAGTGTGCCGACAGTGGCGACCGGCCGACGGCAGTCTATTCGTTGTTCCTCAAAGGCACGCTGGTGGCGCTTTCCGAATTCCGGCGGCGCGGCTGGCACTGCCCGGACGACATCTCGCTGGTCGGCTTCGACGACGCCGAATGGATGCAGGTGACGTGGCCGGCGATTGCTGCAGTGGTGCAGYCGGTGCGCGAGATCGCCGGCAATGCAATGGAGGTTTTGTTTCGCAGGATCGAAGGTGAGGGCGGCCCGCCCCGGGCGCGRCTCGAACCTTGCAAGGTATTGATGCGGGAATCCGTTGGCTCGCCAGGCAACGTCCCGCATTCCGGGGGAGGAGACCGACAATAGCCCCCATTGTCGACAACGGAAGAATAGCGCTGGCCMTGGCCGAGGCATCCGGCGCAGACAACAAACGGAGGATGGAATGGCATCGCTTATCCTGAAAATAAATCGATTTACCATAGCTTTGGGCGCCGCGTTGGTAATGTCGGCCGTGGGCGCCGCCAGGGCAGAGGACGGCGAATATGGCGTGCTGATGAAAACGCTGGCCAATCCGTTCTGGGGCGCGATGGCCCAGGGCGTCGCGGACGGCGCCAAGGAAGCGGGCGTGAAGTACTTCCAGCAGGCGGCGGAAAGCGACCAGGCAGCCGAGCCGCAGCTCAACCTCTGCAACACCATGCTTGAACGCAAGCCGGTGGCGATGATCACCGCGGCCATCAACTCGACCAACCTCCTGCCTTGCCTGAAGTCGGCGCAGGCCGCAGGCATGAAGATTGTCGACCTTGACAACAATCTCGATCAGGCGGTGCTCGACAAGGAAGGCGTCAAGGTCACCTTCCATATCGGTTCCGACAATGTCGCGGCCGGCGCGCAAGGGGCGGAATATCTCGTCTCCAAGCTCGGCAAGGACGCCAAGGGTCCGGTGCTGGTGATCGAGGGTCTCTCCGGCAACATCACCGGCGAGAAGCGCGCCAAGGGCTTCGCCGACAAGCTGAAGGAACTGGCGCCCGGCCTGCAGATCGTAGCTTCGCTGCCCGGCGACTGGGAYCGCGGCAAGGCAGCCTCGATCGCCACCGACACGCTGACGGCGCATCCAGACCTCGTCGCCATCTTCTGCGCCAATGACGGCATGGCGCTGGGTGCCGTGGAATCGGTCTACGCGGCCGGCAAGGGCCAGCAGGTGACCATGATCGGCGTCGACGGCAATGTCGATGCGGTGAAATCGATCAAGGAAGGCCGCCTCAACGCATCCGTCGCGCAGCTTCCCTATCTGGTCGGCAAGCAAGCGGTCGAGAACGTCAAGAAGGCGCTGGCGGGCGAAAAGGTCGAGGACAGCATCGCCGTGCCCACCCTGGTGCTGACCAAGGACGTGCTCGACGCGGGCAAGGAGCCGATGCTGCAATATGTGAAGTAAGGGAATAGGCCGTGGGCAGTAGGGGAACGAAGCACCTTCCCTCAGGCCGCATCACGTGCTCACCTACTGCCCTACTGCCTAATCCCTACTGCCTACTCCCTACCCGAAGGGTGAAAAAATGTCTTCCGAAACGGCGCAGCCCGGTGTCTGGGCTCGGGTGCAGCGCGCATCCGTCGAGCGGCTCCATATCAGGCTGGAGTCGCTGCTGGTGCTTGTGTTGCTGAGTGYGGCGATGGCGCTTTTGTCGCCCTTCTTCCTGTCGCTCAGTAATTTCCTCAACATCCTGCTYGCAACGTCGACGATCGGCGTGCTGGCGATCGCCGCCACCTTCGTCATCGGCTCGGGCGGGCTTGATCTGTCGCTCGGATCGGTCATGGGCCTCGCTGGCGTTGTCGGCGCCTTCGTCGCGGTCAATCTCGGCTGGCCGTCGGTCCTTGCGGTGATTGGTTGCATCCTTGCTGGAGCGATCGCCGGCTATATCAACGGGCAATTGGTCACCCGCGCCTTTGTGCCGGCCTTCATCGTTACACTCGGCATGCTCGGCCTCGCGCGCGGGCTGGCGCTCGTCATTTCGAAGGGCAGGGCGATCTACGGCCTACCACTCGAGATCGTCTATATCGGGCAAGGGAGGCCGCTCGGCATTCCGATGCCGGTCATCATCTTCGTGCTGACGGCGATCGTCGCGCACGCGGTGCTCGCCTATACGCGCTTCGGCCGCCACACGCTGGCGCTCGGCGACAGCGAGGGTGCTGCACGCGCCGCCGGCATCCGGGTCGAGCAGCATCGCCGCATCATCTACACGCTTTCGGGCGCGCTCRCCGGCCTCGCCGGCCTGCTCTTCACCGCCCGCRTCAATGCCGGCGATCCGACCGCGGGCATCAACTACGAGCTCACCGCGATCACGGCGGCGATCATCGGCGGCACCAACCTGTTCGGCGGCCGTGCCTCGATCCTCGGCACGATGATCGGCGCGCTAATCATGGGCGTGCTGCAGAACGGGCTGACGCTGCTTGCGGTGCAGTCCTACTACCAGCAGATGGCGATCGGCGCGGTGCTGATCCTCGCCGTCTTCATCGACCAGTACCAGGTCAGGAAGGAGTCGCGCGTATGACCCTTCTCTCGCTCCACGGTATCCGCAAGAGTTTTGGCGCGGTCGATGTACTGCACGGCGTCGACCTGTCGGTCGCGGCCGGCGAGGTGGTCGGGCTGGTCGGCGACAATGGCGCCGGAAAGTCGACGCTGATGAAGACCATCACCGGCATCTACCGTGCCGACACCGGCTCGATCGAATTCGACGGCAAGGACATCCTCGCCCTCGATCCCGGCCAGCGACGCCGCCTCGGCATCGAGATGATCTACCAGGATCTATCGCTGGCCAAGCAGCAGGACGTTGCCTCGAACATCTTCCTCGGGCGCGAGCCGACAAAAAAGGTGCTTGGCCTCTTCCCCGGCTTCGTCGACAAGGCCGAGATGGATCGCCAGGCGGCGCGGATGATCGATCGGTTGGGGGCGCATCTGCCGTCGATCAGCCGCTCGGTCGGCTCCTTCTCGGGCGGCCAGCARCAGACGGTGGCAATTGCCCGCGCGCTCACCTTCAATCCGAAGCTCGTCATCATGGACGAGCCGACGGCAGCGCTCGCCGTGCGCGAGGTGCAGAGCGTTCTCGATCTCATCCGGCGACTGAAGTCGGAAGGCATCGCCGTTATCCTGATCTCGCACCGGCTGAACGACGTGCTGTCGGTAACCGACCGCATCGTTGTTTTGCGCCACGGCAGGGCGGACGCCGATCTCGTCACCGCCAAGACCAACATGAACGAAGTCGTCAGCCGCATCGTCGGCGGCGGCGATACCGCCGTTGCGGCGGCGCACGAACAACGAGGCTGACATGAACGTTTTCGGACTGCACACTTTCGCCATCGCCGCGGTGTGGGACCCCGCCCGCATCGAGCCGCAGATGGATCGGCTGAAGGAACTCGGCATCGGCCTGATGGAGATCCCGCTGTTGCGGCCCGAGGAGATCGACACCAAGCGCACGCGCGGCTTCGCCAACCATTATGGCGTCCAGCTCATCCCGTCGCTCGGCCTGCCGCGCGCGCTCGACGTGGTTGAGCGACCCGAGGAAGCGCTCGATTTCCTGCAGCCCGCCTTCAAGGTCTGCAACGAAATTGGCAGCGAGGCGCTTGGCGGCGTCACTTATGGCACGATCGGCAAGACCACCGGGCGCGCGCCGACACAAAGGGAGATCGACGGGATGTGCCGCTTCCTCGAGCGGGCGGCGAAATCGGCGAAGTCGCGCAGCCTTAAGCTCGGTATCGAGCCCTGCAACCGTTACGAGACGCACCTCATCAATCGCGGCATCGACGCAGCCAAGATCATCGAGCGGATCGGCGCCGACAACATCTTCATCCATCTCGACACCTACCACATGCATATCGAGGAGGAGAGCTTTGCCGCGGGCTTCGAGGCGGCGGCTCCCTTCCTCGGCTATGTGCATGTGTCGGAGGCCAATCGCGGCGTGCCGGGGCGCGRCATGCTCAACTGGGCGGCCTGCATGAAGGCGATCGCCGACATCGGCTATGAGGGCCCAATCACGCTCGAAAGCATGAACCATGTCGACGTCGACATCGCCGGCGGACTCGCGGTGTGGCGCCCGGTGGCGGAGGACCCGCGCGACGTTATCGAGGTCGGCCTGCCCTTCCTGCGCGAGGAAGCGAGAAAGGCGGGGCTGACGCTCGGATAGGTGGTGACGTTCCGTGTGAGGAGCGCTCGAATCCTGGACGGCTCGATTTGCCGAACCAGATACCTCCTGCAATATAGCTTCGGAGGATCGAAATCGTGCCATTCGTCAACATCGGCGGCGTCACGCTGCACCATCGCACCATCGAAGCGACGGGCACTTCGCCTCCGATCATCTTCATCAATTCGCTGGGTACCGACTTCCGGATTTGGGACGAAATCGTCGCGCGGCTTGGGGGGGAAATGCCCCTGCTGCTCTACGACAAGCGCGGCCATGGGCTTTCGGATCTCGGCGCCGGCGTGCGCTCGATCGACGACCATGTCGACGATCTGGTTACGCTCATTGATCACTTCGGCTTCGACAAGGTGGTGGTCTTTGGCCTGTCGGTCGGGGGCATGGTCGCCCAGGGTCTCTACGCGCGACGGCCCGAGCTCGTCGAAGCGCTGATCCTCAGCGACACCGCGCACAAGATCGGCACTGCCGAGAGCTGGAACACGCGTATCGCAACCATCGAGCGCGACGGCATTGAGGCGATCGCCGACGGCGTGCTCAAGACGTGGTTCACGCCGGATTTCCACTCTGCCCGCGCGGCCGAACTGGCCGGATGCCGCAACATGCTGACCAGGCAGGCTTTGCCCGGCTATCTCGGCACCTGCATGGCGGTCCGAGATGCGGATTTCACGGAGGCCGCCCGACGCATCAGGGTGCCGACGCTCTGCATCGTCGGCGACCAGGACGGCTCGACGCCGCCGGAACTTGTCCGCTCGCTGGCGGAATTGATCCCCGGTGCGCGCTTCGAGGTGATCCGCAATGCGGCACATATTACCTGCATCGAGCAGCCCGACGCGCTTGCCAGCCTGATCCGCGACTTCGTCGCCTCGCTTGGCAGGCGTTGAACTCCGCTCGTCGAAACGATCGTATGCGGTGTCAGACCCGCTCCAGCGCAATCGCGATGCCCTGGCCAACGCCGATGCACATGGTGGCGAGCGCCAGGCGGCCGCCGCGTTCACGAAGCTCGAGCGCCGCCGTGCCGGTGATGCGGGCGCCCGACATGCCGAGCGGATGGCCGAGCGCAATCGCGCCGCCATTCGGATTGACGTGCGGCGCATCCTCGGCGATGCCAAGCTCGCGCAGCACGGCGATGCCCTGCGAGGCGAAGGCCTCATTCAATTCGACGACGTCAAACTCGCCCGGCGTCAGGCTGAGCCGGGCGCAGAGTTTCTTCGTGGCCGGCGCAGGGCCGATGCCCATGATGCGTGGCGCGACACCGGCGACAGCACCGCCGAGAATGCGCGCGATCGGCGTCAGGCCATGTTTCTTCGCCGCCGCTTCCGAAGCGACGATGAGGGCGGCGGCGCCGTCATTGACACCGGAGGCATTTCCGGCCGTCACCGTGCCGCCCTGCCGGAACGGCGTCGGCAATTTGGCCAGCGCCTCGATGGTCGTGCCGGCGCGCGGATGCTCGTCCTTCGAGACGACGACTGGATCGCCCTTCTTCTGCGGGATGGTCACCGGCGTGATCTCCTTCGCCAGCCGGCCACTCGCTTGCGCGGCCACCGCCTTGTCCTGGCTGCGCACGGCGAAGGCGTCCTGGTCGGCTCTGCCGACGGAAAAATCCTCGGCGACGTTCTCGCCGGTCTCCGGCATGGAATCGACGCCGTACTGCTTCTTCATCAGCGGATTGATGAAGCGCCAGCCGATGGTGGTGTCATAGATCTCGGCGTTGCGCGAGAAAGCGGTGTCGGCTTTCGGCATGACAAAGGGTGCACGGCTCATCGATTCCACGCCGGCGGCAACCATCAGTTCGGCCTCGCCCGCCTTGATGGCGCGCGCGGCGATGGTGACGGCATCCATGCCCGAACCGCAGAGCCGGTTGACGGTCGAGCCCGGTATGTCCTGGGGCAGGCCGGCAAGCAGCAGCGCCATGCGCGCCACGTTGCGGTTGTCCTCGCCGGCCTGGTTGGCGCAGCCATAGACGACGTCGTCGACCGCCGCCCAGTCGACACCAGCGTTGCGTTCGATGAGAGCCTTCAGCGGGACGGCGGCGAGATGGTCGGTCCGCACCGAGGACAGCGAGCCGCCGAAGCGGCCGATCGGCGTGCGGATGTAATCGCAGATGAAGGCGTCTGTCATTTATGCAGCTTTCCCTTTGCCGGTCCCTTGATGCGCGGCCTTGGTGCGGGTCTGCAGGTCGCGCAATGTCTTGAGCTCGAGTTCCGTCGGCGCCGACGTCTCGTCAAGGGCCTCGGCGAACTTGACCGTCCAGCCACAGGTCGCTTGCACCTCTTCGCGACTGACGCCCGGATGCAGCGACACGACGGTGAATTCCTTGGTGACCGGGTCAGGCTTCCAGATGACTAGGTCGGTGATTAAGAGCGTCGGACCGGCAGTGTCGATGCCGAGGCGCTTGCGGTGGTCGCCGCCTTCGCCATGGCCGAAGGAGGTGAAGAAGTCGATTTTTTCCACCATGCCGCGCTTCGACTGCGCCATGGTGATGTACACCTGCCTTGACGACGTAGCGATCTCCGGCGCGCCGCCCCCGCCGGGCAGGCGGGTCTTGGGATGCGCATAGTCGCCAATGACGGTGGTGTTGATGTTGCCGAACTTGTCGAGCTGCGCGGCGCCCAGGAAGCCGATCGAGATGCGGCCGCCCTGCAGCCAGTAGCGGAACATCTCCGGCACGGCGACCGTAGTGACGGCCGTCTCGCACAATTCGCCGTCGCCGATCGAAAGCGGCAGAACGTCGGGCGCGGTGCCGATGGTGCCGCTTTCATAGATCAGCGTRATGTCGGGGGCATGCGTCAGCCGGGCGACGTTGCAGGCGGCCGACGGCGCGCCGATACCGACGAAGCAGACGTCCTCGTTCTTCAGCGCGCGGCTGGCGGCGATCGTCATCATCTCGTTGGGGGTGAAGCCCGGATCCCTCACGTCGCTCATGCGACTTTCCTCAGATGCTCGACGCGGGCGGCAAAGTCGTCCGCGCTGCTTTCGATGACGTTCTTTTGCATCCAAGCCTGGAAGCGCTGGCGGTCGGCAGCGATCTCGTCCCATTCGAGATAGGCGGCGTTGTCGCGCATATAGTAGCCATGGGCATAGGAAGGATGGGAGCCGCCCGGCACGACCGAGATTGCCGCGATCGTCCAGCCCGGCAGCACCGTAAGATTGGGATGGAGGTCGTCGAAATTATCGACCACTTCCTCGACCGTCACRACCGCGCGTTTAGCGGCGAGCACCGCTTCCTTCTGGATGCCGATGATGCCTTCGACCAGCACGTTGCCTCTGCGGTCGGCCTTCTGTGCGTGGATGAAAGTAACGTCGGGYCGGAGCGCCGGCACGGCAGCAAGCACCTCGCCGGTGAACGGGCAGGTGACCCAGCGGATGTTCGGATTGACCGATGCGAGGCCGGCACCGCGATAGCCGCGGAACACCGCRCAGGGCAAGCCGGCCGCGCCCGCTTCATAGGCGTTGGCCATGCCGGCATGGCTGTGCTCCTCGACCTCGATCGGTCGCGGAAAGCCGTTCTCGATGGCGTCGCGAGCGCGCCTGAGCAGGCCGACGCCCGGATTGCCGACATAGGAGAAGACGATCTTCCTCGCCATGCCCATGCCGATCATCTGGTCATAGATCAGGTCGGGCGTCATGCGGATCAGCGTCAGGTCGCGAAAGCCCTGGCGGATGRCCTCATGCGCCGCAGCGGTCGGGATCAGGTGGGTGAAGCCCTCGAAGGCGACGGTATCGCCGTTCTGCAGATTCTCCGCGACAGCCTCTTGCAGCGGCAGGAATTTGACCATCCATGAGCTCCGGCGATTTTCAACAAGTTCGCATTGCCAACAAAGTTTTATATGCGCAGGCGGACGGCTTCGCCATCGTCGACGCGGAGCTGAAACTTGCGCTCAATCGCCGTGCCGATCCGCGACCGCGCCGGCCCTACCGTCGCCGCCATCAATATCTCGACGCGTTTGCCGGCTCTCGGTCGAAGCGATGGAATGCGAGATCCTGCCGGTGGTGCTCAAGGCAAAGCAGCGCGTGGAGGAGTTTCATCGTTTGACGGCGGCCAACACCGCCGGCTGGCAGGTTTGATTCTCCTCCAGAACGAGATCTTTAGTTCCGGCGATGTGCCTGGCTGCGAAAGCAATTACGCTGATGCCGGAAGCAAACCGTCGAGAGACGACCTGTGCTGCGGATACATCCAGCGACTTTTCTCTTTGCCGCCCGCGCGCTGCGGGATTTCGGCGACGGTTTCGTGGCCGTGCTGCTGCCCGTCTACCTGCTCGCCCTCGGATTTACCCCTCTACAGGTCGGTGTCATCGCCACGGCATCGCTGCTTGGCTCCGCGCTGCTGACCATCGGTGTCGGTTTCCTCGGCGCCAGACGCGATCATCGTCAACTTCTGCTGGCCGGCGCCGGTTTGATGATCGCCACGGGCGTGGCCTTTACCATCGTCCATGACTACGCATTGCTGCTGGTCGTCGCGCTCGCCGGCACCATCAATCCCTCGGCCGGCAGCGTCAGCGTGTTCGTGCCGCTGGAGCACGCCGTGCTGACGCGCGAGGTCACGGAGACCGAGCGTACGCGAATGTTCGCGCGCTACAGTCTCGTGGGCGCGTTCGCAGGCGCCGCAGGCGGACTCGCTGCGGGGTTGCCCGACCTTCTGGCGCCGGTTGGCCTCGACCGATTTGCCGGCATCAAAGCCATGTTCGTCCTTTACGCGCTTCTCGGTCTGCTCGGCGGCTTGCTCTATGCGTGCATCCCGCGCCGTCCGGCATCGGCGACCGGAACAGCCGCCGCGCTCGGCCCCTCGCGAAACATTGTCTTCAAGCTTGCCGCGCTTTTCAGTCTCGATGCCTTTGCGGGAGGCTTCGTCGTCCAATCGCTGCTTGCCCTTTGGCTTTTCCAGCAATTCAATCTCTCGCTTTCGCAGGCAGGTGTCTTCTTCTTCTGGGCGGGCATGTTGTCGGCGCTTTCGTTTCCTGTGGCCGCCCTRCTCTCGCGACGCATCGGCCTGGTCAACACGATGGTGTTCACGCACATTCCGTCCAGCATCGCCCTGATGTTGGCGGCGCTGGCGCCGACGCTTCCCTTGGCGCTTGTCCTCCTGTCGATCCGGGCCGCTCTCTCGCAGATGGATGTGCCGACCCGCTCGTCCTACGTCATGGCCGTCGTCACCGAGGCGGAGAGGGCAGCTGCCGCGAGCTTCACGTCGGTGCCGCGCAGCCTGGCCGCCTCGGCCAGCCCTGCCTTGGCGGGCGCTCTCTTCGCTGCATCGTTCCGGGCGTGGCCGCTGCTTATCTGCGGGGCGCTGAAGATCGCCTACGATTTGCTGTTGCTGATGCAGTTCCGGGAGCTGAAGCCGCCGGAAGAGCGCTGAAGCGTCTGCCGGGTTCAGGATCCAAGGTTGTCGTTCCCCGCGGATTCTTCGCGATTGACATCGCCCTTCAAATCCAATATTGAACAGGATTATACAGGTTCATTGAACAGGTAGTGATATGGCCCGTCGCGCGATGCAACTCACTCCCGGCACTGGCAAGCCCGAGCAGATCGCCACGGTTCTGGAACATGAAATCCGCTCCGGCCGCCTCGGCTTCGGCGACCGCCTGCAGAGCGAGAACGAGCTCGTCCAGCGCTTCTCCGTCAGCCGCAACACTGTTCGCAAAGGGCTTGAAGAGCTGWCCAACCGCGGACTGATCACCACCAAGGTCGGCATCGGATCGTTCGTCACTTTCGACGGCATGCCGGTCGATGATGCCATCGGTTGGTCGCGCGCGCTTGCCAATGCAGGCGCCAACGCTGAGACCCGGACGCTGCGGCTGGAGGTCATCGAGGACGCGGAGCTTGCGGCAAGGCTCGGCGTGGACAATCCGTCCTTCATCGCCGTCGACCGCGTGCGCACCAATGCCGATGACGGCCACGCCATTTCGATCGAACGCAGCCGCTTGCCTTTATCGCCGGAGCTGGAAGAGGTGCCGCTGCGCGGACTGCGCGAAGGCTCGCTGCACCAGACGCTGCGCGGGGCGGGGCTCGTTCCCGACCACGGCGAGGAATGGGCCGACATCGAGATGCTGAGCGCCGCCGATGCCGCGATCCTCGACTGCGCGCCGGGCACGCCATTCCTGCGCACGCGGCGCCTGACGCGCGCCGCGGACGGACGCGCCATCGAATTCGTCACCAGCCTGCTCAACCCGGCGCATTTCGCCCTGCATCTGGAGTTCTAGCATGGCGGACACGGCCGAGATAATCGACCGGGCGATGGGGGCACTTATCGGCGGCGCGCTCGGCGACGCTCTGGGCATGCCTACGCAGCTCCTGTCGCCGGCCCGCATCGCCGCGCTCTACGGCCATGTCGAGGATTTCGTCGCGCCCACGGCCGACCATCCGGTTTCGAAAGGGCTGCCCGCCGGCGCCATCACCGACGACACGGAGCAGGCGCTGCTCCTTGGCCGCATCCTTGTCAAATCCGCCGATCGCTTCGATCATGCGCGCTGGGTCAACGCGCTGCTCGACTGGGAGCGCGATGTGAAGGCGCGGGGCAGCTATGACCTGCTCGGACCCTCGACCAAGCGCGCCATCGACGCCATCAAT
Source organism: Mesorhizobium sp. ORS 3428 (assembly GCF_001854785.1). Lineage (GTDB taxonomy): Bacteria > Pseudomonadota > Alphaproteobacteria > Rhizobiales > Rhizobiaceae > Mesorhizobium. Next base: position 87,925 of record NZ_MDFL01000001.1, read on the forward strand.
GACGGCGTGCCGGCGGAAGAGGCCGGGCGTGGCGGCGACACCAATGGCGCGGCAATGCGCATCGCGCCGGTCGGCATCATGATGCCGCCAGAGCCTCTTGAAGCGCTAGTTGCGAAGGTGGCCGAAACCTGCCGGGCAACGCACAACACGTCGATCGCCATTGCATCGGCTGCCGCAGTAGCGGCGGCCGTCAGCAGCGGCCTTGCCGGGAGCGACTGGCGCGCGGCTTCAGAGCGCGCGGTGGCGGCGGCAGCGCTCGGAGCAACGCTCGGGCATTGGGTGACCGGCGGCGATATCGGCGCGCGGATCGCCTGGGCGCAGAAGCTGGTGCGCGGCAAGATGGAGAAAGAAGCGATCGGGCTGATCGTGGACCTGATCGGCACAGGCGTTGCCAGCCAGGAATCGGTTCCGGCGGCGTTCGCGGTGCTGGAGGTTGCGCAAGGCGATGCCTGGCGGGCGGCCGTCGTCAGCGCCAACCTCGGTGGCGACACCGACACGATCGGCGCCATTGCTGCCGGCATGGCGGGCGCCTGTGCCGGGCTGTCTCGCCTGCCGCAGGATCGCATCGCACGGCTGAAAGGCATCGATCTCGCTGAGGTCAGCGCGCTGGCCGAGGATCTCGTCGCGGCGCGGGCCTCGCGCGGTTCCGGCAAGGAGGCTGCGGCATGAGCGGACGGCTCGTCCAGGTCGGCAGCGCGGTCGTCGATTATGTCTACCGCATCGATGCCTTGCCGGCGCCCGGTAACGAAAAGACCGCGTCGAACTACGCGCGTGTCGCCGGCGGCGGCTTCAACATGATGGTCGCGGCGAACCGCACCGGCATGAAGGTAGTGTTCGGTGGCCGGTTGGGAACAGGTCCCGATGGCGATTTCCTGCGCGCCGCTTTCGCGTCGCAGGGCATCGAGACGCTGATGCCGCCGTCGCCCTCGATGGACAGCGGTAATTGCGTCGCCTTGATCAGCGGCGACGCCGAGCGGACTTTCGTGTCCTGGCCGGGCGCGGAGAGCGTGCTCACGCCCGACATGATGACGCCCGTCAAGGTCTCGCCGGGGGATTGGGTTTTCACCTCGGGCTACACGCTGAGCTATCCCGGTAGCCGCGATACGCTTGCCGATTGGATCGCGGCGCTGCCGCCGGAAATTCCTTTCGTATTCGATCCGACGCCAGTGATCGCGGAGATTCCGCGCCCGATCCTGGACCGGGTGCTGGCGCGCACGACATGGCTGAGCTGCAACACCGATGAAGCCGCCAAAATCGCCGGCGCCGGCGATGCCCAGACCGTCGCCGTCCGGTTGCTTTCCCAGCACTGCCCCAAGGCTGAAGGAGTGATCATCCGCGCCGGCGCGCATGGCTGCCTGGTGCGGTTGGCCGACGGCGGCACGCGGGCGATCCCCGGTTTTGCGGTCACCGCCGTCGACACCAATGGCGCCGGCGACACGCATATCGGCGCCTTCGTCAGCGCGCTGTCGCGCCGGCTGTCGCCCTGGGAAGCGGCCCGCTATGCCAACGCGGCGGCGGCGCTTTCCGTCACGCGCCACGGCGGCTCGTCGGCGCCGACCGACAACGAAATCCAGGAATTCCTTGCCCATCGCGATCAAGCGACGACCGCGCATGGCCGGAAGCAAGAGGCCACAACTTAACAAGCCCGCAAACCGGGCGAACAATGAGAGGAAAGAAACATGCGCATGCCCAGACTGACCGCTTTTCTGACGGCGACCGCCGTCTTCGTTTCAGCATTCACGCTCTCCGCCCAGGCCGCCGAAGAAGTGCATGTGCTCAACTGGAAGGGCTACGGCGCCGACGAGCCGTGGGCGGTTGCCAACTTCGAGAAGGCGACGGGCTTCAAGGTCGTCAACGACTTCTTCAACTCCGAGCAGGAGATGCTGACCAAGCTCAGGACCAACCCGGGCCTATACGATGTCGTCATGATCAACGCCGCCTTCAACGATCAGGCGATGGCAGGCAAGTTGATCCAGCCGATCGATGTCTCGAAGCTCTCCAACTATGCCGACATTGCCAAAGACAAAGCCGGCTCGCCGATGCTCAACCATGACGGCAAGGTCTACGGCGTGCCGTGGGTCTGGGGCCTGACCGCTTTGGCCATTAACGAAAAGTCCTTCGACAAGCCGCCGACGAGCATCGCCGAGATGTGGGATCCAGCGCATAAGGGTCGCGTCGTCATTCGCGACGACGCCGTCGAGGCGGTTCAGTTCGGAGCGATCGCCACCGGCCAGAACATCAACGACATCAAGGATATGGATGCGGTCAAGGCGAAGCTCACCTCGCTGATGCCGCAGATCAAGACTTTCTGGAGCTCGGAGAACGACTGGAACCAGATGGTCGCCTCCAACCAGATCGACATCGGCACCTATTGGAGCGGCTCGGCCGACCGCGCCAAGACGCATTTCAAGTTGCCGGTCTCGCTGGTCATCCCGCAGGAGGGCGCCGTCGCCTGGCTCGACGCCTTCTCGATCCCGGCGGGCTCGAAGAACGTCGCCGGCGCCGAAGCCTTCATCAACTATATGATCGATCCGAAGTTCTACGTCGAATGGGTCACCAAGGTCGGTGCGCCGGTCTCGGCCAACACCAAGGCGGTCGAGGCGCTGCCGGAGGATGCCTTCAACCGCAAGGTCATGGGCAGCCCGGACGTCGCCAAGCGCATCCAGTTCCAGGCGCCGATCACCGACGAGCAGCGCGAGAAGTATCTGGCGCTGTGGCAGGAATTGAAGGTCAACGTGAAGTAATCGGCGTCGTTCGGGGAGGAGAGGCATGATGGCTGGCCAGCTCGCGACTGCTTCGCGCCGCGGGATTAAGCCTGCCCTGCCGCTCCTCCTTCCTGCCTATCTATGGCTGACGGTGGCGATCTTCCTGCCGCTGTCGGCCATGGTGTTCTTCTCCTTCATGACCGACCTGCCGCTGGCGGGGAGGGAATGGGCGTTCACGCTCGGCAACTACACGGCTTTCTTTTCGCAACGTATCTACTCGACACTCCTGTTTGCCTCATTGCGGCTCGGGCTCGAGGTCACGTTGTGGTGCGTCGTCATCGGCTACCCGGCGGCCTATGTGCTCGCCAAGGTCCTCAAAGGCCGCAGCCGCGAAGCGATCTTCCTGCTCGTCATCCTGCCCTTCTGGTCGAACGGGCTGGTCCGCATCTTTTCCTGGGCGATGGTGCTGCGCGAGGGCGGTATCCTCGACACGGCGCTCAACGCGGTGCTGCCGTTCAAGATCAACATCGACCTGATGTATTCCTATCCGGCCGTCATCATCGGCCTGGTGCATTCCTATGTGCCCTATATGGTGCTGACCTGTTATCTGACGCTGCAGGCCATCGACGACTCGCTGATCGAGGCCGGGCGCTCGCTCGGCGCCTCGCGGCTTCAGATRCTCAAGCGGGTGATCGTCCCGCTGTCGATGCCGGGCCTGATCGCAGGCGCGGCGCTGATCTTCGTGCCGGTAGTCGGCTCGTTCATGGAGCCGCGCATCCTCGGCGGCCGCACCGGCACCTTCTACGGCACCGTGATCGAGGACCAGTTCGTCGCCGTCTTCAACTGGCCGTTGGGTGCGGCGCTGTCCTTCATCCTGCTCGCCGTCGTGCTGGTCATACTGGCACTCGCAGCACCGGTCCTACGGAGGGCAAGCTGATGGCGACGACGCGCATCCTGGAATGGCTCGGGCGCTTCTACGTCGTCCTGCTGCTTGGCTTCCTCTATCTGCCGATCATCATCATGGCGCTGATGTCCTTCAACGCCTCGCCCTTCTACCAGTTGCCGTTCGAGTGGACGACGGGCTGGTATGCCTCGCTTTGGCAGAACGACCAGCTGATCGCGGCGACCTGGAACAGTATCGAGATCGCGATCATCACGACGATCATCTCAACGATGCTGGGCTCAATGGCGTCGCTGGCACTCTACCGCTACGAGTTCCGCGGCAAGAAATTCCTGCAGGCGCTGCTCTTCCCGCCGATCGCCATTCCATGGCTGATCACCGGCACGGCGATGCTGATCTTCTTCTTTGGCATCGGCATCGGACGTGGGCTCCTCGCCATCCTGCTCGGCCATGTCGCACTTGCGCTGCCTTATGTGATCGTGGTCGTGTCCGCGCGACTGCAGACTTTTGCGCCGGAGCTGGAGGAGGCGGCGCGCTCGCTTGGCGCCAACCAGTGGCAGGTGACCGTGCGCATCACCTTGCCGTGGATCATGCCTGGCGTCATTGCAGGCGGGCTGTTCGCCTTCGCTGTTTCGTTCGACCAGTTCGTGGTGTCGTACTTCTTGTCGACGCCCGGCCAGACGACGCTGCCGGTCGAGATCTACGCCGCGATCCGCAAGGGTTTCACACCCGAGATCAACGCAGTCTCGACGATCATCATCGTGGTATCGATGGCGCTGATGTTGCTTACAGCGCGCTTCTTCAAATTCGGCGGAGAGAAATAATGGCAGGCGTCCAGATAGCGAACATCTCCCGCAGCTTCGGCGCGCACAAGGCGCTGGACAACGTGTCGATCGACTTTCCGGACGGCGGCTTCTACGCGCTGCTCGGACCGTCAGGCAGCGGCAAGACCACGCTGCTCAGGCAGATCGCCGGCTTCGATTTTCCGGACTCGGGCCGCATCGCCATCGGTGGCGAAAGCGTCGAGCGCGTTCCGGTCGAAAAGCGGCGCATCGGCATGGTGTTCCAGAACTATGCGCTGTTTCCCAATATGAGCGTTGCCGACAACGTCGCCTTCGGGCTGTCGGTGYGCGGCGAACCCAAGGCGACGATCGCTACGGAAGTGCAGCGCGCGCTCGACCTCGTGCAACTCGGCAAGCTTGGCACTCGCCGGCCGCATCAGCTCTCGGGCGGCCAGCGTCAGCGCGTGGCGCTGGCGCGCGCCATCGTCACCAAGCCGCGCGTGCTTCTGCTCGACGAGCCGCTCGGCGCGCTCGACAAGGCGCTGCGCGTCGACATGCAGATCGAATTGAAGCGCATCCAGCGCGAGATCGGCATCACCACCATCTTCGTCACGCATGACCAGGAAGAGGCGCTGACGATGAGCGATCGCATCGGCATATTGCGCGACGGCAGGCTGGTGCAGGAAGGGCCGCCGGAGGAGATCTACGACAGGCCGCAAAGCGAGTTCGCCGCGACCTTTCTCGGCGATGCCAACATTTTTCGTGGCGATGYGACCGGCTCCGGGATCAGGCTGCCGGACGGCACAACGATCGAGGCTTCGACAGGCGCGTCGGTGTTGGCCGGCGCCAAGGCGAGCTGCGCGGTCCGGCCGGAACGCATCCGGATTTCGACCGGCGCAGCGGCTGCCGGCAGCAGCAACGCCAACATGCTCAAGGGGCAGGTCTCAAAGCGCATTTTCGCCGGCAACAACAGCACATACTTCGTCGATCGCGACGGTCAGACGCTGAAGGTGATCGTCCAGAACTCCGGTGCCGAACGCCTCGCCGAAGGTCAGCCGGTGGTGCTCAGCTGGTCACCAGAGAGCACGGTGCTGATCGCCGCCTGAGCTGTTGCTCTCGAGATCGCTCAAATCTCCGGAATGCTCTCGCGAAAGATCACCTGCAGTCGCGGCTGGTGCAGTTCATAAGGCTGTCCCCTGACGGAGTGGGAAAGGATGTTGAGCGCCTCGCGCGCCTCGACGCGGGGGTTCTGGTCGATCACGGCATCGAGCGTGCCGTCGAGCAGCAGTTCCTTGGTGCCGTCCGTCACCTCATGGCCGAGGAAGAGGATCTCTTTCGCGCGCCCGCGCTCCTTCAGCGCGCGGGCAATGCCGGTGTTGCCGGCACCGACATTGTAGATGGCGGCGAGGTCGGGATGGCGCTCGAGCAGGGCGGACGCCTCCGAATAGGCCTTCTCGCGGTCGTCCAGCATTTCGCGCATCTCGACGATTTCGAGGTTGGGAGACTCCTCCGCAAGGATGTGGCGGAACCCCATCTCGCGCTCCTCATGGCCGCGGTAGGCGAGGGAGCCGGCAAACAGCGCGACCTTGCCTGGACGGCCGGCGCCCATGAAGCGGTTGAGCAGATAGCCGGCAAGGCGGCCGGCGGCACGGTTGTCGATGCCGATATAGGCGACCCGCGGCACATGCAGGATGTCGGAGGCGATGGTGACGACCTTGATGTCGCTGGCCGACAGCGAGCGGATCGCCTCGCGCACCGTCGGATGGTCGAGCGCGATGACGCCGACGCCCTGCGTCTGGCCGTGCAGGTCCTGCAGCAGGCGGGCGAGGCGGTCGGGATTGAAGCCCTCGATGGTTGTAACCCGCACATCGAGGTCGGGCCGCGTCTGCGCTTGCGCCTCGATGTGGCGGTGCAGCAGCTTGATGAAGGAGTTGGTGCCGGCCGGCAGCGCGAAATCGAGCCTGATCGTCTGCCCCGGCACGGAGCGCTGATGGGTTCCGTTCGGCGTTTCGGCGATGTAGCCCAGGCGCTGCGCCATCTCTATGACGATCTCGCGCGTGCGTGCCCGCACCCCCGGGCGGTTATTGAGCACACGGTCGACCGTGGCAGGAGAAACGCCGGCTTCCCGGGCTATGTCTGTCAGGGTTGACCGCACGTCGAGCACCTCATCGCAAGCATCAAAATCACGCAGCTGCCAATCCGTTCCGAGAAACCGCTCAGCCGCCGCCGCGATTCTGATGTGAAATGATGTAACCGGCTTTGGCCCGCACGCAAGCCGACGCGTTACACAAGGCAGCGAAGGTCCGGCAAAGTCGGCCGGATCGGCGCAAAAGTCCCTCAAATCCRAGCAATGGGTGTGACGTGACAAGCTCGACAGACTGCATTCTCTCCCTCATTTGCGATCTTATGATGCAATTTGAGTATTTATGATGTTGACAGGCTCGATGTGGTTCCGTCAATATCCCTCATAAGGGCCATGGAGGAACAGGCCCTTGAGGGAGGAGTCTCAATGTCTGATTTGATCCGCATGTCGCGGCGCCGCCTGCTGGCGTCCGGAGGAAAGGCGGCGGTGTTTGTCGCCGCGACCGGTATTGCACCGCAGTTCATTCGTCCCGGCCGCGCCTTCGCCGCAGACGCCCTGGCGCCCGGCATGATCGGCGGGCCGACCGGCTTCGACGGCGCCGAACGCTACCAGTATGGCCCCGACACGCCGGAAGGGCGCGCCGTCGAGGCGGCCAAGGCGCTGAAGGCGGCCGGCAAGGCGCCGGCCAAGATCGTTCTTGGCCTGTCGGACGGCTCGATCGGCCAGTTGACGAAGCCTTTCCCGGCCGGCGCGCCGTCGATCAAGGAGCTCTGGGAAAAGGAAACCGGCATCCCGATCGAAATCGTCGGCCTTCCGAACGGCCAGGAATTCACCAAGACGATGCAGGATATCTCCACCAAGGTTGGGGCCTACGACATCTATTCGACCGAATGGAACCGGCTCGGCGACCTCGCCGAAACCGGCGGCATAGCCAAGCTCGACGACTTCGTCGCGCAGCACAAGCCGGAGTGGGACGATCCGAAGCAGGGCTATGTCAACGGCGCCAAGGGCGTGTCRCTGCTCAACCAGTATCGCGGCTCGACCTATGGCGTGTCGCTCGACGGCGACTTCCAGACCTGGGTCTACCGCAGCGACCTGTTCGGCGATGAGGCCGAGAAGAAGGCCTTCAAGGACAAATACGGCTATGATCTCGCGCCGCCGAAGACCTGGAAGCAGCACAGCGAGGTCGCGGCCTTCTTCCATCGGCCGGACAAGGGACTGTTCGGCTCGACCGACCTGCGCAACCAGGGCTGGGGCTACACCAACTGGTACCAGCGCTACGTCTCCATGGCCTCGCCCAACCAGTTCCTGTTCGACGACAGCGGCAAGCCGCTGATCAATTCGGAGCAGGGCGTCGCGGCGACGAAGGAATACGTCGAATCGCTTGCGCATCATTCGCCGGACGCGATCTCGTGGGGCTGGCCGGAGCAGTATGGCAACTTCGCGAAGGGCGGCGCGGCGATGACCTGCGCCTTCTCCAATCTGCCGAAATTCCTCGACAATGCCGGCAACAAGGATTCCGCCGTCACCGGCAAGATCGGCTCGATGCTGCCGCCCGGCCGCGAGATCGACGGCAAGCTGATCAGCCGTTCGGTGTTGTGGTTCTCGCTGACCGGCATGGTCTCGTCGCAGTCGAAGAATCCGGAGGCCGCCTATCTGCTGCTGCAGTGGCTCGGTTCGGCCCGCATCTATGCCTGGATGAGCGCCAATCCCGGCGGCTATCTCGATCCGTTCCGGCTCTCGGATTTCTCCGATCCGCTGGTCCGCCAGACCTACCACGCCTACCACATGGATGTGGTGCGCGAGACGGTGGCGCGCACCGTGCCGACCATCAACTATCCGGGCGCCACCGCCTTCCACAACGCGCTCGACGAGAACCTCGTGGCCTCGCTGACCAAGGCCAAGACACCCGAGCAGGCGATGGCCGACACCGAACGGGAGTGGAAGAAGATTGCGCGGCGCATCGGCGAGGACAAGCTCCTCGAAGCCATCAAGACCAACAAGGAGGCCTGGCCCACGGTTCTCGATCCGATCAGCTGATCCTTCTCCCTGGATCAGAAAAAGGGGAGGGGCTCAGTCGCTCCTCCCCCTCGCAAGCAACGCCACCAGCAAAGCAGCCAGATGAAGCGCTCCATTCCATTCGAGATATTCCGCTACGCCRCGATCTTCGCAGCGATGGCGGTGACGCTGGTGCCGATTCTGTGGATGGTGTCGATGGCTTTCAAACCGATCGGCGAATGGTCGGCGACCGGCGCCGATCTGACCTGGTGGCCGAAGCATCCGACGCTTGCCAATTTCCARTTCGTGTTCGGCCACTCCACCAACGACCTGATCGTCGCTCTCGACCACACGGCGGTGAAGCCGATCCTGTCGTCGCTGCTGTCGGCGGTGTTCGGGACCGCGATCGCCATGTCGGCCGGCACCGCCGCGGCCTACGGCCTGTCGCGCTTCGGCTCCGGTCAGAACCTGCCGCTGGCGCTGATCCAGCTGAGGCTCTTTCCGCCGATGGCGGTCATGATCCCGGTGATGATCATGTGGGCATTCCTGAACTTCAACGACACGTGGTGGGGCCTGGCGCTGATCTACGGCATCGTCACACTGCCCTTCGCCTTCTGGCTGATGAAGACCTTCTTCGACGACATGCCGCGCGAGATCGAGGAGGCCGCGCTTGTCGAAGGCTGCTCGCGGCTGCGCGTCTTCACCCGCATCACGCTCCCGATGATGCGCGCGCCGCTGGCGAGCGCTGCGCTCTTCGTCTTCATCCTCAACTGGTCGGACTATCTGATCGCGCTGCTGCTTACGACGCGCGAATGGGTGACGATCCCGGTCTATATGGCCTCTCTTTCGTCCTCGATGACCGGGCAGCTCTACGGCGCCAAGGCCGCGCTCGGCCTGATCGCGGCGGTGCCGCCGGTGATCATGGGCATCGCCATCCAGCGCCATCTGGTGCGCGGGCTGACCTTCGGAGCGCTCAAGCAATGAGCGCGATGACTGCGACGATTTCGGAGGACGAAATGGGCACCGCGCGCGCCAAGCAGGCCCTGCGGGACGAGGCTTCGCGGCTCGGYTTCCGGCTGACCCTGCCGGCGCAGATCCTGGTGCTGTTCATCTCGGCCTYCCCGCTCCTGATGCAGCTCTACATCAGCATCACCGACTGGTCGCCGCTTTCGGGCGTCGGCTGGTGGAACGCCTGGGAGATGTGGAACAGTTTCGCCAACTACACGGACCTTGCCGCCGACACCCGGTTCTGGAGCGCCCTGCAGCGCACTGCGATCGTCATGCTCGTGTGCGTGCCGGCGGAGTTCCTGCTCGGTCTGGCGCTGGCAACACTGTTCGCGGACGATTTCCCCGGCAAGCGCATCTTCTATTCGATCCTGTTGATRCCGATGATGGTCGTGCCTGCGGTCGCCGGCTACATGTTTTTCATGCTGTTCCAGTCGGGCGGGCCGGTGAACGACATCCTGTCGAGGGTCGTCGGCACGCCCGTCACCATCGCCTGGCTTTCCGACCCGAACCTGGCGCTGATCGCCGTCATGATCGCCGACATCTGGCAGTGGACGCCGCTGATGTTCCTCATCCTGCTCGCCGGCCTGGTCGGCGTGCCGGAGGACCAGATGAAGGCGGCGACGCTGCTCGGCGCCAATGCGTGGCAGCGCTTCACCACCATCGTGCTGCCGAAGATGAAGACGATCATCGTCATCGCGCTGGCGATCCGGGTGATCGAGAACTTCAAGATCTTCGACACGCTCTACATCATGACCGGCGGCGGTCCCGGCGTCGCCACCGAGACGATCTCCGTCTACATCTACAAGGTCACCACGCAGGACCTGATCTGGGGCTATGTCGCGGCCATCGCTCTCGCCATCCTGATCGTGCTCTCGATCGTTGCGGTCTACGCCATGAAGCGCATGGCGAAGACCCGGGAGGTGCCGGCATGAGCGCCATCCACCTCCAGAACCTGGTCAAGAAATTCGGYGATTTCACCGCGCTGAAGACGATGGATCTCGAGATCGCCGACGGCGAGTTCATGGCGCTGCTCGGGCCTTCGGGCTGCGGCAAGTCGACGACGATGAACATGATCGCCGGCATGGAGGAGCCGACCAGCGGAAAGATCCTGTTCGGCGAGCGCGACATGGCCGGCGTGTCGATGGGACGGCGCGGCGTCGGTTTCGTCTTCCAGAACTACGCCATCTTCACCCATATGACGGTGCGGCAGAACCTCGCCTATGGGCCGAGGATGCGCGGCGCCGCCAAGGCCGAGATCGACCGTCGCGTCGACGCCATTGCCGAGATGCTGCAGCTTTCGCCGCTGCTCGACCGCAAGGCGGACCGGCTATCGGTCAACATCCTGCAGCGCGTGGCGATCGGCCGCTCCGCAATCATGGAGCCGGCGATCTTCCTGCTCGACGAACCGCTGTCCAATGTCGATGCCGCCTTCCGCGCGGTGATGCGCACCGAGCTCAAGCAGCTGCAGCGCCAGTTCAGGCAGACCATGGTCTATGTCACGCATGACCAGCTCGAGGCGATGACCATGGCCGACCGCATCGCGGTGATGGATCACGGCGTGCTGCAGCAGGTCGGCACGCCGCTCGAGGTCTACAATAATCCGGCAAATGTCTTCGTCGCCCGCTTCATCGGCGCGCCGGGCATGAACCTGCTCAAGGGTAGGCCCGCCGAAAGTGATCGCGGGCTGGTCGTCGATCTCGGGCCGCTCGGCGTCACGCCGCCCTTGCCGGCGGAGCTCGCTCCGGCGGTGCGGGCGGCGCGCGGCGAGGTGCTCTACGGCTTCCGGCCGGAACAGTTGATGCTTGCCGCGCGCGGGCTCTCGATGCCGGTGAGCTTCGTCGAGCGGATCGGCGCGCGCACCATCGTCCATTTAGGCGAGGGCGGGGTTGCGGTGAAAGCGGTGTTCGAGAACGATGTCGGGCTCTCGATCGGGCAGACGGCCGTCGTCGCGCCGCCGGCATCGTCGGTGYGTGTCTTCGACGCGGGCACAGGTCGCGCCATCAAGGTCGGGGGTTGAGATGCTCACGCAAGTATCCCCAGGTCTGCGCCGCCCCTCACCCTCCTCTCCCCGTAGAGAACGCGGAGAGGGGGTCGCCACCGTCGCGGCCATCTCCCTTCTCCCCGTCACTCTACGGGGAGAAGGTGCCGGCAGGGGGATGAGGGGCAGCGCCAGGGCCGGCAGGCTGATCGCAACCTGCGGAGCGCGCTAGCTATGGCCGATATCGTTTTCCGCAATGTCACGAAGCGCTATGGCGGGACGCTTGCCGTCGACGATGCCTCGTTCACCGTCAACGACAACGAGTTCTTCTGCTTCTTCGGCCCGCCGCTGTCGGGCAAGTCGACGATCCTGCGCATGGTGCTTGGATTGGAGCAGCCGGACGACGGCGAGATCCTGATCGGCGGCAAGCCGGTCAACAGCGTGTCGCCGGCGGAGCGCAACGTCGCCATGGTGTTCCAGAACCTGGCGCTGTTCCCGCATATGAGCGCACGCGACAATGTCTGCTTCCCACTGGTCGAGCGCAAGGTGGCGGAGGCCGAGATCGAGAAGCGGCTGGCCGACGTCTCGCAAAAACTTCACATCGGCCACATCCTGCACAAGCCGCCGGCGCAGCTTTCCGGCGGCGAGCGGCAGCGCGTGGCGATCGCACGCGCCCTGGTACGAGACCCTGCCGCCTATCTGATGGACGATCCGATCTCGGCGCTCGATGCGCGGCTGCGCGAGGAGACGCGCGTCGAGCTGAAGCGCATTCAGCGCGAGCTCGGCAAGACGCTGATCTACGTCACGCACGATCAGGAAGAGGCCATGTCGGTCGCCGACCGCATGGCCATCCTGGAGAACGGCCGGATCAGGCAGATCGGCGCGCCGGCCGAGATCTACGACCGTCCGGCAAGCTCCTATGTGGCGCGCATGCTGGGTTCGCCGATGATGAACATCCTGCCGTCGGTTCGCGACGCGAGCGGGGTCAGGGCGGCCGAGGGCGCAATCCGCATCGCCGACGCCACGGCGCCGGCCGAGGCGATCGAGATCGGGCTTCGGCCGGAGGACATCAAGGTCCAACCCTGGGCTGACAACGAGACGGCGGAAGGGGGCGCGGGCCGCCCGGCGCGGGTGTTCGAGGTCGAGCCGCTCGGCGGCTACACCGTGGTGACGCTCGCTGCCGGGCAGGCGCGGCTCAGGGCACTGCTGCGCGGCCAACCTGACATCAGGCCCGACGCAATGGTGGCGATATCCTGCGAGCCGGCCAAAGTGCATTATTTCGGCCAGGACGGAGGCGCGTTGTGACTGCGGCCGCAAGGACAGAATTTCGGGAGGAAGAGATGGCAAGCAAAGGCTTCGAGCCGGACGTTAAAGTCCGCACCAAGGAATACCGGATCGGCTGCGTCGGCGCCGGCATGATCATGGCCGAGTGCCATCTGGCAGCGTATCACGAGGCCGGCTTTCCAGTTGTGGCGATCGCTTCGCGCACCAAGGCGAATGCCGAGAAGGTCGCCACCCGCTGGGGCCTCCCGACAGTACACGACACGCCGGAACGGCTGATCGAGGACCTGAACGTCGAGATCATCGACCTTGCCTTCCCGCCCGACCAGCAGCCGGCGCTGATCCGCCACGCGCTGAAGCAGAAGCATATCAAAGCGATCCTGGCGCAGAAGCCGCTGGCGCTGACGGTCGAGGAAGCGGTCAAGCTGCGCGACGAGGCGGCAAAGGCCGGCAAGATCCTCTCGGTCAACCAAAACATGCGCTACGACCAGTCGATGCGCGTCTTGAAGCAAATCATCGACAATGGCGAGCTCGGCGACATCGTCTTCGCGCAGATCGACATGCACGCGATCCCGCACTGGCAGACCTTCCTCGAGGATTACGACCGGCTGACGCTCGCCAATATGAGCGTGCATCACCTCGACGTGCTGCGCTTCCTGTTCGGCGATCCGGACGAGATCACGACGCTGACGCGTAAGGACCCGCGCACGCGCTTTGACCATTCCGACGGCATCACGGTGTCGACGCTGCGCTTCCCGTCCGGCGTGCTCGCGGTATCGCTGGAGGATGTGTGGTCCGGTCCGCGCCAGGACGGCTACAAGGACGACCAGCACATCAACTGGCGCGTCGACGGCACCAAGGGCGTCGCCAAGGGCACGATCGGCTGGCCGACCGGTGCTGCCTCGACACTGACCTATGCTTCCACCGAGGCGACGGGCGGCGAATGGGTGAGCCCGAGCTGGAGCACCATGTGGTTCCCGCATGCCTTCATCGGCGTGATGGAGCAGCTGCAGCACGCGGTGAAGACCGGCACGCAGCCGGCGCTCTCCGTCGCCGACAATGTCAAGACCATGGCACTGGTAGAGGCGGGCTACCGCTCCATCGCGTCGGGCCGGACGGTCAAGCTCTCCGAAATCCCGACAAACTGAATCAACTGAATCGCTTACAAGGAGGAATTCACACCATGATGCAGGCAGGTATTTTCACGGGCTATTTTCCGTACGGCCTCGGAGAGACCGCGAAGAAGATCCGCGGCCTCGGTTTCAACACGGTGCAGCTCGACCTGCATTTCAAGGACATCGATCTTTCGGCCGGCCAGATCACCAAGGATAAGGCGAAGCGGGTGCGGGATGTGTTCCGCGACCATAACCTGCCGGTCTGCTGCGTGTCGGGCTACACGAACATCATCCACCCCGACAAGGCGGAGCGCGAGAAGCGCGTCAGCTATCTCAAGGAGATCATCCGCAACGCCCGCCATTTCGGCAGCCCTTACGTGATCTCGGAGACCGGCACCTTCAACACCGAGTCCGACTGGGTGCACCACCCCAAGAACAAGACCGAGGAAGGCTTCGAGGAATGCCGCAAGGTGATCGCCGACCTCGCCCAGACGGCCTACGACCACGGCGCGGTCTTCCTGCTCGAAACCTATGTCAACAACGTCGTCGGCTCGGTCGAGGAGACRGTGAAGATGTTCGCTCAGGTCGACCATCCAGGGCTCGGCCTGCTGATGGATCCGACCAACTATTTCGAGACGCACAACATCGACCGGATGGACCAGATCCTCAACCAGGTCTTCGACACGCTTACCGACAAGATCAGAATAGCGCATGCCAAGGACGTGAAGCGCTCGGGCGACGACAAGTCGGAGAAGCATGYCGATATCGGCGACGCCGACGCGATGGAAAGCCATACCTTCCGCGGGGTGGGCGAGATCGAGCTGCCGGCCCCCGGCCTCGGCTCGCTGAATTACGACCTCTACCTCAAGCGTCTCGCCGAGAAGCACCCGAACATCCCGGTCATCATCGAGCATCTTTCGGAAGACGATGTGCCGCGCGCCAAGAAGTTCCTTGACGGAAAGTTCCGCGAGAACGGCCTCTGAGACGTGTGCAGGCGCCGTCTTTCGGGCGGCGCTTGCAACTTGCACGAGACAAAGTGGAGGAAACGAGATGTTGAAATTCGGATTGAAGCTGGCAGCCGCGGCTACTGTGCTTGCCGGCGTAGCCCTCGGCTCAGCCGCGCAGGCCGCGGACGGGCAGAAGACGTTCTACCTCCTGTCGCATGGCGGCCCGTCCGACGCGTTCTGGATCGACTGGAACGCCGGCGCCACCAGGGCCTGCGACCAGCTCAAGGTGACCTGCAAGATCTCCTTCAGCGGCGGCGACATGGCGGCGCAGAAGGAAGCTTTCAATTCGGCGCTCGCCGCCAAGCCCGATGGCATCGCCACGACCTCGGCACAGCCGGGTCTCTGGACCGAGGAGGTCAAGGCGGCAAAGGCGGCCGGCATCCCGATCGTATTCTTTAACACGGACGACCCGGCGACCGGACGCCAGGCCTATGTCGGCGCCGACCTCAGGGAAGCCGGTGCCATCTGGGCGAAGTACCTCGTCGACCACAAGATGGTGAAGCAGGGCGACAAGGTGTTCCTGCCGGTCGAGGTGCCCGGCGCCAGCTACCAGCAACTCGAGACCGAGGGCATCGCCGGCGTCTTCGATCCGCTCGGCATCAAATATGACGTGGTCGACTGCGGCACCGATCCGGCCGGCATCATCGCCAAGATGACCGACTATATGGTCGCCAACAATCCGCCGGCGATCATCGCGCTGGGCGATTCCGTGGCGGCCAGCGTCAAGCGCGTCTTCGATGGCGCCGGCATCCCGGCCGGCAAGATCCCGGTCGTCGGCTGGGGCAATTCGAAAGAGACGGCACAAGCGGTCAAGGACGGCTTCGTCAATGCCGCCGCCTGGCAGTATCCATCGGCGCAAGGCTTCATGCCGGTTGCTCTGCTCGGTCTTGCGGCTTCTGGCGAGCCGATCGGCTACGACATCCACACTTTCGGCCTCTACGACGCCTCCAGCGTCGAGCCGATCCTGAAGCTCTACGACAAGAAGTAAGGAAATCGGCGTCCGCCGCGCAAGCGACGGGCGCGTCGCAGCAAGCATGGTCCAGCAAGTCATGGTTCAGCAAGTCGGGGCAATCACGTCGGAAGACGGCGCGCGAAGCGCGAAGCGCAGAGCGAGCCTGATGCGCTCGCCGCAGTTCTCCTCCTTCGTGATCCTCGTCGTCCTTCTGGTCGCCTTTGCCGTCGCCGACGGCAATTTCCTGTCGCCCGTCAATATCTCCAACATGATGGCGTTCCTGCCCGAGCTCGGCATCATCGCGCTCGGCATGACGCTGCTCTTGACCGCCGGCGAGTTCGACCTGTCGGTGGGCGCGGTGTTCGCGTTGGCGCCGGTGGTGGTCATGCTCCTTGTGCAGAACGCCGGGGCCGACATCGGTGTGGCGTTGCTTGCCGGGCTACTGCTGTGCATCGCGATCGGCGCGATCAACGGCGTGATCGTCACCAAGATCGGCATCTCGTCCTTCCTGGTGACGCTGTCGATGCTGCTCATCGTGCGCGGCGCTGCGCTCTACATCACGCAAGGCTTTCCGCTGAAGTCCTGGAACGAGCCGGGCTTCTTCGTCACCCTGCTCGCCGGCAGCTTCAACATCGGCGCCTTGCGCTTCTACACCTCGCTCTGGTGGTTCATCGCCCTGTCGCTGCTCGCCGTCTACGTGCTGCGCTACGCCAAGCTCGGCAACTGGATCAGCGCCATCGGCTCGAACCGCAACGCGGCGGTGGCGAGGGGCGTGCCGGCGGATGCCGTCAAGATCTGGTTGTTCATCCTAACCTCGGTGCTGGCGGGGCTCGCCGGCATGATCAGCGCCTTCCGCATCTCGGCCGCGTCGCCCGTGGCGGGGACCGGCTATGAACTCGAAGTGATCGCCATGGTGGTGGTGGGCGGCACCGCGCTGACTGGTGGCCGCGGCACGATCCTCGGCACCATCGTCGGCGCGCTGATGCTGCGCACGATCCGCAACGGCATTGTGCTCGTCGGCGTGCCGGGTCTCGCCTACAACATCTTCGTCGGGGTCATTATCCTCGCCATGCTCATCCTGCACGCTCTGCTGCAGAAAAACGCCGCAAGGGGCTGAAGATGCAGGAAGTGCTCCGGTTGCAGAATCTGCAAAAATCCTTCGGCAGCGTGCGCGCGCTGAAGAGCGCCTCGCTGACGCTCAAGGAAGGCGAAGTGGTGGCGCTGCTCGGCGACAACGGCGCCGGCAAGTCGACGCTGATCAAGGCGATCTCCGGCGTCTTCCCGGTCGACCGCGGCGACATCTATGTGCGCGGCGAGAGGGTCTCGATCCGCTCGACGCGCGAGGCGATGGATCTCGGCATCGAGACCATCCATCAGGACACCTCGCTGGCGCCGGATCTCAGCATCGCGCGCAATCTGTTCCTCGGCCGCGAGCCGGTCAGTCTCAAATTGCTGGGCGTGTTCGCGCCGCTCGACCTCGCCAAGCTGCGCGATGCCGCCTCGGCGCTGCTGAAGCGCGTCGGTATCTCGAAAAAGCTCGACGCCGATGCGCTGGTCTCGACGCTTTCCGGCGGCGAGCGGCAGTCGATCGCGATCTCGCGCGCCATGCAGTTCGCCGCCAAGGTGATCATCCTCGACGAGCCGACCAACAATCTCGGCGTCGAGGAGACGCATGGCGTGCTGCGCTTCGTCAAGGAAATGCGAGAGGCAGGGCACTCGGTGCTGCTCATCACCCACAACATCCACCATGTGTTTGAGGTCGCCGACCGCATCGTCGTCATGCGCCGCGGCGAGATCGTCGCCGAACAGACCGTTGCCGACACCGACCTCCTCACCGTGGAAAGCTTGATAACCGGGGCCGACATGTCGGCGCTGATGAAAAGGGCRCAGTGACGGCATGGTGAAGCTCTACGGCCAGACGCTTTCGCGCCGGCAGGTTGCCGAGCGATCCGGCATGCTGTCGCAGTTCGCCGGGGTGCGACTGATGACGCTCGGCGACGGGGTGGAGCGCGGCATCCGCATGCTCGAGTTCCGCACCGGCTCGGGCCTGCGCTTCACCGCGCTTGTCGACCGCGCGCTCGACATCGCCGATTGCGAGTACAAGGGCCAGGCGATCGGCTGGCATTCGCCGAGCGGCTTCCGTCACCCCGGTCTGCACGACTACGAAGGCGAGGACGGCTTTGCCTGGGGGCGGTCCTTCTCCGGCCTGCTCGTCACTTGCGGCCTCGACCATATACTCGGCCGCAACGAGGTGCCGGCCGAGAACTACAACTATCCGAGCCGCAAGAGAGTGGTGCATTCGCTGCATGGGCGCATCGGCACCATTCCGGCGCGGCTGACCGGCTATGGCGAGTACTGGGACGGCGACCGCTGCGTGCTGTGGGCGGAAGGCGTCGTCCAGCAGGCAAGCGTGTTCGGCGAGGACTTGCATCTCATCCGCCGGATCGAGGCCGATGTGGGCGGCAGCGAGATCCGGCTTTCGGACCGCGTTGTCAATCACGGCTTCCACCGCACGCCGCATATGTTTTTCTATCACGTCAACGTCGGCCATCCACTGCTCGACGAGGGCTCGCGCTACCTGGCGCCGATCCGCGACGTGGTCTGGGCCGCGCATGCCGGCGAGCGCTACGAGGCGCAGAAGGTCGGCTATCGCAGCGTGCCGGCGCCACAGCTCGGATTCAGCGAGCAGGTCTGGCAGCACGAGCTCGGTGCCGATGGCGATGGCGAGGCGCCGGTCGCCGTCGTCAACGACCGTCTCGGGCTCGGCTTCGAGGTCGTCACCCGCAAGGACCAGCTGCCCTGCTGCTATCAATGGCAGAATTTCCAGGCCGGCCAGTATGCGCTTGGCATCGAGCCCTCGACCCATCATGTGCTCGGCAACCTTGCCGCGCGCGAGCGCGGCGAGATGATCTGGCTGGAACATGGCGAATCCCGCGCCTACGACGCGCGGTTTCGCGTCCTCGATGGCAGCGCGGCGATTGCCGATGCCGAAGCCAGAATCGCGGCCATCGCCCGCCAGCCCGAGCAGGATTATCCTCAGCCTTCCGGCAATTTTCCAAGACTGGCGGGCAGGGCATGAACGAGATCCAAAGCGAGCCCTCCGGCCGGCGGACCGGATCGCCAGCGATGCGCGAAGATTGGAGGTCGATGTGACGACGATGGCGAAGAAGCGCGACTACAGCCTTGTCGGTGAAAGCACCCGGCTTGCGATTGAGACCGGGCTGGCGTCAGCCGAGTGGTATCACACCGATGTGCCGCGCAAGGTGATGAAGGAATTGATGCAGCGCTCCGACGGGTCGGCGATCCGCGACACCGTCATCTGGATCGCCGCCATCCTTGGCTCGGCCGCGGGCATCGTCTGGTTCTGGGGCACGTGGTGGGTCGTGCCGTTCCTGTTCGTCTATGGCGTGCTCTACGGCTCGTCGAGCGACTCGCGCTGGCACGAATGCGGCCACGGCACGGCCTTCCGCACGCGCTGGATGAACGACATCGTCTACCACATCGCGTCCTTCATGCTGATGCGCAATCCGGTGCAGTGGCGCTGGAGCCATGCCCGCCACCACACCGACACCATCATCGTCGGCCGCGATGCCGAAATCGCCGTGATGCGGCCGCCGGACCTCATCAAGGCGGCGCTCGCCTTTACCGGTATTCTCGATTTCCGCTATTCGCTGCCGACGCTGGTGCGCCAGGCCTTCGGCAAGCTGTCGGACGACGAGAAGAGCTACATCCCGGAGATGGAGCAGCATAAGGCAGTGATCGCGGCGCGCTGGCACATGGTCGTGTATGCCGCGACGATCGCTGTCGCGATCGCGCTTAGATCATGGATACCGCTGGTGCTGATCGGCGTGCCGCGCCTCTACGGCACCTGGCACATGGTGATGACCGGCCTGCTGCAGCATATCGGGCTGGCCGACAACGTCACCGACCACCGGCTCAACACGCGCACCGTCTACATGAACCCGATCAGCCGGTTCATCTACTGGAACATGAACTACCATGTGGAGCACCACATGTTCCCGATGGTGCCCTACCACGCGCTGCCGAAGCTGCATGAGCTGATCAAGGACGATTTGCCGGATCCGAACCCCTCGATATGGCACGCCTATCGCGAGGTCTGGCCGGTGYTGCTCAGGCAACTGAAATATGAGGATTATTACCTCAAGCGGGAATTGCCGCCGACGGCCAAACCTTATCGCGGCGAATTCCACGAGGTCGACATGACGGTGGCGGCCGCCGAATAGGCGGGGTGAGCCACTCAGGAGAAGAGATGATGGCGGAGTGGGTTGAAGCATGCGCGGTGGACGACGTGGACGAGGAGGATGTGATCCGCTTCGACCATGGCGGTCGCACCTTTGCGATCTACCGCTCGCCGGACGACGAATTCTTCGCCACCGACGGATTCTGCACGCACGAAAAGGCGCATCTCGCCGACGGGCTGGTGATGGACGACATCATCGAGTGCCCCAAGCACAATGGCCGCTTCAACTACAAGACCGGCCAGGCCAAGGGCGCGCCGGTTTGCATCAACCTCAAGACCTATCCGGTCAAAGTCGAGGCCGGCAAGGTGATGATCGATATCGGCTGAGAGCCGCCAGACAGCCAAAACAGGAATACACCGATGAGCCGAAAGAGACCGACCGTTGCCGACCTGCGTGCCATGAAGGGCAAGCGCCAGCTGACGATGCTGCGCGTGCTGACACTGGAGGAGGCCGAGGCCGCCGAGCGCGCCGGCATTGACATCGTCTCGGTGCCGCCGGAACTGGTGCTCAATCCGCAATACCGCGATGCCGCGCCCAGCCTCTTCACTATGCCYGGCGAAAATTTCTTTGAGATCGGCACCGCGGACGATTTCGTGCGCTGGGCGTTCCGCCTCTACAAGGCAAGCGCCGACGCCGTCTATTGCAGCGCCGGCTATRCCACGATCAAGCGCATGGCCGACGATGCGATTCCGGTGATCGGCCATGTCGGTCTCATTCCTTCCCGCGCGACCTGGACCGGCGGCTTCAAGGCGGTCGGCAAGACTGCCGATACGGCGATGCAGGTGTTCGAGGCGGTGAAACAGCTGGAGGCGGCCGGCGCGATCGGCGCCGAGATCGAGGTGGTGCCGGTCGAGGTGGCCAAGGCGATCTCCGAGCGCACCTCGCTGATCATGCTGTCGATGGGAGCTGGCACGGGCTGCGACGCCCAATACCTGTTTGCCGAAGATATTCTCGGCACCAATCGCGGGCACATGCCTCRCCATTCGAAAGTCTACCGCAACTTCGCCGCCGAGTACGACCGACTGCAGGCGGAGCGGGTAGCGGCGTTCTCGGAATACATCGCCGACGTCAACAGCGGCGCCTATCCGGAAGACAGGCATGTCGTGCATATGGATGCGAACGAGCTCGCCCAGTTCATGAAGAAGGTGGACGAAAAAGTCTAAACGAGCAGTGTTTGGTGCACCGCTGAAGTGGGTGTGGGAACAGCTCAAGGCGGTGATGGTCGCCGAAGCGCCAAGGGGATGCCGATGCCCGGCACGGCGAATTGGCGTCCAGACGAACCATCTGGTCGCGGCCATGCAGATCCCGCTCGATCCGCAGCTCGAGGTGAAGTAAGAAGTGAAGGCTCCCCGGGGCCACAATCCTCATGGACAAGGCCACCACATTTCCAATCTCGCTCTCCGGGTATGAGATCGAAGGGCTGGTCGGAATTGATGCTCCTCGCCTGGTGCCGCTGTACCAGGCCTGCTCGGACTATGTCGTGCTGGAACGCGGCCAGCCGCCCGATGCCGCCACCGTAAAAGAGGAATTCGAGACCTTCCCACCGAACCGAACGGCGGCCGACAAGTTCGTATTCGGGCTCAAGGGAGTCGATGGCGAAGTTGTCGGATTGCTGGCCTGCGACCGCAACTATCCGCGCGAAGGCTGCTGGTGGATCGCGTTGCTCTTGATCAACAAAGCCCTTCGCGGGCGAGGGCTGGCGCGAGCATTTTGCGACGACTTTTTCACCTGGCTGAAATCCCAGGAGGTCGAACGCGTGGAACTCGGCGTGCTGACGGAGAATGAGCACGCTCTTCGCTTTTGGCAGCGACAGGGATTCGAGCCACTGCGACTGGCGGGGCCGGTCAGCATCGGCACCAAACGGCATCTGGTTCAAATTTTCGGTCGGTCATTGTAGCCGATCCGTCCTTGTGCTCAGCATAGCGCCGGCGGCATCCGCTCTCATTCGCTGCGCCGGAAGTTGCGGATGCGGTCGAACAGCACCGCCAGCAGGATGGCGCCGCCGATGAAGGTGCCTTGCCAGAAGGCGTTGATTCCAAGCAGCCCGAGGCTGTTGCGGATCACCTCGATCAGCGCTGCACCGACGATGGCGCCGAAGGCGGTGCCGACGCCGCCGGCGAGGTTGGCGCCGCCGATGACGGTGGCGGCGATCACCTGAAGCTCCATGCCGGTGCCGATATTGGTGGTGACGGCGCCGAGCCATCCGGTCTGGATGATGCCGGCGAGACCCGCCGAGAGCGCGGAGATCATGTAGACCGCGACCTTGATCTGGCGCACCGGAACGCCGGTCAGCGTCGCTGCATGCTCATTGCCGCCAATGGCGAAGATGTGCCGGCCGAATTTGGTCCAGCGCAGGGTGAAGCCGGTGATCAACGCAAGCAGGATCATGTAGAGCACCGGATTGGCGATGCCGAACACCCAGGCGCCGCCGCCCAGCGCCAAAAGCTTGTCGTGGTCCGGGCCGAACTGGAAGACGACGGTGTTGTTGGAGGCGACCATTGCAAGGCTGCGCGCGACCGAAAGCATGCCCAGCGTCACCACGAAAGGCGGGAAGTCGAGATAGGCGATGAGCACGCCGTTGAACGCACCGATAATGAGTGCGGTGGCAATCGAGACGGCAATGCYGGTGCCGATGCCGTAGCCGGCATGCATGGTAACGGCGAGCACCATCGAGCACAGGCACAGCACCGAGCCGACCGACAGGTCGATGCCGCCGGTGATGATGACGAAGGTCATGCCGAGCGCGACGATGGCAACGAAGGTGACGTTGCGCGTAATGTTGAAGATGTTCTTCGACGTGGCGAAGGAATCGGTGGCGAAGGACAGGAACAGACAGGCGAGGATGACCGCGATCACCACCCAGAAGGTCTGGCTGGACAGCATGCGCGACAGGAAGGTGTGCTGCTTCTGCGCGATCGTCTGGTCAAGCGTGGCTGCCATTACCGACCTTTCCTGCCGAAGGTGACGCGCACGGGCGCTGTCATGCTACCTGTTCGATGGCCCCGGTGATCAGTCCGGTGACCTCCTCGGGCGAGCTCGAGGCGATTTTCTTGTCGGCGACTTTCCTGCCGCGCCGCATGACGATGACGCGGTCGGCGACGTCGAAGACGTCGGGCATGCGGTGGCTGATCAGCACCACCGCGATGCCCTGGTCGCGCAGGTGGCGGATCAGGTTCAGCACCTCGGCGACCTGCCGGACCGAGATTGCAGCCGTCGGCTCGTCCATCAGCACGATCTTGGCCTGCGAGAGCATGGTGCGGGCGATCGCCACCGCCTGGCGCTGGCCGCCCGACATCTGCTTGACGAGGTCGCGCGGACGCGTCTCGGATTTCAGTTCGGCAAAGAGCTGGCCGGCGCGCTTGTACATCGCCGCATAGTCGAGAATGCGGAACGGGCCGATGYCGCGGCGCAGTTCGCGGCCGAGATAGACATTGGCGGCGGCCGTCAGATTGTTGCAGAGCGCCAGGTCCTGATGGACGATCTCGATGYCGTGCTGGCGGGCCTCGGCAGGCTTGTGCAGGATCAGATCCTTGTCGTCCATGCGCATGGTGCCATGGCTCGGGCGGAAGTTGCCGGCGATCATCTTGACCAGCGTCGACTTGCCGGCGCCGTTGTCACCCATCAGGCCGACGACCTCACCGGCCTGCAGCGTGAACGAGACATCGTTCACCGCCTGGATGGCGCCGAAATGCTTCGAGATGTTGGCGAGTTCGAGAACCGACACCAGCCTTAAGCCTCCCGTTTTCGCTCCACGGGCGCCGCCATCGATGCAGGCGCGGCATGGAACTCGCACGTCCAACTCCTCCCGAGCGGGTGCGATCGACGCATTTAGGCAAAAGCCCGCACGGGCGTCAATCAAATGTCGGACGATTAATTTCGGAGCTCGTCGAAAAATCCGTTTTGTAGGACAAATAGGAATTGACGTTGGCGGCGAGCCGATATTAGCTAGGGTCGGAGGAAGAATTTGCCCTCGCAAAACCGCCGTCCGATGGAGGCGGTTGGCAGGGATCTGGACAGGATCCGGCAATGCCAGCGTTCATTTGAGCTGGAACGGATCGGCAAATACTTATCGACCCGGTTAAGACACGAGCGTTCGAGGCGATCCCGTGTCTCCTGCATCCGGATCGATCGGTGTGGCGGACACGCCGTGTCCGTCTGTTTTCAAGGGAGGAGATGATATGAGGAAGTCACTTTTGCTCGCCGCCGTCGCGGCCATGGCGTTGGGCGCCGGGCCGGCTTTGGCCAAGAAACAGCTCGTCATCGTCGTGAAGGGTCTCGACAATCCGTTCTTCGAAGCCATCCACCAGGGCTGCGAGAAATGGAACAAGGAGAATGYCAGCTCCGAATATCAATGCTTCTACACCGGCCCTGCATCGACCTCGGACGAGGCCGGCGAAGCCCAGATCGTGCAGGATATGCTGAGCAAGCCGGATACGGCGGCGATGGCGATCTCGCCGTCCAATGCGCCGCTGATCGCGCAGACGATCAAGAGCGCCAATCCGTCGATCCCCATCATGACCGTCGACGCTGACCTCACCAAGGAAGATGCAGCGCTCCGCAAAACCTATCTCGGAACCGACAACTACCTGATGGGCAAGCGCATCGGCGAATACATCAAGAAAGCCAAGCCGAACGGCGGCACGATCTGCACCATCGAAGGCAATGCGGCCGCCGACAACATCCTGCGCCGCGCGCAGGGCATGCGCGATGCGCTGTCAGGCAAGGAGGGCCTGTCGGCGCTGAAGGGCGAGGGCGGCTGGACCGAAGTCTCGGGTTGCCCGGTGTTCACCAATGACGAYGGCGCCAAGGGCGTGCAGGCGATGACCGACATCCTCGCCGCCAACCCGAAGCTCGACGCCTTCGGCATCATGGGCGGCTGGCCGCTGTTCGGCGCTCCCCAGCCCTATCGCGACCTGTTCAAGCCGATGGCAGAAAAGATCGCCAAGAACGAATTCGTCATCGGCGCCGCCGACACGATCGGCGACGAGGTGGCGATCGCCAAGGACGGGCTGGTGACCGCGCTGGTCGGCCAGCGGCCGTTCGAAATGGGCTACAAGGCGCCTTCGGTGATGCTCGACCTGATCGGCGGCAAGAAGGTCGACGATCCGGTCTTCACCGGTCTCGACGAATGCACCAAGGATACGGTCGACACCTGCATCCAGAAGTAGGTTCGATACCGGGGCGCTCCTCAAGAGCGCCCCTTCACCCCTTTCGCCGGGCAATGGATGCGGCTTTGCCAGAGGCGGCAGGCCAGGGTTTTGTGCGCCCGAATTTTCCTTGTCCGGCAGAGTCTTGCGGGCGTTTCTTACCCGCGACGGGAGGCACCGGAACGCGGATGCCAGACGATAGATCGAGGAAGCGCGCCGCCGGCGCATCCCCGCCGGCCGCCACCTTACGCCGGCCCGAGGCGACGCGGATTGCCGGCCTCAGCGTGCATGCTTCGCTCGCCGGCGAGATCGGGCTGAGGATCGTGCGCGGCGACTATCCGCCGGGAACGATCCTGCCCAACGAAGCCAGATGGTCGGAAACCTTCAACGTCAGCCGCTCGGCGGTGCGCGAAGCCATCAAGATGCTGATGGCCAAAAGCCTTCTTTCGTCGCGTCCGAAGATCGGTAGCTGGGTCGAGCCAAAGGAGCGCTGGAACCTGCTCGACCGCGATGTGCTGGCCTGGTACGCGACCTCGCCCGACCGCGAGGTGTTCCTGAGGACGGTGCAGGAGTTCCGCCACATCATAGAACCCGAGGCGGCCGCCTTCGCAGCGACGCGGCGCTCCGACGAGCAGATGGTCGAGATCAGCCGGGCCTGCCGCGAGATGGGCGAGGCGACCCACATCCAGGAGCGCACGCGCGCCGATACGCGGTTTCATCTGGCTATCCTGCGCGCCTCCGGCAACGAATTGCTGGTGCCGCTCGGCGTGCTGATCGAGTCTGCGCTCGACCATCTCTTCGTCTTCGTCACGCGCGAGCATAGCGACCAGCGGCGGGCCCAGTCGCTGCACGAGGCGATCGAGCGGAACATCCGCCTGCAGCGTCCGGCCGCCGCGAGAAACGCCGTGCACAAGCTGCTCGCCAACACCGACGAGGTGATCGAACGGTCGCGGCGATAATCAGGTGATCTGTAAGTCAAGGCCGGCGCCGCCCCTCATACGCCTGCCGGCACCTTCTCCCCGTATAGTGACGAGGAGAAGAGGGCTGGCCGCAACGCTGGCGACCCCCTCTCCCCGTTCTTCACGGGGAGAGGGTAAGGGTGAGGGGCAGCGCCAACTTAGATAGCAAAGCAGTCCTCAAATCTTCTGCTTTTTTCCATCCTTCGACGGCATCAGGTCGACGCCGTTGAGCTTGCCGATATGGGTCGCCAGCATCGGTACATACTGGTCGGCGGGGCCGGCGGCGAAAGCGGTGGCAAAGGAATTCTTGGTGGCGTTGCCCAATGGGTTCGCAATGCCCGCGGCACCCGCCATCGATTCCAGATAGGTCAAATCCTTGAAGGCATTGGCGATTGAGAATTTGTGTGCGTCGCGGTCTCCCTCCAGCGTCCAGCGCATGAAGGTCTGGTAGAAGCCGCAATCCATGCGGCCGTTGYGGATCACGCTGTCGAAACGCGGYGGCGAAATGCCGACCTTCTCAGCCAACGCCAGCGCCTCCGAATAGATCGCCGCATAGCCCAGCGAAATGAAGTTGTTGAGCAGCTTCATGCGATGGCCGTCGCCGGTGTCGCCGATATGGACGATGCGGCCGGCCCAGGTCTCGATCACGGGCTGCAGCCTGGCGAAAACCCTGTCGGGCGCGCCGACCATGGCATCGAGCGTGCCTTCCCAGGCCTCTTTCGGCGTGCGGCTGAGCGGTGCGTCGACATAGTCGACGCCGAGCGCATTGAGTTCGGCGGCGAGCGCCACCGTCGACGTCGGATCGGATGTTGAGCAATCGACGACCACGGAGCCTTGTCTCAAGCCTTCCTTCAGCCCRGCGGGGYYGCGGATGATCGCCTCCACCTCGCGCGAGCCGGTGACACAGATGAAGACGATGTCCGATGCAGCCGCCACCTCGCGAGACGTTGATACCTCCTTGGCGCCGCGGCCGAGCAGGTCCTCCGCCGGCTTGCGGTTCTTGCGGCCAAGGAAGGTGAGGGGATAGCCCTTGTCGACGATGTTCTTGGCGATGCCGTGCCCCATCAGGCCTAGACCGATGAAGCCGATGTTTTCGCGGGCAGCGGTGCTGGTCATGTCGTTTCGTCCCTGTCTTTCCTGATGATCGGCGCCGGCACGACCGGCCGGCGCGCGCTTTGCCATGAAGGTTTCGCGGGCCTGGCGGTGGCGGGCGATTGCGGAATGCCATATTGTCTGACAATACGCATAATTCGTGAGCAATGTGGAGAGCAAAATGACGAAGCGGATCATGTTCACCGGCGGCAGTGGCAAGGCCGGCCGCCATGTCGTGCAATATCTGGTCGAGCATGGCTGCCAGGTGCTCAACATCGACACCAGGCCGCTCGACAACCCAAAGGTGCGCACGCTGATCACCGACATCACCGACAGCGGCCAGGTGTTCAACGCGCTGTCGAGCTATATGGGGCTGCACGAGTTCGATCCGTCGCTGCGGGCGCAGCCGGTCGATGCCGTGGTGCATTTCGCCGCCATCCCGCGCATCATGATCACGCCCGACAACGAGGTGTTCCGCATCAATGCGATGGGCACTTACAATGTCATCGACGCGGCGGTGAAGCTCGGCATCCGCAAGGTGATCATCGCTTCCAGCGAGACGACCTACGGTCTGGTCTTCGCCAACGAGCCGCGCAACCCGACGCATTTCCCGCTCGACGAGGACTACGATGTCGATCCGATGGACAGCTATGCGCTGTCGAAGATCGTCAACGAGAAGACGGCGCGGGCCTTTGCGCTGCGCAGCGGCTTCGACATCTATGCGCTGCGCATCGGCAACGTCATCGAGCCGCATGAATATGCGCTGTTCCCGAAATGGTTCGCCGATCCCGGCTTCCGCAAGCGCATCGCCTGGAGCTACATCGACGCCCGCGATCTCGGGCAGATCACGCTGCGCGCCATCGAGAAGGATGGGCTGGGCTACCAGGTGTTCAACGCGGCCAATGACGACACCTCGTCCGATTTACCGACGGCCGAACTCCTGGAGCGTTTCTATCCCGGCGTCCCGGTGAAGACCGAGCTCGGCGAATTCGAGACGCTGCTGTCGAACCGCAAGGCGCGCGACGTGCTCGGCTTCCGGCCGGAGCATAGCTGGCGCAAATACGTCAAGACCGCGTGAGGGGTGCAAAATCGCGGCTGAGCTGTGCACATCGCGCCGCCTTGCGGCAAAGCTAGCTTGCCGTGCTTGACAGCTTCTGAAAACCGGACTTTCTGGATATATGAGGGACGCAAAGCCGAACAACGAAAAAAAGCCGACGAAAGCGGCGCTTGCCGAGCGTCCGGCGGGTGTCCGCCGGCCCGATGCGCCGCGCATCCCGGGCGCCAGCGTGCATACGTCGCTGGCCAGCGAGATCGGCCTGCGGATCGTGCGCGGCGATTATCCGCCAGGCACCATTCTGCCCAACGAAGCCAAATGGTCGGAAACCTTCGACGTCAGCCGCTCGGCGGTTCGCGAGGCGATCAAGATGTTGATGGCAAAGAGCCTTCTGGCGTCGCGGCCCAAGATCGGCAGTTGGGTGGAGCCGAAGGAGCGCTGGAACCTCCTCGACCGCGATGTGCTCTCCTGGTACGCGACCTCGCCGGACCGTGAAGTCTTCCTCAAAACGGTCCAGGAATTCCGCCACATCATCGAGCCGGAGGCGACCGCCTTTGCCGCGATGCGGCGCACCGACGAGCAGATGGCCGAGATCAGCCAGGCCTGCCGCGAGATGGGCGAGGCGACCAACCTGCAGGAGCGGACACGCGCCGACACGCGCTTCCACCTCGCCATATTGCGGGCGTCGGGCAACGACCTCCTGGTCCCGCTCGGCGTGCTGATCGAATCCGCCTTCGACCATCTCTTCACCTACACGACGCGCGAACTTGACGATCTGCAGCACGCCCAGAAATTGCACGAGGCGATCGAAAGGAATATCCGGCTGCAAAGGCCGGATGCCGCACGCAACGCCGTGCGCAAGCTGCTCGCCAATACGGACGAGGTCATAAGATCGAGGTAGGCCGCCGCCTGGCACGCCAGGCTTCGCGCAAGCCGGCTAATTCTGCTTTTCGCGCCCGAAGGCGACGCGCAGTTCATCCTTCGCCTTTTCCAGCACCCGCTTGCGTGATTCCGGCAAATTCCTGCCGGCGCGGTTGATGTAGAAATTCAGCATCGACATTGCGGACCGGAACGGCTCTGCCTTGCGGCGATGGCTGTGCTCGGCCGAGCGCTTCAGCGAGGAGGCGATCTTTTTCGCATCGTCGGATTCGAAGATGTGTTCCTCAAGATCCAGCGCATCGCTGTGCTCGGTCACCTCGGCCGACCATTTCTTCTTGGCGGTCATGGCAAGACTCCTTCCTTGAGGCACAACTCCATGGAAAGAGGCCGGTTCCGGTTTCTGGAGCCACGGATTTGTGCGTCGTGGTGCTGCTCGGCGCGGGAAATGCGCCGATAGTGGGCTGAAACCGCCAGATTTTGAAGAATCGCGGATAGGAAACGCTTTTGACGACAATTCCCGGAGACTCGGCAAGCGGCACCGGCATCGACAGCTTCTATGCCTGGATGCGGCTTGCTGTTTCGGTGCTGCTGGCGACGATCGGCGGCGCCGGCATGTGGTCGGTGGTCGTGGTCCTGCCCGCCGTGCAGGCCGAATTCGGCGTCGATCGCGCCGCCGCCTCGATGCCCTACACCGCGACCATGGTCGGCTTTGCCGCCGGCAATGTGCTGGTCGGGCGTGCCATCGACCGCATGGGCTACTGGATACCGGCGCTTGCCACCGCAGCGGCGCTCAGCGCAGGCTTTCTTCTTGCCTCGCTCACCACGTCGATCCTCGTATTCACCCTCGTCCAGGGCCTTCTGATAGGGGGCGGGTCGTCGGCGATCTTCGGTCCGCTGATCGCCGACGTTTCGCACTGGTTCCACCGCCGCCGCGGCGTCGCGGTCACCGTGGCTGCCTCCGGCAGCTACCTTGCCGGCTCGCTCTGGCCGACGGTCATGCCCTATGCGATGCAGAGCGAGGGCTGGCGCTTCACCTATGCGGCGATCGGCGTGATCTGCCTCGCGACAATGGTGCCGCTGGTGCTGATGCTGCGCCGCGCAGCGCCGCATCAGGCGGCTCCGGGCGCGCCGGGCAGCCGGCCGGTTCGGCCGATCTCGCTGTCGCCCGCCGCTCTGCAGGCGCTGCTGGTCGTCGCCGGTTTCGGCTGCTGCATGGCGATGTCGATGCCCCAGGTGCACATCGTCGCCTACTGCATGGACCTCGGCTATGGTGTCGCGCACGGTGCCGACATGCTGTCGATCATGCTGGCGGCGGGCGTCGTCAGCCGCATCGGCTCGGGCTTTATCGCCGACCGCATCGGCGCGGTGAACACGCTTCTGATCGGCTCGGCGCTGCAATGCCTGTCGCTGTTCTTCTACATTCCATTCGACGGGCTGGCCTCGCTCTATGTGGTCTCGCTGGTGTTCGGCCTGTCGCAAGGCGGGATCGTGCCCTGCTATGCGATCATCGTGCGCGACTACATGCCGGCGAAGGAGGCCGGCCAACGTGTCGGCATCGTCATGATGGCAACGATCTTCGGCATGGCGGCGGGCGGATGGATGTCGGGATGGATCTATGATCTTACCGGTTCCTATGCGGCCGCATTCCTCAACGGCATCGTCTGGAACCTGGTGAACCTAGCCGCGATCTCATTGCTTCTGTGGAAGGCCAACCGAAGCGCATCAGCGGTGGCATGAACGCAAGCGAAGGAACAACCAAGCCGTTTGAAGATCTCCGTTCCGCGCGGGCGATCGTCGTGATGGGCGTGGCCGGCTGCGGCAAGACGGCCGTCGGCGAGGCGCTGGCCGAGAAGCTGAAGGCGGTCTTCATCGAAGGCGACAGGTTGCATCCGGCGGAAAACGTGGYGCGGATGGCGCGCGGCGAGCCACTGACGGACGCGCTGCGCGAGGGCTGGCTCGACGCCATCGGCGAGCGCATTGCGRCCTCCGTCGGCGGCGGGCAGAAAGTCGTGGCGGCCTGCTCGGCGCTGAAACGAAGCTACCGCGATCGTCTGCGCGGTTTCTGCCCTGACCTCGCCTTCCTCTATCTCAAGATCGATCGCGAGACCACCTGGCGGAGGGTTTCGGGCCGCAAAGGCCACTTCATGCCGGCCAGCCTGGTCGACAGCCAGTTCGCCACCCTGGAAGAACCGGGGGCGGACGAGCACGCAGTGACGATGGATGCGACGCGGAGCGTCGGCGGCATCGTAAGGGAAGCGCTCGGTTAATGCATGTCGCCCAAAACTGCGCAGCGGTTTTGGGGAACGACAAGACTTAAAGCGCGTCGTCTGAATATGTTTTAGCGCGACGCGCTTTATCCGGCGTCGTTGCCGACCGCGGCTTGATCCTGCTGCTCGGTGAGACGGTAGGCGCCCGACCAGGTCAACATCTGCTCCGGATGCAGTTTCAACGCCTCCAGCAGACGATCGCGCTTGAGCAGGACGTAGCCCGCCTGCAGGACGAGGTTCTTCGCCGCCATGTCCCTTGCCCGCAGGGAAGCCGGCTGGATGGTCGCATCGGGCTTCAGTTCAGGGCTGATGATCGCCCGGTACTGCCGAAACGGCTCGGTCTCCAGCGTCGACATGGCAAACAGCGCAGCACCTGCACGTGCCGCGAAGTTCGCCGGAGCCGAGGCGAGGTGGGTCCAGCCACGCTCGCCCATGGCAAGCTCCGTGAAGCTGGAGCCTGCATGGATGGTGTTGGTCATCAGCACGACGCCGTTCTCCTTCAGCGTCTTCTGGATGCGCGCCGTGACCTGGTACGCGTCGGCGCGCTCGAAGACGATGCGGCTCTTCAGGAAGCGGTTTTCGACCTTGACCAGCGGCGGGTTGATCACATGCAGGCCGAATTTGCTTTCCGAGAAGCCGTGGAAGTCGACGCTGACCTGATGAGCTTCGATGCCGGCTTCGAAGAGAGCGCGCTTGCCCATGATGGTCTGGGCAGCGAACTGGTCACACCAGACGATGGCGCCGCGGCCGCGCTGCAAGGCCTGGCGCAAGCCGTCGAGGCCCTCGACCCGGATTGTCGGCGACCAGCGGCGCGGAACGACATGGGCGGCAAGCATCAGGCGACGGCGATGCGCGGCGGCGAGATAACCCCTGAAAAGGCTCTGCGTGTCGGCGTCATCGCCAAGCACGGCTTTTACCGCGACGTCATAGCGATCGAATTCCTTGCGAAAATGGCGCTTGCGTCGCAGCGTCGAGGCCCGGTCGCAGATCGGCGCCCACCATGCGACCGGCAGTGCCGCCGCCACACCGAGATAGAAGCAGGACAGCAGGCTTTCGCGCAGATCCTTGTTGGAGAAGCGGCGCAATTTGCCTGGCTGGACGAGCTTGCGGCTGAAGAAGCGCACGCTTTCACCGCGCTCAGGCACCGGCACGTCGGCGATGATCTCGGTATGATAAATGTTGGCGGATGACGGTTGCCGTTTGGCGCTGCGGGAATTGCCCAGCCATGGCAGCCTCATGCGTCAGACACCCCAACCTTGTTCCGTCCGTCAGCCGCTTTACTGCGTCCATCGCGCGCAGACAACCAACGGCACGGCGCCGCGGTTGGGTGATCAGATCTGCGAGGTCAGTTCGGCCGGGAAATCGTCGTTGTCGGCGTCGCGCATGGCGGCGAGGCTGCGATTGTCGAGCACCTCGGCGATCGCTTGGCGCACTTCCAGCATCATATGACGGACCTGGCACGTCGCCTCGTCGCAATCTTTGCAGCGCTGGTATTGCGTGCGGCTGGCGCAAGGGATCGGCGCCAGCGGCCCGTCAAGCACGCGCACGACATGGCCGATCTTGATCTCGGAAGCGGGCCTGGCAAGGCGGTAGCCGCCTTCCTTGCCCTTGCGGCTCTGCACGAAGCCGGCATTGCGCAATTCGCCCAGGATCGCATCCAGGAACTTCTTCGGGATATTGTTGGCGACCGCTATGTCGTTCACGAATGCGAGCTGGCCAGCCGRCAGGCCGGAAAGATGCACGAGAGCCTTGAGGCCGTATTTGCCTTTTTTGGTCAGCATGCCCGATTCAGTTTCATCAAACCCCAGTTGCACTGCATCTGGCGGTTGTTTGTGTGCAAATCATGACAGTATGGCCGAGCAGATCGATTTGGCACAACAATTCGTCAGCACAGGTTTAGGCGCAAACGCGTTGATTCTTTGTAACTTTTAAACACTGGCCGCTGCAATTTCCGGCAGCAAAAGCGATGCCGGCTTGGGACGCGGAGAAAACCGGCAAATGCCCGGTTTTCTTCAGGAGGCCGGAAAAAGCTTCCAGCGGCGCGGCCTGAAGGCCACTCGGCTCTTCTGCGCCGCCGGATGGTCGACCGGCAGTTCGATCTCGACGCGCTGGCGTTCGCCGCCCACCTCGAGCTCGACACGCCTCGTGCCGGCGACGCGGCGGCTGGCGGCGACCGTCCCGGCGATGCAGCCGCTGCAGCCTTCGAGAAGCTCGACATCGTGCGGGCGGAAGTAGAGCAGGGCCTCGCCGGAAGGAGCGTGCGGCGCCTGCAGTCCGATCGGCCTGTCGGCGATCCAGACCTCGCCACTGTCGACCTTGACCGGCAGCGAGCTCGATTCGCCGATGAAGCTGTAGACGAAGGGCGAGTTCGGCATGTCATAGATATCGTCGGCTGTGCCAACCTGCTCGATGCGGCCCTGGCTCATCACCACCACGCGGTCGGCGAGCTCGAGCGCCTCCTCCTGGTCGTGGGTGACGAAAACCGTCGTGTGGCCGGTGGCATCGTGGATCTCACGCAGCCAGCGGCGCAGCTCGCGGCGCACCTGCGCGTCGAGGGCGCCGAACGGCTCGTCGAGCAGCAGCACCTTGGGCTCGATCGCCATGGCGCGCGCGAGCGCTACACGCTGGCGCTGGCCGCCGGAGAGCTGCGCCGGATAGCGCTTTTCCAGCCCGGAGAGCTGGACAAGATCGAGGAGCTCGGAAGCGCGGCGGCGGATTTCCTGCGTCGACGGCCTCGCCGCGCCATGCCGGACCTTGAGGCCGAAGCCGATATTGTCGGCCACCGTCATGTGGCGGAACAGCGCGTAATGCTGGAAGACGAAGCCGACATTGCGCTCCTGGATCGACTTCTGCGAGGCGTCCTCGTCGCCGAAGAAGATCGCGCCCTTGGTCGGCCGCTCCAGGYCGGCGATCAGCCTGAGCAGGGTGGTCTTGCCGGAACCTGAGGGCCCAAGCAGCGCGATGAGCTCGCCGGAGCCGATGTCGAGCGACACGTCGTGGAGCGCCGGAAACCGCTCAAACTCCTTGCGCACGTTGACAACGCGAACTTCCATAAAGATCCCTCAGTCAGTGTCCGCGCGTCGCGGCGAGCTCGGCGCCGTAGCGCATCTCGAGAAGCGTTTTCAAAACCAGCGTCACCAGCGCCAGGCCGGCCAGCAGCGAAGCCACGGCGAAGGCGCCTGCGGCGTTGTACTCATTGTAGAGGATTTCAACATGCAGCGGCATGGTGTTGGTGAGGCCGCGTATGTGGCCCGACACCACCGACACAGCGCCGAACTCGCCCATGGCGCGCGCGTTGCAGAGAAGCACGCCGTAGAGCAGCCCCCATTTGACGTTGGGCAGCGTCACATACCAGAAGGTCTGCCAGCCACTGGCGCCGAGCGAGAGGGCCGCCTCCTCGTCGCCATTGCCCTGTTCCTGCATCAGCGGGATCAGWTCGCGGGCAACAAAGGGGAAGGTGACGAACACGGTGGCGAGCACGATGCCCGRAACGGCGAACAGGATGACGATGCCGTGCGCCTTCAGCCATTCGCCGAGCAGCCCCTGCGCGCCGAAGAGCAGTACATAGACCAGGCCGGAAATGACCGGCGACACCGAGAAGGGGAGGTCGATCAGCGTGGTCAGGAACGCCTTGCCCTTGAACTCGAACTTGGCGATCGCCCAGGCGGCCGAGATGCCGAAAACGACGTTGAGCGGCACCGAGATCGCCGCCACCAGCAGCGTCAGGCGGACGGCCGATCGCGTGTCGGGGCTCGTAAGCGCTTCCGTGTAGGCGGCGATTCCGTTGGCAAGTGCCTCGTGGAAGACGACAATCAGCGGCAGAAGCAGGAAGACGGCGAGGAAGGCGAGGGCGATCGCCATCAGCGCGGCCTTCACCGGCCGGCTTTCGGTCACCGCAGCCGACTGGCTCTCGTGAAACGGCTCGTAGGATTTGATCTCGGGCTCAGCCATAGCGCTTGCGGCTCCATGTCTGCACGAGGTTGACGACCAGGAGCATGACGAACGACAGCGCCAGCATGATCGCGGCGATCGCGGTTGCCGCCTCGTAATTGTATTCCTCGAGCCTGATGACGATCAGAAGGGGCGCGATCTCCGATTTGAAGGGCAGGTTGCCGGCGATGAAGATGACCGAGCCGTATTCGCCGACGCCGCGCGCGAAGGCGAGCGAGAAACCGGTGACGATGGCCGGCGCCAGGCCGGGGAAGAGCACGCGGGTGATGATCTGGAAGCGGCTGGCGCCAAGCGTGGCGGCCGCTTCCTCGACCTCCTTGTCGAGCTCCTCCATGACCGGCTGGACAGTGCGCACGACGAAAGGCAGCCCGATGAAGACCAGCGCCACGACGATGCCGACCGGCGTATAGGCGACCTTGATGCCGAGCGGCATCAGCAGCTGGCCGATCCAGCCGTTCGGCGCATAAAGCGTGGTGAGCGCGATGCCGGCGACCGCCGTGGGCAGCGCAAAGGGCAGGTCGACCATAGCATCGGCGATGCGGCGCCCGAGGAAACGGTAACGGACCAGCACCCAGGCGACGACGGTGCCGAAAACCACATTGACGGCGGCAGCGATGAGGGCGGCGCCAAAGCTGATCTTGAGCGCGTTGAGGGTGCGCCGGTCGGCGGCGATCGCCCAGAAATCGATCCAGCCGAGTGCGGCCGAACGCCAGACCAGTCCGGAGAGCGGAATGAGGATGATGAGCGTGAGGTAGGCAAGCGAGAAGCCGAGCGTCAATCCGAAGCCCGGAATGACGCTCGGCTGTCTGAACCGCCACGCCGCTTTAGCGGGTGCTGTGGTCATGCTCTTCCGGATCGCCCCTTCTCTTGAAACCAGAATGGCCGTTCGCAGTCGCTTTCGAAAGGCGCGCCTGACCCGCCCGGCCGTCTGGCCTTACCGGGCCGGCTTATAGATCTGGTCGAAGATACCGCCGTCGCCGAAATGGTAGGGCTGCGCCTTTTTCCAGCCGCCGAACTGCGGGTCGTCGATGGTGACAAGCTTGATCGGCGGCAGCTTAGCGAGATCCTCGGCGGGCACGAGGTCTGGCTTGGCCGGGCGGTAGTGGTTCTTGGCGATCAAGGTCTGGCCTTCCTTGGAATAGAGCCAGCTGAGATAGGCCTCGGCAACCTTGCGCGTGCCCTTGGCGTCGACATTGGCATCGACCACGGCGACCGGCGGCTCGGCCAGGATCGAACTCGGCGGATAGACGACGTCGAAATTATCGGCACCGAACTCGTCGAGCGCGAGATAGGCCTCGTTTTCCCAGGCGATCAGCACGTCGCCGAGGCCCTTCTGCGCGAAGGTCGTGGTCGAGCCGCGGGCACCGGTGTCGAGGATCGGGACGTTCGCATAAAGCTTGCCGACGAATTCCTTGGTCTTGGCTTCGTCGTTGCCGTCATTGGCGTTGGCGTAGGCCCAGGCGGCGAGGTAGTTCCAGCGCGCGCCTCCTGAAGTCTTCGGGTTCGGGGTGATCACCTGGACGCCGTCCTTCACCAGATCGTTCCAGTCGCGGATGCCCTTGGGGTTGCCCTTGCGCACCAGGAAGATGATGGTCGAGGTGTAGGGCRCCGAGTTGTTCTCGAACTTCGTGCGCCAGTCCGGATTGATCTTCTTCGTTTTCGAAGCGATGGCGTTGATGTCGCTTTCGAGCGCGAGGGTCACGACATCGGCGTCGAGGCCGTCAATGACGGCCCGGGCCTGTGCGCCCGATCCGCCATGCGACTGCTGGATGGTGACGGTTTCGCCGGTCTGTGCCTTCCAATGCGCGGCAAACGCTTCGTCATAAGCCTTGTAGAGTTCACGTGTGGGGTCGTAGGACACATTCAAAATGGTCGTGTCGGCAAATGCGAAACCGAGCGTGCCGAACTGGACGGATGTGGCGACCAGGGCGCCGAGCAGTTTCGTGAAATGAGGGTTGGTCATTTCCGCCTCCGTTGAACTGCACGAATTCTAGCGACTTTATAGAAATTAGATGCATTGAATGTTCCCTTTTTCACCTCCTCGCAGCAATTTTTCGCCGAGCTTTGCCAGAATGGGGGAATAGCTTCCTCAACGGGCGGCAACGTCGTTCCGTGTCAGCCGGCCTAATTAGGGCCGGTCCCGCTTGAGGCAAGTCCTACGGCCGTCGGCAGTCACCGGGAAATCGAAGCGCTGTTCGGCGAAGGCTCGTTGGCCAGCGTGAAGTGCCACCATTCGCGGGCATAGTTGCAAAAGCCGGCAGCGTGTGGCGTTTCGGAAAGGCAACGCGCTGAATCGCTTGGCGCCTTCTATTCAACAAAAACCTTCACCGTGGCCGCGCGCCCAGCGGCGTCGATCACCGTCAACGTCGAGTAGCCGGTGCCGTCCGGCTGCCAGGTCGCGGTGCGGCGGCGGTCGATGCCCGCGAGCGGCTTGCCGTTGGCTAGCCAGCGGAACGGCGCCCTGCCGCCCTGAAGCTTCAGCACCAGCGGCGTCGCGTCTCCCGAATTGGTGCCGAGATCGACGCGGGCACCATCCGGCGGGAAGATGATAGTGGGCGCCGGCTCGGTCGGTGTTGCCTGCACCAGCCCGTCCGATCCGGCGCCGAAGCGGGCGAGCGTCACCGGCAATTCCTCGCGTTTGGGGTTGAAGACGCCCGGCGGACGGCCGGGCAGCGGCACGCTGGCCAGACCCGAGCGGACAAAGCCTTCGAACAGGATCGGCGCGGCCGAGACATAGCCGGAAAGGCCGGGGATGGGGCTGGCGTCGGCACGGCCCACCCAAACACCCAGCACATAGCGGCCGTCGAAGCCGACCGACCAGGCATCGCGATAGCCATAGGAAGTGCCGGTCTTGTAGGCGATGCCGCGCGGGGCAGCCCCTTCCGGGGGCTTAACACCGGACAATATGTCATTGATTTGCCAGGCCGCCTGGTCGTCGAGGATGGTGGCGGAGGTGCGCTGGGCATTGGCCGGCTCGGTGCCGTCATGCAGCGTGTGCATCTTCCCGCCATTGGCGAGGCCGGTATAGAGCTGCACCAGGTCGCGCAAAGTGACGCCGACGCCGCCAAGCCCGATCGCCAGGCCTGGCGCCTCGTTGATCGGCAGGATTGGGTTGACGCCGGCCTGGCGGAAGCGCGCCGTCAGCCGCGCCGGGCCAACGGCGTCGAGCACCCGGATCGCCGGCACGTTGAGCGACAGCTGCAACGCCTGGCGGATGCTGACGTCGCCCTGGTAGCCCATGTCGAAGTTCTTCGGCCGGTAGCCGCCGAAATCGGYCGGGCTGTCCTCGATGATCGTCTCCTGCGCCACCAGGCCCTGCTCGAAGGCCAGCCCGTAGATGAAGGGCTTCAGCGTCGAGCCCGGYGAGCGCACGACCTTGGTCATGTCGATCCAACCGGAACGGCTGGCGTCGAAGAAATCGGCGGAGCCGACCTCGCCGAGGATGTCGCCGGTGCGCGCATCGGCCATCACCATGGCAACGGACAGCTTCGGGCCGAGTTTTCTGGCAGCGTCCTTCGCCACCTGCTCCAGCCCTTGCTGGACGCTTCTGCGGATGGTGAGCTGCAGCGGCTTGCCGGGCTCGGCCTTGGGCAGCATGGCATAGGAGGCGTGCGCCGCCAGCGCCGGCAGCTTGCGGCRCAGGCCGGCGACGTCGTCGAGCGCGGCGCGCGCGGCCTCTCTATCGTTGAGTAGGCCGGCCGAAACCATACGGGTGAGCACGCGGTCGCGCGCGGCATGCGCGATGTCGAGGTTGCGGTCGGGCCGGCGTTTTTCCGGCAGCTGCGGCAACGCCACGAGCAGGGCCGATTCCGAAACGGTCAGCCGTTTCGGTTCCTTGCCGAAATAGGCGAGCGAAGCGGCGCGCACGCCTTCGAGATTGCCGCCGTAAGGCGCAAGCGTCAGGTAGCGCTCGAGAATCTCCTGCTTGGAAAGCCGCCGTTCGATCTGGATGGCGCGCAGGATCTGCTTGAGCTTGGAGCCGAGACTGCGGCTGTCGCGCGGCTCGATCAGCCGGGCAAGCTGCATTGACAGCGTCGAGCCGCCGGAAACGATATGGCCGCTGGCGACGAACTGGCCGGCGGCGCGGCAGAGCGCCAGCACGTCGACGCCCCGGTGGTCCCAGAAGCGCTTGTCCTCATAGGCGACCAGCATGTCGACGAACTGCTTGTCGACCTGGTCGAGCCGCGTTTCGAGCCGCCAGTAGCCGTCCGGCGTTGCGAATGCACGCAAAAGCTGGCCGTCGCGATCCTGCACTTCGGTCGAGACGGTCAGGGTTGCCGGCAGCGGCGGCGGGAAGGCGCGGTCGAGCTCCCAGAGGGCGGCTGCGGAAAGGGCGACAAGGCAGGCGAAAGAGATGCCTGCTATGGCCGTGCGGCGGAAGATTTTTCTCGAGAGCATGGCGCCGCCCCTCATCCGCCTGCCGGCACCTTCTCCCCGTATAGTGACGGGGAGAAGGGAGCTGGCTGCAGCGCTGGCGACCCCTCTCCCCGTCGTTCACGGGGAGAGGGTAAGGGTGAGGGGCAGCGCGATGTTGCGTGGTTAGCCTCAGCCGCGCAGGTGGCGATCCCTTTCATCGTTACTCCGCCTTGACCTCCATCATGCCGGAGGCGGTGCGGGCCGAGTATTGCGGCCGATACATGTCCTCCACCGTCGCCGCCGGATGGGCGTAGGTGCCGGGCGTCACGGCGCGCACGACATAGGCCAGCGTGATGTTGCGGTCGCCATCGCCCTCGTTGGGGTTGAAGGCCGCGACGAAACGGTCGTCGCGGAACTCCAGATGCGCGGCGTCGGTCTGCGCCAGCCAGGAGAAGTTCGACAATTGCGCGCTGGAGACCAGGCTTGGATTGTCGATCTCGAAGCCGGCCGGCAACAGGTCGGTGATCAGCAGGCGCGAAGGCCATTTGTTCTGCTCGTAGACCTTGAACACGACCACGTAACGCTCGTTCTGCTTGGCCTCCGTCACATTGGCCTCGGTGCCGTCGAGCTTGTAGTAGGTGCGCTCGATGGTGAAGCCGTCGCCGCCGGCCGGCAGCGGCTCGACTGGTGCGGCCACCGCCGTAACAACCGCCTGCAGCGGCGTCTTGCCGGTGTTGGCGATGGTGAGCGGGCTGTCAACCAGCTCACTGCCGGCGACCCGGTCGGAATAGCCGCCCGAATGCGGCGCGCCATTGACGGAAAGCATGATGGACTCATTGCCTTCCTTCAGCGCCCGCGCGGCGAGCAGCATCCAGGATTCGTCCTGGGTGCTCGTCCAACTGGCGTCGGCGCGCTCCCTCGCCACCAGCTTGATCAGCTGCGGGACGATGCTCGGCACCGGCTTCGATTCAGCCGCCAGGGCCAGCATCGCCGCACCATCGCGGAGCGGCGAGCCGTAGTCGGAGCGGTAGTAGTCATACTCGGTGCTTGCCTTTGCCAGACGCAGCGCCGCCTGGAAGGTGGCTTCCGAACGCTGCGTGTCACCATAGAGCGCGAGGCTTGCCGCGAGCTGGGCGACGGCCATGGGGCTCGAGAAGGCTTCGAGCTGCGTGTCGGCGTAATAGCGCAGGTCGCCGATCGAGGCCTTCTTGTTGCGGGCGAGCACGTAGAGCGCATAGGCGATGTCRCTGCCGCGGTCCTGGACATCCTGGTCGTAGCCGAGCGAGTTCTGCAGGTTGTTCAGAGCCTGGTTCATAGCCTGCGCCGGGACGTCGTATTTCTGCTCGCGCGCCCGGGTCAGGAACTCGGTGACATAGGCGTCGAGCCAGAGATCGCCGGAGCCCGGACCCCAGAGGCCGAAGCTGCCGCCTGAGGCCTGGTAGCTTAGCACCCTGTAGATGGCGTCCTGGATGCGGCCGTGCAGCTCGGGATCGCTCCCCATGCCGATGCTGGCGGCCATGTCATTGACATAGAGCAGCGGCATGGCGCGGCTGGTGGTCTGCTCGGCGCAGCCATAGGGGTAGTGGTCGAGACTCATCAGCAGCGAGGGCACGTCGAAGGCGGACGCCTGCGAGACGCCGACGCTCACCGAAGCGCCGTCGAGCACGCTTGCGGCGAGCAATTCCTTGTCGACGCGCAGCGCGCCGCCATTGGGCTTCAGGTCGACCACCATGCGGTTGGTGACCGGAAGCTGCGACGGGCGCACCGGCAGATAGAGCGTCTGCTCGACCTCGGTTCCACTGTCATGCGCGAGCTTGACGGTGATCGAAGCATCGCCAGCCGTCCGCRCAATCAGCGGGAAGGAGAGCGATTGCCTCTTGCCCTGTGCGAGCGTCAGCTTCTCGGGCAGGGGCTTGTCGCCGGTCGAGAGATCGCGTGTCGTGGTGACCGACAGCTTGTAATCGCCGGCAGGACCGTCGGTGTCGGCGATGTCGAGACGCATCGTGGCGGCATCGCCCGGGGCCAGGAAGCGTGGCAGGCCCGCGGTGATCACTACCGGATCGCGCACGATCACATCGGTCTGCGCATGCCCGACCGCTTCCTTGGTCCAGGCGACAGCCATGACGCGCACCGTGCCGTTGAACTGCGGCAGGTCGAAGTCGATGCGCGCCTTGCCGTCGGCACCGAGCTCGACCGGGCCGGAGAAGAAGGCCACCAGCTTTTCGGTTGGCGGGCTGCCTTGCGACTGCATGTTGGCGCYGTCACCGCCGGTCCGCAGTTTGCCGGTGGTGCCGAGCGAGCCGTCGATCAGGCGGCCATAGAGGTCGCGGATCTCGAGTCCCAGCATGCGCTGGCCGAAGAACCAGTTCTCCGGATCCGGCGCCTTGTAGTTGGTGAGGTTGAGGATGCCGACATCGACGGCCGCAACCATCACATAGGCGTTGCTGCCGGGTTGAGCGCCGTTGACGGCGACCGGGATCGACAGTTGCTGGCGCGGGGCGGTCTTTTCGGGCGGCGTCAGCGTGACGGCGAGTTTCTTCGAGCCCGGATCGACGGTCAGCCATTTGACGCCGATGGCGCGGGCCGGCATGCGCGACTGCTCGGCATCGCCCGGCCTGAACAAGGTCGCCGTGACATAGGCGCCGGCGCCCCAGTCGTCGCCGACCGGAATGTCGACGGTGCCGCCGCCGGCCGGCACCGAGGCGGTGACGGTCTTGAGCAGTTTCTCGGCTCCGATTGTGACGAGCAGCTCGCCGGCAAAATGCGGCGAAACCTTCAGCTTAGCGACCTCGCCGCCGGCGTAAGTATCTTTGTCGAGAGCGATCTCCAGGCCGTCAGGTGTCTCGGTGGTGGTGGAGGCGACATACCAGCCGGCGTCGAACTCATAGCTGGTCGCCGGTCCGTCGGGGTCGGCCGTCTCGACCTCAAGCCGGTAGCGGCCCCAGTCGACGGGCAGCGACACGGTCGCCTCGCCATCGTCCCTCAGGTCGATCTGGCCGTTGGCGACGGCCTTGGTCAGATTCACCGGTTCATAGTTCCAGGAATTGTTGGAACGATACCATTGGTAATTGCGCTCGACCTTCACCAGTGACCACTGGGCGCCTTTCAGCTCCTCGCGCTTGCCGTTCGGATCGACGGCGATGATGCTGAACTTCGCCGTTCCGCCTTGCGGCACCTCGCCGCCTTGGAAGTCGGGGCGGATGCCGATCATGTCCTTTTCCGGATGGACGGCGACGTCGAGCGAGCGTTCGACGGCGCGGCCGCCGGCCTCCCGCATGCGCACGGTGACCTTGGCATTGACCAGCTTGGTGGTGGACGGCAGCTGGTCGATCGAGACCGGAAAGCTCGCCTTGCCGTTGTCGCCGACGACGGGAAGGTTGCTGAGAGGCGTCACCGAAGGCTCGGACGACTGCTCGTCGGCGAGGCCGAAGGTGAAATTCTTGAACCGGTCCCAACCGCTGGTGGTCGACAGCGTCATCTCGCCTTCCAGCGCAAGGCCGGCGGCTGGTGCGCCGTAGAGGAAGCGTCCGTCAACGCTGACATTGGCGGTCTCGCCTTGGGCGAGCTCCTTCTTGTCGGCCGTCAGGTCAAACTCGATGCGATCCGGCACAAAGTCCTCGACCAGGAACATCTGGCTCGCCACCGGCGCCTGCTTGGGATCGGTGTAGATCGACACCGTCCAGGTGCCGCGCATGGCGTTGGGCTCCAGCGGCAGATCGACGGCGTGGCCGCCGGCCGAGGCGCCGTCGCTGACGATGCGGCGGTTCTCGACGCCGTCAGGCCGCATGAAGATGAAGGTCAGCGGCAGGTTCCCGACCGCCTTGGCGGCACCGTCGCGGGCAAGGGCCGCCACATGCACGTCCTCGCCGGCGCGGTAGATGCCGCGCTCGGTCCAGGCATAGACGTCGAGCGCGCCGGGCGCGGTACGGCCAGCGACGCCGCGATCCGACAAGTCGAAGCCGGCGCGGCCCATGTCGAGGAAGACGAAGTCGTTGTCGCCCTGCCTGGCCATCAGCACGGCCGGCACCATGCCGCCTTCGCCGCGCGTCAGCCCGGGGTTGAAGACCACATGGCCTTCGGCATCGGTGGTCGCCGCGCCGAGGATCTCGTTGTTCTTGGCAAGYAGCGTCACTTCGGCGCCGGGAATCGGCTTGGCGGAGCCGAGCGAACGGGCAAAGACGTTCAGCCCATCCTGGCCGGCATAGGTGGACAAGCCGATATCGGAAACGACGAACCACTGGGTGGCGCGCGAATTGTAGTCGTCGCTCTTTTCGTCGACCGGTTGCGCGGTCAGCACATAGACGCCGGGCTTGCGATGCGGGATCGCTTCGTCCACCGGGAAGGAGGTGGTGACCTCCTTGTTGAGGTCGTTGGCGATGTCGAGCGTGCCTTCCCAGACGGGCTCGCCGATCTGGCCGGAAATGGTGGAAATGTCATAGCCGTCGAGCTGATGCAGGAACTGATAGCCGGACAGAAGCTGCGCCAGGGACCGGTCGCCGATGCGGTAGAGCTTCATCTTGGCGGCGTTCATATTGACGGTGACCACCGGAATGCCGCGGCGCGCGCCGGCCGGCAGCACAAAGCTGTCGCCGGTGAAGCGAGCCGATGGAGCGCGATCCTGGACATAGATCGACAGCACGACCGGGGCGGCGATCGTCTCGCCGATGGCGGCCGGCAGG
The DNA here is from genome assembly GCF_001854785.1 of Mesorhizobium sp. ORS 3428. Classification (GTDB taxonomy): domain Bacteria; phylum Pseudomonadota; class Alphaproteobacteria; order Rhizobiales; family Rhizobiaceae; genus Mesorhizobium. Next base: position 132,381 of record NZ_MDFL01000001.1, read on the forward strand.
CCGGCGCGGAAGGTCACGTCATAGTGCTGGCCGTGCTCCAGCCCCTCGACGCAGATCTGTTTGTCCTTGGCCTCGACGGCCTTGGGAGCGGCGTTGTCGACAGTGACGAACTGCGAATAGTCGACGCCGGTCTTGACCAGTTCCTCGGAAAACTGCGCGCAGATGCGCGGCGAAGCGGAATCGGCATCGACCGTGTGCTCGACGACGCGGAAGCCCTTGCGCGCCTTGAGATCGGCATAGTCGGCCTGGACTGCGGGCGAATTCACCAGCGCGAGGCTCGCCTCATAGGCCTGCAGCGCCGGCCGGAAGAGGTCACGCTTATCGAGGCCTTCGGCAAGCAGCGCCAGCGCCTCGGCGCGGGTCTTTGCGGTGCGCACCAGCTTGTAGGCGTTGAACGCGGCCGAGGTGACATTTGCCGGCAAGGTGGATGGTTCGGAGGTGTTGGCAGCCGGCTGCACGCCCAGCGTCTCACGCGCCAGTGCCAGCCAGAGCGCGCCGTCGTCCGGYAGGACGGACAGTGCTGCCTGGTATTTTTGCATGGCCAGGCGATGGTCTCCGGTCCGCGCCGCCTGCTCGGCCGCGGCCTGGAGCGCCGCCAGCCCCTCGGTCGGCTTGTCATAGGCCRGATCTGTCAGCTTGTTGCGGAACTGCTGGGCCTGGTCGGCCATCCAGTTGGGAAAAAAGGCAAGCGCCGGCGGGGCGCCGATGTCGGGGTCGCCATCGACATTGACGATCTTGCCGGCGACGGCGCCGCCGAAGGGTTTCAGCTGGTTATAGTCGGATTTGAGAAAGCACCACTTGGCCTTGGTGTTGTAGGTGAAGGCGCGGCAGGCGGGATCGCCGAGGCATGTGGTCTTGCACTGGTCGAGGCTGACATTCTGGTCCGACCTCAGGTCGAAACCGAAATAGTCGGAATTGTCCTTCGTCACAATTCRCCGGGCTTCGGCCGCTTGCGCGGCGGCGCTCAATGCGAAGAAGATAAGGAGAAGTAAAGAGAGACCACGAGCCGCGCGCATTGCCACATCACCCTCCCGACATTGCAGCGTCCGGGTATGAGCAAGCGTCAAGCGGGCTTGTCAACGCCGGAACGCGGCAGGTTTTTCAACCTGCCAACGGTTTCCACGCCGGCCAAAGGCCGGTATTTCGACAGAACCTCTATGAGATGGATCACACATTCTTGCGAAAGTGCAAAAGGTGTGAATTCCAAGCCCGGTCTATTTCAGACAATTGGATTGTGGCCCCTTTACGAGCGTTTCAGAACTTCATTCCAATTTTAGTTTTGTCGACTAGGTTGTCCTAATGCGGGCRCATGAAACGCAGATGTCAGGAGGGATCGCGCCAGGGCGCAGGCTCCCGCGCGCCCTGCTTTTCGCCCTTGTCTGCTCGGTCACRCTTGCCGGCGCGGCGTTGCCTGCGGCCGCTTTCGAGATTTTCGGCATAAAGCTCTGGGGTTCGTCCAAGGACGAGGATGCCGACATCGTCAATCCGCTGCGCTATTCGGTGACCATTAGCGCGCCGGACGCCGACAAGGATCTGCTCAAGAAGCTCGAGGATGCCTCGGCGCTCAAGAACGACGAGGAGCATCCGGTGTCGGGGTCGCTCGGCCTGATGGCCAAGGCGCGGAGCGACCGCGAACATCTCGTTGCCGCGCTTTACGCCGACGCCCGATACGAAGGCGTGGTCACCATCACCATCCAGGGCAAGTCCATAGACGAACTGCCGCCGGACGCCGAATTCAAGGGGCCGCAGCCCATCCCGGTGATGGTCAACATTACCGTCGGACCGAAATTCACCCTGGGCAACATCAGGCTGAAAGGCGACGCGGCCGGGCTGGCCAGCGCCGATTTCGGCCTGATCGCCGGCGGGGATGCCTCATCGGGGGCCGTGATCAAGGCAGAAGCGGCGATCGTGCGGGCGTTGAAGGAGGAGGGCAGACCGCTCGCCAAGGTCACGGATCGCGAGATCGTCGCCGATCATGCCACCTCAACGCTCGACGTCACGCTGACGGTGGCCGCCGGCCCGGTCGCCGGCTATGGCGCCACCACAGTCGAGGGCACCGAGAAGGTCGATCGCGACTTCACCGAGTACATGACCGGCCTCAAGCGCGGCCAGCAATATTCGCCGCAGGAGATCGACGATGCCCGCGACCGCCTGCTCGGGCTCGAGGTCTTCAACAGCGTGAGCATCAAGGAAGGCGACAGGCTCGACGCCAACGGCAACATTCCGATCAATGTGCAGGTCAGCGAGCGCAAGCCGCACTTCTTCGGCTTGGGCGRCACGTATTCGAATACAGAAGGCTTGGGGCTGGAGGRCTATTGGGGCCACCGCAATCTGTTCGGCCGGGCGGAAAAGCTGCGCATCGACGGCTCGATCAGCGGCATYGGCGCCAACAGCATTTCCAAACTCAACTACAATGCCGGCATCATGTTCGAGAAGCCGGGCGTGCTCGGGCCGACATCGAAGTTCTTCACCGGCATCAAGACGGTGTTCGAGCACCCCGACGCCTACGACCATTTCTCGGTCAAGGGCAATTTGGGCGTCTCCTACGACCTCGACAAAAAGCAGAGAGTTTCGGCAGAATTTGCCCTCGATTACTCAAGGATCACCGACGTCTTCGGCAAGCACACCTATCTGATCGCCAGCGTTCCGCTGCAATATGTCTATGACAGCCGCGACAACAAGCTCAACCCGACCAGCGGTTTTCGGGCGCTCGCCTATGCCGAACCGAGCTACGACATCCTGAACGGCGCGACCTTCCTCAAGCTGAAGGGCGAAGRCTCCGCCTACCAGTCGCTCGATACGGCAAGCAAATTCGTGCTGGCCGAACGTGCCACCATCGGTTCGATCGTCGGCACCAGCCTGCAGAATGTTCCGGCCGACCGGCGCTTCTATTCGGGCGGCGGCGGTTCGGTCCGCGGCTATGCCTATCAGGGGATCGGTCCGAAGGACATCAACGGGAAGCCGATCGGCGGCCTCTCCCTCTTCGAGACCTCGATCGAGATGCGCATCGCCGTCACCGACACGATCGGCATCGTGCCCTTCGTCGATGCCGGCACGGTCTCGACCAAATCCTTCCCCGATTTCTCGCATGTCAAGGCCGGCGCCGGCGTCGGCTTGCGCTATCTCACGCCGTTCGGGCCGCTGCGCATCGATGCCGCCGTGCCGCTCAACCGCGATCCAAGCGATCCGCATTTCGGCATCTATGCCGGCATCGGGCAGGCGTTCTGATGATGAGGATCTTCTGGCGCATCCTTCGCATCTTTCTCTACGCGCTGCTCGTCCTGATAGTGGTGGCGGTCGGCGCGCTCGCCGTGCTGACCGGCACCGAAGGCGGCCGCCAGAATCTGGCAAGCCTGATTTCGACCATGGCCTCGACGGAGGACCRCAAGGTCACCGTCAGCGGCATCGAGGGCATATGGTCGGGTGCGTTGCGGCTGGATCATATCGTGCTGGAGGACCGCACCGGGCCCTGGCTGGTGGCGCGCAAGGTGGCGCTCGACTGGTCGCCGACGGCGTTGCTGTCGCGCAATTTCAACGCCGACCGGATCGCGGCCGAGCGCATCGAGCTGGCGCGGCTGCCTCAGGCCAGCCAACAGCCGTCGCGAGGCGGATCGACCAGCCTGCCGGTCTCGATCGACGTCAAGCAGATCGACCTGCCGGAAATAGCGCTCGGGCAGGAACTCGCCGGCAGCGGCATTGCGGAACTCGCCGCCAAGGGCTCGCTCAGGGCCGATCCGTCGCCGCTGGCGATCGAGACGGTGCTCAACGTCGCGCGTCACGACGGCAAGCAAGGCAATGTCGACGCCAAGGTCTATTTCGCGCCGGCCGACAACAAGCTCGACCTCGACCTCAAGGCATCGGAGCCGGTGGGCGGCATCATCGCCAATCTGCTTAAGCTGCCGGATGCGCCGCCTGTCAACATCGTCGTTTCGGGCACCGGGCCGCTCGCCAACTGGAACGGCATCGGCACCTTCGTTGTCGACCGCCAGATCGTCACCCAGCTCACCGGCCGCCATCAGCTGAACGACAAGGGTCACTATATCGAGGCCAAGGGCGACGGCGAATTCGAGCGTTTCGTGCCGCAAAAGTTCAAGTCGCTGTTTGCCGGCAAGACGTCCTTCGATGTTGCCGGCGTCGCGACCACAAGCGGCGGGGTCGATATCGAGCGGGCCAGCATAGAGAGCGGCACGGTCCACGGCACGGCGACCGGCAATGTCGACCCGAAAGGCGCCAACGACCTTGCCGTCGAGCTTTCGGCCAAGGACAAGCCCGTCACCATCGATGTCGGCAACAGCGCGGTGCCGATCCTGGTCGCTGTCGAGAAGGCGACCGCACGCGCCTTCGGCAACGGCAAGGCGCCGGCGGTCGATATCGGCACGTCGTTGGCCTCGGTGGCCGTCGGCGGCACACAGCTCAACAATCTGACGGGAGAGATCCATTCCAACGGCTTCGATGTCGAGACCCTTAGCGGCCCGGTCAGCGTCAAGCTCGCCGCCGCTGGCCTGAAGACCGATGTGGCGACGCTGGCGCCGCTGGTGACTGGCAAGCTCRCCGCCGATCTTTCCGGCTCGATCAGCCGCGAGACCGTGACCATCGATCAGGGCACGCTGCGCAGCGACGCGCTCAACGCCACGCTGACGGCCGGCGTCTCGCTCGCCGATCTGTCGATGACGCTGAAGATGAATGCCGACGCGGTGTCGACGGCGCTGCCGCCGCAGATCAGCTCGCTACTCGGCCAGCGGGTGAAATTCTCGGCCACCGCGACCCGCGATCCGCAAGGGGCGTTCGCCGCCAATTCGCTGCAACTTACCTCGGGCTCGCTCAGTGCCAGCGGTACCGCAAGCGCGCAAGGCTCGGACATCCAGGCCGACGTCAAGGGCTCGCTGGGCGACGTCTCGGCGCTGTCGTCACTCGCCGGCACGCCGCTGGCCGGCGGGATCAATTTCGCGCTTACGACGAGCGGCCCGCGCTGGGCGCCGGACTTTTCGGTTTCGGCCGACAGCGCCAGCCTGACCGCGGCCGGCCGCACCGTGAAGGACATCAAGCTCTCCGCCAAGGGCAAGGCCGACATCGCCAACCCATCGGCCGATGTTTCGCTGACGGGCAGCGCCGCAGACCAGCCGCTCGACATCAGGGCGTCGCTGGTGACCGCCGACGGCAAGCGCTCGATMCGGGGGCTCAGCCTGGCGCTYGGCGACGAYAAGGTTTCGGGCGATCTYGCGCTCGACGATCGGTTCCTGCCGCTTGGCACGCTGACGCTYGCCGTGCCTGACATTGCGCCGCTGGCGGCGCTTGGCGGCCAGACGGCGACCGGCGACATCAACGGCACGATCGCCTTCGCCAAGGACGGCGAGGCRCCGACCGTGACCATCAATGCGGCCAGCGGATCGATCGCGCGGGGTGATCTCGCGGCAAAGACGATCACCGTCAACGCATTGATCGCCAACTATCTCAAGGGGCCGGCGATTTCGGGCACCATCAAGGCCGACAGCGTGACWTCCGGAAGCACGGTGATCAGCGGCATCGGCATCGATTTGAAGCGCGACGGCGACTGGACCAATTTTGCCGGCAGCGCGACGGCGTCGGGCATTCCGGCCACCGCCAGCGGCCGTGTCAAGATTGCCGGCGGCAAGACCAGCGTCGAGATCGCCTCCGGCGAGGCGACGGTGCGCGGCATCAAGGCGGCGATCGCCGAGCCTTCCAGCCTCTCGATCGCCAACGGCGTCGCCAGCATCGAAAAGCTCGCGCTCAATCTCGGCGGCGGCGCRGCGACGGTTTCCGGCAGCGCCGGTCAGATCCTCGACCTGACGGCCAATTTCGCCAGGCTGCCGGCAGCGCTCGCCAATGACTTCGTGACTGGCCTTGATGCGGCCGGAACGCTGGAAGGCACGGCGCACGTCTCCGGTCCGACCTCCAGCCCTGATGTTCGCTTCAACGCCAAGCTCGCCGGCGCCGAGACCAGCCAGACCCGCCAGGCAGGGCTTGGGCCGCTCAATCTCGATGCTGCCGGCAGCGTCTCGACGGCGGGCGGCCTGACAATCGACCAGGCGACGCTTTCCGGCGACAAGGTCTCGGGCAAGGCCGCCGGCACGATCAATCCGAACGGCGCCAGCGATTTCTCGCTCGATCTCGCCTCGAACGGGCCGAGCCTGCCGCTCAAATTCGGCACCGCCGCAAGCCCGGTCGAGCTGGAAATGCAGGCGGTTTCGGTGAAGGCCGCCGGGCAGGGCGCGACGCCGCGGCTCGACATCTCGGCCACACTGCCCTCCGCCACGGCCAACCACGTCAAGGTGGAAGGCCTGGCGCTGGCGCTCCATTCCGACGGGTTCGACGTCAAGACCCGGACCGGGCCGGTCTCCGGCATGGTCGCGGCCGACAAGATCGATCTCGACAATCCGACGGTTGCACCGCTGGTCGCCGGCAAGGTCACGGCCAAAATCGCCGGCAGCCTTGCTCCGGATGCGATCACCATCGACAGCGGCTCGGCAACCACCGGCGCGGTGGACGGAGCCTTCAACGGCCGGGTATCGTTTGCCGACGGCTCCRTCGACTTCACCGTCAAGGCGGATGTGCTTTCTGCCGCCTTGCCGGCGGCCGTGCGCGGCGTGCTCGCCGAACGCACGCAACTCAGTGCCACGACGCAACGCGACGCCAAGGGCAATGTCAGCGTCGGCCCGGTGAGGGTCGCRTCGGGCGCGTTCACCGCCGACGGTCAGGCGAGCGTCGCCGACAACAAWCTYRGCGCYRCCGTCAAGGGCGCGCTTGGCGACATTTCGCTGCTGTCGAAGGATGCCAAGGGCGCCATCACCTTCGCCCTCGACGCGCAGGGCGCCGTAACGGCGCCGGATCTTTCCCTGACCGTGAACAGCGACCGGCTTTCGGTGGCGGCGCGCGAGATCACCGGACTCAAGCTGACCGCGACCGGCAAGGCGGATGCCGCCAATCCGGCGGCCAATATGCAACTGACCGGCAATGTCGCCGGGCAGCCGCTGCAGGGCAATGCCGTGCTTGCCACCACCAACGGCAAGAGTGCGATCAACGGGCTTCTGCTGTCGCTGGGATCGAGCAGGATCTCCGGCGATCTGGCGCTCGACGAGGCGTTTGTGCCGGTGGGCACCGTGTCGCTCGACCTGCCAGACATCGGGCCGCTGGCGGCGCTTGCGCTGGAAAAGGCCGAGGGGGACGTGCGCGGATCGATCGCCTTCTCGAAAACCGGCAACGGACCGAACGTCGCCGTCAAGGCGACTACGGCGGCAATCAGGCGCGGCGACCTCTCGGCCAAGAATGTCGCCATCGACGCGCAGATCGCCAACTACCTCACCGCGCCGGTGATTTCCGGCAAGGTGCGCGCCGATAGCGTGATCTCGGGCGGCACCGCCGTCATCGGCATCGATGTCGACCTGAAGCGCGACGGCGACTGGACCGGCTTTTCCGGCGGCGCCACGGTCAAGAACATTCCGGCCAAGGCGGCCGGCCGGGTCAAGGTGACGAACGGCACGACGACCATCGAGCTTGCTTCCGGCCAGGCGACGGTTCAGGGCATCAAGGCGGCGATCGCACAGGCTTCGACCGTGACCATCGCCAACGGCGCGACGACGCTGGACAAGCTCGTGCTCAACCTCGGCGGCGGCACGGCCACGGTGACCGGCAAGGTGGGGCAGGCGCTCGACATCAACGCCAATCTGGCCAGGGTGCCGGTGTCGCTCGCCAACAACTTTTCGCCAGGCCTCGACGCGGCCGGCTCGATCTCGGGCACGGCCAAGGTGTCCGGTGCCACGGCCAGCCCTGCGGTCGCATTCAAAGTCAACGCTTCCGGCGTGCAGATCTCGCAGACGCGCAGCGCGGGGCTTGGCGGCATGAACGTGTCGTCGTCGGGAACCTTCGCCGCCAACAAGCTTGCCTTCGACGCCGACATCAGCGACGGCGCCGGTCTCGGTCTCAAGGGCGGCGGCACGGTGACGACCGCTGGCGCGCCGACCCTGGCGCTCGACTTCAAGGGCAAGGTGCCGTTCTCCTTCCTTGCCGCCAAGCTGGCCGCGCAAGGCCTTGCGCTTAACGGCACCGCGAATGTCGACGTGCAAGTCCGCGGCCCGGCATCCTCGCCGGTGATCAGCGGCAAAGTCACCACGTCCGGCGCGCGCCTCATCGACGCGCGTTCCGGACTTGCCGTCAATGACATCGCAGCCGACGTCTCGATCGGCGGCGGCGTTGCGAGGATCAATCGCCTGACCGGCACGCTTTCGACGCGCGGCAGCCTTTCGGCCAGCGGTACCGTCGGCATCACCCCCGCGCAGGGCTTCCCAGCCGATCTGTCGGTCAAGCTCACCGACGGCCGCTATACCGACGGCAGGGTTGTCACCGCCAATCTCGGCGGCGACCTGACCATCAAGGGACCGCTCGTCTCGGCGCCGGTGATCGCCGGCACCATCAATCTGGCAAGGACCGTCATCACCGTTCCGGAAAAACTACCGGGCTCGCTCTCGGCGCTCGACGTCAAGCACAAGAACGCGCCCAGAGCGGTGCGCGCGCAGGACAAGGCGCTGCGCCCGGCCACGTCCAGCGGCAACAGCAACAGCGGAAGCGGCCTTGTCCTCGACGTCACGGTCAACGCGCCGAATCAGATCTTCATCCAGGGCAGGGGCGTCGATGCCGAGCTCGGCGGCTCGCTTAAGCTGACCGGCCCGGCTTCCTCACCGCAAGCGGTGGGCACCTTCACCTTGCAGCGCGGACGGCTGACAGTCCTTGCCAAGCGGCTGACCTTCACCGAGGGCACGGTCGGGTTCCAGGGTTCGCTGGTGCCTTACCTCAACCTGACGGCGACCACGACGACGAGCAGCGCAACGGTTACGATCGTTGTGTCGGGCGAGGCCACCAATCCGAAATTCACTTTCTCCTCCGTACCGGCGCTGCCGCAGGACGAGATCCTTGCACAGCTCATATTCGGTCAATCCATGTCCAAGCTGTCACCGCTGCAGATCGCGCAACTGGCGCAAGCCGCCGCGCAGTTGGCGGGCGTCGGCGGCTCGACCTCGCTTCTCGAAAACCTGCAAAACGCCATCGGCGTCGACAATCTCGACGTGACGACGGACGAGAAGGGYGGCACCGCCGTCTCGGCCGGCAAGTACCTCAACGACCGCACCTATGTGACGATCCAGAAGGGCGACAAGCCGGGCTCCGGCAAGGCGACGATCGACCTCGATGTCGGGCGCGGTGTCAAGCTGCGCGGCGAGGCCAACGATGCGGGCGAAGCAAAAGGCGGCGTCTTCTACGAGCGCGAATATTGATGACAGGGCGCCCGCCCTCTGCGGGGCGACGAGCGCTTCTGCCGCGACCGCAAGGCCCCTATCCGCCTATATGTATTGATTTAATTGCCCTGTCGATTTTTTGGGAAATGTGCAGTGCACTAACAAATTTGCGTCAAGACTGTCGCTATCACGCGAACCGGCCTCGTTCCAAAGTTRCACATTTCCCCGACACGTTCCCACTCCACACAGTCTTTTGACATCACGGTCTGGATGCGGAATGTTAAAAGGCAGAAAGCCAACAATGGGAGATAGTCATGGCAATCTACAAGAGTAACGGTGACCGCGTTCCGGACCATATCCTGGCGATGGCCGAGGAGGCCAAGTCGGGCAAGGTGGATCGCCGCGAATTCCTGGCTTTAGCCAGCATCTTCGGCGCATCGACGGCTATGGCCTACGGAATGCTCGGTCTCGCAGCGCCGACGCCGGCCAAGGCCGAGGACGTGCAGGGCAAGAAGGGCGGCGTGCTGAAGGTCGCCATGTCCGTCAAGGATCCTAAGGATCCCCGCACCGCCGACTGGTCGGAAATCRCCAACGCCCAACGCCAGGCGCTTGAGCCGCTGGTGAAGTACACCCGTCATTTCACGTTCGAGCCGTACCTGATCCAGAGCTGGGATATCAATGACGACGCGACCGAATACACGCTGCATGTGCGGCCGGGCGTCGAATGGAACAACGGCGACAAGTTCACCGCCGACGACGTGGTCTATAATTTCACCCGCTGGGCCGACAAGACCGCGGAAGGCAACTCTATGCCCGGCCGTCTCGGCAGCCTCGTCGATGAAAAGACCAAGAAGCTGCGTGAAGGCTCGGTGGTCAAGGTTGATGACATGACGGTCAAGCTCAAGCTGAGCAARCCGGACATCGCCATCATCGCCAACCTGACCGACTATCCGGCGCTGGTCGTGCACAAGACCTTCGACCAGAAAGGTGCCAACTTCAAGAGCTGCCCGATCGGTACCGGTCCGTTCGAGCTCGTCTCCTACGATGTCGGCCAGAAGGTGGTCTACAAGCGTCGCACGACCGGCAAGTGGTGRCAGGGCGAGGCCTTCCTCGACGGCGTCGAGTTCATCGACTACGGCACCGATCCGGCCGCGACGGTCTCGGCTTTCGAATCGGGCGAGGTGCAGACCAACCACGAAACGACCGCCGATTATGTGAAGATCATCGAAGGCGTCGGCGCTCCGGTTTCGGAAGTGGTGACGGCCGCCACTGTGGTGTCGCGCTTCAACGTCAATCATAAGCCCTATGACAACCAGAAGGTTCGTCAGGCGATGTTGCTTGCGGTCGACAACGCCACGGTGCTGCAGCTCGGCTACGGCAATGCCGGCACGCCGGCTGAAAACCACCATGTGGCGCCGATCCATCCGGAATATGTCAAGCTGCCGGAGATCAAGCGCGAYATCGCCAAGGCCAAGCAGATGCTGCAGGAAGCCGGGGTGCTCGATTTCGAGCACGAGCTGATCAGCAATGACGAGGACTACCACAAGAACACCACGGATGCGATCGCGGCGCAGCTGCGCGAAGCCGGCATCAAGGTGAAGCGCACCGTGCTGCCGAGCGCCACCTTCTGGAACGACTGGACGAAGTACCCGTTCTCGGAAACCAACTGGAACATGCGTCCGCTGGGCATCCAGGTCATCGCCATCGCCTACCGCAGCGGCGAGGCCTGGAACGAGACGGCCTACTCCAATCCGGAGTTCGACAAGAAGGTGAACGAGGCGCTCGGGATCGCCGATGCGGAGAAGCGCAAGGTGGTGATGAAGGATATCGAGCAGATCCTGCAGGATTCCGGCATCATCATCCAGCCTTACTGGCGCAAGCTCTACATCAACATCAAGCCCGAGGTGAAGAACCACGCGATGCACCCCACCTACGAGCACGACTTCGGCAAGGTCTGGCTCGAACAGGCGTGATCTATGGCGCGATGAGTGCGAGGGGCGCGCCAGCCCCTCGTATTCGCAGCTTCGTCGCCGTTGCATGAGCTGCAGCGGCGACGTGGCGTCACAAGGTTTTCGATACAGGGTTGAACGTATCTGACCCCAACCCGGCCGGCAGGGGGGCACGCATGTTCTCATTCATCGCAAGACGCATCGGCACCATACTCCTCACGATGCTGTGCCTSACGCTGGTCGTCTTCTTCCTCGTCAATCTCGAGCCCAATCTGAAGAAGCTGGCGATCAGCCAGACGGAAATGCATACGTCGGCCGACCAGCTCGAAAGCTGGCTGGTCAACCATGGCTACCGGCAGAATTTCTTCCTGCGCTACGGCCAGTGGCTGGGCATCCTGCCCAAGCATCCGATCACCGATCCGGCGACCGGAAAGACAACGCAGCGCTTCTCCTTCTGCAACGATCCGGTCGAGCCGAAATTCTCCGGCGTCTTGCAGGGCGATTTCGGCTGTTCGACCAAATTCAAGACGACGGTCGCGGCGAAGCTCTTCCCGGCGCTCGGCGCCACCGGCGTATTGATGTTCTGGGTGCTGGCGCTCATGGTGCCGGTCTCGCTGCTCATCGGCATCCTGGCGGGGATGCGGGAGGGCTCGCGCACAGATCGGACGCTGTCGGTCGCCTCGATCGCCTCCACGGCGACGCCTGAATATGTGTCGGGCGTCATCTTCACCGTCATCTTCGCATCGTGGCTCGGCTGGCTGAACGGCTCGGCGGCGTCCGCCAGCCAGGGCATCACCTTCTATAATTTCACCCTGCCGGTGATCACGCTGGCGATCTACGGCACCGGCTATATCGCGCGCATGACGCGTGCCTCGATGGTCGAGGTGATGACGCAGCAATATATCCGCACCGCCCGCCTCAAGGGCCTTTCCTTCAGGAGCGTGGTGATCAAGCATGCGCTGCGCAACGCGCTGATTGCGCCATTCACCGTCATCATGCTGCAGTTCCCGTGGCTGCTCACCGGCGTCGTCATCGTCGAGGTGATGTTCCGCTACCAGGGGTTCGGCTACACGCTGGTCGAGRCTGCAGGCAACAACGACATCGACCTTCTGCTTGGCTGCTCGCTGGTCTCGGTGTTCATCGTGCTGATCACGCAGCTTATCTCGGATGTCGGCTACGCGTTTCTCAATCCGCGTATCAGGGTTCAGTAGGGGCAGGGCGGATGCAGATCGAATATATCAGCGCCTTCGATGACGTGATCGGCGTGCTCTGGCGTTTCTGGCCGGTGTGGATCGCGCTCGTGCTGGTTATGGGCACCAGCTACAGCTACCGCAAGAAGCTCGGTCTCTACGGCCAGCTCTTCGACAGCGGCGTCGGCGTTGCCGGCGTCGGTATCTGCCTGTTCTGGCTGTTCACGGCGATCTTCGCCGCGACCATCTCGCCCTTCGATCCGCTGGCCCAGATGTCGGTCATGAAGGACGCGCTGCCCGGCGCGATTGAGCCGACGACAAAGCTCATCTTCTATTTCGGCGGCGACAAGCTGGCGCGCGACGTGTTCWCGCGCATGGTCTATGGCAGCCAGATCGTGCTGATCATCGCGCCGGCCGCGACCGGCTTTGCGCTGATGGTCGGCATCACGCTCGGCCTGCCGGCGGGCTATTACGGCGGCAAGATCGACACCGTGCTGTCGTTCCTCGCCAACCTGGTGCTGGCCTTCCCGGTGATCCTCTTGTTCTACCTCCTGGTGACGCCGGGCATCATGGACACGCCGATTCCCTATGCGATGGCCGGGCTGTTCTTCCTGTTCCCGATCATCTTCTTCTGCGTGCTGTTCTGGACCCGCTACAAGAACCGGTCGGACCGCATCTACATCCTGCTCGGCCTCACTTTGGTCATTGGCGGCTGGATCTATGCCGGCCTGGTCTTCGACAAGGACCCGCTGCACATCGTCCACATCGATCCCAACCAGCTCAACATCTTCGTGGCGGTGGTGTTCGCTTCCAGTCCCGGCGTGTTCCGCATCGTGCGCGGCCTTACCATGGACATCAAGACGCGCGACTATGTGGCGGCGGCGCAGACGCGTGGTGAATCGCCCTGGTACATCATGCTATGGGAGATACTGCCCAATGCGCGCGGACCGCTGATCGTCGATGCCTGCCTGCGCATCGGCTACACGACGATCCTGCTCGGCACGCTCGGCTATTTCGGCCTGGGCCTGGCGCCCGAGAGCCCCGACTGGGGCACGGCGATCAAGGATGYGAGCCGCCTGCTGCGCTCCTTCATCCATCCGGCGCTGCCGCCGACGATCGCGCTGATGTCGTTCGTGCTGGGGCTGAACCTTTTGGCGGACTCGCTGCGCGAACAGTCGATGAAGGATTGATGGCGGGGTCTTCGGCCCTACTTGAAAAACAAGGATTGGAGCGACCCATGAACGAGGCAGTTCGAGATCCGGCCCAACCGATCATCGAGATCGAGAATCTCTCGATCTCCTTCTTCACCCGCAAGGGCGAGATCCCGGCGGTGATGGACTTTTCCTGCACGGTCATGCCCGGAGAGGCGATGGGCATCGTCGGCGAATCCGGCTGCGGCAAGTCGACCGTGTCGCTCGGCATCATGCGCGACCTCTCCAACATCGGGAAGATCGTCGGCGGGCGGATCAAGTTCCAGGGCAAGGACATGGGCGAGATGTCCGAGGAGGAGCTTCGCGCCATCCGCGGCAACAAGATCGCCATGATCTACCAGGAGCCGATGGCGAGCCTCAATCCGGCGATGAAAGTCGGCCAGCAATTGATGGAAGTGCCGCTGATCCACGACAAGGTCTCGAAGGAAGAGGCCTACAAGCGGGCGCTCGAAATGGTGCGCGCGGTGAAGCTGCCCGACCCCGAGCGCATGATGCGTTCCTACCCGCACCAGCTTTCCGGCGGCCAGCAGCAGCGTATCGTCATTGCCATGGCGCTGTTGTCGAAGCCGGCGCTGCTCCTGCTTGACGAACCGACGACGGCGCTCGACGTCACCGTCGAGGCCGGCATCGTCGAGCTGGTCAAGGGGCTCGGCGAGAAGTTCGGCACCTCGATGATCTTTGTCTCGCACAATCTCGGCCTCATCCTCGAGACCTGCGACAAGATCACGGTGATGTATTCCGGCGAGGCGGTCGAGACCGGCAAGATCGAGGACGTGTTCGACCGGATGCGCCACCCCTACACGCAAGGCCTGTTCCGCTCGATCCCGCTGCCTGGCGCCGACAAAAATTCGCGGCCGCTGATCYCCATTCCCGGGCAATTGCCGCTGCCGCACGAGCGGCCGAAAGGCTGCAATTTCGGCCCGCGCTGCCACCATTTCGTCGAGGGCGTCTGCAACGCCGCCGAAATTCCGATGATTCCGGTGGAAGGGCACGAGGGCCATTTCTCGCGCTGCGTGCGCTTCAACGAGATCGACTGGGAAGCGCTGCCGCCGGGCGCCAAGAAGGTCAACGAGCGCGTCGAGCCTGGCCAGCCGGTGCTCAAGATCGACGACCTCAAGAAATACTACAAGGTCGGCGGCAGCGAGGTGTTCGGCTCGAGCGAAGGCCGCGTGGTGAAGGCCAACGAGACGATCTCGTTCACCGCGCGCGAGTCGGAGACGGTCGCGATCGTCGGCGAGTCCGGCTGCGGGAAGTCGACGCTCGCCAAGGTGCTTCTGGGGCTCGAGACCGCAAGCTCGGGCACGGTGTCCCTCGGCAACAAGGAGATCCAGTCGACCGGAATCGAGAACCGCAACGTCGAGACCGTGTCTTCGATCCAAATGGTGTTCCAGAACCCGTTCGACACGCTGAACCCCAGCCACACGGTCGGCGCGCAGATCATTCGCACACTCGAGAAGTTCAATGTCGGCAAGACGGTCGCCGAGCGGCGCAAGCGCATGCTGGAGCTTCTCGACCTGGTGAAGCTGCCCAGGGCCTTCGAGAGCCGCAAGCCGCGCCAGCTGTCGGGCGGCCAGAAGCAGCGCATCGGCGTGGCGCGCGCCYTTGCCGGCGACGCCAAGGTGGTGGTGGCCGACGAGCCGGTCTCGGCGCTGGACGTCTCGGTGCAAGCGGCGGTGACCGAGCTGCTGATGGATATCCAGCGCAAGAACAAGACGACGATGTTGTTCATCAGCCACGACCTGTCGGTGGTGCGCTACATCGCCGACCGCGTGGTGGTCATGTATCTCGGCTATATCGTCGAACAGGGCACGACGGACCAGATCTTCTCGCCGCCCTATCATCCCTACACGGAGGCGCTCCTGTCCGCGATCCCGATCGCCGACACCAGCGTAGTGAAGAAGCATATCGTGCTCGAGGGCGACATCCCGTCGGCGATGAACCCGCCGACCGGCTGCCCGTTCCAGACGCGCTGCGGTTACAAGAAGCTGGTGCCGGACAATCTGTGCGAGACCAAGGTGCCGCCGATCAAGAATCTCGGCGACGGCCATATGAGCCTGTGCTGGTTGGCCGACGACGTGCTRGCGAAGATGGAGCCGGTCATCAAGTTCGACAAGGAGCACGCGGCGCGTGAGGGCGTGCCGGAGGATGCGCCGCACAGCGCCGGTTCTGAGGGTTCCCCGCCGAAGCCCCGGAGCGGCAAGAAGTCGAAGCCCAATTAGCGCTTTGCTGCCRTCAGCCCCGCGCCGCTATCAGCTGCCGCACTGCCGCAACTGCGCGGCGTAGTCGCGGGCCATCTGGTCGGTGGCGTGCGCGTAGTTCTGCACGCCGGCGTCACCGCGATTGCCGCGGCCATAGGCGCTCCAGCCGAGATAATAGGCGAGATAGAGATTGTAAGTGTCATTGCGGGCGACGCCGAACGTATCGGCGGTCTTGGAATGATACCAGCCGACGAAATCGATGGCGTCGGCGAAACGGGAGCGACGCGCCGCCCAGTTGCCGGTCTCCATCTGATATTGCGACCAGGTGCCGTCGAGCGCCTGCGAGTAACCCGCGGCGGTGGAAACATGCTTCCAGGGAATGAAGCCAAAGAGCTTGGTGCGCGGGGGCCTGGCGTTGCTCTTGAAGCCGGACTCCTTGCGCACCGTCGCCATCAGAACCGGAACGGGAACGCCGTATTTCTGCTCCGTGCGCTCGGCGGCGGACTGCCAGTTGTCGAACCAGCCGTCATTCTGGTCGAAGACGGCGCAGACATCGTTGATATGGCTGGGCGCCGTCGCGCAGGCCGAAAGCGCCAGCAGCACTGAGACAGCGACAATTTTACTAAAACTCGACCTACGCATTGGAAAACGAATAGGCCGAAATCATAAAAGGATTCTTGCGAGCTTCCTTAACGGTGGCGTCTGCCTGGTCAAAACCAACTGTTGATATTTCGACCAATTGTGTCGCTTTTCTCTTTGGTGATTTTGAAAAATGCCGCCTTGGCTAAAATCGCGCCGGCGAATGACGAATTCCTGACAGCCATCGCATCGCGCTGACGCTCTGATGCGCGCATGACAGAACCAAGACGAAGGCGCGGCGCAGAGCGGAGCAGCAACCGGGGGCCGAGCGCCATCCCACAATTGCCGCCGCGGCGCGTGATCAATCCTTATCCGCCGATGGCCGTGCTTTCTGCCGACCAGATCGAGGCCATCCATCAGGCGTCGATGCATATCCTCGAGAATTTCGGCATAGAGGTGATGAGCCAGCGGGCGCTAACGCTGTTCGAGCGCGCCGGCGCAAAGGTCGATCGCAGCTCGATGAACGTGCGCATCGATCGTGGCATGGTCGACGAAGCGCTGAAGACGACGCGCCCGGCCTACACGCTGACGCCGCGCAATCCGRCCAACGCCATCCACCTCGGAAGCAACACCATCAACTTCACGCTGGTCGCCGGGCCGCCCAACGTGCACGACATGGAGCGCGGCCGCCGCGCCGGCAATCTTGCCGACTATTCGGATCTCGTCCGGCTGGCGCAGCATTTCAACTGCATCCACATGCTGGGCAACCAGGTCTGCGCACCGATCGAATTGCCGGCCAATTCGCGCCATCTCGACACCTATTTCGCCAACCTGACGCTGACCGACAAATGCTTCCACGTCTCAGCCATCGGTCGGGGCAGGGCGCTTGACGGCATCGAGATGATGGCGATTTCGCGCGGGCTGACGCTGGAGCAGATGCGCGACGATCCCGGTGTCACCACCATCATCTCGGTCAACTCGCCGCGCCGCTTTGACGAGATGATGGCCGAAGGGCTGATGACTATGGCCGAATACGGCCAGTCGGTGGCGGTGACGCCGTTCACGCTGATGGGGGCGATGAGCCCGGTGACGCTCGCCGGCGCGCTGGCGCAGCAGAATGYCGAGGCGCTGTTCGGCATTGTGCTGACGCAGCTCGTGCGCCCCGGCGCACCGGTGATGTATGGCGCCTTCACTTCCAATGTCGACATGAAGTCGGGCGCGCCGGCCTTCGGCACCCCGGAAAACACCAAGGCCAACATCGCCTCCGGCCAGTTGGCGCGGCGCTACAAGCTGCCGTACCGCACGACGCCGGGCTCCGCCTCCAATGCCGCCGACTCGCAGGGCGCTTATGAGACGCTGATGGCCTTGTGGGGCGCGGTGCTCGGCCATGGCAACCTGGTCTACCACGCCGCCGGCTGGCAGGAGGGTGGGCTGACCGCATCGTTCGAAAAGCTCATTATCGACGTCGAGATGATCCAGCACATGATGGAATTCCTGCGGCCGATCGTGGTTGACGAGGGCGAACTGGCGGTGGAGGCGCTTGGCGCGGTGCCGACCGGCGGCCACTTCTTCGGCGAGCCGCATACGCTGGAACGTTATGCGACTGCCTTCTACCAGCCGATGCTTTCGAATTGGCAGAATTACGAGGCCTGGCAGGAGGCCGGCGCGCTCGACACGACGGCGCGGGCGACGCGGCTTTGGAAAAAGGCGCTGGAGGAATATGTCCAGCCGGCCATGGACCCCGCCGTGCGCGAGGCACTCGAAGCCTATGTCGCGCGGCGCAAGGAAGGGATCGGGCAGGGCGAGCCGTGATTTCCTTGACGTCAGCGCGAGGCACCCCCCTCTGTCCTGCCGGACATCTCCCCCTCAAGGGGGGAGATTGGCCGTCGTATCTGCCTTCGCCAATCATCAGCGTTGAAAAGAGTTCGGCGGCGTCGCCGCTGCTGATCTCCCCCCTTGAGGGGGAGATGGCCGGCAGGCCAGAGGGGGGTGGCTTGGTGCCTCCCAGGCCGATTCATCTCACCCATCCAACTCACTGAAATAACGAGAAGAACTCATGAAGTCGCATGCAAAGGTCGTGGTCATCGGCGGCGGTGTCGTCGGATGCTCCGTGTTGTTCCATCTTGCCCRCCACGGCTGGACCGACGTCGTGCTTCTGGAGCGCGATGAGCTGACTTCGGGCTCGACCTGGCATGCGGCCGGCGGCATGCACACCATCAATGGCGACCCCAACGTCGCCAAGCTGCAGAAATACACGATCTCGCTCTACAAGGAGATCGAGGAGCTTTCCGGTCAGGCGACGGGCGTGCACCTGACCGGCGGCGTGCTTCTGGCAGCGACCGAGGCGCGGCTCGACTGGCTGCGCGGCGTCGTATCGAAGGGCCGCTATCTCGGCATCGACCTCGAAGTGATCTCGGCGAAGGAAGCGGCCGAACTGATGCCGCTGCTCGATCCGAAGCAATTCGTCGGCGCTGTGCGCAACAAGGAGGACGGCCATCTCGATCCGTCGGGCGTGACGCATGCCTATGCCAAGGCAGCGCGCAAGCTCGGCGCCGAGGTCGAGCGCTTCACCAAGGTCGAGGACATCGTGCGCCGGCCCGACGGCCTGTGGCGCGTCATCACAAACAAGGGCGACGTGATTGCCGAGCATGTCGTCAATGCCGGCGGGCTCTGGGCGCGCGAGGTCGGCCGCATGGTCAGGCTCGAACTGCCGGTTCTGGCGATGGAGCACATGTACCTGATTACCGAGGACATGCCCGAGGTGGCCGACTGGAACAAGAAGACCGGCACCGAGATCATCCAYGCGGTCGACTTTGACGGTGAGCTGTATCTGCGCCAGGAGCGCGGCGGCATGCTGATGGGCACTTACGAGAAGGCCAACAAGCCCTGGTCGGAATTCTCCACGCCTTGGAACTTCGGCCACGAGCTGCTGGAGCCGGACATCGACCGCATCGCGCCGTCGCTCGAGGTCGGCTTCCGCCATTTCCCGGCCTTCCAGAACACCGGCATCAAGCAGATCATCAACGGCCCCTTCACCTTCGCGCCAGACGGCAATCCGCTCGTCGGCCCGGTGCGCGGTCTGCCGGGCTTCTGGGTCGCCTGCGGCGTCATGGCTGGCTTCAGCCAAGGAGGCGGTGTCGGTCTCGCGCTCTCCAATTGGATGATCGAGGGCGACCCGGGCGCTGACATCTGGGCGATGGACGTGGCGCGCTACGGCGACTGGGCGACGATGGCCTATACCAACGCCAAGGTGCGGGAGAACTATTCACGGCGCTTCTCGATCCGCTTTCCGAACGAAGAGCTGCCCGCCGGGCGTCCGCTCAAGACAACGCCGGTCTACGACACGCTGTCTTCCAAGGGCGCGCAATGGGGCGTCGCCTATGGGCTGGAGGTGCCGCTCTGGTATGCGCCCGAAGGCGTCAAGGACGAGTTCTCGTGGCGGCGTTCGAGCGACTTTGAGCACGTCGCGACAGAAGTTGCTGCCGTTCGCAACGGCGTCGGCCTTTCGGAGATTTCGAGCTTCGCCAAATACAGAGTCACCGGCGAAGGGGCGGCAGCCTGGCTCGACCGCGTGCTTGCCTGCAAGCTGCCCAAGCCTGGCCGCATGACGCTGGCGCCGATGCTGAAGGAAGACGGGAAGCTGATCGGCGACTTCACGCTTGCCAATATCGGGGACGGCGAATGGTTCATCGCCGGCTCCGGTGTCGCCGAGCAATACCATATGCGCTGGTTCGAGGCGCATCTGCCCAAGGACGGCTCGGTGCGCATCGAGGCGCTGGGCCAGAAACTTACCGGCCTTGCCATCGCCGGCCCGAACGCGAGGGAGGTGCTGGCGAAGGTCAGCCGCGCCGATGTCTCGAACACCGCGTTCCCCTTCATGGCGGTGGCCAGAATGGATATCGGCATGGCGCCCTGCCTGGTCGGGCGCGTGAGCTACACCGGCGATCTCGGCTACGAGATCTGGGTGGCGCCGGAATATCAGCGCGCCGCGTACCAGGCGCTAATGGCAGCAGGCGAGGAATTCGGCATCGGCCTGTTCGGCTCGCGCGCGCTCAATGCGCTCAGGCTCGAAAAGAACTACGGCTCATGGGCGCGCGAATACCGACCGATCTACGGACCGGTCGAGGCCGGACTCGACCGTTTCGTCGCCTATGGCAAGGACGCGGATTTCATCGGCAAGGAAGCGGCCCTCGCCGAGCGCAAGCAAGGCGGCAGGCTCAGGCTGCGCGCCTTCATCGTCGAGGCGGACGATGCCGATGTCATCGGTGACGAGGCGATCTGGCATGATGGCGCCGTGCGCGGCTGGGTCACCTCGGGTGGGTACGCCCACAATTCGAAGAAGTCGGTGGCGATGGGTTACGTGCCGAAGGAGATCGCCGATGCACCGGACGGTTTCCAGATCGAGATCCTCGGCAAGCGCCATGCGGCCCGCGTTCAGGCTGCCCCGCTGTTCGATGCCARTTTCGAACGGATGCGCGCCTGATCTCAGGCGCGCGCCTCTGCTGTCAGGCCGTTGCGCTGTCGCGATTGTCCAGCGCGAAGGAGCCTGGACCGGCAAAGAACAGATAGAGGAAAACGAAGCAGAACAGGATGGCTGCGTCGCCGCCGTTGTTGGCCGGGAAAAAGTTGCGCGGCATGTGCACCATGAAATAGGCGACCGCCATCTCGCCGCAGAGCAGGAACGCCACCGGACGCGTGAAAAGGCCCAACGCCAGCAGGATGCCGCCGGCAAATTCGAGAATCGCGGACGTCAGCGCGAGTCCGGTCAGCGGCCCACCATGGGCGCCGGCAGGAAAATTGAACAGTTTCTGTGTACCGTGCTCGACGAACTGCAACGCCGTCATGATGCGAAGCACGCCCAGAGCTGGCGGCCGGTATTGGGCAAGGCTTTCCAAAAGCTTCATGCAACACTCTATTTGCCCCCCGCGGCACCGGCCATAAATTATCGACCGGCAATGGACCACTCACTTCCCCTGGCCTGCCATCAACAATCGGTGAGTGGAAATGGTTTCGCCTCCCATACCCATTCACGTCATGGTTGCATTCATACCTCTGTGGTTGTATTGATGTGTGGATACACCAACCGTGCGAGCCCCTTTGCCATGAAAAAAGCAGTCATCAGCCTAGTCGCGTTCCTTGCAGGCACGAACCTCGCCATGGCCGGCGACCCCGGTTGTGATGCCTTCAAATGGCCGGTGACACGCGAGCAGGCCCTGTTTCCGGCAGCTCCCGCCGCACAGTCCGGYGCTYCGCTRGCAGTCGGGCAAGCGGTGGATTTCRCACTTGYGGCGGTYGACACGGTCAGCTTTGAAATTCCGCCGGGACATGCGCCGGCAGCCGGCACGTTCGGCGCGACGGCAAGCGTGACCGTACCAGCCGAAGGCGAGTTCCAGTTCAGCCTGTCCGATGAGGCCTGGATCGATCTCGTCCAAGACGGCCATGCCGTGAAGTCGGCGGGCTTCAGTCGCGCGAAGACGTGCCCGGGCATTCGCAAGAGCGTGCGTTTCAAACTGTCCGCCGGTCCGGCGACTGTTCAGCTCAGCGGCGCGAGGAAGGCCGATCTCAAGCTGGCAGTGCTGGCGCCRGAGTAGGTGATTTCGGCGGTACAGCGCCTTCACCGTCCTGCCGGTCAGCAACTGCGGGGGTGGGCCGGAAGTCCCCCCGCGACGAGGCCACGAGGGGAGATCCGCTGTTGCTGTCGGTTTCGCCAATCACGACGCGATGTTGCTACCGCACCGGAGCGAGCAGCGCGAAATGCGCGCCCTGCGGATCCTGGCATTGGACGACCCACTGCGCGCTGGGTACTTCCATGGGGCCCATCAGGACCTTGCCGCCATTGTCGGTCACGCGCTTGGCGGCGGCGTCGATGGCGTCGACGTTGAAGTAGAACTGCCAGACCGGCACGGGAACTTGCGGCGGTTTGTTCATCATGCCGCCGCCGGATTCCGGGCCTGCGGTGAAGGTCTTGTAGATGCCCATCTCGCCCATGTCGAACTCGCCGGCGCTCTCCCAGCCGAACTGGCCGGAATAGAAATCGAAAGCCGCTTTCCAGTCCGAGGTGTAAAGCTCATGCCAGCCGATATGGCCGGGCGTGGTGGCCGGTACCGGCGGCTGGTCCGGGCCATTGGGCTGCAGGAGCATGAAGGTCGCGCCCTGCGGGTCGGCGACGACGGCGAAGCGGCCGACACTCGGAATGTCATCCGGTGCGCGGTGGACAGCACCTCCCGCCTCCTGCAGCGCCTTCGTCGAGGCATCGACATTCTTGGTGTGGATGTAGCCGAGCCAGGCCGGCGGCATCCCCATCTTGGTGGCATCCTCGGGCATCGTCATCAGCCCGCCGACGCCGCGCTCGCCGGAATTCATCACGATGTAGCGGGGCATGCCCGGCGCCTTGGCGAAGGGCTCGGCCCTCCAGCCGACAACGGCGGTATAGAAGGCCTCGGCGGCGTCGAGGTCGGTGGTCATCAGCTCGTACCAAAAGAAGGGGGAATTCGGCATGATCGGTCTCCTCACCGGTTCAGGCAGCGATCGCGGTTTCGATCCATTCTAGGACGATCTCAGCGACAGAAATCCGACATCTGGTTCAGAAATCGAGAACGGCAAGGCGCCGCGCCAGCAATCTTGCGCGCTCCGCGGTTTTCGACTTTGCTGGCGTCAAAGAGGGGCTCTTGTTTTTCCATGCGTCGGATGTCGCTCACGCCTGAGCTTGTCGCTCTGTGCCACCGCGAGGAGGTTGATCCCGGCCCCAGCGGGGAATGGACACAGTTGAACGACGACGATTTCCGCGCGCTTGCCTTGCGCCTCTCCGGCGAAGCCGACGAGGGGCCGCTCTGGGTGTTCGCCTATGGCTCGCTGATCTGGAAGCCGGCCTTCGAATCCGTCGAGCAGCGGCGCGCCTCGGCCTATGGCTGGCATCGCTCCTTCTGTCTGGACCTGGTGCGCTGGAGAGGCAGTGCCGAGCAGCCGGGGCTGATGATGGCGCTCGAGCGCGGCGGGCGTTGCGACGGCGTGATCTACCGTCTGCCCGATGGCGAGAAACCAGCCCAGATCGAGCGATTGCTGCGGCGTGAAATCGACGATCACGAGGCGATCAGTTCGGTCCGCTGGGTTTCGGTGCGCACCGCGCAAGGGTCTTTGCGAGCACTGGGTTTCTGGGTTGGCGTGACCGGCAAAGGCACCTCTCTCGGTCAGCCGCTGGATAAGGTGGCATGGGTGCTGGCGCGCGCCTGCGGCCATGTCGGCTCCGGCGCGGAGTATCTCTACAATACTGTCAGCCACCTCGAGACATTCGGCATCCACGACCGCAATCTGTGGCGATTGCAGGAGCTGGTTGCGGACGAGATCAGGTCGATCCATGGCCACAGGATCGCAAGCAGTGAATCGTCGGAGACAGCGGTCGCTGCTTTAATATGACTGCGATTATCAAGTTTTTATCCAGCCATTACAGTGACTTGGCCGAAAATTGACCAATTGATAAAAAAATAAAACGTGCTAGCCTTCCCCAAAACAAAACAAAGGGGAACTGGAATGGCGACTGGTCATTTCATCGAAGGCATCGCCGGCGGGCGGCTGTCGGCTGAGCAATATGCCGATAATTTTTCTGACCTGCATCCGCCGCTCGATCACCACGAGGCGCTGGTCGAGGCCGACCGCTGCTACTTCTGCTACGACGCGCCGTGCATGAATGCATGCCCGACGTCGATCGACATCCCGATGTTCATCCGGCAGATCGCGACCGGCAATCCGCTGGGCTCGGCCAAGACCATCTTCGACCAGAATATCCTCGGCGGCATGTGCGCTCGCGTCTGCCCGACCGAAACGCTGTGCGAAGAGGTCTGCGTTCGCGAGGTGGCGGAAGGCAAGCCGGTGCAGATCGGTCGGCTGCAGCGCTATGCGACCGATGTCGCGATGAACGAGAACAAGCAGTTCTATCAACGCGCCGAGCCGACCGGAAAGTCGGTCGCCGTGGTCGGCGCCGGGCCTTCGGGCCTCGCGGCCGCGCATCGCCTTGCCCGCCACGGTCATGACGTGACAATCCTCGAGGCGCGACCGAAGGCTGGCGGCCTCAACGAATACGGCATTGCCGCCTATAAGAGCGTCGACGATTTCGCCCAGGCCGAGGTCGACTACGTCACCTCGATCGGCGGCATCGACATCCAGAACGGCAAGGCGCTTGGCCGCGACTTCCAACTGGCCGACCTGATCCGCAACTACGACGCCGTGTTCCTCGGCCTTGGGCTTGGCGGCGTCAATGCGCTGCGTGCCGAAGGCGAGGATGCAGACGGTGTCGCCAACGCCGTCGAGTTCATCGCTGAGCTTAGGCAGGCGAGCGACCTTTCCAGCCTGCCGGTCGGCCGGCGCGTCGTCGTCATCGGAGGCGGCATGACGGCGATCGACGCCGCGGTGCAGTCGAAGCTGCTCGGCGCCGAGGAGGTGACGATCTGCTACCGGCGCGGGCAGGAGCACATGAACGCCTCCGGCTTCGAGCAGGATCTGGCCGCCGCCAACGGCGTCACCATCCGCCACTGGCTGCAGCCGAAGCGCGTCATTGCCGAGAACGGCAAGGTGTCGGCGATCGAGCTCGAATATACTGCCATGAATGGCGACAAGCTCGTCGGCACCGGTGAGCGGCTCACGCTCGCCGCCGACCAGGTGTTTAAGGCGATCGGCCAGAGCTTCGTGCCGGCCCATCTCAACGGCAGCGTCGCCTCGATCGAGCTCGAAGCCGGCCGCATCAAGGTCGATGCCGAAGGGCGCACCTCGCTGGCGAAGGTCTGGGCCGGCGGCGACTGCATCTTCGGCGGCGATGACCTCACGGTCTCGGCCGTGGCTCAAGGGCGCGACGCCGCCGAATCCATCCACCGGGCACTGACCTCTAACGGGAGGGCATGAGCATGGCAGACATCCGCAACACTTTCGTCGGCATCAAGTCGCCCAATCCGTTCTGGTTGGCTTCCGCTCCGCCGACCGACAAGGCTTACAATGTCGAGCGCGCTTTCAAGGCCGGCTGGGGCGGCGTTGTCTGGAAGACGCTCGGCGAAGAGGGGCCGCCGGTCGTCAATGTCAACGGCCCGCGCTACGGCGCGATCTGGGGCGCCGACCGCCGTCTGCTCGGCCTGAACAACATCGAACTGATCACCGACCGCGACCTGCAGACCAACCTGCGCGAGATGAAGCAGGTGAAGATGAATTGGCCGGACCGGGCGCTGGTCGCCTCGATCATGGTGCCTTGCGTCGAGGAAAGCTGGAAGGCGATCCTGCCGCTGGTCGAGGAGACCGGCGCCGACGGCATCGAGCTCAATTTCGGCTGCCCGCACGGCATGAGCGAGCGCGGCATGGGCTCGGCGGTAGGGCAGGTGCCTGAATATATCGAGATGGTGGTGCGCTGGTGCAAGCAGTACACGCGCATGCCGGTCATCACCAAGCTGACGCCCAACATCACCGACATCCRCAAGCCGGCGCGGGCGGCGAAGGCCGGCGGCACCGACGCGGTGTCGCTGATCAACACCATCAACTCGATCACCGGCGTCGATCTCGACAGTTTCGCTCCCATGCCGACCATCGACGGCAAGGGCTCGCATGGCGGCTATTGCGGTCCTGCGGTGAAGCCGATCGCGATGAACATGGTGGCCGAGATCGCGCGCGATCCGGAAACGCACGGCCTGCCGATCTCCGGCATCGGCGGCATCACCACCTGGCGCGATGCCGCGGAATTCATGGCGCTCGGCGCCGGCAATGTGCAGGTCTGCACGGCGGCGATGACCTACGGCTTCAAGATCGTGCAGGAGATGATCGCGGGGCTGGAGAACTGGATGGACGAAAAGGGGCATGCCTCGCTCTCCGACATCATCGGCCGCGCCACCCCTAACGTCACCGACTGGCAGTATCTCAACCTCAACTATGTCGCCAAGGCGCATATCGACCAGGACGCCTGCATCAAATGCGGCCGCTGCCACATCGCCTGCGAGGACACCTCGCACCAGGCGATCACCGCAATGGTGGACGGCAAGCGGCATTTCGAGGTGATCGAGGCCGAGTGCGTCGGCTGCAACCTCTGCGTCAATGTCTGCCCGGTCGAAGGCTGCATAACCATGGAGCCGCTGGCCGCGGGCGCGATGGACCAGCGCACCGGCAAGCCGGTATCGCCGATCTACGCGAACTGGACGACGCACCCCAACAACCCGATGGCCAAGGTCGCCGCGGAGTAGTTTTTTCGCCTCTACAGGCTTGGCCCGATCGCCCCGTGCTCGCGCGGGGCGATTTTTTTGCACACGATCGTCAATTGCCGAAGCCCGCGCCGCCCCTCATCCCCCTGCCGGGACCTTCTCCCCGTATAGTGACGGGGAGAAGGGGGCTGGCCGCGACCTAGGCGCCTTTCCTGCAATGCTGGAGGTTGGCGAAACCGTTCAGGAAAGCGTCTTTCTCCCCGTCACTATACGGGGAGAAATGCCCGGCAGGGCAATGAGGGGCAGCGCCAACATATGCTGGAGTCCCACTTCCGTAGTGCGTTCGTCTAGCGGAGATTCCGGACCCTTCTATTGCGGATAAAAAATATCCATGATAATAATTATCCATGAACTGGAGATGCAGACCATGAAGCTGGGAGAAGGCGTCGAAGCGGCGATCCACTGCGCTGCCATGCTTGCCGGCGTCGACGGCAACAGCACCATGTCGGGTGCGGCCTTGGCCGAGGCCTTCGGCCTGTCGCCGAGCTATCTTCTCAAACATCTCAATCAGCTGACGACGGCGCGCATTCTGGAATCGGTGCCGGGGCCTGCCGGTGGCTACAGGCTGGCGCGGCCGGCCAAGCGCATCACGCTGCTCGACATTGTGCTTGCGGTCGAGGGCAAAGAGCCCGCCTTCCGCTGTGGCGAGATCCGTCAGCGCGGCCCRGTCAAGCTCGACGCCTCGGCCTATGTGAAGCCGTGCGGCATCAATGCTGCGATGCTGAAGGCGGAGCGCGCCTATCGCGCCGCGCTTGCCGAAGCAAAGCTCTCCGAAATCGTTGCCGATTTCATGAACGACGCCGATCCGCGCACGGTCGCTGCAAGCTGCGCCTTCGTCGAGCGTCACCAGCGGCCGCAGAAGTCCGCTTCATCCAAGCAGATCTAGACCCACCCAAAAACTGGAAGGAAAGACGATGAAACAGAGGCTGCAGTTCTTCGCCAAGGCGCCTGAGATCATGAAGGCGGTGATGGCGCTCAACAAGGCCGTCGAGGAGTGCGGGCTGGAGGCAAGCCTGATGCACCTCGTCAAGCTCAGGGCCTCGCAGATCAACGGCTGTTCCTATTGCGTCGAGATGCACAGCCGCGAGGCGAGGCGCGACGGCGAGACCGAGCAGCGGCTCTATCTCGTCGCCGCCTGGAAGGAATCGCCGCTGTTTTCCGAGCGCGAGCGCGCTGCGCTCGCCTGGACCGAGAAGGTTACGAACATCTCCAACGACGGCGTTTCGGACGATCTCTACGTGAGCACGCTTGAGCATTTCTCCGAGGAGGAACTGGTCAAGCTGACCGTGGTGATCGGCATGATCAACACTTGGAACCGGCTCTGCGTGTCCTTCCACGCCATCCATCCGATGCCGGCCGCCAAGGCCGCCTGAGCGAATACGAAGCGAATGGCAGTCGGCCGTCGCGGCACCCAGTCGCCGACGGTGGCGCCGCCCCTGATTGCCCTGCCGGGCATTTCTCCCCGTATAGTGACGGGGAGAAAGACGCCGTCCTCGACGGTTTCGCCAATCGTCAGCGTTGCAGAATGGGCGCCAAGGCCGCGGCCAGCCCCTTCTCCCCGTCACTACACGGGGAGAAGGTGCCGGCAGGCGGATGAGGGGCAGCGCCGGCCTTCGATTGCTGTCTGGTTCAAGCCGCAAAGCGCAGGCCGCCGTCGCAGGTCAGCACTTGGCCGGTCACGAAGCCGTTCGAGACCAGGAAGGCTATCGCCGAGGCAACGTCTTCGGCGCGGCCGATGCGGCCGACCGGCGTCTTGCCGGCATATTCGGCAAAGACCGCTTGCCGCTGCTCATCCGGCAGAAAATCCCACCAGGGCGTGTCGATGACGCCGGGCGCCACGACATTGACGCGYAGCGGCTTCAGTTCGACGGCGAGAATCGGCGCCACGGTGAGCAGCATGCCGTTGATGGCGCCGATGCCGGCGACACCCGGTGCTGCCAGTTGCGCCGAGACGGCCGAAATGAAAGTGACCGATCCGGCTTTGTTCAAGGTCGGCAAGGCAGCCTGCAGGCAGGCCAATTGGGGCCGGATCTTCTCGTCGACGCCGCTGCCGATGTCGGCGAGGTCAAGCGTCGCGAACGGTCCAAGCCCCTTGCCGCCGCTCGCGGCAAGAACGAGGTGATCGAACGGTCCGAGGCGATCGAAGAAGCGCCGGACCTCGTCTGGCCTGCACGCATCGAAAGCGGCCTTGCCGACGGTGCCGCCAAGGCTCTTCCAGGCGTTCTTGAGCTTCTCCTCGTTGCGGCCGGTGATCGTCACTTTCATAGCGGGGCTGACCAGGCGTTTGGCCGTGGCCAGGCCGATGCCGGACGAGGCGCCAATGATCACGCAATGTTCGATGTTCTC
Organism: Mesorhizobium sp. ORS 3428; assembly: GCF_001854785.1. Taxonomy (GTDB): domain Bacteria; phylum Pseudomonadota; class Alphaproteobacteria; order Rhizobiales; family Rhizobiaceae; genus Mesorhizobium. The sequence goes on from NZ_MDFL01000001.1 coordinate 161,325, forward strand.
GCTCATGAATGCTGTTCCCTGGATGTCGAAGATGGGTGCCCGATCAGTTCGAGGCTGAGGGCCTGCAACCGGCGGCGGGCCTTTTCGTCATAGGCCTGGGCATCGGCGCGCGATTCCCGTTGGCCGTCGAAATAGAGGCCGCTGCGGTCTCCAATCGCGGGCGACGCCGCGAGGTTGAGGATGGCGTCGGCGCCTGTCTCCACCGAACTCCATGGCGTGACGCCGGCCTGCCGGACCATGGTCGTGTCCATGTAGCTTGCCGGATGCAGCGTGTTGACGGTGACGCCGGTTCCTTTCAGCTGTTCGGCAAGGTCGATGGTGAACAGGATCTGCGCCAGCTTGCTCTGGCAGTAGGCACGGACGCCGCTATAGCCGTGCGTCAGCATGACGTCGTCGAAGTCGATGGCCTGCTGGCCGGCCGAGGCGACGTTGACGACGCGCGCCGGCGCGCTTGCCTTCAGCAAGGGCAACAGTTCCGACGTCAGCAGGAAGCCTGCGAGATAGTTGACGGCGAAGCGCAGTTCATAGCCGTCGGCGCTCACCTGTCTTTTCGCGCCCTGGCCGCCGGTGCCGACGCCGGCATTGTTGATCAATATGTCGAGCCGGTCGGTTTTTTCGCGCWCGGCGTCGGCAAGGCGGCGCACTTCGGCAAGCGAAGCGAGGTCGGCCGCGAGAAATTCGGCTTTGCCGCCCTTGGCTTCGATGGCGGCGACGGTTGCCTTGCCGCGGGTTTGGTCGCGGCCATGCACCAGCACGCGGGCGCCCGCGGCGCCGAGCCTTTCGCCGACCACGCGGCCGACGCCGTCGGTCGAGCCGGTGACGAGTACGGTCTTGTTCTTGAGTTCCATGTTCAGAGCCTCCTTATGCTGCTCTGAACGGGAAGATGGGGCGCGGGGCGCGCCTCAAACAGTTCAAACTTTATCCTGGTATTGATACTGCTATAGTAACCGCATGGATGCCGTGACCCATTCCCCCGAGGACAGCCGCCGCCGCGAGCTCGGCGCCTTCCTGCGTTCCCGTCGTGAAAGACTGTCGCCTGCCGACATCGGCATTGCGACAGGCGCTAGGCGGCGCACGCCCGGGCTGCGGCGCGAGGAAGTGGCGATGATCGCCGGCGTCGGCACCACCTGGTACACTTGGCTGGAGCAGGGCAGGGATGTGCGGCCTTCGGTCGAGGTGCTAACCGCGCTCTCAGAGGCGTTGCGCCTCGACGCCGTCGAGAAGCGACACCTGTTCATCCTCGCCGGCCGCCAGCAGCCCGAGCGCCGCGTGGCGGCGCCCGAGAAGGTCGACGCGACGCTGCTGCATATGCTGCAAAGCCTCGTCCTGCAGCCGGCCTATGTGGTCGGCAGGCGCTGGGACGTGCTGGCCTGGAACGATGCGGCGGCGGCCGTGTTCGGCGACTATGGCCTGCTGGAGGGCGATGCCCGCAACATCGTCCATCTGGTATTCACCAGCCCGCATCACCGACGGCTGCTGGTCGACTGGGAAGAACTCGCCCGCGTGGTGCTCGCTTCGTTTCGCGCCGAAAGCGCCAAATATGTCGGCGATCCGGATTTCGAGCGGCTGATCGCGCTCATGATGCGCTCGAGCCCGGAGTTCCGGGATTGGTGGCCAAGGCGCGATGTGGCGCGCAGGCTGACTGGAGTGAAGCATGTCCGCCATCCCACAGCCGGCGCGATGGCGTTCGAGCATATGAGCCTGTCCATCGACGACGGGTCGGACATGCGGCTGATCGTCTACACGCCGCTTGCCGAGCAGAACTCGGTCGCCAAGCTCAAGAAGCTGCTGGAAGCGCAGCCGGCCGAGCGGCGCAGCGCCTGACCGGATTCAGCCCTTCGGCTTCAGCCCTTCGATGAACAGTTGCTCCAGGAACCGGGCGGCGTCCTCGAAACGCCCGTCGCCGCCGCGGTCGGGGCCGAGCACGGCGCGCACCTGGACGTCGAAATCGGCATAATGCTGCGTCGTCGCCCAGATCGAGAAGATCAGGTGCCAGGGATCGGTGCGGGCGATCTTGCCGGCGCGCATCCAGCCCTTGATGACGGCGGCCTTCTCGTCGACCAGCGTCTTCAGCTCGCCTTCCAGCATCGGCATGATGCGCGGCGCGCCCTGCAGGATCTCGTTGGCGAAGAGCCGGCTTTCGCGCGGGTAGTCGCGCGCCATTTCGAGCTTGCGGCGGATGTAGCTCCTGAGCTCGGTCATCGGATCGCCAATGTCGTCCAGTTCCCTAAGCGGCGCCAGCCAGGTGTCGAGGAGCCGCTGCATCAACGTCTCGTGAATGTCCTCCTTGCGGYGGAAATAATAGAGAAGGTTCGGTTTCGACATGCCGGCGGCTTCGGCGATCTGGTCGATGGTCGAGCCGCGAAAACCATTGGCGGAGAAGACTTCGAGCGCGGCTTCCAGGATGAGCTCGCGCTTTTCCTGCTGGATGYGGGTGCGGCGAGGAACTGAGCCTTCCATCGTGTCCGTCATGCTTGCCGGCCGCGCTCGTGCGGGCTCTCTGGACCAATTCTCTGGACCAGTTTTTCTCTGAGCCGTGGAGCGCGCCTTCTATGCCGCATTTCCGTTAGTAGTCCCTTGACCGCCGACAGGGCGGTGCTAACGTTTGTCCAATCGGTCAAAATTTGCGTAGCACGAAAACGCAACAAAGACCAAGCCTTGGGAAGGCCAAGCGTTAGCGCACCGAAACAGGTTACAAGGGGAAGTCTTGGTCATGTCCAACCGGCTGAAAGTCACGCCGAACGATCTCAGCGCATTCTGGATGCCGTTCACGGCAAACCGGCAGTTCAAGCAGGCGCCGCGCATGTTCGTGTCCGCCAAGGACATGCACTACACAACGAGCGACGGCCGCAAGGTGCTCGACGGCACCGCCGGTCTCTGGTGCGTGAACGCCGGCCACTGCCGGCCGAAGATTACCGAAGCGATCCAGGCCCAGGCTGCTGAGCTCGATTATGCGCCGGCCTTCCAGATGGGCCACCCGATCGTGTTCGAGCTGGCGAACCGCCTGGTCGATATCGCGCCGAAGGGCATGGACCATGTCTTCTTCACCAATTCCGGGTCGGAATCGGTCGACACAGCGCTGAAGATGGCGCTCGCCTATCACCGGGTCAGGGGCGAAGGCTCGCGCACCCGCCTTATCGGCCGCGAACGCGGGTATCACGGCGTCAATTTCGGCGGCATCTCGGTCGGCGGCATCGTTGCCAACCGCAAGATGTTCGGCACGCTGCTCGGCGGCGTCGACCATCTGCCGCACACGCATTTGCCGGAGAAGAACGCCTTCTCGAAGGGCGTGCCCGAGCATGGCGCTGAGCTGGCGAACGAACTGGAGCGCCTCGTCGCGCTGCATGACGCCTCGACCATCGCGGCCGTCATCGTCGAGCCGGTCGCAGGCTCGACCGGCGTCATCCTGCCGCCGAAGGGCTATCTGCAGAAGCTGCGCGAGATCTGCACCAAGCACGGCATCCTGTTGATCTTCGACGAGGTCATTACCGGTTTCGGCCGCCTCGGCGCACCGTTCGCGGCCGATTATTTCGGCGTCACGCCCGACATCATGACGACGGCCAAGGGCGTGTCCAACGGCGTCATCCCGATGGGCGCGGTCTTCGTCAAGAAGGAGATCCACGACGCCTTCATGACCGGCCCCGAGYACCTGATCGAGTTCTTCCACGGCTACACCTATTCGGGCAATCCGATCGCCTGCGCCGCGGCCCTCGGCACGCTCGACACCTATAAGGAAGAGGGCCTGCTGACCCGCGGCGAGGAGCTTTCGTCCTACTGGGAAGATGCGCTGCACTCGCTGAAGGGCGAGCCGCATGTCATCGATATCCGCAATATCGGCTTGATCGGTGCGATCGAGCTGGCACCGATCGCCGGAAGCCCGACCAAGCGGGCCTTCTCGGCCTTCGTCAAGGCATTCGAGCGCGGCGCGCTGATCCGCACCACCGGCGACATCATCGCGCTTTCGCCGCCGCTGATCATCACCAAGGGCCAGATCAACGAGTTGATCGACCATGTGCGGGACGTGCTGAGGTCGATAGACTAAACTGATTGAGCCGGTCGGGCGGCGACGGGAACCGCCGCCCGACCGGGAACTGAAATGAGAGGACTTTGAATGGCAGCCCCCGGCGAGAATCTGCGAATCAATTCAGACCGTTTGTGGGATTCCATCATGGAGATGGCGAAGATCGGCCCCGGCATTGCCRGCGGCAACAATCGCCAGACACTCACCGATTCCGACAAGCAGGGCCGCGCGCTGTTCAAGTCCTGGTGCGACCAGGCCGGGCTCACCATGGGCGTGGACCAGATGGGCACCATGTTCATGACCCGCGCCGGCACCGATCCGGATGCGCTGCCGGTCTATGTCGGCTCCCACCTCGATACCCAGCCGACCGGCGGCAAATATGACGGCGTGCTCGGCGTGCTCTCCGGGCTTGAGGTCGTGCGCTCGCTCAACGATCTCGGCATCAAGACCAGGCATCCGATCGTCGTCACCAACTGGACGAACGAGGAAGGCGCGCGTTTCGCTCCGGCCATGCTCGCCTCGGGCGTCTTCGCCGGCGTGCATACGCAGGACTACGCTTACGGCCGCAAGGATCTCGACGGCCATACCTTCGGCGACGAGCTGAAGCGGATCGGCTGGGTCGGCGACGAGACGGTCGGCGCGCGCAAGATGCATGCCTATTTCGAATATCACATCGAGCAGGGGCCGATCCTCGAGGCCGAGAACAAGCAGATCGGCGTGGTGACCCACTGTCAGGGCCTGTGGTGGCTGGAATTCACGCTGACCGGCAGGGAGGCGCACACCGGTTCGACACCGATGAACATGCGCGTCAATGCCGGCCTCGCCATGGCGCGCATCCTGGAGATGGTGCAGACGGTCGCCATGGAGAACCAGCCCGGCGCCGTCGGCGGCGTCGGCCAGGTGAAGTTCTCGCCGAATTCCCGCAACGTGCTGCCGGGCACGGTGGTCTTCACCGTCGATATCCGCTCGCCCGACCAGGCAAAGCTCGACGGCATGCGCGCCCGCATCGAGAAGGAGGCGCCCAAAATCTGCGAGGCGCTCGGTGTGAAATGCTCTGTCGAGGCGGTCGGCCATTTCGATCCGGTGACCTTCGATCCGACGCTGGTCGGCCGTGTCCGCACGGCCGCCGAGAAACTCGGCTACAGCCATATGAACATCATTTCGGGCGCCGGCCACGACGCCTGCTGGGCGGCCAAGGTCGCGCCGGCGACCATGGTCATGTGCCCCTGCGTCGGTGGGCTGAGCCACAACGAGGCCGAAGACATCTCCAAGGAATGGGCGGCGGCGGGCGCCGACGTGCTGTTCCACGCGGTGGTCGAGACGGCGGGAATCGTCGAATGACCGACTAGACGTCACCTCGAAAAGCCGCTCGCAAAGAAGCGCGAAAGAACAGGGGAACAGATATGACCAAAGTCATCAAGAACGGCACCGTCGTCACCGCCGACCGCACGTGGAAGGCCGACGTGGTGTTSAGCCACGGCAAGATCATCGCCATCGGCTCCAACCTGCACGGCGATCACGAGTTCGACGCCACCGGCTGCTATGTCATGCCGGGCGGCATCGATCCGCACACCCATCTCGAAATGCCCTTCATGGGCACCTATTCGGCCGACGATTTCGAGTCCGGCACGCGCGCGGCGCTTTCCGGCGGCACGACCATGGTGGTCGATTTCTGCCTGCCGGCGCCGCAGCAGTCGCTGCTGGAGGCCTTGCAGATGTGGGACAACAAGACCTCGAAGGCGTCCTGCGACTATTCCTTCCATATGGCCATCACCTGGTGGGGCAAGCAGGTGTTTGACGAGATGGYGACCGTCGTCGACAGGGGCATCACCTCGTTCAAGCACTTCATGGCCTATAAGGGCGCGCTGATGGTCGACGACGACGAGATGTATTCGTCGTTCCAGCGCTGCGCCGATCTCGGGGCGCTGCCGCTCGTCCATGCCGAAAATGGCGACGTGGTCGCGGCGCTCTCGCAGAAGCTGCTTGCCGCCGGCAACAACGGCCCCGAGGGGCATGCCTATTCGCGTCCGCCGGAGGTGGAAGGCGAGGCCACCAATCGCGCCATCATGATCGCGGACATGGCCGGCGTGCCGCTCTATGTCGTGCACGTCTCCTGCGAGCAGAGCCACGAGGCCATCCGCCGCGCGCGGCAGAAGGGCATGCGCGTCTATGGCGAGCCGCTGATCCAGCACCTGACGCTCGACGAGAGCGAATATTTCAACAAGGATTGGGACCATGCGGCGCGCCGCGTGATGAGCCCGCCCTTCCGCAGCAAGTGGCATCAGGATTCGCTGTGGGCAGGCCTGCAGGCCGRCTCGCTGCAGGTGGTGGCGACCGATCACTGCTCCTTCACCACCAAGCAGAAGCGCAACGGCATCGGTGACTTCACCAAGATTCCGAACGGCACCGGGGGTCTTGAGGACCGCTTGCCGATCCTTTGGACCACCGGCGTCAACACCGGCCGGTTGACGATGAACGAGTTCGTGGCGGTGACCTCGACCAACATCGCCAAGATCCTCAACATGTATCCGAAGAAGGGCGCGATCGTCGAAGGCGCGGACGCCGACATCGTCGTCTGGGATCCGAAGCGCAAGAAGACGATCTCGGCCAAGAACCAGCAGTCGGTCATCGACTACAATGTGTTCGAAGGCTTCGAGGTGACCGGCCTGCCGCGCTTCGTCTTCTCGCGCGGCGAACTGTCGATCGAGGAGTCAGACGTCAAGGCAAAGCTCGGGCACGGCGAGTTCGTCGCCCGCGAGCCGAACGCCGCGGTCAACCGGGCGCTGTCGACGTGGAAGGAGATCAGCGCGCCGCGCAAGGTAGAGCGGACGGGCATTCCGGCGACCGGAGTTTAAGCGTGCGCGCTGTTTGTCTCGCAATCGCTGCGGCCACGTGGCTGGCTGCCGGACCGGCCTGCGCGGCCGGCATCGATCTCTCGAAACCCTGGGGCAACAAATCCGGCTGCATCAACAAGAACGGCCAGCAGGTCTATGCCGAGGACATGCTGCTGCTGACGGACACGGAATTGGTCACGGTAACGATGGCCTGCACGTTCAGCGACAAGCAGATTCAGGCCGACGGGTCGATGACGGCAAAGGCCAAATGCGAAGTGGAGGGCGAGGAGAACCAGTCGCCCGCCGAGTTCACCATCAAGCGCAGCGCCAAGAACGCGAAGAAGCTGGTGATCGCCGGCGCGGACGGCAATGTGATGGGCGAAGTCTCCCGGTGCAAGTAGCGGCGAGTGTGGTCCCTTCGCCCTCAGGCGACCAGCGCATCCAGTTCCGGCAGCAGGACAACGCTTTCCTGCTCGTTGGGATCGGTGCGGGCAATGACCGCCGAGGCGGGCGCGCCGCTCAGATTGGCGGGCAGATGCGGGACGCCGGCCGGAATGTAGAAGAGGTCGCCGGCTTTGACGACGATGTGGTGCTCGAGCCGGTCGCCATACCAGGTGTGGACCTCGCCGGAGAGCACATAGATCGCGGTCTCGTGGTTCTCATGCATATGCGCCTTGGCGCGGGCGCCGGGCGGCATGGTCAAGAGATGCATGCAGATGCCGGAGGAGCCGACCGTCTCGGCGGCGATGCCGGCGAAATAGCTCAGCCCCTGCTTGCCTTCATAAGAGCTTTCAGGGCGAATAAGATGACAGGTGGGTTCAGACGGCATCGGCAAGGCTCCAGGCGGTGTCGATCGAGTGGGATTGGACGAGTGGAAAACAACATCAGCACAAATGCAACCGGATTCCGGCCGGCGCGGCAGCGCCTGCGAAAGGCAGGTTCCAGCCAATGACCGGACAGTCGCCAGCCGTCGTTTCGGCAAGCAAGCTCGGCCTCATCTTCCAGACCAGTGATGGTCCGGTGCAGGCACTGTCCAATGTCGATCTCACCATCGGCAAAGGCGAATTCGTCTCCTTCATCGGCCCGTCCGGCTGCGGCAAGACCACGCTGCTGCGCGTCATCGCCGACCTGGAGAAGCCGACCTCGGGAACGATCTCCGTCAACGGCATAACGCCGGAGCAGGCGCGCGAGAAGCGCGCTTACGGTTATGTCTTCCAGGCGGCGGCGCTTTTCCCGTGGCGCACCATCGAACGCAATGTGGCGCTGCCGCTGGAGATTATCGGCCTCGGCCAGGCCGAGCAGGCGGAGCGCATCAAGCGGACGCTGGAACTCGTCAACCTGTCCGGCTTCGAGAAGAAATATCCCTGGCAGCTGTCCGGCGGCATGCAGCAGCGTGCCTCGATCGCGCGCGCGCTTGCTTTCGATGCCGACCTGCTTCTGATGGATGAGCCTTTCGGCGCGCTCGACGAGATCGTGCGCGACCACCTCAACGAGCAGCTTCTCGGTCTCTGGGACCGGACCGACAAGACGATCTGCTTCGTCACCCATTCGATCCCCGAGGCGGTTTATCTTTCGACACGCATCGTGGTGATGTCGCCGCGCCCCGGCCGCGTCACCGACGTCATCGAATCGACGCTGCCCAGGGAGCGGCCGCTCGACATCCGCGAAACGCCGGAATTCCTGGCGATCGCCGCGCGCGTGCGCGATGGGCTCAGGGCAGGGCACAGCTATGAGGATTGAGGGGAATGACGATCTTGCTCCTCTCCCCAACGGGGAGAGGGTGGCCGGAGCGAAGCGGAGGTCGGGTGAGGGGGCGTTGGCGGATCCGACCAAAAGAAAGGCCGGAGCTACGGCGCGCGCTCGAGAGCTGCGGGTTGATGAAACTGAAGCTGAGTATAGGCTTTGGGGTGAGCTAAGAGGCCGCCATCTCAATGGCTACAAGTTTGTGAGGCAGGTGCCGCTTGGGCCATTCTTTGCGGACTTTGTCTGTCGTGAAAGGGGGCTAATCGTCGAAATTGATGGGAGCCAGCACGCGGATGCTCCGGCCGATGCCGCGAGAACCGCTTGGCTGAACGGTCACGGCTACTCTGTTCTTCGGTTCTGGAACCATGAGGTCCTGGCCGAACGCCGAGCGGTCCTGGATACGATACTGGCTGTGCTTGAGGGGCAGATTCACTCCCCCTCACCCGGCCTTCGCTTCGCTCCGGCCACCCTCTCCCCGGCGGGGAGAGGAGGGGAGCGTGGCTGATGGATAGCTTCCGTTCCAAGATCCTTCCCGTAACCACCATCCTCGCCGGCGTGGTGGTGATCTGGTATGTCTTCGCCGTGATTCTCAACGCGCCGTTTCAGCGCGACCTCGATCAGCGAGCCAACCTGACGCGCGGTGYGATGGAGTTCATCGGCAAGACGCTGTCGCAGCCGAAGCCGACGCTGCCGGCGCCGCACCAGGTGGCGGTGWACTTCTTCGAGAACACCTTCCTGCGCAGCCTCACCTCGAGCCGCAGCCTGGTCTACAACGCCTGGGTCACGCTGTCCTCGACGCTGCTTGGCTTCGCCTTCGGCACGGCGCTCGGCATCCTCATCGCTGTCGGCATCGTGYATGTGACGACGCTCGACCGCAGCCTGATGCCATGGATCATCGCTTCGCAGACCATTCCTATCCTGGCTGTGGYGCCGATGATCATCGTGGTACTGGCGGCGATCGGCATCACCGGTTTGATCCCCAAGGCGCTGATCTCGACCTATCTTTCGTTCTTCCCGGTTGCCGTCGGCATGGTGAAAGGCCTGCGCTCGCCCGAGATCATGCATCTCGACCTGATGCATACCTATAATGCCAGCCGCTCGCAGACTTTCTGGAAGCTCAGGGTGCCGGCGTCGGTGCCGTTCCTGTTCACCTCGATGAAGGTGGCGGTGGCGGCGAGCCTGGTCGGCGCGATCGTCGGCGAGTTGCCGACCGGTGCCGTCGCCGGCATCGGCGCCAAGCTGCTTTCGGGCGCCTATTACAGCCAGACGATCGACATCTGGTCGGCGCTGGTCGCGGGCTCAGTGGTCGCCGCACTGCTGGTCATGGTGGTCGGCATCGCGGGCCGCCTAGTCGACCGCGCCATGGGCGGGAGGCCGGCATGAACTGGCTGAGACCGTCCTGGCAATCGGTGCTGGCGATCCTCTTCTGCCTCGTCGCACTGGCGCTCGGCGCGATGTCGAAGCCGGAAGCGGTCGCGCTGGCGCAGCCCACGGCGACGGTCGCTTATCCCTATATGGGCACGAAGGGCCTGATCCTCGGGCTGCTGCTGATAGCGGCGCTGATTTCGACGGTAAGGGTCGCGCCGCTTGTCGAAGCCATCATTCTCTTCATCGGCGCCCATGGCGCCGCCTGGCTGCTGATCAAAGGCATAGGCGGCTTCGAGGGTACCGCACTGGCGCCCTACTTCCTCGCACTTGCCGCGGCCTGGCTGCTTGCCTGGCGCTGTGTGGCCCTGCTGTCCGCGCTGCGGCCTGCGGCCAGCGGAGCCAAGACAGTGCTGCGCCTGATCATCCCGGCGATCTTCGGCGCCTGGATCCTGATCATCTGGGAAGCGGTGACGCGTGGTGCCGGCATCCCGTTCATCCTGCTGCCGCCGCCGAGCGCCATCGGCGCACGGATCGCCAACTCGCTGCCGATCCTCGGCGAGGATGTGCGGCAGACGATCTTCAAGGCGGTGCTGGTCGGCTACATCGTCGGCAATCTCTCCGGCTTTGTCGTTGCCATTCTCGCCGACCGGGTGCCGTTCCTGCGGCGCGGTCTGCTGCCGATCGGCAACATGGTTTCGGCGCTGCCGATCATCGGCGTCGCACCGATCATGGTGATGTGGTTCGGCTTCGACTGGCCGTCCAAGGCGGCGGTCGTCATCATCATGACCTTCTTCCCGATGCTGGTGAACACGGTCGCGGGGCTTGCCGCTTCCGGGCATATGGAGCGCGACCTGATGCGCACCTATGCGTCGGACTATTGGCCGACGCTTTTGAAACTCAGGCTGCCAGCAGCGGCGCCCTTCATCTTCAATGCGCTGAAGATCAATTCGACGCTGGCGCTGATCGGCGCCATCGTCGCGGAGTTCTTCGGCACGCCGGTTGTCGGCATGGGATTCCGCATTTCGACTGAGGTCGGGCGGATGAACATCGACATGGTGTGGGCCGAAATCGCAGTTGCAGCACTGGCGGGTTCGGTCTTTTATGGCGTGATCGCTCTCATCGAGAGAGCCGTCACGTTTTGGCATCCCTCTGTCCGTGGTGGATAGGGGCGGTGGGTTCAAGGGTGCTAAACTTCAGAGGGTAAAAACATGAAAAGACTTGTAATTTCTGCTCTTGCCGGCGCGATGTCGCTGGCCGCTTTCCAGGCGATGGCGGCCGACAAAGTGACGTTGCAGCTGAAGTGGGTCACGCAGGCCCAGTTCGCCGGCTATTATGTGGCCAAGRCCAAGGGCTTCTATGAGGCCGAAGGCCTCGATGTCGACATCAAGCCGGGCGGACCCGACATTGCGCCGGAGCAGGTGATCGCCGGCGGCGGTGCCGACGTGATCGTCGACTGGATGGGCGGCGCGCTGGCCGCTCGCGAGAAGGGCGTAGCGCTGGTCRATATCGCCCAGCCATTCAAGAAGGCCGGCATGGAACTGGTCTGCCCGAAGGACGGCCCGATCAAGACCGAAGCCGACTTCAAGGGTCACACGCTCGGCGTCTGGTTCTTCGGCAACGAATATCCGTTTTACGCCTGGATGAACAAGCTCGGCCTCAAGACCGATGGCGGTCCGGACGGCGTCACCGTGCTGAAGCAGAGCTTCGACGTGCAGCCGCTGATCCAGAAGCAGGCGGACTGCATCTCGGTCATGACCTATAACGAGTATTGGCAGCTGATTGACGCCGGCTACAAGCCGGAACAGCTCACCGTCTTCAACTACTCGGCCATGGGCAACGACCTGCTCGAGGACGGGCTCTATGCGCTCGAGGACAAGCTCAAGGATCCGGCCTTCGAGGACAAGATGGTGCGCTTCGTGCGCGCCTCGATGAAGGGCTGGAAATATGCCGTCGACAATTCGGATGAGGCGGCCGGGATCGTCATGGACAATGGCGGCCAGGACGAGAACCATCAGAAGCGCATGATGGGCGAAGTCGCCAAGCTGATCGATAATGCCGACGGCAAGCTCGATCCGGCGACCTATGAGCGCACCGCCAAGGCACTGCTCGACCAGAAGATCATCGCCAAGGAGCCTTCGGGCGCCTACACGACGGCGATCACCGACAAGGCGATCAAATAAGGCCTGGTCTCATCGGCCGAGATTTGAAGGGGCGGGCAACCGCCCCTTTTTTCTTGGGGGCGGTAAAAAAATACGCATGTGCCGGGATACAAAGTGGCGGCCAACCGTTGAGTAGGGCATCCGCGCGCCGGGGAGCCGTGGCGGACGCGTCAGCCAAACGGAGGTCCTTCAATGCRCATCCAATCGTTGCCGCTGCTTTCGGTGCTCGCCATTTCGACCGCCTTCATGCTCGCATCGCCGGCCATGGCCGATACGATGAAGTTCAAGGCGACACTCGATGGAAGCCAAACGAACCCGCCTGTCACCACCAAGGGCAAGGGAACCGCCACATTCACATTCAACACCACCAGCAAGAAGCTCAGCTGGAACGTCAAATATTCCGGCCTCAGCGGGCCAGYGTCGGCCGCTCACATTCACGGCCCGGCGGCAAAGGGTGAAAACGCGGATCCCGTAATCCCGTTCAAGAAGGTCAAGAGCCCGATCAAAGGCTCCGCGACGCTGACGGATGCCCAGGCTAGCGACCTCGAGGCCGGCAAATATTACGTCAACATCCACACCGCCGCCAATCCGGACGGCGAGATCCGCGGGCAGATCGAGAAGGCAACAGGCGGAACGATGTAGCGGACTTCCGCAACGAGGCGGGCGACCGCCTCGTTCTGCCGGATCACGACTTGTCGCGTATCTGCGTCAGCGTGCGGGTCGGCGTGATCGCTTCGGGATCCAGTTTGATCTCGACGATCGACGGCTTGCCGCTGGCGCGCGCACGCTCGAAGGCGGGGGCGAAGTCTTCGGTCTTTTCGACTGTCTCGCCGTGGCCGCCATAGGCGCGGGCAAGGGCGGCGAAGTCCGGGTTCTTCAGGTCGGTGGCGACGACGCGGCTTGGATATTCCCGCTCCTGATGCATGCGGATCGTGCCGTAGATGCCGTTGTTGACGACGATCACGATAATCGGCAGGCCGTACTGGACGGCGGTCGCGAACTCCTGGCCGTTCATCAGGAAGCAGCCGTCGCCGGCAAAGGCAATGACCTCGCGATCCGGGTGTAGCGCCTTCGCAGCGACCGCGGCCGGCGTGCCGTAGCCCATCGAGCCGGAGGTCGGGGCGGCCTGCGTGGCGAAGCGACGGAAGCGGTGGAAGCGATGCACCCAGGTGGCGTAGTTGCCGGCGCCGTTGGTGAGGATGGCGTCCTCGGGCAGCGCCTTTTCCAGATAATTCATGATCGGTCCCATCTGGACGGCGCCGGGGCCGGTTTCAGGCGGTGTCGACCATGCGAGATAGGCGGCATGTGCTTTCGCCGTCTCTTCCGCCCATGAGGGCGTGCCGGCCGGCTTGCGCCTGGCGAAGGCTTCGACGAAGGCCGAGGGCGAGGCGTTGATCGCCAGCGTCGGCCGGTAGACGCGGCCGAGCTCGCCGGCATCGGCATGGACATGCACCAGCGCCTGGTCGGGGTAGGGGCTCTTGAGCAGCGTATAGTCGGAAGACGGCATCTCGCCCATGCGGCCGCCGACCAACAGCACGACGTCGGCCGCATTGATCTGCGCCGCCAGCTTCGGGTTGATGCCGATGCCGACGTCGCCGGCATAGTTCGCATGGAGATGATCGAACAGCATCTGGCGGCGGAAGGAGCATCCCACGGGCAGCGACCATGCCTCGGCGATCGTGCGCATCTGCGCCACGGCCTCAGCGTTCCAGCGCGTGCCGCCGAGGATGACGAAGGGGCGCTTGGCATTGCTCAGCAGCATTTCCAGCGCGTCGAGCTCGGTTTCGCCGGGGCGTGTCTCCACCGGCGTGTGCGGGAGAGCTTCCGGCGCCTCGACCTCGCTGGTCAGCATGTCCTCGGGCAGCGAGATGACGACCGGACCCGGCCGACCCGACGTCGCCACCGCGAAGGCCCGGGTGACGAATTCCGGAATGCGCGCCGCGTCGTCGATCTCGACCACCCATTTGGCGATGTCGTCGAAAAAGCGCTTGTAATCGACCTCCTGGAAGGCCTCGCGCTCCTTGGCGTGGCTGGCGACCTGGCCGATGAACAGGATCAGCGGCACCGAATCCTGCATGGCGATATGAATGCCGGCCGAGGCGTTGGTGGCGCCGGGACCGCGGGTCACGAAGCAGATTCCGGGCTTGCCGGTGAGGCGGCCCTGGCAATCGGCCATCATCGCCGCACCGCCTTCCTGGCGGCAGACGATGGTGCGGATCGRCGAGTCATGCAGCGCGTCGAGCACCGCCAGATAGGATTCGCCCGGCACGCAGAAGATGCGGTCGGTGCCGTTCGCTTCGAGCGCCTCGACGATCAGTTGTCCGCCGGTCTTCATTTTGCTGCTCTCTCCAGTTCGGCCAGGATTTCCTCAGTGTGTTCGCCAAGACGCGGCGAGGGGCRCTCATAGACAAGCGGCGTGCCGGACATCACCATCGGCGAACGTACCGAGGGCAGGCGGTTGCCGTGGCCGTCGTCGAGGTCGAGGCGCATCCCGCGCGCGATCGTCTGCGGGTCGGCGAACATCTGGCCGATCGTGTTGATTGGGCTCGCGGGCACGCCTGCGGCTTCGAGCTTGGCCAAAAGCGGATCGCGATCGAGCGACTTCAGCGTTTCGATAATCAGCTCACGCAATTTCGCGCGATTGGCGACGCGGGCGGGATTGGTGGCGAAATCGGGATTGGCGGGCAGGTCGGTGAGACCGACCACGGCGCAGAACTTGGCGAACTGGCTGTCATTGCCGACCGCAAGGATGATGTGGCCATCCCTCACCGGCAGCACCTCGTAGGGCGCGATATTCATATGCGCGTTGCCCATCTGCACCGGCGACTTGCCGGAAACCAGGTAGTTGAGGTTCTGGTTACCGAGCGCCGAGACCTGGCTGTCGAAAAGCGCCATGTCGATGTGCTGGCCTTCGCCCGTCTTTTCGGCATGGCGAAGGGCTGCCTGGATGGCGATCACCGAATAGAGGCCGGTGAAAAGGTCGGAGATGGCGACGCCGGCCTTCTGCGGCTCGCGGCCGGGCTCGCCGGTGATCGACATCATGCCGGCCATGGCCTGGATGATGAAATCGTAGCCCGCGCGCGGCGCGTAAGGGCCATTCTGGCCGAAGCCGGTGATCGAGCAGTAGACGAGGCGCGGGTTGATCTTTCTCAGGCTCTCATAGTCGAGGCCGTATTTCTTCAGGCCGCCGAGCTTGAAGTTCTCGATCAGCACGTCGGCCGTGGCGACGAGGCCGCGGAGCGTATCTGCGCCTTCGGGCTTGGAGAAGTCGACGGCGATCGAGCGCTTGCCGCGATTGCAGGAATGATAATAGGCCGCCGAAAGGTTCTCGCCGTCATGGCTCATGAGGAAGGGAGGGCCCCATTTGCGGGTGTCGTCGCCGCCGTCCGGGCTCTCGACCTTGATGACATCGGCGCCGAGGTCGGCGAGCATCTGCCCGGCCCAGGGTCCCGCCAGGATGCGGGCGAGTTCGATAACGCGGATGCCTTTCAGCGGGGGTTCGGCCATGGATCACCGTGATGAGATCGAAAGCGCAGCCTGTATCAACCGGAGCCGGCTCTGTCACGAGTCATGCTGTGGGCCACGCCGCTCACGCCTTCAGCAGGCTGTCAGCCCAGGCGGCGAAGTCGTCCATGACGATGTCTCGATTGATCTCGTTCAGGCTTTCGTGCCGGGTCTCGGCGTAAACCTTTGAAACCAGATTCGAAAAGCCCATTCCGTCCATGCGCCGGGCAAGGTGGTGAACCGCCTTGCCATAGTCCGACGCCGGGTCTTTCTCGCCGCCGACCAGATTGACGAAGAGATCGCGGCGCACGCCGGCAAAGCTGGAATCCTTGCCGCCGTGAAGCGCCATTTCAACCACATCGCGCCACATGGAGATGGACGCGTCCCAGCCGCAGAGCGGGTCGGCGATGTATTTGTCGACCTCGGYCGGGTCGCGCGACAGCCAGTCGAATATGGTCCTGTGGTTGGGCACGGCCTTGCCCCAGGCCTGGAAGGTCAGCCTGGGCAGCAGGCGCGACGGCACGTCGGAGCCCAGCCGCATCCGTTCCCAGCCGAGGATTGCCAGCGCCAGCTGGCCAAGCAGGCCTTGCGAGAAATTGCCATTCCAGATCGCGGCGGCATGAACACGCGCGGAATGGCGCAGCACRAAATTCAGCGCGATCGAGGCGCCGAGCGAATGGCCGAAGACGATGACCGGCAATCCCTGATGCTCGGCGGCAATCAGGTCGTGGACCGCACCGACATCGGCGATCACCTTGGCGATGCCGTCGGCACCTGCGAATCTTCCAAGCGGCGCGTCAGGCGCCTTCGTCGCGCCATGGCCGCGATGGTCGTGGGCATAGATGTGGAAGCCGCGCGGCCCGAGGAAATCGGCGAAGCGGGCGTAACGCGCCGCATGCTCGGCCAGGCCGTGGTTGATCTGGACCACGGCGCGCGGATTTCCGCCGGCATGTTTCACATAAAGGTTGAGGTCGGCCCCGGTCGGTGAGGCCAGCCTGGTCTGCTTGTCGAACGGCATGTCTCGCTCCTCAGCGACTGATGGGCGAGCGCTCGAGCGGCGTCAAGAGAACAGCGTCCCTTCAAAATGTTGACAGCATGCTGTCAAATAGATAATATGACAGTATGCTGTCAATTTATGGAATGGAGGAGATGATGAACACCATGTCCAGGCGGGCGATGCTGTCGGCCTTCGCGGAATCCAGCCAGGCAACCAGGGAGAAAATTATGAAGACGTCGACCATCGACGGCCCGCAGGGCCGGCTTGCGATTTACAGCATAGGCGCCGGTCGCGGCTTGCCGATCCTGTTCCTGCACGGTGATTGCAGCCGGGCATCGCAATGGCAACAGGTGATGCAATCTTCCGCAAATGGCCGGCAAGCGGTTGCCTTCGACTTCCGCGGACACGGCGCCTCCGCGCCGGCCGCAGATGGCGACTATGGCTATCACGGGCGTGCGGCTGACCTGGGCGCGGTCGCCGATGCATTGAAGCTGAAACGGTTTCTGATTGTCGCCCATAGCGGCGCGGCGGGGACGGCTCTTGCCTATGCCGCCGATCACGCGAGCCATGTCGCCGGCATCGTGCTGGTCGATCCGGCGACAGATCCGCGCGCTTTGTCAAAGAATGTGCGCGACGGCTTCGCCCGCGATCTGGCCGGTCCGCATGCGCCAGACACGTTGAAGGCCTACTATGCCTCGATCGCCGGGCCCAACGCCGCCGTCCGCGAGCGCGTGCTTGCCGATGCGTCGGTCGTCGATCCGGCGGCGGTGGCGGGCGTCGGCAAGGCGCTTGCCGAATGGAACCCCGAGCCGGCGCTCGACGCCTATTACGGACCGATGCTGGTGCTGGCCACCGAGCCTAATGACAATCCGGCTGCGCTCTACCGGCTTCGCGCCGGTATCGCGCATCAGGTGGTGGCGGATGCCGGCCATTGGGTGATGCTTGACAAGCCCGGGGTGGTGGCGGAAGCCGTGAACAGCTTCATCACCGCCATCGAGGCCGGCCACGAATGACGACGAGGACCGAAGCAGGCGACGCGCTTACCGAGATCGTGCTTGCTGTGTTCAGGCTGAACGGCCGCTTTCTCGAAGCGGCCGATCGCCTGGCCGCTCCGGCCGGGCTCACGGCGGCGCGTTGGCAGGTCCTCGGGGCCATTCTCACGGAGCCGAAATCCGTCGCCGATATCGCGCGTGACATGGGCCTTGCGCGCCAGAGCGTGCAGCGCCTGGCCGACATACTGGCCGAGGAAGGCCTGGCTGCCTATGCCGACAACCCTGCGCATCGGCGTGCCAAGCTTTTGTCGGTCACCGATGCAGGGTGGACGGCAATTCGTGACATCGCCACGCGCCAACATGCGTGGGCGAACGCTGTCTCCGAAGGCGTCGATCCTCAAGCGCTCGAGGATGCGCTGGCGTTGCTGCGGATGCTGGCGCGGCGGGTGGAGCAGGCTGAGAGCTGACAAACGCCCAGGCCGGAAGCGTTCAGGCTGCGGATTATTTTCGACCGGCGAAAAAGATCGCAATTCTGACACGTCGCCCGTTCTAGTGTGGCGAATCCAATACGGTTCAATGATCGCCGGGAGAGCGGGAATGCGGGTTTGGGCACTATCGGGTTCGGTTGTTCTGGCTGTTGCCGGCGCTGGCACGGCGTGGGCCGACGTCAAGATGAGCGGCACGTTCGTGGCCGACAGCGCCTGCCCCGCGACGCAAGCCATCAAGAGCGGCAAGAGCCCCGGCGACGTGTCCACCCAGGCAGGACAAAGCTACCAGCTCCTGGCCGGCAACAAGGACGAGCCAACCCACTATCTCATCCAGGTGCCGGGTGCCGATCCGGAGCGGCGCTGGGTAAAGATAGGCTGCGGCCATGTCACCGGCGGCAGCGCGTCGGTCGCGCCGTCGCCCGCCGGTCTGACGAAGCCGTCGCTACCTGCCTCGGGCAAGCCGGAATACGTGTTCGCGCTGAGCTGGCAGCCGGCTTTCTGCGAGACCAAGGCCAACAAGCCCGAATGCAAGGCGCAGAGCCCCAACGAATTCGACGCTACCCACTTCACCCTGCATGGGCTCTGGCCGCAGCCGAACGGCAATTTCTATTGCCAGGTGCCGGCGAGCGACAAGGCAAACGACAATCCGGCGCACTGGGCGGAGCTGCCGGCCGTCAAACTCGATGCCAACACGCGCGCGGAGCTCGAGCAGGTGATGCCGGGCACGGCCTCGAAGCTCGAACGCCACGAATGGATCAAGCACGGTACCTGTTACGGCAAGAGCCAGCAGGAGTATTTCTCCGACGCGCTCAATCTGATGCGCGCGGTGAACGCCTCGCCGGTGCGCGATCTCTTCAACAAGAACATCGGCAAGCAGCTGACGTCGGACCAGATCCGCGAAGCCTTTGACCAAGCCTTCGGCGCCGGTGCCGGCGAGCGCGTGCGCGTCTCCTGCCTTGTCGATCCGTCGAGCGGTCGGCGGCTGATCGGCGAGCTGACGCTCGGCCTGTCCGGGCCGATCGGTCCTGACAGCAAGCTCGGCGATCTGCTGATGGCCTCAGCGCCGACGGGCAAGGCCGGTTGCCCGAAGGGCACCGTCGACGCGATCGGATTCCAGTAAGACTTCCAGCCGGACATCCGCGCAGACACCGTACGTATTTCGGCCCAGATACCAGGGGTTTTCGCAGCCGGGCGGCAGGCCGGGATCGGGCCGCCGTGCCGAAAGCGATTGCCGTTCGGCGCTTCATCGCCTACATAGCGCGCAAATCTCCACCAAACTCGACAGTTCAGTTTCAGGGAAAGCGCGCGTGGCACGCCAGTTCATCTATCACATGTCCGGCCTGTCGAAGGCCTACGGCACCAAGAAGGTGCTCGACAACATCCACCTGTCCTTCTACCCGGATGCCAAGATCGGCATTCTCGGCCCGAACGGGTCGGGTAAGTCGACCATCCTGCGCATCATGGCCGGGCTCGACAAGGAGTTTCAGGGCGAGGCCTGGCTGGCCGAGGGCGCGACCGTGGGTTACCTCGCGCAGGAGCCGCAGCTCGATCCGACCAAGACCGTGCGCGAAAACGTCATGGACGGCGTTGCCAGGAAGACCGCCATCATCGAGCGCTACAACGAGCTGATGATGAACTATTCCGACGAGACGGCGGATGAGTCGGCCAAGCTCCAGGACGAGATGGACCGCTTGAACCTTTGGGACCTCGAGCAACAGGTCGAGATGGCGATGGACGCGCTGCAGTRCCCGCCTGCCGATTCCGAGGTGACCAACCTTTCTGGCGGCGAGYGCCGCCGCGTGGCGCTCTGCCGGCTGCTCCTGGAGCAGCCCGATCTGCTGCTGCTCGACGAGCCGACCAACCACCTCGACGCCGAGACCACCGCCTGGCTGGAAAAGCACCTGCGCGACTATTCGGGCTCGGTGCTGATCATCACCCACGATCGCTACTYCCTCGACAACGTCACCGGCTGGATCCTCGAACTCGACCGCGGCCGTGGTATCCCCTACGAGGGCAATTACACCAAATATCTCGACGCCAAGGCCAAGCGCCTGATCCAGGAAGGCCGTGAGGACGACGCTCGCCAGAAGGCGATCTGGCGCGAGCGCGAGTGGATCCAGTCCTCGCCGAAGGCGCGCCAGACCAAGTCCAAGGCGCGCATCAAGGCTTTCGAGGAGCTGGTCGAGCAGTCGCAGAATCGCAAGCCGACCGACACGCAGATCGTCATCCCGGCGAGCGAGCGGCTCGGCAATGTCGTTGTCGAGGTCGAAGGCCTCAACAAGGGCTTCGGCGACGAGCTTCTGATCGAGAACCTGTCGTTCAGGCTGCCGCCGGGCGGTATCGTCGGCGTGATCGGCCCGAACGGCGCCGGCAAGACGACGCTGTTCAAGATGATTACCGGCCAGGAGAAACCGGATACCGGCTCAATCCGCATGGGCGAGACGGTGAGGCTCGGCTATGTCGACCAGAGCCGCGACGCACTCGACCCGAACAAGACGGTTTGGGAAGAGATCTCCGGTGGCGCCGAGGTCATCAAGCTCGGCAAGCACGAAGTCRACAGCCGCGCTTACTGCTCGTCCTTCAACTTCCGCGGCGGCGACCAGCAGCAGAAGGTCGGCAATCTTTCGGGCGGCCAGCGCAACCGCGTGCATCTGGCCAAGATGCTGAAGGGCGGCGGCAATGTGCTGCTGCTCGACGAACCGACCAACGACCTCGACACCGAAACGCTGAGCGCGCTGGAAGATGCGCTGGAAGCCTATGCCGGCTGCGCGGTCATCATCAGCCACGACCGCATGTTCCTCGACCGCATGGCAACGCACATGCTCGCCTTCGAGGGCGACGCGCATGTCGAATGGTTCGAGGGCAACTTCGAGGAATATGAGAAGGACAAGCTCCGCCGCCTGGGCGCCGAAGCGGCGACCCCGCACCGCATGACGCACAAGCGGCTGACAAGGTAGGACCGGGCAGGGCGGCGAGACAGGAGCGAGGTGAACAAATGGCTGACTGGTCCGCCGCCCAATATCTGAAGTTCGAGGATGAGCGCACGCGGCCCGCGCGGGACTTGGCGACCCAGGTTCCTGTCGATTTCCCGCGCCACGTCGTGGACATCGGCTGCGGTCCGGGCAATTCGACCGAGCTTCTGGTCGAGCGCTGGCCGGACGCCGAGGTCACCGGCTTCGACACGTCGCCGGACATGATCGAGAAGGCGAGGGCGCGRCTCCCCGACGTCACGTTCGAGCTTGCGGATGCCTCCACCTGGCAACCGGAGAAGGCGGTCGACGTCATTTTTGCCAATGCCGTGTTCCAGTGGCTGCCGGAGCATCCGGCGGTGCTCCAGCGGCTGATGGGGCTGCTTRCACCCGGCGGCGCCTTGGCCATCCAGATGCCCGACAATCTCGCCGAGCCTTCGCATCAGTTGATGCGGGCCACCGCCGCCGAAATGCCGTTCTCGGCAAAGCTCGAGGGCGCCGCGCGTGCGCCGCTGCCGCCGGTTTCCTTCTACTACGATCTATTGTCGCCGCTCGCCGACCGGGTGGATATCTGGCACACGATCTATAATCATCCGCTGGCCGATGCCGAAGCGGTCGTCGAATGGGTCAAGGCGACGGGGCTGAAGCCCTTCCTCGATCCGCTCGACGCGGATGAGAAAAAGCTGTTCCTCGAGACCTATACCGCCAAGATCGCAAGGGCTTATCCGCAGACGGCGAACGGCAAAGTGCTGCTGCGCTTTCCGCGCATTTTTATCATCGCCAAGCGCGCTTAGGAGTCCACGCGCGCCGCAAGGCCGGCGGCGGATGTCGATTTAAGCTGGCATAAACCGGCCAGATGCGACAAGGGTTGCGCCCGAGTGCTTCGGTGCTCCCATAAAAGGCCGTGCCTCGGACGGATTGGACATGCATCGCGTCATCATCAGCGGCATCGGCGCCGAAATCCCCGAGCCCGTCATAACCAACGAAGAACTGGTCGAAAGCTTCAACAGCTGGGTCGAAACCGAGAATGYGCGTCGCGCTGTCACCGGCGAAACACTGCTGCAGAAATCGGACAGCGCCTTCATCGTGCAGGCCTCGGGCGTGYAGACGCGCCATGTGATCGAGCGCGAAGGCATTCTCGACCCGACCCGTATGGTGCCGCGCATCCCGGCKCGGCCGGACGACGCGCTGTCGCTGGAAGCGGAGTTCGGCATTGCCTCGGCGAAGAAGGCGCTCGACCATGCCGGTCTGGAGCCGTCGGACATCGACCTTGTGATCTGCTCGGCTTCGCATCACCAGCGGCCCTATCCGGCGATCGCCATAGAGATCCAGCAGGCGCTCGGCACCAAGGGGGCCGGTTTCGACATGGGGCTGGGCTGCTCGTCGGCGGCTGCGGCGCTGCATGTCGCGGTCAACCTGGTCAGGGCAGGGGCGCACAAGCGCATCTTGGTGTCGACGCCGGAAATCATCACCGGCCATCTCAATTTCCGCGACCGGCAGACACATTTCATCTTCGGCGACGCTTCGGTGGCCATGGTCGTCGAGGGGCTCGACCAGGGCGAAAAGCGCCCGGGACGCTTCGAGGTGCTCGACACGCGCGCTTGGACACAGATGTCGAACAACATCCGCACCAATCTCGGCTACCACACCCGCACCGCCCAGGATGACCCCTACATGATCGATCTCGAGGGCAATCTCATCAAGCAGGTCGGCAACAAGGTGTTCAAGGAAGTCACCGTCGCCGGCCACAAGTTTATCGTCGAATTCCTGGCCGAGCATGGCCTGACGCCGCAAGGCATCCGCCGCTTCTGGCTGCATCAGGCCAATGCGCGCATGAACGCCATGATCCTCAAACTCGCCTTCGGCCATGATGTCGGCCACGACCGGGCGCCGATGGTGCTGGAGCGGCTCGGCAACACGGCGGGCGCCGGCGCGATCGTGGCACTGTCGGAAAACCACGCCGACATGAAGGCAGGCGATTTCGGGCTGATCTGCGCCTTCGGCGCCGGCTATTCGATCGGTGGCGCGCTTCTTAGGATGCTATGAAACTCGTCAAGCTGGCGCGAACGGCACCAGCATCGGCACGCGCCTGGCATAGTCGTCATAGGCAGGGCCGAGCTCACCGCGCAGGAAGCTTTCCTCCAGCCTTGCCTTGACGACGACGCCGACAAGCAGAAGGGCCGCGCCGGCGATGCCCCAGACCGTGCCCTTCGCCGCCATGGTGGCCAGGATCGAAAGCAGCAGGCCGGTATAGATCGGGTGGCGGACCAGCGCATAGGGACCGGTGTCGACCACGCGATGATCGGCCTTGGCTGTGACGGTGCCCGACCATAGCCTGCCGAGATGCAGGYGCGCCCACCAGGCGAAGGCGATGCCGAGGGCGATCAGGGCGACGCAGWTCCAGGCTTCAGTCAGCGTCGGTATCCACAGCCGCAGCCGTCCGACATAGCCGTGCGCTGGCACGAACAGCAGCACGGTGCCGACGAGCCACAGCGCCCGATACCGGGCCTCGGCCTTGAAGCCGGCGCGCTTTTTGATGGGATCGGTCCAGAAGGCGGCAAGGGACCACGACACCAGCCAGATCAGCCACAATGCTGCGATCGCGCGTCCGGGTTGCATGTCGTCTCCTCCCGATGTCGAACGATCATCTAGGTTCGCCGCGCGGCGGCAATGCGGCGCGAGGCGAAAAGCGCCGGCGATGCAGAGTCAGAAAGTCGTGATCGGCCATCAGGCGCCTTGATCGGATCATCAGCGCTTTCGACTGGACCAGGTTGCGGAGCGCATCTAAGCCATATTGCAATTCAGGTGATAACAGCCTGATCTCAATCTCAACACGCCTTATACAAGCGCTATGCAAGACGCAAAAACCGATATCGAGCTTTTCCCGACGTCCGAGCAACCCATCGATATCGTGCCGGGCTGCAAGCTCGCGGCAAGGGCCGCGGCGCTCTACATGGCGCCTTTCGATCATTTCGAGACGAGGCCGGTGGAAGAGTTGCGGCTCGGCTTCGAAGGCATCGAGGGCGACTTCCATGCCGGCGCGACACGGCGGTCCGGCGGGCGCGAGCCCTGGTATCCACGCGGCACCGAGATGCGCAACGAGCGGCAACTGTCTCTGGTCGCCGCCGACGAACTCACCATCGTCGCCGAGCGCATGGGGATTGCAGAGATCAAGCCGGAATGGATCGGCGCCAACCTGCTTATCGAGGGCGTGCCGCGTCTTTCGATGCTGCCGGCGGGATCGCTGCTGTTCTTCAAGGGCGGCGTGACGATCAAGGTCGACGGGCAGAACAAGCCTTGCCGCATCGCCGGCCGCTCCGTTGCCGAGAGCGCCGGCATGGCCGACCATGAGGCGGGAGCGCTGCTGTTCCCGAAGGCTGCCAAGCGGCTGCGCGGCCTCGTCGCCTGGGTCGAGAAGCCTGGCGTCATCAGGCAGGCGAGGAGATTTCGGTGCGGGTACCGGAGCAGTGGATCTATCGCGCCTAAGCAAGTGGCCAGGATCAATAGGACACTGCGCTCGACCAGGCCGGATCTTCGTGCTTTTGCCAGTAGAGATGCATCAGACGTTCGGTGATCGCGCCGACCTTGCCGTTGGCGACCGGTGCGCCGTCGATCATCGTGACAGGCATGATGCCGCCGGCAGTCGAGGTGATGAAGACCTCGTCGGCTGTCTTGAGCGCGTCCACGCCGACATCCGCCGCTACCGCAGAGAGCCCCAACTCGGCGCACAGATCAAACACGGTGCGGCGCGTGATGCCGGGCAGAACGCCGACGGCTGGCGTCGACAGTTTGCCTGCCTTGACGCAGAAGACGTTGAAGCCGGGACCCTCGGCGACRTTGCCGTTGAAGTCGAGGATCAACGCGGTGTCAGCGCAACGGTCATAAGCATCGTAGAGCCCACGCACCAGGTCGAGCCAATGGTAGTTCTTGATCGAGGGATCGATCGAGGCCGGCGGGATGCGCACCTTGTCGCTGATCGCGACATGCAGGCCGCGACGCAACTGTTCGGGATTGGCGACCGAGCCGAAGGGGACGGCAAAGGCCATGAACCGGTTGATCGCCTGTCGCGGATCGCGGCTGAAGGTCGGCGAGGCGCCGCGCGTGCACAGCATCTCGACATAGGCGGCGCGGTGGCCGGACAGCGCGACGCAATTGTGAAGGATCTCGGCGACGCCCTCTCGGTCGAAGGGGATCGTCATGCGAAGCTTTTCCAGCCCGCTGAAGAAGCGGTCGAGATGCAGGTCGAGACGGAAAAAGCGRCCATCCCAGACATGAACCGTGTCGTAGGTGGCGTCCGAGTGCAGAAAGCCCCAATCCAGCACCGACACCTTGGCCTGCGACATCGGCAGATATTGCCCATCCAGATAAGCGACGCCGTCCGGATAGGCATGCGGGTCGACGTGACGATCTGAAAGAATGGGGAGCGGCCCGGCGGGTCTAGAGGCGGCTTGGCTCATTTCATTCCTCCCGTTGCGGCCAGGGCAGGCTAATGCCCGGTTCCGAATGCAGTAGAGCCAGGCCGCCGGCGCCGGCTGGCCTGCGAGGCGGCCATACGGTCAGGGCGGCTCCGGTCAGCCTCACTCGTCCTCGTCGTCCTCCTCCAGCAGGCGCGTCGCGCGCCAGCGCGTCAGTACCTTATTGGTCTGCTCGATGACGAAGAAGCGCGCAGAGTCCCGGTCGTAGCCTTCGCCAAGCAGCTTGTCATAATCGGTATGCGCGTGTCGGACATGGGCGATGGTTGCCAGCCACACCGCGATCGTCGGCGGCAAGGTCTTCATATGCGCGGCGCCGGCATCGGCGCGGATCTTTTCCATGTCGGCGTAAGGGGCGAGCGGCAGGAGCGCGGTCAGCGCTTTCGCAATGGCTCGGCGGCGGCCGGTCGGCGCGCTCACTTCTCTTCGCGCCCCGCAATGGTCGCCTCGGGGAAGGCATCGATCGAGGCGTAATAGGGCTTGATGTCGATGACCGGGGTGCCGTCCAGCACATCGATGGCGTCGATCTCGATCCGGCCGGCCTCGATATCGAGCGCGACGAGCTTCGCGACATGCAGCCCTACCGGGTTCGGCCGGGCCGGTGAGCGCAGCGAGAAAACGCCTTTTGGTTCAGCCGCATGGCGCGGTTTCTGCACGATCAGATTCCGCGGCGCGTGATCGAGCCAGGACAGGAGGATGACGTGGCTGGCGCGGTCGAGGTTTTGCAGTCCCGGGCGGTAGGGCGCGTCGATCAGGACCGTTGCCGTCCGGCCGGTCTCGCGCGCGGCGCGCATGTTCTTCGGACAATCCTCGCGGCTCGTCCAGGGCGAGACGATGYGACCGACGAAGACGACATGGCCGTCCGCCGGCATAGCCGCCGGATCGATGTCCAGGAGCCTTTCACCTTCGCGCGTCTCGAACATCGCCTTTCGTCCGCTCAAACGTTCACAACGCACCGATCACCGTTGCGCCATTTTCCTGTCCGGAAGCGACATAGCGCTTGCCAGGGTGTCAAATCCGACATAAACATATCTTTATATCTTTCACCGAGAACCCGCTCATGCATGTCACGCTCGACACGATGGTAGATACATTGAAGGCGGCGGCAGAATCCAGCCGCCTCCGCATCCTGGTGCTGCTGTCGCGCGGGGATCTCACGGTTTCGGACCTCACCGAAATCCTTGGCCAGTCRCAACCGCGCGTCTCGCGGCATCTTAAGCTCCTGCTCGATGCCGGGCTGATCGGCCGCTACCAGGAAGGATCGTGGGCCTTCTTCAGGCTCTCGGACAGCGACCCCTCGCGCGACTTCGTGCAACGTCTGGTCTCCGGCGTGCGCGAAGCCGATCCGCAAGTGGTGCGCGACCTGGAGCGGCTGGCTGCGGTCAAGCGCAAGCGGCAGGACCGGGCAGCCGAATATTTCTCTGTGAATGCCGCGAGCTGGGATCGTATCCGTTCGCTGCATGTGCCGGACCGCGCGGTGGAAGCAGCGCTGCTCAAGCTCGTCGGCAAGCGGCCGTTCCAGTCGATGCTCGACCTCGGCACCGGCACGGGCAGGCTGCTGGAGATCTTCGCGCCGCTCTACCGGCGCGGCATCGGCATCGACATGTCGCGCGAGATGCTGACGGTAGCGCGCGCCAATCTCGACAAGGCAGGCGTCGCCAATGCGCAGGTGCGCCACGGCGACATCTTTTCGCCGCCGGTCGAACGCAACGCCTTCGATCTCGTCACCATCCACCAGGTGCTGCACTATCTCGACGATCCGGCCCGCGCCATCGACGAGGCGGCGAGGCTGCTGCGTCCGGCGGGCAGGCTGGTCATCGTCGACTTCGCGCCCCACAACCTGGAGTTCCTGCGCGACCAGCACGCCCATCTGCGGCTCGGCTTCTCCGACCGGCAGATCGCCGACTGGTTCGAGGAGGCGGGGATCGATCTCGAAGACAGCCAAGAATTCGAGCCGCGCGGCCAGGCGGAGGCAAAACTCACCGTCAAGCTCTGGCTCGGCCGCGACCGCCGCCTGYTGATCGCCGACCCATCCAACGACACTCTTCCAGCAAGGGAAACAGCCTGATGAACCAGTTCCGCTTTTCCCGCCGCCCCGACATTGGCGACAAGGTCCGGGTCTCGTTCGAGTTCTTCCCGCCGAAGACGGACGAGATGGAAGCAAGGTTGTGGGACACCGTCACCCGGCTGGAGCCGCTCAAGCCGAAATTCGTGTCGGTGACCTACGGCGCCGGCGGCTCGACCCGCGAGCGCACGGCCCGCACGGTCAAACGCATCCTCAACGAGACGACGCTGACGCCGGCAGCGCACATGACCTGCGTCGATGCCGCGCGCCATCAGGTCGACGCCGTCATCCGGGAATTCGCCGACTTCGGCGTCAAACGTTTCGTCGCCTTGCGCGGCGATCCGGCTGCAGGCGTCGGGACCGCCTATCGACCGCATCCCGACGGCTATGCCAACGGCGCCGAGCTGGTCGGGGCGATGAAGAGCGTCGGCGATTTCGACATCTCCGTCTCGGCCTATCCGGAAAAGCATCCGGAAAGCCCGGATTTCGCCACCGACATCGACATGCTGAAGCGCAAGGTCGATAACGGCGCCACGCGCGCGATCACCCAGTTCTTCTTCGACAACGATCTCTACGAGCGCTATGTCGAGCGGGCGCGCCGCGCCGGCATCTATATCCCGATCGTGCCGGGCGTCCTGCCAGTGCACAATTTTACGCAAGTTGCCAACTTCTCGGCGCGCTGCGGCGCGCTGGTGCCGGCATGGCTGGCTGAACGCTTCGAAGGGCTGGAAAATGACCCGCAGACGCATGCGCTGGTAGCCTCGGCCGTCGCGGCCGAGCAGGTGCTCGACCTGGTCGAGCGTGGCGTTGGGGATTTCCATTTCTACACGATGAACCGCGCCGATCTGGTCTTTGCCGTCTGCCATATGATCGGCATCCGCTCGCATGAGGCGGAAGCGGCAGGCTCGGCCGCGGCCTGACTTTTTGAGGCGGTGAAATGCAAAAGGCCGGGTGAAAAACCCGGCCTTTCAAACAGTATCTTGACTGCCTGCTGCTAGTTCTTCCGCTCTGGCGGTTACGGAAGAACGCCTATGATAAGGGCGCCGATGAATGCAAACGCAGCACAAATCATCAATGCGTTGATTGGCCTCGTCAGTCCCATGTCATGGCCTCCTCTTGAGGGCTACGGCGGGAGTCTAGGGTCATTTGGGTCACAGGCAAGCGGAAAATGTGCTGCATTGCGACGTGAATGTGAAATTTGCGACCTAGAATTTGTCGTTAGCCATTGAAACTCTTCGGCAAAAGCCGGCTTAGGACTTGTGCAAAAATTATGGCGGCGGCAAGGCGTGCCACACTACCATCGGCCGAACAGGCGGCCGTCGATGGTGATCAGGCCGAGTCCGATCAGCGCCATGCCCCCCATCTCGAAGAGCTGCAACCGCTCGCCGAGGAACAGGAAGCCGAGCAGCACCGCACTCAGCGGCACGATCAATGTGACCAGCGAGGCATTGGTGGCGCCGGCCGAGGCGACGAGGTTGAAATAGAGGATGTAGGCGAAGGCGGTGGACAACAGCGCCAGCCCCAGCACTGCGGCCCAGACCGGCGGCGAGGCCGAAAACAGTCCAGCCGGGCCGTAGGTCAGGAGCACGACAGGGATCATGATGATGGTCGAGGCGGTCAATTGTCCGGTGGCGATGACCGGCGACGGCACGCCCTTGAAGCGCCGCGCGATCATCAGCGCGACCGCGTAAGACACGGAGGCGCCGATCAGCGCGAACTTCGCCCAGACCGGACCGCCAAGCCCGGCTAACAGACCCGGTCCGATCATCACAGCCGTTCCGGCAACGCCGAGCGCGATGCCGACCAGCTTGTTCCAGGACAGCTTCTCATCGGCGGTCAGCGCATTGGCAAGGACCAGCGTCCAGAACGGCGTCGTGGCATTCAGTACCGAGGCGACACCGGCGCCGAGCTCTGTCTGGCCGGCGAAGATCAGCGAGAAGGGGATGACGTTGTTGCTGAGCGCCAGCAGGAAGAACAGGCCGGCACGAGGAAAGGCGAGGCTGAAAGACGGCCCGCGGACCGCCAGATAGAGCTGAAGCGCTGCCGCGGCGATAGCGACGCGAAACAGCACCAGCGCCAGCGGGTGGATCTCAGACACCGCAATGCGGGCAAAGAAGAACGAACCGCCCCAGATCGCGCCAAGCAGCAGCAGTTGTGCCCAGTCCTTGATCGTCATCGGTCCGCGCATCGCCGCGGCGCCAGCCGTCATCGTCATGTCGTCACCCTCCMAGGCCGATCGCAACCTCAGCCGCCGAACAGCTCCAACCAATATCCGGTTTGGCGGCAAGGGCCACCCGAAACCTGACCAAWGGCTTAGCGTTGGCAGAAAAGCGTGCGGCCGGCCGCGCGTGAAGGCGAGACACAGAACTGTTTTCTTTGGCGGCTAGCTAGGATTAATTGTGCGCGGCCAGATCAAGGATTCGTCCATGCAGCGATTCGAAAATGCCCGCGAGGCGGCACTGGCGCTTCGTCCGGACGATCCGGTCTACTGCTTCCGGCCCCAGGTGCTGAAGGCGGACGCCTTGCAGTTCATGGGCATGTTTCCCGGCAAGACCGCCTATGCGGTCAAGACCAATGGCGAGCAGATTGTGCTGAAGACGCTGGTGGAGGCGGGGGTCAGCGCTTTCGACGTGGCCTCGCCAGGCGAATTCGCAGCGGTGCGCGCCGTCTCGCCYGACGCCGAGATGCTCTACATGCATCCGGTCAAGGCGCAGTCGGACATCAAGCTGGCGCTGGAGAAATACGGTATCCGGGTGATTTCGCTCGACCATGAGGACGAGATCACCAAGCTGACGCGGGTGGTGCGGGCGCTCGACATCGACCCCGGCGCGGTGACGGTTTTTGTGCGCATCCAGACCAAGGGGCACGCGGCCTACGAGCTGTCGAAGAAATTCGGCGCCGGGCCCGCCAATGCGGTGGAGCTTGCCGAGCGGCTCAACCGGACCGGCTACAAGGTCGGGCTCTGCTTTCATGTCGGCAGCCAGATCGAGGATCCCGACACCTATGAGCGCGCGCTGGCTTCCGCCGACTGGGTGCGCAACCGGCTGACCTTCGACATTGCCGGGCTCGATGTTGGCGGCGGCTTTCCGGCCGAATATGGCCACGACCCCAATCGCAGGCACATCGAGATGCCTTCGCTCGGGCAACTGATGTCGCGGCTGGCAGGCGACCTCAAGGAATACCAGTTCGATGGGATGCCGCTGGTGGCCGAGCCCGGCCGCGTGATCGTCGCGCGCTGCCTGTCGCTGATCGTGCGCGTGCTTTTGCGCAAGGGCAAACGGCTCTACATCAATGACGGCATCTGGGCCTCGCTATCGGATTCATGGACGGGCAGGATCACGCTGCCCGCGCGCTTCATCCCCGATCCGGCGATCCGCACCCGCAATGGCGACGAGAAGACCATCATGCCGTTCAAGGTCTGCGGCGCGACTTGCGATTCCGTCGACATCCTGTCCAGGCCGTTCTGGCTGCCGGAAACGGTTGATACCGGCGACTGGATCGAGATCGGTCATATCGGCGCCTACTCGCTGTCGCTGAGGACGCGCTTCAACGGTTTTTATCCAGACACCTTCGTCGAACTGACGACGCCCTTCGACGAAGGCGACGTGCCGCAGGGGTTTGCGAGTTTGGAAACGATGGCGGACTAGCGAATAGGGAGTAGCGAATAGCGGTTAGGTCAAGGCATCGCTGCTGCGAACCCTATTGGCTACTCCCTATTCGCTTTCACAACTTCGCCAACAACTCCAACGTCGGCCAACCGTCCACCGGAAGGCCAAGCCGCATCTGTTCCTTGCGGATCGCTTCACGCGTGTTGGTTCCCAGGATGCCATCCACAGTACCTACGTCGTAGCCTTTCGCTTCGAGCTTGGTCTGCAACTCCTTCATCTGGTCGCCGTTGAGGCCGGGCTCGGGCGTGCGCGGGTCGAATGGCGGAGCACCGGCAAGCCGCGTTGCCAGCACCGCGGCGGTGAGCGCATAGGTGAAGGACTGGTTCCACTCTAGGTAAACGTCGAAATTGTCGTAGGTCAGGAAGGCTGGGCCCTTGCGACCCATCGGCAAGGCAAGCCCGRCCTTCAAGCCATTGTCGACCAGTGGCGTGCCGTTAGGATTGGTGACGCCCCACTGAGCCCATTGCGACAGAGGCAGCTTGTTGGTGCGGCCGGTCTGATCCCAGGGCATATCCTCAGGAACACGCACTTCCTCGACCCAGGGCTGGTCGCGCTTCCAGCCGCGCGACAGGATCTTGTCGGCCGTGGTCATGATCACGTCCGGCGCGCTGTTCCTGAGATCGACCGTGCCGTYGCCGTCGCCGTCGACGCCGCGGGCGAGGTAGTCGGTGGGCAGGATCTGCGTCTGGCCGATCTCGCCGGCCCAGGCACCCTTGACGTCGGCCGGCAGCACGCCGCGGTCGATCAAGGTCAGCAGCGGCACCAACTGAGGCCGGAAAAGCTGGGGCCGGCGACAGTCATGCGAGAGCGTGACCAGTGCATTCAGCGTATGGAAATCGCCCTGAACGGCGCCGAAATCGGTCTCCAATCCCCAGAAGGCGGTAATCACAGCCGGCTGGACGCCGAATTCCTTGTCGGCGCGCGCAAAGACATCGGCATATTTCTTCAGCTTGGCCGCGCCCTGCTTCAGCCGGTAGGCCGAGATCATGCGGTTCGAGAATTCAATGAAGGTCTGGGCGAAAACGCCCTGGGCGCGGTCGCGCGCCAGCACTTTCTGGTCGATCGTGGCATCTTCCAGGGCGTCGAGGCCGACAGCGCCGACGCCTGCGGCCTTGGCTTCCGTCGCGACACCCTGTTTCCAGGCTTCGAAATCGCCGCCGCATTCCTGCCCTGCAGCGGGCCAGGCGAAGGTGCCGACAACCAGCGCCGCCAACATATCAACGCGCAATCGCATCGCTTCCCTTTCGAGACCGCCGCAGGATCCATGGAGCCCGGCCGAGCTTAGGACAGGATCATGCGTAGATTTCAAAATTCAGGAGCGCCGTTCGGCACCCGGCAGGGGTGCGCCGCTCCGCGTCACCAGCGGTTGCAACTATCGCCGCCCGCCGTGTCGAAAAGCAGGCGCGAGGGCCGATGTCAACGGGTGTTCTGCCGCAACCACTTGTTCCAGGCGACTTCCGAGCCGTTGAAAACATTGATGTCGGATTTGCCGGTCATGCCGGGCACGATGCCGGTGCCGGTGTACTGCCAGAAGGTGAAAGGATGGCCGCCATACTTCTGGCGCGGATGGCCGGCGACGGAGCGCAGCCAGTAGGGATAGCCGCGGAACGTCGCCAACTGGTTGTCGTCGAAGAAGTCCAGCGAGGTGTAGATGATCGGCTTCTTGCCGTAATGGCGCTCGACCATTTCGAGGAAGGTGGCCATCTCGCTGCGCACCGTCGCGGGATCGGGACGCAGCCTGCAGGTCGGCGACTTCGGATTCCATTCCATGTCGAGCACCGGCGGCATTGCCGAGGGGTCTTTCGGAACGTTGGCGATGAACCAGCGCGCCTGGGTGGCGGCAGGCGTGCAGAAATAGAAGAAATGATAGGCCGCGCGCGGGATTCCGGCGGCCTTGGTGCGCGCCCAGTGCTCGTTGAAATAGTCGTCGAAGCGGTCGCCGCCCTCGGTCGCCTTGATGAAGGCGAAGGAGATGCCGCTGGCCTTGGCGGCCTGCCAGTCGACGGAAGTCTGGTATTTGGAGACATCGGTGCCATGGATGGCGTAGGTCCACGGCGCGCCGCTCTCCCATACATGCGGCTTCGAATCTTCGAAACGGGGTGCGCGCACCGCAACCGCGTGCGACGACGGCGCCAGCGGTGAAAGATCGTCCACGGTCGAGCAGGCGCCCAACAGCGTAAGCATCAGGATGGCCGCAAGACGGCGCATGATATCCCCCGAGCCGGGATCAGCCGGCCGCTGATGGGTCCTTCACTGATGGTGGTCGCTTACGCGGGCCCCCTCCGGACGGTCGCCCCACAGGACCGCCCCGATTCCTCCTAGATCGCCGAACATGGTTGATAATCCATTGACGGCGCTCGACTCCGGCAATGATTTTGCGGAAGCAATGGCGGCAAATCGATGACATAAAGCGTGCCGGAAATCCAAAAAGGCGGGGAAAATGCGGGCCGTCGTGAAGTTCATCAAATGGCTGCTGGGCCTTGTGGTGGTGGCGGTGGTCGCGCTCGTTGCGTGGCTCTATTTCGCGCCGCCGGAATTGATCCGCGTCGGTTCCGGCTATTCGGCCAAGATCGTCTGCTCCAACGTCTTCATTGCCGGCCGCGACCCGAATGAAGTGCTGGCGGTCGACGTGCAGGCGCCGGGCCATCCTCTGCTCCGCTTGATGAAGGTCTCCGTCGACAAGGAAAGGGGGCTTGTTTCGGCGGGCCTGCTCTGGGTGCTCGGCAAAAGCGTCGCGGTTGCGCGAGATGGGCTCGGCTGCGCTGCGGTTCCCAACGGCAATACCGGCAAGGCAAGGCAGACCTCAGTGCATGTCGAGCCTCTGGCCGCGGCTTCGCAGGATGCGCTTTGGCCCGAGGGTGAGAGGGTGGACGCCCCGCAAAACCCCGAGGTAGCGAAGATCGTCGGCGATCCCGCCATGGCCGGAACCGGCATGCGCGCGATCGTGGTCGTGAAGAACGGCCGCATCGTCGCCGAACGCTATGGCGACGGCTTTTCAGCCAAGACGCCGCTGCTCGGCTGGTCGATGACCAAGACCGTCAATGCCGCGATCGTCGGCACGCTGGTGAAGGACGGCAAGATGACGCTCGACAACAAGGGCCTGTTCGCGGCGTGGAAGGCCGACGGGCGCGCTGCCATCAGCCTCACCGACATGATGGCGATGTCCAGCGGGCTGGCGTTCAACGAGGATTATGGCGACGTCRCCGATGTGACGCGCATGCTCTATCTCGAACCGGATATGGCTGGGTTCGCCGAGGCCAAGCCRCTCGACGGCGAGGTCGGCAAGGTGTTTTCCTATTCGAGCGGCACGGCCGTCATGCTGTCGCGGCTGTGGCAGGACGCGATCGGCGACAAGGCCAAGGCGCTGGCCTGGCCGCGGACCGCGCTGTTCGAGCCGCTCGGCATGCGCAGCGCCGTGCTCGAGGCCGACGAGCAGGGCACGTTCGTCGGCTCGTCCTATCTCTACGCCACCGCGCATGACTGGGCGCGCTTCGGCCAGTTCCTGCTGCAGGGCGGTGTCTGGAACGGCGCGCAGATACTGCCTGCCGGCTTCGTCGACTGGATGCGGCAGCCGGCGCC
This sequence comes from Mesorhizobium sp. ORS 3428, assembly GCF_001854785.1. Lineage (GTDB taxonomy): Bacteria > Pseudomonadota > Alphaproteobacteria > Rhizobiales > Rhizobiaceae > Mesorhizobium. The sequence continues at coordinate 196,184 of NZ_MDFL01000001.1, forward strand.
GGCTTCAAAGGTCTACGGCAAGGGCCAGGTGTGGATCGAAGGTCCGGGCGACGAGGACAGTCCCGGCGCGGGCGCTGCCGCCGGCCTGCCCAGGGACACCTACTGGTTGGAAGGCCATGACGGCCAGACGGTGGCCATCGTTCCGTCGGAGCAACTGGTGGTGGTGCGGCTTGGACTGACGCCCGCCAAGTTCGGCTATCGGCCGCAGACGATGCTGGCGGCGCTGGTCAAGGCATTACATCAATAGGGGCTTTATTTTCGAGCGCCGATCACGGCGAGCCAGGCATAGCCGCGATAAAGCGTTCTGAAATCGAAGGTTGCGCCGGTGCGCTCGGATTCCGATTCAAGGACATCGCGCAGCGAGGCACGCGGCTCGACATGGAATTTCCGCAGCCAGCCGCGCAGCAACGCCCTGAACCAGCGCGGCAGGCTTTCCTGCTGGCCGAAATCGACGACATGCAGCGAGCCGCCGGGCGCAAGGGCGGTGAGTGCCGCCGAGACGGTTTTTTCCCAACCGGGGATCATCGATAGCGAATAGGATACGAAGACGCGGTCGAAGCGCTCCATGCCGAAAAGCGCCTTGGCGTCGAAGTCGGTAGCATCGCCGCGCGCCAGATTGATCCTCGCGGCAAGACCTTCGCGGGCTATCGCGGCGTTCGCCGTTTCCAGCATCTCGGCCGAGATGTCGAGTCCGCAGAAGCGGGCATCCGGGTAGCGGCGGGCGGCAAGCACGATGTTGCGGCCGGTGCCGCAGCCGAGCTCGAGCACGCTTCCGCCTTGCGGCACGTCGAGCCCGGCGATCAGCCGGTCACGGCCGAGCAGATAGTAWTTGCGGGTCAGGTCGTAGATATGGCGCTGCCAGCGATAGACGCTGTCCATCAGTTCGGCATGGCCGGCCGGCAGATCCGTCGTGCTCATGCGGCGCGCTTCACATAGAGGTGGAAGCCGCCATAGATCGCCGAGCGGTCCCTGGCCGAGAATTCGCGCGAGGCCTCGTCCTCATAGTGCCACTGGTCGAGCAGCGAGTTCGAGACGCGGCCCGGCAGCAGGCTGGGCTCGGCGGCGGTGCGGAAGATCACGCGCGCGCCGACCGAGGCTGTGCGGGTGATCTCGGTCCATAGATCGTTGAGCAGATCGTCGGTCATCCAGTCCTGTGCGTCGAGYAGGACGAAGCGGTCGACCGAGCCTGCATCCTTGTCGGCGAGGAACTTGATCAGGTTGGCATGGTGGATGGCGACGCGGTCGATGTTGGCGCGGATGGTCTGGTAGTTGCGCCGTTCGAGGTAGGCGGGCAAGGCGGCCTCGCCGGGCTCAGGATAGCGGCGGGCGAAAGCCTGCCAGGCGAAATAGTTGCTCTTCAGCGGGAAATCGCAGGCGAGCTTCTCCAGCCGCGCCTTCAAGACGCTGGCCATGCTGCCGTCGCCGGAGGTGATCAGCGAGTCGTACTGGGCCGGCGGGATGCCGAGACCGAAGAGCGAAGCCTTGCGCGACGTCGCCCAGCGCAGCAGTTTCTTGTCGAAGACCGGCGCCAGTTCCTCGTTGAAGAAGCGGCGCTGCTCGCCAAGGTTCTCGGCCTTCATGATGCCGGCCGGATCGACACCGAACAGTTTTGCCACCCGGTGACCCATCGCGATGAACAGGCCGAGCAGTCCCGTCTGATAGAAGTTGCGGTCGAAGACCGCGATGCGGCGCCGGCCGCGCCAGTTACGGCGCTCCCAATAGTGGCGGCTGACAGGATCGAGATGCGGCGCGATGAAGCGGTCGTAGGCTTCTGAATTGTGGCTGGTGCCGGCGGCGCCGAAGAAGCGGAACAGGTCGCCCTGCGACGGCAGATGGCGCACCGCTTCCAGCTTCATGCGGTTGAGCGCGATGTGCGCCGCGTTGAGGTCGACGGCATCGATCCGGGCCGGCGAGCGGGTGAGATAGGCCAGAATGTTGCAGCCGCCCGACGCGATCGTGACGACGCGATGGCCGGCGGCGAGCTGCATTGCATCCATGTCGACATCCGGATCTTCCCAGATCTGCGGATAGACTAGGCCGGAAAACAGGAAGGCGAAAAGCCGCTCGGAAATGCCTTCCTTGGACAGGGCGCGGTTCTGATAGACCGCTTTTCCGACTTCCTTGCCACGGCGAAAAACGAGTTCTCCCGATACATCCGACATGGCAAAGTGATTCTCCGTTTGCGTTGGCGCAAGCGGGTAGCGCAGCGTTGTGACAGGCGGGTGACAGGCTGTTGACGTTAAGTTGACGCCAAACAGCATCGTGATGGAGCGGATTCAGGAACGCGCTTTGGCCTTTATGCTCCCAAAACTGCTGCGCAGTTTTGGGAGACATGCATCACGCCTTGCCGAAGCCGCCGGGCGTCGGTGTGACAACGATGACGGCCTCGCCGGCATCGAGCGCTGTCTGGTCACAGGCGTTCAGGGTGTCGATCGAACCGTCGTTGCGTCTGACCTTGGTCGAGCCCGCCTCGCCAWCGCCGCCGCCGTTGAGGCCTTGGGGCGGGCGGTTCCGGTGCGAGGAGAGGATGGCGCACTCCATCTTCTCCAGGAAGCGGATGGTGCGCTTGGTGCCGTCGCCGGCGTTCCACTTGCCCTTGCCGCCGGAACCCTCGCGGATGTGGAAATCCTCAAGGACGACTGGGAAGCGCAGTTCGAGCACTTCGGGATCGGTGAGCCGCGAATTGGTCATGTGCGTGTGAACGCCTGATGTGCCGGCAAAGCCGCGGCCCGAATTCATCCGGCCGGCGGGAGAGCCCGAGCAGATCGTCTCGTAATATTGGTACTGCCGGTTGCCGAAGGTCAGGTTGTTCATCGTGCCTTGCGCGTTGGCCATCGCGCCCATGGCGCCGAACAGCGCGTTGGTGACGTGCTGCGAGGTCTCGACATTGCCGGCGACGACCGCCGCCGGATAGGCAGGCTTCAGCATCGAACCGTCCGGAATGACGATGTTGATCGGCCTCAGGCAACCGGCATTCATCGGGATCATGTCTTCGACCATGACGCGGAAGGCRTAGAGCACCGCCGCTCGCGCGACYGGCTCCGGCGCGTTGAAATTGTTCTTCATCACCGGCGAGGTGCCGGTGAAATCGACCGTCGCCTCGCGATTCTTGCGATCGACACTGATCCTGACCTTAATCACCTGACCGGTGTCGGTCGGGTATTCGTAGTCCGAAGTGTCTGGCAGGCGCTCCAGCACGCGGCGCACGCTCTCGGCGGCATTGTCCTGGACATGGGCCATATAGGCTTCGACGACATCGAGGCCGAAATGCGCGACCATCTTGCGCAGCTCCGCGACACCCTTTTCGTTGGCGGCGATCTGCGCCTTGAGGTCGGCGATGTTCTGGGCCGGGTTCCGGGCAGGGTAGGGATGGTCGGTCAGCAGCGTTTCCAGCTCCTTTTCGCGGAAGCGCCCGCGATCGACAATGCGGAAATTGTCGAACAGCACACCCTCTTCGTCGACGGTGGTGGCCAAAGGCGTCATTGAGCCGGGTGCCGTGCCGCCGACATCGGCGTGGTGGCCGCGCGAGGCTGCCCAAAACAGGATTTCCTTGCGAGCATCGTCGAAGACCGGCGTCACGACGGTGATGTCCGGCAGGTGCGTGCCGCCATTGTAAGGCGCGTTGAGCGCGAAGACGTCGCCCGGATGGATATCGCCTGAGTTGAGGCGGATGATGGTCTCGACCGAACGATCCATGGAGCCGAGATGCACCGGCATGTGCGGCGCGTTGGCGACCAGCGCGCCATGGCGGTCGAACACTGCGCAGGAAAAGTCCAGCCGTTCCTTGATGTTGACGGAATAGGCGGTGTTCTGTAGCGTCACGCCCATCTGCTCGGCGATCGACATGAAGAGGTTGTTGAACACCTCCAGCATTACCGGATCGGCTTCGGTGCCGACCGCTGCCTGGCGGCGCTTCTTCTCGATCCGACGCAGGAGCACGTGGTTCCTGGCGGTGATCTCGGCCTGCCATTCCGGCTCGACGACGATGGTCTGGTTCGGCTCGATGACGAGAGCGGGACCGGACACCTTGTGGCCGGGTTTCAGATCCCCGCGCCGGAAAATGCCGGCATCGCGCCAGGCGCCGTCGGCAAAGAATTGCCGGGTCTGCCAGGGACTTGCCGCTTTGTCTTCGAGACTTGATTCATTTTCGGCGGGGCCGGCGGTCCCGGCATCGCTGCCTTCGACACCGACCGCTTCGACGATCATTGGCTTGTTTTCGTAGACAAAGCCGAATTGCGCCTTGTGCGCGGCCTCGAATTCGCTTCTGGCACGGAAGATCGAGCCGTGCTCGAAATTCACCGGCAGCACCGTGTCGGTGCCGTCATAGCGGATCTGCAGGACCGGCTTCGAGGCAACGGCAGCTTCCGCAATGCCCTGCACCGCAAGCTCAGCGACGACGCCTTGATGCAATGCAGCAATCAATTCCTCGATCGACGAGCGGGACTCTTCGGCGAGAGGCTCGAGCAACGCCTGCTGGCGCGAGGCGAAAACCGTCGACAGCCCGATGCCGTAAGCCGACAGCAATCCGGAGAAAGGATGGATGAGGACCGCTTCCATGCCGAGCGCATCGGCAACGAGGCAGGCGTGCTGGCCGCCGGCGCCGCCGAAGCAGTTCAAGAGATATTCGGTGACGTCGTAGCCGCGCTGCACCGAGATCTTCTTGATGGCATTGGCCATGTTCTCGACTGCTATGGTGACGAAACCTTCGGCCACCGCTTCCGGCGAGCGCCCATCGCCGATCTCGGCGGCGAGCGACGCGAATTTTTCGCGCACGGTGCCGACATCGAGCGGCTGGTCCTGGCCGGGGCCGAAGATCGCCGGGAAGAAATCCGGCTGCAGTTTGCCGAGCATGACATTGGCGTCGGTGACGGCGAGCGGCCCGCCGCGCCTGTAAGCGGCCGGACCGGGGTTGGCGCCGGCAGAATCGGGGCCGACGCGGAAGCGGTCGGACTCGTAATGCAGGATCGAGCCGCCGCCGGCGGCGACGGTGTGGATGCGCATCATCGGCGCGCGGATGCGCACGCCGGCCACCTCGGTGTCGAAGGCGCGCTCGTATTCGCCGTCATAATGGGCGACGTCGGTCGAGGTGCCGCCCATGTCGAAACCGATGACCTTGTCGAAGCCGGCGAGCCTGGCCGTCTCGACCATGCCGACGACACCGCCGGCCGGGCCGGACAGCAGCGCGTCCTTGCCCTGGAACATGTCGGCGGCGGTCAACCCGCCCGACGACATCATGAACATCAGGCGGGGAGATTGTCTGATCTCCATCTCTGTGGGGGAGATTGGCGCCGCGCCCAGTTCTGCGGCCACCCTTTGCACGTAGCGCGACAGGATCGGCGACAGATAGGCATCGACCACAGTGGTGTCGCCGCGGCCGACCAGCTTGATCAGCGGCGAGACCTCGTGGCTGACGGAGATCTGGCTGAAGCCAATCTTGCGGCAGACCTTGGCCACCGCCTTTTCGTGGCCCGGATATTTCCAGGCATGCATGAACACGATGGCGACCGCATCGATGCCGTCGGCCTTGGCCTGCTCGATGGCCGGGCGGCAGGCGGCGATGTCGAGCAGGCGCTCGACGCAACCGTCGGCACGCACGCGTTCGTCGATCTCGATCACCCGCTCGTAAAGCTGTTCGGGCAGGATGATCTCCTTGGCGAAAATGTCCGGCCGAGCCTGATAGGCGATGCGAAGAGCGTCGCGAAAACCCTTGGTGATGAGCAGGAGCACGCGGTCACCCTTGCGCTCGAGGAGCGCATTGGTGGCGACAGTGGTGCCCATCTTGATGTCGCAGATGCGGTCCGGGGGAATGGAGGCGCCGGATTTCAGGCCAAGCAGGTCACGGATGCCCTGGATGGCGGCATCGGAATAGGCTTCAGGATTCTCCGATAAAAGCTTGCGGGGGTGCAGTTGGCCTTGCGGGTCACGGCCGATGACGTCGGTGAAGGTGCCGCCCCGGTCGATCCAGAAGTCCCATTTCTTGTTGGCTGCGGCTTGCTGCATTCTGTTTGTCCGATATGTGCGAGAACATATTCTGTTAGTGCGCCTTTTCGGCCCCGGCAATCGCCAGTTGATGTTACATACGGAAACCCAACGTTACGAAACCGGCGCGCCGCTTGATGCATTTCTTCTCTAACCGTTCACCGAAATGTGAGCGTTTATGGAAGGAGAGATACCATGAAGAAGCTCATTCTGGCGTCTGTTTCGGCGCTCGCCCTGCTGGGGGTCGCGGCTTGCAGCGAAAGCGGCACAGACAAAACGACTACCCAGAGCACCAACCCGCCGGCCAACGAACAGCCGATGAAGCCCGCCAATCCTGACACTTCGAAGCCTGCTCAACCGGCAACACCTCCGGCCGCGCCCGCGAAGTAAGGTTGATCTGATGGACGCAGGAAGGCCGGCCTCGCGCCGGCCTTCTCTTTATCGGGGCTGCGGTCAATGACCGCTAGACCTGCGGCATTGTCCCGGCTTGATAGAGACGGCCGGTTCGCACTAAGAAGCCGGCATGTCGATTTGGGACCGTCTCGGCGACTTCATCGCTCGTGTTTCGTCGTCGGCGTCCTCGGGCGTTGCCGATGTCGTCGAGGCCGTGCGGACCGTGTTCTCCGGCGATCCGGATCTGCGCCGTCGCGTTGCTTTCTCGGTGGCGATGATCGCGCTCTCGGCCAAGATGGCCAAGGCCGATGGCATCGTCACCCAGGACGAGGTGCGCGCCTTCCAGGAAATCTTCGAGGTGCCGCCGAGTGAAACGCGCAATGTGGCGCGCCTCTACGACCTCGCCAAACGCGATGTGGCCGGGTTCGAAATCTATGCCCAGCGCATGGCGCAGCTCTGCGGTTCCGGCCATGCGAATTGCATGATGCTGGAAGATATACTCGACGGGCTGTTCCACATCGCCAAGGCAGACGGCCTGATCCACGAGCGGGAAGGGCAATTCCTGCATCGCATTGCAGAGATCTTCCGGATCGACGAGGCGCACTACCAGGCGATCCTGTCGCGGCATGTCAATCTCGGTGCCGCCGATCCATATGTTGTTCTCGGCATTGAGCGGGGCAAGCCGTTCGAGGAGGTCAGAAAGCGCTACCGCAAGCTGATCTCCGACAATCACCCGGACAGGCTGATCGCACGCGGCCTGCCGCAGGAGTTCATCAAGATCGCCACGACAAGGGTCGCGGCGATCAACGCCGCCTATGAGATGATCGAACGGGGTCTCAGGCACGTATGAGCGGTTTCCTCCCCGACCAGCCGGGTGCCGAGGTCAGGGTGTCGCCGAATTTCGGTACGCGACGCGAGACGCTCAGGCCCGACATGATCGTGCTGCACTATACCGGCATGCCGACCGGCGCCGGCGCCGAAGCCTGGTTGTGCGATCCGGCAAGCGAGGTGTCCTCGCATTATCTTGTCCACGAAGACGGCCGCATCGTGCAGATGGTGCGCGAGAGCGACCGTGCCTGGCATGCCGGCAAGGGCTCATGGTTCGGGCGCACCGACGTCAACTCCTGTTCGGTCGGCATCGAGATCGTCAATCCTGGGCATTCCCTCGGCTACAGGGCCTTTCCGAAGCGGCAGATCRATGCCGTCATCGGCCTGTGCGCCGGGATCACCGGCCGGCACTCCATTCCACCCCAAAGGGTGCTTGCACATTCCGACGTCGCGCCCGGGCGCAAGGTCGACCCGGGCGAGAAGTTTCCCTGGAAGGTGCTTTTTGCGGCCGGCGTCGGCCATCTCGTTCCCGCGGCCCCGATGAGGCCGGGCGCAGCGCTGAAGGCCGGCGACACGGGCGCCGACGTCGAGGCGCTGCAGTCGATGCTGGCGCTCTACGGCTACGGCGTCGAGATATCGGGTGTCTTCGATCGCCAGACCGAAATCGTGGTAGCGGCGTTTCAGCGGCATTTCCGGCGGCGGCAGGTCGATGGTGTGGCGGACGGCTCGACGATCCGCACGCTGGAAAGGCTGCTGGCTTCCGTTAGGGCACCTTCACCCAAATAATCTCGCTAGGCTTCTCAAATTACAATTTGTCATACAATGTGAATTGCCTCGCCTTCATTGGCGCCAATTCGCTCTTCAAAGGCGTCTCCCGCAAGTTGTCGGACGTCAATCCCCCCAAGATGCTCCGATGTTGAATTGGCCTAGCCGTGCGAAGTTCTTCGCACGGTTCTAACTGAACAGGACTACATGCAAAATTTGACCGTTGTAGCGGCAGCCGTTGCTGCCGGAGTGATGACTTTTGCCTTCAGCCCGGCGAACAGCGCGCCAATGAGCCCGCGAGCAGACACCGGCTTTGCCGCAGCTCACGCCACACAGAAGGCAACCTCGGACAGCAAAACTGCAAAAGCCGAGACAGCCGCCCGGGCAAGGGTGCAGAAAGCCGCCATATCGAGGCAGGCGAAATCAACGGTCAAACGCCATTCAAGGCGCGGCAGGCAGATCATCGATCTGACAGCAACAGCCTCCATTCGCGCCGAAAAGCCAGCCTCGTCGTCCTCCGCCGGCGGCGACCAGTATTCGGCGATCATCGCCCGCTATGCGGCAAGCTACGGCGTGCCTGTGTCGCTCGCCAAGGCGGTCATCAAGATCGAAAGCAACTACCGGCCGAACATGGTCGGCAGCGCCGGGGAGATCGGCCTGATGCAGATCAAGCCGGCGACGGCGCGGATGATGGGCTATACCGGCTCGGCCAAGGGACTGTTCGATCCCGACACCAACATCAAATACGGCATGAAATACCTCGCCATGGCGCAAGGCCTCGGCGGCGGCACGACCTGCGGCACGATCCTAAAATACAATGCCGGTCACGGCGCGACGCGGATGAATCCGGTCTCGGCCGCCTATTGCAGCAAGGTGAAGGTGCAGATGGCAGCGGTCGGTTCGCCTGCTTGAAGCGATAGCTGCTTTTTTGTTTGCGTTTTCAGGTGCGAACCCCTTTATACGCCTTGCCAGCTGGCCGGGCGGCCGCGCCCGCATCAGCCGAAAGACTGCGGGTGAGGAAAGTCCGGGCTCCATGGAGACACGGTGCCGGCTAACGGCCGGCGGGGGAAACCCCAGGGAAAGTGCCACAGAAAGCAAACCGCCGCGGCATATGCCGCGGCAAGGGTGAAAGGGTGGGGTAAGAGCCCACCGCGCGACTGGCAACAGGAGCGGCACGGCAAACCCCACCGGGAGCAAGACCGAATAGGGGCGGTGCGAAGGGAAACCTTCGAGGGCTGTTTCCGGCCCACCGCCCGGGTAGGTTGCGTGAGGCGCATGGCGACATGCGTCCAAGATGAATGGCCGCCACGTTCTCGCGCCGCCAGGCGCGAGGGCCATACAGAACCCGGCTTACAGGCCAGCTGGCATTTCTTCTACAGCGGTCCGAGCGCCCTCAGGCGTCAAGGCGATCCAACGACGCCTCGATCGCCTGCCAGAGCTCCTCGACCGGCTCGCAGCCGATGGCCAGCCGCACGAAGCCGGGAGGCACGGCGTCGCCGCGTTTCGAGCGCCGTTCGGCCGAGGTGTGGACGCCGCCAAACGAAGTCGCCGATTCAATCAGCGCGCAATTGTCGATGAAATCCTCGGCCTTCTCCTCCGAGGCGAGCTCGAACGAGATCAAAAAGCCAAAGCGCTCCATCTGGGCACGCGCCAGATTGTGCGAGGGGTCGCCCTCAAGGCCTGGAAAGCGCAGGCCGCTTATGGCGCGATGATCCTTCAACCGTCGCGCGATTATTTCCGCGGACGAGCACATGCGGTCGAAACGCACCTCCAGCGTTTCCAGGCCCCGATGCACGAGCCAGGCCTCGAACGGCCCGGGAATGCCGCCGGCCGTTTCGCGCCAATCCTTGACCCTGGCGACAACGTCCGGATCGCGGCTCGCGACATGGCCGAACAGCACATCCGAGTGACCATTGATCGCCTTGGTGTCGGCCGACACCACGATATCGGCGCCGAGGTCGAGCGGGCGCTGGCCAAAGGGCGTCATCGTCGTGTTGTCGACGATGAGGAGCACGCCTTGCTCGCGGGCTGCCTTGGCGACGGCGGCGACATCGCAGATATCCAGCCTTGGGTTTGAGGGGGTTTCGACGAAGACCAGCCGGTAGCCGGCGAAACTGCCGTCGAGCATGCTCGATGTGGGCCTCACGTCATAGGCGACGCCGAGCGGTTTCAGGAAACGCTCTGCCAGTGCTCGTGTCGTGTGGTAGCCGTCCGAGGGCAAGAGGATACGGTCGCCCGCTTTGACGAGCGCGAACAACACCGCCGAAATCGCAGCCATTCCCGACGGAAAGGCAACGCATTGCGCATCTTCCAGATGGCCGAGCACGTGCTCGACGGCGTGCCATGTCGGGTTGCTGAAGCGGCCATACTGATCGAAACCCGTCGCGTCGCCTGGCGAATGAAAGATGGAGGCCAGGGTCAGCGGCARGGGGATCGGATCGCCTTTGGCGAAATCGCCGCTGCGCAGATGTGCAAGCGCTGCGGCGCGTGACTTCGCGGTTTCGGACATGGGTTCATTCCTTCGCTGAACAGAGGTTCGAGGCTAGGCACGCCAAGCGCTTGCAGCAAGCCGGGTCTTCTTGGGCCAGAAAGCTCTAAACGCTTCGTTAGGCTTAATAGAGGATAAAGACGAGACGTGCCGTCAGCCTGCTTCTTCTGGTTGTGGTGCGCGCGTTTGTGATGCCTCCTCCCGTTGACGCCCATAGTACCCCATGATATCCCATTCGCATCATCAAGCCTTCGTTCCGCGTCAGGGTGAAGCGTACGCCAATCGGGCAGTCGCGGCGGCTGCGCATTGGCCTGTTTTCGCCTCGGTGAATGCAGCGATTTGTCGCGAGCGCGGCGGGAGCGCGGAGAAAAACATGGGAAGGGGTGCGGCGGCGACAGCGGCTGTGGTGCGTRGTGGACCGATTTCTGTCAAACGCAGTGAACAGGATCGATGCGAAGGGGCGAGTGTCCGTCCCGGCGCATTTCCGCGCGGTCGTGCAGAAGCGCGGCTATTCGGAACTCTACGCCTTGCGCTGTCTGGATCTTCCGGCGATGGATGTCGGCGGGCTCGATCTGCTCGACCGCTACGAGCAGCGGATCGCGCTCGAGGATCCCTTCCTGCAGACTGCGGACGACATGTCGTTCTTCTGCCATGGCGACGGGACATTCCTGAAGCTCGACCAGGACGGACGCATCACGATGACCGATTTCATCCGCGAGCATACGGGCATTTCAACGGAGGCGGCCTTTGTCGGCCGCGGCAATTTCTTCCAGATCTGGGAGCCGGGCCGGCTTGCCGCCTATGGGGCGCAGGCGCGGGCCAGGCTTTTGCAGCTTCGGCARGGGACGAAGCCCGGGGAGCGATCGGAATGATGGCAGGCCACGGCGATGATCCTGACGCCGTTGGCGGACTGGTCCGTCACATTCCGGTCCTCCTTGGCGAAGTGCTGGAGGCTCTTCAGCCCAAAGCCGGCGAGACCATCATCGACGGGACGTTCGGCGCCGGCGGCTACACCAGCGCCATCCTCGAGCGCGATGCCTCGGTGGTGGYCATCGATCGCGATCCGGATGCGATCGCCGCGGGCCGGGCCCTCGAACAGCAGGCAGCCGGCAGGCTGAGGCTCGTTCAAGCGCCGTTCTCGACACTGGATCAACATGTCGAGAGCGCCGACGGCGTCGTGCTCGACATCGGCGTTTCCTCCATGCAGCTCGACCAGGCGGAGCGCGGCTTTTCCTTCCGCGCCGATGGGCCGCTCGACATGCGCATGGCGCAGGCCGGCTTGAGCGCCGCCGACGTCGTCAACACTTTCAAGGCGGGTGACCTGGCCCGCATCTTTGGCTTCCTGGGCGAGGAACGTCATGCCGGCCGCATCGCCCGCATGATCGAAAACCGGCGCGGGAAGCGGCCTTTCGAGCGCACGCTCGATCTTGCAGACGCCATCGCCACCCATATCGGCCGCGCGCCGAAGGACAAGATTCATCCGGCCACGCGCGTCTTCCAGGCGCTGCGCATCTTCGTCAATGACGAGCTCGGCGAGCTGGCGAGCGCGCTTTTCGCCGCCGAGCGCGTGCTCAAGCCCGGCGGGCGGCTGGCCGTCGTGACCTTCCATTCGCTGGAGGACCGCATCGTCAAGCGCTTCATTGCCGATCGCGCCGATGCGGCGTCGGGCTCGCGCCACATGCCCGACGCGCCGACGCGGCTGGCGACCTTCCGCAAATCCGGCGGCGGAGTGACGCCGGGAGAGGCCGAGATCGCCGCCAATCCGCGGGCGCGCTCGGCGAGGCTTCGCGCGGCAATCCGCACCGACGTGCCGGCGCGCGCCGGCGACTTTTCGATTTTCGGCCTTCCAAAGCTTCCCGCCGTCGAGCGGCCGGGGGAGAGGTGAACACGTGTTTCGAACCAGCGACATAGTCCTGATCGCCGTCATGGTTTCGGCGGCGGCCCTGACCTACAAGACCAAGCGCGAAGCCGAGGACCAACTGGCAGCGGTGCAGAAGCTGCAGGCGCAGATCCGCTACGAGGAAGACACGATCGATCTTCTGAAGGCCGACTGGAGCCTGCTCACCCAGCCATCCCGGCTGCAGAAGCTTGCCGAGATCTATAAGTCGCAGCTCGGGCTCGAGCCGCTCAACGCCCACCAGATCGGCGGCCTCGACGACGTGCCCGTGAAACCGGTCAACATTCAGGACCTGTCGTCGCAGCGGCTCGGCGGCATGGCCGACAATTCCGGCAAAGAACCTTCGGACGGCAAGGATCCGGTTGTGACCGGGAGCACCGTGCAATGATCGGCAGATTTCCGAGGATCGGCAACCTGCTGAAGCGCCGGAAGAAGTCGGCAGAGGACGGCTCGATCGTCGTCGATGCCGCCCGCAAGGCGACCGGCGGCAAGGCCAAGACCCGCATCGTCATGACGATGGCGGTGTTCTTCACCATCTATTCGACGATAGCCGGCCGGCTGATCTATCTCGGCCTGCAGAACCCGGACAATTCGGGCGGTCCGCAGAGCCGGGTAACTGCGTCACGACCGGATATCGTCGACCGCAATGGCGAGGTGCTGGCGACCGACATCAAGACGGCGTCGCTGTTCGCCGAACCGCGCCGCATCGTCGACGCCGACGAGGCGATCGAGAAGCTCGCGACCGTGCTTCCCGAGATCGACTACGAGCAGACCTACCACAAGCTGAAGAGCGGTGCCGGCTTCGTCTGGCTGCAGCGGCAGCTGACGCCGAAGCAGCAGGCTGACATCATGGCGCTCGGCATTCCCGGCCTCGGCTTCCGCACCGAGAAGCGCCGCTTCTATCCGAGCGGCGAGACGTCTTCCTACATTGTCGGCCTCACCAACATCGACAATCAGGGCATCTCCGGCATGGAGAAGTATATCGACGACCAGGGTCTGACCGACCTGCAGGCGTCGGGCCTGGCAGTGGCCAGGGACCTGAAGCCGGTGAAGCTTTCGATCGACCTGCGCGTCCAACATGTCGTGCGCGACGAGGTCGCCGCCGGCATGGAACGGTTCCACGCGATCGCGGCCGGCGCCGTCGTCCTCAACGTTAAGACCGGCGAAGTTCTGGCCATGGCCTCGGTGCCGGATTTCGACCCCAACAATCCCTACAATGCCCAGGACAAGGACCGGCTGAACCGCATGTCGGCCGGCCTCTACGAAATGGGCTCGACCTTCAAGAGCTTCACCACCGCCATGGCGCTCGATTCCGGCAAGGTGACGCTGGAAAGCCGCTTCGACGCGTCGCGTCCGATCCGCATTGGGCGCCAGACCATCCACGATTTCCACAGCAAGGGCCGGGTGCTTTCGGTGCCGGAAGTGTTCATCTATTCTTCCAACATCGGCTCGGCCAAGGAGGCTGAGGCGGTCGGCATCGAGGGGCACCGAGAGTTCCTGCACCGCCTGGGCGTGCTGGAAAAGATGCAAACGGAACTGCCCGAGGTRGCGCGCCCGACCGAGCCGAAGGTGTGGAAGCAGGTCAATTCGATCACCATCGCTTTCGGCCATGGCGTTTCGACGACGCCGCTGCAGACRGCCGTCGGCTGCGCCGCGCTGATGAATGGCGGYTGGCTGATCGAGCCGACCTTCCTGCCGCGTACGGTGGAGCAGGCGATGGAGGTCGCCAAGAAAGTGGTCAGCGAGAAGACCGTGGAATCGATGCGCTACCTCTATGCGCTCAATGCCGAGAAAGGTTCCGGCAAGAGCGCCAGGGTCCCGGGCTTCCGCGTCGGCGGCAAGACCGGCACGGCGGAGAAGGTGGTCAACGGCCGCTACTCGAAGGATAAGAATTTCAACGCTTTCGTCRCCGCCTTTCCGATGGACGATCCGCAATATATCGTGCTGACGATCGCCGATGAGCCAAAGCCGGAAAAGCCCGGCATGGGGGCCACCGCCGCCTCGAATGCGGGGGTCATGGCGGGCAACATCATCAGGCGCTCGGCTTCCATGCTTGGCGTGAAGCCAGATTTCAGCCATGAAAATGGTGCAACGCTGGTTTCCTATCAGTGATTCTTGGGGCGCGCCGGCAACTGCGCGCTATTTTGTTGCGGTGAACGGAACTCGATGCATCTGAAAGATCTAGCCGGTATCCTGCCTGTCGAGGGAACAGCTTCCCCCGATCTGGAGGTGRCCGGACTCTCCTCCGATTCCCGTCAGGTAAGACAGGGCTTCGTCTTCTTCGCGCTTGCCGGCAGCAAGGCTGACGGCGCGGCCTTTGCCGCCGATGCCGCCGGCCGCGGCGCTGCCGCAATCGTCGCCGGCAAGGGTAACGCGATCTCCGGTCTGTCGATCCCGGTTGTTGCCGTGGACGATCCGCGCCTGGCGCTGGCGCTCAGCGCGGCACGCTTCTTCGGCAGGCAGCCCGAGACGATGGTGGCCGTCACCGGCACCAGCGGCAAGACATCGGTCGCCGCGTTCACCCGCCAGATCTGGAAGCAGGTAGGATTTGCCGCCGCCTCGATCGGCACGACGGGCGTCGTGGCGCCCGGCCGCAACGAGTATGGCTCGCTGACCACGCCGGATCCGGTGGCGCTGCACAAGCTCTTGAAAGAGCTGGCGGACGCAGGCGTCACCCATGCTTCGATGGAGGCTTCCAGCCACGGTCTCGACCAGCGGCGCCTCGACGGCGTCAGGCTTGCTGCCGGCGGCTTCACCAATCTCGGCCGCGACCACATGGACTATCATCCGACAGTCGAGGACTATCACCTCGCCAAGCTGCGCCTGTTCGGCGCACTGCTGCCGAAAGGCGCGCCGGCCATCATCTTCGCCGACGACCCATGGTCGGAGCCGACGATCAAGGCCGCGAGGGCGGCGGGACTGACCGTCCGCACGGTGGGGCGCCATGGCGACTTCCTCACGCTGAAGCGGGTCGAGCACGAGCGCCACCGCCAGCGCGCCGAGGTCGAAGTCGATGGGGTCCTCCATGAAATCGACCTGCCGCTCGCCGGCGATTTCCAGATCGCCAACGCGCTGGTTTCGGCCGGACTTGCCATCTCGACTGGAACATCCGTCGCCAAGGCTTTGGCCGCATTGGAAAAATTGAAAGGAGCTCCGGGCCGGCTCGACCTCGTCGGCACGACGGCAGCCGGCGCTCCCATCTATGTCGACTATGCACACAAGCCGGATGCGCTGGAAAATGTGCTGACCTCGGTGCGCCCCTTCACCACGGGCCGCGTCGTCGTTGTTTTCGGCTGCGGCGGCGATCGCGATCGCGGCAAGCGGCCGATCATGGGCGAGATTGCAACCCGGCTCGCCGACGTCGTCATCGTCACGGACGACAATCCGCGCACCGAAATCCCTGAAACCATTCGCGCGGCGATCCTTGCCGCGGCGCCCGGCGCCATCGAGATCGGCGATCGCCGCCAGGCCATCCATGAAGCCGTGGCGATGCTTCATGCCGGCGATACGCTGATCGTCGCCGGGAAAGGGCATGAGGAAGGCCAGACCATCGGCACCGAAACCTTCCACTTCTCCGACCATGAGGAAGTGCGCGAGGCGCTGAAGGAGCGCGCCGCATGAGCATGCTCTGGACGTCGCAAGCGCTTGTCGAGGCCATGGGCGGAAGGCCGATCGGCTCGCTGCCGGAAGGCATCACCGGCATCTCCATCGACAGCCGCAGCCTCGAACCGGGCAATGCCTTCTTCGCCATCAAGGGCGAGACGATGGACGGTCACGATTTCGCCACCGCTGCGGTGAAGGCGGGCGCTGCAGTGCTGGTCGTAGCCGAGGCCAAACTGCCGTCTCTCGGCCGCCTGACGGCGCCGATGATCGTGGTGCAGGATGTGCTCGCGGCGCTTGAAAAGCTCGGCGTTGCCGCGCGCGCCCGCTCGCGCGCCAAGATCATCGCGGTGACCGGATCAGCCGGCAAGACGACCACCAAGGAAGCGCTGCGGCATGTGCTGTCGGCCGTCGGTAAGGTRCATGCGTCGGCGCAGTCGTTCAACAATCACTGGGGCGTGCCGCTGACGCTCGCGCGCATGCCAGAAGAATGCGACTACGCGGTCTTCGAGATCGGCATGAACCACCCCGGCGAGATCAGGCCGCTGGTCAAGATGGTCAGGCCGCATGTCGCGATCGTCACGCTGATTGCTGCCGCCCATCTCGGCTTCTTCAAGAATCTCGACGAGATCGCCCAGGCCAAGGCAGAGATTTTCGAGGGGGTGGAGCCCGGCGGCGCCGCGTTGCTCAACCGCGACGATCGGCGCTGGATGCTGCTCGGGAAAATGGCCAAGCAGGCCGGCGTCGCGCATGTCTTCGGCTTCGGCGAGAATGCCCGCTCGACCTTCAGGCTGACCGGCTGCACGCTTCATGCCGACCACTCCGACATCGCCGCCAGGATCGGCAAGAAGGAAGTGGCGGCGCGCGTCGGCGCGCCTGGTCGCCACATCGTGCAGAATGTGCTTGCGGTGCTGGGCGCCGCGCAACTGGTCGGCGCCGACCTCGACAAGGTTGCGGCGGCGCTTGCCGATCTCTCGGCCGAGCGCGGCCGCGGCAGGCGCCACATACTGCATCATCCAGACGGCCCGATCGTTCTGATCGACGAGAGCTACAATGCCAATCCGGCGTCGATGGCTGCAGCCATGGCGCTGCTCAACGCCACGCCTGTTTCGGGCGAGGGCAGGCGCATTGCCGTGCTTGGCGACATGCTGGAACTCGGCAGCCATTCCGCGAAGCTCCATGCGGCGCTTGCCGAACTCATCATCGGCACCGAGACGCGCAACGTGTTTCTCGGCGGCCCGGAGATGCGGGCGCTTGCCGACGTTCTGCCTTCCGATGTCGAAACCGAATACCGGCCAGGAGCGGAAGAGCTGAAGTCCGTCGTGACGTCGGCGCTGAGGCCCGGCGACGTGGTGATGGTCAAGTCGTCGAAAGGCATCGGATTTTCAAAGCTGGTCGAGGCATTGCTCGGCAAATTTCCGGCGGAAGCCGCAACCATAGAACCGACCTGAAGTCAGGCTCCGGGGGACGGAAGCGCATGTTCACTCTACTCGTTGATTTCGCGGACAAGATCTCGGTCTTCAATGTCTTCCGCTACATCACTTTTCGTACCGGCGGCGCGCTGATCACCTCGGCGCTGATCGTCTTCATCTTTGGACCGACCATCATCAATTCGCTGCGGCTGCGACAGGGCAAGGGCCAGYCGATCCGCGCCGACGGACCGCAGACGCATTTCAAGAAGGCAGGCACGCCGACCATGGGCGGGCTGATGATCCTGTCCGGCATCATCGGCTCATCGCTTTTGTGGGCGAACCTCTCCAGCATCTATGTCTGGGTGGTGCTGATGGTTACGCTGGGCTTCGGTTCGATCGGCTTCTACGACGACTATCTCAAGGTGACGAAACAGTCGCATCTGGGCTTCTCGGGCAAGGCCAGGCTGGCGATCGAATTCATCATCGCCGGCATCGCGGCGTKGGTCATCATGCACAATGGCCAGGCGCCGTTCTCGTCGTCGTTGACCTTCCCCTTTGCCAAGGAATTCCTCCTCAATCTCGGCTGGTTCTTCGTGCCGTTCTCCTGCTTCGTCATCGTCGGCGCGGGCAATGCCGTGAACCTGACCGACGGCCTCGACGGCCTCGCGATCGTGCCGATCATGATCGCCGCGGCGTCGTTCGGCGTCATTGCCTATCTCTCGGGCAACGCGGTCTTCGCCGAATACCTGCAGATCCATTTCGTTCCCGGCACCGGCGAATTGGCGGTCGTGCTCGGCGCAGTGATCGGCGCCGGTCTCGGCTTCCTCTGGTTCAACGCGCCGCCGGCCGCAATCTTCATGGGCGACACCGGATCGCTCGCGATGGGCGGCCTGATCGGCACCATCGCCGTCGCCACCAAGCATGAGATCGTGCTGGTCATTGTCGGCGGCCTGTTCGTGGTGGAGATCCTGTCGGTCATCATCCAGGTCGGCTACTTCAAGATGACCGGCAAGCGCGTCTTCCTGATGGCGCCGATCCACCATCATTTCGAAAAACTCGGCTGGACCGAAAGCCAGGTGGTGATCCGCTTCTGGATCATCGCCGTCATCCTGGCGTTGGTCGGCCTCTCTACCCTCAAGCTGAGATAGGACACACGCTTGATCCCCGCCGCTTCCTTCGCAGGCAAACGCGTTTCGCTCTTCGGGCTCGGCGGTTCGGGGATTGCCACCGCGCATGCGCTGATCGCCGGCGGCGCCGAGATCATCGCCTGGGACGACAATCCGGACAGTGTTGCCAAGGCGGCCGCCGCCGGGATCGCGACCGGCGACCTGYGCGCCGCCGACTGGTCGCGCTTCGCGGCCTTCGTGCTCTCACCCGRCGTGCCGCTCACGCATCCGAAGCCGCATTGGACGGTGGAATTGGCGCGCGGCGCCGGCGTCGAGGTGATCGGCGACATCGAGCTGTTCTGCCGTGAGCGGATCCATCGGGCGCCGACGGCGCCCTTCATCGCGATCACCGGCACCAACGGCAAATCGACGACGACGGCCCTGACGGCGCATATCCTGAACTCAGCCGGGCGCGACACTCAGATGGGCGGCAATATCGGACGCGCCGTCATGACGCTCGATCCACCTGGGCCTGATCGGCACTATGTGGTCGAGTGCTCGTCCTATCAGATCGATCTCGCGCCCTCGATCAATCCGACCGCGGGCATCCTGCTCAACCTGACTCCGGACCATCTCGACCGTCACGGCATGATGGCGCACTACGCTTCGATCAAGGAAAGGCTGGTCGCAGGCAGTGAGACCGCGATCATCGGCGTCGACGATTCCTGGTGCGCCCAGATCGCCGACCGGCTGGAGCGGGCTGGCAAGCAAGTCATCCGCATTTCCAAGCGCCTGCCGCTGACCGACGGCTATTTCGCCGACGGCACCAACCTGATGGAAGCTGTGAATGGCCGTTACAGCCGTATCGCCTTCCTCGAAGGCATCGGCTCGCTGCGCGGCCAGCACAATGCGCAGAACGCGCTTGCCGCCGTCGCTGCCTGTCTCAGGGTCGGGTTGGAACTCGGCGAGATCCAGGCGGGGCTGGAGAGCTTCCCGGGGTTGGCGCACCGTATGGAGCAGGTGGGCCGCAAGGGCCATGTGCTGTTCGTCAACGACTCCAAGGCGACCAATGCCGACGCCGCTGCACCCGCGCTGTCGAGCTTCAACCGCATATACTGGATTGCCGGCGGACTGCCCAAGGAGGGCGGCATCGAGCCGCTGCGCGGCTTCTTCCCACGCATCGCCAAGGCCTATCTCATCGGCGAGGCGGCGCCCGCCTTTTCCGCCACGCTCGGCGAGGCGGTGCCTTACGAAATATCCGGAACGCTGGCTGCCGCGGTCGACCATGCCGCGCGCGACGCCGCGAAGGACAACTGCGGCGAGGCCGTGGTGCTGCTTTCGCCGGCCTGCGCCAGTTTCGACCAGTTCAAGAATTTCGAGGTACGCGGCGAAGCCTTCAGGCAAGCTGCGACTGCTATTGATGGGGTGAAACCCATCGGAGGGCCACGTTGATGCAAAGCCGTCTCGACAAAAGTCCGGTCGCAACCTGGTGGTGGACGATCGATCGCTGGTTCCTGGCGGCATTCCTGTCGCTGATGGGACTGGGCATCATTTTGTCCTTCGCGGCGAGCCCGGCGGTCGCCGAGCGCATCGGCCTCAGCAGTTTCCATTTCGCCACGCGGCAGATCGTCTTCACGATCCCCGCGCTGGTGGTGATGCTGGCGGTTTCCTTCCTGGAGGCGCGACAAATAAGGCGCATGTCGCTGGTGATGCTCTGCATCATGCTGGTGCTGATGGTGGTGGTGCTCTACATCGGCGTCGAAGTGAAGGGCGCGCGGCGTTGGGTCTCGCTCGCTGGCCTCTCCATTCAGCCGTCCGAGTTCCTGAAGCCCGCCTTCGTCATCATCTGCGCCTGGCTGTTCGCCGAGCACAAGCGCCAGCCCGACATCCCCGGCAACCTGTTCGCCATGCTGCTGCTCGCGCTGGTGATCTCGCTTCTTGTGGCGCAGCCCGACCTCGGCCAGACCATGCTGGTGCTGGGCACCTGGGGCGTGATGTTCTTCATGGCCGGCCTGCCATGGTTCTGGATCATCGCGCTGGGCGCCGCCGGCATCGGCGGCGTGTTCGCCGCCTATACGGTGTTCCCGCACGTCGCCGCCCGCATCGACAAGTTCCTGACCGGCGAAGGCGATACTTTCCAGGTCGACATGGGCCGCGAAGCGCTGATCAATGGCGGCTGGTTCGGCGTCGGCCCGGGCGAGGGGACGGTGAAGCGCGTCATCCCTGACAGTCATGCCGACTTCGTCTTCTCGGTCGCGGGCGAGGAGTTCGGGCTGATCATGTGCTTCTTCATCATGTCGATCTTCGCCTTCATCGTGCTGCGCGGATTGAGTATCGCGCTCAAGGAGCATGACGATTTCACCCGCTACGCCGTCGGTGGGCTCGTGACCATTTTCGGCCTGCAGTCGGCCATCAACATGTGCGTGAACCTGCAGCTGATGCCCGCCAAGGGTATGACGCTGCCCTTCATCTCTTATGGCGGTTCCTCGCAGATCGCGATTGCCGTCTCGATGGGCATGGTGCTAGCGTTGACGCGCAAGCATCCTGAAAAGCGCAAGCAGATGGGCTTCGCCTTCTCGCAGCGCACTATCGCGGCGGAATGAGGCCGGATGTCGAAGGGTGTCATCCTGCTCGCGGCCGGCGGAACAGGCGGCCATCTGTTTCCGGCCGAAGCGCTTGCGCATGAACTGATCGAGCGCGGCTGGACGGTGCATCTCGCCACCGACCATCGCGCCGAGCGCTATTCCCGCCATTTCCCGGCCGACGACACCCACTCGATCCCGTCGGCGACGCTAGGCTCGAAGAATCCGATTGCCATGCTCTCGGCTTTCTGGACGATCTGGCAAGGCGTGCGGCAGGCGGGACGGGTGATCGCCCGGATAAAGCCGGAGGCCGTCGTCGGCTTCGGCGGCTATCCGACGCTGCCGCCGGTCTATGCGGCGACCCGGCGCAAGGTGCCGACGCTGATCCATGAGCAGAACGCCGTCATGGGCCGGGCGAACAAGGCTCTGTCGAGTCGCGTCGATGCGATCGCCGGCGGCTTCCTGCCGGAAGGGGCAAGTGCGGCCGGCGCCAAGACGGTGACCACCGGCAACCCGGTCAGGCCGCAGATCCTCGAGGCGGCAAAGACGCCCTACGCGCCGTCCAACGACGGCGAGCCGTTCCGCTTCCTGGTGTTCGGCGGCAGCCAGGGCGCGCAGTTCTTTTCCGACGCCGTGCCGGCGGCAATCGCGCTTCTGCCTGAGGCACAACGCAAGCGACTAGTGATCACCCAGCAGGCACGCGCGGAAGACGTGGCGCGGGTGAAGGCAGCCTATGCCGAACTTGGCGTCGACGCGCAGGTGTCGCCCTTCTTCACCGACATGGCGGCACGCATGGGGGCGGCGCATCTCGTGATGTCGCGCTCCGGCGCCTCGACCGTATCGGAGATCGCCGTCATCGGCCGCCCGGCGCTGCTGGTGCCCTATCCGCATGCGCTCGATCATGACCAGGCGGCGAATGCCGCAGCACTTGCTGCAGCCGGCGGCGCCGAACTCCTTCCGCAGTCGACCCTGTCGGTCGAGCGGATCGCCGAGCTGGTCGGCGGGGTGATGCAGGATTCCGGCCGCCTGACGAGGATGGCCGCGGCCGCCCGTTCGGCCGGAAAGCCCGACGCGGCGCGGTTGCTCGCCGATCTGACAGAGGCTATTGCGTTCGGGAAGACGGTTTCGGACTTCAGGAGGACGCGCGCATGAAGATGCCGCAGACGATCGGCCTCGTGCATTTCATCGGCATCGGCGGCATCGGCATGAGCGGCATCGCCGAAGTGCTGCACAATCTGGGCTACAAGGTGCAGGGCTCGGACCAGGCCGACGGCGCCAATGTGCAGCGGCTGCGCGAGAAAGGCATCGAATGCTTTGTCGGCCACAAGTCCGAAAACCTCGGCGACGCCGAGGTGGTCGTGGTGTCGACGGCAATCAAGAAATCCAATCCGGAGCTCAAGGCTGCGCGCGAAAAGCTGCTGCCGATCGTGCGCCGCGCCGAGATGCTCGCCGAATTGATGYGCTTCCGCCAGGCGGTCGCCATCGGCGGCACGCATGGCAAGACCACCACCACATCGATGGTGGCGACGCTGCTCGAGGCCGGCGGGCTTGACCCGACCGTCATCAATGGCGGCATCATCAATGCCTATGGCACCAATGCCCGCATGGGCGACGGCGAGTGGATGGTGGTCGAGGCCGACGAGAGCGACGGCACTTTCCTCAAGTTGCCGGCCGATATCGCCGTCGTCACCAACATCGATCCCGAGCACCTCGATCACTACGGCAGTTTCGACAGGGTGCGCGAGGCCTTCCGCCAGTTCGTCGAGAACGTGCCGTTCTACGGCTTCGGTGTGATGTGCACGGACCACCCAGAAGTGCAGGCGCTTGTCGGCCGCATCGAGGACCGGCGCGTCATCACCTATGGCGAGAACGCGCAGGCCGACGTGCGCTTCACCAACCATCGCATGGAAGGGGCCGCGTCGGAGTTCGATGTGGTGATCCGCGACCGCAAGGGCCGTGGCTCGACGACGATCACAGGCCTGCGACTGCCGATGCCGGGCCGGCACAACGTCTCCAACGCGACGGCGGCGGTTGCCGTCGCGCATGAGCTCGGCCTCTCGGCCGAGGCGATCAAGAAGGGCCTGTCGTCCTTTGCCGGGGTCAAGCGCCGCTTCACCCATACGGGCTCCTGGAACGGCGTCGAGATCTTCGACGACTACGGCCACCATCCGGTCGAGATCGCAGCTGTGCTCAAGGCCGCGCGCGGCGCCACCAAGGGCCGCGTGATCGCCATCGCGCAGCCGCACCGCTTCACCCGGCTGCACGACCTGTTCGAAGAATTCTCTGTCTGTTTCAACGATGCCGACACCGTGATGGTGGCGCCAGTCTACGCGGCCGGCGAGGAACCGATCGAAGGGGTGACATCGGACGCGCTGGTGTCGCGCATCCGCGCCGGCGGCCATCGCGACGCGCGCTACATCGACGGCGCCGCCGCGATCGCGCCGGCTATCCGCGAACTGGCCAAGCCCGGCGACTTCGTCATCTTCCTCGGCGCCGGCAACATCACGCAATGGGCCTATGCGCTGCCCAAGGAACTCGGCGGGGCTTCCTCATGATGCGCGGCCAAGCTCTCATCGACAAACTCGCCGACAAGCTTGCCGGCCTGCGCGGCCGCATCACGCCCAATGCCGAGATGGACAAGATCACCTGGTTCCGCGCCGGCGGACTGGCGGAAGCGCTGTTCCAGCCTACCGACGAGGAGGATCTCGCGGCCTTCCTGCGCGCAGTTCCAGAGGAAATCCCGATCACCATTGTCGGCGTCGRCTCAAATCTTCTGGTGCGCGATGGCGGCATCTCCGGCTTCGTCGTCAGGCTTTCGGCCAAGGGTTTTGGCGAGGCTGAAGTCACCGGGCCGACCACCATCAAGGCGGGTGCCGCGACGCCCGACAAGCGCTTGGCCGCCGTGGCCTATGAAGCCGGCATCGGCGGCTTCCACTTCTATCATGGCATTCCGGGCGCCGTCGGCGGGGCGCTGCGGATGAATGCGGGCGCCAATGGCTCCGAGACGCGCGAGCGGGTGGTCGAGGTCAGGGCGCTCGACCGTGCGGGCAATGTCCATACGCTGAGCAACGCCGACATGGGCTATAGCTATCGCCATTCCTCGGCGCCGGCCGGGCTGATCTTCACCTCGGCCGTCTTCGAAGGCGTTCCCGAAGACAAGGCGGCGATCAAGGCGGCGATGGATGCCGTGCAGAACCATCGCGAGACGGTGCAGCCGATCCGCGAGAAGACCGGCGGCTCGACTTTCAAGAATCCCGAGGGCACGTCGGCCTGGAAAGAGATCGACAAGGCGGGCTGCCGCGGGCTGATGATCGGCGGCGCGCAGATGTCCCCGATGCATTGCAACTTCATGATCAATACCGGCACCGCGACCGGCTACGACCTCGAATATCTCGGCGAGACGGTGCGGGCTAGGGTGCTTGAGAATTCGGGAATCCGGCTGCACTGGGAGATCATGCGGCTGGGCAACTTCCGGCCGGATCATGCGGTTCAGGAATTCCTMGGCCAGCTGCTCTGACGCAGTTCAAGTAGTGCTTGAACTTGCGCGCGGGACGACGTCGTCAGGCGTTGCCGCAAGGACTCAACGAGACACTTTTTTCGCCCGTTTTCGCGGAAAGTGAATCTCTCGGAATCATAGGCACTTGCCAGGGAATCAACTCTCTGATTCTCTGCTCTAAAGCGTTTCCTGATTTGAGTCGTTTGACGCGTTACCCGCGTTTTCCGTCTGGGGGGGCAACCTGCCGGAAGACTCGGACTCACTATGCGGG
Source organism: Mesorhizobium sp. ORS 3428 (assembly GCF_001854785.1). GTDB lineage: Bacteria > Pseudomonadota > Alphaproteobacteria > Rhizobiales > Rhizobiaceae > Mesorhizobium. The sequence goes on from NZ_MDFL01000001.1 coordinate 221,001, forward strand.
AAAGTTGCGTGCGGAAATATTGGTTGCAGGCCCTGCGTGAAAGGGAATGACGGGATGAAGAAGAAGCATGTGGCTGTTCTCCTGGGGGGATTTTCCTCGGAGCGGCCCGTGTCTCTGTCCTCGGGGAAGGCGTGTGCGGATGCGCTTGAGAACGAAGGCTATCAGGTCACCCGCGTCGATGTTTCGCGCGATGTCGGGGCTGTGCTTGCCGAGCTCAAGCCCGATGTCGCCTTCAATGCGCTGCATGGCCCGTTCGGCGAGGACGKCACCATCCAGGGAATTCTCGAATATCTCGCAATTCCCTACACCCACTCGGGTGTGCTCGCTTCGGCGCTGGCCATGAACAAGGAGCAGGCCAAGAGGGTTGYCAAGGCCTCCGGCATTCCGGTTGCGGAATCGAAGGTGGTCAACCGCTTCACCGTCAAGGACAAGCACCCGATGAAGCCGCCTTATGTGGTGAAGCCGGTCAATGAAGGCTCGAGCTTCGGCGTCGTCATCGTGCGCGAGGGGCAGTCGCACCCGCCGCAGGTGATCGGCTCGTCCGAGTGGAAGTACGGCGAGACCGTCATGGTCGAGCGCTACATCCATGGGCGGGAGTTGACCTGCGCGGTCATGGGCGATGTGGCGCTCGGGGTCTGCGAGATCATTCCGACGGGCCATTCCTTCTACGACTACGATTCAAAGTACGTCCCCGGCGGATCAAAACACGAAACCCCTGCAAAAATTTCACCGAATATTTACCAAAAAATACAGACACTAGCCCTCAAGGCTCATCTTGCTATCGGCTGCCGGGGCGTTTCCCGGTCGGACTTCCGTTACGACGACCGTCACTCCGAAAACGGCGAGGTTGTCTGGCTCGAGATCAACACCCAGCCGGGCATGACGCCGACGTCTCTGGTGCCTGAAATCGCCGCGCAAGCGGGACACTCGTTCGGCGATTTGTTGAGTTGGATGGTGGAGGACGCTTCGTGTCTGCGTTGAGGTGGGGACAGGGCAAAGGCGGCGGGGTCGGTCCCTCGCTGTTTGGCGTGTCGCTGTCGTTCGACCATTTCGTGTTGCCGCGCCAGCTTCGCCGGCCGGTGCGTATGCTGGGTCGCCTCTGCGGCGGCGAGTATGAGGCGCCGCGTTTCTCCGCTGCGATCCTTTCTGCTGCCTTGTTGGCTTCGGCTGGAGCCTATGGCTCCTATCTCGGCGGCTATGCCGACAGCATCGTGCAGGGCGTGACTGCGCGGACCGGTTTTGCCGTCGATCAGATCAAGGTGGTCGGCAATCGCCAGACTTCCGAGATCGACATACTTGACCGGCTCGGGCTTGATGGCTGGACGTCGCTGATCGGCTTCGATGCCGAGGCGGCGCGCGAGCGCATCGCGACATTGCCGTGGGTCGAGGTCGCGGCGGTGCGCAAGATCTATCCACATACGCTGGAAGTGCGCGTCGAGGAGCGTCAGCCCTTCGCGCTCTGGCAACAGGGCAATTCACTTTCGGTCATCGAGCGGTCGGGCGAGGTGATTGCGTCGTTCTCCGGCGGCAAGCAGGCCTTGCTGCCGCTGATCATCGGCACGGGCGCTCCGGCCAAGGCGCCGGACTTCCTGGAAAAGATCAAGCGCTATCCCGAGCTCGCGGCGCGGGTCAAAGGCTATATCCGTGTCGGCGAGCGGCGCTGGGATCTCAAACTCGAGAACGGCATCACGGTGAAGCTGCCGGAAGACGGGGAGGATCAGGCGATCGCCGAACTCGTCAAGCTCGACCATGACAATGGACTTCTGACGCGCGACATCGCGGCGGTCGACATGCGCCTGTCCGATCGGCTGGTAGTGGAGCTCTCGCCGGAAGCCGCGACGCAGCGCGAAGCGGCGCTCAGCGAAAAGCCGAAGAACCTGACGAAGCGCAAGCCGGAGACGAAGATATGAGCTGGCTCGGCGGCAGTAGTGATGCTTCTTCGCGCCGGTCGGGCACGCTTACGGTGCTCGATGTCGGCTCGAGCAAGGTATGCTGCGTGGTGGCGAAGCTGAAGCCGAACGAGGACGGCAAACTTCTGCGTGGGCGCTCGCATCGCATCCAGGTGATCGGCATCGGTCATCAAAAATCGCAGGGCGTGAAGTCGGGCGTCGTCGTCGATCTCGACCGTGCCGAGCATGCCATTCGTCTCGCCGTCGACGCGGCGGAGCGCATGGCCGGGCTCACGGTCGATTCCCTCATCGTCAACATGACCGCGGGCCGGCTGAAGAGCGAGGCCTTCTCGGCCACCATCAATCTCGGCGGTCACCAGGTCGAGGAAGCCGACATCAAGCGCGTGCTTGCCGCCGGCGCCAAGCAGGCGCTGCGGGCCGAGCGGGAGGTGGTCCACTCGCTTCCCGTTGGCTTCTCGCTCGATGGCGAGCGCGGCGTGCGCGACCCGCGCGGCATGGTTGGCGACGCGCTCGGCGTCGACATGCATGTGCTGACCGGCGATGCCGCGCCGATGCGCAATCTGGAGCTCTGCATCAACCGCTCGCATCTCTCGGTCGAGCGCATGGTGGCCACACCCTATGCCAGCGGCCTCGCGGCGCTGGTCGACGACGAGCTCGAAATGGGCGCGGCCTGCATCGACATGGGCGGCGGCACCACGACCATCTCGGTGTTCTCGGAAGGCAAGTTCGTGCATGGCGACGCCATCGCCATCGGCGGCAACCATGTGACGCTCGACATGGCCAAGGGTCTGTCGACCTCGCTCGACGCGGCCGAGCGGCTGAAGGTGATGCACGGCTCGGCGCTGCCGGGCAGCGCCGACGACCGCGACCTGGTCTCCATCCAGCCGATCGGCGAGGAAGGCGAGGTGCCGCTGCAGATCCCGCGCTCGGTGATGACGCGCATCATTCGCGCGCGCATCGACGAGACGCTGGAATTGCTGCGTGACCGGCTGAACAAGTCAGGCTACGGCAATGCCGTCGGCAAGCGTGTCGTGCTCACCGGAGGCGCCAGCCAGCTGGCGGGCCTGCCGGAAGCGGCGCGCCGCATCCTCGGGCGCAATGTACGCATCGGCCGGCCGCTCGGCGTGGCGGGGCTGCCGGAAGCGGCCAAGGGGCCGGCGTTTTCGACCCCGGTCGGACTTATGATCTATCCGCAGATGGCGAGTTTCGAGAGCCATCTGGCGAAAGGACTTTCCGGTTTCAGAATGACCGGAACGGGTGGAAAACTGCATCGCATGAGTCAGTGGTTGAGAGACAGTTTTTAATTTGACGGGGACAGCCCCAAAGGCGGCCGCAGCGGCGAGGCGGCGGGAAAGGCAAAGGACGGAGAGCTATGACCATCAATCTCAAGAAGCCGGACATCACCGAGCTTAAGCCACGCATCACCGTGTTCGGTGTTGGCGGTGGCGGCGGCAACGCGGTCAACAACATGATCACAGCCGGCTTGCGCGGCGTCGAGTTCGTGGTGGCCAACACCGACGCGCAGGCGCTGACGATGTCGAAGGCAGAACGGCTGATCCAGCTCGGCGCGCATGTCACCGAAGGCCTCGGCGCCGGCTCGCAGCCGGAAGTCGGCCGTGCGGCGGCGGAAGAATGCATCGACGAGATCATCGATCATCTCTCCAACACGCATATGTGCTTCGTCACCGCCGGCATGGGCGGCGGCACCGGCACCGGTGCCGCTCCGGTCGTTGCGCGCGCTGCGCGCGAAAAGGGCATCCTCACCGTCGGCGTCGTCACCAAGCCGTTCCACTTCGAAGGCCAGCGCCGCATGAAGACGGCCGACATGGGCATCGAGGAGCTGCAGAAATGCGTCGATACCCTGATCGTCATTCCCAACCAGAACCTGTTCCGGCTGGCCAATGACAAGACCACCTTCGCCGATGCCTTCGCCATGGCCGACCAGGTGCTCTATTCGGGCGTTGCTTGCATCACCGACCTGATGGTCAAAGAAGGCCTGATCAACCTCGACTTCGCCGATGTCCGCTCGGTGATGCGCGAGATGGGCAAGGCGATGATGGGCACCGGCGAAGCTTCGGGCGAGGGCCGCGCGATGGCTGCCGCCGAAGCCGCGATCGCCAACCCGCTGCTCGACGAAACCTCGATGAAGGGCGCCAAGGGCCTGCTGATCTCGATCACCGGCGGCCGCGATCTCACCCTGTTCGAGGTCGACGAAGCCGCCACCCGCATCCGCGAGGAAGTGGACCAGGATGCCAACATCATCCTCGGCGCCACCTTCGATGAGGAGCTGGAAGGCGTGATCCGCGTCTCGGTGGTCGCCACCGGCATCGACAAGTCGGCGGCCGAAATCGCCGCTGCGCCGATCTCGATCCGCGCGCCGCAGAAGCCGGTCGCCCGTCCGGCGGCGCCAGTTCAGGAAAGCCGTCCCGCACCGGTTCAGCAGAYGGTCTACGAGCCGCGTGCCGTCGACCCAGTCGCCGAGGCGATCCAGYTGGCCGAGGCCAACGCCGCCGCGATGGCGCAACCGCGTCCGGCGCCGGTCGACGACTTCCGGCCGCAGAGCAAGATCTTCCAGGCCCCGCCGGCCCAGCCGCAGCCGCAGCCCGTGGTGCAGCAGGTCATGCAGCAGCCGGCGCCGCCGCGCGAGATGCCGCAGCCGGTAGCAGCAGCCCCGCAGCGCATGCCGCGCGTGGACGATTTCCCGCCGGTGGTGAGGGCCGAGGTGGAAGCCAAGAGCCGTCCCGCGGATCATGAGAACAGCGGACCTATGGGCCTGATCAAGCGTCTCACCAACGGCCTGACCCGCCGCGAGGAAGAGCCGGCCCGGCTCCAGCCGGCCCAACCGCGCGAGCCGAAACTGCGCCAGGCGGCGCCGGAAATGCGCCGCCTTGCAAGCCAGGACCCGCAGCTCTACGCGCCGCGCCGCGGGCAGTTGGACGACCAGGGTCGCCTGACGCCGCAGAGCCGCGCGGTTCAGGAAGACGACCAGCTGGAAATCCCGGCATTCCTGCGCCGCCAGGCTAACTGATCGTTAAGGATATATAATAGTTGTTAGCAGGCAGACGAGAAATCGTCTGCCTGTTTTCGTTAAAAGGGTATATAAAACAAAGCGTTACAAGCGCTTTCTCACTCGGCGTCGCGGTTACAAAGGGTAAGAAACCGTGATTTGGAGTCTCCTGGACGCGCCATTATCTTCGCGTCGGACTAAAGTCGGTTAGCCGGGATTCGGGGAGTTGGCCCTGCCTGCCGATCATATCAGAGCCGCATGCCCTTGTTTATTTCGCCGCATTTGTGCGGACGCCAGGTGATCCGCCTGGCCGATATTGCTCAAGAGGCCAATGAAGCGGACGCAGGCGGTTTGGGCTTATGGGGTTTGTCTTGCACGACTATCAGACGACAGTAAAAGCGCGCGTGACGCTGACCGGCACCRGCGTCCACAGCGGCAAGCCCGTCACTGTTCATTTCCTGCCCGCCGATGCCGACACCGGCATCGTGTTCCACCTGTCGAACGGCGGCGAGGGCCGCGAGTTTCGCGCATTGGTGTCCGAGGTCGGGGCTACCGATCTTTGCACCATGCTCGGYGATCCGGCCGGCGAGCATATCGGAACCGTTGAGCATCTGATGGCGACGGTGTTCGGACTTGGCATCGACAATCTCATCATCGAGATCGATGGTCCGGAAGTGCCCATCCTCGACGGCAGCGCCGTGGCCTTTGTCGAGGCCTTCGACCAGGCGGGCATCGAGGCGCTGGCTGTCAAGCGCCGCTATATCCGCGTCGTCAAGCCGGTCCGTATCGAAGCCGGARCATCATGGGCCGAGTTCCGCCCCTATGACGGCACCCGGTTCGAGATCGAGATCGATTTCGAAAGCCCGGCGATCGGGCGGCAGCTCTTTGCCTCCGACATCAATCCCGATATTTTCCGCCGCGACATCGCGCGGGCTCRCACCTTCGGCTTCATGAAGGATGTCGAGCGGCTGTGGGCGGCCGGTTACGCGCTCGGCTCGTCGCTGGAGAACTCGCTGGTCATCGGCGACGACAACCGCGTCATCAATGTCGGCGGACTGCGCTATCCCAATGAATTCGCCCGCCACAAGACGCTCGACGCCATGGGCGATCTGGCGCTGGCCGGCGCGCGCTTCATCGGCTGCTTCCGCTCCTATCGCGGCGGCCACCGGATGAATGCGGCGGCGCTGCGCCGCCTGCTGTCCGACCGTACGGCGTTCGAGATCGTCGAGACGCGGCGCCGCGAGCGCGGCCGCGTTGCCGAGATGATCGCAGTCAGCGGACCGGTCTACGCGCCCTGGGTGATCTGATTCTTAACGATTTTCTGGCTTTGTAGGCGGAGCTTGTGTTGCGCGCCTGCATCACAGGTCCCTGAAATTGTGCAGCTTTGGACAGCGCGCCAAACCGCCACAAAAATGTGCGATTGGCCGCAGATAGCGTTGCCGCATTAGGCAGTTATGGTTTATGGCTGCTGCCCCAGACCGAAATGACGCCGAAAGGGCGGAAATCAATCATGTTGCTTAAGCGAGTTGGTCAATCGAAGGCGCCGCATCGGGCTGTTTTCCTGGCGCTTTCGTTGGTCGCCCCTTCGCTGGTGCTGTCTGCCTGCACGTCGGACAAGAAGGACATCAATCTGGCTACCTATGTCGACCAGACCGAGCCGGCCGACGTTCTCTACAACCAGGGCCTCGCCAACCTGAATGCCGGCCGCCTCGACGAGGCGAGCAAGAAGTTTGACGCCGTCGACCGCCAGCATCCCTATTCGGAATTCGCCCGCAAATCGATGGTGATGGGCGCCTTCGCCGACTATCGCGCCGGCAATTATGACGAGGCGATCGGCGCCGCCAAGCGCTACCTCACGCTCTATCCGTCGACCGACGATGCCGCCTATGCGCAATACATCATCGGCTTGAGCTACTACCGCCAGATCAAGGACGTCACCYAGGACCAGAAGGAAGCACGCCAGACCGTGCAGACCATGCAAGATCTGGTGACGCGCTGGCCGAACTCCGAATATGTCGAAGACGCCAAGGACAAGATCCGCTTCGCCACCGACCAGCTYGCCGGCAAGGAGATGCAGATCGGCCGCTACTATCTGGAGCGGCGCGAGTATATCGCCGCGGTCAAGCGCTTCCGCACTGTCGTCGAGAACTATTCCAACACGCGTCACGTCGAAGAGGCGCTCGCGCGCCTGACCGAAGCCTATTATGCGATGGGCCTGACCTCGGAAGCGCAGACGGCCGCGGCGGTGCTCGGCAACAACTATCCCGACAGCCAGTGGTACAAGGATTCCTACAAACTCCTGCAGAGCAACGGGCTTCAGCCGCGTGAGAATGCCGGATCGTGGATTTCCAAGGCCGGGAAGCTGATCACCGGCGCCTGACACTCCTGATGCTGTCCAGACTGTCGATCCGCGATATCGTCCTGATCGAGAAGCTGGACATCGACTTCCTGCCTGGACTTTCGGTGCTGACCGGCGAGACGGGCGCCGGCAAATCCATTTTGCTCGATGCGTTGTCGCTGGCGCTTGGCGCGCGCGGCGACGCTTCGCTCGTCCGCCACGGCGCGGCGCAKGGCCAGGTGATCGCGGTGTTCGACGTGCCGCGCAACCATCCCGCCCGTGCACTGCTTGCCGAGAACGACATCGAGGACGATGGCGACATCATCCTGCGCCGCGTGCAGACCGCCGACGGCCGCACGCGGGTCTTCGTCAACGATCAGCCGTCCAGCGTCACCCTGATGCGTGATGTCGGCCGCGCACTGGTCGAGATCCACGGCCAGCACGACGAGCGTGCGCTGGTCGATCCCGGCGCACACCGTGAGTTGCTGGACAGTTTCGGCGGCCATTTGGGCGCCGTGCGCGGTGCAGGCGAGGCCTGGCGCTACTGGCGAAGCTGCGAGCAGGAGCTGTCCAGGTATCGCGCCAAGGTCGAGGCGGCAGCGCGCGAAGCGGATTATCTCAGGGCGTCCGTCGCCGAACTGGCGAAGCTCGATCCGCAGCCCGGCGAGGAGACCGAGCTTGCCGAACTGCGCGCGCAAATGATGCGCGCCGAAAAGATCGCCTCCGAAATCCACGATGCGCAGGACGTGCTGTCGGGGCCGTCCTCGCCCTTGCCGCAGCTTGCCAGCCTGCTCAGGCGACTGCAGCGCAAGTCGGGTGAGGTGCCTGGCCTGCTCGACGACGTGGTGAAGTCGCTGGACGAGGCGATGATCTCGCTCGACGCGGCGCAGTCCGGCGTCGAGACGGCGCTTCGCGCCACCGAGTACGATCCGCAGCGCCTGGAAAAGGCCGAGGAGCGGCTGTTTTCGCTGCGCGCAGCCTCGCGCAAGCACAATGTCGTGGTCGACGATCTGGCGCAGCTGCGCGACACGATGGCGGCCGATCTTGCCGATCTCGATGCCGGCGAGCAGCGCCTGCACGGGCTTGAAAAGCAGGCCGCCGCGGCGCGCGAGGCCTACGATATTTCGGCGGCGCAACTCTCTTCGCTTCGTCACGCGGCGGCAGCCGGCCTGACCAAGGCGGTGATGGCGGAACTGCCGGCGCTCAAGCTCGAACGGGCAGAGTTCATCGTGGAAATCGTGAGCGACACCGAAAGCCGCATGGAAGCGGGGATCGATCAGGTCGAATTCTGGGTGCGCACCAATCCGGGCACCAGGCCTGGGCCGATGATGAAGGTCGCCTCGGGCGGCGAGCTATCGCGTTTCCTTCTGGCGCTGAAGGTGGCGCTTGCCGACCGCGGCTCCGCGCCGACCCTGGTCTTCGACGAGATCGACACCGGCGTCGGCGGCGCGGTGGCCGACGCCATCGGCCAGCGATTGGCGCGGCTGTCGAAGCGGGTGCAGGTGCTTTCGGTCACGCATGCGCCGCAAGTGGCGGCGCGCGCTGCCACGCATTTCCTGATCTCGAAATCCGGCGGCAAGGACCGGGTCGCCACCGGCATCGCCGAAATGGACCGCGCGGCGCGCCAGGAAGAGATCGCGCGCATGCTGGCCGGCGCCACCATCACCGACGAGGCGCGCGCCGCGGCCGAGCGGTTGCTGCGCGAGAATACGGCCGCCGCCTAAGGCTCGGCCTGACCTGAATCTCAACACATCCTGGAAGGCTTGATTTCTTCGGCTCGAAAGTTGAGTCAGCAGATGGCTGCATCCTGCTGTTCGGGAAGGATTCCTTCGCAAGTCGACTCCCTCGCAGCGAATCCTGATTTATAGTGGCGCGCCATAATTCGAGGACAGCGTTGCATGTCGGATAAACCAGTCGAATCGCTGAGCGAAGGCGAGGCAGCGGAGGAACTGAAGCGGCTGGCGACGGAGATCGCCGAACACGACCGGCGCTATCATACCGAGGACGCGCCGACGATCTCGGACGCCGAATATGACGCGCTGGCTCGACGCAACCTTGCGATCGAAGAACGCTTTCCCGATCTCGTGCGCGAGGATTCGCCGTCGCGCCGGGTCGGCGCGCCGCCGGCGGAAGGCTTTGCCAAGGTGCGGCATCAGGTGCCGATGCTCAGCCTCGGCAAGGCCTATACCGACCAGGACGTTGCCGATTTCATCGAGCGCGGGCGGCGCTTCTTCGACCGCGACAAGGATCTCGACATCGCCTTCACCGCCGAGCCGAAGATCGACGGGCTGTCGGCTTCGCTGCGCTACGAAAACGGCGTGTTCGTGCAGGGCGCGACGCGCGGCGACGGCGCCGTCGGCGAGGACATCACCGCCAATCTGAAGACCATCGGCGATATCCCGAAGACGCTGAAGGGCTCGGGCTGGCCCGACGTCATCGAGATCCGCGGCGAGGTCTATATGACCTATGCCGAATTCGAGGCGCTGAAGCAGCGCTCGGCGGCGATCGGCGGCCAGGATTACGTCAATCCGCRCAACACGGCGGCAGGCTCGCTGCGCCAGAAGGATCCTTCGGTCACCGCCAGCCGCAACCTGAAATTCTTCGCCTATGCCTGGGGCTATACGACGGCGGATCCGGCTCCGACCCAGTATGATTCCGTGCAGAAGTTCAAGGAATGGGGCTTCAAGGTCAGCCCGCTGATGGTGCGGGCGAGGTCGATTGACGAGCTCATTGCCCACTACCACCGGATCGAGGAGCAGCGCTCGTCCCTCGGCTACGACATCGACGGCGTCGTCTACAAGGTCGACCAGCTTGAGCTGCAGCGCCGCTGGGGTTTCGTCACCGGCGAGCCGCGCTGGGCGGTCGCCCACAAATTCCCGGCCGAGCAGGCGATGACGACCGTGCAGAGGATCGACATCCAGGTCGGCCGCACCGGCACGCTGGCGCCGGTCGCGCGGCTGGCGCCGGTCACGGTCGGCGGCGTGGTGGTCGAGAACGTCACGCTGCACAATGAGGACTATATCAAGGGCTTCGACAGCAACGGCCAGCCGATCCGCGACGGCGTCGACGTCCGCATCGGCGACACGGTGGTGATCCAGCGGGCAGGGGACGTGATCCCGCAGATTGTCAGCGTCGTCATCGACAAGCGTCCGGTCGATGCGGTGCCTTACGAATTTCCGCACACCTGTCCTGTCTGCGGCTCGCCGGCGACGCGCGAGATCAACGAGAAGACCGGCAAGGAGGATTCGCGACGCCGCTGCACCGGCGAGCTGATCTGCGCCGCGCAGGCCGTGGAAAGGCTGCGCCATTTCGTGTCGCGCGGCGCGCTCGATATCGAGGGGCTGGGGGCGGAAAACATCGACCTCTTCTTCAACGCGGGACTGGTCAAGACCGCGGCCGACATCTTCACGCTCAAGGATCGAAGGCCGGCCGTCACCAGGGCGCTGGCCGAGCGGCGCGAGGAGCAGGCAAGGCAGCGCGAGGCCGCATCGGGCAAGACGCGCAAGAATGTGCGCAGCGTCGAGGAACGCAACTACGAAGGCTTGGACAAGCTGTTCGCGGCTATCGACGCTCGCCGCGAGCCCGAGCTCGACCGCTTCATCTTCGCGCTAGGCATCCGCCATATCGGCGAGACCACCGCGGCGGTGCTGGCCCGCCAGTTCTCGACGATCGAGGAACTGATCCGCGTCGGCAAGGAAATGGCAAAGGCCGACGACCCGCATGACGTTTTCCCGTCGATCACCGGCATCGGCGACACGGTGATCGGCGCGCTGCGCGATTTCTTCGGCAACGAGCGCAACGACGAAGTGCTCGATGCGCTGCTGGCCCAGGTCCATCCGAAGCCATATGTCATGGAGATCTCGGCCGGCAGCGAGGTCTCCGGCAAGACGGTGGTGTTCACCGGCACGCTGGAAAAGATGACGCGTTCAGAAGCCAAGGCGATGGCGGAGCGGCTCGGCGCCAAGGTCGCGGGCTCGGTGTCGGCCAAGACCGATCTGGTGGTGGCGGGACCGGGCGCCGGCTCCAAGCTCAAGGTTGCGACCGACCTCGGCATCGAAGTGATCGACGAGGACACCTGGCTGCAGCGCATCGGCAGGAGCGGCTGATGGCCGGCGCGTTCAAGGGTTTTGGAGAGAAGGCGATTCCGTTCCTCAAGGCGCTCGACTTCCACCAGAGCCGGGAATGGTTCCAGGAAAACCGCGACCTCTACCTGAGCGAACTGCATGAGCCGTTTTGCGATCTCGTCGAGACGCTCAGCGAACGCTTCTCGGCGGCAGGCCTTGGCCTGCGCGGCGACCGCAAGAAGTCGCTCTTCCGTATCAATCGCGACGTGCGCTTCTCCAAGGACAAGCGGCCCTACAACCGGCATCTGTCGGCCATCCTGTCGCCCGACGGCACCAAGATGGAGCAGGGCGTCTTCTACGTGCATATCGGGCTCGAGCACTGCTTTGCCGGCGTCGCCTGGTGGCAGCCCGGCCCCGAACTGCTACAGGCGATGCGCAAAGCTATCGTGACAAAGCCGGCGGCGTTCCGCGCCATGATAACGGCGCTGGAGAAGGGCGGTCTCGCGCTCGACCCTGGGGACGCCCTCAAGCGCGCCCCGCGCGGCTTCGAGGAAATCGGCGAAGACGATCTCGCCCAGGCCGTGCGCAACCGGCACTTTTTGGTCCGGAACGAGATCGATCCGGCGACGATCTATTCGCCGGCGCTTGTCGACGACCTCGTCGGCTTCACCTTGCGCGCCAAGCCGCTGCTCGATTGGGGCAGGGCGATCCAGGGCACGGCGTCCTGAGCCGCATAGGCGCCTGGCGATCAGTTCCGCTGATCGTTGGCTCAAGCAAATTGGTGTGACAAGCAAGGCGACGCTCCCTACATGAAGTCGCTCAAGGGAGCGTTGGATGTCGGCCGAAGCAATCTCCGAAAGCGGTACGAGAAGCGATTTCTGGGACGGCGTGCGGCTGTCGATGCCGGTCGTCGTCGCATCGGCGCCGTTCGCGGTGCTGTTCGGCGCGCTCGCCGTCGATAACGGGTTTTCGGTGCTGGAGGCCTTTCTGATGAGCGCGCTGATTTTCGGCGGCGTCAGCCAGATGGTCGGCATCGAACTGTTCGGCCAGCATGTCGCGCCGTGGCTGGTTGTGCTCTCGATCTTCGCGGTGAACTTCCGCCACGTGCTCTATTCGGCCGGCATAGGGCGGCGCATCGCGCATTGGCCGATCGTGCAACAGGCGCTCGGCTATTTCGTCCTCACCGATCCGCAATATGCCATCGCCGAGGCCAGGGCAGAGTCCGGTCAGCCGGTGGGCTTCGTCTGGTATCTGGGGCTCGGCCTGCCGGTCTATATGTTCTGGGTGATCGAAAGCGGATTGGGCGCGGTGTTCGGCAAGATGATCCCGGACACCCATGCGCTGGGCATCGATTTCCTACTGCCGATCTATTTCTTGGGCCTCGTCATGGGCTTCCGCAAACGGCCGCTGTGGCTGCCGGTGGTGGCTGCCAGCGCGGCCGCCTCGATCGTCGCCTACAGAACCGTCGGCTCACCCTGGCATGTCTCGATCGGCGCGATTGCCGGCGTGCTGCTGGCGGTGATCCTGCCGCCGCATCACAGCGGCGTGGGGAAGCGCTCATGAGCACCACCTTCTGGATCATCCTCGCCGGCGCGATCGCCACCTATCTGACGCGCGTCGGCGGCCACCTCGTCATCTCGCGCTTCGAGAGCATCCATCCGCGCGTCGAGGCCGGCCTCAACGCCGTGCCGGCGGCGGTGCTGACGACGCTGGTGGCGCCGGAGCTTCTGCATGCTGGACCCGCCGAGTGGGCGGCGCTGATTGTCACGGCGATCGTGTCGCTGCGTGGCGGCCTGATGGCGATGTTTTTGGCCGGCGCCGCGGTGCTGATCGTCGCCAGGCAGTTTGTGGGGTAGCCCTTCATCCTGAATCGCTTTTGTGGGGTAGCCCTTCATCCTGAATCGCTTTCGCCGCCCCTCATCCGCCTGCCGGCACCTTCTCCCCGTATAGTGACGGGGAGAAGGTGGACGGCTGCGGCGCCGGCGTTCATTCTGCGACGTTGGTAGTTTGCGAAACCATCAGCGAGAGCGTCTTTCTCCCCGTCATTATACGGGAGAAATGCCCGGCAGGGCAATGAGGGGCGGCGCCGACCTGTCGAAGGATCAGATCTTGGCGTCGTGCGGCAGCGGCGCGGTCGCCTTCTCCAGCCAGGCCAACGTCTCTCCGTCCACCATCGGGCCGATCTCGGAAAGCACGCGCGCGTGATACTGGTCGAGCCAATGCAGCTCGTCGCGGGTCAACAGCTMGGAGCGGATGAGGCGCTTGTCGATCGGCGCCAGCGTCAGCGTCTCGAAGCCGTGCATGGCRATATCGCCGCCTTCAATCTGCTCAGCCGGCGTGACCACGACAAGGTTCTCGATGCGGATACCGTAGGAACCTTCCTTGTAGTAGCCCGGTTCGTTGGAAAGCATCATGCCGGCAAGCAGCTTCTCGGTGCCGGTGCGGGCGATGCGCTGCGGCCCTTCATGTACGGCGAGATAGGAGCCGACGCCGTGGCCGGTGCCGTGGGCGAAGTCGCAGCCATGCTTCCACAGCGCCATGCGGGCAACGGCGTCGATTTCCGAGCCGCGCGTGCCGGCCGGAAAGCGCAGCGTCGAGATGCCGATCATGCCCTTCAGCACCAGTGTGAAGCGCTCGCGCATCTCCTCGGTCGGCTGGCCGATCGGCACGGTGCGGGTGATGTCGGTGGTGCCGTCCTGATATTGGCCGCCGGAGTCGAGCAGGAACAGCTCGCCGCTTTTCAGCTTGCGGCTGGTGGCGCGCGAGACGCGGTAGTGCATGATGGCGCCATTCGGGCCGGCACCGGAAATGGTGTCGAAGGAGACGTCGCGCAGCGGCATCTGCGTTTCCTCGCCGGTCTGCCGGCGCACCTCTTCGAGCTTGGTAACGACGTCGATCTCGTCGAATGAGCCCGGCTTCTGCCGGTCGAGCCAGCAGAGCAGCTTGGCGACCGCGGCGCCGTCGCGGCGGTGCGCGGCGCGACTGCCGTTGATCTCGGCCTGGTTCTTGGTGGCGCGCGGAATGCGGGCGGGGTCGGCCGCCGAGACGACCTTGCCGCCATTGTCCTCGACCAGCATCTTGAGCTTCTCGGCCGCCAGCACCGGGTCGAGCGCGATTTTGCCGCCCTTGGCGAGGTTGGCGACCGCCGCTTCGAATTCGCCCGGATCGTGCAGGTCTGCAAGCTGGGTAAGATAAGCGGCGACCTGGCGCGAGAATTTGCGCTTGTCCATGAAGAGCTGGTGCTTGCCGTCGGCGGCGAGGATGGCGAAGCCGAGCGCGAGCGGCGTGTGCGGCAGGTCACCGCCACGGATGTTGAAGGCCCAGGCGATGGAGGAGGGATCGGTCAGCACGGCGTGCGTCGCGCCGTCTTTTTGGATCGCGCTTGCCAGCCGTGCCAGCTTGTCCTTGGCAAGCTCGCCTGCAAAGGCGATCGGGTGGAGCTCGACCGGCGCCCGTGGCGGTTCGGGCTGGTCCTTCCAGATGATGTCGATCGGATTCTTGTCGAGCGGCACCAAGGCCGCGCCCGACTGCTCGGCCGAAGCTTTCAGCGCCTTGACCTCGCCGATCGTGTGCAGCCAGGGGTCGAAGCCGAGCCGCGCGCCCTTGCCGAGATTGTCCTTGATCCAGCTGGGCGGCGGGTTATCGATAAGGCTCTCGATGGCGAAAATCGAAAGGTCGACTTCGCCCCGCACCTGCAACGTATAGCGGCCGTCGACGAAGATGAAGGCGCGGTCGCGCAGGATGATGGYGACGCCGGCCGAGCCGCTGAAGCCGGTCAGCCATTTCAGCCGCGCCGAACGGTCGGCGACATATTCRCCCTGGTGCTCGTCGGCGCGCGGCACCATGAAGCCGTCCAACCCGTTCTCCGCCAGCCATTGGCGCAGCATCGCCACACGCGGCTTGCCGACAGCCGGATCGCCGGCGGAGTCAAAGGTCTGGAACATGGTGGAATCTCCCTCGAATGCTTGCCGGAACCGTAGCGCATGGCCTTGGAAACCGGAATCGATTTCGGCAGGGCCAGACTGGCTGGGTTTTGCTTGTCTCAGCGCTTGAGGTGGATCGTCACCCAGCCCTCGCGATGCAACGTCCGGGCGTGGCGGAAGCTCTGGCCGACATAGGCTGAGATCACCGCGTCGCGCTGCCGGTCGAGGATGCCGGAAAGCACCAGCGAGCCGCCCAGCCTGATGTGCTTCGCCATCTCGGGCGCCAGCCGCATCAGCGGCCGCGCCAGGATGTTGGCGACGATCAGGTCGAAGGGCGCGCGCCTGGCGAAGATCGGGTGATGGAAACCTGGCGCCGTCACCGTCTCGACAAGCGCCTTCACGTGATTGAGGCGCGCATTGGCGGCGGCGACCTTGACGGCAATCGGGTCGATGTCCGTCGCCAGCACGGGAATATGCGCGAGCTTGGCCAACGCGATCGCCAGTACCGCGCTGCCCGTTCCGAGATCGAGCGCGTTGCGCGGACGCTCGCGCTGCACGACCTGATCCAGCATTTCGAGGCAGCCGGCGGTGGTGCCGTGATGGCCGGTGCCGAAGGCAAGGCCCGCCTCGATCTCGATGGCGAGATCGCCGCTGCGTCGCTTGCCGCGATCATGCGCGCCATGAACGAAGAAGCGCCCGGCACGCACCGGCTTCAGCCCTTCGAGCGAGCGCGCGACCCAGTCGATGTCGGGGAGCGCTTCGCGTTCGACCTGCTTCGACAAAGCGAGACCCGCGAGGATGTCCCTTATGCGCGCCTCAATCGCTTCGACATCGCCGTCGGCGTAGAGCGACACTTCGTGGATGTCTTTATCCTCGTCGACCTCCAGCACGGCAAGCGGCAGGC
This sequence comes from Mesorhizobium sp. ORS 3428, assembly GCF_001854785.1. Lineage (GTDB taxonomy): Bacteria > Pseudomonadota > Alphaproteobacteria > Rhizobiales > Rhizobiaceae > Mesorhizobium. The sequence goes on from NZ_MDFL01000001.1 coordinate 237,147, forward strand.
CGTCATCCTCGAAGGCGGCGTCGAGCGCCGCGAAGATGCGGTCGGCCTCGAACTTTCCCGCGGTGAAATGGAGCCTGGTCTGCGCCATCAGGGCGACTCTTGTCTGAGCATGATCTTTCCGAGAACCGGTTCCCGCTTTTTGCTACGCTATCCTTCGGATCGGGATCATGCTTGGCCACCGGCGGCCAGCCGCTTCAGCTTGGCGATGGCGGYGTCGGCGCTTTCGCCGTAAGCGATGGTGCCGGCGAACTCGCCCTTGGCATTGAGCRGCAGCACCGAGGCCGTGTGGTCCATCGTGTAGTTGCCATCGCTCGTGTCGACCTTCCTCCAGTAGATGCCGAAGGCCTTGGCCATGGCGTGCACCTTGTCGGGATCGCCGGTAATGCCAGTGATACGATCTGAGAGACTGCTCACATAGGTCTTCATGACCTCAGGTGTGTCGCGCTCCGGATCCACCGTGACGAAATAACCATGGAGATCTTTGCCGTCGTTGCCAAGAGTCTTCAGCCAACCGGCCATTTCGAAGAGCGTGGTCGGGCACACGTCGGGACAGTTGGTGTAWCCAAAGAAGACAAGGCTTGGATGGCCCCGGAACGCGGCCTCGGTGATCGGCGCGCCTTTCTCGTCGGTGAGAGAGAACGCCGCGCCRTAAGGCTCGCCACCATATAATTCGTGATACCAACGGAACGTCATTATACCTGTTACCGTAGCCATCAGCACTAGGATGCCGATGAGAATAAACCGCATAACAGGGGAGGGTTGGTTTGCCATTTCAGTCTGCCGTCGTTGGGCGCGAGGAGCGCTTTGTCAGCTAACTACCTATCCGCACGTCGTTCTGGGAACATATGGGCCAAAGAGATATGCGCAAAGATGTCGCGTTGCCKCAACCGTAGCGATCTGTGGCCGATGACGCGAGCGCCCAGGTCACCGATCTGCTTGCAAATGCCAAGGTCTTATCCCACCTGACATCGGCCAAACGCGAACCGAGGAGGCTTCCTTGCGAAAACTGATCGGCTTGTTCGCCGCATGCCTTGCCCTGAGCGCCGGCGCCGCGGCCGCTGACGAGGTCGRCAAGGTCGGGGTCGACTGGGTCGGCAACGACATCATGGTCGAGGCCATCAAGGATCCGAAAGTGGACGGCGTCACCTGCCATGTCGCCTATTTCGATCGCAGCATCATCGATCGGCTGCACAAGGGCAACTGGTTCGAGGATCCCTCCGATTCCTCGATCTCCTGCCGCCAGACCGGCCCGATCACCATCGGCGACATCGACATGAGCGAGAAGGGCGAGGAGGTGTTCAAGCAGGGCCTCAGCCTGATCTGGAAGAAGCAGGTGGTGAACCGCATCTACGACAAGAAGAACGAGACGCTGATCTATCTGTCGCATTCGCGCCAGGTGCAGAATGGCTCGGCGAAGATGTCGGTCACGACCGTGCCGCTCTACGGTCAGAATGTGAGCTGGACGAAGGGCAAGCCACAATAACAGATTCCTGGGGACATCTCAGACAGGCATCGGCCCCGGGCAATGGCTTGCAGGGTAATCCCGGCCGGCGTAAAGCCGCGCCATGGACCGTCCTGAACACCTCGTCCCGAAAGATCCCGAGCCGCGCATCCATCCGACCGCGGAGCTGAAGGGGTGCAAGCTCGGCCGCTATGCCTCGATCGGCGAGCGGGTGATCCTGCGCGAGGTGACGGTCGGCGACTTTTCCTATTTCGAGCGCCATTCGGAGGCAATCTACACGACGATCGGCAAGTTCTGCTCGATGGCCGCCAACAGCCGCATCAATGCGCTCGAGCATCCGATCGAACGGCTGACGCAGCACAAGGTCAGCTATCGGCCGAACGAATATTTCCGCTGGCTTGGCGTCGACGCGGCCTTTCGCGCGCGGCGGCAGGCAAAACCCGTCAGCATCGGCAACGATGTCTGGATCGGCCATGGCGCGGTGGTCATGCCTGGCGTCACGATCGGCAACGGCGCTGTCATCGGCGCCAATGCCGTGGTGACGCATGACGTAGCGCCTTACACGATCGTCGCCGGCGTTCCGGCGAAGCGGCTGCGCCAAAGGTTCGCCGCCGACATCGCGGCGCGCATCGAGAACCTCGCCTGGTGGGACTGGGCTCCGGAAAAACTCGCCAAGGCAGTCCCGGACATGCAGTCGCTGCCGATAGACGAGTTCCTCGATCGTTGGGAAAGCGAAACGCCCTAGCTCTCGGCGCTGTCTGGCGGTGGAAAATTCGATCGGCGGGAACCCGAGGGGCCAGCGCCTTGTTTTCTTTCGAAATGCCGCGCTCCCGCGGCTCATCGAGGGATGGATGATCGAGAAACTCTTCACCAAGATTGCCAATTGGGTGGCCYATCTGGCCGGCATGCCGCCGAGCTTCGTCATTTGCGTGCTTATTGTTGCCGTGTGGGCGGCGAGCGGCCCGTTTTTCGGCTTCTCCGATACCTGGCAGCTGGTCATCAACACCGGCACTACCATCGTGACCTTTCTGATGGTGTTCCTCATCCAGAACACGCAGAACCGCGACGCCGCCGCCATCCAGACCAAGCTCGACGAACTGATCCGCGTGAGCCGCGCCCACAATCAGTTCATAGGCATCGAGCATTTGACCGAATCCGAGGTCGAGGAGATCCGCGAAAAATGCGAAAAGGCTGCAAAGCGGCACGACCGGGAGGTCGCCGAAGYAGCCGCCAAGAAGGCCGTGGCGAGGAARCACAGCTCCAAGAAGAAGGCCGCCTGAACGAGCCCGTGAGATCGGTTCACCGTCTCACGGAACCCCACAACCGCTCTATCTGTTTGTTTTGACGCAATTCCGGGCGGAAAACCGCTGCGCACTTTTCCTGAATTGCTCTCTTTGTTTTGACGCAATTCCGGGCGGAAAACCGTTTCACACTTTTCCTGGAATTGCTCTACTGGCTCATGAAGGCCGCGAACGCGTCCTTGTGGTCCGGATACCAGCGTGACAAGGCAGGGCGGTTCTCGATGATGTCGCCGATCGCCCAGGCCATGCGCTTTTCGTCCATCGGACGCGCGACCTCGTTGTCCGGGCAGAGGATATAGAAGTCGCCGCGCTTGAGCGATGCCAGCATGAAATCGATCACCTGCTCGCCCGTCCACGCGCCGGCCGGCTTTTCCGTCGCGCCCTCGGTCAGGCCGGTATAGGTGAAGCCCGGTATCAAGAGGTGCGCCGTGACCGTTGCCCCGGGCTCGTTGCGCAGCGCATGTGCCAGGCCTTCGGTGAATGTCTTCACGCCCGCTTTCGATACGTTGTAGGCGAGATTGCCGGGCGGCGTGGTGATGCCCTGCTTGGAACCGGTGTTGATGATCAGGCCGGGCTTGCCGGCGGCCAGCATGCGTGGTGCAAAGGCCTCCACGCCATGCACGATACCCCAGAAGTTGACGTCCAGCAGCCGCTTCCAGGCGTCGCGATTCTCCCACGGTCTGCCCGGGTTGTTGCCAACGCCGGCATTGTTCATCAGCACCGAGACCGAGCCGAAGGCGCTGTAGGCGGCTTCTGCCAGCCGGTCGACTTCGTCGGCCCTGGAAACATCGGTGGCAATGGCAACAACGGCGTCTTCGCCGCCGATTGCGGCGACCGCCTGCCGAGCCCCGTCGAGTCGCGCGCCGTCGATGTCGGCAATGACCGTCTTCATGCCCATGCCGGCGTACCGCTTCGCTGCCGCRAGGCCGATGCCGCTGGCGCCGCCGGTGATGACGGCGACATTGCCGGAAGCGAAAGCGGGCAGGGCGGTCTGGATTTCGGCGTCGCTGGTCATGATCGGTGTCCTTGTTCGAGTGAGCCGAACTTAACGCCGGCCGGAGCCGAGGCAAGCCTCGATCGCCGCAACGGGTTGACCGCAAATAGCGGCAACGGGTTGACCGCGACTGCTCGTGGCGCGCATGCTGCGGACAAAGGAGCACGGCATTTGACCGACTGGATCGGAATCCTGAAGGAGCAGACCGCCACCGGCGACCAGATGAGCCGCGACGTGCCGAAGATGCTTGCCAACCCCGACATCAGCGAGGCGCAGGTCAAGACACTGTTTGCGGCGCTGGAGGAACAGGCGGACTTTGCCGAGAAGCTGCGTCTGGCGCTGGAAAAGTTCGGCCACGATTTTCCTGTCATCAAGGCAGCCGAGCAGTTGGAGGAGCGCTACGCCGATCTTGCGGCCTCGGCGGCCGAGAAGCTGAAGGCGATGCGGAAGTAGGGCGGGTCTTTATCTTTTTCGCAAATTTCCGGACGAAAACCGCTACGAACTTTTCCTGCTCCGGCTATTTTTCGATCAGCCTTTCGAAACGCTTGTCCGGCGCGAACCAGATGGTCGCGACCACCACGTAGATTGCAACGCCGATCCATTGGCTGACGAAGGTCAGTGCTATCGCAGCAAGGTAGAGGGCCAGCGAAATCTTGCCCTTGCGATCCTGGCCCACCGCCCTGGCAAAGGTCGTCTCGGCCCCGTGYAGATGGCGCAGTTTGATGACCAGGATGTTGTAGGCAACGGCGCAGAGCGCCAGGTCGACGCCATAGACGGCGACCGGCACCGGCGCGAAATGGTTCTCGCCCATGAAGGCCGTGGTCACCGGCATCAGCGACAGCCAGAACAAAAGATTGAGGTTGGCCCACAAGACACGGCCGTCGACGCGCTGCACGGTGTGGAACATGTTGTGCAGGTTGTTCCAGTAGATGCCGACATTGATGAWGGACAGCACATAGCTGAAGAAGATGGGCCAGAGCGGCGCCAGCGCGRCAAGGTCCTCACCATGCGGCACTTTGAGTTCCAGCACCATGATGGTGATGATGATGGCGACGACGCCATCGGTGAACGCCTCGACCCTTCCTTTGCCCATGGTTCCTCCGTCACTGGCCGACAAAGGTTACGGGAGGATTTCGCGCAAGGCCATACTGCCAGAATTGTCAGGAGGGCGTTCGGAAAGCGCCAAGGCCTCCACTACATGGTTGGGACTTGCAACCGGCCGGAGGTTCCGATGACCTACGCTCAAGCAATGACCCGCGACAATGAACTCGGCGGTGGCGTCGCAATGCTTGCCGTTGCCGCGATGATCGCGGCGCTGTTTGCCGGCAGCACGGCTTTGACGCCGCTCTACGTGATCTACAAGCAGGCCTTCGGCTTTTCGCAGATCACGCTGACGCTGGTCTACGCCGTCTATGTCGTCGGCAATCTGGCGGCGCTCATGTTTTTCGGACGGTTGTCGGACGTCGTCGGCCGTCGTCCGGCCGCGCTGGCGGCAATGGCCGTTGCTGTGGTCAGCGCCGCGTTCTTTCTGCTCGCAGAGAATGTCGCCTGGCTGGACATCGCCCGCATCCTCAGCGGGCTCGGCATCGGGGTGGGGGCGGGAACCGGCACTGCGTGGCTCGCCGAACTGATCGAGGGCGAGGACAAGTCGCGCGCCGCCATCATTGCCACCGGCACCAACTTCCTCGGCCTTGGCGGCGGCGCTTTGCTGTCGGGGCTGCTCGCCGAATACGCGCCCTGGCCGCTCAGGCTGGTCTTTGCCGTCTATCTCGCCCTGCTTCTGCTGGTGACCCTGATGATCTGGCGCACGCGGGAAACCGTGCCTCAGACCAAGCGGCTCGCAGAAATCCCGATGCGGCCTCGGCTTTCGGTTCCGGCCGGCATCCGCGCGCTTTTCGTGGCGCCGGCGGTGACCGGCTTCGGCGCCATGGCGCTGGTCGGCTTCTATGCCGCGCTGGCGCCGAGCATCCTGGCGCAGCAGCTGCATATATCCAACCACGCCGAGGCCGGTGGACTGTTCTTCGAACTGTCGATCGTGGCGGCCGCGACGATCCTGGTGACGGCGCGACTGTCCAGCCGCTTCACGATGCTCGCCGCGCTTGTCCTGATGATCCCGACGGTGGCGCTGATTGTCGCGGCGCAAGTCTTCGCCTCCGCGGCAACAATGGTCATCGGCACGGCACTGTGCGGCGTTGCCGCCGCCTTCGGCTATCGCGGCGGCCTGCAAGTGGTGAACCACATCGCGCCGGCCGACCGCCGCGCCGAGGTGGTTTCGGCCTTCTTCGTCTGCTGCTTCTGCGGCAATGCGCTGCCGGTCATCGGCATCGGCGTGCTGTCGAGCTGGACAAGCGCGACCGCGGCAAGCCTGGCCTTCGCCGGCATGATCACGATCTTCTCGCTGGTGGCGCTGGCCTTTGGCGCGCGCTACGCAAGGTGATCTCAATCAGTCCAGCGGCGCCTTCAGCCGTTCGGCGTCCCGGGCGAGAGGTGCGCGCGCTGGCGTGGGATGCCGAGGCCCGTGTCCGGCGGCTCGCCCGCGGCCGGCCTGTCCTCGATCATATGCATGGTGCGCCAACGACCGAAACGATAATAGCCGGCGGCCAACACCAGAGAGGTGATCGAGCCAGCCGGGAAACTCCACCAAAGTGCCTCCTGGCCGATCACGCTCCTGAAGGAATAGGCAAAGCCGGTGCGCACGATCAGCACCGAAATGATCAGGATGATCAGCGGCGGCATGACGGCGCCGGTGGCGCGCACCGTGGCGAAGAGCACGATGGTGATGCCGAACAGGATGAAGGACCAGGACGCAACCTTGTTGATGTGGGCGGCGATGTCGATCGCCGTGCTGTCGCCGCTCAAGAAAAGGCTGAGCACGGGCCTGTCGAAGAGGAAGATCAGCGCCACGAGTGCGCCGGTGAGCACGAGGTTGAATCCGACGCCGGAAGCGGCGACCTTGCCGATGCGGTCCCAGCGGCCGGCGCCGACATTCTGCGCCGCCATCGAGGAGACGGCGGCGCCGATGGCCAAGGCCGGCATCTGGATATAGGTCCAGAGCTGCGCGGCGATGCCGTAGGCGGCGGCGACTTGCGACCCGTAGGAGTTGACGATCCCCATCACGGTGAGCGCCGCGGCCGAGATGACGATCATCTGCAGACCCATGGGAACGCCCTTGGAGACGACGATGCGCAGCAGCGCCGGATCGGGCCTGAGCAGGGTGAGGTCGCTGCCCGCCAGCCGCAGCGGATTCTTGCGCGCATAAAGCACGATCAGGATGGCGATCACGCTCACAGTCTGGCCGACCAGTGTCGAGGTGGCCGAACCGGCGATGCCGAGCGTCGGGAAGGGGCCGATGCCGCGAATGAGAAGCGGGTTCAAGACGAYGTCGAGCACAACCGCCAGCGCCATGAAGACAAAGGGCGTGCGCGAATCGCCGGCGCCGCGCAGCACCGTCATGACGAAGGACAAGAGGTTCATCATCGGSACGGCGACGAAGATGATGCGCAGATAGGCGCGCGCCAGCGGCAAGGCGTCGGCCGGCGTGCCGAGCCCGGTGAGGATGGCGTCGACCCAGATCCAGCCGCAGACCGCGAAGACCACCGAGACGAGGAAGAAGAAGGTCGCGCTTGTGCCGACGATGCGCCGGGCCTCCGGCAGGTCGCGGCCGCCGACGGCCTGCGCGACCAGGATGGTTGCCGCCATGCCGATGCCGAAGACCGTGCCGAGGATCAGGAACAGCACCAGATTGGCATTGGAGGTCGCGGTGAGCGCCGCCTCGCCGAGGAAACGGCCGACCCAGACCGCATTGATCGAACCATTGAGCGACTGCAGCACGTTGGAGCCCAGCACGGGCAAGGCAAACAGAAGCAGCGTGCGGGTAATGGGGCCGCTGGTCAGGTCGGCGGTCCGCCGGCGAGTGGGCTTGTTGTCATCCATGGCGGGCACCGAAAATGCATCAGGCCCGCGATGCTATCGCAGGCCTGACGCTCATGCATCCCTGACAGGCTGGGCCAGACGCGGCGCAGCGTCCGACCCTGTGGCGCTTATTGCGCGGCGACAGTGCTTCCCGACAGGCCGGGCAGGGTGACCTGATAGACCAGGAAAGTGGTGTCGACATCGGCGCCATCCTCAGCCTTATAGGGCGCGCCGACCTGGAAGCCGTCCTGGGTCAGGAAGTCGTTGTCGTTGGCGACGAACAGGAAATAGTCGTCGGGCAGCTTCGGATCGAGCACGCTCACCAGCGACATCGCCTCCCACTTCTCGGAGAGGTTGTTCCTGTCGTTCGGCGCGCCATTGTGCAGGGCGAAGCGGCCGAGCTCGCCCTTGTCGTTGATGTCGATGAAGGAAGTGAGCTTGGCCGGCGTCACCGACGGATCGAGCACGCCCTTCGGCGCGACCGGCTTGTCGGCAGCGTCGAACGGGCCGTTGGCGATATCTGTCGCCGCGGAGAGGTCGACGATCTCAATCTTGCGATAGAGCGACTCGTCGCCCTTCACGCCCTGGCCGTTGCCGCTGTCGCGCGCCAGCATCAGGAAGCTCTTGTCGGAGAGCGCCACGATCTCGCTCTGCGCGGCCACCTTGGTCTTGCCCTTGGCGTCCTTGAACACCGGCAGYGGCACGACGTATTCATGCGCCAGCTTGAGGTGGGCGAGGTCGGAGGCGTCATAGACAAGCGCGCGGGTGTTCTGGCGGGTCGCGCCGGAATCGCCGCCGTCCTGGCGGGTCGCCGACTGCAGTACGGCGATCAGGAACTTGCCGTCCGGCGTCATCGACATGCCTTCGAGGCCCTGGTTGTTCTGGCGGCCGGTTTCCGGATCCTTCGGATCGGGCTCGGCGGCGCCTGGGCCAGGATTGTCGGAAGCAAAGTTCGGCTTGCCGTGGCGCATCGGCACCAGGGCGGCCGGCGGCTGGGTGGCCGACATCAGACGGCCGTCGGCCGAGAAGCGGTAGATGTTCGGACCATATTCGTCGGAGATGAACATGGTGCCGTCGGGCAGGCGCACGATCGCCTCGTCGTCCAGTGAAAGCTTGCCGTTGTCGGCCTGCGGCAGCATCGGCATGTCGCCGGCGRCCGGGCGCACCCCGTTCAGGGGATCGAGGCCGGTGGCGTCGGCGCCCTTGTCGCCGGTCAAGAGCATGGTGTCTGCGAGCGTCGCTTTCAGGCCGGACTGCTCCTGYCCGGCGGCGGGCGCCGCGCCCGGAGCAGTCGGCGTCAGCTCGACCGAAATGGTGTTTACGCGCGGGCGATAGTCGGTGGTGCCGACGACGTTGTAGCCGCGGTCCGGCAGCAGCCAGAGGGAGCCCTTGTAGCCGGCGCCGTCGCGCGTCCAGGACTTGGTGTCGATCGACATGCCGGAGCCCGAGCCGAAGGTCTCGCCGAACTTGTCCTTCTGGCTGGCCGGAATGCGGCCGACGCCRACAAGCCCCTTGTTGACGTAGGCGATGCCGTCGGCAAGCGCCGGGTTCAGGGCGGTGAACAGGGCAAGCGCCGCGCCGAGCGCGACGGTTCGGTTGAGATGCTTCATGAAATATCCCCTTTCTTGACGAGCAGCCAATGGCTGAGAGGGCGCGGATCGAGGATGCGGCGAGCCCGCTTCCGTTGAGCGGTCTAGGACTTGAACGTGATGGTTGCGTGACAGAAGGGATCCACTTCCCCTTCTTCCCTTGTGGGAGAAGGTGGATCGGCGCGTCAGCGCCGAGACGGATGAGGGGTGCTGGAAGAAATGAGGCGTAGGAAAATCAAATGATTATAAGTGCTTAGTCCTTTAATGCAGCGATCCGTCCAGCACCCCTCATCCGGCCGAGCTTCGCTCGGCCACCTTCTCCCACAAGGGGAGAAGGGGAAGCGTCTCGCTCAATCGCTTTCGCGCGCGACGAGCTCCAGTGGCCAGACCTCGCGGATGGTGCGCGGGCCTTCCGGACCGGCATAGGCGGGAAGCGAGGCGAGCAGCATCTCGGCCAGCCGCTGTCCCATCGGCTCCAGCGCCGGGCGGAAGCCGGTGAGCGCCGGCGAGAAATAGCGRCAAAGCGGTGTATCGACGATGACGATCACTGCAACGTCTTGGCCCGGCCTGATGCCCATCTCGACCAGCGCCTTGCAGCCACCGAGAGCCATGGCGTCGTTGTTGAAGATGATGGCCGTCGGCCTGTTCTTGGAGAGCATTACCCGCGGCGTCACGTGATAGCCGCCGGCTTCGTTGATGAAGTCCTCCGCGATGAGACTGGGATCGATCTCGATGCCATGACGGCGCAGCGCCTTGCGATAGCCTGCAAGGAACAGGTGACCGAAATTCAGGTCGAGGGAAGGGCGGATGGCGGCGATGCGGCGGTGGCCGCGCGCGACCAGCCGGTCGACCGCGTCGGCGCCGGCCTTCTCGAAATCGAGGTCGAGCGAAGGGTACGACTTCCCGCCGGAGCGGCTGCGGCCAAGTGTGGCGAAGGGAAAGCCCGCCTCGGTGAGATAGTCGATGCGCTCGTCCTCGCGCCGCGTCCAGGCCAGCACGACGGCGTCGGCCCGGCGCGTCTCGACAACACGGCGCAGGCGCTCCTGCTGGTAGTCGCCCGGCGCGCCCATCACTACGATCAGGTCGAGGCCGCTTTCGGCAAGCCGCGCCTGCAGCCCGGTCAGGAACGGAATGAAGAAGGGCTCGCCATATTGCTGGTCGCCGGGATGCGGCTGCAGCATGAAGGCGATCGAACGGGTGGCGCCCTGGCGCAGGCTGCGGCCGGACTGGTTGGGCGAATAGTTCAGCTTCCTGGCCGCGTCGAGCACGCGCTGGCGCGTCTCGGCATTGACGTCGGCACGGCCGTTCAGCGCCCGCGACACGGTGCCGATCGAGATGTTCAGGTGACGCGCGAGATCGTGGATGCTGGACGCCAAGGCCGGTTCTCCCCCTTCTTCGCTAGCACCGGCCGCCGCTCAGGCCAAGCAGCCAATGACGATTTTCGCGATCGGGTGATTGACATTCTACGCCATCGGGTGTGTTGTCGTAAACGTTTACGGAAAAACGTTTACGGTCATGCCGTGGATGCCGTGACATTCGGTCTGGAGGRCCGGACGGGAGGAGCGCTGGATGATGAACGTCGTCCTGGTCGGGTGCGGAGCCATGAGCAAGCACTGGCTCGATGCCGCAAGGCGGATCGACGGGCTTGCCATTGTCGGCCTTGTCGATCTCGACGCCGAGCGGGCGCAGGCGAGGGCGCGCGAGTACGAGCTCTCCAGCGCCGTCATCGACACCAGCCTCAACGCCGTTCTCGACCAGACCCGGGCCGATGCTGTGTTCGATGTCGTGGTCCCTGCGGCGCGCCGCGAGGTCGCGCTTACGGCCTTTGCCCACAATTGCCATCTGCTTACCGAGAAGCCGCTGGCCGACAGCGCCGAAAACGCGCGCGCCATCGTCGAAGCGGCGCGCCGGGCGGGGCGCATCCACGCCGTCATGCAGAACCGCCGCTATGTCGCCAATGTCAGGCGGATCAGACGTTTCCTGGACTCGGGCGCCATCGGTCAGCCCACCAGCATCCATGCCGACTTCTTCGTGGCGCCGCATTTCGGCGGTTTTCGTGAGGAGATGGCCCATGTGCTGTTGCTCGACATGGCGATCCATACTTTCGACGCTGCCCGCTACATGGTCGGCGRCGAACCGGCCAGCGTCTATTGCCAGGAATGGGAGCCGGCCAATTCCTGGTATCGGCAGGGATCGTCGGCCAGCGCGATATTCGATCTCGGCGGCGGCAAGGTCTTCACCTATGCCGGCTCCTGGTGCGCCGACGGCTTCCGCACCAGCTGGGAAAGCACATGGCGGATCGTCGCCGAGCGCGGCAGCATCACATGGGACGGCCACGATGCGCTGAAGGCGGAAGCTGTGGTGCCGGGCCGCGAAGGCCTGTTCGCCAAAACCATACCCATCGAAGTGCCGGCGCTCGATCCCGTCGACCGCGTCGACGGCCATCTCGGCATCATCAAGGATTTCATGCACGCGATCGAGACCGGCACCGAGCCGGAGACGCGCGGCGCCGACAACATCAAGAGCCTGGCCATGGTCTTCGGCGCGATCGAAAGCGCGGAAACCGGAAGGCGGGTCGCGATCGCGGCTGAGGAAGGATGACGATGCCAAACCCGCTTCTCGACATCAGGATCGGCACGATGGTGCGGGYCAATCTCGACGATCCGGCCGCCTATGTCAGGCAGATCCTGCCGCTCGGCTTCGAGAGCATCCAGCCTTTCTTCTGGCAGACGCTGGGCGGCAAGGACCTGCCACGGCTCGCCGGTCAGATCCGCGAGGCGATCGGCGATGCCGATGTGGCGGTGTCCTCGATCGGGGTGTTCGGCAATCCGCTGGAAAGCGGCGATGTCGACCGCGGCGTGCTGAAGGCCTGGGAGACCGTCATCGACAATGCGCATCTGTTCGGCACTTCCACAGTCACCGGCTTCACCGGCCGCATCCGCGGCAAGCCGCTGACCGACAGCCTGCCGCGCTTCCGCGAGGTGTGGGGACCATTGGCCAAACGCGCCGCCGACAAGGGCGTGCGCATCGCCTTCGAGAATTGCGCCATGGACGGCAACTGGGCGAGCGGCGACTGGAACATCGCCCACAATCCGGACGCCTGGGAGCTGATGTTCAACGAGCTGCCGGACGACAATCTCGGCCTCGAATGGGAGCCCTGCCACCAGCTCGTCTATCTGATCGACCCGATCCCGCAGATCCGCAAATGGGCGCCGCGCATCTTCCACGTCCACGGCAAGGACGCGACGGTGCGCTGGGACGTGATCCGCGAGCATGGCGTGTTCGGCCGCCTGCCGTTCGTGCAGATGCGCACGCCAGGCTTCGGCGACAGCGACTGGACGCGGGTGATCAGCGAGCTGCGGCTCGCCGGCTATCGCGGTGCCATCGACATCGAAGGCTGGCACGACCCCGTCTATCGCGGCGACCTCGAGATCACCGGCCAGGTCCGGGCGCTCGACTATCTGAAGCAGTGCAGGGGAGGCGCCAGCTACCTGCCTAATCCGGTGTGAGGACCGGCCGGCGGGAGGAGCCGGCCGCCAGGGACTGCGGCGTCAAGCCGAAGCAATCGTCGAAACCCTCCGTTGCGAGGGACAAAAGGGAGGAACGTGCATGAGCATCATGACCAGAAGGACTGTTCTGCGCTCGACCGTCGCGGCGGCTGCCGCGGTGCTCTGCGCCTCGATCTCCACCTTGCCGGCGCAGGCGCTCGACGCGCAATGGTGCAAGGATGTCCACATCCGCTTCTTCGTCGGCGGGGCCGAGGGCGACGCCTTCGGCACCATCGTCTACAATGGCGCCAAGCAGGCCGCCGCCGATCTCGGACCTAAGGTCGACTACATCTTTTCCGGCTGGGACGTCGAGAAGATGGTGCAGCAGCTGCGCGAGGCGGTGTCGGTCAAGCCGCAGGGCATCGCCATGATGGGCCATCCGGGCGACGCGGCGATCATGCCGCTGGCCGAACAGGCGCATAAGGACGGCATCAAGATGATGTACCAGAACGTGCCGGTGCCGAAAGTCGTGGCGGCGTTCGGCGGCGGCTATGTCGGCGCGCAGCAGGAGCAGCAGGGCCGCGCGCTCGGCGCCGAAGCCCTCAAGCTCGCCAAGCTCAAGGCTGGCGACAAGGCGATCATGATCGGTCCCTTCGAGAACGAGAACCGCGGCGCGCGCGAGCGCGGCACGGTGGCGGCCTTGAAGGAAGCAGGCGTCGAGGTGATCCAGCTCTCCTCGCCGCCGAGCGGCGAATGGGCGTCCGATCCTAACCTCGCCATTCCGGTGATCACCGCGGCGCTGCTAAACCATCCGGACGTCAAGGCGGTCGGCTATCCCGGCGGCCAGATGCTCGGCAATGTCGCCACCTACATGCAGGCGGCGGGGCGCAAGCCCGGCGACATCTTCAACTTCGGCTTCGACACCAGCCCGCAGATCGTCGAAGGCTTCAAGGGCGGCTGGGTGCAACTGACGGCCGACCAGCAGCCGTTCCTGCAGGGCTATCTGCCGATCTTGAGCCTCTGCCAGCAAGTGGTGCTCGGCCTCGCGCCGATGAATGTCGACACTGGCGCCGGCTTCGTGACACCGCAGAACTACGAGATCGTCGCTGAGTTGGCCAAGCAGGCGCTGCGTTGACCTCCCAAGCGGCCGGCCGGGAATAGGCCCGGCCGGCCAGACCGCCGGCGAGCGGCCGGCAGACAGTTCAAGCGAGGATCGCATGGGCGAACGCATCATCGAACTGCGCGACATCACGAAATCCTATGGCCAGGTCTATGCGCTGGGCGGCGTCAATCTGAGCGTCGACCGCGGCGAGGTGGTCGGCCTGATCGGCGACAACGGTGCCGGCAAGTCGACGCTGATCAAGATCCTGTCCGGCGTGGTCAAGCCGACTAGCGGCGATATCCTCGTGCGCGGCAAGCCGGTCACCGGATGGAGTGCTGCCCGCTCGCGCGACGCCGGCATCGAGACGGTGTTCCAGGACCGGGCTCTTGCTGTCCAGCAGACCATCGTGCGCAACATTTTCATGGGGCGCGAGCTCACCGGCCTTCTCGGCTGGCTGAAGGTCGGCAAGGAGATCGAAGAGGCGAGCCGGCTGATGCGCGAGATCGGCTTCACCTCGAAAGTGTTCACGCCGCATTCCATCGTCGGCCAACTTTCGGGCGGCGAACGCCAGGGCGTGGCTATTGCGCGGGCCATCTACAAACAGGCGGAACTGATCATCCTCGATGAGCCGACGACGGCGCTGTCGCTGACCGAGACCGCCAAGGTCTTCCATTTCGTGCGCCAGGTGCGGGCGAGCGGCCGATCGATCCTGTTCATCGGCCACAACATCCACCACGTCTTCGATATTGCCGACCGTTTCGTGGTGCTCGACCGCGGCAGGGTGGCGCTGACGGCCGATCGCAGCGAGGTCAAGTCGGCCGACGACCTTATCAATTTCATGGAAGACATCGCGCATCCCGACGGCTTGCCGGGGCTGCACGAGGCAGGTGGAGCGGAGCAGAGAGCGTGATGAGCAAGGCCATGGAACCCGATCTGCAAACGTCTCTCGGAAGGGCAAGCGGCCAAGCAACCAAGGACTCKGGCAAGGATTGGAGCCATCCCTCCGATCATTGGCTGCGCGGCTTCGTCCTCGACAATCGCGCGGCCCTCGGCACGCTCGCTGTGTTCGTGGTCATGATGGCGGTGTTCATAATCGCCAACCCGACCGTCTTCACCACCTGGTATCTCTACAGCTCTGTGCTCACGACGCTGCCCGTGGCGCTGTTCGTGGTCGTGCCGCTGGTCTTCGTCGTCACCTGCGGCGAGATCGATCTGTCGTTCCCGGCGACCATGGGCTTCGCCTCGTGGGTCTTCGCGATCGTCGTGCAGGCCGRCTACGATCCGTTCCTCGGCATTGCGGCGGCGCTCGTCACCGGCACGCTGCTCGGCTTCCTGGTCGGGTCGCTGGTCGTCTATGGCGGCCTGTCGTCGTTGATCGCCACGCTCGGCATGAACTTCCTGCTGCGCGGCCTGATCCAGATCATCAACGAGGGCAAGTCGACGGCGCTGACCAGTCTTGCCAACAGTTCCGCTTACGCGATCTTCTCCAGCCAGATCTCCGGCATTCCGGTGCAGATCTTCTGGGCCACCGCCTTCGTCGTGTTTTCGGCGCTGCTCTACAACCGCCACCGCTTCGGCGCGCAGGTGAAGGTGGTGGGCGACAATCCGGACAGCGCCAAGCAGATGGGCATCGACGTCAAGCGCGTGCGGGTCAAAGTGTTCGTCTTCGTCGGCATCGGGGCCGCGATCGCCGGCACCTTCTCGGTGATGATCAACTTCACCTGGTGGCCGACGGCGGGTGACGGTTATCTGCTGCCGGTGCTGGCCTCGGTCTTTGTCGGCGGCACGCCGACCTGGGGCGGCATCGGCACTGTGGTCGGCGGCGCGATCGGCGCGGTCACGGTCTCCTTCATCCAGACCGGCGTGGTGGCGGCGGGCCTCAGCGGCTTCTACGTCCAGTTCTTCAACGGACTGATCATCATCCTGTCGCTGCTCGGCCATAAATGGAACCAGGCGAGGTATAGGTGAGCGGCTGCAGTTTCTGATGGGTGCTCGTTGACGGTAGCCACTCAAACGCTGGTGACGAATCCGTCCAGCACACGTTTCTGGCCGGCTTTGTCGAAGTCTATAGTGAGCTTGTTGCCGTCGATGGCCGCGATGTTGCCGTTGCCGAACTTCTGGTGGAACACGCGGTCGCCGAGCTTGAAGGCGGATGGCGTGTCGGCGACCGATTTGGCAACGAGTTCGCCCTCGATGGTGCGGCCCTTCACGCTGGTGCGGCCGGCACCATAACCGGAGTCGGTCTCGCCGTATCCGATGCGCTCGACGTGGTGGCCGGAGCGGGTGCCCCAGTTGCGGTCGGTCGCCTCGGTGCGGTTCTGTTGGGCTCGCTGCCAGCCGGGCGTCGCATAGGTGTTGGAGAAGCTGCCGGATTTCTCGGCGCCGATATTGTCGAAGCGCGACGCGCCATAAGGGTTCTGGCGTCCGCCGCCGCGGCCCGAGGCGAAGGCGCCGCCGCCGTAGGGATTGCCGTAGCCGCCATAGGAATTGCCGCCGTCGGCGACGTCGACATGGGTCTCCGGCAATTCGTCGAGAAAGCGCGAGGGGATCGTCGATTGCCACAGGCCGTGGATCAGCCGGTTGGAGACGAACCAGATGTGCAGGTTCCGCTTGGCGCGGGTCAGTCCGACATAAGCAAGCCGGYGCTCTTCCTCCAGCCCTGAACGGCCGCCTTCGTCCAGCGCCCGCTGATGGGGAAAGAGGCCTTCCTCCCAACCGGGGAGGAAGACGGTCTCGAATTCCAGGCCCTTGGCCGAGTGCAGCGTCATGATCGAGACGGCATCGAGCGACTCGCCTTGCTCGGCCTCCATGACAAGCGCAACATGCTCGAGGAAGGAACGCAGCGACTCGTACTCCTCCATGGAGCGGATCAGTTCCTTGAGATTCTCCAGCCGTCCGGGCGCTTCCGCCGAACGGTCGTTCCTCCACATGTCGGTGTAGCCGCTCTCCTCGAGAATGGTCTCGGCGAGCTCGGTATGCGGCGTGGTCTCCAGCGCCTTTTGYCAGCGCTCGAAATTGGCGGCGACCTCGCGCAGTGCCGCGCGCGGCTTCGGCTTCAGCTCGTCGCTTTCGGCGAGYCTGGCAGCAGCTTCCAGCATCGGTATGCGCATGGCGCGCGCCGTGTCGTGGATCTGGCGGATGGTGGCTTCGCCGAGCCCGCGCTTCGGCACGTTGACGATCCGCTCGAAGGCGAGGTCGTCGCCGCTGTTGGAGACGACGCGGAAGAAGGCGAGCGCGTCGCGGATTTCCAGCCGCTCGTAGAAGCGCGGGCCGCCGATGACGCGGTAGTTGAGGCCTAGCGTGATGAAGCGGTCTTCGAACGCGCGCATCTGGAAGGATGCGCGCACCAGGATCGCCATGTCGTTGAGGTTGTGCTTCTGCCGCTGATAGGCCTCGATGGCCTCGCCGACGGCGCGCGCCTCTTCTTCCGAGTCCCAGGCGGCATGGACCTGCACCTTGCCGTCCTCGGGGTCGTTGCGGTCGGTGAACAACGTCTTGCCGAAGCGGCCTTCATTGTGGGCGATGAGATGGGAGGCCGCGCCCAGGATGTGCGCGGTCGAGCGGTAGTTGCGTTCGAGCCGGATGATGGTGGCGCCCGGAAAGTCCTTGTCGAAGCGCAGGATGTTGTCGACCTCGGCGCCGCGCCAGCCATAGATCGACTGGTCGTCGTCGCCGACGCAGCAGATGTTTATGGTGGCACGGGTTTCGGCCGATCGCGCCTTACCCTCCCCTCGATGGGGAGGGTCGTCGCGAAGCGACGGGGAGGGGTGACCGGCGCCGGCGCTGCCACCCCCACCCGCGCCGCTCCGCGGCGCGACCTCACCCATCGAGGGGGAGGTAGGTCTCTGCGCCAGCAAGCGCAGCCACATGTACTGCGCGGTGTTGGTGTCCTGATACTCGTCGACCAGGATGTATTTGAACTTGCGGTGATAGTCCTTCAGCACATCCGGATAGGCGCGGAAGATCCGGATCGGGTGGTAGAGGAGATCGCCGAAATCGCAGGCGTTCAGTGTCTGCAGCCGTTCCTGATAGGCCTTGTAGAGCTGGCGGCCCTTGCCGTTGCCGAAGCTGCGCGCATCGCCTTCCGGAATCTCGTCCGGGCCGAGGCCCTTGTTCTTCCAGTTGTCGATCATTTGGGCGAACTGCTTGGCCGGCCAGCGCTTGTCGTCCAGATTCTCGGCCTGGATGATCTGCTTGAGCAGCCGCACCACGTCTTCGGTGTCGAGAATGGTGAAATCGGATCTCAGCCCGGCAAGCTCGGCGTGACGGCGCAAGAGCTTGACGCCGATCGAGTGGAAGGTGCCGAGCCAGGGCATGCCCTCGACGTTCTCATCGCCGATCAGGATGCCGATGCGCTGCTTCATCTCGCGCGCGGCTTTGTTGGTGAAGGTGACGGCCAGAATCTGCGAAGGGAAGGCCCTGCCGGTGGCAAGGATGTGGGCGATGCGCGTGGTCAGAACCCGCGTCTTGCCGGTGCCGGCGCCGGCCAGCACCAGGACCGGGCCTTCCGTGGTTTCAACGGCCAGCCGCTGCTCGGGATTGAGGCCTTTGAGGTAATCGGGCGCGCGGTTCTGCGCGCTGCGGGCCGCCATGGCGCGCGCAGCAATGCCCGATGGGGCCGCGGGCCGCGCATTCGGTTCGTCAAAGAAGGGCATGTCTTCCGAAAAGCCGGACATCGTCCCCGAATGTAGTGATTCGGCAGCGAAAGGCCAGAAGCGTCTACGTTTTGTTCCATTTTTGCGCTGCCCGCATCCGCGCGCCTATCGCATCCGCCACATAGCCGGCGTCCCTTTCCGCGCCGTGAATCATGTTGGAGGAAGGAGAGTGCTGGAACGGCAGGCTGCAGACATAGAGGCCCGGTTCACCAGTGACGACGCCGCGATATTGCCTGGGCCGGCCGCTCTCGTCGAAGATCGGCAGCTTGATCCAATCCAGTCCGGGCCGGAAGCCGGTGCACCAGACGACGTTCTCGACATCGAGGACCTTGCCGCTTTCGAGCACCGGCTTGCCATCCTCGACGGCGGCGACGCGCCCCACCCGGCTTATCCCGGCGGCATCCATCTGTTGCGGCCTTACCCGGATCAGCGGCAGGYCATGGGCGAGATGTCCGGGTCGTGCCTTCCTCCCGATGGGGGTATCCACGGAAAGCAGACGGTGGAGAACGACGYGGAAGATAAAGGGTATCACTAGGCGCAGGGCGACGGCGCCATTATAGGCGACCGGGATGTGACCGGGGTGCCGCCCTGCCAGCCACACGCGGTGCGTGGCGGAGAGGTCCATGGCAATCTCCGCGCCCGAATTGCCGGCGCCGACCAGAAGCACACCACCGGCCTTGAGTTGCGCCGGGTTCTTGTAGCCGGAAGAGTGGAATTGCCGTATCGACGGATCAAGCAGGGCGGCGAAATCGGGAATCTTCGGCTTCTGGTAGCTTGCGGCGGCAACCACGACGTGATCGGCGGTGAAACGGCTTTCGCCCGCAATGACGACGTAACGCTCGCCGTGGCGCCTGACCTCGTCGACCTTGATCCCCGTGCGTACCGGCAGGGCAAATTTCTCCGCATAGGTCTCCAGATAGTCGGCCATTTCATCCTTGGTCGGGAAGGAATAGGCGGGAGCCGGGAAGCGCATGCCCGCCAGCCCATCGAAGCGCGCCGGCGTGAAGAGGCGCAGCGAATCCCAACGCGAGCGCCAGATGTCACCGATGCGCTCGCGCGCTTCCAAGATGACGAACTTGACCCCCTTGCGGGCAAGATAGTGACCTACGGAAAGGCCGCTCTGGCCTGCGCCGACGATGACGACGTCGAAACGCTCTTCCCGCGGCGCCGGCCGAAGCTCGTTGCCTAGGTCCGCATGCTCCGCTTGCGCCTGTGCTGTGTCAGCCTGCAGCTTGATTAATGCCGCGCCGAGTTCCAGCAGCGCACCGGCGCGTGCCTTGGTCTCAGCTATGTCGACCGCGCCGGTGCCTTGCTGCTTCGTCTGGCGCACTGAAATCGGTTCGGTTGGTCGATTCATGTCCGTCTCCATCCGGCTTTGGTGAGCCACGGGAGAAGAATAGCGAACCAACCCATCGACGCGCTTCGGGGATAGACCCCATGCGGCAAAGGAAAGGCAATGGGGATTTTTCCCCACGAGAGCGGAATTTGGCCTGAGGCGATTCAGGTCAGGCCAAAGTCACCGGAAGATCGACAGGCGTCAAAGCAGGCCTTTCTGGAATGCGTAGGCGGTTGCCGCGGCGCGTGAATTGACCGCAAGCTTGTCGAAGATGTTGGAGACGTGGCGGTCGACGGTCTTTTCGCTGAGGCCAAGTTCGGCTGCTATCGCCCTGTTGGTCTTGCCTGCGGCGACGTGGCCCAGGACCTCTACCTCGCGCCGTGTCAACCCGTGCGCCGATGGTGGCGCGCGGGACTTGGCCAATGCGTTGAGACGGTCGAGATCGGGCACGGCGCCGAGTTCCGCGAAAACCGAACGCGCGGCGTCGAACTCAAGCCCCGCGCCGTCCTCGTCCCCGAGCATGCGGCAGGCCTGGCCGGCCAGCATGCGCAGCCGCGCTTCCAGGTAGGGAGCCCCGGCGCGCTGCCAGATCGCCAGCGCCGAGCGGAAATGCCCGAGCGCTGCCGCCGCGTTGCCGTCATGCATTTCGATTTCGCCTTTTGCCTGCGACGCGATCRCTCCCAGAATCTCGGTCGCGAACCGGGTGGCGGTGGCCTCCAGTTCCTGGCAGGCGTCGCGGGCCTCGTCGACCGCGCCCGCCGCGATCGCGATCTCGATCAGCGTCGGGAGCAGGCGGGCACGGCTGAGCGGTGCTTCGGTGGTGGCGAGCACGCGACGTATGGTTGCCGCCGCCTGTTCCGCCCGGCCCTGCGCGAGACGCAGCAGGGCCATACCGGGCTGCGGTTCGAGCCCGAGCCGGCTGGCATTTCGGTAAAGCGCCTCGGCGGCGGCGAATTCGCCGCGCAGGCGATGGATTTCGGCCTCCTGATAGGCGGCCCCGGCGGCCGTGTCGTTGCGGCTCGGCTTGGCAATGGGGGAAGATGCCGCCCGCCGCGACTCCGCGATCGCCTCCTGCCAATTGCCGTTCAATTCCATGATCTCGGCCCGATGCAGCATGCAGGCGCCATTGAACACGACCAGCTGCGGCTGTGCTCCACACCAGTTCGACAGGGCATCCGTCCATTCGCGAGAGCGATCGAGCGCATAGACCTGACGACATTCAGCGATGAGATTACAGTAGATGATCCCTGTGATAACTGGCGTGAGCTCGCCGCCGATCACGGGCAGCATGGCCTCATCCAGAGATGCGATGCCTTCCTCGACACGCCCTTCCCGCACCAGGGCACGGCCGAGAACGCATCTGGCGAAGGCTATCAGGTCGATGTCGCAGCAGCGTTCGCCTATCGCCAGCGCCTGCCTTGCAAGCGCGGCGGATGTCTCGTCGCTGCCTGCCCTGAGGTCCTTCTGGGCCGCCAGCAAAACCAGATAGCCCTGTGTTGAGCATTCGCGACCAAAGCTCTCCGCAAGGCGCTGCGCCCGCTGCAGCCACGCGGTTGCACGGCCATGCTCGCCCAATACCAGCAGCCGGGAGCCATGGAAGCACGCCCAATATGCCGCMCGGTCGTCACGGCCCGCATCGCTATGCGCTTTGACGAGGCGTTCGGCTGCGGCAAGGATATCCGTATCGCGATCCAGCATTCCAGCCGACCAGAACATCCGTTCCAGATCGTCTGTTCCCAAAGCGGTGGCTTCGTCCGCGGCCTGCAGCAACCCCAGCGCATCCGCCCATGCCCGCTTCTCATAGGCATCGCGGGCGCGTCGGAGTATTGAGGCGACGCTATCCATCAGCGAGACATAGCACCGCCCGACGTGCCGCTGAAAGGCCATTCAGCACGGGCGTGTGCTCACGCACTATTATCCACGTGATGCCGGCCGTGCAGGCAACAGCCCGGCAATTGCCTTCGCCGGCCGACTAGTTCAAAGGCCGTGACGGCTCCTCAGGGGGCACCTGGCCGAGTACCTGGTTGGTGAGATCCGGGCCGGCGGCCGCTTCGGCCTGTTTGACCAAGCGCGCTCGCAGCGACGACAGCAAGCCGCCGCCCGAACCAGGCGCGGCGCCGGCCCGGTCACGGCTCGGTCGGTACCAAGCCGGGCGACTATGTGATGGCCTACACATTGCCGAAGTAGATGGATGATATTCGGCGAACGGCTCGGCCCGCGCTGAATTTCAGCTGTCTATTGCGTTAGGCGACGGCCTGGGTGGGCATTGCAACTGACATTGTGCTCATGTCAACGCCAGGCCGAGAGGCCGGCGCGAAGATATCGGCGAAGGGGGCCGGGCGGCCGAGCAGGTATCCTTGCGCTTCGTTGCAGCCTTCCACGCGCAGGATCGCCAACTGGCTGTGCGTCTCCACGCCTTCGGCGAGCACAGGGATATGGAGGCTTTGGCCGAGCGCCAGCACGGCGCGGATGATGGCCTTCGCCTGCGGGCTGGTTTCGACTTCGGACATGAAGGAGCGGTCGAGCTTGATCTTGTCGAACGGGAAGGCGCGCAGCGTTTCCAGCGAGGAATAGCCTGTGCCGAAATCGTCAATGGCGATGGTGACGCCAAGCGCCTTGATCCGCCGCAGGATGTTCAAGGTGCGGATTTTGTCGGCGATGATGGTGGATTCGGTGATCTCCAACTCGAGCCGGCTCGGCTTGAGGCCGGTTTCCAGCAATATCTCGTGGATCAGCTTCGGCAAGTCGGCATGGGCGAACTGGACCGGAGAGAGATTGACCGCGACCTTGTAGAGGGTTTCCCACGACGCTGCTTTGGCGCAGGCGGTGCGCAAAACCCATTCACCGAGCGGCAGGATGAGGCCGTTTTCCTCGGCGAGCGGGATGAACTCCGCCGGAGAGACATTACCGCGTGTCGGGTGCTTCCAGCGCAGCAAAGCCTCATAGCCGCGGATTTCCCCGGTCGAGACCGATGTCTGCACCTGATAGTGCAGGTCGAGCTGGCCGTTCTCRACAGCGTCTCGGAGGTCGTTGGCGAGCGTGCGGTTGGCGCGAACAGCCTCATCCATGGCCTGCTCATAGAAGCACACGCTTTGCGTCACATTCGCCTTGGCCCGGTACATCGCCAGGTCGGCGTTATTGACGAGGGTTTCGCGGTTCTGGGCGTCGGTGGGGTAGATGGCGACGCCAAGGCTGGCGCCGGTAGCCGTTTCGACCTCGGCGATCCGGATCGGCGCCATCAGCGCAGCCTCCAGACGGGAGACGAAATCCAGAAGGTCCGATTGCGCTTTCATGCGCTTGACCCCGGCAAACTCGTCGCCGCCGAGCCGCGCGATGAACTCGCCTTCCTGGAGGAGCGCACTCATTCGTCCGGCGAGCGTCTTGAGCGCCATGTCCCCGGCGCCATGGCCCCAGATGTCGTTGATTTCCTTGAACCGGTCGAGATCGATGCCGACGACCGCCACCTTGCAGCCGAGTTCCCTGGCGCGGTCGATCTCACGGTCGAGGTATTCGTTGAAGTTAGCCCGGTTCGGCAGGCCGGTGAGAGTGTCATTCATCGCGAGGTGGTTCAGGCGCTCGACGGTCTCCAAGCGCGTGCGGTCGTCGATCAGGTAGCTGGCGAGCCCGGTGCCGACGATAATCAGCCCGGCCACCGCGATGCCAAGCGCCATGGCATGCAAGGCCGCCGCATCGGTATGGCTGGCCTGAGTTGCCAGCGGCGTCACCCGCAGCGCGGCCATCGCGGTGAAGTGAAGGCTGACGATGGCCGTGACAAGGATCGCCGCGGCCCAATATTTATGGCCAGCTATCCGGCTGTCGAGGGCGACGCTGAGCGAAAGGCAGGCAAAGACCACGGATAGCGCGATAGATGCCACCAAATAAGCCATATCCCATTCGACAAGGCCGTCGACGCGGTAGGCGGCCATGCCGGTATAGTGCATGCCGGAGATCGCCAGGCCGACAATGGTGCCGCCGACGATGGGGGCAATGCGCGGGGCATGGCCCGTCGCTGCGATGAAGCCGGCGGCGGTACCCGCCATGGCGATGAACAGAGAGGCAATCGTCAGGACCGGATCGAAGGTGATCGGCGCGCCGGGGTCATAGGCCAGCATGGCGACGAAATGCGTGCACCAGATCGACGATCCCGCGCACACCCCGGTCAGGAAATGCCAGCCTATCTGCTGCAGACCGGTCGCTTCATGGGCTCGAAGGAAAAGCCTGATCGTCGCCCAGGACCCGGCGCTGCAGACCAGCGCCGCGACCAGCACAAGCCAGAGATTGTGCTCTACAGTCACGCAGGAGATGACGCGCATCATGGCCTGATTGCCTCTTCGATCTCGGAGGTGCAGACCTTCTTCCCTCGTCAAACCGCGCCCGGCGTTCGTGTGCGCGAACGTCCGATTTCCAGATCAGGGCTCGGAGTACGACATAGGCATAAAGAGGCAGTCGCCCCAACGCGGAATACCGATAACTCAATGCTGAACTTGGAATGCAACCGCTAATGAGCGGTTAATTGCATCGGCGCCGGCCATGCGGGCACGGAGCATGGTTTCCGGAATGTGTAGGATGAGACAGCAAAACAATGTCGATATCTTCGGACCGATCCGTCGCAGGCGAAGATAATTGTCCACCAACCAGCATGGCCGCCGCAGTGATCGAGCGGAGCGGCTCTGGCGCTCCGACCAAACTAAAGGCCGAGATGGCTCCTGAGGCTGGGCACCTGGCCGAGCACCTGGTTGGTAAGATCCGGGCCAGCGGCCGCTTCAGCCTGCTTGATCAGGGTCTCGCCGGCCTGACGGATCTGCGCCATGTCGAGGCCGGATTCCTTAAGAACCGCGACGCCGTTGATCAGCGCGCCGGCCTTTTCGCCGAGCACGCTGCCCAGCGCGCCCTGCAGCGACGACAGCAAGCCGCCGCCCGAACCAGGCGCGGCGCCGGCGGCCATCACATCGTACTGCTGGGCCAGCGCATCGGCGCCGGGGATCTTGGCGAAGAAGGACGAGACGCTGGTGCCTTCCGCCTCGTGCTCGAGCACCGAGAAGATGGTGCCGACGACCTTTTCGGTGGTCGCTTGGTCCAACCCTGTCTTTTGCGAAACTGTGTTGACGATATCCTGGACGTTCATGGCGTTCCCCTTTGTCGTTTGGATCGGACGCGGCCGCGTCGGCAGCTTCCTTTCCTAATGTGACGGCACCATCAAGACCTTCGGAAATGACCAAAATGTGATGGGCGCCCCAGGGTGCCTATTGCGCCGCGATCGGGCGCACCAAATCGTCACCTGTCCGTGACTGGACCGCGCAAGCTTCAACCCTATCTTGCGCGTCAGCCCGTCCGGACGCCGAGGAGAGCCATGACCGAACCTGCTGCCAAGCCCGTCATCACTCAGGCGATGATCGATGCCTATGACGAGTACACGCACCTCACCCTCGACCGGCGGAGATTCATGGAGCAGCTGACCAAGCTTGCCGGGTCGGGCGCGGCGGCCGCGGCGATCGCACCGATGCCGGCGGCTAATTCGGCCAAGGCGGCGATCGTCGCCGAGAACGATCCGAGGGTGAAGGGTGAAGACATCACCTATCCGGGGAGCAGCGGCGAGATGAAGGGCTATCTGGTCAAGCCGGCGAACCGGTCTGACAAGCCCGGAATGGTCATGGTCGTCCATGAGAACCGGGGTCTCAACCCGCATATCCGCGATGTCGCCCGGCGCGTGGCGGTGGAAGGCTTCGTTGCGCTGGCGCCCGATTTCCTGTCGCCGCTCGGCGGCACGCCCACCGACGAGGACAGGGCACGCGACATGTTCACCAACCTCGATGCTGCCCAAGTCGCGGCCGATGGCGTCGCGACCGTCGCCTATCTCAAGGGCGACAAGGACGGTAACAGCAAGGTCGGCGCGGTCGGATTCTGCTGGGGCGGTGGCGCGGTGAACACGCTCGCCGTCCATTCACCGGACCTCAGCGCCGCAGTCGCCTATTACGGCATGCAGCCGAAAGCCGAGGATGTGCCGAAGATCAAGGCCGCGCTGCTGTTGCATTATGCCGGGCTGGACAAACGCATCGACGCCGGCATCGATGCCTACAAGAAGGCCCTCGATGCCGCGCATGTCGAGTACAAGGTCTTCATCTACGACGGCGTCAATCACGCCTTCAACAATGACACCTCGGCCGCCCGTTATGACAAGAAGGCGGCCGATCTTGCCTGGGGGAGGACGGTCGCCTTCCTCAAGGAGAAGCTGGCCTGACCTGAGTCTCGACACGCCTCACCTTTGCTCACTTCGGGGCGGGCTTGTGCAGGGCGACGCCCGCCACGACCAGCGCGATACCGAGGCAATCGCTGAGGCTCGGAACCTGCCTCAGCACGATGACACCGATCAGCGTCGCGGTGAGCGGCAAGAGCGAGAGCATCAGTGCGAAGCTCGCGCGCGGCAGCCGCGCCATGGCGAGCTGGTCGCAGATGTAGGGAATAACCGAGGAGCAGACGCCGACGCCGATGGCGGCGAACAGCAGTTGCGGCGCCGTGAAGGCCGGCAGTGCTTCGCTGAAGCCGATGGGCAGCACAACGAGGAAAGCGATCGCCATCGCTGTGCCGAGGCCGGCTATGCCGATGCCGGTCTGGGCGACGCGGTGGCCGATGACGATGTAGCCGACGAACAGCGCGCCGTTGAGAAAGGCCCAGAACAGACCAATGGGATCGCTGGACCATTTGATATCGATCAGCAGCAAGGTGCCGGCGACGGCAATGGCCAGCGCCGCGAAATTGCGCCGGCTTCTGAGACCCGCCAGTGCTACGGCGATCGTGCCGACGAATTCGATTGCGGCGACCAGCGAGATCGGCAGGCGGTCGAGAGCGAGATAGAACGAGCAGTTCATCACCGCCAGGCAGGCACCGAAGGCAAACAGGAGCAGGCGGTCCCGTCGGTCGACCTGCACGAAGACGGTCCACGGCCTGGTGAGCGGTGCGAAGATGAGCGCGGCCGAGGCGATGCGCAGCCAGGCCATGCCGAGCACGCCGACCTGAGCGAACAGCAGCACGGCGAAGGCCGGCCCGAGATAGTGGAAGACCGCGCTGACGCAGAACCAGACATGCGGCGGCAGCGTATTGGYCAGCACTGCGAGAGCAGGGCGGCCGGCTTCGCTGGYGGCCTGGTTTGCGAGCGGCGCTTGCGCTTGAGATTTCATGCGATCATTATCGCAGGCGAAACTTATGCTTTATATGGAAGATAGAAGGGAAGATTGGCCTTTTCCTGCATAGAAATGAGGGTATCTTCTTGAAGCGCCTTCGAAATGAAAATGCCGATCTGGATGCGGCGGACCTGAAGATCCTGCGGCTCCTGGAAAAGGATGCGCGCACCAGCACGGYGGAGCTGGCGCGGGCCGTCGGGCTCTCGGCGCCGAGCGTGGCCGAGCGCATCCRCAAGCTGCAGGAGAACGGCGTGATCGAGGCCTATACGGTCAGGATCAATCCGGCAGCACTCGGCATGAAGCTGTCGGCATGGCTGCGGATCAGGCCGGTTCCCGGGCAGCTTTCCGTCGTGACCGAGATCATCCGCGACCTACCGGAAATCGCGCAATGCGACCGGGTTACCGGCGAGGATTGCTTCATTGCGCTGGCGCATGTCGGCTCGGTGGCCGAACTGGAGCGGCTGATCGACAGGATCATTCCCTATGCGATGACCAACACCGCCATCATACAGTCGTCGCCAGTCGAGCCGCGTTCGCCGCTCGGCGGTCTTAAGGCGCGCTGAGGAGGTTCGCCGTTTCACGGAAACGGCGAACCGCTCTCTGGTTGTTTTGACGCAATTCCCGGGCGGAAAACCGCTGCGCACTTTTCCTGGAATTGCTCAAACACGCCCGCGCTTCATGCGCGCCTGCTTGAGAATCGCTCGCCAGCGAATCATGTCGAAGGGGATCGGCTCGTTGTTGTTGGCGATGTGGAAGATCTCGTTGTTGACGTTCTTCAGCGATCGCCAGAAATCATAGTCGGTGATACGCGGATCGGCCGCCAACCGCTCCACTTCGACCTTGATGTCGGTTTTCATGCACTTGCCTCGCACCGCATTCCGCCAGCCGTCCGCGCATAACCCGGTATGGCGGTTTTCGAACGCGCCGCTGAGTCGTTCAACGCCTCAACCGGCTTGTTCACGTTAAAACCTTGGTAAGGTTAACGCGGGCGCGCGGGTTTTCAAGCGCTCTTGCGCTTGATGCCGATCGAGCGGCCGGCGCGCTCAGGCATCGGCAGCGCGGCATGGGCGGCGCGCATCGCCTCGACCCTGGCCAGCACGTCGGCGGGGAAGGGGGCGACCTTCGGTCCGGCCATGTCGACATGCAGCGCAAGCTGCTCGGAAGTTGCGGCCAGCCAGCCGTCGACATGGCGGATTTCCTGATAGGCTCTCAGCCGCTTCTCGTCATGGTCGATAAGCTGGAACGAGACCTTCACCTTGTGGTCGAGATGCAGCTCCTGCACGTAGCAGACATGGACTTCCGCCGTATAGATGGTGAAGCGGCGCTCTTTGGCGTAGTTCGGCCCCATGCCCATCAATTCGAAAGCTTCGTCCGAGCAGCGATCGAACAGCACGTTGTAATAGGCCATGTTGAGATGGCCGTTGTAGTCAATCCAGTCCCTCTCGATCGCCATCGGGTTGGAAATGATCGGCGCGGGCATCGTCATCTGGTTTTCCTCGATCGTCGCTGGACAGGGCGTGGCTGGGAGGGTTCTCTTTGTTCTGGAGCAATTCCGGACGGAAAACCGCTTCACAGTTTTCCTGGAATTGCTTTAGGCATCATCCATAGCTGCATGGCAAGAGTGGCCGCTGGTCCATTCGCGGAGGAATTCATGGCTTTGAGCGACCTCAATCCCGTCGAGCGCAACGAGGAAGGCATCGCCACGGTGCTCGGCATCCTCAAGCAGCGCTTCGGAGAGCGCTTCCAGACCGGCGAGGCGATCCGCAGCCAGCATGCGCACACCACCACCTACATCCCGACCCAGGCGCCGGACGGCGTCGCCTATGCCGAATCGACGCCGGAGGTGCAGGAGATCGTGCGCGCCTGCGCCGCGCATCGCGTGCCGGTCATCGCCTTCGGCGTCGGCTCCTCGCTCGAGGGCCACACCAACGCGCCCGGCGGCGGCATCYCGATCGACACCTCGCRCATGAACYGCATCCTTTCGGTCAATCCGCAGGATCTCGACTGCACAGTCGAGCCCGGCGTGACGCGCGAGGACCTCAACCGGCACCTGCGCGACACCGGCCTGTTCTTCCCGATCGATCCGGGCGCCAATGCCTCGCTCGGCGGCATGGCAGCGACACGCGCCTCCGGCACCAACGCCGTGCGCTACGGCACGATGCGGGAGAACGTGCTGTCGCTGACCGCGGTCATGGCCGATGGCGAGGCGGTGACGACCGGCAAGCGGGCGAAGAAGAGTTCGGCCGGCTACGACCTGACGCGGCTTTTGGTCGGCTCGGAAGGCACTCTGGGCATCATCACGTCGCTGACGCTCCGCCTGCAGGGCATTCCGCAGGCGATCTCTGGCGGCGTCTGCCCGTTCCCGACTCTTGAGGCGGCCTGCAACACGGTGATAGCGACCATTCAGATGGGCATTCCGGTGGCGCGCATCGAACTGGTCAACGCGCTGCAGATGCGGGCGATGAAGAACCATTCGAAGCTCGACTATCCCGAAAGCCCGTGCCTGTTCGTCGAATTCCATGGCAGCGACGCCGGCGTCGCCGAACAGGCCGAGACCTTCGGCATGATCGCCGATGAGCAGGGCGGGGGCCCGTTCCTGTGGACCAGCGTCGCCGAGGAGCGGACGAAGCTCTGGAAGGCGCGGCACGACGCCTATTGGTCGTCGCTGACGCTGCGTCCCGGCGCCAAGGGGCTTTCGACCGATGTCTGCGTGCCGATCTCGCGCCTTGCTGAATGCGTGACGGAAACCGAGGCCGACATTGCCGAGATGGGCCTGATCGCGCCGATCGTCGGCCATGCCGGCGACGGCAATTTCCACGTTTTGGTACTGATGGACGTCGACAACCCACAAGAGATCGCGCTTGCGGAGAAATTCGTCGCCAGGCTCAATATGCGTGCGATCGCCATGGAGGGAACCTGCACCGGCGAGCACGGTATCGGCCAGGGCAAGGTCGGCTTCCTGCGCCATGAGCTCGGCCACGGCGTCGACGTGATGCGGACCATCAAGCAGGCGCTCGATCCGCTGAACATCATGAATCCGGGCAAGATCCTGCCGCGAGCCTAGAGACTCGCCGGCGGAATTGCCTCTTTATCGACACGCGGATGCAGGTAGAGTGCGGCTGACTTTCAATCCGGAGAGCAGATGCTCGCACGCCTGTTCGTGATCTTCGGTGGCCTGTTCGTGYTGGTGCTGTGCGCGGCGCTGGTGGTGCCGTATTTCATCGACTGGACCGGCTATCGCGGCGATTTCGAGCGCGAGGCGAGCACCATCCTCGGCCRCAAGGTGACGGTGAAAGGCGACGCCACCGCACGGCTTCTGCCGTTCCCGTCAGTGACCTTCTCGAATGTCGAGGTTGCCGGCGGCCCTGGCGGCCAGCCGGCAATGACGGTCGAAACGTTCTCGATGGATGCGGAACTGGCGCCCTTCCTGCGCGGCGAGCTGCTGATCTTCGACATGCGGCTGGTGCATCCGAAAGCAACCATCGACGTCGCCGGCGACGGCACGGTCGACTGGGCGATCCGGCCCTCGACGCCTTTCGATCCCAACCAGATCGCGATCGAGAAGCTGACCGTGACCGAAGGGCAGATCGAACTGCGCCATGCCGCCGGCGGGCGGAGCCACCTGATTACCGAGCTCGACTCGACGATTTCCGCCAAATCGCTTGCCGGCCCATGGCGGATGGACGGCACGCTGCGGTTCGACGGCATGCGCACGGAAGTATCCGCCTCCACCGGCAAGGTGGAGGCAGACGGCCAGATGCGGCTAAGGGTGAAAGCCGATCCAGAGGACTACCCTCTGGCTTTCGAGACCGACGGCAATGCCGGCATCGTCAAGGGCGCGGCGGCCTATTCCGGCCAGTTCAAGATTGCAAACGCGGACAAAAACGCTGGCGACAGGAGCTCGGTTGAACTGCGCGGCACCGATGGCGAGCCGGTCAAGGCCAGCGCCGGCAAGCCTGATCCGGGCTTTCGGCTCAACGGCAAGTTCGCGCTCGACCATCGGAAGCTCAATGTCGATGAGTTCCGCTTCGAAACCGGACCACTCGACAATCCCTACACCGCCGACGGGAAGGCCTCGGTCGATCTCGGCCTCAAGCCGCATTTCTCGATCGAGGCGAGCGGCGCGCAGGTTCAGTTCGACGAGGCCGTCGGCGGGGCTGCGGGAGCAGGGCTGACGCTCGATCAGCGCATAGCGGCGTTCGAGCAGACGCTGCTGCACATGCCGAAGCCGACGATCCCGGGCACGGTCGAGGTCCGGCTGCCGGCGGTGGTGGCGGGCGACACGACAGTGCGCGACGTGCGCCTTTCGGCCGAGCCGGCCGAGGGCGGCTGGTCGGTGAAGTCGCTTGCCGCGACGCTGCCCGGCCGCGCGACGCTCGAAGCCAATGGCATGCTGAGCGTCGAAGACCATTTCGGCTTCAGGGGCTCGTTGCTGCTTGCGGTCGGACAGCCATCCGGCTTCGCCGCCTGGCTATCGAAGGATGTCGATGAGGCGATCCGCCGCCTGCCGGCGGCGGGCTTCAGGGCCAAGGTCGATCTCAGCGAGAACCGGCAATCCTTCAGCGATCTCGAACTCATCCTCGGCAAGGCGAAATTCTCGGGCAGCATCGATTCCAGCCAGCCCGAGGGTGCGAGGCCATCGGTGCTGATGCGGCTGGAAGGCGGCGATCTCGATGTCGACGGCCTGGCGGCCTTCGCCTCGATCTTCGTCAGCGACAAGGGCGCCAACCGGTTTTCGGACCGCGACCTCGATTTCCAGATCAAGGCGGGCCCGGTCAGCGCTGGGGGGCTGACGGCCGATACACTGGATACGGCGTTGAGACTTCGCCAGGGATTGCTCGAAATCGACCGGCTTTCAGTCGGCGGGCTTGCCGGCGCCTCGATCAGCGCCACCGGCCGCATCAAGGATTTCCCGCAGAGCCCGACCGGCAAGCTCGACGCTTCCGTCGTTGCCGTCGATCTGAAGCCACTGATCGATGTCGCAGCACAGCATTATCCGGACAATCAGGTTCTGAAGGGCCTGGCCGCCCGTGCGGCTGCCTATCCCGAACTGTTCCAGGACGCCCGCATCGACCTGGTGACGAGTGCCGCCGACAATGGCGACGGCACCACGGGGCTTGCGCTTTCCGCGCACGGCAAGGCCGGCGGCTCGACCTTTTCGGCTTCGCTCTCGGGCAAGGGGTCGCCGGATCGACTTCCGGAGGCGCCGGTATCGCTTACCTTCAACGCCAGGAACGAGAATGCCGCCACGCTGCTTGCGCTCTACGGCCTGCCGGCGCTGCCGCTCGGCATGCTTGGACAGGCGACCACCGACGTCACTGCGAAAGGTTCGCTAGGGGGCGGTCTGGCGACCAGCTTCAACCTGACGGCCGATGAATTCAGGGCGAGTTTTGACGGGACCGTCGCCGAGACGGAGCAAGGCGCCACGGCGAAGGGCAAGGTCAATCTCGACGCCGCCGATATCGAGCCGTGGCTGATGACGACCGGTGTCGGGCTGCCCGGCATGGGCACGGGCACTTCGGCATCGCTCGCCGCCGATGCCGATTTCGGCAGCGGGCTTCTGGTGCTGAGCGGCCTCAACGGTGCGATCAACAAGGCGGCGGTGTCCGGCGACGTCAATGTCGACATGAAGGACGGACTGCCGCATCTTGCCGGCGCGCTGGCGCTCGACGAGCTCGATCTCGATCCGCTGGCGGTCTCGCTGTTCGGCGACCAGTCCTTCAGTCCCGCCAAGAAAGGCTGGCCAACCGCGCCGTTCAGCCAGAAGTCGACCCTGCCGTTTAGCGCCGATCTCGACCTCAACACGGCAGCCCTCGCCGCCGGACCGTTCGCCACCGCGCATGACGCCGCCCTGTCGCTGAAGCTCGACCAGGAAGGCATCCATGTCTCAGACATCAAGGCCAAGCTCTTTGGCGGTGCGCTGACCGGCCTGCTCGAGCTCAAGAACACGGAAGGCACCGGCCTGTTTTCGGCGCAGCTGAAGCTGGCCGGCGGCGACCTGTCCGCCGTGCTGCCGGGTGCCGGCATCAGCGCCAGCGGCGACATCTCGGCGGCGCTGTCGACCAGCGGCAAGTCGGTCGATGCGATGGTTGCCGCCTTGTCCGGGTCCGGCACGGCAGCGCTGAAAGGCTTGACCATTGCCGGCATCAATCCCGATGCCTTTGCGCCCATCATCGCGAAGGCCGACGCTATAGGGCGCGACATCGATGCCGCCAAAACAGCCGGTTTCGCGCCGCAGATCGCCGGGGAGGGCAGTTTCCCGGCTGGCGACACGGAGATCGCCTTCACAGTTGCCAACGGCACGCTGCGGGCGCCGCCGATCAGCCTCAACAGCCCGGCGGCGACCCTGTCGGCAGACGTCATGGCAGACCTCAACGCCGGCACAGTCTCCGCCAAGGGCGCGATCACCTATCATCCCGGCGACGAGGCGCTGGTCGGCTCCGAGCCGGCGGTGAATTTCAGCCTTGCCGGGCCGCTCGGGGCGATGGCGCCTGAGTTCGACAGCGCGCCGCTGGCGCAGTTCCTGACGCAGCGCGCGCTGGAGAAGGAGCAGCAGCGGGTCGAGGCCATGCAGGCGGAACTGCTCGAGAAGCAGAGGCTGCGGCGTGAGGTGCGCTACTACGCGGCGCTCCAAACCGAACGCGATCGCGCGGCCGAGGAGTTGCGCCGGCAAGAGGAAGAGGCGCGGCAGAAGGCAGAGGCCGAAGCCCGGGCGAAAGCCGAGGCTGAGGCGCAGGCAAAGGCAGAAGCGGAGGCGCAGGCAAAGGCGGAAGCCGAAGCAAAAGCCAAGGCGGAAGAAGAGGCGAGGGCGAAGGCTGAGGCCGACGCGAAGGCTCAGGCCGAGGCGCGCGCCAAAGAGGAGGCTGAAGCGAAAGCCAAGGCCGAGGCCGATGCGAAGGCCAAGGCCGAACAGCAAGCCGCCGACGAGGCGGCCAAGGCGCAGGCCGAGGCGGACCGCAAGAAGGCGGAGCAGGCGAGGCTGGAGGCCGAGCGCAAGGCGAGTGAAACAAAGATCGAGCGCGTGCCGCTGCCGCCCGCCAACGACAATGCGCAGCCCCCGCCGAAACCCAAGGCCAACCCGTTCACGATCGACAATCTGCTGAAATCGCTGGACGGCGGATAGCGGCTGTTCGTCCTGAGGGCCCCGRCAATTCCGGATTCAGCTTGCGATGTTCAGGACGGTTCCTGACGAAAAAGCAGCCGGCGCAGCATTGGCTCGATCCGCGAAAGCTCGTCGAGATGGACGGCCGACAATTCGGCGAGGCGATCATCGGCGAGAGGCGTGAGCTGCAGCAGCACGCGGCGGTGGTCGGCCTTGTCCTGATCCCTCGTGACCAGTCCGGCCTCGCTGAGGCGGTTCACCAGTTCGACGGCGCTGTGGTGTCGGATGCGCAACCGCTCCGCCAGATCGCCGATCGCCACCGGCCCGCCGCCGGGGTAGCCCTTGATCGCCAGCAGCGCCTGGTGCTGGCGCGGGGTCAGGCCAGCCTCGTTCGCCTGGAGCTGGCTGAATTCAAGGAAACGGCGGATCAGATAGCGGAACTGCGACAGCCGCTGGTAGTCGGCTTGGCTGATGGCGGGGCGTGCTTTCTTCGGCGGCGTCATTTCCCGACTTATGGACCATTCCGGCGAAAGCTCAACTCCTACGAAAGCTCAGGGCGGCTCGGCGCGACCCTGTTCAGCTCGATCCTTGTCCAAAATGACGCGGATCGATGATCGAGAAACGCCCTTGAAGAATTATATCGTGTTACGATATGTAGCCGCGCGAAAAACCGGACGGCGGGTGCGCCGCCAGAAAGCTCAGGCTCCCCAATGAAATCCGCTCATGCCGGAAACGGCCACCTCCGCGACTTCACCACCGATCCGCGTGTGCTCATCATCGCGGCAATCGCGGTYGTGGTCGCGACCGCGGGGCTGTTTGCCGGCATCGTGCTCTTGAAGCTCATCCGGCTCGCTACCAACATCGCCTATTTCGGCCAGTTCACGCTGGCGGAGCTCAGGCTCGAGGATACCCCGCTCGGCTATGCCGCCGTGATCGTGCCGGTGATCGGCGCGCTGATCATCGGCCTGATGGCCCGCTTCGGCAGCGAGAAGATCCGCGGCCACGGCATTCCCGAAGCCATCGAGGCCATCCTGCTCGGCCGCTCGCGGCTCGACGCCAAGGTCGCGGTGCTGAAGCCGCTGTCGTCGGYGATCTCGATCGGCTCGGGCGGCCCGTTCGGCGCCGAAGGCCCGATCATCATGACCGGGGGCGCCATCGGCTCGCTGATCGCCCAGATGCTGCCGGTCAGCGACAATGAGCGCAAGACGCTGCTGGTGGCGGGCGCAGCGGCCGGCATGACGACGGTATTCGGAACGCCGATCGCGGCAATAATGCTGGCCGTCGAGTTGCTGCTGTTCGAATGGACGCCGCGCAGCTTCATCCCGGTCGCCGTCGCGGCCATCGTCGCCGAGGTCGAACGCACCTTGCTGCACCTGCCGGGCCCAATCTTTCCGTTCTCAGGCAGCATGGAGCCGTCGGTCGCCGGATTGGGCGGCTGGGTGTTGGTCGGTATTGCCGCCGGGCTCCTTTCGGGCCTGCTGACGCAAATGGTCTATGCCTGCGAGGACGCCTTCCAGAAGCTGCCCATCCACTGGATGTGGTGGCCGATGATCGGCGGACTTGTGGTCGGCATCGGCGGGCTGATCGAGCCGCAGGCGCTCGGCGTCGGCTACGACAACATCGCCAATATGCTCGATGGCCGTGTCGTCGCGGGCGCGGCGCTCATGCTGCTGGTGGCGAAGGCCGTGATCTGGTCGGTGGCGCTGGGATCCGGAACGTCGGGCGGCGTGCTGGCGCCCCTGCTGATCATGGGCGGCGCGATGGGAGCGGCGCTTGCCGGCATCCTGCCCGAGGCGACGCCTGGCTTCTGGCCACTGCTGGCGATGGCCGCGACCATGGGCGGTACCATGCGCGCGCCGCTGACCGCGACCTTCTTCGCGGTCGAGCTTACCGGCAATACTCACATGCTGGTGCCGCTGATCGCAGCCTGCGCCACCGCTCACGCCGTCACCGTGCTGTTGATGAAGCGCTCGATCCTGACCGAAAAGGTGGCGCGGCGCGGGCATCATCTCGTGCGCGAGTATCGCGTCGATCCCTTCGCGCTGACCAGGGTGCGCGAAGTGATGACCACCAAGGTCGAGAGCGTGCCGGCAACGATGACGTTGCATGGCGCGGCCGCCTTCCTCACCGCGCCGGAGACGCGGCATCCGAGCTTCCCTGTGATCGACGAGGAAGGGCATGTGCTCGGCCTCATCGATCCGCCCGCTATCCTGCGCTGGCGTCGTGCCGGCATGCATCGCAAGACGACGCTCGGCGAGCTGCTTGYCGGCAGCAAGGTCACGCTCGCCTATCCGGACGAATATCTGGAGGGGCTGTCGGACAAGCTTCTCTTGGCCAATGTCTCGCACCTGCCAGTCGTCTCGCGCGAGGATGCCCGGCTCGTCGGCTATGTCGGCTGGAAGGATCTGATGCGGGTGCGCTCGAAGAAGCAGGCGGAGGAACGAGACCGCTCCGCCTTGCTCAGCTTCGGAGCCAAGCGCAAGGCACAGCAAAGCATCGGCGATACGACGACGTAGTTGCTTTCAGGACTTGCCGCCGCGCTTGGCCCAGGCCAGCACATAGAGCCTCAGGGCGGAGGAGAGGTTGGCGTCACGGGTCCGCGTTGCATCGATCTCGGCGACAAGGGCCGCCAGCGAGATCGAACGCTCTGCCGCGATCGCTACGAGGTCATCGTAGAAGGGCTGCTCCAAGGAAAAACTGGTGCGGTGGCCGCGGATCGTCACCGAGCGTTTTTCGACCGCGGCCATCTCAGATGCTCAGCGTTTGTTCGGATCGCCGGGCTTTTCGCGGCGATGGCCGTCCATGAATTTTTCCGCGCTGTCGGAA
The DNA here is from genome assembly GCF_001854785.1 of Mesorhizobium sp. ORS 3428. GTDB lineage: Bacteria > Pseudomonadota > Alphaproteobacteria > Rhizobiales > Rhizobiaceae > Mesorhizobium. The sequence goes on from NZ_MDFL01000001.1 coordinate 274,092, forward strand.
TTCAGCCGATCACGCTCGCGCTGGGCCTTTGAGCGGCCGTGCAATGCCCGGTTCTCACCGGCCAGGCGCTCCTTCGCGATGCGCGCTTTCTGCTTGCGGGCCTGGCGGAGATTGACGACCTCGCCCATGTCCCGGTTCACTTCTTGCGGAAAGCGTCGAGCGAAACTACGTCGGCGCCCTTGYCGCCGGTGTCGGCGACGGACGGCTTCTTCTCGGCCTCGGCGGCCTTCTTCTTCGATTCCGGCTTCTTTTCGGCCACCGCCGCAACGGGTTCCGAGGCAGGAGCGGCGGCGTCGTCTTCCGCAGCGCCCTCGGCCTTGACGTCGAATTCGAGTTCGAAATTCACCGAAGGGTCGTAGAAGCCGCGCACGGCGGAGAAGGGGATTTCGAGCTTTTCAGGCACGTCCGAGAAGGACAGCCCCACCTCGAAGCCGGTATCGGTCACCTTCAGGTCCCAATACTGGAACTGGATGACGATGGTCATCTGCTCGGGGTAGCGTTCGCGCAGCCGCGAGGAAATGCGCACGCCGGGCGCGCCGGTCAGGAAGGTGATGAAAAAGTGGTGGTTGCCGGGAAGGCCAGTGCGCGCGACCTCGGCCAGAACCTTGCGCATGACGCCGCGCAATGCCTCCTGGGCGAGAATGTCGTAGCGGATGTGGTCGTCGGCCATGTGATGGTCGGTTTCCGTTGAATCGTCCGCATAGCTGTAATCAAGCTTGGGCGCGGCGTAAACCGCATATAGGCGCCGAACGCTAAGGCCAAGAGGACTGCCGGCGATTTGATCGGTTCAGACAGGGGCGAGGTCGGCCCGCTTGACGGTCGCTGTTTTGCGAGAGCCGAAAGCGCTGAGGAAGGTGCGCACGCCGTTGGTGGCGGAGCGCAGCACCTCCTCCTCGGTCGGCATGCCGCCGAGCATGAAGGTTACCTGCAGCTCGGCATTGACCAGGGCGAGGAACTGGCGCGCCGCCACGTCGGGATCGTCGATCGACAGGTGCCCCGCATAGGCAAGTCGCGCGAAGCGGGCGGCGAGTGCCGACCAGGTGCGGCCCGGTCCCTGCTCGCGCCATTCGGCAAAGAGCTCGGGATAGYGCTCGCCTTCGGCCTGGATCAGCTTGCGCAGGAACCTGCCTTCGCGGTTGCAGATGCAGTTGCGGTTCATGCGCACGGCAAATGCGATGAGATCGGCTTCGAGATCGGTCKGCTGGTCGGGGAAGGTGGCTATCGTGGCAAAGATGCCGGCATTGCAGCGCTCGGTCAGGTCGCGCACGACGGCCATGAAGAGCTTTTCCTTGTCGCCATGGTGGTTGTAGACGGTCTGGCGTGAAACACCGGCCTCTGCCGCGATCAGGTCGATATTGGCGCCGGCGTAGCCCTCCCGGCAGAAAACCGAAGCGGCAGCGTCGACCACTGATATGCGCTTGGCCTCATGGCTGCGTGGCGGGAAAGTGTCAGGAGAAACGCCGAGCTTCATAAAAAACTATATAGCGGTGATTGACGAATTGGACAAGGCTGTCTAAATTTCTGGACACAACAAAGGGAAGTTCGCGCCGCGGGAGACGATGAATTCGTTCTGAAGAGACGAATGAATTCGCTCTCGGATGTCGGATTTCCACGGGATGGAACGTCCTGGGGTAGACGCCCGACCACGGCGGCAACCAGATCCGAAAGAAGCCCTATCATGAGTCCCAAATTCCTCCGCGTCGCGGTCGTGCTCGGCTTGTTGTCCGCAATCGGCCCATTCGCCATCGATATGTATCTTCCCGCGCTGCCGTCGATCGGCGAGGATTTGAAGGCCGGAACCGCCGCCGTGCAGATGAGCCTGCTGATCTTCTTCCTGTCGATGGGCTTCGGCCAGATCGTCGTCGGACCGATCTCCGACATGGTCGGACGCAAGCTGCCGCTCTATGTCGGGCTCGCCTTGTTCATGGTCGGCGGCGTCGGCTCGGCGATGGCGCCAAACATCGAATGGCTGATCGCCTTCCGCTTCCTGCAGGGGCTCGGCGCCAGCGCCGGCATGGCGGTGCCGCGCGCAGTCGTGCGCGACCTGCACACCGGCAACGAGGCCGCCAAGCTGATGTCGCTCTTGATGCTGGTATTCTCAGTGTCGCCGATCCTGGCGCCGCTGACCGGCAGCCAGATCATCGAAAGCTTTGGCTGGCGCGCGGTGTTCTGGACCGTGACTGGCGCAGCGGCTTTAGCCACCATCCTGCTCGCCACTTCGCTGAAAGAGACGCGGTCGGTCGAGGAGCGCGCCAACTCGTCCTTCGGCACGGCGCTGGCCGGTTACCGGTACCTGATGGGTGACCGCAATTTCTCGGCCTGACGGCGATCGCGGGCTTCGGCATTGCGARCTTCTTCGTCTATCTGTCGAGTTCGTCCTTCATCCTGATCGGCCATTACGGCCTGTCGCCATCGGTCTACAGCGTGTTCTTCTCGATCAATGCGGTCGCCTTCATCGGCATGTCGCAGCTGACGGGAATGCTGGCGGATCGCTTCGGCTTGAAGCGCGTCGTCTGGGTGGCGGTGACCGGCTACGCCACGGTGATGGTGGCGCTGTTCGCGATCATGGCCTCGGGCGTCGATCGGCTCGACGTGATGGCGGCGCTGCTCTTTGTCGGCTACGGCTTCCTCGGCCTGGTCATCCCGACCACCTCGGTGCTGGCCATGGAAGAGCATGGCGAGATCGCCGGCACCGCCTCGGCGCTGATGGGCACGCTGCAYTTCGCCATCGGCGCGCTGGCGATGGGCGTTGCAGGCCTCTTCTTCGACGGCACGCCGCTGCCGATGGTCGCCGGTATCACGCTCTGCGCGGTCATCTCGTTCAGCCTGGCCAAGCTTACGCTCGGCCGCGCGCGGGAAGCAGTTGAAGCGCCGGCGGAGTGACAGCTCCCAAATACTGAGGAAGGCCGGGGCCGCCCGGCCTTTTTCATGTTCGTGGCAATCCGGCTGCATCGACCATGAAGCGCACGCGTTCCTCGACCGGCGCGAGCGGCAGAGGCACCAGTTCGTAGCCGAGCTCGGCATAGGCGCCGGCCACTGAGTGGTAGGTGCGCTCGGCTTCGTCGAGCGTCTGTTTCCTCTCCTCGTCCTGGGCAAAGACCTCTGGCCATGGCGGCGCGATGAAGACGCGGCGCGCATAGCGGAATGTCGACGCGGCACGCGTGAGGTGACTCGGCACCGGCAGGCCGCCGAGCCTGAGATAGCCGATCGTGTCCGGCACACCGCGATCGAAGAAGACCGGACCGGGCTCGCTCCTCGCGGCATGCCAGGAACGCAGCTCCCATGACAGCATCAGCTCGGCAAAGAGCGTCGGATCCTGCCAGGGAAGGGCAGGGCCGCCGATAGCCGTCTGGTCGCGGATGATGCCGCGTCCGGCCTCCGGCGCCGTCGAGAGACCGGCGGACTTCAGCGCCTCGATCAGCGTGGTCTTGCCGGAACCGGGACCGCCGGTCAGCACGAAGAATCGATCGGAATGGTTTTGCATGGCTTGTCCATGGAAGATGACCGACAGGCCGAACGACGCATGCGCGCCGGACGGGCCTTGGCCGTTCGGTGGAGCTGGGAAGGAAGCAAAGAGGGGAGAAAGGTGGAGGTTTCTGTTGCCAGGTACCTCCGAACCCCGCCTAGAAGTGCGAACCTCTAGGACTTGATTTGAAGCGTTCGCACCGCATTAAGCGGCGAGACGAGCTTCCGCATAGTTGTCGTTGGCAACTATAAGTTTAGCCCGATGACGGTGGTACAATGCCGGGCGAAAGTACGATCTTTACACCTTCGTCGATCCTATTTCGCCCCCAGCAAAAGCCGCTCCCTTTAGAAGAGCGGTTTTTGGTGGAGGCGCCGGGTACCGCCCCCGGGTCCGAACGGCTTATTTCATCGCCTGTTTATCGCCATAGTCGGTCAAGCCGACGAAGCGAATATAGGGAGCGATCATGGAAAATGAAAGGGCCAAACCGCCACTTGTCCCCCGCGCCAAACGGCCCAGCCGAGGGTTGACTTGCGCGCTTACTCAATCGAAGCTTCGCCGCGATGAGGAATCTCTGACCTAGCGCAAAAGTTGCGCTGCGCGCCACAAGCCTCATCGATCGGATCCGTGGCGCCGACGAGGGAAATTCGATGGCCGACTATCTTGCGGATGTGAAGAAATACGATGCCGGCGCCAGCGCCGACGAGGTCGAGAAGATCGTCAAGCATCTGGGCATCGCGCTCAGGAACCGCGATTCCTCGCTGGTTTCCTGCACGGACCCGAAGGAACTCGAGCGCGTCCGGGAAAACTGGGTCGGCAAGAAACTCGGCGTCGCCGACGCCACGAAGGCCGACGCCGCGATCGAGAAGGTCTGCAAGGCGATGGCCGCGGACAACACCAAGAGCCGCGTGACCTTCTACTATCTGGTCGCCAAGGATTTGGGCAAACTCGRCTCCCTCTGAAACCCAGCCCTCGGCTGCCGRCACGGACCGATCCGTGTCGGCGCCCTGGACTTCCTGGCGCGCGATCCACATCTGTGACGGTATTCGGGCGGCGGCCAGTCGGCTATGATCGCTTGTCATCCGAATCGAGGCGGAGCCAATGCGCCAATATCTCGACCTGCTGAAGCACGTGCTGGAGAACGGCGCCGATCGCGGCGACCGCACCGGCACCGGCACGCGGTCGGTGTTCGGTTACCAGATGCGCTTCGACCTTTCGCGCGGCTTTCCGGTCACCACCACCAAGAAGCTGCATCTGAAGTCGATCATCCACGAACTCCTTTGGTTCCTGGCCGGCGACACCAACATCAAATATCTCAACGACAACGGCGTCACGATCTGGGACGAATGGGCCGACGAGAACGGCGATCTCGGCCCCGTCTACGGCAAGCAGTGGCGCTCGTGGCCGGACGGGCATGGCGGCGAGATCGACCAGATCGCGGGACTTCTCAAGGAAATACGCAAGAATCCCAATTCGCGGCGGCTGATCGTATCGGCCTGGAACCCGGCCGAGGTTGAGGCCATGGCGCTGCCGCCGTGCCACTGCCTGTTCCAGTTCTATGTCTCGGAAGGCCGGCTCTCGTGCCAGCTCTACCAGCGCTCGGCCGACATCTTCCTCGGCGTGCCGTTCAACATCGCGTCCTATGCACTGCTGACCATGATGGTGGCGCAGGTGACGGGGCTGAAACCAGGCGACTTCATCCATACGCTCGGCGACGCGCATCTTTACTCGAATCATTTTGAGCAGGCGCGCGAGCAGATGCGGCGCACGCCGAAGCCGCTGCCGACGATGTGGATCAATCCGGAGGTGAAGGATCTCTTTGCCTTCCGCTTCGAGGATTTCCGCCTCGAGAACTATTTTGCAGACGCGAGCATCAAGGCGCCGATCGCGGTCTAAGGTCCGTTTCGGCCGCCGCTAGTGTCCGCCAGTCGATGGCTTGCTTGCTCTTTTCGAGCTGCAGGTGAGCAACAGCCTCATTGGTGATTGAAGCGGTGACGCTAACGCCGGCGCCGGTGTCGATGCTGACATCCCCTTGACGGTCTCGGTGACCTCTCCTCAGCCATCGCTGTATCGTGCGGACTTTATCGCAAGCTGGGACGAGCCTGTCGTTCGGTGGTAAAATCGCTTCCCTTGTTATGTTCATCTGGATATATCGATCAAGGGCTCGGAACCGCGCGGATTTCGAACAGGGAGAGGATTCATGACGGGCAGAGGCTTTGGYTGGAAGGCGATCGCCATCGGCGGTTTGACAGCGGCGCTGATGGCCGCTGTGCCGGCGGCTCATGCCGACGACAAGGTTGTCGTGTTCGCAGCGRCAAGCCTCAAGGAGGCGCTCGATGCTGTGAACAAGGCTTGCGAGCCGGAGGTCGGCGAGGCCGCCACCATTTCCTATGCCGCAAGCTCGGCGCTGGCCAAGCAGATCGAAGGCGGCGCGCCGGCCGATGTCTTCGTCTCAGCCGATCTGGACTGGATGAAGTACCTTTCCGACAGGAAGCTGATCAGGCCCGACACCGAGGTGAAGCTGCTCGGCAACCRGATCGTGCTGGTGGCGCCGAAGGATTCCAAGGTCGAGGCGAAGGTCGAAAAGGGTTTCGATCTCGCCAGGCTGATCGGCGACAGCAGGCTCGCCATGGGCGATGTCAAGGCCGTGCCGGCCGGCAAATACGGCAAGGCGGCGCTGGAATCGCTGGGGATATGGTCCTCGGTCGAGGGCAAGGTCGCGCAGGCCGAGAACGTTCGCGCGGCGCTGAAGCTGGTGTCGACGGGCGAGGCCGCGCTCGGCATCGTCTACGCCACCGACGCGCATGCCGATAAGGGCGTCAAGGTCGTCGGAACCTTCCCCGAGGATTCGCACCCGCCGATCATCTACCCGATTGCCCAGACGGCGGATTCGAAGGACAAGGATACGGCTGCCTTCCTGAAATGCGTCGAGTCGGCCAAGGCCGCCGCCCTCTTCAAGCAACAGGGTTTTACGGTGCTCGCGCCGAGCAACTGAGAAAGACCTGACACCGCCCATGAATTGGTTTCTGGACCTCACTCCCGACGAATGGAATGCGGTCCGGCTGTCCATCAAGGTGGCGACGGTGGCGATGATCGCCAGCCTGCCGCCGGGCATCCTGATTGCGCTGTTGCTGGCCCGGGGGCGCTTCTGGGGCAAGACGCTGCTCAACGGGCTGGTGCACTTGCCGCTGATCCTGCCGCCGGTGGTGACCGGCTATCTGCTCTTGCTCACCTTCGGCCGGCGCGGACCGGCCGGCGCCTTCCTGGCCGAGCATATCGGCATCGTCTTTTCCTTTCGCTGGACGGGTGCCGCGCTTGCCTGCGGGGWGATGGGTTTCCCGCTTATGGTGCGGGCGATCCGGCTGTCGATCGAGGCGGTCGACCGCAAGATGGAGGCGGCGGCCGGCACGCTCGGCGCAAATCCGCTCTGGGTGTTCGCCACCATCACGCTGCCGCTGACCCTGCCCGGGCTGATCGCCGGCGCGATCTTGTCCTTCGCCAAGGCGATGGGTGAGTTCGGCGCCACGATCACCTTCGTCTCCAACATCCCCAACGAGACGCAGACGCTGCCCTCGGCGATCTACACCTTCACGCAGGTGCCGGGCGGCGATCCCGGGGCGCTCAGGCTGACGCTGATCTCGATCGTCGTCTCGATGGCGGCGCTGGTTGCCTCCGAGGTCCTTGCGCGGCGGGTCGGCCGGCAGATGGACATAGAATGACGCTCGCGGTCGACATCAGTCATCGCCTCGGCGGTTTCGCGATCGAGGCGGATTTCGAGAGCGCCGGGCGGCTGACGGCGCTGTTCGGGCCGTCGGGCTCCGGCAAGTCGACGCTGATCAACCTGATCGCAGGGCTGATCCGGCCGAAGAAGGGGCGCATCGCGGTCGACGGGCGGGTGCTGGTCGATACCGCCGCCGGCATCTTCGTGCCGATGCACAAGCGGCGGATCGGCATGGTGTTCCAGGATGCGCGGCTCTTCCCGCATATGAGCGTCGCGGGCAATCTGCGCTACGGACGCTGGTTCACGCCGCGTTCCGAGCGCTACGCCAACATCGACGCGGTGGTCGATCTCCTCGGCATCGGCCATCTGCTCGACCGGCGACCGGCGAAACTGTCCGGGGGCGAAAAGCAGCGCGTGGCGATCGGTCGTGCCCTGCTTGCCAGCCCGAAGCTGCTTTTGATGGACGAGCCGCTCGCTTCGCTCGACGAGGCGCGCAAGGCCGAGATTCTGCCTTATATCGAGCGGCTGCGCGACGAGACGAAGATCCCGATCGTCTATGTCAGCCATTCCATCGCCGAAGTGGCGCGCCTGGCAAGCGAAGTGGTGGTGCTTTCGCAAGGCAAGGTGGCGGCCTCCGGCCCGACCGAGGCGATCATGCAGCGGCTCGACCTCCTGCCGGCGGAGGAGCGAGGCGAGGGCGGCGCGGTGCTCGACACAAGGGTGCTGCGCCACGACGAGGCCTTCGGCATGACCGTGCTCGCCTCGCCGGCCGGCGAGATCCGCGTGCAGCGTCTCGCGCTGCCGGCCGGAGCTCTGGTGCGGCTCCGCATCCGAGCCCGCGACGTCATGATCGCGACCGAGCAGCCGGCGGGCCTCAGCGCGCTCAACATTTTGGCGGGAACGATCGCGGCAGTCAGGCCGGGCGTCGGGCCCACGGTGGAAATCGCCATTGATTGCAATGGCGCAACCGTGCTGGCCCGCATCACCGAACAGTCGAAACAAACCTTGCGCCTTGCGCTCGGCCGCAAGGTCTTCGCGGTGATCAAGACGGTGAGCTTCGACAGTGCGACGACCGGGCCCGGGCTGCCGGCGGAAGCCGATGGTTGACGAAAGAGCATACCGCTATGTTGCAATGGAATAGCGATTTGGCCGTAAAGGGGGTACTTTCGGCGTGACCGCGGAGGACAAGGGATGCCGTCGCTGAGCTTGCGCATAAATCTCGATCCCGATGGGCGCATCGGCCCGGGCAAGATCGAGCTTTTGGAGCAGATCGCCGCTTTCGGCTCGATCTCAGCCGCGGCGCGCGGCATGGAGATGTCCTACAAGCACGCCTGGGATCTTGTCGAGGACATGAACCGCGTGTTCGGCAAGCCRCTGGTCGCGGCGCAGACCGGCGGCAGGAAGGGCGGCGGCGCGCAGTTGACGGCGGTGGGCCTTGCCGTTGTCAGCCGCTTCAGGGCCATCGAGCGCGCGGCCGCCTCGGCGGCGGCCGTGCACATGCAGGCGTTGYAGGCGGAGATAGATGCGGAGTAGGGAATAGGCAGTAAGCAGTCCCAATGGCATCGGCGACTCTCGATCGCCCTACTGCCCAATCCCTACTGCCTACTGCCTATGCTCCAGGCTTCCTCAGCATATAAGTATCCATGATCCAGCCCTTTCTGCGCCGGGCTTCCTCACGGACCTTCTCGATCTCGGCGCCGACATCGCCGAGCCGGCCGGAAACAACGATTTCGTCCGGCGTGCCGAGATAGGCGCCCCATTGGATGAAGACATCCTTGTCGGCCAGCGTGTTGAAGGCGCATTTGCCGTCGAGCATCACCACAGTTGAGCCGGCATTCGCGGGCAGCCCTTCCTCGGTGAGGCGGCGGCCGGTGGTGACCAGGATCGAATCGCCAATGCGGTTGAGGGCGGTCGCGTGGGCGGCGGCCAGCGCCTGGATCGCGGTGATGCCCGGGATAACTTCCAGCTCGAAACCGACATTGCCTCTCAGGCGCACGCGCTCGAGAATGCGCAGCGCGCTGTCGTAAAGCGAGGGATCGCCCCAGATCAGGAAGGCGCCGCARCCGTCTTCGGCAAGCTCGTCACGGATCAGCCGCTCATAGATCTCGGCAATCGCCTCGTGCCAATCGTCGACGATCTCGCGATAAGACGATGTCGGCTCGGCCCGAACCGGGACATCGAACTCGACCCGGCGCGATTTCGGGTTGCTGACGAAGCGGTCGCAGATCTGCCGGCGCAGTTCTGCAAGGTCGTTCTTCTTGGCACCCTTATCGGGAATGAACAGCACATCGGCGCAGTTCAGGCCGTTGATGGCCTGGACGGTCATGTGGTCGGGATTGCCGGCGCCGATGCCGATGACGAGAAGCTTGCGCATGAAGCGATCTCCTGCCCGATCGGGCGGCCGGTGTCCAGACCGGCGTCGACAAACGCGGGCCAGGCGCAAAGCCTTTGCAACACCGCATCGAAACGGCTGGAGCAGTCCGTCGTTTGGTCAAGACGCTGACCTGCTCTAGCTATTTGCCTTGCGCAATTCCAGACGGAAAACCGTTACACATTTTTCCTGGAATTGCTCTAGATGGAATCGCGCATCCGGATCATTCCGGTGCGGCCATCGAGAGGGGGATCCATGTTTCGCACCATCCTGACCGCAGCGCTGGCACTTTTGGCTGCGCCGGCCTTCGCCAACGATTCGGTCGCCGAGCTTGGCACCGGGGGGCTGATCCTGTCGCGCAGCGATGCGGTCGCCATGGAAAGCGAGGATCTCTTCATCTYGCCGGAAAAGGTGACCGTCGACTACGTCTTCCGCAACAACACCGACAAGGACGTCAGCGCCATCGTCGCGTTCCCGATGCCGGACATCGAGGGCGATCCGAACGAAATGCCGGCAATCCCCGAAGCCCAGAGCGACAATTTCCTAGGCTTCGAGGTGACAATCGACGGCGTCGATGCGAAACCGCAGCTGGAGCAAAGGGCATTCGCGCTGGGCATCGACATCTCCGCCGACCTCAAGGCCCAGAATGTGCCGCTTTATCCCTTCGGCGATGCGGCCAAGGCGGCGCTGGCGAAGCTGCCGAAGGCCGTCGCAGAGGATTGGGAGAACCGCGGCATCGTCATCGAGGATACCGCCGACAACGGCTCGGGCATGCAAACCGTCTACGCGCCGTTCTGGCAATTGCGCTCGACCTATTGGTGGCGCTCGACCTTCCCGGCGAACAAGGAAGTCCATGTTTCGCACCGCTACAAGCCGAGCGTCGGCGGCACGTCCTCCGTCAGCTTCTATTATGACGGCAAGTTCCAGGGCCAGTACGACACCTACAAGACCCGCTATTGCATGGACGGTGGGTTCGAGAACGCGGTGCGCAAGGCGGCGAAGGAAAATGCCGACAGCTATCCGAAGTATTTCGAAAGCCGCATCGCCTATATTCTGACCACCGGGGGCAACTGGGCGTCCGGCAATATCGGCAATTTCAAGCTGACCATCGACAAGGGCAACCCCAAGACCCTGGTTTCGTTCTGTGGGAGCAATGTGCGCAAGGTGGGTCCGACCACGTTCGAAATGGCGGCCAAGGATTTCTATCCCGAGCACGACATCGACGTCCTGCTGCTCGTGCCCTCGGACAATAGCGGGAACGGTGGCTGATGGATATCGCGATCTATGTCGCCATTRCCGAGAACGGCGTGATCGGGCGCGAAGGCGGGCTGCCCTGGCGGCTTTCCAGCGATCTCAAGCGCTTCAAGGCCGACACGATGGGCAAGCCGATCATCATGGGCCGCAAGACTTATGAAGGCATCGGCCGGCCGCTGCCCGGCAGGGTCAACATCGTGGTGACGCGGGACAAGGGCTGGCGTGCCGAGGGCATCGAAGTCGCGCATTCGCTCGACGAGGCGATTGCGCTCGCTAAAGTCCGCGGCCGCTGCATGGCCGGTGCCGAGGAGATCTGCGTGGTCGGCGGCGGCCAGATCTATGCCCAGGCCCTGCCGCTCGCCGACCGTCTGCACGTCACGCATGTGCTGGCCGAGGTCGATGGCGATGCGCATTTCCCGCCGATCGACCCGGCCGCCTGGCGGATCGTCCGTTCCGAGGATTTTCCGGCAGGCGAAAAGGATAGCCACGCAACGCGTTACACGGTCTACGAGCGCCGCTGCGACGGTCGGTGACGACGACAAAGGGTCGCTGCCCGCCCAAATCGCACAGCGCGGGTGGCAGATCGCGTTGAAAGCGCCTCACAGCGTCCCTATAGAAGAACGACATCAAGATTGCGCCGCAAGGCCCGAGGGAACCGAACCGAAAGGACATTCATGCCCTGGAACGACAAGAGCGGTGGCGGYGGCCCTTGGGGCGGCGGCGGCAATCAGGGACCCTGGGGGCAGGGGCCGAGAGGGCCGAGCGGACCGCAGGGTTCGCCACCCGACCTCGAAGACATCATCCGCCGCGGCCAGGACAGGCTGCGGCGTGCTCTTCCGGGAGGCGGCGGCGCCAGCCCGGCCGTCCTCGGGCTGATTGCGCTCGCGCTTGTCGTGCTTTGGGCCTTCAAGGCAATCTACACTGTGCAGCCCGACGAGGTCGCCGTCGAATTGCGCTTCGGCAAGCCGAAAGAAGAGCTTTCGCAGCCCGGCCTGCATTTCCACTGGTGGCCGATCGAAACGGTCGAGACGGCCAAGATCTCCGAACAACTGGTCAGCATCGGCGGCGGCGGGTCAAGCAGCAACAGCGCCGGGCTGATGCTCTCCGGCGACCAGAACATCGTCAACGTGCAGTTTTCGGTCGCCTACCAGGTTTCCGACCCCAGGTCCTATCTGTTCGACGTCTCCGATCCGGACGGCATGCTGGCGCAGGTGGCCGAAAGCGCGATGCGTGAAGTGGTCGGCCGGCGCCCGGCGCAGGACATCTTCCGCGACGACCGCCAGGGTATCGCGGCATCCGTGCGCGAGATCATCCAGACGACGCTCGACGGTTACAAGACTGGCTTGCAAGTCAAYGCGATCTCGATCGAGGACGCGGCACCGCCGCGCGAGGTGGCCGATGCCTTCGACGAGGTGCAGCGCGCCGAGCAGGACGAGGACAAGTTCGTCGAGCAGGCCAACCAGTATTCCAACCAGAAGCTCGGCCAGGCGCGCGGCGAGGCGGCGCAGATCCGCGAGGACGCTGCCGCCTACAAGAACCGCGTCGTGCAGGAGGCGGAAGGTGAGGCGCAGCGCTTCATCTCCGTCTACAACGAATACGCCAAGGCGCCCGACGTGACGCGCAAGCGGCTTTACCTGGAAACGATGGAGAGGATCCTGAAAGACTCGAACAAGGTCGTCGTCGAGCAGGGCAGCGGACAGGGCGTACTTCCCTATCTACCGTTGCCGGCACTGCAGCCGAAGGCGCCGCCGGCGCCGGCGTTCGGAGGTAAGCAGTGATGGCCAACCGTCTTCCCATCGTTGCCGTCATCGCGGCCGTCCTTCTGTTCCTCCTCTATTCGTCGGTCTTCGTGGTCAATGCTGGCCAACAGGCGATCGTGCTGAGATTCGGCGAGATCATCGATGTCAAGAGCGAGCCCGGCATCTACTTCAAGGCGCCTTTCGCCTTCTTCGACGCCGACAGCGTCCAGATGATCGAGAAGAAGGTGATGCGCTTCGACCTCGACAACATCCGCGTCCAGGTCTCCGGCGGCAAGTTCTACGAGGTTGACGCCTTCATCGCCTATCGCATCTCGGATCCGCGCACCTTCCGCGCGGCGGTCTCCGGGCAGGTGGAATTGGCCGAAGCCCGGCTGAGAACGCGCCTCGATGCGGCGCTACGCCGTGTCTACGGCCTGCGCGACTTCGAGGCGGCGCTCTCCGAGGAACGCGCCGTCATGATGCGCGAGGTGCGCGACCAGCTGCGCCCTGACGCAACGTCGCTCGGTCTCGACATCGAGGATGTGCGCATCCGCCGGACGGATCTGACGGCGGAAGTCTCGCAGCAGACCTACGACCGCATGAAGGCCGAACGTCTGGCRGAAGCCGAGCGGTTGAGGGCGCGCGGCAACGAGGCGGCACAGCGTATCAAGGCGCGGGCCGACYGCGAGGTCGTCGAGATCATCGCCGAGGCGCAGAAGGAATCGGAAATCCTGCGCGGCGAGGGCGAGGCGCAGCGCAGCGCGACCTTTGCGGAAGCCTACAAGCGCGACCCGGCCTTCTTCGATTTCTACCGCTCGATGAACGCCTATGGCACGGCGCTGGACAACACCGGCACGACCATGGTGCTGTCGCCCAGTTCGGAATTCTTCCGCTTCTTCCGTGATCCGGACAGCAAGCCTGCCTCCGGACCGGCAACGGGACCTCAACCGGGTGCAGCGCAGCCGGGGCCGGCCGCGCCGGCGGCGGCGCAGCCCAGCAGCACCCAGTAGCGGGCGGTGCAGGACCTTCTCGCGGCAATCGGTCTGGTCCTCGTCATCGAGGGCCTGGTCTATGGCGGGTTTCCGGCCCTGGCCCGGAAACTCGCGGCGGAGGTGCAGTCGATGCCGGAGAGTACGTTGCGGCTCGGTGGGCTGGCGGCCATCGCCATCGGCGTCGGGATCGTCTGGCTGGTCCGCGGCTGATGAAATTCCTTGGTGCCGCAGCGATTGACGATTAATCTTGCGCCGATAGCTATAGCCGCAAACGTGCCTTAATTCTTGCCAACATGAATCGGACCGGCGCCTTTGCGGAAGCGCTTTTCCCTTTCTGAAACACCGGGAGGCTACGATGATATCCGACACCCTGTTGCGCGCGGCGCGGCGCACGCTTTTCGCCGGCGCCACCGCGTTCGCCGTCGGCATCCTTGCCGTCCCGTCTTTCGTGACACCCACGGTCGCCTCCGACGGTCCACCTTCCGTCGCCGATCTCGCCGAGCGCCTGCTTGGCGCGGTGGTCAACATCTCGACCTCGCAGACGGTGAAAGGCACGGAAGGCCCGGGCGCGGTGCCGATGCCGCAACTCCCCGAAGGCTCGCCCTTCCAGGATTTCTTCGACGACTTCTTCAAGAACCGCAACGGCGACAAGGGCGGCGCCGGGCAGAAGGTGCAGTCGCTGGGCTCCGGTTTCGTCGTCGACGCCGAGCAAGGTATCGTGGTGACCAACAACCATGTCATCGCCGATGCGGACGATATCGAAGTGAATTTCTCGGACGGCGCGACGCTGAAGGCGACGCTTGTCGGTACCGACACCAAGACCGACGTCGCGGTGCTGAAGGTCGATCCCAAGGGCCACAAACTGACGGCCGTGAAGTTCGGCGATTCCACCAAGATGCGCGTCGGCGACTGGGTGATGGCGATCGGCAACCCGTTCGGCCTCGGCGGCACRGTCACGGTCGGCATCGTCTCGGCGCGCAACCGCGACATCAATTCCGGTCCCTATGACGACTTCATCCAGACCGACGCCGCCATCAACCGCGGCAATTCCGGCGGCCCGCTGTTCAACGCCGCCGGGGAGGTTATCGGCATCAATACCGCGATCATCTCGCCTTCGGGCGGCTCGATCGGCATCGGCTTCTCCATTCCCTCGCAGCTTGCCGCGGGCGTGGTCGACCAGCTTCGCCAATTCGGCGAGACGCGGCGCGGCTGGCTCGGCGTGCGCATCCAGCCGGTGACGGACGACATCGCCGAAAGCCTCGGCATGGCTACTGCCAAGGGCGCGCTGGTGGCCGGCGTCATCAAGGGCGGACCGGTCGACAATGGTTCGGTGCAGGCCGGCGACGTCATCATCAAATTCGACGGCAAGGACATCCACGAAATGCGCGACCTGCCGCGCGTCGTCGCCGAAAGCCCGGTCGGCAAGGCGGTCGACGTCGTGATCGTACGCAAGGGCGTCGAACAGACGGTGAAAGTGACGCTCGGCCGGCTCGAGGACGGCGAAAAGCTGGCCAAGGGTGAAAACGGCACTACCGATCAGGGCAATGGCGACAAGGCGCCGCCAGTATCGACGGCTTCGGTCCTCGGCATGACGGTCGGCGAGCTCAATGACCAGACGCGGCAGAAGTTCGGCATCGCGGCCGATGTATCGGGCGTGGTCATTACCGATGTCGCCAAGGATTCGGCCGCCGCCGAGCGCGGCGTCCAGCCCGGCGAGGTGATCACCGAGATCGCGCAGGAATCGGTCGGCACGCCAAAGGAGGTCATGGACCGGATCGGCGCGCTGAAGCAGCAGGGGCGCAAGAATGCGCTGCTGATGCTGGCGTCAAAGACCGGCGAGCTGCGGTTCGTGACGATCCGGATGGACTGAGTCCGGAAATTCGCCGAACCATTTGAGTTTGAATTGAAAAAGGGCGGCTAATCTGCCGCCCTTTTTCGCCCCTGCCAGTCCTCGCGCGACAGCCTGTAAAGGACATGCCGTTTCAGATGGGCATGGCT
The DNA here is from genome assembly GCF_001854785.1 of Mesorhizobium sp. ORS 3428. Lineage (GTDB taxonomy): Bacteria > Pseudomonadota > Alphaproteobacteria > Rhizobiales > Rhizobiaceae > Mesorhizobium. The sequence goes on from NZ_MDFL01000001.1 coordinate 289,630, forward strand.
GTCCGGAACGGCGGGATGATCGAATTCGGCGTCTGGATCGGCCCGCATGCCTAGCCGCTTCATGACGGCGATGGAGCGATGGTTTTCAGCGACGGCAAAGGAGACGATTTCGTCCAGCCCAAGCGTTTCGAAACCGTAGGCGAGCCAGGCTTCGGCCGCCTCGGTGACATAGCCCTCGCCCCAGAATTCGGGCGCCAGCCGCCAGCCGATCTCGATTACGCCGGCCGGCAGCACGTCGATATCCTCTGTGCCGCTCAAGCCGACAAAGCCGATGCATTCGCCCGTGGCGGCAATCTCGGCTGCGGCGAAGCCGTAGCCGTCTTCGTCGATCYAGGCGCGGACCTCGTCCATCTTGGCGTCAGCCGCTGCGCGGTCTCGACGGAACGGAAAGAACTCCATCACGCGCTCGTCGGAGTTGATGCGATGGAAGAGTTCACGGTCGCGATCTTCCCAGTTGCGCAGGATGAGGCGCTCGGTGCGGATCGGCGTCATTGCACGAACTCCTCGCTGCGGTAGCCCTGGAGATAGAGCAGCGCGGTCAGATCGCCGTGATCGATGCGGATCCGTGCCTGCTCCGCCACGACCGGCTTGGCGTGTAGCGCGACGCCTGTGCCGGCAAGGCGGATCATGTCGAGATCGTTGGCGCCGTCGCCGACGGCAACCGCGTCCGCGGTCGTCAGACCAAGCCTCGCCGCGATATCGAGCAGCGCTTCGGCCTTGGCGGCACGACCGAGGATCGGTTCGGCGACCGTGCCGGTGAATTTGCCGCCTTCCTCGATCAGCCGGTTGGCGCGGTTTTCCTGGAAGCCCAGCATTGCGGCGATGCGACTTGTGAAGACGTCGAAGCCGCCGGAGACCAGCGCCGTCCAGGCGCCGTTGGCGCGCATGGTCTGCACCAGCGCGCGGCCGCCCGCTGCCAACGTCAGCCGGTCGGCGATGACGCGGTCGACCACTGCCGTATCGAGGCCCTTCAGCAAGGCGACGCGCTCGCGCAAGGCCGGCTCGAATGCGATCTCGCCATTCATCGACCGTGCCGTGATCGCGGCGACGTGTTCCTTGACGCCGATCTCGTCGGCAAGCTCGTCGATGCATTCCTGGTCGATCATCGTCGAATCCATATCGGCAAGGAGGATCTTCTTCCTTCTGCCTGCAGCCGGCTGGACGATGACGTCGACCGGCTCGCGCGCCACCGCGGCGCGAAGATTGGCCGTCAATTCGCCGACGTCGGCCGCCTCAGGCAAAACCAGGTCGCAGGCGACACCTTCAGCCAGCCAATGGACGGCGCTTGCGCCAGCCGCGTGCGAGGTCATATTCGCAAGCGAGGCCGACACTGCGCGGTCTTTTGGATGGGATATGAGCGTGGCGATCAGCGGCATCGAAAATTCCGGCAGGCAGGCGGGCGCAGGCCGCGTGAAGAACGCGATCCTGATAGCGGGGCCGACCGCCAGCGGCAAGTCGGCGCTGGCGCTCGATATCGCCGAGCGCCATGGCGGCGTCATCGTCAACACCGATTCCATGCAGGGCTATTCGGTGCTCGACGTGCTGACGGCGCGCCCAAGCGCCGCCGAAATGGCGCGGGTGCAGCATTTCCTCTATGGCCATGTGCATCCTTCGACAGCCTACTCCACCGGCGCCTGGCTGCGCGACGTCACCGGGCTGATCACCGAAGGTGTCTTGTCCGGGCGCCCGGCCGTCTTCGTCGGCGGCACAGGGCTCTATTTCCGCGCGCTTGCCGAAGGCATCTCGGACATGCCAGACATCCCGCCATCGGTGCGTGAGCGCTGGCGCTACGAACTCAAGGAACAGGGTGCCGAGCGGCTGCACCGCCTTCTGATGCGCGAGGATTCGGCTGCCGCCATGCAGCTCAGGCCGACCGACGGCCAGCGCATCGTGCGAGCGCTCGAGGTGCTCGACGCGTCGGGACGATCGATCCTTGAATGGCAGGCTGCGCGCGGCCAACCGCTTATCGATCGCGACAGCGCGCGCTTCCTGGTGATCGAGCCGGATCGCGGTGAGCTGGTTGCGCGCATCGAGGCTCGGTTCGACCAGATGCTCGACAAGGGGGCACTCGACGAGGTCAGGCGATTGATGGCGCTTGACCTCGATCCRGACCTGCCGGCGATGAAGGCGATAGGGGTTCGTGAACTGCAGGCGGCACTGGCCGGCCAGATGGGCTTTCCCGAAGCGATCGCGCGCGCCAAGACCGCGACGCGCCAGTATGCCAAGCGTCAGACAACCTGGTTCAGGCATCAACTGGGGGCCGATTGGCAGAGGCTCCGCCCAGGCGACGGATCGGCAGCCCCAGACTGAGGCGCGACAATCAGGGGTTTAAATCTTCAACCGCGATGCTCTTTCAAGGTTGCATGGATTAACCGTCCGTAAGGCGGTGCATGCCATAACAACGGGGGGTTTTGGTCCCGCGGGGAGTTGATGCGTTTTCACAAGGCGGAATCCGCTTTCTTCGTATTTATTTTCGTGATCCTGGCTGCCGGCCTGGTGACCTTCCACGCCTATGGCCAATTGCAGGATATTGCGAGCGACCTCGACACCACGTCGCGCCTCCAAAGAATCATCTACCTCAACAAATTGCTGTTCGTGACCGGCGCGCTGCTGGCCGCCGCATTGTTTTTCGGAACCTTCTTTATCTACCCGCTGATCCGAAGCCAGGTGAGAGAAGAGGGCAAACTGCGCGCCATGACGGTTTCGCTCAGCGCCCGTTCGCAGACGCTTGAGCAGGCGGCTCTCACCGACGGCCTGACGGGCATGCAGAACCGCCGCTATTTCGACGATGYGCTGCGGGAATATCTCGAAGAGTTCGGCCGCATCAACAAGCCGGTGGGGCTGATGATCCTCGATCTCGATCATTTCAAGCAGGTCAACGACACGCATGGCCACGATGTCGGCGACGAAGTGCTGAGGGCGGTCGCACAATGCGTGCGGGGCATGACGCRCTATCACGACGTCGTGGCGCGGCTGGGCGGCGAGGAGTTTGCCGTAGTCACGCCCAACATGGACGCTGAACTGCTCGCCCGATTCGCCGAGCRCATCCGCAAGGCGATCGCCAACCTGTCGATCATGTCGGKCAATGTGCGGCTCAAAGTCACCACGAGCGTCGGGCTCGCCGTCTGGGATCGCAGGGAGAGTGCGGAGGATTTCTATCGCCGCGCGGACCGCCAGCTCTATGAGGCAAAGAAGCAAGGCCGCAACCGCGTCTGCGCCTAAAATTCCGAAGAAGGATCACGAGGCCGGCCCTATGCTGGCGTTTTCTGCGCTTCCGGCCTTCGCCGGCCGAAGCACTCATGGTGGTCGTGGCAGTTAAGGCTACGGCCGGCGTAGGCCGGTGCTCACGGACTCCATGTCCGCTCCGCTCCGGTTCTCGCAAACGGCACCATCCGGCTCAGCCGGATGCATTCCCTGTCGGAATTTGGCAGTCCCTCAGCCGTTAAACGATTAGTCGTTCTGCTGGCGCATGCCGAAGGTCGAGGGCTTCAGGCCGTAACGCGTGTCGAAATCGTCGTCCGGCTGTATGCGCGGGGGCGCTGGCTTGCGGTAATCGGGATCACCGGCCTGGCGGCCGGTGTCGACCGCCTCGGCGAAGGCTATCGACTGTTGCGGTTTCGGCACGTTGCGCAGCCGCTCGACAATTCCCGCGAGGTCCACGTCGTCGCCCGATTCCGCGGGCAGGGTCTGTTCACTCTTCGCCGTTCCGGGTATGAATTGCGGGGACATTTTCTCGAATTTGAGCCGCATGGTCGTCGCCACGCCTTCACCGAAGGCGATGGCCTCGCGTTGGCCCATGGAAGACAGGAAGGCCAGCGTCGAAGCCGAGGAATCGGCGATCGCCGAGCGGATGATCGCCTGGTCCTGCTCGTTGGCCAGCCGCATGGCGAAGAAGGTCGAGCATTGCGACAGGATGGTCGGGTCGAGTTCGCCCGGGCGCTGAGTGACGACGCCGAGATAGCAGCCATATTTGCGGCCTTCCTTGGCGATGCGCGACAGGGCATGCCTGGTCGGCGCGAAGCCGAGGCGCGGATCGGYGGGCATGTAGCGGTGTGCCTCCTCGCAGAGCAGGAGCAGCCGCAGCCGGCCTTCGCTCCAAAGCGCAAGGTCGAAGGCAAGGCGCGCAAGCACCGAGCAGACGGAGTTGACAACCTCGGAGGGCATGCCCGCCATCTCGAAGCAGGTCACCGGACGCCCATGGTTCGGCACGCGGAAGATGTTGCCGATCGTCTCGTGAATGGTGTCCTCGATCAGGCGGGAATTGAACATGAAGCGATAGCGCGGGTCGGCTGCCGCCGATTCGATGCGCGTCTTCAGCGACTTCAGGATCGGGCGGTCATTCTTGCTTTCAAGCAAGCCCATGCGCTCGTCGATCTGCTTGATGAGGTCGGCGATGCGGTAAGGCACCGGTGTGTCCGCCGTCAGCGCATCGCTGCCGCGCCTGAGATAGGTGCYGGAATGCGGATTGCGGTAGAGGTTCTTGGCGGCCGGGATGAGGTCGCGCAGGACGTCGACTTCCTCCGGCACGGTCTCGCGCCCGCGAAACAGGACCTCGGCGAATTCTTCYAGCCTGAACATCCAGAACGGCAGGTCGAGCGTCTTGGAATCGACCTTCACGCAGTATTCGGGAAGCGAGGCGGCAAATTCGTTGTGCGGATCGAGGATGAGCACGCGCAAGTCTGGCCGCGCCTCGATCGACTTGCGCAAAAGCAAGGAGACGGCCGTGGATTTGCCGACGCCGGTCGTGCCGACAATCGCGAAATGGCGCGCCAGCGTGTCGTCGATGGSGATGTTGGCGGAGATCGCCTCGTCCTGGGACAGCGTTCCGATCGTGATCGAATGGCGACCGGCCAGATCGTAAACGGCCTGCAGGTCACGGCTGCGGATACGGTGGGCAACGGCGCCGATATGCGGATAGGTGGTGATGCCACGGTCGAAGACCGGCTTGGCGCCGGGCTCGGCACCGTCGCGCACCTCGCCGATCAGTTCGATGCTGACCTCGATCGGGTTCTGGCCTTCGTTGCTCCAGGCGCGGTCCGACTTGCCGATCGCATAGACAAGGCCGACGGTGCGCGTCGAGCCAAGGTTGATGGAAATCATCTTGCCGACCGTCCACAGGCCGGTGACCGTRCCGTCGGCATCCTCGGCGTAGGCGCTGATGGTGGCGCGTGCCCCGTCGCATTGCACGACATTGCCAAGGACGCGTTTGTCGCTCTGTTGGGCGTCGCGGCGCTCCTGCGAGATCATTTCCCCAACGGAGGCTTCACGTTCAACAAACATAGGTGCTTCCGGTCCCATTCCCCTGGAGTCTCGAACCTATTCAGTCGGGGTTAAAGCCGGGTGAGGTCGGATGGTGTAGGGCCTGTTAAGGCAGTCGCGAAAATTCGACCGAACAGCCTCTTTCGCTGTGCTGCGATTTCGATATATTGGACGCATGGCTGATATATCGAACGACATTACGTCTACCATAGGCAGGCGGATACGCTCCGAGCGGGATTTGCGGGGATGGTCGCTGGCCGAACTGGCCGAGCGCTCCGATGTCTCCAAGGCGATGCTGAGCGCTATGGAGCGCGGCATGACGAGCCCGACCGCGGCGCTTCTGGTGCGCATTGCTTCCGCTTTCGGTATGACGCTCTCGACTCTGATTGCCCGCGCCGAGATGCAGGGCGGCGGCGTGTCCCGCAAGGATGAGCAGCCGGTCTGGCAGGATCCGGCGACCGGCTATGTCAGGCGGCATCTGTCGCCGCCCTCGCAGATGCCGCTCGAACTGATCCGGGTCAGTCTGCCGGCGGGCGCCAGCGTCAGCTTTCCGGCGGCCTCCTATGCCTTCATCAAGCAGCAGATCTGGCTGATCGGCGGCCGCCTCGACTTCACCGAAGGCGATGTCATGCACAGGCTCGAACCCGGCGATTGCCTGGCGCTCGGCGCCCCGTCGGATTGCACGYTCCATGCTCCCGGACCGCAAGCCGCCGATTATCTGGTGGCTTTGGTCAGAGGTTGAACGCATGGCGCGCCGGCCGAAGCGCTCGCATAATGGCGGRCCGCCTCTCGACGACTACGAAGGACCGCCCTGGGGCAAGGGTGATGCCTACATCTTCCTCGCCTGGCGCGCCGCCCACGACAAGGCCTGGAAGGCACCGAGCCACGGCGTCATGCTGATGCGACTGGAAAGGGCCGAGCGGCTTGGCCTGACTTACGAGGAATACACGCTCGAGATCCTGGAGCTGGGGCGCCATCTCGTCGAAGACGACGCCGAGCGCATTGCGGAAATCCGCCGGGCGCGGAGGCTGAGGCGAAGAGGTCATTTCGAATGAGCGCGGCACGACAGCCCAATTGCATGGAGACCACCGACATGGACTCGATCGAGATCAGAGCGTTGAGCGATGACGCGAAAACCAGCGGGATGCTGGCCGAGCTGCTGATCGAGACGGTAGCCGCCGGCGGCTCGGTGAGCTTCATGCACCCRTTGTCGCCCGATGCCGCGCAGGAGTTCTGGCGCAAATCGCTCGCCGCCGCGGCGCGYGGAGAAAGGGCGGTGCTCGGCGCATGGGATGGCGAGACGCTTGTTGGCACCGTCACGCTGCTTCTCGACTGCCCGCCCAACCAGCCGCACCGTGGCGAGATCGCCAAACTGATGACCCGTCCCGACCATCGCGGCAAAGGCATCGCGACCCGCCTGATGCGGGCCGCGGAGGAACTGGCCGTCACGAAAGGACGCACGCTGCTCGTGCTCGACACGGCCAGCGAGGAGGGGGCTTCCGGTCTCTACGAGAAACTCGGCTTCACGCTGACCGGCGAGATCCCGGACTATGCGCTGAAGCCTTATGGCGGGCTCACCGGCACGCTCATCTACTGGAAGCGGATCGGTGTAGCCGTTCGAGCGTCATCCCGAGAACCTGGCGATGCGCGACAGGAACCAGCGACGAAACTCCTGCTCGGCGCCGGTGAGCCGCGATGACGACGGCCATGTCAGGAAATGACCCGATGGGCTCGAAAGCTCGAAGTCCGAAAGCCTGACAAGGACATTGTCCTTGAGCGCGGTGTCGATGAGCGGCCGCGATCCAAGCAGCGCTCCGGCGCCCGCCCTTGCTGCTTCCATCGCGGCGACGAAGCTGTCGAATCGATGCGAGCGCCGGGAGTGCCCGGCAAGGCCGGAGGCCGCGAACCATTCCGCCCACATCTCACGCGCGCCGGCCACCAGCAGTAGCGGCAACGATGTCCAATCATCGTTGCCTGCAAGCAGCGGAGCCGCGACGGGGACAAGCCGCTCGGCAGTCAGCCGGTCGGCGTCGCGTCCGGGAAAGGATCCGTTGCCGAAGCGTATGTCGAGCGCCGAGCCCGGCTGGTCGTAATCCGTCGGCCGATGGATTGTGATCAGATCGAGCCGGATCTGCGGCAACGCCTTTGCCAGATCGGGAAGAGCCGGGACCAGCACGAGAAGGGCGAAGGAGATCGGAACACGGATGCTGACGGTTTGCACCGCGCGCCGCYCGAACAGCTCATTCGTGCTGTTGCCGATGGTTGCGAATGCCGACTGGATGTGGGGCAGGTAGGCGGCGCCCTCGGGCGACAGAGCCACGCCGCGCGGCAGGCGCGCGAACAGCCGCGTCTTGAGCCGCTCTTCCAGAAAGCGGATGTGCTGGCTGACGGCGGCTTGGGTAAGGCCGAGTTCGGCGGCCGCAGCGGTAAAGTTCGACAGGCGCGCGGCGGCCTCGAAGCTGCGCAGCCAGTCGAGCGGAGGCATCGCACTGAAAGCTTTTCCAGCCATTACGATTTCGGAGTCATTGGCTAAAAAACGATAACTTGAGTTATGCCTGCAGCGAGGTCAGCATGCAACCCGTACCGCACTGGCGGGGTGGAGGACGGGAGCTTCTAGGACATGCTGACGAAAGCAAAGGCAAGCGGCGATGGACGAACGATCGAGCTTGGCTGGAAGGACGGAACAGTTAGCCGCTTCCACGCCATCTGGCTGCGCGACAATGCGCTCGACGACAAGACGCGCAGCGCCGGCAACGGTCAGCGGCTGATCACCATTCTCGACATTCCGTCCGAGACGCGGATCGGCGCAGCGTCGATCAAGGGTGAGACGCTCGAGTTGACCTTCGTTCCCGAGGGCAAGACCGTCGGCTTTTCCGCGAGCTGGCTTCGCGCTCATGCTTACGATCGCCAGGAGCATCGCCAGTCCGGCTGGACGGGAAGCGGAATACAACGCTGGACGAAGGCGACGATGCAGAGTTCGGTGCCGCGTGCTTCTTATGACGAGGCCAGCCGCGACAGCAATGTGCTGCGTCAATGGTTGGCGGCGGTGCGGAGCTACGGCTTTGCCGTGATGGACGGCCTGCYGGCCGAGTCCGGCGCGCTATGCAAGGTGGCCGATCTCTTCGGCTACATCAGGGAGACCAATTACGGGCGCTGGTTCGAGGTGCGTGCCGAGGTCAACCCGAACAATCTCGCCTATACCAATCTCGGTCTGCAGGCGCATACCGACAATCCCTACCGCGATCCGGTGCCGACGCTGCAGATCCTGGCCTGCATCGAGAACACGGTCGAAGGCGGCGAATCCAGCGTCGTCGACGGGTTCGCGGTGGCGGCTGCGCTGCAGGCCGAAAGCCCCGACGGCTTCCGGCTGTTGAGTTCCTATCCGGCGCGCTTCGAATATGCCGGCTCGTCGGGCGTGCGGCTTCAGTCCAAGCGGCCGATGATCGAGCTCGGACCGGATGGCGAGTTGATCTGCATCCGCTTCAACAACCGTTCGCTGGCGCCGACCGTCGATGTGCCTTTCGCCGACATGGACAAATACTACGCCGCCCACCGCCGGTTCGCCGAGCTGATCGAGGATCCTGCCTTCGAGGTGACCTTCAAGCTCGAGGCCGGGCAGTCGTTCATCGTCGACAACACGCGCGTCATGCATGCGCGCAAGGCGTTTTCGGGCAGCGGAAAACGCTGGCTGCAGGGCTGCTACGCGGACAAGGACGGCCTGCTCTCGACGCTGGCGGCGGTCGAGCACGATTTCAGGGAGGCGGCCGAATGAATCCGAACGAGCTGAACGCCGGCAATATCGTCGAGTTCATCGCCGATATCTTCGAGCGTCGGGGCGCGGAGTCTTATCTCGGCGAGCCCGTCACCATGTCCGAGCATATGCTGCAGGGCGCGTGGCTTGCCGAACAGGACGGCGCGCCCGAGGAACTGGTGGCGGCGGCGCTGCTGCACGACATCGGCCACTACACCAGCGAGTTCGGCACCTACTCGCCCGACGACGTCGAGGACAAGCACCATGACGAGGCAGGCGGCGAGGTGCTGGCGCCGTTCTTCCCGYCGGTGATCGTCGAGTGCGTCAGGCTGCACGTTGCGGCCAAGCGCTATCTCTGCGCCACCGATCCGACCTATTTCAGCAGGCTTTCGCCGGCTTCGGTGCATACGCTGTCGCTGCAGGGCGGGCCGATGAGCGCCGGGGAAGTGGCGGAGTTCCGCAGCAATCCATTCCATAAGGAAGCGGTGCGCGTGCGCATCTGGGATGAAGGCGGTAAGGTCGCCAACATGAAGACGCGCGCCTTTCGTGACTATGTGCCCTTGCTGGAGCGCGTCGTGCGCAACTTCACCGCGGAAAAGGCGGCGGTGGAAGCTCGGCGATAACCCAGCTTCCACCGCGGGTTCATTGCATCAGCTCTTGTGGTAGACCTCCTGCAGTCCATAGACAGGCGTCGGCAAGCCGACCTGCCTGGCTTTCAGCTGCAGCGACAGATACTGCGAGTAGTGGCGCGACTGGTGGAGGTTGCCGCCGTGGAACCACAGCGCTTCCTGCTGCGTCGGCTTCCACATGTTGCGCTGCTCGCCTTCCCACGGGCCGGGATCCTTCGTGGTGTTGGAGCCCAGGCCCCAGACCTTGCCGACCTTGTCGGCGACCTCCTGTGAGATGAGGTCCGCGGCCCAGCCGTTCATAGAGCCATAGCCGGTGGCATAGATCACCAGATCGGCCGGCAATTCCGTGCCGTCGACGAATTTGACGCCGGTTTCGGTGAGTTCCTGCACCGCGGCGCCGGGACCGCTCTTCAGCTTGATCGAGCCGTCGATGACGAGGTCGCAGGCGCCGACGTCGATATAGTAGCCGGAACCGCGGCGCAGGTACTTCATGAAGAGGCCGGAGTCGTCATCGCCCCAGTCGAGCATGAAGCCGGCCTTTTCCAGATCCTCATAGAACTTGGCGTCCCGCTCCTTCATCTGCTGGTAAAGCGGAATCTGGAACTCGTGCAGGATGCGGTAGGGCAGGGAGGCAAAGATCATGTCCGCCTTGCGCGTCGTCATGCCGTTCTCCACCGCCTGCTCCGAATAGAGGGCGCCGAGGCCGATATCCATCAGCGTGTCGGACTTGACGATGTGGGTGGAGGAGCGCTGCACCATGGTCACGTCGGCGCCTGCTTCCCAAAGCGCCGCGCAGATGTCGTGGGCCGAGTTGTTGGAGCCGATGACGACCACCTTCTTGCCGACATATTTGTCCGGACCGGGATGCGTCGAGGAATGCTGCTGCTCGCCCTTGAAGATGWCCCGGCCCTTGTATTTCGGCCAGTWCGCCTTGCCGGACATGYCTGTTGCCAGCACCAGCTGCTTCGGCTTCAGCACGATCTCCTTGCCGTCGCGTTCGACGACGACGGTCCATTGCTTGGCCTTCTCGTCATATCTAGCGGATTTGGCTGTGGTGGAGGACCAGTAGTTCAGCTCCATCACCCTGGTGTACATCTCCAGCCAGTCGCCGATCTTGTCCTTCGGCGAAAAGACCGGCCAGTTCTTCGGAAAGTCGATATAGGGCAGGTGATCGTACCAGACCGGATCGTGCAGGCAGAGCGACTTGTAGCGCTTGCGCCAGGAATCGCCTGGACGCTCGTTCTTCTCCACGATGATGGTCGGCACGCCGACCTGTTTAAGCCTAGCACCGAGCGCGATGCCACCCTGGCCGCCGCCGATGATGACGACATAGGGCTGCCGGGAGTGGCCGAGTTCCGCGATCTCGTCGTCGCGCTCCTCGCGCCATGTCTTGCGGCCCTTGCCATGGCCGTGCTTGGCGCCGAGCGGGCGGGAAAAGCCTGCCTTCTCCTCGTGCCCTTTCAGCTCCGCAATCGTTGTCAGCAGCGTCCAGATCAAGTCGCCCTTGAACCGCACCAGGCCGAAGCCTCGCGCCAGGCCGGTCTCGAAGGTGATCCAGGCGGTGGTGATGCCGCCGTCCTCCGTCGCTTCCTCGCCTTTGGCCACCATCCAGCCGGTCGGCTTGGTGTTGTCGAGCGTCGATTTCAACATATCGCGGATCTGGTCGCGGCCCTCCATCGTCTTCAGGTTCCAGGTGAACGAGACGAGGTCGCGCCAGTAGCAGTCTTCCTGGAAGCAGTTGACGGCGGCTTCGATATCGCCGGCTTCGAGCGCCTCGCCGAACTTGTCGAGCAGCGCCTGCGCCTTGGTGGTGGATGTTCTCTCGAGCATTCTTTTTCTCCTCCGCGTTCTTAGAGTCCGATCAGCGTGGTCGATCAGGATTTTCAGTTGGGTTCCGGCAGGACCCAAACGGGCGTCGAAGCTGGCCGTCGCGACGAGGGTCGCCGGCCATGCGTCCTCCTCGCAGGCAACGTCACCTTTGCTGCATGTCATGCTCCCAAAACCGCTGCAGACGTTTGGGCGACATGCACACCAGCGGCATAGTGGTGCCTCGGCGGCAGGGGCTCAACTGTACTATGGTAGCGCGTGTACTATGGTAGCGGGTCGCAGTGCCGTGCTCGCGGGCGGGCGAATTCGCACTGCACCCCATTGACGAGCCCGCGCTTTGGCCCTTATTGTCCGCGCCCATGAAAACGGCACTCATTCTCGTAGGCTGGCGCGTGGGCAAGGCGGTGTAACCGCCGGGCGAAAACCTCCCATGCGCATCCCACAGGCTCCCTCGGGGGCCTTTTTTATTGCCTCCAATCGAACTAAACGACCAGCAAATCGCCAGACGGCGAACAGTACGGGACCAGACCGATGAGCAACGGACAGAACGAGCGGCGCGAAATGACGGGTGCCGAAATGGTGGTGCAGGCGTTGAAGGACAACGGCGTCAAGCATGTCTTCGGCTATCCGGGCGGCGCGGTTCTTCCGATCTATGACGAGATCTTCCAGCAGGACGAGGTCGAGCACATTCTGGTCAGGCACGAGCAGGGCGCCGGCCACGCGGCCGAGGGCTATGCCCGCTCGACCGGCAAGGCCGGCGTGCTGCTGGTCACGTCCGGTCCCGGCGCCACGAACGCGGTGACGCCGCTGCAGGACGCGCTGATGGATTCCATTCCGCTGGTCTGTCTGACCGGCCAGGTGCCGACCTCGCTGATCGGCTCCGACGCCTTCCAGGAATGCGACACGGTCGGCATCACGCGGCCCTGCACCAAGCACAACTGGCTGGTGAAGGACGTCAACGATCTCGCCGCCACCATCCATGAGGCCTTCCATGTGGCGACCACCGGGCGGCCCGGTCCGGTCGTGGTCGACATTCCGAAGGACGTGCAGTTCGCCAAGGGCATCTATGTGCCGCCGCAGACGGCGCCGCGCACCAGCTACCAGCCGAAGGTCCAGGGCGACCTGGAGAAGGTGAAGGCTGCCGTCGAGCTGATGGCCAGCGCCAAGAGGCCGATCATCTACACCGGCGGCGGCGTGATCAATTCGGGTCCGGAAGCAAGCCACCTGTTGCGCGAACTGGTCGACCTCACCGGCTTCCCGATCACCTCGACGCTGATGGGGCTCGGCGCCTATCCGGCTTCGGGCAAGAACTGGGTCGGCATGCTCGGCATRCACGGCACCTACGAGGCCAACATGGCCATGCATGACTGCGACGTCATGGTCTGCATCGGCGCGCGTTTCKACGACCGCATCACCGGGCGGCTCAACGCTTTCTCGCCCAACTCGAAGAAGATCCACATCGACATCGACCCGTCCTCGATCAACAAGAACGTCCATGCGGACGTGCCGATCCTGGGCGATGTCGGGYGGGTGCTGGAGGATCTGGTGYGGCTGTGGCGGGCGACTGCCAAGGCCGACAAAAAGGCACTCTATCCGTGGTGGGAGCAGATCGCGAAATGGCGGGCGCGGGACTCGCTCGCCTACAAGATGAACAGCGACGTGATCATGCCGCAATATGCGATCCAGCGGCTTTATGCGCTGACCAAGGATATCGACACCTATATCACCACCGAGGTCGGCCAGCACCAGATGTGGGCGGCGCAGCACTATCACTTCGACAAGCCGAACCGGTGGATGACCTCCGGCGGACYGGGAACGATGGGCTACGGCCTGCCGGCGGCACTCGGTGTGCAGATCGCGCATCCCAATGCGCTGGTTATCGACATCGCCGGCGACGCCTCGGTGCAGATGACGATGCAGGAGATGAGCACCGCGGTGCAGTACGAGGCGCCGATCAAGATCTTCATCCTTAACAACCAGTATATGGGCATGGTGCGGCAGTGGCAGCAGCTGCTGCACGGCAACCGGCTGTCGCATTCCTACACCGAGGCCATGCCGGATTTCGTCAAGCTGGCGGAAGCCTATGGCGGACACGGCATACGCTGCGAGAAGCCGGACGAGCTGGACGAYRCGATCCGCGAAATGATCTCGGTGAAGAAGCCGGTGCTGTTCGACTGCCGCGTGGCGACGCTCGCCAACTGCTTCCCGATGATCCCGTCGGGCAAGGCGCATAACGAGATGCTTCTGCCTGACGAGGCGACCGACGAGGCGGTGGCCAACGCCATCGACGCCAAGGGCAGGGAACTGGTGTAGGCGAGGGCAAGAGCCCTCGGCGGAAGCCGTGTGGAAACAGAGTACTAGCGCACAAGTTTGAAATCGAGATTCACGTCATGAACGCACAGCTTCAGCCGACCGGCTCCGCCTATTTCATCGCCAAGGAAACCGAGAAGCCGGAAACGCATACGCTTTCCGTTCTGGTCGATAACGAGCCGGGCGTGCTTGCCCGCGTCATCGGCCTGTTCTCGGGACGCGGCTACAACATCGAGAGCCTGACGGTCTCGGAGACCGAGCACGAGAAGCACCTGTCGCGCATCACCATCGTGACGCGCGGCACGCCGCATGTGCTTGAACARATCAAGCATCAGCTCGAACGCATTGTGCCGGTGCATCGCGTGGTCGACCTCACCGTGCGCTCGCATGAGCTCGGCCAGGAGCGGCCGCTGGAGCGCGAGCTCGCGCTGGTCAAGGTTGCCGGCACCGGCGATGCCCGTGTCGAGGCGCTGAGGCTTGCAGACGCCTTCCGCGCCTCGGTCATCGACGCCAACACCGAGCATTTCATCTTCGAGATCACCGGCAAGGGCTCGAAGCTCGATCAGTTCATCGCCATCATGAAGCCGCTCGGCCTGGTCGAGATCTGCCGCACCGGCGTGGCGGCCATGAACCGCGGCCCGCAAGGCATGTAGGCGCGGGACCGGCGCTCCGGCTGCTTCAATCTTCCCTTCTGGCCCTGCAGCCGCCCGTCCGTGGCGTTTGCGCGTCTGCTAAAAAAGGACAATATGACTGACCTATCCGGGAGGATATGATGTCGGTCAACGCGTTCCTTACTCTGTTGGTCTACGCCTTCGTGACTTCGATCACGCCGGGGCCGAACAACCTCATGCTGCTGGCCTCCGGCGTCAATTTCGGCATCGCCAGGACCGTTCCGCATATGCTGGGCATCAGCATGGGCTTTCTGGTCCTGCTGTTGGCCGTCGGCTTCGGGCTCGGCGCGGTGCTRACGGCATTTCCGGCGCTGCACACGGCGCTGAAAATCGCGGGCGCCGCCTATCTGCTCTACCTTGCCTGGAAGATCGCCATGTCGCGCTCGATGAGCGAAAAGGATGGCGCGGAAGCGCGGCCGATGCGCTTCATCGACGCCGTCGCGTTCCAGTGGGTCAATCCCAAGGCGTGGGTGATGGCGATCACCGCAATGGCCGTCTATACCAACCCGGATCAGCCGTTCGTCTCGGTGGCGCTGATCTCGATCGCCTTCACCACTGTCAACCTGCCCAGCGTTTCCGTATGGGCCGGATTCGGCACGGCGCTGCGCGGCTTCCTGTCGGATCCGGTGCGCCTGAAATGCTTCAACATCGCCATGGGCGTGCTGCTGGCCGCGACGCTCTGGCCGATGCTGCGATGAGGCTCTATTGAGATCCAGGTGAGGCTGGCCTCACCTGGATCTCAATATATCCCCGGGTTCATTTTCGGGTCGATGTAAGGGGCCGGCAATCTTAAAGCGCGACGCACTGATGCATGTCGTTCCCCCAAAACCGCTGCGCACGTTTGGCGACATGGCCGCTGCACAGTTATTGTGCAGTGCACATTAAATCTTCGTAATGCCGCGTTTTGGCCCTTTTCCGCCAAAGGCTTGTTCTATCTACTCGACGAAAATCACGGCGAAAGCCCGTGAATAGAGCTAAAATGGACCACCGGGATCGGCGTGTCGGGTAGAGGGTTGGTTTGTCGATGCGCGGAAAAATCAGCTTTGCAGTCGTTGCGCTGGCCTGCCTTGCGGGTGCCGGCGTTTACCTTTCGCCCGCCGCGATGGGCAGGGTCCAGCAGCTGATCTCGGGCCAGYCGGCAGCTGCGGATGGGACGAACAGCACGGCCAAGGCTTCGGACAATCCAAAAGCGGGCAGTGGCGGGGCGCGCTCGGTCTCGATCGTTTCGGCAGCCGCGACGACGGCCGATTTTCCGATCCGCCGCTACGCCATCGGCTTCGTTTCCTCGCCGGCGGTGGTCAGCGTAAATGCCCGCGTCTCCAGCCAGATCGTGTCGATCACCGTCAAGGACGGGCAGATGGTCAAGGCCGGCGACCTTCTCTTCACACTCGATGACCGCGCGCTGAAGGCGCAGCTTGCCAAGGACCAGGCGACGCTCGCCAAGGACCAGGCCCTGCTCGTCAGTGCGACGGCCGATCTCCAGCGCGCCAAGGACCTCGTCGCCAAGCAGGCCGGCACGCAGCAGACCTACGATCAGGCGCTCGCCGCGCAGAGGTCCGCTGCCGCGACCATAGACGCCGACAAGGCGATGATCGATTCCGACACGGTCCAGCTCAGCTATGCAACGATCACGGCACCGATTTCCGGCAGGCTCGGCGCCGTCAATGTGGCGGTCGGCGATATCGTCACCACGAGCAATGGCAACAGCAGCAACTCGACCCCGCTGGTGACGATCACCCAGATGGATCCGCTGCGGGTCAACTTCACCCTGCCGGAAAGCAATCTGGCGTTGCTCCACAAGGCGCTTGCCAATCCGCAGCAAGGGGCTGTGACCCTGACCAAGGACGGCGACCCGACGCCGATCGGCAAGGGTACGCTCGACTTCGTCGATTCCAGCGTCGACACCGCCTCCGGCACCATCGCCACGCGGGCAAGCATCCCGAATGCGGATCTTTCGCTATGGCCCGGCCAGTATGTGAATGTCGTGCTCGACGCCGGCACGATGCCGCAGATGACGTCGGTCCCGACGGTCGCGGTGCAGCCCAGCCAGAAGGGACCGTTCGTCTATGTCGTCAAGCCTGACAACACGGTGCAGATGCGGCCGGTGCAGGTGGCGCTGACGGAGGGCGAAAACACCGCCATCAGCCAGGGGCTGAAGAGCGGTGAAAAGGTCGTCGTGGAAGGCCAGACGAGGCTGAAGGACGGCGCYGCGATCCACGAAGGCAAGACGGCCAGCAACGGCGATCAGGCTGCTCCCAAGGTCGCGGAAGCCGACAAGGCCGGCGAGGCGCGCCCATGATTTCCGAATTCTGCATACGTAGGCCGGTTGCGACGCTCTTGATGTCGTTCGCCCTCGTTCTGGGCGGCATTTTTGCCTACAAATTCCTGCCGGTGGCGGCGCTGCCGAGCGCCGAATTCCCGGTGGTCAACGTCTCGGCTCAGCTGCCGGGCGCTTCGCCGGAAACCATGGCGACGTCGGTGGCGACACCGCTGATCAAACAGTTCTCCACCATCGCCGGCATAGATTCGATCTCGACCACCAATTCGCTTGGCCAGACCTCGATCGCCATCCAGTTCGTGCTCAATCGCGACATCGACGCCGCCGCGGCCGACGTCCAGGCGGCGATAGCGCGCACGCAGCGGCAATTGCCGCCACAGATGACCTCGCCGCCGAGCTACCGCAAGGTCAATCCCGCCGACGCGCCGATCCTCTTGATGTCGCTGGTCAGCGACACGGTTCCGCTCACCGATCTCGACGCATTCGCCGAAAACGTCATCTCGCCGTCGCTGTCGACGATCAACGGCGTGGCGCAGGTTTTGATCTTCGGCCAGCAGAAATACGCGGTTCGGATCCAGATCGACCCGACGGCGCTTGCGGCGCGCGGCATCTCGATCGATCAACTTCAGGCAGCGATCGCCTCGGCCAACAGCAACACGCCGCTCGGCGTGCTGCAGAACAACAAGCAGCAGCTCACCATCACCTCCAACACCCAGCTGACCAATGCCGCCGGCTTTTCCAACCTGATCATCGCCACCAAGAATGGTCGTCCGGTGCGCCTGGGCGATGTCACTCGCGTCATCGATTCCGTGCAGACCACGACGACCGCGAGCTGGTATGACGGCACGCGCGCCATCATCATGGCTGTGCAGCGCCAGCCCRATGCCAATACGGTCGACGTGGTGGACCACGTGAAGGCGATGCTGCCGTCTTTCCAGGACCAGATGCCGGGAGCGGCCAGCATCAAGCTTCTCAACGACCGCTCCACCTCGATCCGCGCCGCCGTCGATGACGTGCAGTTCACGCTGCTTTTGACCATTGCCCTGGTGGTGATGGTGATCTTCATCTTCCTGCGCCGGGCCACCGCAACGATCATTCCGGCCGTGGCTGTGCCGATCTCGCTGATCGCCACGCTCGGCGCGATGTTCCTGTTCGGCTTCTCCATCGACAACATTTCGCTGATGGGCCTCACGCTGGCGGTCGGCCTCGTCGTCGACGACGCCATCGTCATGCTGGAAAACATCTTCCGGCACATGGAGGAAGATGGGCTGCCGGCCTTCGACGCCGCGCTGAAGGGCGCGCGCGAGATCGGCTTCACCATCATCTCGATCTCGATATCGCTGGTGGCGGTGTTCATACCGGTGCTTTTGATGGGCGGCGTCATAGGCCGCATCTTCAACGAGTTCGCGGTCGTGGTGACGGTCGCCATCCTGGCATCGATGTTCGTGTCGCTGACGCTGACGCCGATGCTGTGCTCGCGGCTGTTGTCGGTGACCAAGGCCGATCGCGAGGCGCATGCCGGTGGCCAGAGGCACGACATCTTCACGCGCGGCTACGACTGGCTGCTGACCTTCTGCCTGCGGCACAGCTTCCTGGTGTTCCTTGTCTTCGTCGGCACCGCCGCCCTGTCGGTCTGGCTGATCCAGGCCTCGCCGAAGGGGTTCTTCCCCCAAGAGGATATCGGCCAGATCTCGGTGACGACCATCGCCCGGCAGGACATTTCCTTCGACGCCATGACGAAGCTGCAAGGCCAGGTGGCGAATGTCTTCTCGCATTCGCCCTATGTGTCGCACGTGGCCTGGTCGGTCGGCAGCGGCAACAATGCGCTGAACCAGGGCCAGCTCTACGTACAGCTGAAGGACAAGAGCCAGCGCCCMAACATCGAGAAGGTRCTTTCAGACTTGAGGCGGCAGCTGGCCGGAGTCGCAGGCATCGAGGCCTATATGCAGCCGGTGCAGAACCTGAGACTTGGTTCGCGGTCCTCCGCCAGTGCCTATCAGCTGGTCGTGCAGGGCCTGGACACCGGCCAGACCGACATCTGGGCGCAGAAACTCAACGACGCCATGGCTGCCGACCACACGATGTTCACCGACGTCACCAGCGACCTGCAGAACAACTCGCTCCAGGCAACGCTGGTCGTCGACCGCGACAAGGCCGCCCAACTCGGCGTCGATACGGGTACGCTGCGGTCCAGTCTCTACGGCGGGTTCGGCACCGAGCAGGTCTCGACCATCTTCGGTTCGGCCGACAGCTACCAGGTCGTGATGGAGCTCGATCCGAAGATCGAGTGGTCGCCCGAGCGGATGCTGGCCATCCAGGTGCGGACGGCGAGCGGCAGCCTGGTGCCGCTCGGCGCCTTCGCCCGCGTCGAGCGCACAGCCGGCGCGCTGACCGTCAACCAGCTCGGCCAGCTCCCGGCGGTGACGATTTCCTACAACCTGCCGCAAGGCGTGGCGCTCGGCGACAGCGTGGCCCGCATCAACCAGCTGAAGGAGCAGATCGGCATGCCGACCTCGATCGGCACGACCTTCGCCGGCACGGCCAAGACCTTCCAGGATTCGCTTGCCAACCAGGGTCTGCTGATCGGCGGCGCGATCCTGACGATCTATATCGTGCTCGGCATGCTCTATGAGAGCTTCATCCATCCGCTGACCATCCTCACCGGCCTGCCGTCGGCGGTGCTGGGCGCTGTGGTGGCGCTGCGCTTCGCCGACATGGATCTCTCGGTGATCGCGGTGATCGGCGTCCTGATGCTGATCGGCATCGTCAAGAAGAACGGCATCATGATGGTCGACGTCGCGCTGGAACTCAGGCGGCAGGGCATGTCGGCGGTGGACTCCATCCACAAGGCCTGCCTGATGCGCTTCCGGCCGRTCATGATGACGACGCTGGCCGCACTGATGGGCACGTTCCCGATYGCCCTCGGCACCGGGGCGAGCGCCGAATTGCGCCAGCCCCTCGGCGTCGCCGTGGTCGGCGGCCTGCTCGCCTCGCAGGCGCTCACCCTGTTCGTCACGCCGGTGATCTATGTCTATTTCGAGCATTTCTCCGGCTGGCTGCTCAGCTTCTCCTCGAAGAAGCGCCGGCCGGAGTTGCATGCGGTCGAGCCTGCTGAACAGCCCTCGCTCTTCGATTCCGAGGAAGAAGCCGAACCGAAGAAGGTGGCGGCCGAATAGGCGCACGGCTCTGGCCCAAGGCGCCGCGCTTGCGAGGGCGTGCAGGCGATCGTAACCTTGTGCCATGTCCCATGATCACGACCACGACAACGAGCTCGATCCATTCGCGGCGCGCGTGCGCGCGCTGGAGACGATCCTCACCGAAAAAGGGCTGATCGATCCGGCGGCCATCGACGTCATCGTCGACACCTACGAGACGAAAATCGGTCCCCGCAATGGCGCCAGGGTGGTGGCCAAGGCGTGGAGCGATCCAGCCTATGCCGAATGGCTGAAGCGCGACGCGACCGCGGCGATCGCCTCGCTCGGCTTCACCGGCCGCCAGGGCGAGCACATGCAGGCCGTCTTCAACACCGAGGAGACGCATAACCTCGTCGTCTGCACGCTCTGCTCCTGCTATCCGTGGTCGGTGCTGGGCCTGCCGCCAGTCTGGTACAAGGCGCCGCCCTACCGCTCGCGGGCGGTGATCGATCCGCGCGGCGTGCTCGAAGAGTTCGGGCTGACGCTGCCGGCTGACAAGAAGATCCGCGTCTGGGATTCGACGGCGGAGCTTCGCTACCTGGTGGTACCGATGCGGCCGAAGGGCACCGAAGGCTGGAGCGAGGAGCAACTCGCCGGCCTGGTCAGCCGCGATGCGATGATCGGCACGGCACTCGCCAAAGAGCCGGAATGAAGGGGGAGCCGGAATGAACGGAGAACCGGCATGAACGGGCCGCAGGATCTYGGCGGGCAGATGGGTTTCGGACCGGTCGCGCCGGAAAAGGACGAGCCTTATTTCCATGCCGAATGGGAGAAGCGCGCGCTCGGCGTGACGCTGACGGCCGGTGCCATGGGAGCCTGGAACATCGACGAGAGCCGGCATGCGCGCGAATCGCTGCATCCGGCCGACTATTATGCCTCGAGCTACTACCAGATCTGGATCAAGGCGCTTGAGACGCTTTTGAAGCGCCACGGCTTCGTGACCGAGCGCGACCTCGCCGCCGGCGAGGCGATCGATCCGGCCACCACACCCAAGAGGGTGTTGAAAGCAGCTGATGTGCCTGCGGTGCTTGCCAAGGGCGGCCCGTGCGACCGGCCGGTTGCCGCACCGGCGCGATTCCGGGCGGGCGATCGCGTGCGGACGCAGAATTTCAATCCCACCGGCCATACGCGCCTGCCGCGCTATGCGCGTGGCAAGAACGGCAGGATCGAGGYCGTGCGCGACGGCTTCGTGTTCCCGGACAGCAATGCGCATGGCAAGGGCGAGAACCCGCAATGGGTCTATACAGTGGTTTTCGACGGGGCGGAAATCTGGGGCGAGGGCGCCGACCCGACGTTGAGCGTGTCGATCGATGCCTGGGAGAGCTATCTTGAGCCGGCATGAGRCCAAACTGCCGGAAGGCTTCGACGATCCGGTGTTCGCCGAACCATGGCAGGCGCAGGCTTTCGCCATGACTGTCGCGCTGCACGACGAGGGGCTGTTTTTGTGGAGCGAATGGGCAGACGCGCTGTCGGCCGAAGTGAAGAAGCCGGACGCGGCAAGCGACGGTCACGACTATTACGAGCACTGGCTGGCGGCGCTGGAAAAGCTGCTCTCGGCAAAGGGCGTCGCCGGCAAGGGCGAGGTCGATGCACTTGCAGCCGCCTGGGAGCGTGCCGCGCGCGCCACCCCGCACGGCAAGCCGATCCTGCTGGAGAACGATCCCGGATCTCCCAGGTAGCATGAACTCAAACAGGCTTGTTCCCTTTACGTTCTGGTTTGCGCCTGATAGCTTGCCGAGCGGGTAGCAAATGAGATCGTCGCCGGCACGCCGGTGACGGAAATCTTGTGTTTCGCTCGAGAATCCGGTCTGTCGCTCCGATGGAATTCTCTCCCCAACAGGATGAGGCTTTGAAGGCGGTCGGCCGCTGGCTGAAGGCGGGCCGGCCGCAGGTCTTTCGTCTGTTCGGCTACGCCGGCACCGGCAAGACGACGCTGGCCCGCTACTTCGCCGAGCATGTCGACGGGCAGGTGCAGTTCGCGGCCTTCACCKGCAAGGCAGCCCAGGTGCTGCGCTCCAAGGGAGCGATCAATGCCCGCACCATCCATTCGCTGATCTACAGGCCGAGGGGCGAGGAGTCGGTCGAGGACGAAGTGACCGGCAAGACTTCGATCTCGCCGACCTTCGCGCTCAACCGGCAAAGCCCGATCGCGCGCGCCAAGCTGGTCGTCATCGACGAATGCTCGATGGTCGACGAGCAGCTCGGCCGCGACCTGATGAGCTTCGGCACGCCGATCCTCGTGCTGGGCGACCCCGCCCAGCTGCCGCCGATCTCGGGCGGCGGCTTCTTCACCGAACACGACCCGGATGTGCTGCTTACCGAAATCCATCGGCAGGCGCAGGACAATCCGATCATCCGGCTGGCGCTCGACGTGCGCGAAGGCCGCGAGTTCATGCATGGCGACTACGGCACGGCGCAGGTGATTGGCAGGGAAGGCGTCACCCAGGATTTGGTTCTGAAGGCGGATCAGGTTCTGGTCGGCACCAATCGCACGCGGCGGCGCTACAACCAGCGCCTGCGCGAATTGAAAGGCTTTAACGCCGACTATCCGCAAGCYGGCGACAAGCTGGTCTGCCTGCGCAACGATCCGGCCAAGGGGCTGCTCAACGGCTCGCTGTGGAAGGTGATGACCTCGTCGCGCGAAACGGTGAAGCCCGGCATCAACCTGCTGGTCTCGCCGGAAGAGGACGATCCCGACCGCGGCGTCGCCAAGATCAAGCTGCTGAAGGCGGCGTTCGAGGATCCGGACGCCGAGATTCCATGGCAGCAGAAGAAGCGCTTCGACGATTTCGACTACGGCTATGCGCTGACGGTGCACAAGGCACAGGGCTCGCAGTGGAACGACGTTGTGCTGTTCGACGAGAGCTGGGCGTTCAAGGAGACCCGGCAGCGCTGGCTCTACACCGCAATCACCCGCGCCGCCGAGCGGCTGACGATCGTGCGCTGATTCAGCGCGGCCTCGCGCCAAGCCATTGCCAGGCAGCGGCTTCGTCATCGCTGTCGAAACGCCTGAAGTCGAACGGCAACGTCCTCGGAAAGAAGCCCACGACAAAAGACGCCCAGCGCGGCTCGCCGATGGCCGCGCAGCGGACGACGTGTCCCAGCGCATCGGCCACGCCCTGCCGGAGCGTTTTTTCCGAGATGTTGGCCCAATCCACGCTTTCCTCGTCGGTCAGCCGCACCAGCACGTCGATTCTCGGGTGCAGGGCATAGGCTGCCTCGAGCAGGCCAAACAGGTTTTCCGCATCCGCCGGCGAGACGTTTCCGACTACGTCGATGGCAAAAAGGGCGTTGYGATTGGTCTCAATGCGGCGAATCGCCGGCACTGCATCGAGGTGATTCACTGGCAAATCCTTGCGCTGGCCATCATCTCGACATCTGGAACACCGGRAACCCTCTATCTGTTCCCCCCAAAGGCGCTATAGATGCGCGCCAACGCAGAGCGGTTCAGCGTTTGACAGAACCGCCGAGCTGCCCTGAGTGTTTGTTCTTACGCAATTCCGGACGGAAATCGCCACGCACTTTTCCTGGAATTGCTCCAACTGGACGCTGGATCATGCCCGCAAAGCTTTCGGTCAACCTCAACRCCGTCGCCATGCTGCGCAACCGCCGCGACCTGCCGTGGCCGAGCGTCACCGGGCTCGGCCGCATCGCGCTTGCCGCCGGCGCACATGGGCTGACGGTCCATCCGCGCCCCGACGAGCGGCATACCAGGCATTCGGACCTGCCGGAGATCAGGGCGCTGATCGATGACGAATTTCCGGACGCCGAATTCAACATCGAAGGCTATCCCACCGATGATTTCCTGGCGCTTGTCGAGAAGAATCAGCCGGAACAGGTGACGCTGGTGCCCGACGACCCGGCGCAAGCGACGTCGGACCATGGCTGGAACTTCGTCGCCCAGGCCGTACTTCTGACACCGATCGTCAAGCGGCTGAAGAAGGGAGGCTTCCGCGTGTCGCTGTTTTCCGACGCCGATCCGGCCGGCGTGAATGCCGCGCGCGATATCGGCGCCGACCGCATCGAGCTTTATACCGGCCCGTATGGCAGTTGCCATTCCGATACCGCCAAGGCGGCGAAGGAATTGGAAAAACTGGGAAAGACCGCTGATGCTGCGCTCGCAGCGGGTCTTCAGGTCAATGCCGGGCATGATCTGACCGTGAACAACCTGCCGGCGCTCGCCCGTCGTATCCCGGCATTAGCCGAAGTATCGATCGGCCAWGGGTTGACAGCCGATGCTCTGGAGTATGGCATGGCCGGCACGGTTGGACGGTTCTTGAAGGCCTGTGGATGGTAGGGCGAGGAAGTCTTGCGTAGCTCCGGCTGCTTTGGCGTGTCCCGCGCGTTGCGGCGACATCGGAGCATAGCGAATTTTGATTGAGTGGGGTCGATGGTGTTAGCCAACGCCAGCAGCGAGGAAACCCTCGAACAATCAAGCCACGCCGAAGCCGAGCGGCAGCACAGCACAAGGGTGCTCATGCTTGGGGCCCTCGGCGTCGTCTACGGCGATATCGGCACCAGCCCGATCTATGCCTTTAGAGAGGCGCTTCATGCGTCTTCGAGGGCTGTCGCGCGTGAGGACGTGCTCGGCGTGCTGTCGCTGATCGTCTGGGCGCTGACGATCATCGTCACGATCAAATATGTCGCCTTCGTGCTGCGGGCGGACAACAAGGGCGAAGGCGGCACCTTGTCCTTGATGTCGCTCGCGCGCAGCGCTTATCCCAGCGGATCAAGGCTCATCCTTGCGATCGGCCTGTGCGGCGCGGCGCTGTTCTTCGGCGATTCGATTATCACCCCGGCGATTTCCGTGCTTTCCGCGGTCGAAGGCCTGGAGGTCGTCACGCCTGCGCTCGATCCCTATGTCGTTCCGATCACCCTGATTATCCTGGCGGTGCTCTTTTCGGTGCAGCGTTTCGGCACGGGCAAGGTGGCGGCCGTATTCGGGCCGGTTACCGGGACGTGGTTTTTGGCGATCGGCGTCGCCGGCCTCTACCACATCGTGGACGATCCGTCGGTCTTTCTGGCGATCAACCCCTATTATGCACTCTATTATCTGGCCACCACGCCGACAGGAGCCTTTGTTACCGTCGGCGCGGTGTTCCTGGCCGTCACCGGCGCCGAGGCCCTCTATGTAGACCTCGGCCATTTCGGCCGCAGGCCGATCGTGCTGGCTTGGTTTTCGGTGGTTTTCCCTTGCCTGCTGCTCAACTATTTCGGGCAGGGCGCCTTCGTGCTCTCCCACGGAGGCAAGCCGGCCAACCCGTTCTTCCAGATGCTGCCCGAATGGGCGCTGATGCCGATGGTGGGCCTGGCAACGGCTGCGACGGTCATCGCCAGCCAGGCGGTCATCTCCGGCGCCTTCTCGCTTACCAGGCAGGCCGTGCAACTCAACCTTCTGCCGCGCATCGARGTGCAGCATACGTCCGAAATGCAAAGCGGCCAGATCTATATGCCGAGGGTCAATCTCCTGGTTGCGCTCGGCGTGATGCTTCTGGTTGTCGGCTTCGGCAGCTCGAGCGCGCTAGCCTCCGCCTACGRCATCTCGGTGACGGGCGAAATGCTGATGACGACCATCCTGCTGTTCGTCGTCATGCGCTCGCTCTGGAAGTGGCAGCTGGCGGTTGCCGTGGCGCTGGCGCTGCTCTTCGRCACGATCGACATGGGCTTCTTCTCGGCGAATGTCGTCAAGATCGTCGAAGGCGGCTGGGTGTCRATCACGGTCGCCTCCATCATGGGGCTGATCATGTGGACCTGGATACGCGGCAGCCGCTACCTCTTCGACAAGACCCGCCGCAACGAGATCCCGCTCGACTTCCTGGCGACGAACCTTTTGAAGAAGAAGCCGCAGCTGGTGTCGGGGACCGCCGTGTTCCTGACCAGCGATCCGCTCAGCGCACCGACGGCGCTGATGCACAGCCTGAAGCACTACAAGGTGCTGCACGAAAAGAACGTCATTCTTTCGGTGGTGACGGCGCCGCAGCCGGTGGTTCCGGACAGCGAGCGGGTGAAGCTGGAGACCGTCAACGACTTGTTCATGCGGGTGACGCTGACCTTCGGCTATATGGAGCAGCCGAACATCCCGCGTGCGCTCGCCATCTGCCGCAAGCAGGGCTGGAAGTTCGACATCATGACGACGTCCTTCTTCCTGTCGCGGCGCTCGCTCAAGGCCTCGCCCAATTCCGGCATGCCGGTCTGGCAGGATCGCTTGTTCATCGGTCTGGCGCGGACAGCGGCTGACGCGACAGAGTATTTCCAGATCCCCACGGGGCGCGTCGTCGAGATCGGCACGCAGGTCGCCATCTGACCCTTTAAGCCGGCATCTTGCACGATAGATTCAATGGGCAGCAGCAGGCCAAGCCCTGCGTTGGCGGCATGGGAGCCCTAACGCAAGGACACTTGATATTGCACTGCAGCAAGCGTAGAGCACCGCGCGTTTTATCGGAGTGTCGTCCATGGCCCTTGCCAATGGTGGTGCTGAGGCAGATGCCGTCGACCAATCGAGCCACGCGGAGATAGAGCAACACAGCACCAAGGTGCTGATGCTCGGCGCGCTCGGTGTGGTCTATGGCGATATCGGAACCAGCCCGATCTACGCGTTCCGCGAGGCGTTGCATGCATCGTCGGGCGGCGATGTGGCCAACCGGGCCGATATTCTCGGCGTCCTGTCGCTGATCATCTGGTCGCTCACCATCACGGTGACCATAAAATACATCATGTTCGTGCTGCGCGCCGACAACCGCGGCGAGGGCGGCGTGCTGTCGCTGATGGCGCTGGCACGCGGCAGCTTTCCGACGCGCTCGGCAATTGTCCTCGGCATCGGCATCGTCGGGGCGTCGCTGTTCTTCGGCGATGCGGTGATCACGCCGGCCATCTCGGTGCTGTCGGCGGTGGAAGGCATGAATGTCGTGACGCCTACCTTCCAGCCTTATGTGGTGCCGCTGACGCTGCTCATCCTCGCCATCCTGTTTGCCGTGCAGCGGTTCGGCACGGRCGGCGTGGGCCTCGTGTTCGGTCCGGTCAYCGCGATATGGTTCCTGGCCATCGGCCTTTCCGGGCTCAAGCACATCATCGCCGACCCCGAGATCCTGTGGGCGATCAGTCCGCACTACATCGTCGCCTTCCTGGTCAATTCGCCCGACGTTTCCTTCGTCACCGTTGGCGCCGTGTTCCTGGCCGTCACCGGCGCCGAGGCGCTTTATGCCGACCTTGGCCATTTCGGCCGCAAGCCGATCGTGCTGGCGTGGCTGGCGATCGTGTTCCCCTGCCTGCTTCTGAACTATGCCGGGCAGGGCGCCTATGTGCTTGCCCAGAACGGCACGGTTGGGCATCCGTTCTTCGAGATGAACGAAGGCTGGGCCCTGATCCCCATGGTGGTGCTGGCGACGGCGGCCACCGTGATCGCCAGCCAGGCGGTGATCTCCGGCGCCTATTCGCTGACGAGGCAGGCCGTGCAGCTCAACATGCTGCCGCGGCTAGCTATCCTGCACACGTCGGAGAAACAGTCCGGCCAGGTTTACATGCCGCGCGTCAACATGCTGCTGGCGCTTGTGGTGATGCTGCTGGTCGTCGGCTTCGGGGCGTCCAGCAGACTGGCCTCTGCCTACGGCATCTCGGTGACCGGCAACATGCTGGTCACGACGACGCTGCTGTTCGTCGTCATGACGCGGATCTGGAAGTGGAACACCTGGGCGGCGGTTGCGCTGACGGCGGTGTTCGCGCTCATAGATATCGGCTTCTTCGCCGCCAACATCGTCAAGGTGTTCGAGGGCGGCTGGGCTTCGCTGGCCGTGGCCTTCGCCATCATCCTCGGCATGTGGACCTGGGTGCGCGGCAGCCGCTACCTCTTCGACAAGACCCGCCGCAACGAGATCCCTCTCGACTTCCTGGCGGCGAACCTTCTGAAGAAGAAGCCGCAGGTGGTGTCCGGAACCGCCGTGTTCCTGACCAGCGATCCGCTCAGCGCGCCGACGGCGCTGATGCACAGCTTGAAGCACTACAAGGTGCTGCACGAACAGAACGTCGTTCTTTCCGTGGTGACCGCGCCGCAGCCGGTGGTTCCGGACAGCGAGCGGGTGAAGATGGAGACGATCAACGAGCTATTCATGCGGGTGACGCTGACCTTCGGCTACATGGAGCAGCCGAACATCCCGCGTGCGCTCGCCATCTGCCGCAAGCAGGGCTGGAAATTCGACATCATGACGACGTCCTTCTTCCTGTCGCGGCGTTCGCTCAAGGCCTCGCCCAATTCCGGCATGCCGATATGGCAGGACAGGCTGTTCATCGGCCTGGCGAAGACGGCGTCGGATGCGACAGAGTATTTCCAGATCCCCACGGGGCGCGTCGTCGAGATCGGTACGCAGGTCGCCATCTGACATTGAAATCGTGCCCTGGCGGAATCCCGCCGGAGCCGCAGTTCTTCGTCGACGAGGTCACCGGAACGGTGATCGACCCGCTCAGGCCGATCGGGCTTGTGGAACTGCAATGGCCTGTAGCCGGATGATCTCGGACAGATAAGATCCCTTCGCCCGCAGGAAGGCGTGCAGGCGCTGCGGATAGTCGGCGCCGACAGCACCCTTCACCGATCGCCGCTTGCTCAAGGCTTCGCGCCAGGCCCGGACGAGAGGCTTGCCATCCAGAATGCCGAAATCGCCGATACGGTCGAAAGTGTCGAAATAGCGGAAGATTGGCCCGTAGACGGCATCGACCAGGGAGAAGCGATCGCCTGCGAACCACGGGCCGATTTGCCTTGCAGAGAGTTCCGCCTCCACACGCGCGAACATTTCCGACAAACCTTTGCGTTCATGGACGAACGCGGCTTCATCAGCGGCGGAATAGAAGCGGCCGATGGCATTGAGGATGGCCGAGCCGAATTCGATCCAGGCGCGATGCCTGGCCCGCGTGAGCGGATCGGCCGGATGYAGCGGATTGGCCTCAGTCTCCTCGAGGAATTCGAGGATGACGGCGGATTCGAAGATGACTTCCTCTTCGCCGCCATGTCGGACCCGAAGCAACGGCACCTTGCCAAGCGGCGAGATGGCCTTGAACCAGTCAGGCTTGCTGGAGAGATCGACATTGACCCGCTCGAACGGCACGCCTTTCTCGGCAAGCGAGATCGCCGCCCGCTGGACGTAGGGGCAAAGGTGATGGCTGACGAGGGTGAGTCTGGCCGTCATCTCACTCGCCCCAGACATAGTTCAGCGCGCCGTCCTCGACGCGGGTCGACAGGAACATCAGGCGCGAGCCCTTTGGCGCCGGCCCTTCGAGGCGCTCGCCGCTTTCCATGTCGAAGCGGGCGCCGTGCCATTGGCAGACGAAGGCGCCGTCCTTGCAATCCAGCGGTCCGCCGAAATGCAGGCAGGCATTGGCGGCGGCGCGGATGCGCTCGCCGCTGCGCCAGACATGGACCTCGCGACCGAAGAAAGGCGCGACGAGGCTGCCTATCTGCGGGATGTCGGCCACTTTACAGATTTCATGTTTCATCGGAGAAACTCCCTGTCGATGCAATTGCATCTATATAGATGCATCTGCATTGATCGTCAAGCTTGATGCAAATGCATCGATCGAATAGGTTTTCGCCTATGATGAAAAAATCCCCTGCACCCGAGGCCGTCAAAGCCTGGGGCCGCCTGATGCGCGTTTCGCGCCAACTGGTCGAGAAGGCCGAGGACGCCTTGAAGGCCGGCGGCCTGCCGCCGCTCGCCTGGTACGACGTGCTGCACGAGCTTGCCGAAGCGGGCGAGGGCGGTTTGCGGCCATTCGAACTGATCGACCGGGTCCTGTTGGCGCAGTACAACGTCTCACGGCTGCTGGCGCGGCTCGAGGCGGACGGCCTGGTGGAAAAGCTGCCTGTCTCGGACGACGGCCGTGGCCAGACAGTGCGCATCACGCCAGCCGGCAGGGAAATGCGCAGGCGCATCTGGGCGGTCTACGGCGCGTCGATCGCCGATCTGATTGGCGACAAGCTTTCCGCCAAGGAGTTGGAGGCGCTGGCCGGTTTGCTCGGGCGGCTGCGCGATCCGCCAATCACAGAATGAAATCCACGGGCTTGCGGGCTTCAGGGCAGATGCGAAGCCCAAAGAAACGCGATCGTCGCCAGCACGCCGAGCGCGACACGAATAAGATGCATTTTGCCCCATTTGACGATCAAAGGCCTCGCCTGCGGATTGTCGGCGCCGACGTCCATCGCTTCCAGCAGACGGTTCGTCGGCATCATCACCAGCAGCGTCCATGGCCAGGGCAGGATGATCGCGATGGCGCCGACCAGATAGCCAATCGTCCCGGTCTGCCACCAGGCAAACAAGCCGAGAGCGCAGGCGACAAGGGCAATCGAGGCCTGCATGCGGGTGCCGCGCTTGTAGGCGGGCTGCCATTGCCGCAGCAACGAGGTATCGTCCAGGCCAAGCCGTGCCGGCTGCTCCGCGACGCTGACATAGACGGCCGCGCCAGTGAAGGCGGCGGCAACAGCCAAGGCAAGCAGACCGGCCAGCATCTTGTCCTYCGTCAGCGCACGCAGCGGAAATAGAGCTTGCATGACCAGCGACAATACGGCATAGAGGCAGAACCGTAACGTACGGTACGCCATCGGGACTGGTGAGCGTTGGCCGAGGGAAGTGTGTTGCACCGCATGTCGGACATCGATGGCAGCGAGGGGCTAACCGAACGGCAGCAGGCCGTTCTGGACGCGGCGCTGCGCCTGCTGGTCGAGGAGGGCGACAACCTGACCATGACCGCGGTGGCGCGGCGGGCAAGCTGCTCCAAAGAAACGCTATACAAATGGTTCGGCGACCGCGACGGACTGCTGACGGCGACAGTGCAGTGGCAGGCCTCGAAGGTGCGCGTGACGCCGGTCGACCGCAAAGGTCTCGACCTTGCTTCGCTGACGGCAAGCCTCGAACGCTTCGCGTCTGACTGGCTGAGGGTGATCTCCAGCGATACATCCATTGCGCTGAATCGTGTGGCGGTCGGCCATGCCGGTTCCGGCAAGGATGATCTTGGCGCTATCGTGTTGCAGAATGGCCGTTTCGCGCTGGCCAGGCGCCTGAAGCCGGTGCTGGAAGCGGGACGCGAGACCGGGCTGCTCGACTTCGACGACGCCGAGACGGCGTTCCGGACCTTTTTCGGGCTGGTCGCCCGCGACGTGCAGATCCGGCTTCTGCTCGGTGACCGGCTGCAATCGACTGAGGCGACGATCGGCGGCGATGCCGCCCGCGCGACGCAGCAGTTTCTCGCTCTGTACGGGTCGAAGACCGGGGGAGCAAACAACCGGCCGCAAGGCCTCTGATCTTCAAAACGGGAAGGAAGACGAAATGCGTGTCTATTACGATCGTGACGCCGATCTCAATCTGATCAAGGGCAAGAAGGTCGCCATCATCGGCTATGGCAGCCAGGGCCGGGCGCATGCGCTCAACCTCAAGGATTCCGGCGTCAAGGAGATCGCCATCGGTCTGAAGGCCGGCTCGGCGACCGCCAAGAAGGTCGAAGCCGACGGGCTCAAGGTGATGAGCGTGGCGGACGCCGCCAAGTGGGCCGACCTGATGATGATGGCGACGCCCGACGAATTGCAGGCCGACATCTACAAGAACGAAATCGCGCCGAACATCCGCGACGGCGCCGCGATCGCCTTCGCGCATGGCCTCAACGTGCATTTCGGCCTGATCGAGCCGAAGGCCACAGTCGACGTCGTCATGATCGCGCCGAA
This sequence comes from Mesorhizobium sp. ORS 3428, assembly GCF_001854785.1. Taxonomy (GTDB): domain Bacteria; phylum Pseudomonadota; class Alphaproteobacteria; order Rhizobiales; family Rhizobiaceae; genus Mesorhizobium. The sequence goes on from NZ_MDFL01000001.1 coordinate 321,247, forward strand.
GGGGCCCGGCCACACGGTGCGCGGCGAATACCAGAAGGGCGGCGGTGTGCCGTGCCTGGTCGCCGTCAACCAGGATGCTTCGGGCAATGCGCTCGACCTCGCGCTCTCCTATGCCTGCGGCGTCGGCGGCGGCCGCTCGGGCATAATCGAGACCAACTTCCGCGAGGAATGCGAGACCGACCTGTTTGGCGAGCAGGTGGTGCTGTGYGGCGGCCTGGTCGAACTGATCCGCGCCGGCTTCGAGACGCTGGTGGAAGCCGGCTACGCGCCGGAAATGGCCTATTTCGAGTGCCTGCACGAGGTCAAGCTGATCGTCGACCTGATCTATGAGGGCGGCATCGCCAACATGAACTACTCGATCTCGAACACAGCCGAATGGGGCGAGTACGTCTCGGGTCCGCGCATCATCACCGCCGAGACCAAGGCCGAGATGAAGCGTATCCTGAAGGACATCCAGACCGGCAAGTTCACCTCGGAATGGATGCAGGAGTATCGCGCGGGTCTGTCGCGCTTCAAGGGCATCCGCCGCATGAACGACAGCCACCAGATCGAAGAGGTCGGCGCCAAGCTGCGCGCAATGATGCCGTGGATCGCCAAGAACAAGCTGGTCGACAAGGCGAAGAACTAAGTCGATCCACGTTCGTTCGCCTTGCGCGTCCTCGGGCTTTGCCCTGCGGTCGCGCGGGGTGATCGCCAAGAACAAGCTGGTCGACAAGACGAAGAACTAAGGCGATCCACGTTCGTTCGCCTTGCGCGTCCTCGGGCTTTGCCCTGCGGTCGCGCGGGGTGATCGCAAAGAACCAGCTGGTCGACAAGGCGAAGAACTAAGGTGATCCACGTTCGTTTGCCTTGTGGAATGAAAGCCGGCGGAGCGATCCGCCGGCCTTTTTCACGCCTGCCTGTATCATTCTGATACGACCATGCTGGCACGCAATTCGCTTCGCATCGAGCCAGAAGCGGCGGGAGATCAGTGAATGGAAATGACGGAGAGCGGCGCTGCATTTGCCGGCGAACGTCGGACCGAGCGGCGCAGACGTGTGCTCAGGGGCGCGACGCTGCGTTTCAACGGCGGCTTCGGCGCGGTGGAAGGATTGGTGCGCAACGAATCCGAACATGGGGCGCAACTGAGCTTCGGCGATGCCGTCGGCGTGCCGCCCGGTTTTGAACTGATGGTCAATGGCGCCAGGCGTGGCGCGCTTGTGCGCTGGCGCACGCAGACATCGGTTGGCGTTCAGTTCGTCGATTGAGGAGGGGCGATCCGCGCTTCGGCCGTAATGCCAGCGCCTCGCGCGGTTGCAGGCGATAAACAGAGTTTACACCGGCCGCCTGGAAAGCTTCCGCATAGCAAGGCGGGCCGCTCTGCGGCCCGCTTCATTCGTCAACCCGCCGGCTCAGCCATAGGGCGAAATGCACTGCCGGCGCGGGCCGTAAATGGGCTGGAACGTGTTGTCCCAGGCGCGATAAGAACGGTAGCGGTCGTAGCACCAGCGCACATGGGCCTCGGAAAGCCGCTCCGTCCGGTAGATGCGCCGCGGCGCATAGTAGTAGCGCGGATAAGGAGCATAATAATACGGATTGTAGTAGTTGTAGGCCAAGGCGCCCAAACCCAGGCCGAGGCCCAGCCCAAGCAGGGCATCGCCACCGTCGAAATCGCCGCCGCAGCAGAAATGACGATGATGGTGGCGGAAGCGCCAATCGCCGTCCCAGTCACGTGAGAAATGACGGCCGCGCCATCTGAAGTCGCCGCGGCGCCAGCGCCAATCATACATCTGCCGGTCGTTGCCGCCGGCCCAGCTGTCGCGGACGGGAATGATCGTCGGTGCCGCCGTGCTGGTCACAGTCGAGAGATCGGGCGGTTGGATCGGGCCGGCGCTCGACGGCGTCGTCACCCCCGCCGCAAGACCCAGGGCCACCAGCCCGGATCCGAGGGAAGAAAAAAGCGGTTTCATTTGACTCTCCAAGGAGCAAGGCCCCGCGCCCAAAATACCCCCAGGAAGAGGCCCATTGATGAACTTTTTCATCTGAACGGAAGATGAACGGAAAGGTTCCGTCAACCATAGCAGGCAGACAACTGGCCCTTGTTTTCGCTTTCGCTTGCGGGCAAAGGTCTCGGCCATGTCGCTGCGCCTCGCTACCTTCAATGTCGAGAACCTGATGAACAGGTTCGATTTCTCCGGCTACCGCAATCAGCTCAACGAGGACCGCACGCTGGCGCTGTTCGACATCCGGAGCGAGGCTGAATACAGGCTGCTCGAACAGGCGCRCACCATCGCCCAGTCCGACGATWCCCGCCAGCTGACCGCGCTTGCCATCACCGCAACCCGCGCGGACATCATCTGCATGCAAGAGGTCGACAATATCGAGGCGCTGAAGGCCTTCGAATATGGCTATCTCTTCAAGATGATCGGGCAGGGCTACCGCCAGAAATACACAACCGCCGGTAACGACTCCCGCGGCATTGATGTCGCCGTGATGATGCGCAGCGAGACCGCGCAGGGCCAGCCGATCGAATTCGTGCGCATGACCAGCCATGCCTATGTCACGTTCGAGCAGTTCGACTTGTTCACGCCGGAACTGGCGGCGCTTGGGTATCTGGCCAATGAGCGCATCTTCCGGCGCGACTGCCTGGAGGTCGACGTGACGGTGGGCAGCGTGCCGCTGACGCTCTATCTGGTGCATTTCAAGTCGATGGGTTCGCCGCGCAACGGGCTCGATGGCCGCGAGGCGACGATGCCGGTGCGCATAGCCGAGGCACAAGCGGTGCGCCGCATCATCGAGGAGCGTTTCGGCAAGGACCATGCGGCCGGCAAGCGTTGGGCGATTTGCGGCGATATGAACGACTACCGGCAGCGCGTGAAGATCGAAGGCGACAGCTTCGACGGCTACCGCTTCGAGGTGCTCGACGAAGCCCAGTCTTCGATCAATGTTCTGACCGCCGGCGGCTTCTGCGAGAACGTCGTCGAGCGGCGGCCGGAGATGGATCGCTGGAGCTTCTACCATACGCGCGGGCCGGAGGAGCGGCACTTGTGCCAGCTCGACTACATCCTGCTGTCGAAGGCATTCGCCGCGAAGAATGCGACGGCCGTTCCCGAGATCATCCGCAGCGGCCAGCCGTGGCGCACGATCTTTCCGCCTGGGCAGGAGGTCGAGCGTTTTCCGCGCGCCGGCTGGGACAGGCCGAAGGCCTCCGACCACTGCCCGGTGGTGATCACCCTGGATATGGCTTGAGCCCGTGAGCTTCGACCTGCCCCGCAACGTCATTTTGCCGGTCGACGAGGTCGATGTGCGGCTCGACCCAAATCCTCATCCCTTCGAGCGCGACAACCAGACTGCGATCGGTGAAAACTGGCGGCGCGAGATGGAGGCGAAGCCGGCGCTGTACGACGGTACCGTGGTGCTGCTTTCGGCGCTCGCCTATCGCGACAGCCGGCTCGTCGGCCGCTGCCACGCGGTGAAGTATTCAACCTTCATGCTGTGGCGCAAAAACCGCGAGCGGAGCGGCGCCGAGCACGCCTATGCGCATGCCGTGCTAGTCGCCGGCGACAATGCGCTGGTGGCGATCCGCATGGGCTCGCACACGGTCAATGCCGGCCGCGTCTATTTCGCCGCCGGCTCGTTCGAGCCGATCGATTTCCGCGACGGTCTGGTCGATGTCGACTTCAACATGATCCGCGAAGTGGGCGAGGAGACTGGCATCGATCTGTCGGTTGCCTTGCGCGGACCGCGCTGCTACGCGCTGTCGACGTCAAGCGGCACGGTGATCTTCCGCCGCTACCGGGTTGCCGAATGCGCCGAGGAGATCGCACGGCGCATAAAAACCTTCGTTGCCGCCGAGACGGAGCCGGAAATCGAGGGGCCGGTGATCATCCGCAGCGCCGCCGATCTGCCGGACGGCTTGATGGGTCACATGAAGCCKCTGATCGAATGGCATTTCGCAAACGAGCCCGCCTGACGCGATCGAGGGCAGGCCGGCCTCGAAATGGACGTTTATTCGTGCCGCAGCGCGTCGATCGGGTCGAGCCTTGCGCCGCGCAGCGCCGGGAAGAAACCGAACACCATGCCGATCAGCGCCGAGAAGCCGACGGCGAGCAGGATGACCGCCGGGCTCGGCGCGAAAGGTATCGTCAACGTCGCCGCGGCAAGGCCGGCGAGCGCGAGCCCGATTAGGATGCCGATGATGCCGCCGAGCAGCGACAGCACCGTCGCCTCGACCAGGAACTGGACGAGGATGTGCTTCTCATGCGCGCCGATCGCCAGCCTGATGCCGATCTCGCGCGTGCGCTCGGTGACCGACACGAGCATGATGTTCATGATGCCGATGCCGCCGACAAGGAGGCTGACGCCGGCTACCGCGCCCAGCATGCCGGTCATGGTCGTGGTGGCGCTGGCCATCGCGTCGGCAATCTGGGTCATGTCGCGGATCGAGAAATCGGGATCACGGTCCGGCGTGATGCGGCGCGTGTCGCGCAGGATGTCCTCGACGCGCGGCTGCAGTTCGGCGGTCGGCGTGCGATCGTCGGCGGCGATGTAGATCGAATCGATATCGCGGTTGCCGGCGATGCGCCGCTGATAGGCGGCAAGCGGCATCAGCACGACATTGTCCTGATCCTGGCCGAAGCCGGTATAGCCCTTCGGCTCCAGGAGGCCGATGATCCTGCAGGAGGTGCGGTTGACGCGGATCGTCTCGCCCTCGGGATCGCCCGCGCCGAAGAATTGCTGGCGCACCGTCTCGCCGATCAGGCACACGCCGGCGCCGGCCCGGGTCTCGGAGTCACTGAACGGCCGACCGGACACAAGCTTCCAGTCGCGCGCCTCGAGATAGGCGCTGTCCGTGCCGGTCACACCCGACGTCAGGCTTTCCGTGCCGAAGATCACCCGCACCTGCTTTTGCGAAGCCGGCGAGATGGCGCGGGCGCCRCTGAGATGGGCGACAAGGGCAGCAAGATCCTTGGCGGCGAGCGGACGGGTAGCCTGTTCGATGCCGCCCGGTCCGCCGGGGCCGGCGGGGCGGCCCGAACGGACGACGAGCAGATTGCTGCCGAGCTTCGAGATATCGGCCTTGACCTTCTCGGTGGTGCCCGACCCGATGGTGAGCATGGCAATGACGGCGGCCACGCCGATGACGATGCCGAGCAGGGTCAGAAATGAGCGCAGCACGTTCCTGCGAATGGAAATCAGCGAAAGGCGGACGGTTTCCCAGATCATGCGGCCTCCGCATTGATGGTGTCGGAGGCGACGTGGCCGTCGAGGAAGCGCACCGTGCGCCCGGCATATCCCGCTACGTCGGCATCATGCGTGACCATGACGATGGTGAGGCCGAGCGCGGCGTTGAGCCGGGTCAGCAGCTCCATGATCTCATGCGTGCGCGCGGTGTCGAGATTTCCCGTGGGCTCGTCGGCGACGAGCAGCGTCGGCTTGGTGACGATAGCGCGCGCGATCGCAACGCGCTGCTGCTGGCCGCCCGAGAGCTCGGCCGGCGTGTGATGCTCGCGCCCGACAAGCCCGACCTGAGCCAGCGCCTGCATGGCGAGATCGCGGCGCTCGCGTGCGGAAACGTTGCGATAGATCAGCGGCAGCTCGACATTCTCGGCCGCCGTCGTGCGCGGCAACAGATTGTAGCCCTGGAAGACGAAGCCGACATAGAGGTTGCGCAGCAAAGCGCGGCGGTTGCGGTCGAGCCGGCCGGCGTCGACGCCCATGAAGCGGTAGGTCCCGGCCGTCGGCGTGTCGAGGCAGCCGATGATGTTCATCGCCGTCGACTTGCCCGACCCGGACGGCCCCATGATGGCGACGAACTCGCCGCGGCGGATCGCAAGATCGACGCCGGCAAGCGCGTTCACGCGCGCCTCGCCATCGCCATAGCTCTTCCAGACCTTGTCGAAGGTAATGAGCGGGGGAGCCGGCATGGTGTCAGCTTCGCTGCTGCGAGCCGGTGATGACCTCGGCACCTTCGTCGAGGCCCGACGTGATCTCGGTCAGTTCGCCGTCGGTCGAGCCGATCTTGACGTTGACCGGATGCGGCCGGCCGTTTTCCAGCACATAGAGCGTGCGCGAGCCGTCTGTCGGCGCCTTTGCCGCCTCACGCGGCGGGTTGGGGCGGCCCATGCGGCCGGTGAACAGGTCGCGCAGGCTCCAGCCGCGGGCCCTCTGTGCAGCCGGGCGGTAGCGGAAGGCGGTGGCCGGGACGGTGAGCACGCCCTTGGCCTGCCTGGTGACCACGGAAACGGTGGCGGTCATGCCGGGCCTCAGCAGAAGCTCGCTATTGTCCACTTCGAGCCGCGCATTGTAGGTGACGACGCCGTCGGTGGTGACCGAGGCGTAGGAGATGTCGCGAATCTCGGCATCGAAGGGACGGTCCGGGAAAGCGTCGACGGTAAAGCGCGCATGCTGGCCGGGCTTCACCTGGCCGATATCGGCCTCGTCGACCGCCGCCCGCAATTCCATGTTGCGCAAATCGGCGGCGATGACGAAGAGGACCGGCGCCTGCAGCGAGGAGGCGACCGTCTGCCCAGGATCGACCGAGCGCGTCAGCACGATGCCGTCGATCGGCGCGTAGATGGTGCTCTTGGCTACATCGGTCTTCTGCGCCTTGAGATCGGCCTGCGCGATGGCGAGATTGGCCTCCGCGCTGTCGAGCGCAGCCTCGGAGCGGTCGCGCGTCGCGGTCGCCGCTTCGAGCGACTGATCCGTCGCCATGCCGCGCTTGGTCAGTTCGCTCGCGCGGGCGAGCGCGTTCTCGTTCTCCTTGAGCGTGACCGTGGCGTCCTCGACCGCCGCCGCCGCTGCCTTGGCCGAGGCGGTTGCGCGCTCGATCTGGACTTCGAGCTTGGCGGTGTCGAGCGTCGCCAGCACATCGCCCTTCTTGACCTGCTGGTTCTCATTGACAGCGACGGAGCGGACGATGCCGGAAAGCTCGCTGGAGATGTCGACCTGGGTCAGCGGCTGCAGTGAGCCGGTCGCCGATACCTGGACAGTCAGGTCGGCGACGGTTGCGGGGGCGGTTGTGTATTCGATCCGCGGCGACGCGGCTGCATTCCATCGATAGACGCCGATGCCGGCCCCCACGACCGCCAGCGCCAGCAGCGCGTAGAGCCAGCCGCGCCGGCGCTTGCGGCTCAGGCCTTTGCGGTCGAGCCCCAGAGCTGTCTCGATGGAGGCGTCGGATTCTGCGTTTGGCGGATTGACAAGCTGATCCACCCCGGACCCCTATAGCGAAAATTGATGTCCCTGTCGGTGCACAAATCATGCCTTAAGGTTCGAATTTCAAATTAAATTTCCCTCATGTTGGGATTGAGGCGGAAATCCGGGGCGAGGCGGAAAGGTTCTTCTCCATGGCGCGCAATTACTTGCTTTACGATGTGTTTACGACCGAGCGGCTGGCCGGGAATCCGCTGGCCGTCGTTCTCGACAGCGAGGGGCTCGACACGGCCGCCATGCAGGCGATCGCGCGCGAATTCAACCTGTCCGAGACGGTTTTCGTGCTGCCGCCCGACAATGCCAAGCACCGCAACCGTATCCGCATCTTCACGCCCGACTATGAGATGCCGTTCGCCGGACATCCGACGGTCGGCTCGGCGATCGCGCTTGCCGAGCTGGYAGGCGAGGCGGCGGGCGTCTTCGTACTGGAGGAGAATATCGGCCCGGTACGCTGCGCGGTGAGCACGCATGACGGCGCCTTCTTCGCCGAGTTCGACCTGGCGAAACTGCCGGAACGGCTGGAACTCGCCGCCGACCCGGAAATGATCGGCGCGGCGCTTGGCCTAACCCCGCACGAGATCGGCTTCGAGAATCACCGCGTCTCCTTCTGGTCGGCCGGCGTGCCCTACGTCACGATTCCGGTATCGGGCCTTGAAGCGGCGGAAAAAATCAGGCTGGACAACCAGGCCTGGTCGGAATTGGCGCCGCGCAAGAGCGATTGGGCCTTCGCCAGTCCATATGTCTATTGCCGCGAGACGGTGCATCACGACAGCGCCTTCCATGTGCGCATGATCGTGCCCGGCAATCCCTCCTACGAGGACCCGGCGACCGGTTCGGCCGCGGCCGCCTTTGCCGGCGCCATCATGCATTTCGACGCCGCGACGGATGGAGTCTCGCAGCTCTGGATCGAGCAGGGGCTGGAAATGGGCCGACCGTCGCGCATCCGGCTCGAACTCAACGTAGACGGTGGAAAACTCGCCTCCGCGCGCATCGGCGGCAATGCGATCAAGGTCGCGGAAGGTAAGCTTCTGGTGTGATGGCTGCGGCAATTCAGCGATTTGTCGGGAAATGATCCGGCGGGGCTAGACATCATTGAAAGCGGCGGCTATATGCCCGCCGACGCTGGGTTTCCCGGCCGCGTGGGTGTGTAGCTCAGTTGGTAGAGCAGCTGACTCTTAATCAGCGGGTCCACAGTTCGATCCTGTGCACACCCACCAAAATTTCCCTTAGATTACATTCCCTTAGATTGGATTGGCTGCACGCCTAAGGCGACGCGGCTTGAGCGGCGGCGTTAGTCAGCGGGCCGCCGGTGAGCGGCAGCCCGCCATTTCGTTCGCCGTATTACTTCTCGGAAACGCCGGCCTCGGCGAAACTCGCCATCTTCGCGTGGCATTCGAGCGCCGAGCGGACGATGTTGACGGCAAGGCAGGCGCCGGAGCCTTCGCCGAGCCGCATGCCGAGATCGAGCAGCGGCGGCAGGCCGAGCGCCTCGAGCAGCCGGCGGTGGCCCGATTCGGCCGAGACATGGGCCGCGATCGTGTGGGCAAGCCCGGTCGGATGCAGCCTAGCCAGTGGCGCAACGGCCGCGGTGCAGACGAAGCCGTCGAGCAGCACCGGGACATTGTTGCGGCGCGCGGCGAGCGTGGCGCCGAAGATAGCGGCGAGCTCGCGTCCGCCAAGGGCTGCGGCGATCTTCAGCGGATCGGAGAGCGCATCGGCATGGCGCTTGAGGCCGGCCTCGATCGCCGTGATCTTGCGGATCAGCCCTGCGTCGTCGACGCCGGTACCGCGGCCGGTCCATTTTTCCGCGCCGCCGCCGAACAGGGCGGCCGAGATTGCGGCAGCCGGCGTGGTGTTGCCGATGCCCATCTCGCCGAAGCAGACGAGGTCGAGATCCTTGGTCACCGCGTCATAGCCGGCCGAGACGGCGGCGAGGAAGGCCTGTTCGTCCATTGCCGGCACCTGCGTGAAATCGCCGGTCGGGTGGTCGAGATCGAGCGGGATGACGTCGAGCCTGGCGCCGGCAATGCGGGCAAGCTGGTTGATGGCGGCGCCGCCGCCAGCGAAATTCGCCACCATCTGCACCGTGACTTCCGACGGGTAGGCCGAAACGCCCTGCGCGGTGACGCCGTGGTTGCCGGCAAAGACGAAGACCTTCACCGCGTCGAGCTTCGGCATCTCGCGGCCTTGCCAGCGCCCCAGCCAGGCAGCGATCGTTTCCAGGCGGCCAAGGCTGCCCTGCGGCTTGGTCAGCGTGTCCTGCCGGCGCGCGACCGCGCTGGCAGCGGTATCGCTGCCGGCGGGTAGATCGAGGCAGGCGGCACGAAGGTCTTCGAGCGATTTGAACGACATGGGGGCAATGTCTCCAATTGTGAGTCAGGGGGATAGGGAAACCGAGGCAACAAGCAGGACCGCGATCTCGCCGAGCTGCTGCAGCGCACCGATCGTGTCGCCGGTCTGGCCGCCGATCTGGCGCAGGCAAAGCGCGCGTAAGGCGGCAAACGAGAGGCCGAGCAGGATGAGCGCGACAATCGCGCCGCCAAGGCCGAGCGCCAGCAGCGACGCGGCACCGAGGGCTGCGCCGACAGCGGCGGTCTCGGCGCTGACCGTGCCTACAGTGGCGGAGAGGCCGTCGGAGCGAGCGGGCGGCAGAAAATGCATGAAGGCGCCGAACAGGCCACGCGAGGCGGCGTGCGCCGCAAGCAGGGCTAGGAATACATGGCTGGGGCCGGYCAGTGCGGACAGGGCGCTCCAGCGGATGAGCAGCGAGATGCCGAGTGCCGCGGCGCCATAGGCGCCGATGCGGCTGTCGCGCATGATCTCCAGCTTTCTCTCGCGCGTCCGGCCGCCGCCGAACCCATCCGCGATGTCAGAAAGCCCATCCTCATGCAGGCAGCCGGTGGCGAGCATCGTCGCCGCGAGAGCGAGCGCCGCGGCCGGACCGGTGGCTACGTCYAGCCCGGAAGCAATAGCGTAGGCGAGCGCGCCGATGATGGCGACGGCCAAACCGGCAAAGGGTGCCGCCCAGATCGCRTCGGCAAGACTGCGCCCGCCGAAATCGCTCGACGGCAACCTCAGCCGTGTGAAGAAGACGAGGCTGAGGCCRATATCGTCAAGCAACTGCCGGGGCGAGGAGGCGCCGGTCATTGGCTCCTCGCAATGGCATGGAAGAAGGTGCCGCTGACATGGCCGCGCCGGTAGCCCGAGGGGCCAAGCGGATTGCCCTGGCCGTCGGCAAGATCCGCCAGCGGCTCGTCATTGCCGGTGGCCGTCATCTGCGCATAGTGGAACTCGTGCCCGCGGATGAGCGTGCCTTCGCTTCCAAGCGGGCATGCGGCGCGCAATCGCGCCTCGCGATAGCCGAGGTTCATCTTGCGTTTGGCGAAGCTGGTCGAATGTCCGAGCAGGCCGAGCATGTTGTGGCTTTGGTCGTCGGCGTCCTCAAGCGTCTCGCCCAGCACCATGAAGCCACCGCACTCGCCATGAACGGGCTTGGTCGCGGCAAAACGAGCCATTCCAGCACGGAAGCTGGCAGCGGCCGCAAGCTTGCCGGCATGCAGTTCGGGATAGCCGCCGGGCAACCAGCAGACATCGCAGTCTTCGGCCGGCGCCTCGTCGGCGAGGGGCGAGAAGGGGACGATTTCGGCGCCGGCCTTGCGCCAATGCGCGGCGACATGCGGATAGAGGAAGGTGAAGGCGGCATCTTCGGCCAGCGCGATGCGCTGTCCGGGCGGCGGCAATGCATCGCCGAAGCCGCCTGCCGCCGGTTCCAGCGGCGTCGCCAGCGCCAGAACGGCGTCGACGTCGAGCGACTTCTCGACCATGTCGGCCAGCCGATCGAGATGCGCTATGAGGTTTTCGTATTCGCCGGCCTGGACGAGGCCGAGATGCCGCTCTGGCAAGTTGAGCGTGGGGTCGCGCATGACGGCGCCGACCACCGGCAGGCCGATCGCCTCGATGGCGTCGCCCGACAGCCGCTTGTGCCGCTCGCTGCCAAGGCGGTTGAGCACGACGCCGGCCATGCGCACATCCGGATCGTAAGTGGCAAAGCCCTTGGCGACGGCGGCGGCCGTGGTCGACTGGCCGGATACGTCGAGGACCAGAAGCACAGGCAGGCCGTAGAGCCGCGCGAGGTCCGCGGCCGAGCCCGACCGTCCTTCGGGTGCGGGAATGCCGTCGAACAGACCCATCGCGCTTTCGAGGATGACGTATTCGGCATCATCCGCCGCCTGCGCGGCCAGCGCGTTGAGCAGGGAAGGCGACATTGCCCAGCTGTCCAGATTGACGCCGGAGAGGCCAGTGGCGGCCGTGTGGAAGCCGGGATCGATATAGTCCGGTCCGGACTTCGCGCCGCGCACCTTCAGCCCGCGCCGGGCAAGCGCGCGCAGCAGCCCGATGGTGACGCTGGTTTTGCCCGAGCCGGAGCGCGGCGCCCCGATGATGATCGCGCGCGCCGTCATTTTCCGCCCGCCAGTGCCGCGCGCATGCTGACGATATCGCCGACGACGATCAGTGCCGGCGAGGCGAGTCCGGCGGCTGCGGCCTCCTCGGCGATCGTCGCCAGCGTTGCGACGACGATGCGCTCCTGCGGCGTGGTCGCCGCGACGATCACCGCTGCTGGGGTCGAGGGTGCGAGGCCGCCCGCGAGCAGCGCTGCCGCAATGACCGGCAGATTGGCCATGCCCATATAGACGACGACAGGCTGGCCGGTGCGGGCAATCGCGGCCCAGTCGATGTCGTCCTCTGTGCCGGCGGCGTGGCCGGTGGCGAGGATGACGGCCTTGTTGATGCCGCGCATGGTGGCGGGGATGCCGGTGGCTGCCAACGCGCTGAGGCCGGAAGTGAGGCCGGAGAGCACCCGGAACGGGATATTTTCGTTTGCCAAGGCCAGCGCTTCCTCGCCGCCGCGGCCGAAAATATAGGGGTCRCCGCCCTTCAGGCGCACGATGCGGCGGCCCTCGCGCGCAAGCCGCACGAGCAGGGCATTGATGTCGTCCTGCTTCATCGACGGTTGGCCGCCGCGCTTGCCTGCGTAGAAAAGCTCGGCGCCTTCAGCGACCGCGACGACATCGGGCGAAACCAGCGCGTCGTAGACAAGCGCATCGCATTGTCCGAGCGCCGCCAGCACCTCCAGCGTCAGACAGCCGGGATCGCCGGGACCGGCGCCGGCGAGCCAGACATGGCCGGGCTCGAGCGCGCGCGGCCTGAAGTTCAGCCGCGCCAGCGCCTGCTCCACCGTTGCCCGTCCGTTTCTATTGGCGCTGTCGTTCACAATCCGTCCCGTCCGCGAAAACGCCGCTGGTAGTGGGCGTCGTAAAGTGAGCTTTCGCCAAAATCCTGCGCGGCCAAGGCGCTGCCGACGAAGATGATCGCCGTGCGTTCCATCGGGTTTTCCGCGAGCATCGCCTCGATGGTGTCCAGCGTGCCGGTCAGGATCCGCTCGTCTGGCCAGGAGGCGCGGAAGACGACCGCGACCGGGCATTCGGCGCCGTAGAGCGGCGTCAAATCGGCCACGATGCGATCGATGGCGTGGATGGCGAGATGAATGGCAAGGGTGGCGCCGGTGCGGCCGAAGCCGGCAAGCGTCTCGCCCGGTGGCATCTTCGAGGCGCGGCCGGAGACGCGGGTCAGCACCAGGCTTTGCGCGAGCTCGGGAATGGTGAGCTCGCGCCGCAGCGCGGCCGCTGCCGCCGCGAAAGACGGCACGCCCGGCGTCAGCGTGTAGGGGATATCATGCTTTTCCAGCCGCCGGATCTGCTCGGCCACCGCGCTCCACACCGAAAGGTCGCCGGAATGCAGGCGCGCGACATCCTGGCCGGCCTTATGAGCGGCGACATATTCGGCCTCGATCTCGTCGAGCGACATCGGCGCGGTGTCGATCAGTTTGGTGCCCCGTGCGCAATGTTTGAGCAGCTCCGGTGCGACGATCGAGCCGGCATAGAGGCATACGGGACAGCTCGCCAGCAGCCGGCTGCCGCGCACGGTGATGAGGTCGGCGGCACCCGGGCCGGCGCCGATGAAATGGATGGTCATGGCGCGTCTCCGCTGATGGCGATGGCGCAAGTGACCGGGMCGAGCACAGTGCGCGGCCCGAGCAGTCTCGCACCTTTTCCGGCTGCTGCCAGAGCCGAGGCTTCCGAAAGCGACGGCGTGCCGGCATGCGCCTGCGAAACATCGGATCGGCTGATCGTGCCTGACGAGGCAGCTTGCAGCGCATCGTCTGTAACGACGATCACCGGGAGGTCGAGATCGCGCCCGGCAAGAAAGATCGCTTCTTCGTTGCGTTTCATTTCGCCGGTGGCCAGTGCCGAAAGCGCAGTCATCGCCAATCCATGCGCTTCGAGCGCGGTTTCGATCGCGGCGCGGACGGCGCGCGCCGTCACGCCCTTCCGGCTGCCGATGCCTGCGACCATCATGGCTTCACCCAGCTCCACTGCATGACGGGCATCGCCGGGCGCCAGGCCTGCATGGAACCCACTGGGGCGGCGCGGGAGAGGGCGATGCGAGCGAGGTCGCCGCCGCGCCTGGTGTGCTGGCCAAGCAGCAGCGCCTCCATCTCCAGTGTCACCGCGTTGGCGACCAGCCGGCCGCCGGAGCGCAATGCCTTGATCGCCTTGTCCAGCACACCGGCATCGCTGCCGCCGCCACCGATGAAGATTGCATCCGGCGTCTCCAGTTTTGAGAGCGCCCTAGGCGCCGAGCCTTCGACCACCACCAGGCCGGGCACGCCGCAATGCGCGGCGTTGCGGCGGATGCGCGCTGCGCGCTCCCTGTTGGCCTCGATAGCAATCGCGCGCATCGAAGGGTGCGCCAGCAGCCATTCGATGCCGATCGAGCCCGACCCGGCGCCGATATCCCACAGCAACTCGCCGCGCCGGGGCGCCAGCGCCGACAGTGTGACGGCGCGGATCTCGCGCTTGGTGATCTGGCCGTCATGCTCGAACAGATGGTCGGCAAGGCCGGTGGTCAAAGGCAGGATGCGCGCATCCGCTGTCTGCTCAATTTCGAGCGCCAGCACGTTGAGCGGATTGATTTCTTCGAGATCGAAGGCGTCAGCGCGAGCGGTGCGATGCCTTTCGTCGGGACCGCCGAGCGCCTCGAGGACCGTCAATCGCGAAGGGCCGAAGCCGAGCTCGTCGAGCAGTCCGGCGACGGCTGCCGGCGCGTCGCCGTCGGATGTCAGCGCCAGGATGCGCGCGCCAGGGTGGAGCAGGGGCCGGACCAGGTCGATCGAGTGGCCGTGCAGCGAGATGGTCTCGACATCCTGCAGCGCCCAGCCCAGGCGGGACGCAGCCAGCGAGAGCGACGAAGGCACCGGCAGGACGAGCATATGCTCCGGCTTCACCTTGCGCGCCAGAGTGACCCCGACGCCGTGGAAGAAGGGGTCGCCAGAAGCAAGCACGCAGACATTCCGGCCTTTCAGCGCCAGCACATCGCGCATCTCGGTGTCGAATGGCGTCGGTCATGGGCGGGGCTCGCCCTGGGCCAGGGATGCGACGAGCGCGAGATGCCGCTTGCCGCCGAAGACGAATTCCGCCTCGGCGATCCTGCGCTTGGCCTCGTCGCCGAGACCCGCTACACCCTCCTCGCCGATGCCGACAATGGTGAGCCATTTCCGCGTTGGCAGCTTGTTTTTTGACATGCCGCGCCGCCCCTCATCCGCCTGCCGGCACCTTCTCCCCGTATAGTGACGGGGAGAAGGGAGCTAGCTGCAACGCTGGCGACCCCCTCTCCCCGTCCTGACGGGGAGAGGGTAAGGGTAGGGGGCAGCGCAGCTGCTGCGCATCATGGTGCCTATGGCGAACATTCTGATCCTCGGCGGAACTACGGAGGCCCGGCAGTTGGCGGGGCGGCTTTCCCGTCGGGAGGATTTCTCGGTCACGCTGTCGCTCGCCGGCCGCACCGAAAGCCCTGTCGCGCAAGGGGTGCCGGTGCGCGTCGGCGGCTTCGGCGGCGCGGAGGGTTTGGYGGTTTATCTTGGCCAGGAACATGTCCGGCTGCTGATCGATGCCACGCATCCCTACGCGGCGCGCATTTCGGCCAATGCCGCTAAAGCGGCCAGGCAAACCGGCGTGCCGATCCTTGCGCTCCGGCGTCCCGGCTGGGAGCCTGTCGCGGGCGATCGCTGGACTCTGGTGGAGAGTGTCGCGGACGCGGCTGAGGCGCTTGGCGCGGCACCGCGCCGCGTGTTTCTCGCCATCGGCCGGCAGGAGGCCGGCGCCTTCGAGGCTGTGCCGCAGCATCGCTATCTGATCCGCAGCGTCGATCCGGTCGAGCCGAAGCTCGCAGTGCCCGATGCGCTCTACCTCTTGGCGCGCGGGCCGTTCCCGGAAGCGGACGAACGGGCGTTGCTCAAAAAGCACGGCATCGATGCCATTGTGTCGAAGAACAGTGGCGGCGAGGCGACCTACGGCAAGATCGCCGCCGCGCGGGCGCTCGGCATCGAAGTGATCATGGTCCGCCGGCCGCCTCTGCCGGACGTTCCCTCGGCCGAGACGGTCGATCAGCTGGCCGCCACGGTCGATCATTTTTTCGACCCCGAAGCCGAACGCGGCGTGTAGACCAGCACTGGCCGTTCGCCACGCTTAATGATGCGCGTTTCGGGCGAGCCGATGATGATGCAGGTGGCCATATCCGCCTTCGACGCATCGGCGTTCGCGAGCAGATACACCTCGATGCGTTCGTCGGGCCGGCCGGCGGCGCGGCCAAAGATCACCGGCGTGGTGCCGGGCAGGATCGCTTTCAGGCACTCGAAGGCACGGCCGAGCTGCCAGGGCCGCGCCTTGCTGATCGGGTTGTAGAGCGCGATGACGAAGCCGGCGCCCGCAGCCGCCAGCAGGCGCAGCTCGATCAGGTCCCACGGCTTCAGATTGTCGGAGAGCGATATGGCGCAGAAATCGTGCCCGAGCGGCGCGCCGATGCGGGCGGCAACCGCGAGCATGGCGGTAACGCCGGGAACAACGGCCAGATCGATGTCGCGCCATTCGGCCGGTCCCGCTTCGATCGCCTCACAGACGGCCGCCGCCATGGCGAAGACGCCGGGATCGCCGCCGGAGACGACGGCTACATTGTGGCCTTCGGCTGCCTTGGCCAGCGCTTCATTGGAGCGCGCAAGCTCCTCGCGATTGTCGGAGGCGATGCGGGTCTGGTCTGAACGTAGCTCAAGCCGGTCGAGATATGGCTTGTAGCCATAGAAGTAGGAAGCCTCCGCCACGGCGCGGGTTGCTTCCGGCGTGACCTGGTCGGCATTGCCGGGACCGAGACCGATGACGGTGAGGCGGCCGCTCATGCCTTGGCTCCCGGGCGGGCGGACCAGCCTGCGACCAGCACTATGGCGAAATAGGGCGCCTTGTCGTCCGGCTTTTCGGCGAGCCGCATCGAGACGCTGTCCGGCATCGTGCCGCGTTCGACATAGACCGCCTTTGCGAGCTTGCCGGCCGCTTCCAGTGCGCGGCGGATTTTCGGCAGGTTGCGGCCGACCTTCATGATGACGGCGGCATGGGTGTCGGCGAGGCGCCGCGTCAATTCGAACTCGCTCATCGTGCCCGGCAGCACGGTGAGCACGTCGTCGCCCTGGACGATCGGCAAGCCGGTGGCCGACCAGCAGCCGGACATGGCGGTGATGCCGGGAATGACCTCGGTCGGGAAGCGGTGCGCCAGCCGGACATGCAGGTGCATGTAGGAGCCGTAGAAGAGCGGATCGCCTTCCGACAGCACCGCAACCATCTTGCCGGCGCCGAGATGTTCGGCGACCTGTTCGGCAGACTGCTCATAGAAATCGGTGATCTGCGAACGGTAGTCGTCGTGATCCTTGTCGATCTCCGTCGTCACCGGGTAGAGCAGCGGCAGCTCGATCATGTCCGGGCGAAAGCGCGCCTCGACGATGGCGCGCGCATTGCTGTTATTGCCGCGCTTGGCGAAATAGGCGACGACATCGGCTTCGGCCAGCGCGCGCGCCGCCTTCAGCGTCAAAAGGTCCGGATCGCCGGGGCCCGTGCCGACGCCGACCAGGCGTCCCTTGATAAGAGCGTTCACAGGCCCGGCCTCGCCAATGCGTTGAGCGCGGCGGCCGTCATGGCGCTGCCGCCCAGCCTGCCGCGCACGACGGCATGGGGCACGCCGTAGGAGTTCTCCGCCAGCGCATCCTTGGATTCGGCTGCACCGACGAAGCCGACCGGCATGCCGATGATCGCGGCCGGCTTCGGCAAGCCGTCGCGCAGTTTTTCCAGAAGGTAGAAGAGCGCGGTCGGCGCATTGCCGATGGCAACAACCGATCCGGCCATGCGCTCGCCCCAGAGGTCGATCGCGGCGGCCGAGCGGGTGTTGCCGATCTCCTTGGCGATCWCGGCGGTGCGCGGATCGCGCAGCGTGCAGATCACTTCGTTGCCGGCCGGCAGTCGGGCGCGCGTGACGCCATGGGCGACCATCTCGGCGTCGCAGAAGATCGGCGCGCCGGCGGCAAGCGCGGTGCGCGCGGCCGTTACGAAACCGCCGGAGAAGACGAAATGGGCAGCGGCTTCGACCTGGCCGCAGGCGTGGATCATGCGGATCGCGACGTCGGCCTCGGCCTCGGAGAAGCGCGAGAGATCAGCCTCGGCGCGAATGATGGCGAAAGAGCGCTCGTAAATCGCCATCCCGTCATGGATATAGTCGTAGGCGGCCATTCTCAGTTCCGTCGATAGAGTTCAGCGATGCCGGCGGCGCCAAGCCTTGCGAGGCTGGCAGCGGCGGTTTCGCCGGCATGTCGTTGTTCACGGATCGCCGCCGCAATGCCGGCGACCCCGCGCGCGGCGTCATAGCCCGGCCTGTACGCGGCAGGAAGGGCCTTTGCCGTCCCGTCCACGACAAGTCCGGCTCCGTTTTCGTCGCCGACGATCGTGAGCGCCACCGGGCCCGGATGCGCGCAGCCCTTGGCGCAGCCGGAGATGTGGAGTGTGAGCGAGGCATCGAGCAGATCGGCGCTTTCGGTTGCGATCGTCTCAGCGAGGGAGYGCGTGGCGATACGGCCGGAGGCGCAGGCCGGCGTGCCCGGGCAAGCAGCGATGYGGGTGCGCGGGTCGGTAGGGGAGGTGACGAAGCCGAGGGTGGCGGCGGAAGCTTGGAGCAAAGTGCCGGCGGATGCGGTGAGGCCGAGGAGAAGCAGGGCGCGGCCTGGGGCGAGGCGGATTTCGGTGGCGCCAAGTTCGGAGGCTTGTCTGGCAATGTCGATGAGTTGCTCGGCCGGCATGCTGCCGAAGGGCAGGCCGATGCCGAGGGCTCGGCTAACTGTAAGATCGAACATGCCGATAGGGCTTCTTGTAGGTGGGCGTTCCTTCGCACCCCCCTCTGTCCTGCCGGACATCTCCCCCGCAAGGGGGGAGATTGGCAGCTTCGGCGCTGGCGTTCCACTCACGCCGTTGGAGATTGGCGAAGCCGGTGGCGACAGGTCAATCTCCCCCCTTGCGGGGGAGATGTCCGGCAGGACAGAGGGGGGTGGGACGGAGTGCCAGCTTGCGAGAGAATTGAGCTGCCTTTCGGTCAAATCCCGCGTGTGCGCCTCGCGGCCTTTCTCGGAGACCATCCTGAGCGCAGCCACAGCGATGTCACGCCCCGCATCCGCATCGACCATTGCAAGCGGCTTCGCACTTCGCGCGTCGCCGCCGACCGACATGCTCCAATACACGCCGGCGGCAGTCCGCCGCGCCTTCAGCCTCACATCGGCCGTCACCGCGTCCATCGCCAACTGCCCGCCGCCGTCGACAACCAGCGACACCTTCGGCCCCAGTCGCGGCGTCAGCCCGGCTGCTTCGATTGCCGCTCTGATCTGCTCGGCCACCGGGCGCGGGTCGGCAATCTCATGCGGATCGATGCCCGCCAGCGGGCCAATCTCCACCGGAACGCCCGTCCGCACCGAAATCCCCAGCGCATCCACCTCGGCCGCCATTAGCCGCGCGCTTTTCGGTGTCAGCCCCCGGATCTGCAGGCTGCCGCGGGCGGTCACCTCCACGATGCCGTTGCCGTGGCGCAGGGCGGATTCGCCGAGTCCGATCAGAACCTTGGGCGAAAGTCCTCCAGCAACCGGGTTGAGCCGCACCAGCAGTCCGTCGCCGGTCTGCATCGGCGCGCTGAGGGCAGGGCAGGCGCCGCGGCGCGAGAAGGCGTTCATGCCGCCACCCCGCTTGCCTGGGCCTCGGCGATCAAGGCCGCGAGATCGTCGTCGACAGAGTTGCGCAGCGGGTGCCAGAGGCCGCGCCGGCGCGCCGACAGGAAGCGCTCGGCGATCACCTTCGCCGCGGCCGGGTTCTCGCGCAGCAGGAAGGCGCGGACGTCGGCGTCGCCGAGATAGGCATCGTGCACCGCTTCGATCAGCGCGCCCGATATGGTATGCGTGGTCTCGGCGAAGCCGACGAGACGGTCGACCGTCTCGGCGAACTCCGAGGCGCCGCGCGGGCCGTGGCGCATCTGGCCGGCGATGAAGCGCGGATTGACCGCGCGGGCCCGTACCACTCTGGCGACCGCTTCGCCCACCGAGCGCGGCTTCGGCTTCTTCGGATCGGTAGTGTCGAGCACGATGACATCGGCATTGCGGCCAAGTGCTGCAAGCGCCGCCGAAAACCCGCCGATGAAGGCGACGTCGGCGGAACCTTCGAGGATGTCGCGGCCCGGGTCGTCGCCTGTGTGGACGAGAAGATCGGCTTCGGCGATGCGGCCCTCGAAGGCACCGGGAGCCGAGATCGCTTCGCCGTCGGCGCCGCCATAGGCGTGCGAGGTAGCGTCGAGATAGGCGCGGCCGACCTCCTCGCGTGCGCCCCATTCGCCGCGCGACAGCAGATCCTCGACGCCGGCGCCATAGGTGCCGGGCGAGGTGCCGAAAATGCGCGGGCCGACCTTGCCTGAGGCTCGGGTGGCAGCCGCAAGAGGATTTTCCGAATCGTCCTCGTCGCGGCCGGCGACCGCGTTGGCGGCGGCGTCGATGAGCGCGATCTGAGTGGGGAACATGTCGCGGAACAGGCCGGAGATGCGCCAGGTAACGTCGACGCGGGGCCGGCCGAGCGCGGCCGGCGGCAGTACTTCGATGCCGGTGACGCGGCCGGTCGCG
>NZ_MDFL01000002.1 GCF_001854785.1 Mesorhizobium sp. ORS 3428
CGTTCCACTCACGCCGTTGGAGATTGGCGAAGCCGGTGGCGACAGGTCAATCTCCCCCCTTGCGGGGGAGATGTCCGGCAGGACAGAGGGGGGTGGGACGGAGTGCCAGCTTGCGAGAGAATTGAGCTGCCTTTCGGTCAAATCCCGCGTGTGCGCCTCGCGGCCTTTCTCGGAGACCATCCTGAGCGCAGCCACAGCGATGTCACGCCCCGCATCCGCATCGACCATTGCAAGCGGCTTCGCACTTCGCGCGTCGCCGCCGACCGACATGCTCCAATACACGCCGGCGGCAGTCCGCCGCGCCTTCAGCCTCACATCGGCCGTCACCGCGTCCATCGCCAACTGCCCGCCGCCGTCGACAACCAGCGACACCTTCGGCCCCAGTCGCGGCGTCAGCCCGGCTGCTTCGATTGCCGCTCTGATCTGCTCGGCCACCGGGCGCGGGTCGGCAATCTCATGCGGATCGATGCCCGCCAGCGGGCCAATCTCCACCGGAACGCCCGTCCGCACCGAAATCCCCAGCGCATCCACCTCGGCCGCCATTAGCCGCGCGCTTTTCGGTGTCAGCCCCCGGATCTGCAGGCTGCCGCGGGCGGTCACCTCCACGATGCCGTTGCCGTGGCGCAGGGCGGATTCGCCGAGTCCGATCAGAACCTTGGGCGAAAGTCCTCCAGCAACCGGGTTGAGCCGCACCAGCAGTCCGTCGCCGGTCTGCATCGGCGCGCTGAGGGCAGGGCAGGCGCCGCGGCGCGAGAAGGCGTTCATGCCGCCACCCCGCTTGCCTGGGCCTCGGCGATCAAGGCCGCGAGATCGTCGTCGACAGAGTTGCGCAGCGGGTGCCAGAGGCCGCGCCGGCGCGCCGACAGGAAGCGCTCGGCGATCACCTTCGCCGCGGCCGGGTTCTCGCGCAGCAGGAAGGCGCGGACGTCGGCGTCGCCGAGATAGGCATCGTGCACCGCTTCGATCAGCGCGCCCGATATGGTATGCGTGGTCTCGGCGAAGCCGACGAGACGGTCGACCGTCTCGGCGAACTCCGAGGCGCCGCGCGGGCCGTGGCGCATCTGGCCGGCGATGAAGCGCGGATTGACCGCGCGGGCCCGTACCACTCTGGCGACCGCTTCGCCCACCGAGCGCGGCTTCGGCTTCTTCGGATCGGTAGTGTCGAGCACGATGACATCGGCATTGCGGCCAAGTGCTGCAAGCGCCGCCGAAAACCCGCCGATGAAGGCGACGTCGGCGGAACCTTCGAGGATGTCGCGGCCCGGGTCGTCGCCTGTGTGGACGAGAAGATCGGCTTCGGCGATGCGGCCCTCGAAGGCACCGGGAGCCGAGATCGCTTCGCCGTCGGCGCCGCCATAGGCGTGCGAGGTAGCGTCGAGATAGGCGCGGCCGACCTCCTCGCGTGCGCCCCATTCGCCGCGCGACAGCAGATCCTCGACGCCGGCGCCATAGGTGCCGGGCGAGGTGCCGAAAATGCGCGGGCCGACCTTGCCTGAGGCTCGGGTGGCAGCCGCAAGAGGATTTTCCGAATCGTCCTCGTCGCGGCCGGCGACCGCGTTGGCGGCGGCGTCGATGAGCGCGATCTGAGTGGGGAACATGTCGCGGAACAGGCCGGAGATGCGCCAGGTAACGTCGACGCGGGGCCGGCCGAGCGCGGCCGGCGGCAGTACTTCGATGCCGGTGACGCGGCCGGTCGCGGCATCCCATTGCGGCCGGCAGCCCATCAGCGCCAGGCCTTGCGCGATTTCCTCGCCGCCGGTGCGCAACGAGGCCGAGCCCCACAGGTCGATGACCAGCGAGCGCGGCCAGTCGCCATGGCTCTGCATGTAGCTGCGCACCACTTCTTCCGCCGCCGCGTGGCCGAGATCACAGGCGGTCGGCGTCGGCATAGTGCGCGGGTCCGCCGTGAACAGGTTGCGTCCCGTGGGCAGTACGTCGGAGCGGCCACGCGCCGGTGCGCCGGCCGGGCCGGCCTTGACGTGGCGGCCGTCGAGCGCGGCGAGCAGGGCCGCCCTTTCGGCCTCTGCACTTTGGCGGCGCAACGGATCGGTCTCGTCTTCCGCTGCGCGGCCATAGACATGCAATCCGTCCTTGACGGCGAAATCCTTGAGGTCGCAGAGCCAGGCGTCGATGCGGCGCAGCGCTTCGTCAGGGGCATCGGTGCCGGCAACGCCCGCTTCGGCCGCCAGGCCAGACTTCTGCGCGGTCTCGACGATGAGCCTGGCCAGGCGATCGCGGCGGCGGCGGTCGAGCCCGTCGGCCTGGGCATATTCATCGACCAGCCGTTCAAGCTTCTGCTGGGCCTCGTCGAGGCCGGCGCCGGTGAGTGGCGGGGGCGGGTGGCCGAGCGTGACCGCCGAAATCCGGCGCTTGGCCTGCGCCGCCTCGCCGGGATTGGAGACGATGAAGGGATAGACGACTGGCAACGAGCCGGTGACGATCTCGGGAAAGCAGGTCTCGGAGAGCGCCACCGTCTTGCCCGGCAGCCATTCGAGCGTGCCATGCGCGCCGACATGGACGATGGCATGCACGCCGAGCGATTTTTGCAGCCAGAGCCCGAAGGCAATCAGTTCGTGGCGCGGCGGCAGCGTCGGGTCATGGTAGTCGGCGCGGCGGTCGGCCGAGCGGCCGCGATCGGGGGCAAGCGCAACGGTCACGTTGCCGAAGGTCGCGGCGCGGAAGGGGAATTTTGCCGGGGTCGGCGCTTGAACGACGTGAGCTTCGTCATTGGCTTTGCCCCACGCCGTCTCGACGGCGTTGCGCACTGCTGTGGGCAACTCAGCCGAAAGCGCCAGATAATCATGGAGGCTCAATCCTTGCACGCCCGCCTCCAGCGCATCCAGCAACCCGCGCGCCGATTGCGGAATCCCATCAACCGCATAGCCCTGTTCCTTCAGGTCCTGCAGCATGGCGAGCACGCTTGCCGGCACGTCCAGCCCGACCGCGTAGCCCGTACGCCCGGGCGCGCTCGGATAATCGGGGATCAGGATCGCCAGCTTGCGCTTCGCCCGCTCTGTCCGTTGCAGGCGTATGAACGCCGCGATGCGCTTGGCGACCTGCGCGACACGGTCGGTTTCCGGGCGGTTGGCAAAGGCGCGGAAGGCGAGCGCCGGATCCGCTTCAAGCTCGCCCTTGAAGGAAATCGCGCCGGCCAGGATGCGGCCGTCGAGCTCGGGCAGCACGACATGCATGGCAAGATCGGCGGGTGCCAGGCCGCGCTGGTTCTTCTCCCAGACTTCGCGCCTCGTCGTGGCGACGATGACCTGGAACACCGGCGCGCCGGCGCGATCGAATAGGGTTTCGGCACCGGGCTCGGCGCCGGAGGCGAAGGCGGTGGCGGTGACGATCGCCGATGGGTTCAGCGAGGCGACGGCGGTTTCGACGAAGGCCAGGGACGCCGGATCCTTGAGGCTGGAGACGAAGATTGGGACGGGCGTCATGCCCCGCAAGCGCAGCGCGTCGACCAGCGCGTCGATCGGCGCCACGTCTGCGGCAAGCAGCATCGAACGATAGAAGAGGATGGGCACGACGCCGAAAATGTCGACGTCGAGTTCCGTCACACCCCCCTCTGTCCTGCCGGACATCTCCCCCGCAAGGGGGGAGATTGAGCTGTCGTCGACGATTTCGCCAATCGCGGACGTAGAGGCTGCCTCCAGCTCCGATGTTGCAGAAAACGAGCCGGCGTTGAGGAAAGCTGATCTCCCCCCTTGCGGGGGAGATGTCCGGCAGGACAGAGGGGGGTGTGAAGGATCGCCGACCTTTGAAAGGTTTGGCTTCTCAACGACACCAACTCCCGGCTGATAGTAACCCGCCTTCGGCACGCTGAACGGTTCGGCAACTGCCRCATCCCACCCCGCCAGCCGCGCCAGCCTTTGCACCAGCGCGCTCATATTCGCCGGGCCCCCTTCGCGGAAATAGCCCAGCAAGGCGTCGAGCTCCGCCCGCGGCAGGGTCGAGGCCTCGATCAGCCTCAAATCCTCGTCATGGCTTTCACCGGGCAGCAGCGCCAGCTTGATGCCGCGCTCGCGCGCCACGCTGGCAAGCTGGTCGCAGCCGTAGCGCCACCAGTCGTAGCCGCCGAGGATGCGGACCAAGACAACCCTTGCATGGCGGGCGACGCTGTCGATCCAGAGGTCGACCGACATCGGGTGGCGGAGGTCGCGCAGCGCTGCCAGCCGCATGGAGGGCAGCCGTTCGGCGTCCGCTTTCCAGGCGGCCGCCAGGCCGGCGAGATCACTGTCTGTGAAGGACAGGGCAACGACATCCGCAGGCGTCTGCCTGAGGTCGATCGGCTCGGCGAGATCGTCGAGCGAAGCGGATGTCGTGGTGAGGATATGCATCGCTTTTCGTGTTGGCCTCAGCCGGCAAGGATACGCTCGACCGCCGGGCGGTTCAGGCCCTTGAGGCCGATGACGACGAGGCGAGAGCGGCGGTCGTCCTGCGCCGTCCAGGCGCGGTCGTAATAGTGGTTGACGCGCGGGCCGACGGCCTGGAGCAGCAGCCGCATCGGCTTGCCGCCGACCTCGACGAAACCTTTGACGCGCAGCACGTTTTCCTGCTCGGCGGCAAGGGCGACGCGTTTTGCCAGCTCGTCCGGATGAGAAATCGACGGGATGTCGATAACGAAGGAGTCAAAATCGTCATGCTCGTGGTCGAGCTCGTCATCGTGATGGGTCTTGCGGTTCTCGATGTCGTCCTCGACAGCAAGGCCGAGGCCGAGCAGCACGGACGGGTCGACCTTGCCCTGCGCGGTCGGCACGACCTTGACGGCGCGCGCCACATGTTCGCCGATGACGGCGTTGGCGCGGGCCGAGCCCGCCGCGTCCATCAGGTCGCTCTTCGACAGGATGATCAGGTCGGCGCAGGCGATCTGGTCCTCGAACACCTCTTCGACCGGATCGTCATGGTCGAGCGAATCGTCCGCGGCACGCTGCGCCTGCAGGGCGTCCATGTCGGAGGCGACGCGACCGTCGGCAAGCGCCGGCCCATCGACCACCGCGATGACGCCGTCCACTGTCACGCGGCTCCGCACGCTCGGCCATTGGAAGGCCTGGACGAGCGGCTTCGGCAAAGCGAGGCCTGAGGTCTCGATCAGGATGTGGTCGACCTTGGGGTTGAGCGACAGGATCTGGTCGAGCGCCGGCACGAAATCGTCGGCGACGGTGCAGCAGATACAGCCATTGGCGAGCTCGACGATATTTTCCTCCGGACAGGTGTCGATGCCACAGCCTTTCAGGATCTCGCCATCGATGCCGACATCCCCGAACTCATTGACGATGATCGCCAGCCGCTTGCCCTTGGAATTTTCCAGCAGGCTGCGGATCAGCGTCGTCTTGCCGGCGCCTAGGAAGCCGGTGACGACGGTGCAGGGAACACGGGAAACGGAAGCGTTCATGGTCAGTCCTTCAACATGTCGAGAGGCGGGACGCGGGCGACGAGGCCGCGCTTGAGGGAATCGGGCCGGCCGCGCCACGAGATAAGGCCGTCCGCCGAAGTGGCGAAGAGTTTCGCGCCGGCAACGAGATCGGCACCGCTGGTCGTCTCAAGGTCGCCGAAGACGTAGCYCCAGCAACCGTCGCGCAACAGCGCGGCGCTGAGGCGGCGCTTGCAATTGCCGAGGCATTCGACGGTGCGGATGCGGATATGCTGACCCGAAGCGGCACGGCGCGCGTCCTCGGCGAGCAGGGCGCCGGCGCGCGGATGCGCGTCAGAGCCAGTCTCGTCGCGGCAGGAGGAGCAGACGATGACGGTGACTTCCGCCAATGCGTCGCGGGGTTCGGACGCAATGTCCGCGATATTGGCCGGAAAACTGACGTTGCGATCCAAAACCAGGCTCCTTGCCCGGAAAACCCGCCGGGCGATCGGATACTTAAAGTCTCAGACGGCAGGTCTCCTGGCTCGCGCGTCATCGCCCTGTATGCCGCCTTCCCGGGATCATCCCAGTGGTTTTCGGCTGAGGCTCGTCGCTCACAGTTGCGGGGACAGCCGCGGATTTGGGATTTGTTCTCTCCCGCACCGCATTCCCTCTTGGCTCCTCCCTTTGCCGGGAGAAGACCGTCTGCGGCGGATTTAGGCTTAGAGCGACGCGGCTGTCAACGCGCCGCTACGACACCGAAATGTCGGCCAGCGCCGGTCCGAGGTCGCCGGCCGGCGTCACTTCGATCCGCTCCAGGCCGAGCCATGTCTGCATCTGTTTCAACTCGTCCAAGAGCTGCGCGGCCGTTTCGGTCGGTGCGTCGGCCTCGGCATAGGCGGCATGGACGCGCAGCACACGCGCAGGGCGGTCGGCCCTCAGATCGACGCGGGCGACAATCCGGTCGCCGAGCAGGAACGGCAGCACATAATAGCCGTACTGGCGCTTTTCGGCCGGCGTGTAGATCTCGATGCGGTAGCGGAAGTCGAACAGCTTTTCCGTCCGCGTGCGCTCGAAGACGACGGGATCGAAAGGTGCAAGCAGGGCGCGCGCCTCGATCCGGCGCGGGAAGCGGGCATCCTTGTGAAGATAGGCTAGTTTGTCCCAGCCTTCGACGCGCACCGGCAGCAGTTCGCCCATCTCGACCAGTTCCTCGATGCGGTCTTTCGTATCACCCGGCGCCAGGCGGAAATAGTCGCGCAGGTCGCCATAGGTGGCGATGCCGTGAGCGCGGGCGGAAATGCGCAGCAACTCGCGATGCGCGTCCTCGACCGAGGGCACCCGCAGGTCGAGCACGGCCTGCGGCAGCACGCGCTCCGGCAGGTCGTAATAGCGTTCGAAGCCGCGTCGGTAGGCGGTGGTGATGCGTCCGGCCCAGAACAGCCATTCGAAGGCGTGCTTGGCTTCGCTCCAGCCCCACCAGCCGCCGTTGCCCTTGTGGCCTTCGATGTCGGAGGCAGCGATCGGCCCGCGTTCGGCGACTTGGCCGTAGATCTCGTCGATCATCGCCTTCCGCTCGCGGCCCCATTTGGCGAGGCCGAGATACATTTCCTCGCCGCGCTCCGCCCGCTCCATGCGCCAGCGCATCAACGGATAGGTCTCGACTGGCAGGAAGGAAGCCTCATGCGCCCAATATTCGAAGATCGCGCGCTTACGGGTGATCGCGGCATTGTCGAGCAGCGCAAGCGGGTAGGGGCCGAGGCGCGAATAGAGCGGCATGTAGTGGGCGCGCACCACCGCGCTGACGGRATCGATCTGCAGCAGGCCGGTTCGCGAGAGCACACGGGCGAGATGTCTGCGATCCGGCGTTCCGCCGGGTCGACGATCGGTAAAACCTTGCGCGCCGAGCGCGATGCGCCTGGCCGTCGTCAGCGAGATTTTGTCCTTCACCATGAAGTCCCTGCGTCGATATGTTCGGTTGAAATTTCCAGCTTCTGATTCCGATATCGTAGCAGGGCCCTGACAGGAGATATGTCAGTAGAAAAAGTGGAGTAAAAGGCGAAGGAAATCAAACAGGAGCGGATCGGACCAGTTTCTTCGGATATGGCGTCCAGGGCCGCATTTTGAACAAGGTTTGACTTGCTTCGCCGAAACCGCTGCGCTAACCCTCGCCGCGTCGCAGCATAGGCTCCTAAAACGGTTCAGCGGGTTAAACTGTCACGCTTCCGCATTAGAGTCCGGTGCTGTAATCAAAGTGAACTGGCCCGCCAAAGGWAAGTCGCCGCATGAGCGCACTCCTAAGTTCGTATCTGCCCATCGTCCTCTTCATCGCAGTGGCGATGGTCGTCGGTCTCGCGCTTATCGTCGCTCCATTCCTGGTGGCCTACCRCAGTCCCGACCCGGAAAAGCTGTCCGCCTATGAATGCGGGTTCAATTCGTTCGATGACGCCCGCATGAAATTCGACATCCGCTTCTACCTGGTGTCGATCCTGTTCATCATCTTCGATCTCGAGGTCGCCTTCCTGTTCCCGTGGGCGGTGTCCTTCTCCAAGCTGGGTATGCTCGGCTTCTGGTCGATGATGGTCTTCCTGGCGGTGCTGACCGTCGGTTTTGCCTATGAATGGAAAAAAGGAGCGCTGGAATGGGATTGAACGATAGTTCAGGTACCCTCGTCGCGCCGAAGCCCAAGGGCATCATCGACCCCAATACCGGCAGGCCGGTGGGGGAGGATGATCCCTTCTTTCTCGAGATCAACAACGAATTGGCCGACAAGGGTTTCCTTGTCACCTCCACTGAAGCGCTGATCACCTGGGCGCGCAGCGGCTCGCTGATGTTCATGACTTTCGGCCTCGCCTGCTGCGCGGTCGAGATGATTCATACTTCCATGCCGCGCTACGACAGCGAGCGCTTCGGCGTCGCCCCGCGTGCATCCCCGCGCCAGTCCGACATCATGATCGTCGCCGGCACGCTGACCAACAAGATGGCGCCGGCGCTGCGCAAGGTCTACGACCAAATGCCGGAGCCGCGCTACGTCATCTCCATGGGCTCTTGCGCTAATGGCGGCGGTTACTACCACTATTCCTATTCGGTGGTGCGCGGCTGCGACCGCATCGTACCGGTCGACATCTACGTGCCCGGCTGCCCGCCGAGCGCGGAAGCGCTGCTCTACGGCATTCTTCTGTTGCAGAAGAAAATCCGCCGCACCGGCACGATCGAACGGTGAGYCAATGACCCTGGCGTTGAACGAACTCTCCACCTATCTCGGCGAGAAGCTAGCCGGCCGCATCGGCGAAACGGTGCTTGCCTATGGCGAACTGACGGTGTCCGTCGAGCCGGGCAACCTGGTCGAGGTGGCGACATTCCTGCGCGACGATCCGCGTTGCCAGTTCGTTGCGATCATCGACATCTGCGGCGCGGACTATCCATCGCGGGCCAAGCGCTTCGACGTTGTCTATCACCTGTTGTCGCCGAAGCAGAATGTGCGCATTCGCCTCAAGGTCCAGGCCGATGAGGAAATGCTGGTGCCGTCGATGACCGCCATTTATCCGGGCGCCGACTGGTACGAGCGCGAGACGTACGACCTCTACGGCGTGCTGTTCTCGGGCCATCCGGATCTGCGGCGGATCCTCACCGACTACGGCTTTGACGGCCATCCGCTGCGCAAGGACTTTCCGCTGACCGGCTTCGTCGAGGTGCGTTACGACGACGAGGCCAAGCGCGTGATCTACGAGCCGGTGGAATTGAAGCAGGAATTCAGGAACTTCGACTTTTTGAGCCCGTGGGAGGGAACGGATTACGTTCTGCCGGGCGACGAGAAGGCGAAGGCAAATTGAGGCGCCAGAATGGCTGAGACCTCCGTCCGCAATTTCAACATTAACTTTGGCCCGCAGCATCCTGCGGCGCACGGCGTTTTGCGTCTGGTGCTGGAGTTGGACGGCGAGGTGGTCGACCGCGTCGATCCGCATATCGGCCTACTCCACCGCGGCACCGAGAAGCTGATCGAGGCCAAGACCTACTTGCAGGCGGTGCCTTATCTCGACCGGCTCGATTATTGCGCGCCGATGAACCAGGAGCATGCCTTCGCGCTCGCCGCGGAGCGGCTGCTGGGCATCGAGGTGCCGAAACGTGGCCAGTTGATCCGGGTGCTCTATTCCGAGATCGGCCGCATCATGTCGCACATCCTCAATGTGACGACGCAGGCGATGGACGTCGGCGCGCTGACGCCGCCGCTGTGGGGCTTCGTCGAGCGCGAAAAGCTGATGGTGTTCTACGAGCGCGCCTCCGGCTCGCGCATGCATGCGGCCTATTTCCGGCCGGGCGGCGTGCATCAGGACCTGCCGCAGAAGCTGATCGAGGACATCGGCAAGTGGATCGATCCCTTCCTGAAGTCGATCGACGACCTCGACGCGCTGCTCACGCCCAACCGCATCTTCAAGCAGCGCAATGTCGACATCGGCATCGTGTCGCTTGCGGACGCCTGGGCCTGGGGCTTCTCGGGCGTGATGGTGCGCGGCTCTGGCGCTGCGTGGGACCTGCGCAAGGCGCAGCCCTATGAATGTTATTCCGAGATGGATTTCGACATCCCGGTCGGCAAGAACGGCGACTGTTTCGACCGCTATCTCGTGCGGATGGAAGAGATGCGCCAGTCGGCGAAGATCATGCGCCAGTGCGTCGATCTTCTGCTCGGCAAGGAAAGCACCGGCCCGGTATCGAACCTCGACGGCAAGGTGGTGCCGCCGAAGCGCGCCGCCATGAAGCGCTCGATGGAAGCGCTGATCCATCACTTCAAGCTCTATACCGAAGGCTACCGCGTGCCGGCCGGCGAGGTATATGCGGCCGTCGAGGCGCCGAAGGGCGAATTCGGCGTCTATCTCGTCTCCGACGGCACCAACAAGCCCTATCGCTGCAAGCTGCGCGCCCCCGGTTTCGCGCATCTACAGGCCATGGATTTCCTGTGCCGCGGCCACATGCTGGCCGATGTCACCGCCGTGCTTGGCTCCCTCGACATCGTGTTTGGTGAGGTCGATCGCTAAATGTCAGTCCGTCGACTCGCAGATGCCAGCGTCCAGCCAGCCTCCTTCGCCTTCAACAAGGCGAATGCGGCGGTGGCCAAGCAGTGGATCAAGAAATACCCGAAGGGACGCGAGCAGTCGGCCATCATCCCCTTGCTGATGCTGGCGCAGGAGCAGGAAGGCTGGGTGACGAAGGCGGCGATCGAGGCGATCTCCGACATGCTCGGCATGCCGCGCATCCGCGGCCTCGAGGTCGCGACCTTCTATACGCAGTACCAACTCAATCCCGTCGRCACCCGCGCCCATATCCAGGTCTGCGGCACCACGCCCTGCATGCTGCGCGGGTCGGAAGCGCTGATGGATGTCTGCCGCTCGAAGATCCATCACGACCAGTTCCACACCAACGAGAAAGGCACGCTGTCGTGGGAGGAAGTCGAGTGTCTCGGCGCCTGCGTCAACGCGCCGATGGTGATGATCTTCAAGGACACGTTCGAGGACCTGACGCCGGAACGGCTGGCTGAGATCATCGATCTCTATGAAGCCGGCAAGGGGGCCACGGTAAAGCCCGGGCCGCAGAACGGCCGCACCGGCTCGGAGCCTGCCTCGGGTCTCACGACGCTCAAGAGCGAGAAGGCGATCCTGAAGTCCACCCGCGACAAGGAAGCCAAGGCGGCGGCGAAAGCGGCCAAGGCGGCCGCCGCGGCTCCGGCCTCGGCATCAGCCGCCGCTGTATCGCAGGCGCCCGCCGCACTGGCGCCATCGGCCCCGGTCGGGCCTTCGAAAACCAGCAAGCCGAAGACGGATGCGCCCGAAACCAGCCCGGCGCTGCGGACGCCCTCGTCGGTCAAGGTCTCGCCGGCCACCGAGAAGGCAGCCAGCGTCAGGGCGCCGCGCCATTCCGCCGCCAACGCCAACCAGGCTTCCCCGGAAGTCGAAGGGGTTTCGAAGCCGCGCAGCGGGCCGATAGTCAAGTCCGAGCCGGCTTCCGCCTTCAGGTCGCCGGAAGCCAAGCAGCCCGCCGCCAAGACGGCGAAGCCGTCGCTCGAGGACAAGAACCGCCCGGCCGGCATCGAGCGCCCGGCAGCGGTCGACGATCTCAAGCTGATCTCCGGCGTCGGTCCGAAGATCGAAGTCACCTTGCATTCGATAGGCATCTACACCTTCGCGCAGGTCGCCTCGTGGAAGAAGGCCGAGCGCGAATGGGTCGACGGCTATCTCAATTTCCGCGGCCGCATCGAGCGCGACGACTGGGTGAAGCAGGCCAAGGCGCTCGCCAAGGGCGGTGTTGCCGAATACATCCGCGTCTTCGGCAAGAAGCCGGTCTGAGGGACGAACCATGCTTCAGGACAAAGACCGCATCTTCACCAATATCTACGGCCTCTTCGACAAGTCGTTGGCCGGAGCGCAGGCGCGCGGCATCTGGGACGACACGCCCGGCCTCATCGCCAAGGGGCGTGACTGGATCGTCAACGAGATGAAGGCAAGCGGCCTGCGCGGCCGCGGCGGCGCCGGTTTCCCGACCGGCCTCAAATGGTCGTTCATGCCCAAGCAGAGCGACGGCCGGCCGGCCTATCTGGTGATCAATGCCGATGAATCGGAGCCTGGTACCTGCAAGGACCGCGACATCCTGCGCAACGATCCGCACACGCTGGTCGAGGGCGCGCTGGTCGCCGGCTTCGCCATGGGCGCGGTGGCGGCCTACATCTATGTGCGGGGCGAGTTCATCCGCGAGCGCGAGGCGCTGCAGCGGGCCATCGACGAGGCCTATGAGGCCAAGCTCATCGGCAAGAACAACACGTCAGGCTACGATTTCGACGTCTATATGCACCATGGCGCAGGCGCCTATATCTGCGGCGAGGAGACGGCGCTGCTCGAAAGCCTCGAAGGCAAGAAGGGCCAGYCGCGGCTGAAGCCGCCTTTCCCGGCCAATGTCGGCCTCTATGGCTGCCCGACGACGGTCAACAACGTCGAATCGATCGCTGTGGCGCCGACCATTCTGCGGCGGGGGGCTGCCTGGTTCTCGTCCTTCGGCAGGCCGAACAATTCCGGCACCAAGCTGTTCTGCATCTCCGGCCACGTCAACAATCCGTGCACTGTCGAAGAGGCGATGTCGATCCCGTTCCGCGAGCTGATCGACACGCATTGCGGCGGCATTCGCGGCGGCTGGGACAATCTGCTGGCGGTCATCCCGGGCGGCGCCTCGGTGCCGCTGGTGCCGGCGGCGCAGATCATGGACGCGCCGATGGATTTCGACGCCCTGCGCGATCTCAAATCCGGCCTCGGCACGGCGGCCGTCATCGTCATGGACAAGTCCACCGACATCGTGAAGGCGATCGCCAGGCTTTCCTATTTCTACAAGCATGAGAGCTGCGGCCAGTGCACGCCGTGCCGCGAAGGCACCGGCTGGATGTGGCGCGTGATGGAACGGCTGGTGCGCGGCGAGGCGCAGAAGCGCGAGATCGACATGTTGCTCGATGTCACCAAGCAGGTCGAGGGCCACACGATCTGCGCGCTGGGCGACGCCGCGGCCTGGCCGATCCAGGGCCTGATGCGGCACTTCCGCGGCGAGGTGGAACGCCGCATCGACGAGTTTTCGCGCAACGCGCACCGAGTCGAGCCGGTGATGGTGGCGGCGGAATAATATGTGAAGACGGGCATTGCCCGGGACGGAAAAGCAGGGGCGGGGCGTACGAAGAAACGACCAGGAGATGTCTATGGCGCCGTATTCGATAGCCTACCCGCTGATGCCTTATTTGGACCAACTCGAGAAGATGAACCAGGACCTGACCAAGATGATGCCGAGGGAGATGGCCAGCGCCGTCAACCTCATGGCGCATCCTGTCGCGGGCGTGGCCGCGATGTCGGCGGTGGGCATCGGTTTTGCCAACCATGCCTTGGGTGTCTGGATGGGCGCGCTCTCCGGCGCGGTCGAGGCCTCGCAGCGCATGTTCCAGCCGTTTCTCGACGATCTCGAGGCACGGAGCGAGGCTGCCGCCAATTCGTCCAAGGCGCGCAAGGCGACCGAGACGCTGATCGCCGAGGCGCAGACCTTCGCCAGGGACGTTACCGACATATCGGCGAACGCCACCGAGAAGGCGCTCGACGCATCGGGTGCCGACACGGTTTCCGGAACGGCCGCCACCGGGCTGATGCCGGAGGATTTCAGGCAGCCCAAGGCGATCGACAAGCCGGCGAAGCCGTCCGACCTGAAGGCGATTTCCGGCATCGGGCCGAAGCTGGAGAAGGTGCTGAACGGCCTCGGCATCTGGTCCTACGACCAGATCGCCGCCTGGACGTCGGAAGAGATCGCCTGGGTCGAGGACTATCTGTCGCTGGCCGGCCGCATCGGCCGGGACAACTGGACCGGTCAGGCGGCGGCGTTGGCCGCGAAGAAGTGAGATGAAATGCCGGGCGCGGCATAAGTCGCGCCCGGAACGAGATGTTGCGGGTAATCCGCGAAGGTTTGAGGCGAATGGCAAAGCTCAAGGTCGACGGGAAAGAGATCACGGTACCCGACCATTACACGCTGCTGCAGGCGGCCGAGGACGCCGGCGCGGAAGTGCCACGCTTCTGCTTCCATGAGCGGCTGTCCATCGCCGGCAATTGCCGCATGTGCCTCATCGAGGTGAAGGGCGGGCCGCCCAAGCCGCAAGCTTCCTGCGCCATGGGCGTGCGCGACCTGCGCCCCGGCCCGAACGGCGAGCCACCGGAAATCTTCACCAACACGCCGATGGTCAAGAAGGCCCGCGAAGGCGTGATGGAATTCCTGCTGATCAACCACCCGCTGGATTGCCCGATCTGTGACCAGGGCGGCGAGTGCGACCTGCAGGACCAGGCGATGGCCTTCGGCGTCGATTCCTCGCGCTATCACGAGAACAAGCGCGCGGTCGAAGACAAGTATATCGGCCCGCTGGTCAAGACGGTGATGAACCGCTGCATCCATTGCACGCGCTGCGTCCGCTTCACCACCGAGGTCGCCGGCATTTCCGAGCTCGGCCTGATCGGCCGCGGCGAGGATGCCGAGATCACCACCTATCTCGAACAGGCGATGACGTCGGAGCTGCAGGGCAACGTCATCGACCTTTGCCCGGTCGGCGCGCTGACCTCCAAGCCTTTCGCCTTCCAGGCRCGGCCGTGGGAACTCACCAAGACGGAATCGATCGACGTCATGGACGCCGTCGGCTCGGCGATCCGCGTCGATTCCAGAGGCCGCGAGGTGATGCGCATCCTGCCGCGCGTCAACGAAGCGGTGAACGAGGAGTGGATTTCCGACAAGACGCRCTTCATCTGGGACGGCCTGCGCACGCAGCGCCTTGATCGTCCCTATGTGCRCAAGAACGGCAAGCTCGTTCCGGCAAGCTGGGCGGAAGCCTTCGCGGCGATCAAGGACGAGGTGTCGAAGACCACGCCCGAACGGATCGGCGCCATTGCCGGCGACCTCGCCGCGGTCGAGGAGATCTATGCACTCAAGCTTCTGATGAGCGCGCTCGGCTCGAAGAACATCGATTGCCGCCAGGATGGCGCGRCTCTCGACCCGTCGCTCGGCCGTGCCAGCTACATCTTCAATCCGACCATCGAGGGCATCGAGCAGGCCGACGCGGTGCTGATCATCGGCGCCAATCCGCGCTTCGAAGCCTCGGTGCTCAACGCCCGTATCCGCAAGCGCTGGCGCGTCGGCAACCTGCCGATCGGCGTCATCGGCGAGATCGGCGACACGCGTTATGACTACGAACTCATCGGCGCCGGCCCGGAATCCCTGAAGGATATCGCCGGCGGCAACGGCAAGTTCTTCGAAGTGCTGAAGAAGGCGACGCATCCGCTGATCATCGTCGGCCAGGGAGCGCTGGCGCGCTCGGACGGTGCGGCGGTGCTCGGCCAGGCGGCCAAGCTGGCGATCGCCGTCAATGCGGTCACGGCGGACTGGAACGGCTTTGCCGTGCTGCACGATGCGGCCGGCCGCGTCGGCGGGCTCGACATCGGCTTCGTTCCGGGCGAGGGCGGCAAGAACGTCGCCGGCATGCTGGGCGAGACGGATCTCTTGTTCCTGCTTGGCGCCGACGAGATCGACATGGCCAAGACCGGCGGCGCCTTCGTCGTCTATATCGGCACGCATGGCGATGCCGGTGCGCATCGCGCCAACGTCATCCTGCCGGCCGCGGCCTACACCGAAAAGTCCGGCACCTATGTCAACACGGAAGGCCGCGTGCAGCAGACCAACCGCGCCGGCTTCGCTCCGGGCGAAGCGCGCGAGGACTGGGCGATCCTGCGGGCGCTGTCGGATGTGCTCGGCAAGAAGCTGCCGTTCGATTCGCTGGCGCAGCTGCGCGCCAAGCTCTATGGAGAGCATCCGCACCTTGCCCGCATCGACCGTGTGGCGGCAGGCACCGTCGACGACGTCGCCAGGGCAGCGAAGCTCGGCGGCCGCCTGAACAAGGGCACCTTCACCTCGTCGGTGAAGGACTTCTATCTGACCAACCCGATCGCGCGGGCCTCGGCCGTGATGGCCGAATGCTCGGCGCTGGCCAAGAACGGCTTCAAGCAGGCGGCGGAATAAGCATGGACACCTTCTTCTCCTTCTACGTGCTGCCGGCGCTGCTGATCCTCTTGAAGTCGGTGGYGCTGATCGTCGTTCTTCTGATCTTCGTGGCCTATGTGCTCTATGCCGACCGCAAGATCTGGGCGGCGGTGCAACTGCGTCGCGGCCCGAATGTCGTCGGCCCCTGGGGCACGCTGCAAGCCTTTGCCGACCTGCTCAAATTCGTCTTCAAGGAGCCRGTGATTCCGTCCGGCGCCAACAAGGGCGTCTTCCTGCTCGCGCCGCTGGTGTCGGCGGTGCTGGCGATCTCGGCCTGGGCCGTCATTCCGGTCAATCAAGGTTGGGCGATTGCCAATATCAATGTCGGCATCCTCTATGTCTTCGCCATCTCCTCGCTCGAGGTCTATGGCGTGATCATGGGGGGCTGGGCCTCCAACTCGAAATACCCGTTCCTCGGCGCGCTGCGCTCGGCGGCGCAGATGGTGTCCTACGAAGTCTCGATCGGCTTCGTCATCGTCACCGTGCTGCTCACCGTCGGTTCGCTCAACCTTTCAGACATTGTGCTCGCGCAGCAGGATGGGCTCGGCACGCGGCTCGGCCTGCCCAACACCTTCCTCGACTGGCACTGGCTGTCGCTGTTCCCGATGTTCATCGTGTTCTTCATCTCGGCGCTGGCCGAGACGAACCGCCCGCCTTTCGACCTTGTCGAGGCGGAATCGGAACTCGTCGCCGGCCACATGGTTGAATATTCGTCGACGCCGTTCCTGCTCTTCTTCCTCGGGGAGTATGTCGCGGTCGTGCTGATGTGCGCGCTGGCCACCATCCTCTTCCTCGGCGGCTGGCTGCCACCGTTCAACTTCGCGCCCTTCACCTGGGTGCCGGGCTTGATCTGGTTTGTGCTCAAGGTCTGCCTGGTGTTCTTCATGTTCTCGATGGTGAAGGCGTTCGTGCCGCGCTACCGCTACGACCAGCTGATGYGGCTGGGCTGGAAAGTGTTCCTGCCGATCTCGCTGTTCATGGTGGTCGCCACCGCCGCCTTCCTCAAGATCACGGGATTTGCGTGATGTCCGCTCTCGCCCAAGCCGCAAAGGCCCTGCTGCTGAAGGATTTCGTCAGCGCCTTCTTCCTGTCGATGCGCCAGTTCCTGGCGCCGAAGGAAACGATCAACTATCCGCACGAGAAGGGGCCGACCAGCCCGCGCTTCCGCGGCGAGCATGCGCTGCGCCGGTACCCCAACGGCGAGGAGCGCTGCATCGCCTGCAAGCTTTGCGAAGCGATCTGCCCGGCGCAGGCGATAACCATCGAGGCCGGTCCGCGCCGCAACGACGGCACGCGCCGCACGGTGCGCTATGACATCGACATGGTGAAGTGCATCTATTGCGGCTACTGCCAGGAAGCCTGCCCCGTCGACGCCATCGTCGAGGGGCCGAATTTCGAATTCGCGACCGAGACGCGCGAGGAGCTTTACTACAACAAGGAAAAGCTGCTGGCGAACGGCGATCGCTGGGAGCGGGAACTGGCGCGCAACATCGCGCTGGACGCGCCCTATCGCTGACATTTGACGCACGGACGGGGCGAGGGCCTCGTCCATCGGATGATCCCGAAAAGTTGCAGACTTTTCGGACAAGATCATCCTCCGAACTGAAAGAGGATGATCCCGAAAGTTGCAGACTTTCGGACAAGATCATCCCCAGGAATGAAAGAGTGGCGCTTTCTTCCGATCGGGTCTTTGAACCCGATCGGAACATGCGCTAGGAACACGCGGCTTCGCACCGGAGGCGGAACGAAGCCAGAGACAACGGAGAGGATGAATGTCCGATCCGACAGGAACCCGGGGGAACCCATGCTGAGTGGATTAGAGGCGGTCTTTTTCTACCTCTTCGCCTTTATTGCCGTGGCGTCGRCCTTCATGGTCATTTCGTCGCGCAACCCTGTGCATTCGGTGCTGTTCCTCATCCTCACCTTCTTCAATGCTGCCGGGCTTTTCCTACTGACCGGCGCCGAATTTCTGGCCCTGATCCTCGTGGTCGTCTATGTCGGCGCAGTGATGGTGCTGTTCCTGTTCGTCGTCATGATGCTCGACGTCGACTTCGCCGAGATGAAGCAGGGCGCGCTGCAATACGCGCCGATCGGTGCGCTGGTCGGGCTGATCCTTGCCGCCGAGCTGATCGTCGTGCTCGGCGGCTACAGCTTCGCGCCGCAGCTTGCCTCGACTGTTGCGAAGCAGACGCCGGATCTCGCCGCGCGCTCGAACACGGCGGCGCTCGGCGACATCCTCTACACGGATTACCTCTATTACTTCCAGATTGCCGGCCTCGTGCTCCTGGTCGCCATGATCGGCGCCATCGTGCTGACGCTGCGCCACAAGGAAGGTATCAAGCGGCAGTCGATCGCCGCCCAAGTCGCCCGCACGCCGGCGACCGGCATGGAAATCCGCAAGGTCAAGTCGGGCGAGGGTATCTGAGATGGTCGTCGGCATCGCACATTATCTGACCGTATCGGCGATCCTGTTCACGCTCGGCGTGTTCGGCATCTTTTTGAACCGGCGCAACATCATCGTCATCCTGATGTCGATCGAGCTGATCCTGCTTGCGGTYAACATCAACTTCGTCGCCTTCTCGGCGGCGCTGCATGACCTCGTCGGACAGGTGTTCGCGCTGTTCGTGCTGACGGTCGCCGCGGCCGAGGCCGCGATCGGGCYTGCCATTCTTGTCGTCTTCTTCCGCAACCGCGGCTCGATCGCGGTCGAAGACGTGAACCAGATGAAGGGTTGACGGGAACCACCATGTACCAGGCCATCGTCTTCCTTCCTCTGCTCGGCTTCCTGATTGTCGGCCTGTTCGGCAATTCGCTCGGCGCCAAGGCGTCCGAATACATCACCTCCGGCTTCCTGGTGATCTCGGCGGTGCTGTCGTGGATCGCCTTCTTCACCGTCGGGTACGGCCATGGCGAGGTGTTCACCGTGCCGGTGCTGCRCTGGATCCAGGCCGGCGGGCTCGATGTCGCCTGGGCGCTGAGGATCGACACGCTGACGGTCGTCATGCTGATCGTGGTCAACACGGTGTCGGCGCTGGTCCATATCTATTCGATCGGCTACATGCACCACGATCCGGACCGGCCGCGCTTCTTCGCCTATCTGTCGCTGTTCACCTTCGCGATGCTGATGCTGGTGACGGCAGACAATCTGGTGCAGATGTTCTTCGGCTGGGAAGGCGTCGGCCTCGCCTCCTATCTGCTGATCGGCTTCTGGTACAAGAAGCCGTCGGCGAACGCCGCGGCGATCAAGGCCTTCGTCGTGAACCGCGTCGGCGACTTCGGTTTCGCGCTCGGCATCTTCGGCGTGTTCGTGCTCTTCGGCTCGGTCAATCTCGGAACGGTGTTTGCCAATGCAGGCTCCTTCCTTCCGGCCGAGGGCGCGCCGGAGGGGGCTGCCGTGCTCACCTTCCTCGGCCACGCGCTGGACAAGCATACGGCGCTGACGGTGGTCTGCCTGCTGCTGTTCATGGGCGCCATGGGCAAGTCGGCGCAGGTGCCGCTGCACACCTGGCTGCCCGACGCCATGGAAGGCCCGACGCCGGTCTCGGCGCTGATCCATGCCGCGACCATGGTGACGGCCGGAGTGTTCATGCTGGCGAGGCTGTCGCCGCTGTTCGAGCTGTCGCATACGGCGCTGACCGTTGTCACCTTTATCGGCGCCTTCACCGCCTTCTTCGCGGCCACCGTCGGTCTGGTCCAGAACGACATCAAGCGCGTCATCGCCTATTCGACCTGCTCGCAGCTCGGCTACATGTTCGTGGCGCTCGGCGTCGGCGCCTATGGTGCGGCGATCTTCCACCTGTTCACGCACGCCTTCTTCAAGGCGCTGCTCTTCCTCGGCTCAGGCTCAGTCATCCATGCCGTTTCCGACGAGCAGGACATGCGCAAGATGGGCGGGCTGAGGACGCTCATCCCAAAGACCTACTGGATGATGGTGATCGGCACGCTGGCGCTGACGGGCGTCGGCATCCCGGCAACGGTGATCGGCACCGCCGGCTTCTTCTCGAAGGACGCCATCATCGCAACGTCCTTCGCCAGCCACAACGCGGTCGCGGGCGTCGCCTTCGTGCTGCTCGTGGTCGCCGCCTGCTTCACCAGCTTCTATTCCTGGCGACTGATCTTCATGACCTTCCATGGCGAGCCGCGCGCCAGCCACGAGGTCATGCACCACGTGCATGAATCGCCGCCGGTAATGTTGGTGCCGCTCTATGTGCTGGCAGCCGGCGCGCTGTTTGCCGGCATCATCTTCCACGGCGCCTTTATCGGCGAGGGCTATGCCGAGTTCTGGAAGGCGTCGCTGTTCACGCTGCCGGGCAACCACATCCTGCATGAGATCCATGAGCTGCCACTGTGGGTGGAGCTGGCGCCGTTCATCGCCATGCTGATCGGCCTGGCGGTCGCCTGGAAGTTCTATATCCGCTCGCCGGAACTGCCGCGGAGCGTCGCCGCCAACCATCGCCTGCTCTACGGCTTCCTGCTCAACAAGTGGTACTTCGACGAGCTTTACGACTTCCTGTTCGTGCGGCCGGCCAAGCGCCTCGGCCGGTTCCTGTGGAAGACCGGCGACGGCGCCGTCATCGACGGGCTCGGGCCTGACGGCATTTCGGCGCGCGTCGTCGACGTCACCAACCGGGTCGTCAAGCTGCAGACCGGTTATCTCTACCACTATGCCTTCGCCATGCTGATCGGCGTGGCCGCTCTCGTCACCTGGATGATGCTCTGATGACCGACTGGCCAATCCTCTCGCTGGTCACCTTCCTGCCGCTGGTTGGTGTTCTGCTCATTTTGCCGATCAGCGACGACAGCGAAAACGCGCGCCGCAACATCCGCTCGATCGCGTTCATCACGACGGCGTTCACCTTCGTGGTCTCGCTGTTCATCTGGAAGGGCTTCGACAATTCGCAGGCCGGCTTCCAGTTCGTCGAGAAGCATGCCTGGCTGGATTCAGGGATTTCCTACCATATGGGCGTCGACGGCATCTCGATGCTGTTCGTCATCCTGACCACCTTCCTGATGCCGCTCAGCATTCTGGCCTCTTGGGATGCGATCGAGAAGCGCGTGAAGGCCTATATGATCGCCTTCCTGATCCTCGAGACGCTGATGATCGGCGTGTTCTGCGCCCTCGACATCGTGCTCTTCTACGTCTTCTTCGAAGGCGGTCTGATCCCGATGTTCATCATCATCGGCGTCTGGGGCGGCAAGCGGCGCGTCTATGCCTCGTTCAAGTTCTTCCTCTATACACTCGCCGGCTCGGTGCTGATGCTGCTGGCCATCATGGCGATGTTCTTCCAGTCCGGCACGACAGACATCACCACGCTRCTCACGCATAACTTCCCGGCCAACATGCAGACCTGGCTGTGGCTCGCCTTCTTCGCCTCCTTTGCGGTGAAGAWGCCGATGTGGCCGGTGCACACCTGGCTGCCCGACGCACATGTCGAGGCGCCRACGGCAGGTTCGGTTATCCTGGCCGCCATCCTCTTGAAGATGGGCGGGTATGGCTTCCTGCGCTTCTCGCTGCCGATGTTCCCGCTCGCATCGGAGACGTTCGCGCCGCTGATCTTCACGCTATCGGTCGTCGCCATCATCTACACCTCGCTGGTGGCGCTGATGCAGGAGGACATGAAGAAGCTGATCGCCTATTCCTCGGTCGCCCATATGGRCTTCGTCACCATGGGCATCTTCGCGATGAACCAGGAAGGCGTCCAGGGTGCGATCTTCCAGATGCTCAGCCACGGCCTCGTCTCGGGCGCGCTGTTCCTGTGCGTCGGCGTCATATACGACCGCATGCATACGCGCGAAATCGACGCCTATGGCGGGCTGGTCAACAACATGCCGAAATACGCCACCGTGTTCATGATCTTCACCTTGGCCAATGTCGGCCTGCCGGGAACCAGCGGCTTCATCGGCGAGTTCCTGACCATGCTTGGTGTCTTCCGGGTCAACACCTGGGTGGCTTTCTTCTCCGCCACCGGCGTCATCCTGTCGGCCGCTTATGCGCTCTGGCTCTATCGCCGCGTGATCTTCGGCGCTCTGACCAAGGAAAGCCTGAAGAATCTGCTCGATCTGTCGACGCGCGAGAAGGCGATCGTCTATCCGCTCGTGGTGCTGGTCATCTTCTATGGCGTCTATCCGGCGCCGGTGTTCGACGCGACGGCGGCTTCCGTCAAGACGCTCGTCACCAACGTCACCGCTTCCATCAATTCCGCGCAGACCGCGGCGGCGAACTGACTGGGGAAATACCATGACGCCGGACCTTCTCTCCAGCCTTTCGCTCTCGACGCCGGAGCTGATCCTCGCCATCGGCGCGCTGGCGCTTCTGATGGTGGGCGCCTATTCGCGCTCCAACAACACCACGACTGTGACCGGCCTCGCGGTCGCGGTGCTGGTCGTCGCCGGTCTGTGGCTGGCTTCCTCCGGAGGTGCGGGTGCTGCCTATGGCAGCGCCTTCGTTCAGGATTCCTTCGGCCGCTTCATGAAGATGCTGGCGCTGATCGGTTCGGCCGTCACACTGATCATGTCGATGCGGTTTGCCAGGCAGGAGCATTTCGACAAATTCGAATATCCGGTGCTGATCGTGCTCTGCACGCTCGGCATGATGCTGATGATCTCGGCCAACGGCATGATCGGGCTCTATCTCGGCCTCGAGCTGCAGTCGCTGGCGATCTATGTACTGGCGGCGATCAACCGCGACAATGTCCGCTYGACCGAGGCAGGCCTGAAGTACTTCGTCCTCGGTGCGCTGTCGTCGGGCATGCTGCTCTACGGCATCTCGCTGGTCTACGGTTACACTGGCAACACCGGCTTCCACGAGATCGCGGCGGCGCTGGGCGGCGGCGAGCGGCAGCTCGGCCTCGTCTTCGGCCTGGTCTTCGTGCTGGCCGGCCTCGCCTTCAAGATCTCGGCGGTGCCTTTCCATATGTGGACGCCGGACGTCTATGAAGGCGCGCCGACGCCGATCACAGCTTTCCTGGCAGCCGCGCCGAAGATGGCGGCGATGGCGTTGATCGTGCGCGTCACCATGGGCGCCTTCAAGCCGATTGCCGCCGACTGGCAGCAGATCGTCGTTTTCATCTCCATCGCCTCGATGGCGCTCGGCGCCTTCGCCGCAATCGGCCAGACCAATATCAAGCGCCTGATGGCCTATTCCTCGATCGGCCATATGGGCTACGCCCTGGTCGGCCTTGCCGCCAACAGCCAGGCCGGCGTGCGTGGTGTCGCCATCTACATGCTGATCTACCTGGTGATGACGCTCGGCACCTTCGCCTTCATCCTCGCCATGCGGCGCAAGGAAGGTAATGTCGAGYAGATCGGCGATCTCGCCGGGCTTGCCTCGACCAACCCGATCATGGCCACCATCCTCACCATCCTGATGTTCTCGCTGGCCGGCATTCCGCCGCTCGCGGGCTTCTGGGGGAAGTGGTACGTGTTCCTGGCCGCCATCAACGCGCATCTCTACGCGCTGGCGATCATCGGCGTGCTGGCCTCGGTGGTGGGCGCATACTATTACCTGCGCATCATCAAAATCATGTGGTTCGACGAGCCGGTCGGCGGGTTCGTGCCGATGGCCAGCGAACTGCGCCTCGTGCTCGGCGTCAGCGGCGCCTTCGTGCTGTTCTACGTGCTGATCGGCGGGCCGATCGGCAACTATGCCGAAGCCGCCGCTAAAACTTTCTTCTGATAGGATGGCATTTCGGCTGGCTCCAACCGCGGCATCGGAGGGGTTCCGGCTCGAGGCCCATGACAGCGTCGGCTCGACCAACGCGCTGGCACTCGACCATGCGCGGGCCGG
The DNA here is from genome assembly GCF_001854785.1 of Mesorhizobium sp. ORS 3428. Taxonomy (GTDB): domain Bacteria; phylum Pseudomonadota; class Alphaproteobacteria; order Rhizobiales; family Rhizobiaceae; genus Mesorhizobium. The sequence continues at coordinate 23,727 of NZ_MDFL01000002.1, forward strand.
CGATCCGGGAAAACTCTGGATCGTCTCGAAGAAGCAGGAAAGCGGGCGCGGGCGACGTGGCCGCGCTTGGGCGACACCCGAAGGCAATCTGGCGGCGACGCTGCTCCTGCTTCCCGGCGGCGAGTTGCGGCTTGCCGCGACGCTCGGCTTCGTCGCCGGGCTTGCTCTCGGGGACGCACTCGATGCCGTCGTTCCGCAAGGCCGGATCGCCGTTGGCCTGGGCGCCAGCGAGGGCCGCAACCGCTTCGAGCTGAAATGGCCGAACGACGTGCTCGCCTCGGGCGCCAAGCTTGCCGGCATCCTGCTGGAATCGACACTGCTCGAAGGCGGCCGTTTCGCGGTTGCCGTCGGCATCGGCGTCAATGTCGTCGCTTACCCCGAGGATTTGCCTTATCCGGCGACGTCGCTGCAGGCGCTCGGCGCCAATTGCGATGCCGAGACGCTGTTCCTCGCGCTGTCGGATGCCTGGAGTGAGAATGCTAGGCTGTGGGACAATGGGCGCGGGCTCTCCGCCATCAGGAGGCGTTGGCTGGCGCGCGCGGCCGGCCTTGGCAGCGAGGTTGCTGTCAGAATTGACGGCAATGTGGTGCGCGGCGTCTTTGAGACCATTGACGAGGACTGCCGTTTCGTGATCCGCGACGGTAACGGATCGGTTCTGACGATCGCGGCCGGCGACGTGYATTTCGGCGCGGTCGCGTCGGCGCGGGAATAGTTTTGTTTTAGCGCAATTCCGGACGGAAAACCGTGACACGCTTTTCCTGGAATTGCGCTAGTGGCTTGGCCTGACGGCCAGGAAGGAAAGAATGCATGGCGAATACTGAAAACGCCGAGCTCGTCTTCGCGCCGCTCGGCGGCGTCGGCGAGATCGGCATGAACTTCGCCCTCTACGGCTACGGGCCGGCGGACGCGCGCGAATGGATTATTGTCGATGTCGGCGTCACGTTTCCCGATACCGCGCATCCCGGCGTCGATCTCATCCTGCCCGACACGCGCTTCATCGAGGAAAACGTCGAAGGCCTGCGCGGCATCGTCATCACGCATGCGCATGAGGACCATTACGGCGCGCTGCTCGATGTCTGGCCGAAGCTCAAGGTGCCGGTCTGGATGACACCGTTCACTGCCGGCCTGCTGGAGGCCAAGCGGCAGGGCGAACAGAATGCGCCGAAGATCCCGGCAACGGTCTATCGGGCGGGCGAGAGGTTCACGATCGGACCTTTCGAGATCGAGGCCATCCCGGTGGCGCACTCCATCCCGGAGCCGATGTCGCTGGCGATCACCACGCCTGCCGGCACGGTGATCCACACCGGCGACTGGAAGATCGATCCGGCGCCGACCATAGGTCCGAAAACCGACGAGGCGCGCTTCCGCGCCTATGGCGACAAAGGCGTGCTGGCGCTGATCTGCGATTCCACCAATGCGCTGAGGGAGGGCGACTCGCCGTCGGAAGTGGCGGTGGGCGAGGGCCTCAAGGGCGTCATCGAGAACGCCAAGGGCCGGGTCGCGGTCACCACCTTCTCCTCCAACGTCGGGCGCATCATTTCGATCGCCAAGGCCGCGCGCGACGCCGGCCGGCAGTGCCTCGTGCTCGGCCGTTCACTGAAGCGCGTCATCGATGTCGCGACCGAGCTCGGCTATATGGACGGCCTGCCGGAATTCATCGCCGAGGAGGATTACGGCTATATCCCGCGCGAGAACCTGGTGGTCATCTGCACCGGCAGCCAGGGCGAGCCGCTCGCGGCGCTGGCAAAGCTCTCGCGCGACGAGATGAAGTCGGTGGCGCTGACCGCCGGCGACACGGTGGTGTTTTCCTCGCGCACAATTCCCGGCAACGAGAAGGCGATCCTCGAGATCAAGAACCGGCTGATCGACCTCGGGATGAAGATCGTCGAGGATGGCGATGCGCTGGTGCATGTCTCCGGCCATCCGCGCCGCAGCGAGCTGCGCAAGATGTATGAATGGGTGCGGCCGCAGATCGGCGTGCCGGTGCATGGCGAGGCGGCGCATCTGGTGGCGCAAGGCTCGCTGATGTCGATGTCGGGCATCGGCCAGGTGGCGCAGGTGCGCGACGGCGACATGCTCAGGCTCTGGCCGGGGCCGGCGACGATCATCGACCAGGTGCCGTTCGGCCGCCTCTACAAGGACGGGTTCCTGATCGGCACCGACCAGGCGATGGGTATTCGCGACCGGCGCAAGCTGTCCTATGCCGGGCATGTCGCGGTCAATGTCGTGCTCGACGAGAAATACGAGCTCGCCGGCGATCCCGACCTGGTGGCGATCGGCGTCGCCGAGGCCGATGCCAGCGGCGAGACGTTGGAAGACCTGATGCTCGATGCGGCAATCGGCGCGGTGGACTCCATCCCCCGCCAGCGCCGAAAAGACCTCGACCTTGTGCAGGAAGCGGTGCGCCGTGCCGTGCGCGGCGCCGCCAACGAAGCCTGGGGCAAGAAGCCGCTGGTGACTGTATTTGTCACCAGGTGAGGCAGTAGGAGATAGGCAGTAGGCAGTAGGGAAAAGGCGATAGGTTTGTAGCTCGCCAACCTTGTTCTTCCCTAATGCCTAATGCCTACTGCCTTGAGGAAATGACAATGCTCGGACGCTTGAATCATGTCGCGCTTGCCGTGCCGGACCTGGCAGCGGCGACGGCCGCTTATCGCGATACGCTGGGCGCCAGGCTCAGCCAGCCGCAGGCGCTGCCGGAACATGGCGTGACGGTGGTGTTCGTCGATGTCGGCAACACCAAGATCGAGCTGCTGGAGCCGCTGGGCGCCGCTTCGCCGATCGCCGCATTCCTCGAGAAGAACCCGTCGGGCGGGATGCACCATGTCTGCTACGAGGTCGACGATATTCTCGCTGCGCGCGACCGTCTCAAGGCGAGCGGCGCGCGCGTGCTTGGCGACGGCAATCCCAAGACTGGCGCGCACGGCAAGCCGGTGCTGTTCCTGCATCCCAAGGACTTCTTCGGCACGCTGGTCGAACTGGAGCAGRCATGAACTGGGTATCTTTTGTCGCGCTGTTCTTCGTCACCTGGTGGCTGGTGCTGTTTGCCGTGCTGCCGTTCAGCCTGCGCACGCAGGACGATGACCATGACGTGACGCTCGGCACGGTTCCGAGCGCACCGCGCGGGCCGCATATGCTGCGCGCGGCGATCCGAACCACGATCGTCACCGCGATCGTGATCGGCATTTTCTACGGCCTGACGAGGGGGCTGGGGCTGGGTTTCGACAATATCCCGCACATCGTGCCGGACTTTAGTCATAGCGGCAGCCRCTAAGGTCCCGCACAGTTTTCGCAAGTATTGATCAGAAGACGCGCGTCCTGGTTGAAATCGGAAGCCGGCTTCCGACTTCAACAGCTGACGCGCCATGATGCTGTTTGACAGGTCGCCGTGCTAAGCAGATGATTGCACAAAAAAAATGCAAGGCACGAGGCCTTGCAATTTAAACGCGTCCGATCCGTTTCCGGTGTCCGGCGGCAGCGAGTAACCGCGCCTAGATCGCATCCTCCCAAGACTTTGACCGCGTAGGAGAGCAGATTTTTCTCCGCCCTCTCGGTTATCGGCGCACACTAGACCAAGGCAGGTGAAAATGTCACGAAGAATTTTGCCTCCAAACGGGYAATATCGTGCTGCACTGCACAATAGTGCGGCATGGCTTGCTTGTGAATCGATCAAAAAGCCATAAGCGGCACTTCGGCGGCCGATTACGCTTTTGGTCATGTGCAGAAGGCCTCAACACTTTGGAGCGCTCGGGTTTCCATTCCGTCATGAAATGGCTATGAAGCCCGGGCAAGCAGCCTCGGTTTCGCCGATTCCCGCGCTGCCATCCTCATTTGTGGACCGTTCCATGCGTTTGTCGCGCTACTTCCTGCCCATTCTCAAAGAAAACCCTCGCGAGGCTGAAATCGTCTCGCATCGGCTGATGCTGCGCGCCGGCATGATCCGCCAGCAGGGGCAGGGCAGCTTCTCCTGGCTGCCGCTCGGCAAGCGCGTGCTGGACAAGGTCTGCCAGATCGTTCGCGAGGAGCAGAACCGGGCGGGCGCGCTGGAAATCCTGATGCCGACCGTCCAGTCGGCCGACCTGTGGCGCGAAAGCGGCCGCTACGACGACTACGGCAAGGAGATGCTGCGCATCAAGGACCGGCAGGAGCGCGACATGCTCTACGGCCCCACCAATGAGGAGGTGGTGACCGAGATTTTCCGCGCCTATGTCAAATCCTACAAGGACCTGCCGCTCAACCTCTACCATATCCAGTGGAAGTATCGCGACGAGGTGAGGCCGCGTTTCGGCGTGATGCGCAGCCGCGAGTTCCTGATGAAGGACGCCTATTCCTTCGACCTCGATTATGAGGGCGCCAAGGCCGCCTACAACCGCATGTTTGTCTCCTATCTCAGGACGTTCACGCGCATGGGGCTGCAGGCCATTCCGATGCGCGCCGACACCGGCCCGATCGGCGGCGACCTCAGCCATGAGTTCATCATCCTGGCCGAAACCGGCGAGAGCCAGGTGTTCTGCGACCGCGAATACCTGTCGCTGGCGGTGCCGGGGGAGGACACTAACTTCTCCAACGATGCCGAGATCGGCGACATCGTGAAGGATTGGACGACGCCTTACRCCGCCACCGACGAAATGCACGACGAGGCGGCCTGGGCCAAGGTACCGGAAGGCGACCGACTCTCCGCGCGCGGCATCGAGGTCGGCCACATCTTCCACTTCGGCGAGAAGTACTCCAAGCCGATGAACGCCAAGGTGACCGGTCCTGACGGCAAGGATCATTTCGTCTCGGGCGGTTCCTACGGCATCGGCCCGACGCGACTGATCGCAGCGATCATCGAGGCCAGTCACGACGAGAACGGCATCATCTGGCCGGAATCGGTGGCTCCGTTCGACATCGGCCTGATCAACATGAAGGTCGGTGACGCCGAATGCGATCGCGTCTGCGACGAGCTCTACGCGGAGCTGACCGCAGCCGGCAAGGATGTGCTCTATGACGACACCGACCAACGACCGGGCGGCAAGTTCGCCACAGCCGACCTGATCGGCCTGCCGTGGCAGGTGATCGTCGGCCCGCGCGGCGTGGCTGGCGGCGAAGTCGAGATCAAGAACCGCAGGAGCGGCGAGCGCGAGACGCTGCCGATCGCGGAAGCCAAGAAGCGCCTGGGTATCGCCAGATGAGCAAGGCGGCAGCAGCCAGATCACCAGCCGGCGCCTTTTCAGGCTTCGAGCGCATGGTGGCGTGGCGCTACCTGCGTTCCCGGCGCAAGGAGACGGTGATCTCGGTGATCGCCTCGATCTCCTTCCTCGGCATCATGCTGGGCGTCGCCACGCTGATCGTCGTCATGGCAGTGATGAACGGCTTCCGCGCCGAGCTGCTCACCCRCATCCTCGGCGTCAACGGCCATCTGATCGTCCAGCCGCTCGATTCGCCGCTGGAGGACTATGCGCAGGTTGCGAGCCGCATCAACGGCGTTTCCGGCGTCAAGTACGCCATCCCGCTGATCGACGGACAGGTGCTGGCGCAAGGCAATGTCGGCGGCGGCACCGGCGCGCTGGTGCGCGGCATCCGCGGCGAGGACCTCGGCAAGATCTCCATCGTATCCAGCAATATCAAGCAGGGCACGCTCGACGGCTTCGACACCGGCGATGGCGTGGCGATCGGCAAGCGCATGGCCGAGAATCTCGGGCTGGTGCTCGGCGACACCATCACGCTGATCTCGCCGGAAGGCGACGTCACCCCGCTCGGCACGACGCCGCGCATGAAGGGCTACAAGGTGGCGGCGATCTTCGAGGTCGGCATGTCGGAATATGACAGCTCGATCGTCTACATGCCGTTCTCGGAAGCGCAGCGCTATTTCAACATGGACGGGCGGGCGCAGACCATCGAGATCTATGTCRACAATCCCGACAATGTCGATGCGTTGAAGCCAAAGGTCGAGCAGGCGGCGCAGCGACCGATCGAGCTGGTCGACTGGCGCCAGCGCAACGAGACCTTCTTCTCGGCGCTCCAGGTCGAGCGCAACGTCATGTTCATGATCCTGACGCTGATCGTGCTGGTGGCGGCGCTCAACATCATCTCCGGCCTCGTCATGCTGGTGAAGGACAAGGGCCACGACATCGCCATCCTGCGCACCATGGGCGCCTCGCGCGGCGCGATCCTGCGCATCTTCCTGATGACCGGGGCCGCGATCGGCGTCACCGGCACCATCGCCGGCGTGCTGCTCGGCGTCGTCATCTGCCTCAACATCGAATCGATCCGCCAGTTCTTCTCCTGGATGACCGGCAGGATCCTGTTCAATCCCGAGCTCTATTTTCTCAGCCAGCTGCCGGCGAAGATGGACCCGCGCGAGACCACCTATGTCGTCATTATGGCGCTCAGCCTGTCCTTCCTGGCGACGGTGTTTCCGGCCTGGAGGGCAGCCCGGCTCGATCCGGTCGAAGCTCTGAGGTACGAGTGATGGCCGAAGCCATTATCGAGCTGAAGGGTGTCGAGCGGCACTATGTCCAGGGGCCGCGCAAGCTCACCATTTTGAACGGCGCCGACTTTTCGCTTCGGCGCGGCGAGATGGTGGCGCTGGTGGCGCCGTCGGGCACCGGCAAGTCGACACTGCTGCATACGGCCGGACTGCTCGAGCGGCCCGACGCTGGCGACGTGATCCTTGGCGGCCGCGCCTGCGGCCGGCTCTCCGACGACGAGCRCACCGCCATCCGACGCAACGATGTCGGCTTCGTCTATCAGTTCCATCATCTGCTGCCGGAGTTCTCGGCTCTCGAGAACATCATGATGCCGCAGCTGATCAAGGGGCTCGCCCGCAAGGAAGCATCCGAGCGGGCGGCGCAACTGCTCGACTACATGCAGATCGGCAAGCGCGCGCATCACCGGCCGTCCGAGCTTTCAGGCGGCGAGCAGCAGCGTGTCGCCATCGCTCGCGCGGTCGCCAATGCGCCGCTGGTGCTTCTGGCCGACGAGCCGACCGGCAATCTCGATCCGGCGACCGCTTCTTACGTCTTCGATGCGCTTGAAGCGTTGGTCCGGCAATCAGGGCTAGCGGCGCTGATCGCCACCCACAATCATGAACTGGCCGCCCGCATGGACCGGCGCGTGACGCTGGCCGAGGGCAAGGTGGTGCCCTTCGAGGCGCATTAAAATTCCGATGAGGCCGGCCTGCGAAGGCGGCTTTCTGCGCCTCCGGTTCTGCGGCGCGGTGAATTTCTATTGAATAGCCTTCGTGGATTGTTTTTCGTCCCACTTACGCATCAGCTCGCGGATCGCTGCTGTGTTCTCCTCGAGCGCCTTGGTGTTGGCAATCGATTCCTCCCTCGCCTTGGTCCATCTCTCGATGAAGTCTTGATACCGCCTTCTTCCTCGAGCCGTCGCGGCCCAATAGAGCCCGCCGAAAATTACAAGCAACGCTCCCATCCATACGAAACCGTATAACTCTGCCATCGACTTCCCCCAAAGCCAAAAGGCTCCCTTTGTATTGTGGCGCCATCGGCACCTGTCAACGTTGCAGTTGACCCTGGGGAGGGCAATGAAGCCCGGTTAACCCTTCACTAACCGTGCCAAATTCGTGACCAAGCTCCATACCCCGACGATCGTTGACATTCGAACAAAATTAGAACAAATTACGAACATACTAACAACAGGAGAGAGTTATGGCCGATCTGGTTCAGGATGTCGTCTCGCTGGTCTGCATGAGTACCTTCCTCATTTCCATGGCGATCTGGATTGGCGCCATGTGAGCAGGCGGCTCGCAGCCGCCGTTTTCGGGCGGGCAAAGGGTCCGCCTTGGGACGGGCGGGTGCCCGCCCATTGTTAAGCCTTTCTTGGCCGCGCCGCCGTTAGGCTCGCTCCCAAAGACAGGGAGCAAGGCCGGTGTCGGTCATCGTCACGATCATCCTCGTGGCCGGAAATCTCGGACTGATCTTTCTCTTGATGACGGTGCCGCTCGGGCTGCGCACGGTCAGGGTCAGCCGCGTGATCAAAGCCGACCGGAAGCGCCTCTGGCAGGCGCTGTGGCCGTTCGGCAGCGATGCCGGGTGGTCGGGTGAAATCGTCTGCGCCGAACCCCTCGACGGCGAGGGGACGGCGCTGATCAAACTGTCCTGGGAAGGGCGGGACGGTCGGCCGATCGAACGCAAGGCGCGTTTCGATGATGTGGCGGAAGGCAGCTGCTTCTCGATGCGCGTCATAGACGACACGGCGCTCGATCCATCATTCTGGGCCGACTATCGCGAAACCGCGGAGCTTGTGCCGGACGGCGATGCGACGCGGGTCACGCTTACGCAAACCGATCGCTATCGCGGGTTCGCATTCCTGATCTTCCGCTACTTCGCCATGCGCCGCGAACTCGGCAAGCTGCAGGTGTGGGCGACAACCGGAAAGTACCGCAAGGGCGGCTGGTTCGAGCATCCGGTGAGCCAAATCGGCTTCGCGCTGGTTTCGGCCTTCATCCTGTGGCCGTTCTTCGGGCTCAATCTCGGCGGGCTGGCGCTGGCCGCGATCCTGACCTCAGTGGTGGCGCTGCACGAGCTCGGCCATATGGCGGCGTTCCGCCTGGCGGGTCATCGCCGGGCGCGGATGATCTTCATCCCGCTGCTTGGCGGCATCGCGATCGGCGGCAGGCCCTACGACAGCCGGTTCGAGGTCGCCTTCGTGGCGCTGATGGGAGCCGGCTTTTCAGCCTTCCTGGTGCCTCTCCTGATCGCCGCCAGCGGCTTTGCCAACGGTGAGGGACATCGCCTGGCTGCAACGCTGCTGGCGACGCTTGCCGGCTGCGCGGCGCTGTTCAACATCGCCAATCTGGTGCCGGTGTGGAAGTTCGACGGCGGCCAGGTGCTGCGCCAGATCTGCCCGGGGCCGATCGCACTCGCTCTTGCCTCCTTCCTGCTGCTGTCGGCCCTGCTGGCGCTCGGCTGGCGTGCCGGTTTCTCGCCGAGATTCCTGCTTGTCGCAGGTGCGGTGTTCTCGATGCTTAGCCTGTTCACCGTCGGAAGCGGCGTGAGGCCGCGTCACGAACTGAAGCCGATCCACGCCTTCGACCGCCTGGCCGTCGCCGGCGCGCTGCTCGCGGTCTTTGCCATCCACGGCTACGGTGTGCTCTGGGCCGCCGCGCAGCTGATGTAGGGTGTGCTGAGATTCAGGTGATGCCGGCCTGCAAACGCTGGGTTCCTGCGCTTCGGTGCTCACGTACTTTAAGTACGCTCCGCTCCGGTTCTCGGAGCCCCAACGTTTCGACACGGCCTGACCTGAATCTCAGCAAACCCTGGTCGGGGTTCATCCGGCCTTTCGCGCCGGTTCCGCCAACGGCATGGCGGCAGGTCCGAACACGTCCTCGAAGGCGGATTTCAGCGCGAGATCGAGGTCGGCCATGGTGACGGGCAAGCCGAGATCGACGAGGCTGGTGACGCCGTGGTCCGAGACGCCRCATGGCACGATGCCACCGAAATGGGCGAGGTCCGGCTCGACATTGATGGCGATGCCGTGAAAGCTCACCCAGCGCCTGAGCCTGATGCCTATGGCCGCGATCTTGTCCTCGGCCGGTGTGCCATCCGGCAGGGCAGGGCGATCCGGCCGCACCACCCAGACGCCGACGCGATCCTCGCGCCGCTCGCCGCGCACATTGAAGGCGGCGAGCGTGCCGATGATCCATTGCTCGAGCGCGGYCACGAAAGCCCGGACATCCTCGCGCCGCCGCTTGAGGTCGAGCATCACATAGGCCACGCGCTGTCCGGGGCCGTGATAGGTGTATTCGCCGCCGCGGCCGGCGGCAAAGACCGGGAACCGGTCGGGCTCGATCAGGTCCTCGATTCGCGCGCTGGTGCCGGCGGTGTAGAGCGGCGGGTGCTCGACCAGCCAGACCATCTCGCCTGCGGCGCCGCTGCGGATCGCCTCGGCGCGCGCCTCCATGAAGGCGAGCGCATCAGGGTATGCCGTGAGGCCGGGCTCGATCACCCATTCGACCGGCGCCGAACCGGGAAGGGGCAGGAACAACGTAGCGATCTGGCTGCGTTCTGTCATGGCGCGTCTCTTCTGAGGCGCGCCGGACCGGACTTCGAATCCCCGCGGGCTCAGATTTATGTTTGTGCCAGAAACCGGCCGGCGGCTTCGGGACATGCAATCGCCCTTCATATGGCGGCAATCGTCCAAAACGTCCAGTTCCGGCTACCGGCGGCGAGGCTGTGGAGCATTGTGCCGGAGCTTTGTCTGATGCATGTCGTTCTTCCAAAACCGCTGGGCGACATGCATTAGCGAATATTCCGCACGGCACCCTTGTTTCGYCGGAAACGATTTGCTACAGGCCCCGGGCCGGACGGTTCCGGCTCCTACCACGTGCGGTCGTGGCGGAATTGGTAGACGCGCAGCGTTGAGGTCGCTGTGGGGCAACCCGTGGAAGTTCGAGTCTTCTCGACCGCACCAAGTTCTCGAAAAAGTTTCTTGTGTCGAGCGGGCAGGCGAAGGCCCGCGACCGCGTGTTTTTCCAGGCCAAACAAAAGCGGCGGCCGGTCATGGGACCGCACCGCCGCCTCGAGCTTGGTTACGTGGAAGTTGCCTGATCGCGGCGTCACGCCGCCTTTTTTGTCCGCGCCAGCGTCTCGGCCACGACCTCGCCGAAGGAGGCGGGGGTGGGCACGATGACGACGCCGGCTTCTTTCAGGATCTCAACCTTCTCCTGCGCCGATTCGCCGAAGGCCGAGATGATAGCGCCGGCGTGACCCATGCGGCGGCCCTTCGGCGCCGAAAGGCCGGCGATGTAGGCGATCAGCGGCTTGCGCATATTGTCGCGTGCCCAGATCGCGGCTTCCGCCTCCTGCGGCCCGCCGATCTCGCCGATCATCACCACGGCATCGGTGTCGTCGTCCTGCTCGAACAGTTTCAGAATGTCCTTGAAGGAGGAGCCGTTGATCGGGTCGCCGCCGATGCCGACGCTGGTCGACACGCCGATGCCCAGGGCCTTCATCTGCGAGGCCGCCTCGTAGCCCAGCGTGCCGGAGCGGCCGACAATGCCGACGCGGCCGGGCAGATAGATGGAGCCGGGCATGATGCCCATCAGCGCCTGTCCGGGCGTGATGACGCCGGCGCAGTTCGGCCCGATGAGGCGCATGCGGTCCTCGAAGCGGTAGCGGCGCATGTAGCGCTTGACCTGCATCATGTCCTGCGAGGGAATGCCGTCGGTGATGCACACGCAAAGCTTGATGCCTGCGTCCGCCGCCTCCATGATCGAATCAGCGGCAAAGGGCGGCGGCACGAAGACGATGCTCGCCTCCGCGCGCGTCTCGCGCACGGCGCCCTTGACGGTGTTGAACACCGGCAGGCCGAGATGCGTCTGGCCGCCTTTGCCGGGGGTGACGCCGCCGACCAGCTTGGTGCCGTAGCGCTTCATGTCCTCGGCATGGAAGCTGCCGATCTTGCCGGTGAAGCCCTGAACGATGACGCGCGTGCTGCGGTTGAGCAGAATTGCCATTTCTTCGACCTCCCTCAGGCTGCTTTTTTGTTCTTGGCGGCCTTGCGCCAAGCGGCGACGGCCTTTTCGGCGGCTTCGGCCAGCGTGTCGGCGACGATCACCTTCTCGCCGGAATCGGCGAGGATCTTGCGCCCTTCCTCGACCTTGGTGCCGGACAGCCGCACCACCAGCGGCACGTCGACGCCGACCTCGCGGATCGCCTTGATGACGCCTTCGGCCACCCAGTCGCAACGGTTGATGCCGGCAAAGATGTTGACCAGGATGGTCTCGACATTCTTGTCGCCGAGCACGGCGCGGAAGGATTTGGCCACCCGCTCCGGCGAGGCGCCGCCGCCGATGTCCAGGAAATTGGCCGGCTCGCCGCCGGCGATCTTGATCATGTCCATCGTCGCCATGGCGAGCCCGGCGCCGTTGATGATGCAGCCGATGTTGCCGTCGAGACCGACATAGGAGAGGCCGCGGTCGCTGGCGAAAGTCTCGCGCGGGTCCTCCTGGCTCTTGTCGCGCAGTTCCGAGATTTCCGGGCGGCGAAACAGCGCGTTCTCGTCGAACGACATTTTGGCGTCGAGCGCGACGAGGTTGCCGTCGCGGGTCACCACCAGAGGATTGATCTCCAGCATCGATGCGTCGTAGTCGCGAAACACCTGGTAGCAGCCCATGATCGTTTCGGTGGCCTTGCCGATCAGGTTGCTTTCAAGCCCGAGGCCGAAGGCGATCTCGCGCGCCTGGAAGCCCTGCATGCCGACACCGGGATCGACGGTGGCGCGGATGATCGAATCCGACTGCCGCTCGGCGATCTCTTCGATCTCCATGCCCCCGGCGGCCGACGCCACGATCATGACGCGTTCTTCCTTGCGGTCGAGCACGAAGCCGAGATAGAGCTCCTGCGCGATGTTGACGGTCTCCTCGACGTAGAGGCGCGACACCAGCTTGCCGCGCGGGCCGGTCTGGTGCGTCACCAGCCTGCGCCCCAGCAGCGCTTCGGYGGCGTCRGAGACTTCCTTGTCGGAGCTGCACAGCTTGATGCCGCCGGCCTTGYCGCGCGCGCCGGAATGAACCTGCGCCTTCACCACCCATTTCGAGCCGCCGATCTCGCGCGTGCGGTAGGCGGCMTGCTCGGGGCTGTAGGCCAGCCCGCCGCGCGGCACATGCACGCCGTGGCGGGCAAGCAGTTCCTTGGCTTGGTATTCATGAATGTCCATCTTGTCCTCCCGAAAACTCAGTGCGCCTGCGCCTGGCCGGCGCGCTCGATCGCCTCGCTCACGACCAGCACGTTGCGCGCCATGCGCTCCGACGCCGCATCGATCATCTTGCCGTCGAGCGCGGCCGCACCCTTGCCGAGCGCCTCGGCTTCCTTGAGCACTTCGAGGATGCGGCGGGCGCGCGCGACCTCCTTTTCCGGCGGCGAGAACACGCTGTTGGCCAAAGCGATCTGCGAAGGGTGGATTGCCCATTTGCCCTCGATGCCGAGGGCCGCGGCGCGCCGGGCGGCCGCCAAGTAGCCTTCGGGATCGGAGAAATCGCCGAACGGCCCGTCGATGGCGCGCAGGCCGTAAGCGCGGCAGGCCACGGTCATGCGCGAGAGCGCAAAATGCCACTGGTCGCCGGGATAGTCGGGGTTCAAGCCGCCGATGTTGACGGTGCGCGCCTTATTGCTGGCGGCATAGTCGGCGACGCCGAAATGCATGGCCTCCAGCCGGCCGGGCGTGGCCGCGATCGCCTCGACATTGGCCATGCCGAGCGCGGTCTCGATCAAGGCTTCGAGGCCGACGCGGGTCTTATAGCCCTTGGCCATCTCGATCTGGTTGACCAGGGCCTCGACCATGTAGAGGTCGGCCGGCACGCCGACCTTCGGCACCAGGATCGTGTCCAGCCGGTCGCCCGCCTGTTCCATGACGTCGACGACGTCGCGGTACATGTAATGCGTATCGAGGCCGTTGATGCGCACCGAGACGGTTTTGCCCTTGGCGCGCCAGTCGATGTCGTTGAGCGCTTCGATGATATTCTTGCGGGCGCGCTCCTTGTCGGGCGGCGCGACCGCGTCCTCGATGTCGAGGAAGATGAAGTCGGCGGCGCTGTTCGCCGCCTTGTCGATCATCTCCGGGCTCGATCCCGGAACCGCCAGCTCACTGCGCTGGAGTCTCAGCTTTTTGAGGTGGTTGATGGTGTGGCTCATCGCTTGCCCCTCCTCACGCCGCCTCGGCGACCGGCACTGCGGCCGTGCGCCGGAAATGCTCGATCGCCGCCGCCACGCCGGACCCCGGCGCCAGGCGCACGCCGCAATCGAGCAGCGCCATTTCGGCCGCCGACAGCGAAGCGCAGACCATCACCTCGTTCAGCCAGCCGAGATGGCCGATGCGGAAGACCTTGCCGGCCACCTTGTTGAGGCCGCCGCCGAGCGAGGTCTGGTAGGCGCTGTAGGCGCGCTTGACGACGTTGGCGCTGTCGAGGCCTTCGGGCACCAGGATGGCGCTCACCGTATCGGAGTGCCATTGCGGCGCCTTGGCGCACAGCTTCAACCCCCAGGCGTCGACCGCCTTGCGCAYGCCTTCGGCCAGGCGATGGTGGCGGGCAAAGATGTTGTCCAGCCCTTCCTCGGCAATGAGATCGAGCGAGGCGCGCAGGCCGCGCAGCAATTGCGTGGCCGGCGTGTAGGGGAAGTAGCCGGTGTCGTTGACGCGGATCATGTCCTCGAAGGAGAAGTAGCAGCGCCGGTGGGTCGAGACCCGCGACGCGGCAAGCGCCTTCTTGCTGACCGACAGGAAGCCGAGGCCTGCGGGCAACATGAAGCCTTTCTGCGAGCCGCTGACGGCGCAGTCGACGCGCCACTCCTCCTGGCGAAAGTCGATCGAGCCGATCGACGACACGCCGTCGACGAAAAGCAGCGCCGGGTGGTTTGCCGCGTCGAGCGCGGCGCGGCAGCCGGCGACGTCGCTGGTGACGCCGGTCGCGGTCTCGTTGTGCGTGCAAAAGACCGCCTTGATGCGGTTAGCCTTGTCGGCCCGCAGCTTCTCCGCATAGAGGTCGAGCGGCACGCCCGTGCCCCATTCGCAGTCGATGACGTCGACGTCGAAGCCGAGCCGCTCGGCCATGTCCACCCACAGATGCGAGAACTGGCCGAAGCGCGACATCAGCACCCGGTCGCCGGGGCTCAGCACATTGGTCATCGCCGCTTCCCAGGCGCCGGTGCCGGACGACGGATAGATGAAGACGCGGCCGGTCTCGTTCTTGAAGACCTTCTTGATGTCCTCGAACAGCGGCAGCGTGAGGTTGGGGAAAGTGGCGGCGCGCATGTCCTCCATCGGCAGGTTCATCGCCTGCCGGACCTCTTCGGGAATATTGGTGGGGCCTGGGACGAAAAGATGCGTAAAGCCGGCCATGCGCGAACTCCTCCGATCGTTTGGGACTGTCAGGGAGTTTCGTTCGGGTGGCACGTCGCAACAACACCTTGCCGGGTAAGTTGTCGCCGCATGCGGGTAGGGCGCACCTACCCGGYTGTCCTACCCGAAAGGCGACTTGGACGTGCGGCGCTTCTCGTTCGCATAGAGCGCCACGRCCATGGCGCGGTTGCGCACGTCGAGCTTGTCGTAAAGATTCTTGAGATGGTACTTCACCGTGTTCTCCGAGATCCCGGTCCGGGTCGCGATCTGGAGATTGGTCCAGCCATCGGAAAGCACGGCAAGCAGCTCGCGCTCACGCACGGTGAGCTGCGACAGCGGCGTGTCGTTGACCTTGTTGATGTCGATGTAGGGGATGCAGATGCGCCCATGCGCGACCGCCAGGATCGTCTCGAAGATGATCTGCGGATCGTCGAACTGGAAGCAATAGCCCTGGGCGCCAAGGCGGACGCACTGCTTCAGGATGCCGACATCGTGATCGTTCGAAAAGACCGTGATGCGCACATCGAGCTTGCGGTTCTGGACTTCTGCCAGGACGTCGGCGCCGTCCATATCGGCAAGCTTCCAGCCGATCACGGCGACGTCGAACTTGGTGTCTGCCGCCAGCTCCAGGAATTGCTTGCCGCCCTGCACGGAACTCACGAGTTCGAATCGTCCGTCGCATTCCAGCATTTCGCGGAGCGCCGACACCACGAGCGGATTGCGCTCGGCGACGACAACGCGAACGCGCCGCTCGCCAACTGCCTCGTTCATATTCCCTGACTTGAGGTTCAAGGCCTGCCGATTGTCCTGTCGATCTTTGACCAGCCTGCAGGACCCTCTGGACCCGCAACATGACAATTCTGCCCCAACCGCAAAGGGGCGCTCTTTCCCGAGCGACATGCGCTGTCGCGTCGGCTGAAGGCAGATTCGCTCGCATCGCGGCTCCGGCCGCGACTACGAGGCAGGCGCATTTTGTTGGTTATTCCGCGCGTTAGAGCAACATCTTCTCAAGACGAATCCTATCGCCGCGCTATCTGGTGCTCCAGCATCGGATTTTTTCCGAATACCGGTTTCCGGTTTTCGGGGGCATGCGCTAGACCTGATTTCGTACCCTTTTCCGGATTCCTGTGGGCGGGGCCGGATTCCTGTTGGCGGAGGCGCTGGTKGAAGGCCAGGACACAGAGACGACCGGCGCCAGGGCGGCCGACGATCACCACGCCGACATCTATGGCGAGGATGGCGCCGTTCGCTCCGCGTTCCTGGCGCAGATCGGCGCGGCCATCGCCGACCGCGACACGCTGACCCTCAAGCGCGAAGTCGACGACCTGCACCAGTCCGAGCTTGGAGATTTGCTCGAGGCGCTGCATCCCGAACAGCGCCGCACCTTGGTCGAGCTGCTCGGCTCCGATTTCGATTTCTCCGCGCTGACCGAGGTCGACGAGGCGATCCGCCTCGACATCGTCGACAACCTGCCCAACGAGCAGATCGCGCAGGCGGTGCAGGAGCTCGATTCCGACGACGCCGTCTACATCCTCGAAGATCTCGACCGGGAGGACCAGGACGAGATCCTGTCGCAGCTGCCGTTTACTGAGCGCATCAGGCTGAGGCGTGCGCTCGACTATCCGGAAGAGACGGCCGGCCGGCGCATGCAGACGGAATTCGTCGCCGTGCCGCCATTCTGGACGGTCGGCCAGACCATCGACTACATGCGCGAGGACAACAATCTTCCCGACCGCTTCAGCCAGATCTTCGTCATCGACCCGAGCTTCAAGCTGGTCGGGGCCGTCGATCTCGACCAGATCCTGCGCGCCAAGCGCTCAGTCAAGGTCGAGGACATCATGCGCGAGACCCGGCACGCCATCCCGGCCACGATGGATCAGGAAGAGGCGGCGCGCGAATTCGAGCAATACAATCTGCTTTCCGCTGCCGTGGTCGACGAAAACGAGCGGCTGGTCGGGGTGCTGACCATCGACGACGTGGTCGACGTCATCCAGCAGGAGGCCGAGGAAGACCTTATGCGCATGGGCGGCGTCGGCGACGAAGAGCTGTCCGACACCGTGATCGCCACCTCGCGCTCGCGCGTGCCGTGGCTGTTTGTCAACCTGCTGACGGCGTTCCTGGCCGCATCGGTGATCGGCCTGTTCGACCGCACGATCGAGCATATCGTGGCGCTGGCGGTGCTGATGCCGATCGTCGCCGGCATGGGCGGTAATGCCGGCTCGCAGACCATGACCGTCACTGTGCGGGCGCTGGCGACCAGAGACCTCGACATCTACAACGCCGCCCGCATCATCCGCCGCGAGCTGGGCGTCGGCTTCATCAACGGCATCGTCTTTGCGGTGCTGATCGGCACGGTCGCCGGGATATGGTTCCATGACGCCAATCTTGGGGGCATCATCGCCGCGGCGATGATCATCAACATGTTCGCTGCGGCGCTCGCCGGGATTCTCATTCCGCTGGTGCTCGACCGCCTCAAGATCGATCCGGCGGTGGCCTCGGCGGTCTTCGTCACCACCGTCACCGATGTTGTCGGCTTCTTTGCCTTTCTGGGGCTTGCGACCTGGTGGTTCAGCATTCGCTAAAGCGGTAGAGCGCCGTCAATTGACTTTTACGTAAATGCCGTGCGACGCTGCCTTGGGGTCATATGCCGATTCCGGCATATAATGGGTTTGATCGGAGGAAGGGCGACGCTTCTGCGTGGCGATGCCTGGATGTTGGGCGTGGGAGYAAGAATGCGGGAATATTACACGATCACCGAACTAACGCGCGAGTTCGACGTGTCGACTCGGACGCTGCGGTTCTATGAGGACGAAGGGCTGGTGCAGCCGATCAGGCGCGGCCGCACGCGGCTGTTTCGCCCGTCCGACCGGCATCTCATCCGCCAGATCATGCGCGGAAAGCGGCTCGGCTTCTCGATCGCCGAGATCCGCGAAATCATCCAGATGTMTAAGGAGCCGCCCGGCGAGGTGGGCCAGCTCAAGCTGATGATCAGGCGCATCGAGGAAAAGCGCGAGGACCTGCGCCAGAAGCGGCGCGATCTTGAGGAAACGCTCGCGGAGCTCGATCAGGCAGAAGAGTCCTGCGTGGAGCGGCWGGCGGAGCTCGGCGTGAATACGTGAACCTTAGCGGCCGGCGATTGCAGGCTAACTATTGCAACATTCGAGATTGGCCTGAGCTGTCGAACGTCGTCATTCCAGGGTCTTCGCGCGTCGCTTCGCTCCTTGCTTCGCCCTAGGATGACGATGTCGCGGACGCCTCTGCGAAATCGCCAAGCTGTGCGATCTGCTTTCCTCAAATCCAGCGCCGCACGCGCTTGGAATAGTCGCGGTATTTCTTGCCGAATTTCGCCGCCAGTATCCTTTCCTCCTTCTCGATCGCCAGCTTCTGTGTCGCGAAGGCGGCGAGGAAGGCAAACAGCAGGAACCAGGCGATGCCGGTGATGAAAGCGGCGCCGATCAAAAGCAGCGTGTTGGCGAGATACATCGGGTTGCGGGTGATACCGAATGGCCCCGATGTCACCAGATGGTCGGGCTCGGCATTGGGATCGAGCGTCGTTTTCGCCCGCACCATGGCGCGGATGGCGGTGACCCAGAGCGCGGCGACGCCGAAAAACGCCACCCAGCCGGCGCCGACCAGGATGTCGCCGAAGATGTCGCCGATCCAGGGCAGCGGGTATAGCATGCCGAGCACGACACTGAGCGCAATCGCCACGACATAAATCACAGGCGGYCAGGGGATGATCCCATGCTTCGGCTTGGTGCCGGTCATTGTTGTCCTCCCTCCATCTTGCTTTCCGTCTCCGCAGTGCAGGTGCTCGCGAGATCGGCAAGATGCGATTTCCAGATGCTGGTCTGGTCATTGCTGTAGAGCCTTTCGAGAGACCCTTCGCCCTTCAGCGTGTCCAGCATGCAGCCACAATAGCTTGAACAGAACTTCGTGTCCCGCTGCTGCTCGCAGGAGACCTGGCAGGCTTTCAGGAAGCCGGCGTCCCTGTCTTGCGGCGGGGCGGGCATCACCTGCGAGAACAGCCAGACCGAGCCGAACAGCACTGGCTGGTGGATGAGGTAGAAGGCGAGGCTGTGCCGGCCGATGAAAGTGAGCGGATTGGTCCAGCGGCCGGGCACCCAGGTTCCCAGCCGCGCGAGAAGCCCGGATGCCGAGGCAAGCTTGGCGACTGCGATGCCGGCTAGCACCGCGCCGAACCACGGAAACAGCGGTACGTAGTCGTTGGAGCGCGGGTTGGTCGCCGACAGCCCGACCCACCACAGCGCCGGATGATCGAATATCTCCGACCGCAGATAATAGGGCGCAGCAATCACGGCCGCTGCGACAATTGCCGTCAGCAATGCCGGCAGCCTGAGGAAAGCGAGGCCAAGCAGGCTCGCCAGCGCGATCTCGTGCAGGATGCCGAAGAAAATGAAGCCGTCCGGCGTGGCGACATAGGTGACGGCCGAGATGGCGATTGCCGAAACCGCGACCATGGCAAAACGCTTCCAGAAGCCTGGCCAGCGGATCTGGCGGCCGTGCGCGAGGAACAGGCTGATACCGACGAGCAACAGGAAGGTCGAGGCGATGCAGCGCGCGTAGAGTTTCCACCAGCCGAAAGCGGTGAGGCCCGGCGCGGTGTAGCCGAAATTCTCGAGGTCCCAGGTGAAGTGGTAGCTCGCCATCGCGATCAGCGCGATGCCGCGCAGGATATCGATAGCGGCGATGCGACTGTGCTTAGGCGCGTCCTGAACGGGGTCGCTCGTGGTCTGAAGGCTCATGGTCTCGCAATCCGATTCAGTCGTGCCAAACGACTATCACGGTTCGAGCGAACAACAGAGCGAGGATTGGTCCCGGCGGCATGGCAAGTCGCTTTAGGCCAGCGGCGGAAAGCCTTTGGCCGGCTTCGCTTTTCGGCTTCTCGGAGTCGGTTTCCTGCTACCCGCCCGCCTCTGGTCCAGCCAGATTTGGCGAGCGATTCACCTTCGGAGGGCCGATGTCCGTCCATGTGCGCCATCCGATCCTGCTTCCGGCACTGCGGCCGGCCGATGCGCGCACCTTTGCCACGCTCTACGCGGTCGAATCCTTCGCCCGCGCCACCATCTCCAGCGTCATCCCGATCCAGGCCTACGAGATCCTGCACAACGAGCAGATCGTCTCGATCCTATATACTATCGTGTCGCTGCTCGGGTTGTCGGTGACGCTCTTCATGCCGATGCTGATCCGCCGCTTCGCGCGGCGCTGGGTCTATACGGGCGGCTGCCTGATGCTGGCGATCGGCTCGGTCTTCTTCGTCACCCATACACTCGCCGGGCAACTCGCCGGCATGCTCTGCCGCGTGATGGGCGCAAGCGCGCTGTCGATCACGCTCAACCTCTACATCATGGACCACATCCGCAAGACCGATTTCATGCAGGCCGAATCGCTGCGCATGGCGTGGTCTATGTTTGCCTGGACCGGCGGGCCGACGCTCGRCATTTTCCTCTACACGCGTTTCGGCATCTATACCGCGCATGGCGCGGTGGTCGCCTTCGCGCTGGCGCTGCTTGCGCTGTTCTGGACCTACCGGCTGGGCGACAACCCATCGATCCGCCCCGGCAAGAGCCGTCCCGCCAATCCACTCGCCAATATCGGCCGTTTCGTCGCCCAGCCGCGGCTGAGACTCGCCTGGCTGATCGCCTTCGGCCGCTCGTGCTTCTGGACGACCTTCTTCGTTTACGGCCCGCTGTTCATGGTGATCACCGGCGAGGGCAAGCTTGCCGGCGGGCTCCTGGTTTCGGCAGGCAACGCGCTGCTCTTCATGGCAATCTTCTGGGGCAGGGCGGGCAAGCGTTTCGGCGGCCGGCGGACCATGACCTTCGCCTATTTCGCCATGTCGGCTACGCTGCTTCTGGCGGGCGGCGTCGGCGAGGCCGCGCCGATGCTCACCGCCGCCTTCCTGCTCTGCGGCGCCTTGTTCACCATCGCGCTCGACGCGCTGGGCTCGACCGCCTTCATGCGTTCGGTGCGTTCCTATGAAAGGGCACAGATGGCGGCGGTCTACCGCACCTATCTCGACTTTTCCGAGTTGACGCCGCCGCTGGTCTATTCGGTGGTGCTCTCTTTCTTCGGCCTCGGCTCGGTGTTCGTCACACTCGGCATACTGGCGGCCTTCTGCGGCTTCTTCACCTGGCGCTATCTGCCTAAGTCGTTTTGATCGGCGATCCGGCTGGCCTTGCGCATTGTGGCGATCATGCCGGGACCTTAAGCTCGGCTCGCCATCGCCGGCAAACTCGCCGGTAGCCGAAGGTGCACCGGATGCCCGAAAGAACAATGTCGCTTACCGAGGAACTGGTCGCCCGCTGCTATCGCGCGGTCGAGGACGCCGGACCCGACCCCGACGCGCAGCATCTCTCCGACAGCGACTATGAGGACATGCTGGATGCATTCCAGGCCGAGCTTCCCGCGAGCGAACCGCTCTGGCTGTTCGGCTATGGCTCGCTGATCTGGAAGCCCGAGATCGAGCATGTCGAGGAGCGCGTCGCCGTGGCGCGCGGCTGGCATCGCTCCTTCTGCATGAAGGTGACGCGCTGGCGCGGCAGCAAAGAGAGTCCGGGACTGATGATGGCGCTCGATCGCGGCGGCCAATGCAAGGGCGTCGCCTTCCGGCTGAACGGTGGCGACCGCCGGCAGGCGCTGGACCGGCTATTCCGCCGCGAGATGACGCTGAAGCCGACCAGCTACCGGCCGCGCCTGCTGCAACTCGCAACCGACAAGGGACCGTTGCAGGCGCTGGCCTTCGTCATCAACCGCAAAGGGACGACCTATGCTGGTCCGCTCGGCGAAAGCGAAGTGGTCGAAAGGCTGGCGACCTCCTGCGGCCATTGGGGTTCAGGCGCAGACTATCTCTACAATACGGTCCGGTATCTCGAGGCGCGCGGCATCCACGACGCCCATTTGTGGCGGCTGCAGCAGCTCGTCGCGACCAGGATCGCCGGCTCATAAAGCGCGTCGCGCTGAAACGGATTCAGGCGACGCGCTTTAAGTTTTTGTTTTGATGCGTGTGGTTCTCCCAAAACCGCTGCGCACTTTTGGGCGACATGCATTGGCAACACGGCCGGTGCCGCAATCGCGCTCCGGCATGGCGGAATTTGGTTTGCCGGGCGCGGCGATTCTGCCTATAGTCGCCTGCGTCGTCGGTTCCGTTTTTGGAGCCAAGAGGGAATGCGGTGAGGGCGACTTCCTGCCCAAAGCCGTGGCTGCCCCCGCAACTGTGTGCGGTAGTCCTCCCCATAGACCACTGAGGGTTTCCCTCGGGAAGGTGGGGAAGGGCGCGAATCCGCGAGCCAGGAGACCTGCCGGCGACAGAAAAGATGACTTCTAGGCCCTCGGGTGGAGGGCGAAAGGACAAGACATGAATACCGCTTCCGTCTCGCTCGGCGCCTCCGTCTCCTCGCAGTCGCGCCTCGTGCAGCTGGCGCTGGCCGCGCTGCTCGGCGTCTTCGTCGTCGGCTTCGTCGGCTTCTCGCATATCGATGCGGTCCACAACGCCGCTCACGACTACCGTCACTCGATGGCGTTTCCCTGCCACTGAGGAAGGTCTGACATCATGAACCTGTTTCGCAACGTCGTGTTCATCGCGGCGATCGCGGGGCTTGTGGCTGGTGTGGTTCTCGCCTGCATGCAGGCCTATGCGACTGTGCCGCTGATTCTCAAAGCAGAAGTCTATGAGCAAGCGGGCGGCGGCCATCACCATGATCATGCCGCTCCCAGCAGCAGTGCGGTGAATTCGGTCGCGGCTGCGGGCAACACGATGAGCAGCGTGGCTTCACCGCCTGCCGACGCGGCCGCTCCGGCTGAGGACGAAGGCTGGGCGCCGGCCGACGGCTTCGAGCGCTTCGCCTTCAACGTGGTCGCCAACATCGTCACCGGCATAGGCTTTGGGCTGATTCTGGTCGCAGCCTCCGAATTCGCGGGCGGCATCGGCAACTGGCGCCAGGGCATATTCTGGGGCCTTGCCGGCTTTGCCGTGTTCACACTGGCGCCGGGCCTCGGCCTGCCGCCGGAACTGCCGGCGATGCCTTCGGCCGAGCTCCTGCCGCGCCAGATCTGGTGGATTTCGACAGTGGCGGCAACTGCGGTCGGCCTCGGCCTGATCGCCTTCCGCAAGTCGTTGCCGCTGGCGATCCTTGGCGTGGCGCTGATCGTGGCACCGCACATTGTCGGCGCCCCGCAGCCGGAAAGCTTCGAGACGCCCATTCCCGAAGGGTTGCACCATCAGTTCGTCGTCGCGGTGACGCTCACCGATCTGGTGTTCTGGCTGGTGCTTGGCGCGGCGGTCGGCGTGGTGCGCGGCCGCTTCACCGGCACGGCGACCAGCCTGCGCGACAGCTTTGCCTGATCGCGCCGAGGGTCGCCTGACCTTCATCCTCGGCGGCGCGCGCTCGGGCAAGAGCGCGTATGCCGAGAGCTTGGCGACGGCAAGCCCGTCGCCCTGGATCTACATCGCCACCGCGCAAGCCTATGACGACGAGATGCGCGAGCGCATCGCGCTGCATCGCTCGCGGCGCGGCGAAGGCTGGGTCACCGTCGATGCGCCACTCGATCTGGTCGGCGCGATCGAGGCCTTGCCCGACCGCCAGCCGGTGCTGATCGATTGCCTGACATTGTGGCTGACCAATCATATGCTGGCGGACCATGATCTGGAGGCCGAATGCCGTCGGCTCTCGGATATTCTGTCGCGCCCGCGCGGACCGTGGTTCGTGGTGTCGAACGAAGTCGGGCTCGGCATTGTCCCGGACAATGCGCTGGCGCGCCGGTTCCGCGACGCCGCAGGCCGTCTCAACCAGCAGGTCGCCGTTGTCGCCGACAGCGTGCTGATGATGGTGGCGGGGCTGCCGCTCAAGGTGAAATGACATGGCTGAAATCGACGAAAAGGACGCCGAACGCCATCGCGCGAAGATGGCCAAGCGCAAGGCGGTGCAGGATGCCGAAGTTGCCGGCAAGACGATCGAGAAAGGGCTGCTCATCGTCAACACCGGACCGGGCAAGGGCAAGACAACGGCTGCCTTCGGCTTGGCGCTGAGAATGTTGGGCTACGGCAAGCGCGTCGGCGTCGTCCAGTTCATCAAGGGCAGATGGCACACCGGTGAAAAGGATGCCTTCGCCGCTTTCGGCGACCGCGTCGTCTGGCACACGATGGGCGAGGGGTTCACCTGGGAGTCACAGGACCTGAAACGCGACATCGCAGCYGCGGAGGCTGCCTGGGCCAAGGCGCTCGAGTTGATGACCGATCCCTCGATCAGCCTCGTGGTGCTCGACGAACTCAATATCGCGCTTCGCTACGATTATCTCGACCTGCAAAAAGTGGTCGCGGCGCTGAAGGCGCGCCGCGAAGACCTGCATGTCATCGTCACCGGCCGCAACGCCAAGCCGCTGCTTGTCGAGGCGGCCGATCTTGTCACCGAGATGGGGCTGACCAAGCACCACTTCGCGGCCGGCGTTAAGGCGCAGCAGGGAATAGAATTCTAAAGCGCGTCGCGTTCCTTCAAGTTCGCTCCATGCGCTTTAGGTTTTTGATTTTACGCATGTCTTTGTCCCCAAACCGGCTCCCACTTTCGGGAGACGTGCTTTAGCCAGCAACCAGCATCGTCAGATAGATGGCGGTCGCCGAAAGAGCCGCGAACAGGCCGATCAGTAGCCCGTCTGCGATGCGATAGAGCTTCAGCGCCTGCCTTATGTCGGTGCTTTCGGCCTCGCGCCGGCCGCCTTCGCCCATGAAGGYGTCCTCGACGACCTCGCCGCCATAGCTGCGCGGCCCAGCCAGGGAGAGCCCCAGTGCGCCGGCCATGGCGGCTTCCGGCCAGCCGGCATTGGGGGAGCGATGCTTTCTCGCGTCGCGCCGCATGACCCGCCAGGCGTTGCCGGGATCGGCGCCCTTGACGAGGAAGGCCGCCAGCACGATGAGCAGGCCGGTGAGCCGCGAGGCCGGCAGATTGATCAGATCGTCGAAGCGAGCGGCCGCGCGGCCGAAGGCCTCGTATTGCGGGGTGCGGTGGCCGATCATCGAATCGGCGGTGTTGGCTGCCTTGTAGGCCGCGCCGCCGGCCAGCCCGGCGATGCCTGTCCAGAAGGCCGGCGCGACGATGCCGTCGGAGAAATTCTCGGCCAGGCTTTCGATCGCGGCGCGGGCAACGCCGGCCTTGTCGAGCGTTTCCGGATCGCGGCCGACGATGCGCGAAACGGCGATTCGGCCGAGGGTCAGTCCACCGGTTTCCAACGCGTCGGCGACATCCTCGACATGCTCGGCGAGGCTCTTCTGAGACAGCAGCGAGGAGCCGAGGAGGGCCGCAATGACGAGGCCGGACGGGAAAATCAGCCAGAGCAGGACATGCAGCGCAAGGCCGATGCTTGCAGGCACCAGCACGATAGCCAGCAACGCCTGGACGCCGCGCCGGCGACGCAATTCGTCGGAATCGGTGGYGCGGTTGAGCCAGCGATCTAGAAAGGATATCAGCCTGCCGATCCAGGTGACGGGATGGCCRATGGCACGGAACAGCCAGTCCGGATATCCAAGGGCAAGTTCAACGGCGAGTGACAGGAAAG
The DNA here is from genome assembly GCF_001854785.1 of Mesorhizobium sp. ORS 3428. Classification (GTDB taxonomy): domain Bacteria; phylum Pseudomonadota; class Alphaproteobacteria; order Rhizobiales; family Rhizobiaceae; genus Mesorhizobium. The sequence goes on from NZ_MDFL01000002.1 coordinate 49,134, forward strand.
CGATCAGGATCGACATGAAGCTTCTTGGCGGAGCGATTGCAGCAGTTGATCATGGCGGCAGCCTTGGCCGGGCAAGCGCCCTCTTTCCTCATGCGCCACAGCCTTTCGTTGACCTCTCGACAGGGATCAATCCGCACTCCTATCCGCTTTTCGATCTGCCCGCCACCGCCCAGTCGCGATTGCCTGAGGAAGGACGGCTGCGCGAATTGGCCGAAATCGCGGCCAGCACCTATGGCGCGCCCTCGGCAGCGCATGTTGCGGCAGCGCCCGGCACGCAGATCCTTTTGCCCCGCGTCGCCTCGCTGGTGAGGTCCGGCAAGGCGCTCGTGCTGGGCCCGACCTATGCCGAGCACGCCAGGGCAGCGGCGATCGCTGGCCATGCTGTGGCGGAAGTGGACAATTTCGACGCCTTGGCGGAGGCGGACCTTGCGGTGCTGGTCAATCCGAACAATCCGGATGGACGAATCATTGAAAGGGATCGCCTGCTCGGTCTCGCCACGCGGCTTCGCAGCAGGGGCGGTCTTCTGGTCGTGGACGAGGCCTTCATGGATGTCGGCCCGACCGAACAAAGCCTCGCCGGCGATGTCGGGGCGGGCGGCATCGTGGTGCTGCGCTCCTTCGGCAAATTCTTTGGGCTCGCCGGCATCAGGCTTGGCTTCGCGCTTGCTGATCCTGTGACGGTCGAGCGGCTCGAAGCGCAGCTTGGGCCTTGGGCCGTTGCCGGCCCCGCGCTCGAATACGGTATCCGCGCCCTGGCCGACGCGGAATGGCAAGCTGCCATGCGACAACGACTGGCAGCCGATACCGAGCGGCTCGACGCGCTGCTCAGAAAATCCGGCGTTCCGGTCGCTGGCGGCACCAATTTGTTCCGCTATCTGTCTTTGGCCGAGGCCCCAACCCTGTTTTCGGCGCTCGGCGAGCGCGGCGTGCTGGTGCGCCATTTCGCCGACCGGCCCCAGGTCCTGCGAGTCGGCTTGCCAGGCAGCGACGAGGAATGGCACCGCCTCGAAGCCGCCCTTGCGGCCTGGGCGTCGCGGCGCGGCGATGCGCCGAAGGAGATCGTGCGATGATCCATGTCTGTCCGCTGTCGAAAGTGGAGGAGATCGTGGCGAGAACCGGGGCCGAGCGGCTGCTCTCGCTGCTTGCCGCCGGCACCGAGGTGATCCGCCCGGCCTCGATCCTGGCGGAGAACCATTTGCATCTGGTCATGCACGACATCGCCGTCGCGCAGGAAGGCATGACCATGCCGGGCGAGGAGCATGTGCGCGCGCTCCTCGATTTTGCCTATCGCTGGGACAGGGCAAGGCCGCTGGTCGTGCACTGCTATGCCGGGATCAGCCGCTCGACGGCGTCCGCCTATATCATCGCGGCTGCGCTGGCGCCCAAGCGCGATGAGGCGGAACTGGCTAGGACGCTGCGCCTCCTTTCACCGACGGCGACTCCCAATCCACGCCTGATTGCGGTCGCGGATATGCTGCTCGGACGCGAAGGCCGCATGATAGCGRCAATCGAAGCAATCGGACGCGGTGCCGATGCTTTCGAAGGGACTCCCTTCGAGCTCGACATTGAAGGTTGAGCCTGCGCTGTTCGGCTACGACAGCCAGTCGGTAAGCTTCGCCTTACGCACGTCCCTGACCAGATTGATGAAGCCGTCGGCCTGATGCTCGGCGGTCAGCCGGCCCTTTTCGGCGGTGGCGATGCTGGCGTCGCCGACCACGCCGTTCGGGTTGAGGTCGCTGGCGATCCAGGCGAAGGCATGCGTGYCGGTGTGGCGCAGCAGGGCGAACTCCTTTTCGGCGCGTCCGACATTCGAGACGAAATTGTCGGCCTTGCCCATATCGACGAGATCCGGCCGGAAGTGCAGCATCAGCGAGGTCTCGACATCGCCACCATGGATGCCGTGACGATCCTCGAGCTCGGTAAACATGCCGRCCGGGCGGCCGAAGCGCTGCCAGCTCGTYTTCACCGCCAGCATATTTGCACGCACACGCAGTTCGCGCGTGATGATGCCCATGATCTCCTCGWTGCCGCCATGCGAATTGACGACGATCAGCTTCCTGACCCCGGCACGTGCGATCGACAGGCCAAGCTCGGTCCAGGTATCGACGAGCGTGGTGGCCGGCAAGGTGAGCGTGCCCGGCGCATGCAGATRCTCATTCGACTTGCCCACCGCCTGGACCGGCAGGATGCGGATGTCGAGATCGTCGGGTAGGCGCGCGATCACCGTCTCCAGCATGCCCATCATGATCGTGGTGTCGGTCGAGACCGGGAGGTGAGGGCCGTGCTGCTCGATCGCCGCCACGGGCAGCACGGCAATCGTCGCCTCCGCGTCGATCGAGGCATATTCGGTCGTCCGGTAGTCGCCCCACCACACGCGTCTTGTCGTCACTTTCGTCTCCCGAATGTCCTGCTGCCCGCACAGGGTGGTCTAGTGCGCTTGGCGGCTGCAGGCAACCATCACCCCGCAGCCAACACCTCCACCTCGACCTTGAATTCCGGTCGGGCAAATCCGGAGACGATCATCAGCGTCGAGGCCGGCGCCGGATCGGAAAACAGCCGGTTGCGGACGTCCATATAGGCCTGCAGATGCGCGCGGTCGGTGACGAAGGCGTTGATGYGCACCACATCGTTCAGCGTCAGCCCGGCCTCGCTGAGGATCGCGGCGATGTTCTTGAAGCAAAGCTCCGTTTGCGCTCCGGCATCTTCGGGGACGGCGTCGTCCGGACCGATTCCCAACTGGCCCGAGCACAGCACAAGGCGCTTTCCCGCCGGAATTTCCACGCCGTGGCTATAGCGGGCAAATGGCGGCTTGATCGACCTGGGGGCGAGGTATTTGAGCATGGCATTCTCCTGTCGGCAGGCAGACTAAGGCCGGATTCATGAAAGCTTCAAGATGCGGTGCATGCCGTCCGGGCGATTATGGACAGGCGTCCAAAAAATGGGCACGATGCCCCTCGTACAGCATGACCCGTCCGGTCTCGGCAATCATTGCCGCGCAAACAGGCGGCCCAGGCGGTGGCATGTGTCTTGCTTCTTGAACCAATGGTGTCGAGCCCCGCGCGCAGCGCGCCGGAGCCAACAGAAGGTGATGTTGATGTACGGAAAAGAAAAGATCCTGGCGGGCGCGGTCGCGCTGCTGGCGGCGGGCACGCTGGGCGCGGCCGCCAATGAGAAGGTCACCTTCGGCACCAACTGGCTGGCCGAGCCGGAACATGGCGGCTACTATCAGGCGATCGCGGATGGAACCTATGCCGCCTGTGGCCTCGACGTCACCATCATGCAGGGCGGCCCGCAGGTGAGCGGCCGGCCGATGCTGCTGGCCGGCAAGATCGATTTCTACATGGGCGGCAACCTGCTCTCGGCCTTCGATGCCGTGCAGCAGGGCATTCCGATGCGCGTCGTCGCCGCCGACTTCCAGAAGGATCCGCAAGTCATCATGTCCCATCCGGGAGAGGGACTGGACAAGTGGGAAGACCTGAAGAACGCGGACCAGTACATCCTCGGCGACGAGGGCACGCAGACCTTCTTCCAGTGGATGGTGACCGATCTCGGCTTCGACGCCGCCAAGCGCGTGCCCTATACGTTCAATCCGGCGCCCTTCATCGCCAACAAGAAGTCGATCCAGCAAGGCTATGTGACGTCCGAGCCATTCGCCGTGCATAAGCAGGGCGGCTTCATGCCGAACCAGTTCCTGCTCGCCGACAATGGCTGGGACACCTATGCCACCACCATCGAGGTGATGCAGGACACGATCGACAAGCGGCCGGAGGTCGTGCAGTGCTTCGTCGATGGCTCGGCCAAGGGCTGGTACAATTACCTCTACGGCGACAACAAGGCCGCCAACGACATGATCAAGAAGGACAATCCGGATATGACGGATGAGCAGATCGCCTTCTCGATCGAACAGTTGAAGAAGTTCGGCATTGTCGACTCCGGCGACACGGAAAAGCTCGGCATCGGCRCCATGACGGAAGCGCGCATCCAGAGCTTCTACGACAAGATGGTCAAGGCCAAGGTCGCGCAGCCGGGCATCGACATCAAGAAGGCCTATACGCTAGCCTTTATCAACAAGGGTGTCGGGCGGGAGCTGAAGAAGTAAGGCGGCCTGCCTGAGATGATGCAGGAGAAAGTGGCGCAGACGCCAGCAGCAGTGTCGGGCGAGGGCCCGATGCTGCTTTCGCTGCGTAATGTCGGCAAAGTCTTTTCCAACGGCGTGACGGCGCTGAGCAAGGTCGACCTGGCGATCCAGGAAGGCGATTTCCTCAGCCTGCTCGGCCCGTCTGGCTGCGGCAAGTCGACGGCGCTCAGGCTGATCGCCGGCCTGTCGACGCCGACCTCCGGCCAGCTCGATTGGGGAGGCTCGATCGACCGCTCGAACATCGGCTTCGTTTTCCAAGAGCCGACGCTGCTGCCCTGGGCCAGCGTCTTCGACAATGTATGGCTGCCGCTGCGGCTAAGAGGTGTCTCGCGCGCAGAGGCCAAATCCGCGGTGATGGAGATGCTGTCGCGCGTCCATCTCACCGGCTTCGAAAACGCCGTGCCGCGCGAGCTTTCCGGCGGCATGAAGATGCGCGTCTCGATCGCCCGCGCCATGGTGACGAAGCCGCGCATCCTTTTGATRGACGAACCCTTCGCGGCGCTCGACGAAATCACCCGCTTCAAGCTCAACAACGACCTTCTGGAGCTTTGGCAGGACGAGCGTTTCACTGTCGTTTTCGTCACGCATAGCGTCTTCGAAAGCGTGTTCCTGTCCAGTCGCGTCGTCGTCATGGCGGCGCGGCCCGGCCGCGTCTACGGCGAGCTCGCCGTCGATGCGCCTTACCCGCGTGACGAGGCATTCCGGACCTCACCCGACTATGCCGCCCTTTGTCGGCAGGCCTCGGACGTGCTGGTGAATGCCATCAACTCAACCACCGGACCGCATCATGACGGCCACTGAAGACACCGCGTTGAAGCTCGACCCGGAAGAGGCGCGCCGCGTTCGCCAGGAGCGACTGGAGCGGATCGGCAAATGGGTACTGCCGCTGGCGATCATGGTGCTGGCGATCTGGCTGTGGGACCGCATCTGTGTCTGGAACGAGATCCCGCAATATATCCTGCCGCGCCCTGGCGTGGTGCTGCAGACGCTGCATGACGATTCCGGGCTGCTGTTCTCTTCGCTCCTGGTGACAATCAAAATCACCTTCCTGAGCCTCCTTCTTGCCGTGATCGGCGGTGTCGGGCTGGCGGTGCTGTTCGCGCAGTCGAAATGGGTGGAAATGTCGTTCTTCCCCTTCGCCATCGTGCTGCAGGTGACGCCGATCGTCGCCATCTTTCCGCTGATCAACATCTACATCAACAATCAGACGACAAAGCTTCTGCTCTGTGCCTGGATCGTCGCCTTCTTCCCGATCCTCTCCAACACCACGCTTGGGCTTAACTCGGTCGACCGCAATTTGCGCGACCTGTTCAAACTCAACGGCGCGACCCGTTGGCAGCAATTGCGCTATCTGCGCCTGCCGGCGGCCATGCCCTATTTCCTCGGCGGCCTGAAGATCGCGGGCGGCCTGTCGCTGATTGGCGCGGTGGTGGCCGAATTTGTGGCCGGTGCGCAGGGGCAGTCGTCCGGGCTTGCCTCGCGCATCATCGAGGCCGGCTACCGGCTCAACGCGCCGAGGCTGTTCGCGGCCCTGATCCTGATCTCGCTCACCGGCATCCTGATCTTCCTGGTGCTGTCGCTGGTGTCGCATCTCATCCTGCGCCGCTGGCACGAAAGCGCGTTGAAGCAGGAGCGGTAAATGACTGAAAGGCTGGCGCGAAGCACCCCCCTCTGGCCTGCCGGCCATCTCCCCCTCAAGGGGGGAGATCGGACTTCCTCTCGGATTTCGCCAATGTCCGATGTTGCAAGGTGTGCGCCGCGATTGAAGCTGCCAATCTCCCCCCTCGAGGGGGGAGATGTCCGGCAGGACAGAGGGGGTAAGCCTTKATACCAGCCTCTGGTTCTTACCGCCTCGCCAGCGCTCGCGTTCATCAATCGCTGACGCCTGGTCTCGCCGCAACCTTCGACGCCGATGGTTTCGCTCTTGCCGACATATCTGTCGCCGACGGCAGGATCACGAGCATCGTTGCGCATGCCGGATCGAAGGCGCCCGACGATGCGGTCGATCTCGGCGGGCGCATCGTGCTGCCATGCTTCGTCGACTGCCACACCCATATCGACAAGGGCCATATCTGGCCGCGCAAGCCCAATCCCGACGGCACCTTCATGGGCGCGCTCAACGCCGCCGGCGCCGACCGTACCGCGCGCTGGAGCGCCGAGGATGTCGCGCGGCGCATGGATTTCTCGCTGCGTTGCGCCTACGCGCACGGCACCAAGGCCGTGCGCACGCATCTCGACAGCGTGGCGCCGCAGGAGGAGATCTCCTGGCCGGTGTTCGAGACGATGCGCGAAAGGTGGCGCGGGCGCATCGAACTGCAGGCCGCCTGTCTTCTGGGAATCGAAAGCGCGCGCGACAAGACCTGGTTCGAGCGGCTGGCGAAACGGGTCGCCGCGGCCAAGGGCATGCTCGGCGTCGTCACCTATATGGTGCCGGACCTCGAGGAACTGCTCGACCAGGTTTTCGCGCAGGCTATGAAGCACGGTCTCGATCTCGATTTCCATGCCGACGAGACCGACGACGTCGCGGCGATCTCGCTGAAGAAGATCGCCGAAGCTTCGCTATGGAACGGTTTTGACGGCAACATACTGGTCGGCCACTGCTGCTCGCTCTCGCGCCAGCCCGACCTCGAGGTGCTCGACACGCTGGACAAGGCGGCGAAGGCGGGGCTGGCCGCGGTGTCGTTGCCGATGTGCAACCTCTATCTGCAGGACAGGCGCAGCGACAACACGACGCCGCGCTGGCGCGGCGTGACGCTGCTGCACGAGATGAAGGCGCGCGGCATCAAGGTGTCCGTCGCCTCCGACAACACGCGCGATCCGTTCTACGCCTATGGCGATCTCGACATGCTGGAAGTCTACCGCATGGCGACGCGCATCCTGCATTTGGACCATCCTGTCGGCGACTGGCCGAAGGCTGTGGCCGCAACGCCGGCCGAGGTGATGCGGCTCGACGGCGCCGGCTTGCTCGCCGCCGGCGGCAGCRCCGACTTCATCGTCTTCAAGGGGCGGAGCTGGACCGAATTGCTGTCGCGGCCCGAATCGGATCGCATCGTGGTGCGCGAGGGCAGGGCGATCGACCGCCGGCTGCCCGACTATGCCGAACTCGACGAACTGATGGTGGAATGATGGATATCGCAGCGCTGAAGCGCGATCTCGAAGGGCTCAAGATCGACGACCATCCGGCGATCATCCAGCAGAAGAGCCGCGACTTCTATTGGTACAGTCCAGTTCTCAAGAAGCAGCTCGACCATATCACCGGCGACCTGATCGTCACGCCAAAGAACGAGGAGGAGGTGATCCGCGTGCTCGCCGCCTGCCACCGGCACGGCATCCCGGTAACGCCGCGCGGCAGCGGYACCGGCAATTACGGCCAGGCGATGCCGCTGTCGGGCGGGGTGGTGCTGAACCTCGCCGAGATGAACGAGATCAAGACCATCGCGCCGGGGCGCGTTGTGACCGGGCCGGGGGCGGTTCTAGCCGACATAGACAGGGCGACGCGGGCACATTCCGAGCAGGAGCTGAGGCTGTCGCCATCGACCTACAACACGGCCTCGATCGGCGGCTTCATCGCCGGCGGTTCGGGCGGCGTCGGCTCGATCAATTTCGGCGGCCTGCGCGATTTCGGCAACGTGCTGCGCCTGCGGGTCGTGACCATGGAGGCCGAGCCGAAAGTGCTCGAGCTCACCGGCGAGGCCCTGCACAAGGTCACTCACGCCTATGGCACCAACGGCATCATCACCGAGGTCGAGATGCCGCTGACCGCCGCCTATGACTGGATCGACGTGATCGTCGGTTTCGACACCTTCATGGCTGCGGCCCACTACGGCAACGCGCTTGCCTGCCAGGACGGCATCCTGACCAAGCTGATCACGCCGATCGCCGCGCCGGTGCCGTGGCTCTATTTCAAGCGGCACCAGAAGTTCCTCCGCGAAAGGCAGAGCATCTGCGTCGTCATGGTGGCGCGGCATGGACTCGATGCCTTCCTCGCCTTCAGCCGGCGTGCCGGTGGCGAAATCATCTTCAATGCGGCGACGGCGACGGACGAGGACAAGAAGGGCCTGCCGCCGGCCTACGAGCTTGCCTGGAACCATACGACGCTCCGGGCGCTCCGCGTCGATCCTTCGATCACCTACCTGCAGTCGCTCTATCCGTTCCCCAACCAGCTCGCGCTTGTCGAGAAGATGGACGCGATGTTCCCAGGCGAGGTCTTCTCGCATCTCGAATTCGTGCGGCTTGACGGCAACATCACCTGCTTCGGCCTGCCGCTGGTCAAGTTCACCACTGAGGCGCGRCTCGACGAGATCATCCGGCTGCACGAAGACAATGGCTGCCCGATCTTCAACCCCCACCGCTACACGCTGGAGGAGGGCGGCATGAAGCAGACCGACGAGATCCAGCTTGCCTTCAAGCGTGAGACCGACCCGCAGGGGCTGCTCAATCCCGGCAAGATGATCGCCTGGGAAAATCCGGACTACGATTATCGTTCCGGCCGGACATTCCTATTCAAGGGGCTGCAGAAGGCGGGGTGAGACTATGACGGAGGTGCCTCGCGCTGAGCTTCGGGAAGTTCTCCCGTGAAGATCCTCGTGCTTTACGCTAGCTTCAATGCCGCTCTGCACAGGATGATCGTCGAGCGGTTGAGCGCGGCGGGCCATGTGATCGACGACTGCGATCTCTATGCCGAGGATTTCGATCCGCGGATGACGCGGGCCGAGCGGCTCGGCTACCACTGCCAGCGCGGGCCGAACGATGCGGTGGCCGGCTACGTCGAAAGGCTGCAAAAGGCAGAGGCGCTGGTGCTGTCGTTTCCCGTCTGGAACTACGGCTATCCTGCCATCCTGAAAGGGTTCTTCGACCGCGTCTTCCTGCCCGGCGTGTCGTTCAAGCTGGTCGACGGCAAGGTGCGACCGACGCTGCACAACATCCGTAAGCTCGCTGCCGTCACCACCTATGGCGGCAGCCGGTTCCGGGCGATGCTGATGGGCGATCCGCCGCGCAAGGTGGTGAACCGCATACTACGGGCCACCATCAAGCCCGGCGCTCCCGTTTCCTATCTTGCGYATTATTCGATGAACCTTTCGACCGACGAGTCGCGCAAGGCCTTCATGGCGAAGGTGGCCGCCAGGATGGATCAATTCTGATGCGCGTGCTGGTGGTCTATTGCCATCCGGTGCCCGAGAGCTATTGCGCGGCGATCCGCGACACGGCGATAGAGGTGCTGACGCGAAGAGGCTGGGACGTGCGGCTGCTCGACCTCTATGCCGAGAATTTCAATCCGGTGATGAGCTGCGAGGAGCGGCGCTCCTACAACGACCGCGCGCCGGACGATCCGGCGCTCGCGCCGCATTTCGAGCATCTGCAGTGGGCCGAGGCGATCCTCTTCATCTATCCGACCTGGTGGTACGGCCTGCCGGCGATGCTGAAAGGCTGGTTCGACCGCGTCTGGGCGACCGACATCGCTTTCAAGCTGCCGGTGGGAAAGGGCAGGATCAAGTCGCTGATGACACATGTCACCAAGGTCGGCGTCATCACCACCTGCGGCGCGCCGACCTGGTGGAGCGTCGTCGTCGGCCAGCCCGGCCGCAAGACGATCCTGCGCGGCATGCGCGCGATCTGCGCCACGCGCTGCAAGACCTTCTTCCTGGCGCATTACCTAATGGATTCCTCGACGCCGAAGAGCCGGGCGGCGTTCCTGGCGAAGGTAAGGGCGAGGCTGGAAAGGTTTTGAGAGTAGCTCTCTTCTCCCCGTTTTACGGGGAGAAGATGCCGGCAGGCAGATGAGGGGCAGCGCGATCTTACAAAGTCTGGCGCCGCCCCTCATCCGCCCTTCGGGCACCTTCCTTCTCCCCGTAGAACGGGAGAAGGAAGAGGTCACATCCTCACCCGTTCCGCCTTCGGATCATACATCGGCTTCAGCGATGCTTCCGCGGCGAAACGTTCGCCGGCGATCTCCACCTCGTAGGACGAGCCCAGCACGTCCGCCTCGCTCTCGCCCTTGCAGGACACATAGCCGAGGCCGATCGCTCCGCCGAGATGGTGGCCGTAATTGCCGGAGGTGATCGGGCCGACGATCTTGCCGTCGCGCAGGATCGCCTCGTTGTGGAAGAGCAGGGGCTGCGGGTCTTTCRGACGGAACTGCACCAGCCGGCGTGACAGGCCGGCTTCCTTCTTCCTGAGCACCGCGTCGCGGCCGATGAAGCCGGGCTTGCTCGTCTTCACGGCGAAGCCAAGGCCCGCCTCCAGCACATTGTCCTCGTCGGTGATGTCGTGGCCGAAATGGCGGAAGGCCTTTTCGATGCGGCAGGAATCCAGCGTATGCAGCCCGCAGAGCTTCAKGCCGACACCGGCGCCGGCATCGGCGATCGCCTCGAAGACATGGGCCGCCTGGTCGGTCGAGACATAGAGCTCCCAGCCGAGCTCGCCGACATAGGTGACGCGGTGGGCGCGGGCCAGCCCCATGCCGATCTCGATCTCCTGGAAGGTGCCGAATGGATTGGCTTCGTTGGAGAAGTCGTTCGGGCTCACCTTCTGGATCAGCTTTCGCGAGTCCGGCCCCATCAGGCAGATCACAGCCTCGGAAGCGGTCACGTCGGTGATGACGACGAATTCGTCGCCGACATGCCGCCTCAGCCAGGCGAGGTCGCGCTGCAGCGTGGCCCCCGGCACGACGAGGAAATAGGCCGTCTCCGAAAGCCGCGTTACCGTGAGGTCGCTTTCGATGCCGCCCTTGGCGTTGAGCATCTGCGTATAGACGATCCTGCCTGGCCCGACGTCCATGTCGTTGGCGCAGAGCCGCTGCAGGAAGGCGCAGGCATCGCGCCCCTCGACGCGGATCTTGCCGAAGGAGGTCATGTCGAACAGGCCGACACCGTTGCGCACCGCCAGGTGCTCCTCGCGCTGGTTGTCGAACCAGTTCTGCCGCTTCCAGGAATAGCGATATTCGCGCTCCTGGCCTTCGCGGGCGAACCAGTTGGCGCGTTCCCAGCCGGCAACCTCGCCGAAGACCGCGCCGCGCGCCTTCAAATGCTCATGCAGAGGCGAGCGGCGCACGCCGCGCGAGGTCGCCATTTGGCGGTAGGGGAAATGGTCGGCGTAAAGCAGGCCAAGCGTTTCTGAAACGCGCTCCTTGAGGTAGCGGCGGTTCTTCTGGAAGGGCTGGGCGCGGCGGATGTCGACCTCCCAGAGGTCGAAGGGCGCCTCGCCGTCGTTGATCCATTGCGCCAGCGCCATGCCGGCGCCGCCGGAGGAGACGATGCCGATTGAGTTGTAGCCGGTCGCCATCCAGTAGCCGGAAAGTTCCGGCGCCTCGCCGAGATAGTAGCGGTCGTCCGGCGTGAAGCTTTCCGGACCGTTGAAGAAGGTGTGGATGCCGGCGGTACCCAGCATCGGCATGCGGTTGACGCCCATTTCGAGGATCGGCTCGAAATGCTCCATGTCCTCGGGCAACTGATCGAAGCAGAAATCCTCGCGGATGCCATCCATGCCCCATGGCTTCGCTACCGGCTCGAAGGCACCGAGCATCATCTTGCCGGCGTCCTCCTTGTAATAGGCGCATTCGTCCGGGACGCGCAGCACCGGCAGGCGRGTAAGGCCGGGGATCGGCTCCGTGATGAGATAGAAATGCTCGCAGGCGTGCAGCGGGATGGTGACGCCGTTCTGGCGTCCAAGCTCGCGCGCCCACATGCCGGCGCAGTTGACGACGATGTCGGTCTCGATTGTGCCCTGGTCCTCGCCTTGCGCCCAGAAGACGCCGGAAACGCGGCCGTTCCTGGTGTGGACCTTGGTGACCTTAACGTTTTCGATGACGGTCGCTCCGCGCTGGCGCGCGCCCTTGGCCAGCGCCATGGCGATGTTGGCCGGGTCGCATTGGCCGTCGAGCGGCAAGTGCACCGCACCGACCACGTCGGAGACGTTGAGATGCGKATACATCTCCTTGACTTCGCTCGGCGAAATCTCGTGCACGTCGACATCGAAGGCGCGGGCGAGCGAGGCCTGCCTATAAATTTCGTGCTTGCGCTCCTCGGTCAGCGCCACGGTGATCGAGCCGACCTGGCGCATGCCGGTGCCGACGCCGGTCTCGGCTTCGAGCTTGACGTAAAGGTCGGCCGAGTATTTCGCCAGCCGCGTCATGTTCTGCGAGGCGCGCAACTGACCGATCAGGCCGGCCGCATGCCAGGTCGTGCCGCAGGTGAGCTGCTTGCGTTCGAGCAGCACGATATCGGTCCAGCCGAGCTTGGCCAGATGATAGGCGACCGAGCAGCCGGAGACGCCGCCGCCGATGATGACGGCGCGGGCCTTGGTGGGGATGCTCTTGGTCATGCGGCCTCGCGGCGATAGTTGGAGGCGAAGCGGCGCACGCGAAGCGCCGCTTCCTGAAGCACGGCTTCGGGCTGGCAGAGGCTGATGCGGACGTGGCCGGCGGCGGCCTCGCCGAAGCTTGAGCCCGGCATGACGCCGACCTTTTCCTTGTCGAGCAGCGCCCAGGCAAATTTCTCATCGTCAGGCTCGACGGCCGAGATGTCGAGCATGACATACATGCCGCCTTCGGAGCCGTGCACCGTGAGTTCATTTGCGTCGCGTATGGCATCCAGGAAGACGGTGCGGCGCGCGGCGTAGCGCTCGGCGATTTCCTGTACGCCGTAGTGGCTTTCGAGCGCCTCGGCGCAGGCGATCGAGATGAAGGCCGGCAGGCCGTAGGTCGTCACCAGGTTGAGGTCGGCCATCAGCGCGATCATCGCCTTCGGGCCCGTGAGCCAGCCCATGCGCCAGCCGGTCATGCCGTGGCTTTTCGACATCGAGTTGATGACCAGCGTGCGCTCGGCCATGCCGGACAGCGAGCGCGGCGAGATGTGCTCGCCGCTGCCGAGCGTCCAGTAGACCTCGTCCGACAGGAGCCAGAGATCGTGCTCCTTGCAGATTTGGGCGAGCTGCTCGAGCCGTTCGCGCGAATAGACCGCGCCTGTCGGGTTGTTCGGCGTGTTGATCAGGATGGCGCGCGTGTTTGCCCGGAGCGCGGCGCKGATCATGTCGGCGCGAGGCTGGAAGCCGTCCTCGGCCGGCGTTTCGACCACGGTGAAGCTCGCGCCGGCGGCGCTGAAGGTGTTGGGGTAGGTGGCATAATAAGGCGCAACGACGATGGCATGATCGCCGGGATCGAGCACGCCCTGCACCGCGGCGTAGAGCGCGCCCTGGCCGCCGGCCGTGGCGATGATCTCGTCCGGCTCCGTCAAGATACCTGTGCAGGCGGTGGAGGCCGCCGCCATGGCCTTGCGCAGGCGCGGCAGGCCGGGGAGCGGGGTGTAGTGGTGGTTGCTGCCGCGGACGGCGTTGACGCAGGCCTCGATCGTTTGCGACGGCGTGTCGAAGTCATGGTCGCCGACCGAGAGCACGATGATGTCCTCGCCCGCGGCCCTGCGGGTCCAGGCGGCGAAATGGACTTCCCAGCCATCCTTGCCCGAAGGCACGATGCCGGTAATGCGCTTTGATGGTTTTGGCATCAGGTTACTCCCGAGATGTGATGGCCGGCCTGCTCGAGCCGGTCGCGCAAGGCAGCAATGTGAGCTGGGCCGACTTCGCAGCAGCCGCCGACGATGCTGGCGCCAGTCTCGACCCAGTCCATCGCCTGGTCGGCATAGGCGTCTGGATCGAGGTCGTGGCGGGCGTGCAGCACGTCTACCGTTCCGCCATGCTTGAGTGCCTCGACTGAGGTGAAGCCGTTGGCATAGGCGCCGACGGAACCTCCTAGGGCGAGGAGTTCCGGCAACGCGGCGGTGATGGCTTCGGGGCGGCAGCAGTTGAGCAGCCGCGCCGACACCGGCAGATCGCCGAGGGCGCCGGCCGCGGCCGCAATGCTTTCGCCGCTGCGGAGGCGGGGCGTCCCATGGTCGGCGAGAGTCCAGGAGACCCAGACCGGCTTGCCGCTTTCGCATGCCGCCGTGACCGCAGCGCGCCCCTCTTCGGCGGAGGCCATGGTCTCGCACAGGAACAGGTCGACACCGTCGGCCTGCTCGGCAACGATGCGGCGATAGATGCCGAGCGTCTCCTCGAAGGAAATGGTCAGTGCGGGCGCGTAGCTGCCGAACAAAGGCGACAGGCAGCCGGCGATGGCGGCGTCGCCCGCTTCGTCACGCGCCTGCCTGGCGAGCTCGATTCCACGCTTCTGCAGAGGCTCGAACAGCTCCCCGGCGCCCTCGCGCGCCAGTCGCTCCGGCGTCGCCGAATAGGTGTTGATGGTGATGACGCGGGCGCCGGCGCGGATGAATTCGGCATGCAGGCCGCGCACCAGTTCCGGCTCGTCGATCAGCACCCTAGCCGACCACAAGGGCGTCGGCTCGGATTTGCTTCGCCGGACCAGTTCCTGGCCCATGCCGCCGTCGGTAAGGATGACGGCTGTCATGCCCGCAACCTCTCGTTCTTGGGATCCCAGAGCGGCTCGTCCTTCTGCACCACCGCCTTGAAGCGGTCGCCGAAGATCTCGACCTCCACGGCGGTGCCCGGCTCGGCGAGATCGGCGCGCAGCATGCCGAGGGCGATCGATTTGCCGACGCGGTGGCCCCAGCCGCCCGAAGTCGTCTCGCCGACGATTTTCCCGTCATGCCAGAGCGTCGACATATAGGGCGCATCGCATTCGCCGGGATTCTCGACGACCAGCGTGACGAAGCGCTTCTTGACGCCCTGCTGTTTCTCGTTGAGCAGAGCCGCCTTGCCGCGGAAGTCGGGCTTGTCCCATTTGACGAAGCGCTCCAGCCCGCCCTGCAGGATCGAATAGTCGGTCGACAGATCACCCTTCCAGGCGCGATAGCCTTTTTCCAGGCGGAGCGAATCCAGCGCGTACATGCCGAACGGCTTCAGGCCATGCTTCTGGCCGGCGGCCCAGACGGCGTCGAAGACCGCTATGGTGTCGGCTACCCTGGTGTGAATCTCCCAACCGAGCTCGCCGGCGAAGGAGACCCGCACCAGCTTCGCCCAGCGCCCGGCGATGGTCGTTTCCTGATGTGTCAACCAGGGGAGCGACAGATCCGCGTCGCACACCTCGGCAAGGATCTTGCGTGAGTTCGGGCCGRCGAGGATCTGGGTGGAGTACTCTTCGGTGCGGTCGGTCAGCGTGAAGGCCGCGCCGGCCGGCACGCGCGACTTCAGCCATTCGAAATCATGYCACTGCGCCACCGCCGCGGTGATCAGCGTYATGTGGTCCTCGCCATCGCGCACGACCGACATCTCGGTGACTATGCGACCCTTGTCGTCGGCGAAATAGACCAGGCCGATCCGGCCCGGCTTCGGCACAAGGCCGGTGACCTGCAGCGCCAGCCATTCGGCGRCACCCGGACCTTCGAGGTTGAAGCGCGAGAAGCCGGGCAGGTCGAGGATGCCGGCGGCGTCGCGCACGGCCAGGCATTCCTCGCGCACGCGGTGTTGCCACGGGCYGTCGCGGCGGAAGGTCAGCGTCGATTCCTCCGAAGTGTGATCGCCCGGTTGCGCATACCAGGTGGCGCGCTCCCAGCCATTATAGGCATCGAACTGGGCGCCCAGCGCCTTGATGCGGTCATGCAGCGGCGAGTGCTTGCGGTCGCGCCCCGCGGGCCAGGCATGGCGCGGGAACTGGATGGCGTATTCGTTGCCGTAGATTTCCATACCCTTGGCAACGCAATAGTCGGGCGCGGAAGCGAAGGCGGTGAAGCGGCGCGGATCGCAGGACCACATGTCCCACTCGGTTTGGCCCTCCGTCACCCATTCGGCCARCACCTTGCCGGCGCCRCCCCCTTGCGCGATGCCGAAAGTGAACACGCAGGCCTCGAAGGCGTTCGRCACCCCGGGCATCGGCCCGATCAGCGGGTTACCGTCCGGCGCATAGGGGATCGGCCCGTTGATGACCTTGGAAAGGCCGGCGGTGCCGAGGATCGGCACGCGGGCGACGGCGTCGGCAAGATAGTGCTCCAACCGGTCGAGATCGTCGGGGAAGAGCTGGAAGGAAAAATCCTCCGGCATCAGATCGTTGTGGCCCACCCAATGCGCGCGGCAATTGCGCTCATAGGGGCCGAGATTCATCCCGGTCTTTTCCTGGCGCAGGTAGTAGGACGTGTCGACGTCGCGCAGCAGCGGCAACTTGTGGCCCTGTTCCTTCGTCCAGGCGGCGAGCTCGGGGATCTCTTCGAACAGGATGTATTGATGGCTCATCACCATCATCGGCACCTCACGGCCGAACATTTTTCCAACTTCGGCAGCGCGGTAGCCGGCGGCGTTGACGACGATCTCTGAGCGAATCTCGCCCTGCGGCGTAGTGACAACCCATTCACCGTTCTCGCGGCGAACGCTGGTCACCGGGCAAAAGCGGATGATCTTGGCGCCCATATCGCGCGCGCCCTTGGCAAGCGCCTGGGTCAACTGCGCCGGGTCGATGTCGCCATCGCTCGGATCATAGAGTGCGCCCTTGAGGTCGTGCGTCTCGATAAAGGGATAGCGCCGCTTGATCTCGTCGAGCCCGACGACGTCGATGTCCATGCCCTGGTAGCGGCCCATGCCCTTGGCGCGCTGGAACTCCTGCATGCGCTCTTTGGTGTGCGCGAGCCTGAGCGAGCCGGTGACATGGTAGTTCATCGGATAATCGACCGCCTCGGCGAGGCCGCGGTAGAGCTCGGTCGAATAACGCTGCATGTTCATCAGCGACCATGACGAGGAGAAGGTCGGCACGTTGCCGGCGGCATGCCAGGTCGAGCCCGACGTCAGCTCGTTCTTTTCGAGCAGCACGCAATCGGTCCAGCCCGCTTTGCAGAGGTGGTAGAGCGATGACGCACCGACGACACCGCCTCCGATGATCACAACGCGTGCCGTGGTCGGTAAACCGGCCATGTTCTCCTCCAATCCAACGCGCGTGATGACGCGTTTTTTTCTTTTTCATGCATGCCGTCGTCCCAAAACCGATGCACATTTTTGGGCGGCATGCACTGGTTCAWTAGACGGGCGGCGAGACCACCCAGATGACGACCGCCGCTTCGGTGCCGGGATTGCGCCAGCGGAACGGCTTGCCCTCGAAGCGAAAGCTGTCGCCTTCGCCAAGCCGATGCCAGACGCCGCCGATCTCGATCTCGAAGGTACCGGATGCGACATAACCCGCTTCTTCGGTCGGGCGGCGGGCTTCGGCCTTCAGCTCCRCGCCCGGCGCGAAGACCGAGCGCAGCATCTCGAAGCTGCCGCCTAGGTCGGGCGAGAGAAGTTCCTCCACCAGGCCGGATTCGCTTGTGCCGAGCGAGCGGCGGCGGCCGGCGCGCACGATCACGCCGCGCTCCTCTTCGACGGGCACGTCATGGCTGAAGAACAGGCTGAGCGGGACGCCGAAGAGTTCGGCGAAGGCCCTGAGGTCGCTTAGCGAAGGGACCGACAGGCCGCGCTCGACCTGGCTGACCCAGCCGACCGAGCGCCCGAGCTTGAGAGCGATCTCGGCGAGCGTCAGCCCGCGCGCCTTGCGCAGCGCACGGATGTCGCCGGCCAGCAACCGCTCGCCACTGTCCTGCTCCGATCTAGCGGCCGTCGAGGTCAATTGCTCCTCATGAAAAAATCTGCTCAAATTTCATGAGACAGCAGACATGTGAAAAAATCAAGTAGATTTTCATGTGGTGTAAGATTTGCTTGCGCGATTTTGGCGGTTGATGCAAAGCCTCGCCGACTAGCGGCGAGTGGGGCGTCCGGTCGAGGACCAATGAGTTATTCGTGTCTGCGGGTGGTCATTGCGGGAACCAGGTTGCCGGGTCCAGCCATGCGTGAAGGGACGGCCCATGCTGGAAAAGAATAGCCGGATCGCGCTCGATGCGGCGATTGTCGACGAGGCGATCATGTCGCGACGGTCGGTGCGCGCCTTTTTGCCCGATATGGTAGACGACGAGACGATCCGCGCCATCCTCACCGTCGCGGCGCGGGCGCCGTCGGGAACCAACATGCAGCCCTGGCGGGTCTATGTGACCAAGGGCGAGATAAAGCAGCGCATCAGCGACGCTATCCTCAATTCCGGCATTCGCGCGGAGAAGGCGGAATGGGACGAGTATCGCTACTATCCCGACCAGTTCTTCGAGCCCTATCTCAGCCGGCGCCGCGCCAACGGGTTCGGTCTCTACGGCGCGATCGGCATCGGCCGGCGCGAGGTCGACAAAATGCGGGCGCAGCACGACCGCAACTTCGTCTTCTTCGATGCCCCGGTCGGCATGATCTTCACGGTCGACCGGCGACTCAACAAGGGATCGTGGATCGACTACGGCATGTTCCTGCAGAACATCATGGTCGCGGCGCGGGGCAGGGGCCTGCATAGCTGTCCGCAGGCGGCCTTCGCGCCCTATCACCGGCAGATCCGTCCGGTGCTCAATATTCCAGCCGAGGAGATCGTTGTCTGCGGCATGGCGCTCGGCTACGAGGACACATCGAAGCCCGAGAACGAATTCCGCACCGATCGCGCGCCGCTTGAAGACTGGGTGACGTTCGCGGAATAATGCCGCTGGAGCTATTCCGCGCTCACATGCGCGCCATGGCCGCTGACATGGGCGCCGTCCTGCGGCGTGAGCCTGAGATAGGCTGATAGCGCGCAGAGCGTGATCAGGGCTTCGATGACGAACAGGATGCGGTAGTCGTTGACGCTGGCCTGGCCGCCTCCGGCAAGCAGCGACAGCAGAGCCGCCGCCAGGCCGACGCTGATCGCGACCGCCAGCTGCCAAAGGATGTAGTAGAGCGCGCTGAAGCGGGAAAGCTGCTCCGGCGCGATGTCCGAATAGGCGAGATTCCCGGTCGAGGCCCATTGCACGGAACGGAAGAGGCCGAAGACGAAGATGTAGGTGAGCACGATCCAGTGCGGCGTGCTTTCCTGCATCAGGGCAAAGCCGGCGACCAGCAGGGCGACAATCGGCGTGTTGGCGACCAGCACGCGCCTGAAGCCGTAACGGTTGAGARTGCGCGGCATGAAGAAGCGCATCAGCACGGATCCGATGGCAGCGACAAAGGTCAGCGATCCCGCCTGCACCGCGCTCATGCCGAAGCCGAGCTGGAACATCAGCGGCAAAAGGAACACCACCGAGCTCAGTCCGATCGTGTCGAGACCGCCGCCGGTGAGGAAGCTGATGCGGAAGGTGCGGATGCGCAGCAAATTGAGATCGAGCAGCGGGTTGCGGGCGCGCAGGCAGTAGAAGGAGGCGACGGTCAGGATGGCTATCGCCAGCCCAAGCTCCATGGCGATGCTGCCGCCTGCGACTTCCTTCGCGGCCAGCGAATCCATACCGAAGACGAGCAGGGTCATGCCGCTGCCGACGAGCAGAAAGCCGGGAAAGTCGAAGGGCGTGCGGACGGGCTTGGTCGTCGTGGGGAATAGCGAGACCGCGAGCAGGGCAGCGGTCAGCGCGATCGGTATGTTGATGTAAAAAATCCAGCGCCACGAGACGTAAGTGGTGAGCGCGCCGCCGACCAACGGCCCGACCAGCGGCCCGGACTGGCCGGCGAGCGAAATGTACATGTTGATCTTCAGCGTGCGGTCGCGCGGGAAGCTAGACAGGATCACGACCTGGCCGAGCGTGCCCATCAGCGCGCCGCCGAACCCCTGAAGCGCGCGCGAGCCGACTAGCATCCAGATGTTTTCCGACAGGCCGCAGAGCGCCGAGGCGCTGGCAAAGACGAGCAGCGCAAAACAGTAGACGTTGCGCAGGCCGAAGCGATCAGCCAGCCAGCCGCCGAGCGGCATCGTGACGATGAGGCTCGCGACATAGACGGTGATGAGAAGACCGAGTTGGCTCGGCGGGCGATCCAGGCTTTCGCCGATGCCGGGGAGCGCGGTCACCACGACATTCTGGTCGAGGCTGGTCATGAAGACGCCGCAGGCGACCGTTGCCGGCAACAGCATCGACGGCTCGCCCACCGGAGCAAAGCGGGTCGTGGCTGTCGCCGTAGTCTCTGCGGTCATGGGAGGGTATTGTCGAACCGGTTGCCTGGACGGGCGCCTGCCCCGACAAGCGTCCGTGATTCCTTATCTATCGCCCCGCTGGGCCAAGGCTCAAGCAGCAGTTGTGGCCGTCGATAGTGCCAGCCGTCTGCTGCGCCAACCCATTGGTGCTGCGCTTCTTGACGCAATTCCGAATGGAAAACCGTTCCTGGAATTGCCCTAAAGCGCGTCGCGCTGACACGACGCGCTTTAGGTCTTTGTTTTGATGCATGTCGTTCCCCAAAACCGCTGCGCACTTTTGGGCGACATGCATTAATGCACCTCGTAGCCGACTTCCTCGCTGGCGTGGCACAAGGCCTTCCAGAAGGAGCGCGCGAAGGAGCGGAACACATAGATGTCGAACTGATCGGCGCCGCTGCGCTGGATCTGGGCGAAAATGTCGTGATGATTGGTCGAGCGGCCGGCGCCCAGCGGGAAGGCCGGCAAGGCGAAGTCGATGGCGAAGAATTTCGCCAGCACCCATTCCGCTTTGGGGCCGGCGACGCGGATCGCGGTGYGGCCGTGCGACAGGTCGGTGAGCGTGCCGACTGAAGGTGTGATCACGCCTGTGAACGCGGACGCCAAGCCCTCGACCTCGTCGACCACGGTGAATTTGCCCGGTGCGAAGCCGAATGCCGATTTCGCCCCGTTGACGACACCGCCGCCGGCGCCGTCAGGTAGGGCAAGACCTGTCACCTTGTATATGCCTGACATCAGCCGCTTCTCCTCGCCCGGCCAGGCCGCAAACTGCAGGATCGAGCCCGGCCGCGTCTCGGACAGGATGACGTCGACGCCATGCTCGAAATTGCCGTGCGAGCCCGGATGGTAGACCGGCTCAAGCGGCGACAAGCGCTCGGGCAATTGGCGTTCGGGCAATTGGCGTTCCGACAATTGGCGTTCGGGCGATCGACGCTCAACCATGCATGCGGCTCCCGTCCGGATCGTAGAAATGATTGGAGACGATCTCGATCGGCCCGAACCGGTTGCGCAGCGGGTCGGAGACGAAGGCGCGCGTGCCGTGGCGCGCCTTGCCGCCCTTGACCAGCGCCRGCGCGATGTATTTGCCGAGCGCCGGCGAATAGCAGCAGGCGGTGATGTGGCCGATCGAATCGTGCGGGTTCTCCTCGTCCAGTTCCTCGACAATGTGGGCGCCGCCGTTGAACGGTCGGTTGTCGAGCGAGATCAACCCGACAAGCTGCAGCCGCTCCGGTGAGATGAGGCCTTCGCGGTCCATCATCGACGAGCCGATAAAGGGCTTCTTCTTCGACAGCATCCAGTCGAGATGCAGGTCGCGGGCGGTGGTGCGGCCGTCGATCTCGGCGCCGGTGACGTGACCCTTCTCGATGCGCATGGTGCCGAGCGCCTCGAGGCCGTAGGTGACCAGGCCGAACGGCTTGCCGGCTTCGATGAGGGCTTCCCAGACGCGGGTGCCGTAGCCGGCGCCGCAATAGACCTCGAAGGCCATTTCGCCGGAGAAGGAGAGGCGGCAGATCATCACCGGCACGCCCGCGATCTCACTGTGGACGATGCCCATGAAGGGAAGCGCCGCGTTGTTGACGGCGGTGCCGGTCACGCAAGCGGCAAGGATGGCCCTGGCCTTCGGTCCGCCGATCGCGGCACCCGCCCATTCGTCGGTGACGGAGGTGACGGTGACTTTCAGTTCGGGCCAGATGACGTCGAGAAAATATTCCAGATGCTGCATCACCTTGCCCGCATTGGCGGTGGTGGTGGTCATCAGGAAATCCTGCTCGCCGAGCCGCCAAGTGGTGCCGTCGTCGAAGGCCAAGCCGTCCTCGCGCAGCATCAGGCCGTAGCGGGCTTTGCCGACGGCGAGCGTGGAAAACATGTTGGTATAGACGCGGTCGAGGAACTCGGCCGCATCCGGTCCCTGCACGGCGATCTTGCCAAGCGTGGAGACATCGACGATGCCGGCGCTTTCGCGCGTGGCCTTGGCTTCGCGAACATAGGCCTGCTCGACGGTTTCGCCGGCAAGTCCGTAGATCATCGGCCGGTACCACAGGCCGGCCGAATACATGGTCGCGCCGTTGGCGATGTGCCAGTCATGCATCGGTGTCAGCCGCTCGGGCTTCAAATCGCCGAAGCGCTCGGCGGCCAGCGAACCGATCGACACGGCGGTGTAGGGCGGCCGGAAGCGCGTCGTGCCGACTTCCGTGATCGGCTTGCCCAGCGCTTCGGCCATCATGGCGAGACCCGGCACGTTGGAGCTCTTGCCCTGGTCGGTCGCCATGCCGAGCGTGGTGTAGCGCTTCAGATGCTCGACCGAGATGAAGCCCTCGCGGTGCGCAAGCCGCACGTCCTCGGCGGTCACGTCGTGCTGGAAATCGACGAAGCTCTTGCCCTTGGCCTTGATCTCGAAAACCGGTGCGGGGTCGGGCTCGCCGGGGGCAGCTTCGACCGCGGGCAGGGGAGCGGAGGAGGCGGCTGCGCCGGCCGCCGAGAGACCGGCCGCGCGGCCCTCGGCGATGGCTTCGACGGTCGAGAAACTGCCGGTAAAGGCGCCGGCGCCGATCCAGCGCTGCGTCGGCTGCGGCGGCAGGAAGGCCTGCCTGGCCGAGTCCCACTCGGGCTTCGCGCCGGCCTGGCTGGCGAGATGGATCGTCGGCGACCAGCCGCCGGACATCAGCAGGCAGTCGGCATGGATGCTGCGCTCCTCGCCGCTGAGCGCGCCGCTCATCAAATCGAAGCGCTGTACCTTGAGGCCGGTAAGCGCCTTGCCGCCTTCGGTCGCGACCACGGCATGGCCTGCGAACAGTTCGGCCTCGGCTTCGCTCGCCATCCTGCTCACCTCGTTCGACACGTCGCTGCGGACGTCGATGACGGCGACGACGGCGGCACCGGCCTGCTTCAAAGCAACGGCCGAGCGATAGGCGCTGTCATTGTTGGTGAACAATGCGATGCGCTGGCCGGGCAGCACGCCGTATTCATTGGCGTAGCGCTCGGCCGCGTGCGCCAACATGACGCCCGGGCGGTCGTTGCCCGGAAACACCAGCGGACGTTCGAAGGAGCCGGTGGTAAGAACGACCGTCTTGGCGCGGATCGCCCAATAACGCTGGCGCGGTTCGCCCTTGCCCGGGACTTCCTTGTGATCGGTCACCCGTTCCAGCGCGGCAAGCGTGTTGCCGTCATAGTAGCCCCAGACCGTCGTGCGCGGCAGCAGGCGGACGTTGTCATAGCCTTCGAGCTGGCCGACGATGCGCTGGGCCCAATCAGAAGCCGGCGAACCGTCGATGGTTTCGCCCGACCAGTTGGCGGACCCGCCGAAATGCGCATCGAGCTCGGCCAGGATCACGCGCGCGCCGTGGTCGGCCGCTGCCTTCGCCGCCATCAGGCCGGCCGGGCCGGAACCCACCACCAGCACGTCGCAGAAGGCGTTCATGCGCTCGTAGCGCGAGGTATCGGGCGCGGTACCCGCCTTGCCGAGGCCGGCGGCGCGGCGGATGAAATGCTCGCAGAACATCCAGAAGCGGGTGCCCTTGAGCGGACCGATCACTGGTCCCATAAAGGTCTTGTAGTAGAAGCCGGCCGACAGGAGCTTGCCGCCGAGTTGGTTGAGCGCGCCGATATCCCAGGCCAGCGAAGGGGAGCGGTTCTGGCTGACGGCGACGAGCCCGTCATAGATCTCGACCATAGTGGCGGGAACGTTTGGTTCGCGCACATCGCCGCGCAAAACGGTGACCAGCGCATTCGGCTCTTCGACGCCGGCGGCGAGCAGGCCGCGCGGTCGGTGATATTTGAACGAACGGCCGAACAGCGTCACGCCATTGGCGAGCAGCGCCGATGCCAGCGTATCGCCGGCATGGCCGGTGTAGGGCGCGCCGTCGAAGGTGAAGCGGATGGTGCGCAGCCGGTCGATACGGCCGCCGGTATCGGTGCGGCGCGGGCTCACGGGCGGCCCTCCGTCTTGTGGCCGCCGCGGGCGAAGGCGGTGCTCAGGATCTCGTGGGTGAGCGTGTTGCGCACCACCCTCAGATGCGCGCGGCAGCCGCCGGAGTGCTGCCAGATCTCGTTGTGATCGCCGGCCGGGTTCAGCCGGTCGTAGACATAGGCGTTCCAGGCGTCGAGATCCTGCGAGGCAGGCTGCGGCCGCTCGCGGTTGCCGTCGCCCTGGTAGGTGAATTCAATCACGTCGCGGGGGCCGCAGTAGGGACAGGTGATCAGCATTTTGATTTCGACCCTAATGCAGCCTGGGCGTCGCGCCCTGGCCTTTGTCGTCGATGATCAGGCCGCGATAGAAGCGATCGAGCGTGAAGGGCGCGTTGAACTCGTGCGGTTCGTCCTTGGCAATGGTCCAGGCAAAGCACCAGCCCGACGCCGGCGTCGCCTTGAAGCCGCCATAGCACCAGCCGCAATTGAGATACATGCCGGGCAGCGGGCCGGTGGTGATGATCGGCGACCCGTCYATCGTCATGTCGCAAATCCCGCCCCAGGAGCGCAGCATGCGCACCCGCGCCAGACCCGGGAACAGCGMCAGCATCTCGCTCATCACTTCATCGACGATCGGCAGGCTGCCGCGCTGGGCGTAGCTGTTATAGCCGTCGAGGTCGCCGCCGTAGACGAGGCCGCCCTTGTCGGATTGCGAGATGTAGAAATGGCCCATGCCGAAGGTAAGAATGGTGTTGATGATAGGCTTGATCGACTCCGAGACGAAGGCCTGCAGCACATAGCTTTCGATCGGCATACGGGAAATACCCGCAAGCTGCATGACACGGCCGGTGCTGCCGGCAACGGCCAGCGCGACCTTTTTGGCGCGGATTTCCCCGCGTGTCGTCGTCACCCCGGTGACGCGATCGCCGTCGCGAAGGAAACCGGTGACCTCGCAATTCTCGACGATATCGACRCCGCGCCGGTCCGCGCCGCGTGCATAGCCCCAGGCCACCGCGTCGTGGCGGGCGGTACCGGCGCGCGGCTGCATCAGCCCGCCGAGGATAGGAAAGCGCGCCGAGCCCGAGACGTCCAGTGCCGGCACAAGGCGCTTGATCTGCTCGACGCTCATCAACTCCGCATCGACGCCGAGATGGCGCATGGCATTGCCACGCCTTGCATAGTCGTCGAGCTGGGCCGGCGTGTGCGCGAGGTTCAGGCAGCCGCGCTGCGAGAACATGACGTTGTAGTTGAGGTCGTGCGACAGGTTCTCCCACAGCTTCATCGAATGTTCGTAGAAGCGGGTGTTCTGGGGCAGGAGATAATTGGACCGCACGGCGGTGGTGTTGCGCCCGACATTGCCGGAACCCAGCCAGCCTTTTTCAAGCACCGCCACATTGGTGATGCCATGTTCCTTGGCGAGATAGTAGGCTGTCGAGAGCCCATGGCCGCCGCCGCCGACGACGATCACATCGTAGGATGCCTTGGGGTCCGGCTTGCGCCAGGCCGGCTTCCAGTCCTGATTTCCGTTCAGCGCGTTCTTTAGCAGCGAAAAGGCCGAGTATTCCGCCATTCTTCGTGTCGTCCTGTTGGTGCGAGGCGGCACACTATAGAGCAGCCCTCAACCGCAAAGCCAAGATTGCGCCATCGCTTTTCGACAGGCCGACTTCGATTCATGGCATCGATCCGCGGATCGGAACGGCTTGCCGCCCGGTATGCCGGTCTTTATCAAGGGCGGAATTTTCGAAGGTTTTCGGCCGCGAGTCGCCTGTCACATTATGATCTCACGACTGCTACGCCTGATCCTGGTCGTCATTGTCGCCGCAGCGGCGCAGCCGTCGCCTAGCGCGATGGCGCAGGCAATCGGCCAGGGCTCCGCGCACCTCATCGCCGACCAGACCAAGGCCATCCAGGACCTGACGGCCAAGACCGATGGTCTGGAGAAGAAGATAAGCGACCCCGGCGAGGACGATGCCGGGCTGGTCGATATCCGCCTGAAGCTCGAGGATATATCGCGGGCGGCGCTGAACAGCGCGCTCGCCTTCCGTTCGCGCCTCAACGACATCAACAAACGCATCGAGGCTCTGGGGCCGCCGCCGGCGCAGGGACAGCAAGAGCCCGCGATCGTCGCCAATGAGCGCGCCGCGTTGACGGCCGAGAAGGCCGAGATCAATGCGGTGGTCGCCAGCGCGCAGAACCTGTCGATCCGCATCAACGGGGTGGTCGACAAGATCGCCACCAAGCGCAGCGAGCTTTTCCGCAGCGTGCTCACCAAACGCTACGAATTGACCGATGCGCTGAGCCCGCAAGCCTTCTCCGACGCGCATGAGCAGTTCACCGGCCTCTACAGCGCCGTGGCCTCCTGGCTGACCTTCGCGTTCAAGTTCAAGTTCCAGGCTGTTCTTGCCGCGACGCTGATGGCGCTGGCGCTGGCGGCCGTGCTGCTGATCGGCGGCAGGCGGCTATTCGGCCGCATTTTCGAGCCCAATCCATCCGTGGAGGATCCCTCATATCTCAGCCGGCTGTCGGTGGCGTTCTGGTCGACGCTGCTGCCGACAGCTGCGCTCGGCGTGTTCTTCGCCTCGGCAGTGTTCTTCTTCAACTACTACAACGTGCTGCGCGGCGACATCGGCACATTCCTCAACGCGCTGCTCGCCGTCGTCGCGGTGGTGTTCTGCGTCAACCGGCTGACCAACGCCGCGCTCGAGCCGCGACTGCCGAATTGGCGGCTCATTCCAGTCGCAACCGGCCCCGCGCGCTGGCTGGTGCGGTTGGCAACTGCAATGGCCGTGGTCATCGGCTTCAATTTCTTCCTGTCGGTCGTCAACGAGAAGATGGGCTCGCCGCTGTCGCTGACGATCGCGAGGAGCTTCGTCGCCACCGTCATCGTTGGCATCATCCTGATCCTGATGGCGCTGCTGAGGCCGTTCAAGGCGCGCGATGGGTCCTGGAGGCCGTGGCCGGCGTGGCTTCGCTTCCTTGCCATCGGCCTCGGCCTGTTCACCATCGCCGCAGCGCTGCTCGGCTATATCGGCCTTGCGCTGTTCGTCTCGCTGCAGGTCGTGGTCACCGGCACCATCCTGGTCACCGCCTATATAGGCTTCCTCTCGGCGCGGGCGATCGGCGCGGAGGGCGGCTTCGCCGACACGTCGGTGGGACGCTGGCTTTCCACAAACTCCAGCTACGAGGACACCGCGCTCGACCAGCTCGGCCTGGTGGTGAGCATCGCCATCAACCTGATGATCGTGCTGGTGTTCCTGCCGCTGATCCTTTTGATGTGGGGCTTCCAGCCCGGCGACATCGAGGCCTGGGCCTATAAGCTGGCGACGGGCATCTCCATCGGGTCCGTCACCATCTCGGTGCTGGGCATCCTCACCGGCGTCGTCGTCTTCGTCATCGGCTATTTCCTGACCCGCTGGTTCCAGGGCTGGCTCGACGGGTCGGTGATGGCGCGCGGCAAGGTCGACGCCGGCGTGCGCAACTCGATCCGGCTGGCGGTGGGCTATGCCGGTGTCGCGCTCGCGGCGCTTGTCGGCATATCGGCGGCGGGCATCGATCTCTCCAACCTGGCGCTGGTTGCCGGCGCGCTGTCACTGGGCATCGGCTTCGGCCTGCAGAACGTGGTCTCGAACTTCGTCTCCGGCCTGATCCTGCTTGCCGAACGTCCGTTCAAGGTGGGCGACTGGATCGTTGCCGGCGAGATCAGCGGCACGGTGAAGAAGATCAGCGTGCGCGCTACGGAGAT
Organism: Mesorhizobium sp. ORS 3428; assembly: GCF_001854785.1. GTDB lineage: Bacteria > Pseudomonadota > Alphaproteobacteria > Rhizobiales > Rhizobiaceae > Mesorhizobium. The sequence continues at coordinate 76,845 of NZ_MDFL01000002.1, forward strand.
CGAGACGTTCCAGCGGCAGTCGGTGATCCTGCCCAACTCCAACCTCATCAACAATGCGGTCGGCAACTGGACCCACCGCAACAAGCTCGGGCGCATCGACATCAAGGTGGGCGTCGCCTACGGCAGCGACGTCAAGCGCGTGCACGCCCTCCTGCTCGACATTGCGCGGACCCATCCGATGGTGCTGAAGAACCCCGAGCCCTTCGTGCTCTTCACCAATTTCGGATCCGCCGCGCTCGAATTCGAGATCCGCCTTTTCGTTGCCGACATCATGAACAGCAACGTCGTGCAGAACGACATCCGCTTTGCCATCTTCGATACATTCGAGGACGAGCATATCGAGATCCCGTCAACGCCGCGCGCGGTCGTCGAGACGAAGAAGCACGAGGCCTGGCCGATCGACGATGACAAGATGGAGCTGGAATTCGCCGAGCGCGAGCGGCTGGAGGCGGAAGCCGCGGCCGAGCAGGCGCGTTTGGCCAAAACGAAGCGGAGAGGCCRCAAACCAGACCCGGACTAAAGCGCGTCGCGCTGAAGCGGATTCAGGCGACGCGGTTTAAGTCGTTGTTTGATGCATGTCGTGCTCCCAAAACCGCTGCACACTTTTGGGCGACATGCATTGGTGTTTTGATGCCTGTCGTTCTCCCAAAACCGCCGTGCACTTTTTGGGCGACATGCATCAAATTTGCCGGCTGGCCAATTTCCTGCCCGAAACCAATTGTGGCATGAATGCGGCATTCAGTTGCGGTTCATGTGGCATCTCATATAAGCTCTCACGCAAAGGGCGAAAATRCCTTTCGAATCTGAATAGAGGCGGTGTGAGAGCACCGGAATTGCAATGTGGAAGCCTGTCGTTGCCGCCATCGCTTTTCTGGCTGTGGGCGGTTCGGCTTTTGCGGCCAGCGCGATCAACAAGGACGCTCAGACGCGGACGTTGATCGTCACCGAAGGCGGCGGCAAGACCGAGCTGGCGCTGGCGGCCGGCGAGACGGTGGAGTTCTGCCCGAACGGCTGCTTTGTCACCCTGCCCAATGGTGACCTGGAAGCGCTGACCGGCTCGGAAACGGTTGAGATCTCGGGCGGTGTTGCCCGCGTCAAGTAAGAAGCCTCGCAACATGATCGGCAAAGGCCGGGCGGATGTCCCGGCCTTTTATCGTTTCCGGTAGCCGCTGCTTGATGGGAGTGGACCTCCAGTGCTCCAGTCCCGGCATGATCAAGATCGAACTCGGCGCGCTGCTTGCTGTGGAGATCGACCAAATCGTCGTCAAGCTGAAGACCCCCGGCTACCAATGTCGGCTTCTAGGCACCTGGGCACTCGCCTGAGCTTGGCGGGCGGCGCTCTGTTCACAAAGCCAGTCGGACCGGCCCAGTGTGCTTGACAAGACGGCGAGGGCCCGTTCAACTTAGGCCATTCACCAGGGGAGTCCCGGCAAGGGGCTGAGATACTGCTGGCTTTGCGGCGCAGTGACCCGTTGAACCTGATCCAGTTCATACTGGCGTAGGGACGGTGCAAGCGCTTTGCGGGAGTTCATGCCCGAAGACCTGCTTGACGCAGGCACATCGAAGCGTCCTTTCATCCTTCCGGCACAGAACTGGGTCTCCAATGCAACGAGCAAAGGAGTCTCAAATGAATGCCTTGACCCCGACCGTATCGACCGGGCCGCTGCCTGCCTCGCGCAAGATCCACAAATCGGGCCTCCTCCATCCGCAGATCAAAGTGCCGATGCGCGAGATCGCCGTCCACCCTACTGCCGGCGAGCCGCCGGTGACGGTCTACGATCCGTCGGGCCCCTATACCGACCCGGCGATTGAAACGGACATCGAAAAGGGTCTTGCCCGGCTTCGACAGGACTGGATCGTGGCGCGCGGCGATGTCGAATCCTATGACGGCCGCCATGTCAGGCCGGAGGACAACGGCTTTGCGACAGGCGAGCGCCTGACGCGGGAATTTCCGATCCGCAACCGCCCGCTGAGGGCCAAGGCCGGCAAGGCGGTAACGCAGCTTGCCTATGCGCGCGCCGGTATCATCACACCCGAGATGGAATTCGTGGCGATCCGCGAAAACCTCGGCCGCGAGATGGTGCGCGGCAGCCTGCAACAGGATGGCGAGGCGTTCGGCGCATCGATTCCGGATTTCGTCACGCCGGAATTCGTGCGCGACGAGGTGGCGCGCGGCCGYGCGATCATCCCCGCCAACATCAACCATCCCGAGAGCGAGCCGATGATCATCGGCCGCAATTTCCTGGTGAAGATCAACGCCAATATCGGCAATTCCGCCGTCACCTCCTCGATGGCCGAAGAGGTCGAAAAAATGGTCTGGGCGATCCGCTGGGGTGCCGACACGGTCATGGACCTGTCGACGGGTCGCAACATCCACAACATCCGCGAATGGATCGTGCGCAATTCGCCGGTGCCGATCGGCACGGTGCCGCTCTACCAGGCGCTGGAGAAGGTCGGTGGCGTCGCCGAGGATCTGAGCTGGGAGGTCTATCGCGACACGCTGATCGAGCAGGCCGAGCAAGGCGTGGACTACTTCACCATCCATGCCGGCGTGCGGCTGCATTACATCCCGCTGACCGTCGACCGGGTCACAGGCATCGTCTCTCGCGGCGGGTCGATCATGGCGAAATGGTGCCTGCACCACCACCGGGAGAGCTTCCTTTACGAGCATTTCGAGGAAATCTGCGACATCGCCAGAGCCTACGACGTCTCCTTCTCGCTCGGCGACGGCCTTCGTCCCGGCTCGATCGCCGATGCCAATGACCGAGCGCAATTCGCCGAGCTGGAGACGCTTGGCGAGCTGACGAAGATCGCCTGGGCAAAGGACTGCCAGGTGATGATCGAAGGTCCCGGCCATGTTCCCATGCACAAGATCAAGCACAACATGGACAAGCAGCTCGCCACCTGCGGCGAAGCACCCTTCTACACGCTCGGGCCGCTGACGACGGACATAGCGCCGGGCTACGACCACATCACGTCCGGCATTGGCGCCGCCATGATCGGCTGGTTCGGCACGGCCATGCTCTGCTATGTGACGCCGAAGGAACATCTCGGCCTGCCGGATCGCAACGACGTCAAGACCGGCGTCATCACCTACAAGATTGCCGCGCATGCCGCCGATCTCGCCAAGGGGCATCCCGCGGCGAAGATCCGCGACGATGCGCTTTCGCGGGCACGGTTCGAGTTCCGCTGGGAAGATCAGTTCAACCTGTCGCTCGATCCGGAAACGGCGCGCTCGTTCCACGACGAGACGTTGCCCAAGGAAGCGCACAAGCTGGCGCATTTCTGCTCGATGTGCGGGCCGAAATTCTGCTCGATGCGTATCTCCCACGACATTCGCGCGGAAGCGCAGAAGGAGGGGATGGCGGCGATGGCGGAGAAATATCGCGCGGGCGGCGATCTCTATATGCCGGTCGAAACGCCCGTCGAAACGCCCGGGGCGGATAAACCGGCTTTGGCGCAGAGAGGTCGGGAGACGCGCTGAGCCATGCTCCGTGTCCTTGTCAAAGGCGCCGGTGTGGCGGGCCTCACCGTCGCCTACGAATTAGCCGCGCGGGGTGCGTCCGTCACGGTTGCTGAAATTCGGGGCCAGATAGCCGGCAATGCCTCCTGGCTGGCCGGCGGCATGCTCGCCCCCTGGTGCGAACGCGAAAGCGCGGAGGAGGCGGTTGTCACGCTTGGCAGAACTTCGGCCGATTGGTGGGAAAGGACACTGCCCGGGCTCGTGACAAGAGCCGGCACTCTCGTCGTCGCCCATCAACGCGACGCCTCCGAGCTTGCGCGTTTTGCGGCTCGTACGCGCAATTGTGAGACTGTCGATGAAGAGGCGATTGCCGCTCTCGAACCCGATCTTGCCGGTCGCTTCCGTCAGGGCCTTTTCTTTGCGGGCGAAGCTCATCTCGATCCCCGCCAAGTTCTCGAAGCGCTCGCCGGCAAACTGCGCGCGATGGGCGTTGTCTTCCTGTTCGAGGCGAGCGGGGAGGTCCATCCCGGCTTTGACCAGGTGATCGACTGCACGGGCATTGCGCGAGCCGACGACGATCTGCGCGGCATGCGCGGCGAAATGCTGATCCTGCGCACGCGTGACGTCTCGCTCGCCAGGCCGGTGCGTCTCCTTCATCCGCGTCATCCGATCTATATCGTGCCGCGGGYAGATCATCACTTCATGGTCGGTGCGACCGTGATCGAAAGCGACCATGACGGACCGATCACCGCCCGTTCGCTGATGGAGCTCCTCAACGCAGCCTACGCACTCCATCCAGCGTTGGGCGAGGCCGAAATCGTCGAGACCGGAGTGGGCGTGCGTCCTGCCTATCCCGACAATCTGCCGCGGCTGAAGCGTCGGAAGGACGGCGCGATCACCATCAACGGCCTCTACCGGCACGGTTTCCTGCTTTCACCGGCCATGGCCGAGCAGGCCGCCGGCCTTCTCTTCAATTCATCTGCCGACCTGGAGTCTGAAAATGAAGCTGATCGTCAACGGCGAAGCGCTTGAGGCCGAGGCGGCGACGCTCGACGCCCTTTTGAAGGAGCTTGACTATGAGGGCGGCTGGCTCGCTACCGCGCTGAACGGCGATGTTGTGCCAGCGGCTGAACGGACGCAATTCCGGCTGCGCGAGGGCGACCGGATCGAAATCCTGTCGCCTATGCAGGGAGGCTAGCCGATGTTCGATCTTCTCGGGACAAAGCTGGCCTCGCGCCTGCTGCTCGGCACCGCCCAATATTCTTCGCCGACGATCCTTGCCGAAGCGGTCAAGGCCTCTGGCACCTCAGTGGTCACCGTCTCGCTGCGCCGGGAAATGGCCGGCGGCAGAACCGGCGAGAAGTTCTGGTCGTTGATCCGCTCGCTCGGCGTGAGGGTCCTGCCCAACACCGCCGGCTGCCATTCCGTCAAGGAAGCCGTGACGACCGCGAAGATGGCGCGCGAGGTCTTCGGCACCCCTTGGATCAAGCTCGAAGTGATCGGCAACCACGACACGCTGCAGCCCGACGTATTCGGACTGGTCGAGGCCGCACGCATCCTTTGCGAAGACGGTTTCAGCGTGTTCCCCTATACCACCGACGACCTCGTCGTCGCCGAGCGGCTGCTCGAGGCGGGCTGTAAGGTCCTGATGCCGTGGTGCGCGCCGATCGGTTCGGCCCTCGGACCGGTCAACATCATGGCGCTGCGCTCGATGCGCGGACATTTCCCTGACGTCCCGTTGATCGTCGATGCCGGGCTCGGACGGCCGTCGCATGCGGCAACCGTCWTGGAACTCGGCTTTGACGCCGTGCTCCTCAACACGGCGGTCGCCAAGGCTGCCGATCCGGTGGGCATGGCGCGCGCTTTCAGCAAGGCGGTCGATGCCGGCCGCGAAGCGTATGGTTCCGGATTGCTCGAGCCGCGTGACGTCGCCGTGCCGTCGACGCCTACAATCGGCAGGGCGATCTTTTCATGAAGCTCGATCCCTTCTACCTGATCGTCGACAGCGCCGCCTGGATCGAGYGGCTGGTGCCGCTCGGCGTCAGGCTGGTGCAGCTCCGCATCAAGGACATGGACCAGGACAGGCTGCGCTCGGAAATCCGCAAAGCGAAATCCTTATGCGCCCGGCACGATTGCCTACTCATCGTCAACGATCATTGGCGGCTGGCGATCGAGGAGGGCTGCGACTTCGTCCATCTCGGYCAGGAGGATCTGCAGGCCGCAAGCGTTCCTGAGATACGGGCGGCCGGCATCAGGCTAGGGCTGAGCACTCATGACCATGGAGAACTGGAAACGGCGATGGCAGCCGCGCCCGACTACATCGCCTTGGGTCCCGTCTATCCGACGATCCTGAAGAAGATGAAATGGGCGCCGCAGGGGCTCGAAAGAATCCAGGCATGGAAAGACAAGGTCGCGCCCATTCCGCTGGTCGCCATCGGCGGCCTCAATCCCGAACGGCTCGACGGCGTTTTCGAAGCCGGCGCCGACAGCGCCGCGGTGGTGACGGACATAACGTTGAACCCCGATCCCGAGATGCGCACCAGGGATTGGATCAAAAAGACGGACCAATGGCGCTGACCCGGGATCCCCATGTGCTCGTCGTCGGCGGATCGGATTCCAGCGGGGGTGCCGGGATTGCGCGCGATATAGAGACGATCTCTTCGATCGGCCTGCGTACTTGCGTTGCTGTCACCGCGGTAACAGTGCAGACACACCAATCCGTCACGACAATCCATCACATGCAGCCAGGCCTGGTCGCCGACCAGATGCGGGCGGCGCTGCGGGCCAATAGAGTGTCGGCGGTAAAGATCGGCATGCTTTCAACGGGACGTGTCATCGCGGCGGTCGCCGGCGTGCTGCGCGAAAATCCCCGGATACCGGCAGTCCTTGATCCGGTGCTGGCTTCCTCGTCAGGCAGGCCGCTGCTCGAATCGGGTGCGATCGGGGTCTTGATGYGCGACCTGATGCCGCTCTGCCGTCTGGTCACGCCGAACCTCATCGAGTTGGCGATCCTGATCGGTTCGGATTTGGCTTTGGACGACGACGATGCGCTACGGCAGGGAAGGCGACTGCTTGCGGGCGGGCCGCAGGCGCTGCTCATCAAGGGCGGCCATGCAGCGGGACCCAGATCAACGGATATCCTGTTGATCTCCGGACAGGAGCCTGTCCGCTTCGACATGCCCAGGCTTGCCGGATCGATTCGCGGGACCGGCTGCATGCTGGCGAGCGCGATCGCCGCGCATCTGGCCGGTGCGAGGCCGCTCGAAGACAGCGTGCGCGAAGGCAAGCGGCTTGTCTTTGAAAAGCTCCTGCGGGGTATCGAGCGCGACCACGGGGCATAAGGATTTCTCACCCATGACAGCCCGGACGAGGCGCGTTCGGCGGTCCGGGTCGCTCGGCCTTTTTCTAATGTCGCAAACAGGCTTCAATGATCCCACCGCTCGGCCCTATAGTCCGCGCGCTTTACCACTTTGGAGTCGCGGGCAATGGCAGAGTTTCCGAAAAAGGCGAAGGTCGTCATCGTCGGTCTTGGCGGCATCGTCGGCGCGTCGGTCGCCCACCACCTGATCGAGCGCGGCTGGGACGGCATCGTCGGCATCGACAAGTCGGGCATCCCGACCGATATCGGCTCGACGGCGCATGCCTCAGACTTCTGCTACACCACGAGCCACGACTTCCTGTCGTGCTGGACGACGCTCTACTCCATCGATTTCTATGAGAAGATGGGCCATTACGCGCGCATCGGCGGTCTTGAAGTCGCGCGCGTCGGCGATGACGGCCGCATGGATGAAATCAAGCGCAAGGTCGCTTCCGCCAAGGCCTTCGGCACCCGCGCCCGCCTGATCGAGCCGGCCGAGATCAAGAAGAAGTTCCCGCTGATCGAGGAGCATCTGGTGCAGGGCGGCCTGTGGGACCCGGATGCCGGCCTCGTCATCCCGCGCTCGCAGACGGTTGCCGGCAAGCTGGTCGACCAGGGTGTGGATTCCGGCAAGCTCCAGGCCTTTGCCAATACGTCGGCCAAGGAACTGATTGTCGAGAACGGCCGCATCAAGGGCGTGGTGACCGAGCGCGGCACGATCGAAGCGGACTATGTCGTGGTCTGCACCGGTATTTGGGGTCGGCTGACAGCCGCACTGGTCGGCGAAGATCTGCCGGTCATGCCGATCGACCATCCGCTGACCTTCTTCGGGCCTTACAACGAATTCGCCGGCACCGGCAAGGAGATCGGCTGGCCGCTGCTGCGCGACCAGGGCAACTCCGCCTATATGCGCGACACCGGCGATCCCAAGACCGCCGAAGGCGGCCAGATCGAATGGGGCTATTACGAGGAGACCAATCCGCGCCTCTGCCATCCGCGTGATCTCCTGGAAAAGGATCAGGCGCGGCTGTCGCCGTCGCAGCGCGACCTCGACATGGAGCAGATCATGGCGCCGCTGGAGCGGGCCATGGAGCTGACGCCGATCCTGGGCGAACTCGGCTACAATGAGGGACATTCCTTCAACGGCCTGCTGCAAGTCACCACCGACGGCGGCCCGTCGATGGGCGAGAGCCAGAAGGTGAGGGGCCTGTGGTACGCTGTCGCCATCTGGGTCAAGGACGGCCCCGGCATGGRCAAGCTGATCGCCGACTGGATGACCGACGGGCGCACGGCGATCGACCATCACGCCATCGACTATGCGCGCTTCTATCCGCACCAGACGCAGGAACAGTTCATCTGGGATCGCTGCACCGAGACGGCGATGAAGGTCTACAATCCGGCGGTCCATCCGCGCGAGCCCTTCTCCAAGGGCCGCAACGTCCGCCGCTCGCCGTTCTGGGAGCGCGAAAAGGAACTCGGCGGCTATTTCATGGAGTTGGGCGGCTGGGAGCGCGCCCACGGCTACGCGGCCAACGAGCATCTTCTGGAGAAGTACGGCAACCGCGTACCGGTGCGCGAAAACGAGTGGGACAACCGCCATTTCTGGCGCGTCTCCAATGCCGAGCATCTGGCGATGAGCGAGGATTGCGGCATCGTCAACCTCTCGCACTTCTCGATGTATGACGTCGAGGGCCCCGACCATGTCGCATTGCTGGAATGGCTGTGCGCGGCCAAGATCGGCGGCGACAACAATATCGGCAARGGCATCTACACCCACTTCCTCGACGAGGAAGGCATGGTGCGCGCCGACTTCACCGTCATCCGCATGGCCGATCGCTGCCGCGTGATCGACGGCGCCGATGYCGGTCCGCGCGACTTCCGCTATATGCAGCGTACCGCGCAGGACAAAGGTTTTGATGTCACCGTCACCGACGTGACCGAGAAATACGTGACCATCGGTATCTGGGGGCCGAACGCGCGCATGACCCTGCAGAAGGTGGTCGAGGACCCGAACGGGCTGACACCGGAGAATTTCCCCTTCGCCGCGATCAAGCCGATCCGGATCGGCGGCAAGGACGTCACAGCCTTCCGCATCTCCTATGTCGGCGAGCAGGGCTGGGAACTGCATATGCGCTACGAGGACGGGCTCGCCGTCTGGGACGCGCTGCGCTCGACCGGCGTCATGCCGTTCGGCGTCGAGACCTACGCCAACACGCGCCGCATGGAAAAGAGCCTGCGCCTGCAGAATGCCGACCTCTTGACCGAGTACAACCTGCTCGAGGCCGACCTTGCCCGCCCGAAGGTCAAGGAGAACGATTTCTGCGGCAAGGCCAAGCACCTCGAATACCGCGCCCGCGAGCACCAGCCGGCGATGCTCTGCACGCYGGTGATGACAGAGAATACCGACTCCAGGGGCGTCGCGCGCTATCCGGTCGGCATCATGCCGGTCCAGGATYCCGCGACCGGCGAGACACTGGTCGATGAACTCGGCCGCCGCTCCTTCACCACTTCGGTCGCCTACGGTCCGACCATCGGCAAGAACATCGCGCTTGCCTATCTGCCTTGGGCCTATTGCCAGGAGGGCCRCAAGCTGCAGGTAGAGTATTTCGGCGAGACCTATCCGGTCGAGGTGGCCGGCGTCGGCTACAAGCCGCTCTACGATCCGGAGAACCTCAAGCCGCGCAGCTGAACGCGTTCGCGTCTGCGCGAACTTCCAAAAAAGGGCTTGGCTCGATGCCGGGCCTTTTTGCTTTGTTCATGCGCGATTATCGCTTACCGTCGCCTCATGTCCGCTCCCGGCCGAACAGGGCACTGGCTTTCCGGCGCCGCTGCGCTGGCGCTGCTCTTCGGCCTGACCGCGCGATCGTCCGCCGTCGAGCCGGTCGATGTCGAGCTGGTGCTGGCGGTCGACGTTTCCCTCTCCATGTCGCCGACGGAACTCGAGATCCAGCGCCATGGCTACGCCGCGGCGCTGACGGATGACAATGTGCTGAAGGCCATTGCCGACGGCGCCAACGGCAAGATCGCGGTCACCTATGTCGAGTGGGCCGGCACCAGATGGCAGCGTGTGATCGTGCCATGGACGGTGATCGCCAGTCGCGCCGATGCCGAAAGGGTCGTGGCGCAGCTCAACGCCAGCCCGCCAGACAGCGCGCGGCGAACTTCGATTTCCGGCGCGCTGACCTTCGGCAGCGACCTTTTTGCTGAAAGCGGTTTTCAGGGGACCAAGYGCGTCATCGACGTTTCCGGCGACGGACCCAACAACCAGGGCGCGCCGGTCGACATCACGCGTGACGAGGTGGTGAGGCAAGGTATCACCATCAATGGATTGCCGCTGATGACAAGGGACGGGTTCAGCGGCGCCTTCGACGTCCCGAACCTCGACCGCTACTACAGCGACTGCGTCATCGGCGGGCCGGGCGCCTTCATGATTCCGGTCAACGACTGGACGCAATTCCCGGAAGCCATCCGCCGCAAGCTGGTGCTCGAGCTTGCCGGTCCGGCCTCGCAACAACGGGCGGCGAAAGAGGCGGCCCATCCGCCAGTCGTGCTCGCCGGCGACGGACCGGCCACCGATTGCCTCGCCGGTGAGAAGATGTGGCGCGGGTGGATGCTGGACAGTCGCTAAAGCAATTCCAGCAATAGTGCGCGGCGGTTTTCCTTCGAAACGCGTTAAACCACTGCCAGGCCTGGCGGCTGTACGGCCAACCATGGGCTTGCTCCCCTGCGCGGCGCGATGGCAAAATGTCGTGGGGTCGGCGGTATCGTTCGAAGCGACTAAAGCGCGTCGCGATCTTTCTCCATGCGCTTTAGGTTTTTGATTTTATGCATGTCTTTGTCCCGATTCCCACTTTCGGGAGACATGCATTAGACGAGGAAGCATCACAATGAAGCGCCTGCTCATTCCGACCCTGTTTGCGTCCCTGCTTTGCGCCGGCAGCGCCAGCGCCCAATTCTACGGCGAGGCGGCCTGCGTGCTGTTCGAACACAGCAACTTCCGCGGTCGCTCGCTGGAAATGGGCCCGGACGACGCCGTCAATTTCCGCGGCGGCCAGTTCTGGAACGACCGCACCTCCTCGGTGCTCGTGYGCCGTGGCTGCACGCTCGTTGCGTATGAGCATTCCGGGATGYGCGGCCGCTCGATCGAGATCAACCGCGGGGTCCGCGACTTCGCAGGTTCCGGCTGGAACGACCGCATCTCATCGGCGGAGTGCTATTGCGATCGGTACTGAGGGCCGAACCGACAGTTTCAGCAGAGAGCGTCCCTGATCATGCGTTCCAGGGCGTCGGYCATGCGCGGCATGGAGGCCACCTCGCCGGCGTCCTRAGGCACTCTGCCAGGGGTTTTGTTCGCGTCCATCAGATAAGTCTTGCCGTCGTGGACCGCGAAATCGAACTTGCCGTAATCGAAGCCCAGTTCCCTGCGCCTCTGCCGGAGGTCATCTGGGATCGGGCAGGGCTCGCTGCGAAACACGCCGGCGCCTTTCACGATGCGGTCGCGCGAGACGAAGCGGCCGCAGAAATCATAGTCGCCGCAAAAGAGCCAATAGCGCAGTGCGAAACCATCCGGCTCGATTTCGGGTAGGAATCTTTCGACCAGCAGATTCGGGTCGCTGAAAACCTCCGCCGGCACCTCCGACGCGCTGTCGAAAACCCGGTATTCCTTCATCACTCTGGCGTTGGGAAATGGCAGAGCGCGCCTTGCTCGCGCGGCGCGATGATTGAGGCGGCTCTCCGGCAGGCCGCCGCAGTTTAGAACGCCTTTGACGATGACCGGACCCTGCCAGCCGTCGTGCTGGACGACCCTGGCCATGCTGACGCGCGATTTTGAAATATCGGTCACTGCGACATTGAGGCAAAAGGGAAAGCTGCGCCCGTATTCGATGTAGGCTGGGTCGACAATCGTAGCGTCTACATGAAGGACTGCGGCGTCTCCCCTTATCTTCGTAGAGAAACCCTGGGCGATGGTCCACGAATGGCCCCGCCGGCGCAAATCCTCAAGGATCGCATGGATCATGTAGCTGCTTTCGGCTCGCCGAAACAGCTTGCGCTCGAGCAACCGGTCGTGCTCGTGCGTGATCACCACTATGTGCGCCACTCCGGCCCCCCCGGCCATCTTCCGCTTGAGCAGGTGATAATATAGAGGGCTGTTCCAGGGGAAGTGCTGTGCACTACAAAAAGGGGGAGGGGCATGTCCGACCTGTGGGCAAATCTTTTTCGAACGTGGGATCTCATCAAGGCGCCTTTGCGCCCGCATCCCGATGTCGTGGAGGTCATGAAACGCGAGCTTCGGACCGAGGACGCAGAAATGGTGCTGTTTGGCGTCACGCCGGAGTTTTCCAAGCTCGGCAAATCGCTGGTCGCTGTCGACGCCAATCCGAACATGATCGGGGCGCTGTGGATCGGCGATGATGCGACCCGCAGGGCCGTGGTCGGCAACTGGCTCGACCTGCCACTGACGGATGGAAGTGTCGACGCGATTGCCGGCGACGGCTGCCTTTCGGCCGTCATAAGCGAAGCCCAGCGCCTTAGATGCCTGCAAGAGATGGCTCGTGTGCTGAAGCCTGGCGGCCGCGCTGCCATCAGGTTGTTTGCAAGGCCGAAGCAAACGGAGCCGCTCGAGGCCATCAAAGCGGATGCCCTGGCCGGCAGGATAAAGGCGCTGGCGGAAATCGTGCTCCGCACGGCGCTGTCATTGCCAGCCGCGGCGCCCGACTACGGCCTGAAGATGTCGACCGTCCTTGACGGTATCAACGAGATGTTCGGCGACCGGACCGAACTGATGGCGGCGGGCGGATGGCAGCCGGGATCGTTTGCCTTCATCGATCTCTACAAAGGGTCCGACACGATCTGTTGCTGGTTGAGCGAGGACATCCATGTGGCGGAGGCATCGCGGTACTTCGACGATGTGCGCCTTGTTGCCAGCGGCGACTATCCCGTCGCCGAGCGCTGCCCGGTGCTGGTCGTGAGTTCGCCGCGGATTTGAGATGCGCCGGATTCGCCATGGAGCCGGGCGTGAGCAAGCTTCTCATCGAGGGCATTTGAGGAAGCGATCTTCATGGCCTCGCGCGTGATCGTGAAGGGCGCACGACCGGCCGCATCAAGTCCGACGTGCCGGTCGACCTGCCGCATCCGCGCCTCTACAGGCTGAAGACCAGCCCGGAATTTTCGGCGCTGAAGCCGCAATTGACCGAAGACATCCGCATCGAGGCGATGCGGACGGCGCAGACGCAAATCTGTTTAAGGCGTGTCGCACAGAAATGGATTCGGGCGACCCGCGTCCTAAGTCTTTCTTTTGAGATGCATGTTGTCGCCCAAAATCGCAGCGCACGTTTGGGCGGCATGTATTTGGTTCCGTCGGGAATCTACCTGCTCAGGCGGCCAGCAACTGCTTGCGATCGACCCGTTCCTGCTGCGGCGAGCGCGCGTAGAGCTCGCGGTAGCATTTGGAGAAGTGCGAGGCCGAGACAAAGCCGCAGGCCACAGCCACTTCGACCACCGGCATCGACGACTGGATCAGCAGATGCCGAGCGCGGTCGAGGCGGATCTCCAGATAGTAGCGGGCAGGGGAGCGGCCCATCTCGGTGCGGAACAGGCGCTCGATCTGTCGGCGGGAGAGATCGACATGATCGGCGATTTCGATCAGCGACAGCGGCTCGGCGAGGTTCGCCTCCATGAGCTCGATGATGGTCAGCACCTTGGAATTCTGCACGCCGAGGCGCGCCCGCAACGGCAGGCGCTGGCGATCGGTCGGGCTGCGCACGCGGTCGGTCAGCACCTGCTCGCAGACGCGATTGACGAGGCTTTCGTCGAAGTCGTCGCCGATCAGCTTCAGCATCATGTCGAGCGCGGCGGTGCCGCCGGCACAGGTGTAGACGTTCTGATCGATCTCGAAGAGGTCGGCAAAGACATTGGCCTTCGGGAAGGCTTCGGAGAAGCCGGGCAGGTTTTCCCAGTGGATGGCGCAGCGCTTGTTGGAAAGTAGGCCCGCGGCGGCCAGGATATGGGCGCCGGTGCAAAGGCCGCCGACAGCGACGCCGCGATTGTATTCCTCGCGCAGCCAGGCGAAGGCCGACTTGTTGTGGTAGCGCTCGACATTGATGCCGCTGCAGACGATCGCCATGTTCGGCCTGTCCGGCCCGGCCATCTTCCTGCGTTCTTCCTCAAGCGAGGTGTTGACGGCGCATTCGACGCCGTTGGAGGCGCGCACCGGCTTGCCGTCGATGCTCGCCAGGCGCCAGCTATAGGCTTCGTAGCCAAGCATCCGGTTGGCCGAGCGCAACGGATCAAGCGCCGTTGCGAAAGCGATCATGGTGAAGTCGGGAACGAGGAAGAATACGAACGATCTCTTGATCGGGTGCTTTACGGCATTCACGGGGAACCTCACGCGGCCATGACGCGAACAGAATGTCGCGAACAGCATAGCGACAACAGGAAATGCCATTCTTGTCAATCGTCTAGACGGCTAAGTGAAGATTAAATTTGCGACACGGGTCGCAAATGGGCAATCGCCGATGGCGCGAGCCTGGAGATTGCACTTCAGATGTCCGGCGGACATGCGGTTAGAAATGAAAACGCCGCCACGGCAAGCCGGGCGGCGTCGAATTCCATTCAAGACGGCATCAACTGCCGCCGGCAATAGCCGTCTTAGGCAATGAAGCCGAGGCGGGCGGCAGCCAGGGCGCCGGTCTGGCCCGGCATGGTCTTGGCAAGGCGCTGACGCTCAAGAGCGGTCGTCAGGTTCATTTCGCGGCGAGGGAAAAGGCGGGCAAGCAGCTTCATTGTCATCTCCATTTGGGTTTGCTCAGACGGGTCGCCTTCGCTTAATGGAGTGGGGCAGCTCGTTTTTGCTGGGCGTGATATAAGCTTGTTTCAGCAAAGACTAAATCGCAAAAACGAAGCGCTTGATATGAAAAGCGACATCAATTGCGACATTTTTGGGCGATGTGCCGATAATTTGCCATTATTTACAATGGTTTAAATCGAAAGTCAGGTCGCTATGCGAGTGGTTCATATGCGTCATGCAGCCGCCGCATGGCTGGAAAACTCGTTTGAGTGCAAACAAAAAGGCCTGCCGGGCTGATGCGGCAGGCCTTCAGCATTCTATGCACACGCTGTTACTTCGCTCCGGCCCAGGTTCCAAYGCCGAGGCGGGTGCCGGTCTTGGCGTCGGCGGCCTCCGGCCAGCCGATATCCTTCTGCAGCTCGAGCGGCAGCGAGCGGATGGCGCGTTCAGTCTGGTAGCGGGCACGGGCCGCGCTGAATTCGGTCGCGAGCCGACCGATGGATGACAAGATGGACATTCTCTTTCTCCTCGAATCGGGCAGGGAGGCGCCCGGCAATGTGTTACGTCAGGTCTGTTTCAGCTTCATTTCATGTCGATGGCAGGTCTGTATCTTGGTCGTCTGATGGCTGCTTGTGGCAGCATCCTGCGTCGATCGAGGTTGACTGTGCGCCTGAAGTGATGTTCAATCAAACGAAATGGGATGATCGTTTGCATCAGAAAAATTGAAGGCAAACTCCGATGAATGCCCCTCTCAACCATCCTCTGCCGCTCCTCGATCTCGATGTGCTGCGCACTTTCGTGGCGATCGCCGAGACCGGCAGTTTCACTACCGCCGCCAATGCGGTGTTCCGCACGCCCTCGGCCGTCTCCATGCAGATCAAGAAACTGGAGGACATTCTCGGCCGTTCCGTCTTCGCGCGCGACGCGCGTTCGGTGACCCTGACCACGGATGGCGAAATGCTGCTGGGTTACGCCCGGCGGCTGTTGTCGATCAACCGCGAGGTGGTGTCGAAGTTCATCATTCCCGACATTGTCGGCGTGGTGCGGCTCGGCTCCCCGGACGACTATGGCGAGCGTGTACTGCCGCATGTCTTGAAGCGCTTCGCGCAGTCGCATCCGTCGATCGCCGTCGACGTCACCATCGACCAGAGCATCAATTTGCGCCGGCGCATGGACGACCGTGCGCTCGACCTCWCGCTGCTCACCAATTCCTACAAGACCAGCGCGCTCGGCGCCGAGGTGCTGTTGACCGAGCCGATCGTCTGGGCCGGTGCCAAGGGCGGCTGCGCACATATGCGCGAACCGCTGCCGGTCTCGCTGTGGGAAGAGGGATGCGCCTGGCGGGCGGGGGCGCTGGAAGCGCTCGGCCGCGAGGGCCGCAACTACCGCGTCGCCTATATGAGCGCCCACACGGCTGGCCAGCGCGCCGCCATCATGGCGGACCTCGCGGTCGCGCCGCTGCCCAAGTCTTTCCTCGGCGACGAGATGGTCGAGTTGGGCCAGAAGGACGGCATGCCCGATATCGGTACCTATAGTCTTGCCATGGTGGTGGCGCCCGACGCCAGCGCGCCGGTGAAGGCGGTGGCCGATCACATCCGCGCGACCTTCGAACTGTTCCGGGAAACCGGCAAGTTCTGAGCTATTCGGCCGCCGGCGCAGGCGGCGTCGTCGCGTAGGCAGTTCCGGTTCGACGCGGCGCGCGGGCGCGCCGCGGTGCGGGTTCGCCTGTGAGGAAGTCGACGATGCTGTCGCGCGCGCGCCGCGCTTCAGGCATCTCGATCAGCGGCCAGACATGGAACATGCCTTCCTCATAGACGACATCGACCTCGACGCCGGCGGCGCGCGCCCTTTCGGCGAAGATCAGATTGTCGGGGCTGAGCATGTCGCGCGAGCCGGTGAGCAGCAGCGTCTTCGGCAGCACGGAGAGATTCCCGTAGAGCGGGCTGATGTGCCAGTCGGCGCGGTCGATGCCGGCGCTGTAGAGCCGGATTGCCTCRAGCCCGCCGGAAATGCCGAGCCAGGGATCATTGCGTTCGGCCTCGAACACTTCCGGATTGGACAACGACATGTCGAGCCCGGGCGAGATCAGCACGTGGCGCGATGGTCCTGGAAGGCCTTTCTCGGCGGCCATCATGGTAAGCACCACGGCCATGTTGCCGCCGGCGGAATCGCCCATGAAAATGATGTCCTCGGCCTCGGTCTCTTCGAGCATGCGCCGGTAGACGTCGCCGACCATGCCGAACATGTCATGGAAATTGTGCTCCGGAGCGATCGGATAGATCGGCACGGTGACGCCGAAGCCCAGCCGCTCCGCCATCTCTGCGATCAGCACCCAGTGATAGGACGTGATCTGAAAGACGAACGCGCCGCCATGCAAATACAGGATGCGCYGACGCTCGCCGGTCTTCGGCGCGATTTCATAAACGGGGAAGCCGTCGACGGTGCTTTCGGTTATGGCGAGGCGCGCCTTCAGCAGTGCGGGCGGGTGATAGTCTTCGGTCTTGCGGGCATAGGCGATCCAGCGCTGCAGATTTTCGRGGCTGGAAAAGGCCTTTTTTCGGCTGTGYCTGAGGATGAACGAGACGACGTGGCTTTTTAGACTGGGCATACGAATACACGGACAGCGGCAGAGCCGACTAAGAGAGTTCCCCCATCATTCGAAGATTGTCCCTCGGCAAAAAATGTCAAGGTTTAGCCACGGCACATTGGCGTGAGGCGACGGTGGCCGCCTTACCGTCGCCCTGGCAGCAATGCGGCGCGCAGCTTTGTGTCGACGATCGCCGAGACCGCTTGCCGGCCCCGGCGCCTGCCGAGCAGCTTGCATTTGTCGGCGAAAGTCATCAGCGCGGCGTTCCCAGAAGCAGCGCGTGAAGAACCGCCTGCGGGTCGCTCGGCGGCGAGGCCGGCCAGCCGATGTCCTTCTGGACATGCGGCGGAAGGTCGTTGAGTGCACGGATCGCCTTGCTCCGGGCATGGGCCTGCCTGATGGTCACACCGAAGCGGCCGAGGTTTTCGAACATCGACATTTTCATCTCCCTTGAAGAGCGGCGGCGGTCGAGGATTTCTCGTCAGCCGCCATTCGAGGTCCGCTAAATGCGCCGGCGATGTATCGAAGGGATTTCGCGAAGACAGCGTCTCGGTTTCCGGATCGGGCCGATCCGGAAACATTTGCATGCAAATGAAAGTCGAAATGTGCCTATGAGAAGCAAGCCTGAAGCGCGTCGCGCTGACGGGTATTCAGGCGACGCGCTTTACGCTTTTGTTTTCATGCATGTCCCAAAACCGCTGCGCAATTTTGGGCGACATGCCTTATGCGCGGCCACGCCGAGCCGCGCGCTCCTCGCGCGAGCGCCGGCGTGGGGAGGCATCGCCGGCGCCGCCGTCGTCGCTTATCGTCTTGCGCGGCGGCAGCTTCACCGCGGCCGCCAGCTTCGGGAACGGGTCGACCTTGTTCGGCAGCGCCATGGCGTAGACGAAGTGCTCCTGGAACTTCGGCTCGAGCGCGGTCTCAATCTTCTCGATCCGGCTCACTGTCTCTTCGATCTCGCGGCGATAGCCGCGATTTAGGAGTGCCATGCGCGCGCCGGCGCCGGCTGCGTTGCCGACGGCCGAAACCTTGTCCAGATCGCAGTCGGGGATCAGCCCCAGCACCATGGCGTATTTCGGATCGATGAAGGAGCCGAAGGCGCCGGCGAAATGGATGCGGTCGACATGGTCAGTATGCTGCTTTTCCATGAGCAGCTTGGTGCCAGCATAAAGCGCCGCTTTGGCAAGCTGGATGGCGCGCACGTCGTTCTGGGTGATGGTGATCTTCGGCTCGCCATCCTTCAGCACATAGGAGAAGGTGCGGCCGTTCGGGACGACGCGCGGCGAGCGCTCGCCGAGCGATCCGTCGACGACGCCGTCCTCGGAAATGATGCCGGTGAGATACATCTCGGCCACCACTTCGATGATGCCCGAGCCGCAAATGCCGGTCACGCCAGTGGCCTGAACGCTCTCGGCGAAGCCCGGCTGATCGGACCACAGCTCCGAGCCGATGACGCGGTAACGCGGCTCGAGCGTCTCCGGATCGATGCGCACGCGCTCGATGGCGCCAGGCGCCGCGCGTTGACCACCAGAAATCTCGGCGCCTTCGAAGGCAGGCCCGGTGGGCGAGGAGGCCGCCACGACGCGCGTGCTGTTGCCGAGCACGATCTCGGCATTGGTACCGACATCGACGATCAGCATCATCTCGTCCTGGCGGTGCGGGCCTTCGGAGAGGGTGACGGCGGCCGCGTCGGCGCCGACATGGCCGGCAATGCAAGGCAGCATGTAGAGGCGCGCGCCCTGGTTCAGCTTCAGGCCGAGATCGGAGGCCTTGATGCGCACCGCGCCGGAAACGGCGAGCGCAAACGGCGCGCCGCCGAGCTCGGTCGGATCGATGCCGAGGAAGAGATGGTGCATGATCGGATTGCCGACGAACACCGCATCGAGGATGTCGTTGCGCTGGACATTGCCTTCCGCGCAAACTTTGTCGACGAGGCTGGAAACCGCTTCACGCACGGCGACCGTCATGCCCTCGCGGCCGTCGGGATTCATCATCACGTAGGAGACGCGGCTCATCAGATCCTCGCCGAAGCGGATCTGCGGATTGGACGTGCCTGAGGAGGCGGCAACGCGGCCGGAGAGCAGCGACACCAGATGCATGGCGATGGTCGTCGAGCCGATGTCGCAGGCAAGCCCGTACGCCTCGTTCTTCAGCCCGGGCCACAGCGCGATGACGCGCGCGATGTCGCTGTCGGCATCCTTGTGGATGGCGGCGGTGGCGGTCCAGTTGCCCTTGCGCAGGATGCCCTGCACCTGCGGCAGCAAATAGAAATCGAATTCGAGGTTGGTGAGGCCCCAATCCTTCATCAGCGCGAGCTTCAGGCGGTCGAGATCGCCGAGCGGCTTGTGCATGTCGGGCTCTTCGATCTCGACGTAGCACATGCGGATCGCCGTATCGCGGGCGATGACCCGGGTGTCGGCGTCCTTGCGGATGGTCTGGGCGTTGATGACCGTGTCCTGCGGCACGTCGACGACGAGGTCGCCGAGGATCAGTGCCGAGCAGGAGAGGCGGCGGCGTTCGGGCAGACCGCGCACGCGCTCGTATCGCTCTTCCTTGGCGCCCTTGGGCGAGAGGTGGTCGTTGGACGAAACGATCTTGTGCTTGGCGAAATTGCCTTCCTGCACCTCGATCTGGCAGCGTCCGCAGGTGGCGCGGCCGCCGCACACGCTCTCGACATAGACACCGAGCTGGCGCGCGGCATCGAGCACCGGCGTGCCAACAGGGAACCGCCCGCGCTTGCCGGACGGCATGAACAGCACGAGCGGATCGGTTATGTTCGGGGGAGGGTTCATGTTCGGATACCTCCCTCTGTCGAGGCAGTCACAATCTCTACCTTATAACCTCGCCATACGGGCCTCGCGTCCGCCACGGCGGCGGCCGCCGGCTGCAGCGCCGCCTTCGCCGGGAGCGGACACCGGCGTGGGCGCGGGTGCTGCATGGCCGCCTTCGGCCGGCTTGTAGTCCTTGTAGGTTCTGATCCAGGTCGAGCAGTTCTCGTCGGTGCCGTTGAGCACATTGGCGCCGCGCACGGCCTCCATTTCCTGCGGACGGACCGGGTTCATGATGGCGCTGGTCATGCCGGCACCGATCACCATCGGGATGAAGGCCGCGTTGATGCCGTGGCGGTGCGGCAGGCCGAACGAGATGTTCGAAAGGCCGCAAGTGGTGTTGACCTTGAGCTCCTCGCGCAAACGGCGCAGCAGCGCGAACACCTGGCGGCCGGCATCGCCCAGCGCGCCGATCGGCATCACCAGCGGGTCGACGACGACGTCATGCGAAGGGATGCCGTGGTCGGCGGCACGCTCGACGATCTTCTTGGCGACGGCGAAGCGGACGTCCGGGTCCATGGAGATGCCGGTTTCGTCGTTGGAGATGGCGACGACCGGGACGTTGTATTTCTTGACCAGCGGCAGGATGGCCTCGAGCTTCTCTTCCTCGCCGGTGACGGAGTTGACCAGCGGACGGCCCTTGGCGACCTTCAGCGCCGCCTCGATGGCGGCGGTGACCGAGCTGTCGATCGAGAGCGGCAGGTCGACCAGGTTCTGCACGATCTCCAGCGTCTGCACCAGCAGCGCAGGCTCGGTCGCGTTGGGGTCGACGGCAGTGACGYCGGCATTGACGTCGAGCATGGTGGCGCCGCAGGCGGCCTGTTCAAGCGCGTCCTTGACGACGGTCTCGAAGTTGCCGGCCACCATCTCGGCGGCCAGCTTCTTGCGGCCGGTCGGGTTGATGCGCTCGCCGATTACGCAGAAGGGCTGGTCGAAGCCGATTACGATTTCTCGGGTCGCCGATGCGACGATGGTGCGGGTCATGCGATCTCTCCGTCGGGGATATAAAGAGTTCTTTATATCGTTATCTGATTTCGTTCAAGCGGATGCTGCCGCCGCGCCGTCAATGCGCGGTCTTCACCATGTCCACCTGGGTTTCGGTAATCTCGTCGTGCAATATGTGGTCGAGCCGCTCAGCGACGATCTGGTCGTCGCGGCGGATCTCCCGCTTCCAGGGCTGGCGGCCTTTCAGCACGCCCGACTCATCGACGATCTCTGCGACATATTCTTCCTGGCGGTAGGCCATCACATGGATGCCGGCGACGCCCGGAATTTCCTTCACCTCGTTGATGATGTCGATGCAGAGCTGCTTGCCTTCCTTCTTCTGGTCCTGCGCGCCTTCGAGCCGCTTGATCACTGCATCGGGGATGTGGATGCCCGGCACGTTGGAGCGGATCCATTTCGCCGTCTTGGCGGAAGCGAGCGGCCCGACCCCGCACAGGAGGAAGACTTTCTCGGTATGGCCGAGGTCGCGCGCCTTCTGCATGAAGGTTTTGAACATCGGCACGTCGAAGCAATATTGCGTCTGTATGAACTGCGCACCGGCGGCGATCTTCTTGCCGAGATGGATCGGGCGGAAATCGTAAGGCGGCGCGAAGGGATTGACCGCCGCGCCGAGGAAGACCTGCGGCGGCGTCGTCAGCTTGCGGCCGGACAGGAACTTGCCGTTGTCGCGCATGATGCGGATGGTTTCGAGCAACGACATGGAATCGAGGTCGAACACCGGCTTTGCGCCGGGCTGGTCGCCGGCCTGGACGCCGTCGCCGGTGAGGCACAGCATGTTGGCGACGCCCATCGCCGCACCGCCCAGCACGTCGCCCTGGATGGCGATGCGGTTCTTGTCGCGGCAGGCGATCTGCATGATCGGGGCATAGCCCATGCGGGTCAAAAGCGCGCAGATGCCGACCGATGACATATGGCAGTTGGCGCCCGACGCATCGACCGCGTTGATGGCGTCGACCCAGCCGTCGAAGACCTTGGCGCGGTCGTAGACATCTTCCGGATCGGCGCTGTCGGGCGGGTTGAGCTCGGTCGTCACCGCGAACTCGCCGCGGCGCAGCACGCGCTCCAGYCGGCCGCGCGAGGAATGGCCGGGCAGGGGGTCGAGCGGCAGGTGGACGCCGGCCGGGTTCTCGTCGCGCTGGCGGACGGTCATGCCGAAGCTCCGGAATTCTTCGCTTTCTGGGCTGTTTCACGCGCCGCGGCGGCCTGCGCGGTCACTCRCAGCCAGGCCGAGGTTTCGCGCAGCGACTGGTCGACCGGCTTCTGCACGGCAAGGATCTTGTCGCCATGCACCATGTTGCGGGAGCCTTCCCAGGCCTTCACCCAGACGCAGGGCATGTCCGGCTCCACCTCGCAATTGCCGTTGGCGCGCACGCCGCCGCAAGGGCCGTTGCGCAGCTGCTTGRGGCAGTTCATCGGGCACGACATGCCGGTCGAGGACAGGATGCACTGGCCGCACATACGGCAGTCGAACATGAAGCCCTTGACGCGCTTCTCGACGAACTTCACCGGCGCCTCGACGCGGCCGTAGCCGATGCCCTTCCACAAGGGATGGAGCAGCAGGAAGGCGTCGGCGAAGCGGGCGTAGAACCATTCGAGCAGACGTGAATGACGGATCGACCACAGCCGCACCGCGAATGTGCGCTGGACGCGCCGCTGCGGCGACACATCTGCAGGCTTGTAGTCGGATTTCGGCGCTGCCTTCTTGACCAAAGTGGCCTGGGTAACCGCCGGCTGTTTCTCAGACATTTTCTTTCCCGCCAGCCTTGACCAGAGCGACCAGTCGCTCGCGGTCGTATTTCGCATCGAGGTCCTGGTAAGCCTTCTCGACCTCGGCTTCGATGTCGTCGCCCACCGGCACCGGATCGGCCTTGCGCCATTCGGCAAGGTAGTCGTCGGTGCTGCCGGCGCCGGTGCGCATGGCACACATGTCGATCGCCTCGGTAAAGCGCAAGGGCAGCTCGCGCTTGGCGTTCTGGYGGCCCTTCTTGACGATGACCTGGGCTGGGATGTCGCGCCAATAGACGACGATCAAATCGGCCATGAATTCTCACTCCTCGATGTTGGGAGCATTGCCGCATGCGCCGTTGGGCCGCTTGTTATGGGACGACGCGCGCGCCTTCAAAAGCGACGCTACCGATGGCGCAA
The DNA here is from genome assembly GCF_001854785.1 of Mesorhizobium sp. ORS 3428. GTDB lineage: Bacteria > Pseudomonadota > Alphaproteobacteria > Rhizobiales > Rhizobiaceae > Mesorhizobium. The sequence continues at coordinate 100,017 of NZ_MDFL01000002.1, forward strand.
AGCGAACGTTCAATTCCGATGCCGGCTCATCACCACACGCGCTTCGTCAGGCCAGTCCAGAGATAGAACCAGATCGTCGGATGATACCATTGCTTTGACGGCAGGCCCGGATCGATCGTTGCGAGATTTCCTGCCAGCGCATCGTTCACGGCCTCGACGCAGATATCGCGGGAAAACGCGGCCTGGCGCAGCGCATAGCTGGCGATGGTGTCGCCAGGTTTCGGGATGCCACGCGCCTGCCTCAGTACGCCGCCGGTGTCGACGCCGGCATCGACCAGATGCACGGTGGTCCCGAAATTCTCCCGGTCGCCGAAGGCCAGCGCCCAGTAGCCGCCATTCATGCCGCGATATTTCGGCGCGATGCCGGCATGATAGTTGAGCACAGGGCAAAGCATCTTTGCGAGTGTCTCTTTCGACAGCAGCCGGCAGCCGGCGAGCAGCACGACGCCGGCTCCGATCTTCTCGATCGCCTGAAGACATTCGGGCCCGTTGGCCGATGGCACCTGGATGATCGTCTGGCCTGGACGAGATTCGGTCTCGAGCTTTTCCTCGGCAATCAGGCGCGCGGCGTGGCCGGCGAAAAGCCGCTTGCAGAGCCTGGTCAGCACCATGGTGCCGAGTTGGCCGATTGCCGAGATCCAGCCCTGGCGCCGTGCGCGGCCAAGCAGCAAACGCTTCTTTGACTCAGGGGTTTCGAGGATGACGCTGACGGGGCCGACGCGATCGGCGAGCGCGTTGACGATGGCCCAGATATGCGGGCCGCCTTCGGTGACGACCACGACCGGTCGCGGACCGGGTTCCGACGCTGCCATGGCTCCTGCCGCCTTCTACCCGCCTTCAAGAGGCGGCCGGATGTTAGGGAGAGCGGGTTAATCCTTGGTGAGCCGGCGGTCGATGGATGGTCTTGGTCCGGAAAGTCTGCAACTTTTTGCTCCGCTGACTTCGGTCGGAGTCATGCTCAGTCAGCGCTTGAGTCCGTCAGCCTGCGTCGGCTGCTGCCTGCGCCAATCCGTCTGTCAGATCGCCGTAGCCGGTCGAGCGGCGCTCATAGGCGAGGCCGAGCATGGCCGCGGCCTTCTCCGCAACCTTTTCGAGTTCCGGGTCGTCGGTCTGCGCAAGATAGATCAGCTTCTCGTAGTTGCCGAAATAGTCCTTGATCAGCTCCGGATGCCTGTCGAGGCCGAGCGGCTTGATGAAGAAGGCATCGAATTGGCGGCAGAGGAAGTCGGTCATGTAGAACGACATCATGTCGTCGTCGGCGACCTTCGCGTAGGCATCCAGGCCCTGGTAGAAGGCGAAGCAATGCGGCCCGGCCATGCGCTCCACGCCGTGCTTTTCCAGCACGCGGTCGAGCATGCCGCCGGTGCCGCAGTCGGCATAGCCGACGAAAATGCGCTTGTAGCCTTCCGCCTTGGCCTTCTCGATCGCCTTGTCCATGGCTGGCGCGATGCGCTCCGGATAGAAGTGGAACTCGGCTGGCAGGCAGGTCAGCTCGAGATGGTCGAGGCCGAGCTGATCCTTGACGGCCAAAACTTCGCGCGCAATCATTCCGCAGGCAATGACGAGCAGCCTGTCTGTTTGATTCGGTTTCGTTTTTTGCGTTTTGACCATGAACCAGTCGCACCGGTTTTCGCTGCGGGGCTAATTATCTGTCGAGGGAGACACCGTCCATGAAACTGCTACGCATCGCGCCGATGGTCATCCTTGCCTGCGCGCTTGCTCTCACGGCCTGCGCCAACACCATTCGGGGTGTCGGCAAGGATGTCAAATCGACGGCAAGGGCGGTCAAAGACACTGTCACCAACTGATAAGTAGCCTCGCCCAACATCTGGGAACAAAAAAGCCGCGCTGCAAGGCGCGGCTTTTTCCTGTCGGTCCATGCCGGACGCCTTGGGATCAGGCGGAAGCGCGAACGTTGTGCTTGCGCTTCATGAAGTCCTTGGCCGTCTCGACCGCCACCGCCGCGTCGCGGCAATAGGCATCGGCACCGACGGCCTTGCCGAATTCCTCGTTGAGCGGCGCGCCGCCAACCAGCACGACATAGTCGTCGCGGATGCCCTTTTCCTTCATCGTGTCGATGACGACCTTCATGTAGGGCATGGTGGTGGTGAGCAGCGCCGACATGCCGATGATGTCGGGCTGATGCTCCTCCAGAGCCTCCAGATACTTCTCGACTGCGTTGTTGATGCCGAGGTCGATGACGTCGAAGCCGGCGCCTTCCATCATCATGCCGACGAGGTTCTTGCCGATGTCGTGAATGTCGCCCTTCACGGTGCCGATCACCATCTTGCCCTGCTTGGGCGCGCCGGTGGCAGCCAGCAGCGGACGCAGGATGGCCATGCCGGCCTTCATGGCGTTGGCCGAAAGCAGCACTTCCGGCACGAACAGGATGCCGTCGCGAAAATCCTCGCCGACAATGCGCATACCTTCGACAAGCGCCTCGGTCAGCACCGTGTAAGGCTGCCAGCCGCGGTCGAGAAGGATCCTGGTGCCTTCCTCGATCTCTTCCTTTAGTCCGTCATAAAGGTCGTCGTGCATCTGCTGCACGAGTTCCTCGTCGGAAAGCTCGGAAAGGATGATCTCGTCGTCGGACATTTTTTTCTCGGGCTCCTTGCTGCTCGGAATGATTGCGGCAGCCTCATAGTCAATGGGCCAATACCTAACCCGCGAGGGCAAGGTAGCCATAGCTGATTTGCGACTTCTCGCAAAAGGAAAGCGACTGGAAATCTATTGGTTTTCTTGTCGATTTTGCGACAGGCGTTGGCGCTGGCGGGCCGTTTCGAATAGGGTGCATGGCTACGATCCGGCAAGAAGCGGCATCAAACCGGCCGCGAGCCAATTCAGGCCAATTGATAGGAAGAACGATCATGAGCGATAACGCGGCAGTCGAACAGGAAGCGTCGGGCGGACGACGCGGACGCGGCGCCAGCGGCGGCGCAGCGGCCAGACGCGCGGCGCGCGCCGGCGGCGGTCCAGGCACCCAGCTCACCTATATCAAGCGCAAGATCAACGTTTACGAGGTCCTCAACGAGGAGGGCCTGGGGCTGATCGAGAAGAACACCGACACGGTGCTGGAAGAGGTGGGCATCATCTTCCGCGACGACGCCGAGGCGCTCGCGCTGTGGAAAGAGGCCGGTGCCGACGTGAAGGGCGAGCGCGTGCATTTCCCGAAAGGGCTTTGCCGATCGCTGTTGAAGACCGCGCCTTCGATCTACACCCAGCATGCGCGCAACCCCGAGCGTTCGGTGCAGATCGGCGGCAATGCGACGGTGTTCGCGCCGGTCTATGGCCCGCCCTTCGTGCGTGACCTCGACGGCAACCGCCGCTATGCGACGCTCGAGGACTTCCAGAACTTCGTGAAGCTCGCCTATATGGCGCCGTCGAYCCACCATTCCGGCGGCACAGTGTGCGAGCCGGTGGATGTGCCGGTCAATAAGCGGCATCTGGATATGGTCTACAGCCACATCCGCTACTCGGACAAACCGTTCATGGGCTCGGTGACCGCCCCGGAGCGCGCCGAGGATACGGTGGCGATGGCCAAGATCGTGTTCGGCGACGATTTCGTCGAGAACAACACGGTGCTGACCAGCCTGATCAACGCCAACTCGCCGATGGTGTTTGACGAGACCATGCTCGGCGCGCTGAAGGTCTACTCGCGGCACAACCAGGCCTGCATCGTCACGCCCTTCATCCTCGCCGGCGCCATGAGCCCAGTGACGGTCGCCGGCACGCTGACGCAGATCCTGGCCGAGGTGCTCGCCGGCGCCTCGTTCACGCAGCTCATCCGTCCCGGCGCGCCGGTGCTGTTCGGCACTTTCGCCTCGTCGATTTCGATGCAGTCGGGTGCACCGACCTTCGGCACGCCGGAGCCGTCCCTGGTTTCTTATGGCGCAGCGCAGCTCGCGCGCCGGCTCGGCCTGCCGTTCCGTACCGGCGGCTCACTCTGCGCCTCGAAGATCCCGGATGCGCAGGCGGCCTATGAGAGCGCCAACACGCTGAACTCGACGATCCTTGCCGGCACCAATTTCGTGCTGCATTCGGCCGGCTGGCTCGAGGGCGGCCTCGCCTCCTGCTACGAGAAGTTCATGATGGACATCGACCAGCTCGGCATGCAGCAGAAGTTCGCCGAGGGCGTCGACCTTTCGGAAAACGGCCAGGCGATGGACGCCATCCGGCAGGTCGGTCCGGGCAGCCATTATCTCGGCTGCGACCACACGCAGGCCAACTTCCAGACCGCATTCTATCGGTCCAACATCGCCGACAACAATTCCTACGAGCAGTGGCTGGCCGAGGGCGAGAAGACGGCGCCGCAGCGCGCCAACGAACTCGCCCGCCGCTGGCTGGAAAGCTACGAGGCGCCGCATCTCGACGCGGGCATCGACGAAGCGCTGAAGGAATTCATCGCCAAGAAGAAGGCCTCGATGGCCGACGCCTTCACTTGAAAGGAGCCCGAGTCAGGCCGGGCTAAAGTCGCCAACATCATCCACAAGGAAGTCTGGCGGAGCGCGTTCTCCGACCCGGACCGGAAGGGATGATTGTCTCGCGCGGCACGATCGATAGAATCGCGGCCGTGCTTGCCGCCCATGGCCTGATCCTTCGCGGCGGCTTCCGCTTCGCCGGCGATGAAGTCGCGGCCGCGGGGCTATCCGGTGCGCCCGCAAAGTCCGCTCTGCTGGTGGGACAGGCGGGCGCAGCACCCTGGCCGCATTTCCAGCGCTGGCTCGAGAGGCAGCCGCAGCCCATTGCCAATCCGCTCGACACATGGTCGCGCGAGGTGATCGGCGCGGTCGCGAAAGATTTTGGCGCGCGCGCCGTGTCGCCTTCCGACCGGCCCCATCTGCCGTTCCAGCAATGGGCGATGCGGGCGGAAAAGCTGAACCCGTCGCCGCTTGGCATCCTCATGCACCCGGAATACGGGCTCTGGCATGCCTATCGTGGCGCGCTGCTGTTCGCGGAGGAGATTTTCCTCCCCGAACCTCAGGAACCGATTCATCTTTGCGACACATGTCTTGAAAAGCCTTGCATGAAATCCTGTCCGGTCGATGCCTATTCCGTGCGGGGTTTTGCCCATGATGCCTGTCTCGGCCATGTGCGCGGCCCCAAAGGCGAGCCTTGCCGGAGYGGCGGCTGCCTCGATCGCAACGCCTGTCCCAACTGCACATCTTACCGCTACTCGCCGGAAGTTCAGGCCTTTCATATGGCGGCCTTTGCCCGGCCGTAATATGAATGCCGTCCGCACGAAATCTTGAACGACAGGCTCCGGGATTGTCTTGCAGGAGCGGCGCGCGCCGATATCTATCTCGCGACAGAAAACGGAGAGCGGCATGGCGCGACAGGACATTGAGATCGAAACCAGCGACGGCAAGGCGAAGGCCAGGCTTTTCCGGTCAGTGGTCGCGGCCAGGGCTGGCGTCATCCTCTATATGGATGCCTTCGGGCCGCGCCCGGCACTCGATGAAATGGCCGAGCGGCTCGCCGAAGAAGGCTATGCCGTGCTGGTGCCCGATCTCTTCTATCGCAATGCGCCTTATGGTCCGTTCGACGCCAAGACCGCCTTCACCGTCRAAAAGACGAAAGCGGAGCTGATGGCGCTGGTCTCAGGCACCACTCAGGATATGACCATCCGCGACAGCACGRCCTTCCTCGATACGCTAGCAGCCAAAGGCGTCAGCGAGCCGATCGGCGTTGTCGGCTATTGTATGGGCGGGGCGCGGGCGTTGAACGCGGCGGCAACCCATCCCGACCGCATAGCGGCGGCGGCGAGCTTCCACGGCGGGAACCTCGCAAGYGATGCCGCCGACAGCCCGCACCGCAAGGCGGCTTCGATCAAGGCGCGCGTCTATGTCGGCGTGGCCGGGGTCGACCGCAGCTTTCCGCCGGAGCAATCGGCACGGCTGGCCGAGGCGCTCAGGGTCGCCGAAGTCGACCACACGATCGAGAACTATGTTGGCGCCGGCCATGGCTGGTGCGTAAGGGACCACAGCGCTTACAACACAGCCGCCGCCGAGCGTCACTGGAAGCGGCTGACGACGTTCTTCAGCGAGATGCTCAAATAGGCCGGCGCTCGGCAAAAAATTCTTCCCATCATCCCAAGGAATCGCCATTAGCCTTCGTCCAACAGGCAAATGACGGCGATGATGCTGGACGACAGCGAAGCCTCCGATGCCGAATTGATCGGGCGGGCGAGGGGCGGAGACAGGGGGGCTTTCGGCAAACTGCTCGAAAGGCACTACGGCTTCGTCTATCGCGCCGCCTATCGCTGGTGCGGCAGCAAGGCCGACGCCGAGGATATCGCCCAGGACGTCTGCGTGCGACTCGGCCCGGCGATCCGCGACTATCAGGGCAACGGCGCCTTCACGACCTGGCTCTACGCCATGACGCTGAACGCGGCGCGCGACATGATGCGCAAGCACGCCCGTGATACCGCCAGGACCGAGGCTTACGGTGCCTATGCGCTGATTGCGGGCGAGGCCTCTGCTGACGGCCCGGACCCGACCGAGGCGCTGTGGGCGGCGGTGCGTATGTTGCCCGACAAGCAACGCGATGCCGTGCTGCTCGTCTATGGCGAGGGCATCAGCCATGCCGCGGCGGCGGAAGTGATGGCGATCTCGGAGACGACGGTTTCCTGGCACATCCATGAAGCGAAGAAGCGGCTGAAAGTGCTCATGCGGTCAGCCGGGGAAGTGTGACCATGGTCGACGACAACGAACTCGAAAGGCTGCGCGACCTCGCAGTGCCGGCGCCGAACGGCGAGGCCAAGGCGCGCGCGTTCGCCGCTGCGATGCACGCTTTCGACGGCCAAAAAAAAATCGCGACGGCCCCCCAAGGAACAGCGGCAGGTCTTCGTCTCACGGAGCGAGCACAAACGCTCTGGAGAGAGATCATGCAACGGAAACTCATTGCCACGCCGGCCATCACCGCGCTGGTCGCGCTGCCTATCGCCGGCTATGCCGCTTTTGAGATGTTGAAGGAGCCACCTGTCATTGGCGGCAACGGGAAGATCACCGAGACGGTGGCCGACAAGCCGGCGGCGCAGAAGCCTACGGTGAAACAGCCGGTGATCAACGAACCGTTGGCGGTCGCGCCCGCCAACGAAAAGAAGACCGCCAGCGAGGATCGCCTCAAGGGCGAGGCTCAGGTTGCGCCGGCATCGCCGCCGAAGCCGGCTGCCGAAGTTGACAGCTTGGCCAAGCAGGAGACGGCGCCGGCGGCGCAGTCCGAGCCGGCGCCGGCCGAGAGCGGTCAACTCGCGGCTGGCGGACGCGCGAATGCGCAAGCGCCTGCGGCGGCCATGCGGGGGGCTCAGGCGCCGGCCGGCGCCATCGCCGATTCCAAGCTGATGGTTCAGCCTTTGCCCATGCCGTCCGACCAGATGCAGCCGCAGGAGGAGAATCGCGACCGCATCGAAACGTTCAAGACCAATCCGGTGCATGAAACGACGCAGGATCCGGTCTCGACCTTTTCGATCGATGTCGACACGGCATCCTATTCCTTCGTGCGGCGCTCGCTGAAGGAAGGCATCCTGCCTGATCCCGACACGGTTCGGGTCGAGGAGATGATCAACTACTTCCCCTATGACTGGAAGGGGCCAAGCTCGGCCGCGACGCCGTTCAACTCGACCATCACCGTCATGCCGACGCCCTGGAACGAGCGTACCAGGCTGATGCATGTCGCCATCAAGGGTTTCGACGTGAAGCCGGCCGAGCAGCCCAAGGCCAATCTGGTGTTCCTGATCGACGTGTCGGGGTCGATGGACGAGCCGGACAAGCTGCCGCTGCTGAAATCGGCCTTCCGGCTGCTGGTGAGCAAGCTGAAGCTCGACGACACCGTCTCCATCGTCACCTATGCCGGCAATGCCGGCACGGTGCTCATGCCAACGAAGGCGGCGGAAAAGCAGAAGATACTTTCGGCCATCGACAATCTGGAACCCGGCGGATCGACGGCCGGCGAGGCCGRCATCAGGGAAGCCTACAAGCTTGCGCAGCAGTCCTTCGTCAAGGACGGCGTCAACCGGGTGATGCTTGCCACCGACGGCGACTTCAACGTCGGCCAGACCGATGACGCCGATCTCAAGCAGCTGATCGAGAAGGAGCGCAAGACCGGCGTCTTCCTGTCGGTGTTCGGCTTCGGCCGCGGCAATCTGAACGACCAGATGATGCAGACCATCGCCCAGAACGGCAACGGCACGGCGGCCTATATCGACACGCTCGCCGAAGCCGAGAAGGTGCTGGTCGAGGATGCTTCCTCGACGCTGTTCACCATCGCCAAAGACGTCAAGATCCAGGTCGAGTTCAATCCGGCCAAGGTCTCGGAGTATCGTCTGGTCGGCTATGAGACGCGCGCCTTGAAGCGCGAGGATTTCAATAACGACCGCGTCGATGCAGGCGATATCGGCTCCGGCCATTCGGTGACGGCGATCTACGAGATCACGCCGAAGGGCAGCGGTGCGGAGCAGGTCGATCCGCTGCGCTACGGCCAGGCGAAGGTCGACAATGGCGGCGTTGCCAATGCGGACGAATATGCCTTCGTCAAGATCCGCTACAAGCTGCCGAACGAGGATGTCTCCAAGCTGATCACCACGCCGGTGACCGCCGCCAACGAAGTGTCGTCCTTCGATCAGGCGGGCGCCGACCAGCGCTTCTCGGTCGCGGTCGCCGCCTTCGGGCAGAAGCTGCGCGACGAGGATCAAACGGCGAATTYCGGCTACGACCGCATCCTGGAGATCGCCAATGCAGCCCGAGGCGCCGATCCGTTCGGGTACAGGGGCGAATTCCTGTCGCTGGTGCGACTGGCCTCCTCGCTGGGCGGCAACAAATAGTTAGGCGAAGATCGGACACAGGCCGGCAGGTGAAACCCCGCCTGGCCTTCGTCCGATCGTTAAATTGCGCGGCTTTTCCGGAACTTCGTCGCAATGACCTTCTGTTAGTCGAAGCTGATAGAGGACTTTGAGGGGCTGGAATTGCATATCAGCGGGAACGTGACATCGACGGCGGGCGACCTTCAGGCACGAGGGCCGTCTGCTCCGCCGGAATCCTCACGCATGAGAAGTGATGTCGACGCGGCCCGCAAGACGGCGCTCTCCGCGCTGAATAACGACCGCTTCCGCGTGATGCTGGAGCAGATCAGCAACCCGCGCGTGTCCGGCGCCTTGCTGACGATGGGCGCCGACAGCACGGACAGCGCCGCGACCGACTTCAACACGGCGCTGTCGCGCTACGCCGAAAACAGCAAATAGAAGGCGGTCAGGCGCGGCTGCGCCGGCGCTCGCGGCGGCCTTCGCCCGTTTCGCCACCGCTTGCCGTTTTGTTGCGCATCGGGCCGATGCGCTGGACGATGGTCTCGACGGTCGGGCGCGACGACTTGGTATGTCCGTCGAGCGCTTTGCGCATGGCGGCGAGATGGGCGAACGAGGTGCCGCAGCAGCCACCGACGATCTTGGCGCCGGCGTCGACCGCCAGCCTGACATAGTCGGCCATCAGCTCGGGCGTGCCGGAATAATGGATCTCGCTGCCGCGGAATTCCGGAATGCCGCAATTGCCCTTGACGATCACGGTCGCCTCCGGCTTCGCCTCGGTCATGTCCAGCAGCGAGGCCAGGATGTCGGCCGCGCCGACGCCGCAATTGGCGCCGACGCCGAGCGGAGCCTGCGACAGCCCTTCGGCAACGCCGTGAATGTCCTTCGGTAGCAGCCCCATCATGGTGCGGCCGGCGGTGTCGAAGGAGCCGGTATAGGTATAGGGCAGGCCGACGCGGATCGCGGCCTCCGCCGCCGCGCGGATCTCATCCGGCGCCGACATCGTCTCGATCCAGGCGACTTCGGCGCCGCCGGCCTTGAGGCCTTCGATCTGCTCGGCGAAGGCATCGACGGCATCCTCATAGGTCATGGCGCCCAGCGGCGCCAGCAGTTCGCCGGTCGGGCCGACGGAGCCGGCCACGATCACCCTGCGGCCGGCCTTGTCGGCGACGGAACGGGCGATCTCGGCGGCGCGCTTGTTCAGCTCGCCGACCCGGTCCTGCGCATGATGCAGCTTCAGCCGGTGACGAGTGCCGCCGAAGGAATTGGTCAGGATGATGTCGGCGCCGGCGTCGACGAAGTTCTGGTGCAGCTTCGTGACGGTGTCGGGTGCCGTTTCGTTCAGCAGTTCGGGCGCTTCGCCGGCCTCGAGGCCCATCGCGAACAGGTTGGTGCCGGTGGCGCCATCGGCGAGCAGCACGCCCTTTTCAGCAATCAGCGCGTCGATGGGATTAGTCGCGGTCATGGCTTTGGCTTTCGTTCGGGAATTCAAATAACGATATAAAGAAGTCTTTATGTCCAGTCAATGAATTTGGAGTCGCTTGGGGTGCCGATTTGGACTGTGGCGACAGCGTTCAGGCCGGGCCTGATGGGAACGACATGCCAGCCAGCCTTTGCGTGAAGCTTGCCGCCTCATGCGCGTTGACGTCGGCGGCGCGGATCAGATTGTCGAAATGGCTGGTCAAGGTGCGGACCGGCTGGGTGGCATTGAGCACCAGATACATGTCGCCGACATAGATCGCCGCACGRTAGGGACCGAAGATCGTATAGGGGATCGAATAGCGCATACGGCCGTCGTAGAGGAACAGGCGGAAGGTCGGGTAAAGGTCGTCGAGAAGCGCTGCCATGTGCAGCAACTGCCTGCGGCGCTCGGCCTCGGGAAAGCGATCCCAGATGCCGAGGCCGCGCGCGAAGATCTCCAGCGTATGGCGCGGCATGCAGACTTCCATGTCGGTCTCCGGCCGCCTGTTGTAGTCGATGCGGTATTGCGTCTCGCCGGCCTGCGCCTCGCGACTCTTGTTCGCGATGCCGGCCTCGTATTCGACCAGCGCCTCGGTGCGCAGGAGGTCCGGAATGCCGGCAGGCACGTAGCGGATTTTCGTGCCGGCCGCCTCGGCGTGCCATTTGGCGAGCAACGTGCGATCGAAACCGTCCGCCGCCTCCTCGATCTCCAGGCTTTCGCGAATCTCGCCGGTGACGCCTTCGTCCTGGCTCAGGCCCAGCAACCAGTCGAGGGATACTTTGAACTCGGCGGCAATGTTGAGCAGCGTCTCGGCGCGGGGCAGGCGGGTCGAGGCTCCGGACAGCAGTTGCGAGAGCGCCGAACGGTCGATGYCGACGGCGGTCGCGAAGGCCGATTGGTTCAGGTCGGAGCGTGTCAAGAGCAATTTCAGTCGCTCCCGGAAGATCGTCGACAGATCAYGCTTGTCCATCCATCTGCTCCGTTCCCGAGAGGAAAAATTTGCGCCGTGGCCGCCATGCTCGCGGCTCAGGCGTAAATGAATCCCCAAATCTGTTTACAATGCATAACATCTGCCGATAAAAATGCGCACTCGCAACAGTTTGTGCGCTTTGTCGCGTTGCGACAACGAAAGGCTGCTGACACAATGTTGTCAGGAATTGCAATGGTTCCGGCGACTGGAAGGCAGTGGTCGATAGCATGACGAGCATARACAAGAGACGTAGCAGCACACCGGCCTTGGAATGGCCGACCGTATTCCTCACACTTTTCTGCTACGGCATCTGGCTCGCCGCCGGCTTCCTGCTCTGGCCGACCCATCCGCTGATCGCGCTCGGCGTCCTGGGCTTCATATTGGCACTGCAATCCTCGCTTGTGYATGAAGTGCTGCATGGCCATCCGACCCGCAACGCCAGGATCAACGAGGCCTTCGTCTTCCTGCCGATCGGCCTCGTCTGGCCGTTCCGCCGCTTCAGGACGATCCACCTTCGTCATCATGCGGACGAGCGGCTGACCGATCCGCTGGACGATCCGGAAAGCTATTATCAGGCGCTCTGGATGCATGAGGAACTGCCGCCGGCGATGAAGTTCCTGCTCAAGCTCAACAATACCATGGTCGGCCGTTTCATTCTCGGCCCGTGGCTGTCGTCGGTCGGCTTCTTCATCGACGACRCCAGGCAGATTGYCRCCGGCGACAGGACGATCCGCAAAGCCTGGCTGCTRCACGCCATCGGCCTCGCTGTCGTTGTGCCGATCGTGACGTTCGGCTTTGGCATCCYGCTCTGGCTCTACATACTGTTGCCGGTGTGGCTCGGCCAGTCGCTGATCGCGGTCCGCACCTATGCCGAACATCAGTGGTCGGAGCACCCCGAAGGGCGCACGATCATCGTCGAGCGGTCGCCGCTGTCGTTGCTGTTCCTCAACAACAACCTGCATTTCGTGCATCACAAGAGCCCGACCGTCGCCTGGTACAGACTGCCGAAGATGTTTCGCGATCGCCGCGACGAATGGCTGCGGATGAACAGCGGTTATGTCTATCCGAACTATTTTGCGCTGATCAGATCCTTTGCCTTCAAAGCCAAGGAGCCGGTCGTCCACCCGGTGCTGCGCCGCACGCCGGAGCCCGGCCGCGCCTTCAAGCCGCGCATCAGGGCGCGTAATGTGAATGGACTTGGAACGGTCCCAGTCCCGGCAGAGCCGCCCAAGGAGTAATCTCGACTTTTCGCGACGGCCTTTTTCGCAGCGGGACGCAGGCGCCGATGGCCGCCTGTCTTTGAAAGCTATTCGCCATGAGTAAGTTGGTTGCGGCTTTGCCGATGTATGACTGGCCCGAAATGCGCGGCGAGATCGACGCGCAATGGGCGCGGCTCCGCGACGCTTTCCGGCAAAGGGGCATCGATGCGCCGGAGAGTATGGCACGCAGCAATCGCGACCTGCCGCCGGTGCCTGGAGGCATTCGCGACGGTGCGGGGAAGCTGATTGCGCCTGACCCGGCAACGCTGCCAGCGGACGAGTTCGATTTTCATCAGCTTTGGCTGAGTCCGGCACTGCTCTTCGGGCAAACTTGCTGGGGGCCGATGGAACTCGGCCTGGCTGAACATGTGCAGGTAATTGCCCAGCCAGGTTACGACGCATTCGAGGGCGGGCAGGGCGAACTCTATTCCAGCGCGCTGGTGATGCTCGCGGATGGCGGGCCGCCAGTTGCCTCGCCTGAGGACGGCAAGGCCGTCATTCCGCTCGATCTTATTCGCGGCACGCGGTTCATCTTCAACGATCTGGATTCCATGTCCGGACTGATCGGGCTGACGCGCGACCTGGAGGCAATGGGCGAAAGTCTCGAGATCTTCGCCTCGCGCAGCGAAAGCGGTGGCCATAGGTCATCGATCGTTGCCATCGCCGAGGGCAGGGCTGATATCGCCGCAGTCGATTGCCGGAGCTGGGCTCTGGCGCAACGTTTCGAGCCGGCGGCGCGGCACGTGAAGGTCGTCGGCTGGACAGCAAGACGAAAGGGCTTGCCGTTTATTACGGCGCGGACCACACCGGCGGACGTCGTCGCGTCCATGCGCGCGGCTGTTGCCGCGGCCGGTTGATACGTCTCAACCGCCGAGCAATCGATCGTCCAGCGGATAGATCGACAGTTTTTCGTTGCCGGCGGCGGTGATCAGGATCTGCTCCTCGATCTTGACGCCCTCACGTCCACCCAGCCGGCCGATATAGCTTTCGACGCACAGCACCATGCCGGGTTCGAGCACGCCATCGGGCGTATCGTCCGTCCAGTCGCTGGCATGCGGCAAGGTTGGATACTCGTCCGCCAGTCCGGCGCCGTGATAGAGCACGCCGTAGCGCGCCGGGAAGCAGTCACCCGGCGGCACCGCCGAGCGTTCGACGAGATCGCGGAAGGAGATACCCGGCCGCATCAGCTCGGTGTTGTGGGCGATCTGGTCGGCGGCGATACGGAACAAGTCGCGCTGCTCGTTGGACGGCGTTCCGTCGCCGCAGAGCCAGGTGCGCGAGAGGTCGGCGCAGAAGCCGTAGGGACCGATGAGGTCGGTGTCGAAGGCGACGAGGTCGCCGTCCTCGACGACGCGCGACGAGCATTCCTGGAACCAGGGATTGGTGCGCGGGCCGGACGACAGAAGCCGGGTTTCGATCCACTCGCCGCCGCGCGCGATATTGCCGCGATGCAGCTCCGCCCAAAGCTCGTTCTCGGAGATGCCGGGCTTCAGCGCCGCTTCCATTTCGACCATCGCCGCCTCGCAGGCGACCATGGCGCGGCGCATGGCGAGAATCTCGTCGGGCGATTTGATGAGGCGCGCATTCTCCATCACCGCTTCACCATTGCCGACATTGATGCCGCGGCGGGCAAGCTCGGCCACGCCTTCCGGATTGATGTGGTCGACCGCGATGCGGCGATTGCCGCCGCCGTGTTCGGCAACAAGCTCGGCGATGCCGGCCGCCCAGCGGCGGACCTTCCTGTCGGTCAACTCCCCGCTGTAGAGGTACGTCCACGATACCGCCGGCCGCACCTCATCGACGATGCCGGCATGATCCGACAGGTGCTCGCAGGAGAAATAGTCGAACAGCACCACCGGGCCTTCGGTGGCGACGAAGCAGTAGCGCGTCGGGTTGTGCGCCACCCAGAGCTGCATGTTGGTCGAATCGGTCGCGTAGCGGATGTTGACCGGGTCGTAGAGCAGGGCGCCTGCATAGTCGCGGCGCTTGAGCTCGGCGCGGATGCGCTCGAGCCGGTATTGTCGCATGGCAGGCAGATCGGGAGCGGCAATAGCTGCCGCTGCCCATTCGGCTTCGGCCAGAGCGCCGTAGCCCAGCACATGCTGGTTGAGCGCGGCTGCCTTTTCGCGGGAAGCTTCACGCAGCGCTTCGACCGAGCCCGGTTCGAACGGCATGATCTTGCGGTGGCGGCCGAAGCCTCCCTTTGGTGCCGCGCTGTCCACGGCCGGGTCTCAGCTGCGCATCTTCTCGCCGCTTGGGTCGAAGGGCGGCTCGATATTGATGCGGGCCGGGCGGCGGTGGCCGAGGATCTCGATCTCGAACAGGCCCGCGCTCTCGTCCTCGGCGAGGGCTGCCGGCACATAGCCCTGCGCCATCGACTTCTGCACGTAATGCGCATAGCCGCCGGAAGTTACCCAGCCTACCACGCGCCATTCGCCGTCGACGATACCGCGCACGGCGGAAGCGCCTTCGGCGGCCTTTGAGCCGCGCACTTCCTTGCCGGTTTCATCGAAGCGCGGCGCGCCATAGCCATGCGGCTTTTCCACCGTGCCGTAGTCCTTGCCGACCTTGGCCCAGATCGGCTCGTCGCCCATCACGTCGGCATCCGCCGCATCGACGATGAAGGAGACGCGGCGCAGCTTCGGCCCTTCGGCATGCTCCTTGGCAGCCGCTTCCCGGCCGATGAAGTCGTTCTTCTCCAGCTTGATGAAGCGGTCCATCGAGCCTTCGAACGGGCCGTAGATCGGGCGCAGTTCGCGGAACCAGGTCGGGAAGTTCTTTTCGAGGCGCATCGACAGCAGCGCGCGCATGCCGAAATCGACCAGGCCGAATTTCTCGCCGGCTTCCTTGATCGCCTTGTACACGAGGCGCTGATAGGCGGGCGCCATCCAGATCTCGTAGCCGAGATCGCCGGTATAGGTGATGCGGTTGACCATGCAGGGAGCGCCGCCGACCGCCATCTCGCGGAAATCCATGAAGCGGAAGGCCTTGGTCGAGACGTCGATATCGACCAGCTTCTGCAGCAGGTCACGCGATTTCGGTCCGGCGATCGACAGCCCGACAAGCGTCTGGTCGAAGCGGTGGATGCGCACCGACCCGTCCTTCGGCAGGTGCTTCTCGAACCAGCGCATGTGATATTTCTGCGCGGCCGAAGAGCCCCAGATCATGAAGCGATCCTCGCCGGTCTTGGCGATGGTGAAGTCGCCGATCAGCCTGYCGAACTCGTTGATCATCGGGGTCAGCACGATGCGGCCGGTCTTCGGCATGCGGTTGGTCATCAGCCGGTTGAGGAAATCCTCCGCTGCCGGGCCGGAGACCTCGTATTTGGCGAAGTTGGCGATCTCGGTGACGCCGACCCGCTCGCGCGTGGCGCGCACTTCCTCGCCGACCGGACCGAAGTCGTTCGAGCGGTGGAAGGAGACGATGTCCTTCGGTTCGGTGCCTTTGGGCGCGAACCAGAGTGGGGTTTCCAGGCCCCAGCTGTCGCCCATCACCGCATTGTTGGCGAGCATGGTGTCGTAGAGCGGCGTGGTCTGCGCCGGACGCGCGGCCGGCAGTTCCTCGTTCGGAAAGCGGATCGAGAAGCGTCGCGAATAGTTCTCGCGCACCTTGGCGTTGGTGTAGCGCAGCGTCGCCCATTCGCCGAAGCGGGCGACGTCCATGCCCCAGACGTCGAAGCCCGGATCGCCGTGCACCATCCAGTTGGAGAGCGCGAGTCCGACGCCGCCGCCCTGGCTGAAGCCCGCCATGACTGCGCAGGCGCACCAGAAATTGGTCAGGCCCTGCACCGGGCCGACCAGCGGGTTGCCGTCCGGCGCGAAGGTGAAGGGGCCGTTGATGATCTGCTTGATGCCGGCCTTCTCGATGCCGGGGAAATGCTTGAAGCCGATCTCCAGCGACGGTGCGATGCGGTCGATGTCGGGCTGCAGCAATTCATGGCCGAAGTTCCAGGGGGTGTCGACCGGCGACCACGGCTTGCAGGCCTTCTCATAGGTGCCGAGCAGGACGCCGTTGCGCTCCTGGCGGGTGTAGATCTCGCCCTTGAAATCGAGCACGCCGACCATCTCGCGGCCGGTCGACTTGTTGAATTCCTCGACCTCAGGCATCGGCTCGGTGAGCAGGTACATGTGCTCCATCGCCAGCACCGGCAGTTCGACGCCGACCATGCGGCCAATTTCGCGCGCCCACAGGCCGCCGCAGTTGACGACATGCTCGGCCTTCACCGTGCCTTGCTCGGTGACGACGTTCCAGGTGCCGTCGACCTCCTGCGTCAGCTCGACGACGCGGTTGCGCAGCACGATCTCGGCGCCGAGCCTGYGCGCGGCCTTGGCGTAAGCGTGGGTGGTGCCGGACGGATCGAGATGGCCTTCGACCGGGTCCCRCATGGCGCCGACGAAATTCTTCTCGTCCATCAGCGGGAACATCGCCTTGGCCTCGGACGGGGTGATCAACTCGGTGTCCATGCCGAGATAGCGGCCCTTGGCGTGGGCGAGCCGCAGGAAGTCCATGCGCTCGGGCGTGTCGGCCATCATCACGCCACCGGTGAGATGCAGCGAGCAGGACTGGCCGGAGAGCTCCTCGATCTCCTTGTAGAGCTGGACCGTATAGGCCTGCAGCTTGGCGACGTTCGGGTCGCCGTTCAGCGTGTGGAAGCCGCCCGCAGCATGCCAGGAAGAGCCGGAGGTCAACTCCGAACGCTCGATCAGCATGATGTCGGTCCAGCCCGCCTTGGCGAGGTGGTAGAGCACCGAGCAGCCGACGACGCCGCCGCCGATGACAACCGCTTTTACGTGAGATTTCATGAAGATAGGCCCGTTTTTGAAGAGACAGTATCGTGGAAGCGGGGTTTCCCCTCCGGAGGGAGGGGAAGGGCGCCAGCCGGCATAAGTCCGCGCCCTTCCTCTCCCCCGTCGATCGGGGGAGAGGTGTCGAGCAAAGCTCGACGGAGTGGGGGTCGACTATTCATCGGACCAATTCAGACCAATACGGGCGATCAGAAATCGGTCGGCGCGCCGCCTTCGGCGCGGCGCTTCTCGACGAAGTCGTTGAGCTCCTCGCGGATCGCCGGGTCCACATAGGGCTCCTCATAGGCGGCGAGGCGGTCCTTCCAAACCTTGTTGGTGCGCTCGAGCGCCGTCGGCGAGCCGGCTTCGGTCCAGGTCTCGAAGTTGYGCCAGTCGGAGACGATCGGCGCGTAGAAGGCGGTCTTGTAGCGTTCCTGCGTGTGCTGGGTGCCGAAGAAATGGCCGCCTGGGCCGACTGACTGGATGGCGTCGAAACCGAGCGCGTCCTCGGAGAGATCGAGCGGAGTGAGAAACTCGGCTACCATCTGCAGCAGATCGATGTCGAGGATGGTCTTTTCGTAGGAGCAGCGCAGGCCGCCTTCCAGCCAGCCGGCCCCGTGCATCAGCAGATTGCCGCCGCCCTGCATGGCGCCCCAGAGCGAGAAGACGCTCTCATAGGCGGCCTGCGCGTCGACCGTGTTGGCGGCGCAGGTGTTGGAGGTGCGGTAGGGGATGTTGTAGCGGCGGGCGAGCTGGCCGCCGACGAGCTGCGCCTTCATGTATTCCGGCGTGCCGAAGGCCGGCGCGCCCGACTTCATGTCGACATTCGAGGTGAAGCCGCCATAGGCGACCGGCGCGCCCTTCTTCACCATCTGGGCGAAGGCGATGCCGGAAAGCGCCTCGGCGTTCTGCTGCACCAGCGCGCCGGCGATGGTGACGGGCGCCATGGCGCCCGAGAGCGTGAACGGTGTCACGATCACCGCCTGGCCCATGCTTGCCATCTGTATGATGCCTTCCATCATCGGCACGTCGAGCTTCAGCGGCGAGTTGGTGTTGATGATGGTGAAGACCGACGGCTCTTCCATCAGTTGCTCGCGGCTGATGCCGCGCGCGATGCGGACGATCTCGATGCCGTCGACATTGCGTTCCTTGCCGAGCGAGTAGATGTGAAAGACCTTGTCGGTCAGCGTGGCGAGGTCGCGGATGCATTCGAGGTGGCGGACCGACGGATGGATGTCGATCGGCTCGACCGGATAGCCGCCAGTGCACTGCAAGATGTTGTGCATCTGCGCTAGGCGCAGGAAGTTGCGGTAATCGGCCTGGTTGCCGGGGYGACGGCCACGGTCGAGGTCGGAACAGTTGGGCGCCGAAGCCATCATCGAAAGGATGACGTTGTTACCGCCGAAACGCAGATTGTGCGCCGGATTGCGGGCATGGAGCGTGAATTCCGACGGGCAGTGCGAGACGAGCTCGAGGATCATGTCGCTGTCGAAGCGCACCCGCTCGCTGCCCTCGCGGACGTCGGCGCCATGCGCCTTCATGATACGGCGGGCTTCCTCATGCAGCACGTCGACGCCGATCTCCTTCAGCACGCGCAGCGAGGCGAGGTGGATCGATTCCAACTCGTCGTCGGACACAAGCCTGGTCGGCGTCAGCGGGTTCTTCAGCTGCCGGAATGGCGGCTGCTCGAAGGCGACCCCCGCACCGGCGCGCTTTCCAGCGCGGCCGCCGCGGCGGGCGCGATCTGTTGCCAAAGCCGGTTCGGCGGGGTGAAGGGCGGCGGTCATGAGAAGCCTCGTGAGGATACGAAAGTGGCCGGCATAATGGACCGGCGGCAATCCTGCCGGTAAGGAGGCGGCGACCACTAGGGCGAGGGAAGCGACATGACGGACCGGCAGCCGGCCGGATGGCCGAATTGCCGCTCCCGGGCATCGGCCCGCCGTTCCGGACGACAATGCGCCGGCGATTGAACCGCGAGCCATGATGACCGGCCTCTGCAAAGATCGCCGAACATCCGCCGCAACRGGCAGTTGTTGCAGCGCCGGCTCTCCTGACAAGCAGTGGCTGGAGCATGCGCTTTCGCCGGCGGTGGCCCTTACGGCAATCGCCCGTATTGGCTAAGCCTTTTAGCGATTGGAGCAGCGATCATGGCTCTGGCGGAATCAAGGACCGGCGAGACGGTGCAATGGGCCGCGATCACCGGCGTGATCGCGACTGTGTCGGTTTTCGCCATCGCGCAAGGGCTTTCCTATCCGCTGCTCAGCTTCATCCTGCAGCGGCAGGGCGTGTCGCCGGCCGTGATCGGCCTGTCGGCGGCGATGACACCGGTCGGCTTCATCCTGTCCTCGCCGCTGATCCCCGGACTGGCGCGGCGCTTCGGCGCGGGGCGAACTGCGCTCACCTGCGCCGGGCTCTCGGCACTGGTGCTGGCGCTGATCGGGTGGACGCAAGACGTCTATCTCTGGTTTCCGCTGCGCTTCCTGGTCGGCGTGGTGACCAACCCGCTCTATGTGCTGAGCGAAATCTGGGTCATTGCGCTTGCCCCGCCGTCACGGCGCGGGCGCGTCATGGGCATCTATTCGACCATCATCTCCGGGGGCTTCGCGGCCGGACCGTTGTGCCTGCTCGGTGTCGGCACCGAAGGCTGGCCGCCTTTCCTTGTCGGCATCCTCGCGTTCTTCTTCTGCGGCGCTTGCCTGGCCGTGGTGGTGAAGCGCCTGCCCAAAGTCGACGAGGCCGGTACCGAGGTTTCGGTGCTTGGTTTCATGCCGCGCGCCTGGCTGCTGCTGTCGGCGGTCGTCGTTGCCGCCGGTTTCGAGCAGGCTGTGCTGGCGCTGCTTCCCGTTTACGRCACGCATTACGGCATTCCCGAAGCGCGCATGTCGGCGCTGCTGTCGGCGATGATTGCCGGCAATATCGCCATGCAGGTGCCGCTCGGGCTGCTGGCCGAAAGGCTGACRGCGCGCCTGGTGCGCTTCGGCTGCGTCTCGGTAGCGGTGCTCGGCTGCGTCCTGTTGCCGGTGCTGATCGAGACGCCGCTGATCTGGCCTTGCGTCTTCATCTGGGGAGCGGTCTCCTACGGCATATACACGATGTCGATCATCGAGCTCGGCGAGCGCTTCAGCGGCTCGACGCTGGTGGCCGGCAACGCCGCTTTTTCGCTGATGTGGGGCGTCGGCGGTGTCGTCGTGCCGCCGATTGCCGGCAGCGTGATGGATGTGATCGGTGCTGCCGGCCTGCCGGTCACGCTAGGTGCCATGTGCGCGGCGCTGGCTGTAGCCACCGTCACTCGCAGGCGAGTGGCATGAGACGGTCGATCTTCAGCTTTCTTTCTGTCTGAAGATCGCCCAGAGGTCGCAGTCAGCATGATGTTCCGGCGGATAGTATTTGTTGCGCAGCGCCCGCTGAATTTCAACAGCGCGCTCAAAGTCCTGGATCAGTCCGACGTTCGAGAGTTCCGAGTTCGCGAATGCGTCCGGAAAGCCGCCGCAATTGGTCAATGCGCTGTTGCCGACCGCCTTGTCCATCAGGTCGTAGCCAAGGAACGCAAACCCGTTCCAGTCAATCGAGCTCACATTCTCTGGAGGCCTTCGGATCACGCCCAGAATGTTGAGATCGCGGATATCGGCCAATTCGGATAGAAGGAAATCGAGATCCACGAAGAAGCTGAGCATGTTGTCTTCGTGAACAATATAAGGCCAGTAGCTCTCCTTGGTCTCGGCGAGTGCGAATGGGCAAAGCATTCCGTCGAGTGTGACGACCTCAGTCAACTGGATGAGCCCCGACCATTCGAGGTATTCCTTCCATCCGGCGCTGTGGAATGGGTCAAACTTCTTGGTGGCAATGAAGAGACGTTGCATGAGGCGCCATTGYGGTTCGGTCCGCTCCTTTTTACGTCCTCCAATTGAATGTCGGTAGCGCCATGCCGATGTTTGTGGCACCGAGCATCACGAATTTCGGAGACCACATGACCCAGTCGACCGCACAGAAGCAGCCAGGTTCAGCCGGCAAATCCGAGGATCCCTTCCTCTGGTTGGAAGACCGCAGCAGCAAGGAAGCGCTCGACTGGGTTCATCGCCAGAATGCGGTGACAGTCGGCGAACTGCAGGGCGATCCTTCCTATCAGGGCGCGTTCGAGACCGCGCTCGATCTGATGACGGCCGAGGACAATATCCCGATCGGGGCAGCGCTCGCCGAATATGTCTATAATTTCTGGCAGGACAAGGCCAATGCGCTGGGCCTGTGGCGCCGCGCACCGGTCGCTTCCTACAAGACCGACAAGCCGGACTGGGAAACGATCATCGACTTCGATCAGCTCTCGGCCAAGGAGGGGGTGAAATGGGTGTTCGGCGGGGCGAGCCGGCTCTATCCGGATTTCGACCGTTGCCTGCTCTCCATGTCGCCGGATGGCGGCGACGCCAGCGAGATGCGCGAGTTCGACATGGCGACGAAATCCTTCGTCGAGGGCGGTTTTCGCGCGCCTGCGTCCAAGTCGGGCTTTTCCTGGCTGGACAAGGATACGGTGATCGTCTCGGCGGCATTCGAGGAGGCCGACAAGACCCAGTCCGGCTATCCGCGCGTGGTCAAGCTGTGGCGGCGCGGCACGAAGCTGGAGGACGCAACGCCGATTTTCGAGGGCGAAAAGCATCACCTCGCGGTCGGCGGCGGCGTCGAGTTCGATGGCGACAGGAAACATGTGCTGCTTGGCAAGACCATCGACTTCTTTACCTCGCACAGCTTCCTGCGGCTGGCGTCGGGCGAGAACAGGCGCATCCCGCTGCCCGATGATGCCACCGACACGGCGATCTTCAAGGGGCAGCTCGTCTTCGGCGTGCGCGGCCCGTGGACGGCGCCCGACGGCACGAACTGTCTGCCGGACGGGCTTTATTCCGTCGATTTCGATCGTTGGATCGAGACCGGCGCGTTCGGACCGATCGAGACCCTGCTCAAACCGGCGCACCGCGTTTCCATCGCCGGCCTCGCCAGGACGCAGGGTCGGCTTTTCATCAACCTCATGGACAATGTGCGCGGCAAGGTCGTTGTTTGCGACCGCACCGACAACGGCTGGTCGCTGAAGCCGGTCGGCCTGCCGGACAACGGCAATGTCGGCATCAGCCATGTCGAGCATTTTGGCTCCAGTGTCTCCTTCTCCTTCACCGATTTCCTGACGCCGAGCTCGATCATCTGGTCGGACGACAATGGCGAGACTCTTCAAACAGTGAAGGCGCAGCCGGCGCGCTTCGATGCCTCGCCCTATATTTCGGAGCAGTTCGAGGCTCGCTCGAAGGACGGCACGATGATCCCGTATTTCGTCGTCAGGCGCCGCGATCAGAAAGGGCCGGTCCCGGCACTGCTCAACGGCTATGGCGGCTTCGAGGTGCCATTGTTGCCCGGCTATGGCGGCATCCGCGGCAGGCTCTGGCTGGACAAGGGCAACGCCTATGTGCAGGCCAATATCCGCGGCGGCGGCGAGTTCGGCCCTGCCTGGCACCAGGCCGCTCTCAAGGGCAACCGCCAGAAGGCCTTCGACGATTTCGCCGCCGTAGCCGAGGACGTAGTCAAACGCGGCATTACCACGGCGGCGCAACTCGGCATCCAGGGCGGTTCGAATGGCGGCCTGCTCACCGGCGTGTCGCTGACGCAGCGCCCGGAGTTGTTCGGCGCCGTCATCATCGACGTGCCGCTACTCGACATGCTGCGCTACACCGAATTGCCGCCCGGTGCGTCCTGGATCGCCGAATATGGCGACCCGTCGAAGCCGGAGGATGCCGCCTGRCTTGCTTCCTATTCACCCTATCAGCATGTCGCGGCCGATACCRCCTATCCGCCGGTGCTCCTGATGACCTCGACCGCTGATGACCGCGTCCATCCCGGCCATGCGCGCAAGATGGCGGCTCGGCTGCAGGCCATGGGCCATGCCGGCACGCTTTTCTTCGAAGAGATCGAAGGCGGTCACGGCGGGCGCGGCGATCGCCGGCCGCAGGCGGCGCAAACCGCCATGCGTTACATTTTCCTGCAACGTGCGCTGGGCATCGGAGCGAAAAGTGCAAGCCGGGATTCCGGCAATCCAATTGCTTGACCGAAAGCGCGGTGCAGCTTGAATTTCTAGCCACGGGCGGCTTAATGTGCCGCCATGGTTCGCATCAGCACATCAGGCGCCTTCGGGGTCGCGGTGACGCCGTCACCGCGCACGCTGCGTGCTGAGCTTTTGCGGCTTTGCGCCCGCATCGGCTATTCGCCGCCTCTCTTCCTTTGACGAATCCGCCCCGGCTTCTGCCGGATTGATTCAAGAGGAAAGCTCAAATCCATGACCTATCAGAATTATTCGCTGAAGCAGCTTCAGCAGATCGATGCCGCGCACCACCTTCATCCCTTCACCGACCACAAGGAACTGCGTGAAATCGGCTCGCGCATCATCACCCGCGCCGACGGCCCGTTCATCTATGATGCGGAAGGAACGGAAATCCTCGACGGCATGGCGGGCCTGTGGTGCGTCAATGTCGGCTATGGCCGCGACGAGTTGGCGGAGGCCGCTTATGCCCAGATGAAGGAGCTGCCTTACTACAACTCCTTCTTCAAGTGCTCGACGCCGACGCCGGTGCTGTTGTCGAAGAAGCTGGCGGAGTTGGCGCTGAAGCATGTCAGCCAGGTCTTCTACGGCTCGTCCGGTTCGGAGGCCAACGACACAGCCCTGCGGCTCGTCCGCCACTACTGGACGCTCGAAGGCAAGCCCGAGAAGAACCGCGTCATTTCGCGCAAGATGGGCTATCACGGCTCGACTATCGCCGGTACATCGCTCGGCGGCATGGAGCCCATGCACAAGCAGCTCGGCGGCGCCGTGCCCAACATCGTCCATGTGATGATGCCCTATTCCTATGAGCTCGCGCTGCCCGGCGAAAKCGACCATGACTTCGGCATCCGCGCGGCAAAGGCGGTCGAGGACGCAATCCTCGAAGCTGGCGCCGACAAGGTCGCGGCCTTTATCGGCGAGCCGGTGATGGGGGCCGGCGGGGTGAAAATCCCGCCGATGAGCTATTGGCCCGAGGTGCAGCGCATCTGCCGCAAATATGACGTCCTGCTGATGCTGGACGAGGTGATCACCGGCTACGGCCGCACCGGCGAATGGTTCGCGGCGCAGACCTTTGGTGTCGAGCCCGACACCATCACCACCGCCAAGGCACTGACCTCAGGCTATCAGCCGCTGTCGGCATTGCTCGTTGGCGACCGCGTCGCCAGGACGCTGGTCGAGAAGGGCGGGGAATTCTATCACGGATACACCTATTCGGGTCATCCGGTGGCCTGCGCGGTGGCGTTGAAGAACCTCGACATCATCGAGCGTGAGGGCCTGGTGGAGCGGGTCAAGAACGACACCGGTCCCTATTTCGCCCAGGCGCTCCAGGAACGCATTGCCGGCCACAGGCTGGTCGGCGAGGTGCGCTCGATCGGCCTGATGGGGGCGATCGAGATCGTCAAGGACAAGGCGACCAAGGAACGCTACCTGCCTTCAGGAAGTGCCGCCGTCCTCGTCCGCGACCACGCGATTTCGCAGGGAATGATGCTGCGTGCCACCGGCGACACGATGATTCTTTCGCCGCCACTGATCTGGACGCGCGACACGATCGACATGGCCTGCGAGCGCATCGCCAGGGCGCTCGATCTCGCCGACGCGGATTTGCAGAAGCGCTAGGTCACCGCGCTCGGGGCGCGCCCTTGGTGGAAGGGCGCCCCGAGCGATCCGAGCGACGGGTGCAGCGAAACCCTTCCGAAACGCAAAAACCGCGTCCCAGCGGGAACGCGGCTTTGCCAGATACGCATGGCGTTTCGCTACGAGAGACTTGCGAAACTTACGGGCTCCGGTACGCGAGACCTGATCCGGAGCGCCGGGCGGTTGCGATGTCCGCCTCGCAATCCCTTTTAAAGGCACATCGTTACCGGTGAGTTATCGAGACCTTAAGCAAATCTAAATTTGCCGGCTTTCCGTCAAAAAAATCGGCTAATAACCGTTTGCAAGCAGCGGTTTAGGTTTGATCGCCGCGCAGGAAATTAATGAT
This sequence comes from Mesorhizobium sp. ORS 3428, assembly GCF_001854785.1. GTDB lineage: Bacteria > Pseudomonadota > Alphaproteobacteria > Rhizobiales > Rhizobiaceae > Mesorhizobium. Next base: position 125,337 of record NZ_MDFL01000002.1, read on the forward strand.
GCCGGAAAAATCGACCCCGGCATTGCCTTGCGCATTGAAGAGTGCGTAGAGCTGCGTCGCCTCGGCGCCGAGAGGCGTCACCGCGCCGGAACCTTGCGCGGCTTCCTGTGACAGTTTCAGGTCCTTCAGCATGAGGGCCGCGGCAAAGCCAGGCTTGTAGTCGCGGTTCGCGGGCGATGCCGGAACGGGGCCGGGCACCGGGCAGTAGGTGGTGAGCGACCAGCACTGGCCGGAGGAGGTGGAGGCGACGTCGAACAGCGCCTGATGCGACAGGCCAAGCTTTTCGGCGAGCACGAAGGCTTCGGCGACACCGATCATCGAAATGCCGAGGATCATGTTGTTGCAGATCTTGGCGGCCTGGCCGGCGCCATCGCCGCCGCAGTGGACAATGCGGCCGGCCATCGGCTTGAGGATCGGCTCGGCGGCTGCAAACGCCTCGTCCGAGCCGCCCGCCATGAAAGTCAGCGTGCCGGCCGCAGCACCGCCGGTGCCGCCGGAAACCGGCGCGTCGATCGACGGCAAGCCGTGCCTGGCGGCAATGGCATGCGCCTTGCGGGCCGATTCGACATCGATGGTCGAGGAATCGATCAGCAGCGCGTCTTTTTTCGCCTTCGGCGCGATATCCTCATAGACCGACAGCACATGCTTGCCGGCGGGAAGCATGGTGATGACCACATCGGCATCCTTCACCGCGGCGACGGCATTGGCCATGACGGTCACGCCATGCGATTTCGCGACTGTGAGGTTCTCGGGAATGAGATCGAAGCCCAGCACGGCGTGTCCCGCCTTGACGAGATTAGCGGCCATCGGATTACCCATATTGCCCAAGCCGATGAAGGCGATCGTTGCCATCTTTTTCTCCCGAATTTGCCGTCAGCGGCCGATCAATGCACGCGCGATGATGACACGCATGATCTCGTTGGTGCCTTCGAGGATCTRGTGGACGCGCAGGTCCCGCACCAGTTTTTCGATGCCGTAGTCGTGCAGATAGCCGTAGCCGCCGTGCAGTTGCAGCGCCTCGTTGGCGACATTGAAGCCGATATCGGTGACGAAGCGCTTGGCCATCGCCGACCATTTGCCGGCATCAGGCGCCTTGCGGTCGAGCTTCGAGGCGGCGGCATAGAGGAAGATGCGGGCTGCCTGCAGTTCCGTCTCCATGTCGGCCAGCCTGAACTGCAGCGCCTGGAACTGGTTGATCTTGGAGCCAAAGGCCTTGCGCTCGGCTGTATACGCAAGCGCCTTGTCGAGCGCCGATTGCGCGCCGCCCAGCGAGCAGGCGGCGATGTTGAGCCGGCCGCCGTCGAGGCCGGCCATGGCGATGCCGAAGCCGGCGCCTTCGGAGGCAAGCAGATTCTCGGCCGGCACCGTGCAGTCCTCGAAGATGACCTGGCGGGTCGACTGCATGTTCCAGCCCATCTTGTGTTCGTTGGCGCCGAAGGACAGGCCGGGCGCGTCCTTGGGCACCACGATGGTCGATATGCCTTTCGGCCCGTCGCTGCCGGTGCGCGCCATGACGACATAGAGGTCGCTGTCGCCGGCGCCGGAGATGAACTGCTTGGCGCCGTTCAGGACATAGTTGCCGCCGCTCTTCACCGCCCGCGTCTTCAGCGCGGCTGCATCAGAGCCGGAGCCGGGCTCGGTCAGGCAATAGCTCGCCAGCCATTCCATCGAGGTCAGCTTCGGCAGCAGGCGCTGGCGCTGCTCGTCGGAGCCGAAGCGGTCGATCATCGAGGCCGCCATATTGTGGATGGAGATGAAGGAGGAGAAGGCCGGATCGGCGCGCGCCAGTGCCTCGAAGATCAGCACGGCATCGAGGCGTCCGAGCGCGGAGCCGCCGACATCGTCGCGGACATAGATGCCGCCGAGGCCGAGCGGGCCGGTCTCGCGGATCACATCGGCTGGAAAGTGTTTTGCGCGGTCCCAATCGAGCGCGTTCGGCGCGACACGGTCGGCCGCGAAGGCCTGAGCCATCTCCTGGATGGCGCGCTGTTCCTCGGTGAGTTCGAATTGGCCAGTGCCCGCATCGACTGCCGCGTCCATGGCGTGCTCCCTGTCGTTTCAGACCTTCTGGCCTGTCGTTTTTGGCTTTGCGCGCCGTTCAATCTAGACCAATGATGCCGCCGCGCAAACCCGGCCGCCAGCGGACCGGTTGTGCATGGATTGATCAACGGAGCCTTGCGTGCCGACRATTTTCGATCAGTTGCTGGATCGGTTCCACTTCTATCTCGCTGGCGTCGACAGCCGCCTGGTCGCGGATGCGGTCGCGCGCATCGGCTGGGACATGCCCTCCCGCTCGCTCGAAGCGCGTTCGCTCCGCTGCCTTCGTCATCTCGATCGCATCGCAGAGCTTGCGCCGCCGGACATCAGGTCGCTGGCGCGGTTCGTGGCCGACCATCGGGAGGAGCTGCGCTGGGGGCAGACCTATACTGCCGCCGATTTCGGCCAGGCCTTCATCGACAATTACGGCTGGCTGGAGGTGCTCGGCACGCGCGGGCATTTCGTCAACGACGAGGTCGCGGCCGGGCTTCTAATTCTTGGGCCGGACATTGTCTATCCGGACCATCACCACATCGCCGAGGAGATCTATATTCCGCTGACCGGCGGCACGGAATGGCGCATGGGTGACAGCGGTTTTCACGTTCGCGAGGCCGGCGAGGTCGTTCACYACGCTTCCAACGTCAATCACGCCATGCGCACCGGCAAGGAGCCGTTGATGGCGCTCTATATCTGGCGCGGCGGACCGCTGGCGCAGAAGTCGACCATCGGCTCGGAGGGCAGGGGCTGATGGCCAGGGCGATCATGCTGCAGGGTACCGGCTCGGATGTCGGCAAGACCGTGCTGGTGGCGGGGCTCTGCCGGGCCGCTAAAAAGCGCGGACTGAAGGTTCGACCGTTCAAACCGCAGAACATGTCGAACAATGCCGCCGTTGCCGATATTCCAGGTGCCAACAAGGCTGGYGAGATCGGCCGAGGGCAGTGGCTGCAGGCGCTGGCCTGCGGCGTGAGGCCGACCGTTCACATGAATCCGGTACTGCTCAAGCCGCAAAGCGACATCGGCTCGCAAGTCGTGGTGCAGGGCAAAGTGTTCGGCGAGGCGCGGGCGCGCGACTATCAGTCGATGAAGGCCCGGCTGATGGATGCCGTGTTCGATTCCTGGGCAAAGGTCGGGGAGGGCGCCGACCTGGTCATCGTCGAGGGCGCCGGCTCGCCGGCAGAGATCAATCTCAGAAGCCGCGACATCGCCAATATGGGCTTTGCGACGCGCGCCAACGTGCCAGTGGTGCTGGTCGGCGATATCGATCGCGGCGGCGTCATCGCCTCGGTCGCCGGCACGCATCTCATCCTGCCGGAGGAGGACCGGCGCATGATCGTCGGCTATCTCATCAACAAGTTCCGCGGCGACGTCTCGCTGTTCGATGACGGGATCAGTGCGATCGGCAAGTTTACCGGCTGGCGCTGCTTCGGCGTCGTGCCCTGGCTGAAGGCGGCCAGCCGGCTGCCGTCCGAGGATTCGGTCGTGCTCGAGCGCCTCGCCTCCGGCGAGAGGCGGGCATTGAAGGTGGCGGTGCCAATGCTGGCGCGCATCGCCAATTTCGACGATCTCGACCCGCTCAAGGCCGAGCCGCAGGTCGAGGTGGTGTTCGTGCCGCCCGGCAAGCCATTGCCGGAAGACGCCGGGCTGGTGGTCATTCCCGGCTCGAAATCGACGATCGGCGATCTGATAAAATTCCGCGAGAATGGCTGGGATCGCGACCTTGCCGCGCATCGCAAGCGCGGCGGTCATGTCGTCGGCATCTGCGGCGGCTACCAGATGCTCGGCCGCATGGTACGCGATCCCGACGGCATCGAAGGCAGCGTCACCGAGACGGAAGGCCTCGGCCTGCTCGACATCGAAACGATGATGGAGCCGGAGAAGACGGTCCGCAATTCCAGCGCCCATTCGGTGCAGTTCGGCCTGCCGCTCGAAGGCTACGAGATCCATCTCGGCCGCACCATCGGCCCGGACACGGCGCGACCGTCGGCAATCGTCAACGGCGTCGAGGACGGCGCGGTTTCCGCCGACGGCAAGGTGATCGGCACCTATCTGCATGGGCTATTTTCCGCCGACGCATTCCGTGCCGCATACCTTGCGAGCCTTGGCGTCGCTGGCGGCGGCATCGACTACCGCGCCGAGGTGGAGAAGGCGCTGGACGAGGTCGCGGCCGAGCTGGAGAGGCGTCTCGACTGCGACGCGATTTTTGCGTTGGCGCGATAGGTCTGTTCCACCGCACGGGAGCCGGGCCGTCCGCATGTGYTTGAGCAATCGAGCGTCTTGGCGGTTAGCCGAGCCATCTATGCGGTCGTCATTCTATGGTCTGCGCGCGTCGCTTCGCTCCTTGCTCCGCCCGTGGATGACGAAGTTCAGGCGCTGTCGCCAACCCCCAACGTCGGCGAGACCTCCTAGGCTTTCTCCCCGGCCTTCGGCCAATAGGTGCCGAAGGACCAGACATTGCCTTCCGGGTCGAGGCAGATGAACTCGCGGCTGCCATAGTCGCGGTCGACCAGTTCCTGGATGATCCTGGCGCCGGCATTTTTCGCCCTGGCATAGGCGGCATCGGCATCGTCGACGGCGATGTAGATCGACTTGCCACCACCGGCGCCCGGCTCGCCGACCATCTTGCCATAGTCGTCGTCGCGCGCCGTGCCCAGCATGATCATCGAGGAGCCGAAGCTGAGTTCCGCGTGATGGACGACATCGCCCTCGCCATAGCGGGCGCGCACCTCGAAGCCGAAGGCATTGCACAGCCAGTCGATCATCTTGGCGGCGTTCCTGTAGCGCAGGGCAGGATAAATGCGCGGCGCTTCCGTTGCCGTGGGCATGGACGAACTCCTTGTTGCGGTCGATGAGCCAGTGTTGGGCAAAGCGCCTCCGGCGTCTTGAAGAAATGTTACCTGGCGAAGGCAGCGGCGAGCGCGGTCGGCGTTTCGCCGGCAAGCTGGCGGAATTCGCGCACCAGATGTGCCTGGTCGGCATAGCCGCAATCGGCTGCGATGCCGGCCCAGTCGTCCTCCTGCCGCTTCGAAAGCGAAAGCGCGCGGTTGAAGCGGACGATGCGCGACAATGTCTTCGGCCCTATTCCTATCGCGTCGGTGAATTTTGCCGYCAGATGTTTGCGACTCCAGCCGATCTCGTCGGCGAGCGTCGAAATGCGGGTGCGGCCACCAGAGGCGATGATCGTCCTGTAGGCCCAGGCGATTTCCGATGAAAGCGCATTCGCCTCGGCAAGGCGGCTGCTGACGAATCTCTCTGCGATGTCGAAGCGCGTGCCCCAGTCCTGCGTTTCGCCAAGCAGTTCGCGCAGCGCGATGCCGCCAAACCCCAGCGCATCGTCCAGCCCAACCATGCGGTCCCTCAACTCGCTCATCGGCAGGCCGAAGAACTGCCTCRCGCCAAGCGGAGTGAAATTGACCTGCACGCAGCAGGAACCGCCGAAGGAATCGATCACGACCGGCCCGGCATAGAGGCCGGCGGCGAAGCTGGCGTAGCGATCGTTGTCGCCCGGAGTGCGGCCGAGACCGATCGCAAAGGCTTCGGCAAAACTGATCACCAGCGGCACGGTGAGCGAGGCATATTCGACAATGCGGAAATGGCCGGGCCGTAACTCGCGATAGCCGCAGATATCCGTGACGATGCCTGCGAGCGAGGCAGCTGGTTTGCGCCGGACCATCTCGAAATGGAGGGCAGGGGATCGATTGTCTTGTCGATGGCGCTCTGTTTCGTCGGGCATGGCGAAAGCGTAGCAGACCAGGTCCTCGAATCAAAAGCGCCCGGCAGAGCCGGACGCCTCGAGTTGCCTGAGATTCCAGAATGACTTTCGATTCAGGCGCCGCGCATCAGGCAGCCGGCGGCCAGCACGATATAGGCGATGAGCGTAATCCACACCGCCGCGAGTGGAATGAACGCAAGAACGCCAAGACCGGCAAGAAGGCCGATGATGGCGATGACCAACGAAATTATGAACACGATCTGGGTGGGTGCACTGAGATTCATGTCTGGTCCCTCCAACATGATTCGCACGCAGGAATTCTACCAGCAGCAGCCTCACACACCAATTAGCTGGCGTAAGGAATTGGCCGGGTCGGCAAGCAGTTTCGCTGCCAGGGCCAGGCAGACGATGACCAGCAGCGGCTTGATCAGCTTTGCGCCGATCCTGATGGCGAGGCTGGCGCCCAGACGAGCGCCGAGGAACTGGGCCGCGCCCATCATCAGGCCGATCTTCCAGTCGATGACGCCGACGGCGGCGAAGACGATGAAGCCTCCGATGTTAGAGGCGAAATTGAGCAGCTTGGTGTGAGCGGTCGCCTTGAGCACGCCGTAGCCGGCGAGCGCGACGAAGGCCAGCATGAGGAACGAACCGGTGCCTGGACCGAACAGACCGTCATAGAAGCCAATGGCAGGCACGACTGTCAGGCCGAAAAGAAGCGGCGACAGGCGCTCGGCGCGATCCACGTCGCCCATGTTGGGCTTGAACGCGAAGTAGAGCGCGATCGCGATCAGGAGGATCGGCAAGAGGGCGCGCAGGAAGTCGCCGGGCACGACCGTCGCCAACAGGGCGCCGACTGCGCCGCCGATCAGCGCCAGCAACGCGGAAGGCAGCTGGCGGCGCAGATCGACCTGACCGTTGGCGGCATAGTGGAGGGTGGCCGAGCCGGAGCCGAACATGCCTTGCAGCTTGTTGGTGCCAAGAGCCGCGACAGGCGAGAAGCCCGCCAGAAGCAGCGCCGGGATGGTTATCAGGCCGCCGCCGCCGGCGATCGAATCGACAAAGCCTGCCGCGAAAGCGGCCGCGGCAAGCATCAAGACAGTCTGCAGGGTAAGGTCGATCATCGGCTGTGAAGTTAGGGCAAGGAGAGCCGCAGCTTCCATCACGCCGACCCAGTTTGCGCAAGCCCGATTCCACGCTAACAATCAAACCGGAATCGCGAAGGGGAGGCTGATGGCGATGGCGCTGCTCGATCAGATACGTTCGATCTTCGACGGCGACCCCGGCGTGCGCAAGGTGGCGGACGATCCGGTCCTGTCGGCGGAGCTTCTGATGCTTTTCCGCATGATCCTGGCCGACGGCTCGGTCTCGGAGAGCGAGATGGTCGCCTTCCGGCGCATCTGCAAGGAAGCCTTCGGCATCCCCGAAACCTCGATCGACAGCGTCATCAAATATCTCAACGACTACGGCTACGAGACCAACGGGTCGCAGGCGATCGCGCTGTTCCGCGATCTCGATGTCGAGCGGCGCAAGCTGCTTGCCCGCCATATGGCGGAGATCGCCAAGGCGGATTCCAGGCTGGCAGAGAGCGAGGTTAAGCTTCTGCGCCGCACGCTCGACCTGCTCGACATCAGCCCGGTCGATTTGGTGAAGCCACAGAACTGAGGACGGTTGCCCGGCCGGGTCTCCGCTGCTTCGCAACGTCCCGGCGTTGGCTGTCGGCGCTGCGCGAACCGGCTGCTCACCCCTGTTCCTGGATGCGCCGCGCAATCGCGCGGTGAAGATCGGGCGCCGACGCGACCAGCGCCTGCGCTGCCTCCGAGCGCGGATGGTCGAGCACGTCGCTGGTCCGGCCGCGCTCGACGATCCTGCCCTCATGCATGACCAGCACCTCGTCCGACATGGCTCGGGCCACCGTCAGGTCGTGGGTGATGAAGAGATAGGCGATGCMGAGCTTCTGGTTGAGCTCGGCGAAGAGATCGAGGATCTGGGCGCGGATCGAGACGTCCAGCGCCGAGACCGGCTCGTCGGCGACGACCAGTTTCGGACGGGTGATGATGGCGCGGGCGATCGACAGGCGCTGGCGCTGCCCGCCGGAGAATTCGTGCGGGTACTTATCGATGTCGCGCGGGCTGAGCCCAACCTCGTGCAGCGCATGCGCGACCATTTCGCGGCGCTCGGCCTTGGCCGGCTGTTTCTCCAGAAGATGCAGCGGCTCGGCCACCAGCCTCTCGACCTTCTGGCGCGGATCGAAGGAGCCGTAAGGATCCTGGAACACCACCTGCATGTCGCGCCGTGCGGGCTTCAACTCGGCTTCTGTCCTGCCGTTGATGGCCTTGCCGCGAAAGCGGATCGTGCCAGCCGTCGGCTTGTCCAGCGCCARAATCATGCGGGCAAGCGTGGACTTGCCGCAGCCTGAGCGCCCGACGAGCGCCACCGACTGGGCAGGCTCTATGGTGAGCGAGACGTCGTCGACGGCGCGGACCGGTTGCGCTGGCCGGAACAGCGATGCGCGCCGCCCCGGATAGGCGCGGCTCACGCCTTCGACCTCGAGCAGCGGCTTGGCGGAGCCGGCAAGATGGGTTCTCGGGCGCGCCGGCACATGCATCGAAGCCAGCGCCAGCTCGCGCGTGTAGGGGTGGCGTTGCGCCGACAGCGTGCGCGCGGTGTCGCCGGCTTCCATCACTTCGCCACGGCGCAGGATGGTGAGGCGGTCAGACATTTCGGTTACCACCGCGAGGTCATGGGAGATGAGCAAAAGGCCCATGCGGTTTTCGCTGACCAAGTCGCGCAGCAGGTCGAGGATCTGCGCCTGCAGTACGACATCGAGCGCCGTGGTCGGCTCGTCGGCGATCAAGAGTTTCGGCTTGAGCGCACAGGCGATGGCGATGACGACGCGCTGGCGCTGGCCGCCGGAGAGTTCATGCGGGTAGCGCGACAGCGGGAATTTTGTCTCCGGCAGGCCGACGCGGTCGAGCATTTTTCGCGCGCGTTCCTCCGCTTCGGCGCGGCCCGCCTTGGTGTGCCAGCGAATGCCTTCGGCCACCTGCTCGCCGATCGTCTTCACCGGATTGAGTGCCGTCATCGGCTCCTGGAAGACCATGCCGATATCGTCGCCGCGCAGCGCGCACATCTGGTCCTCGCTCGCGGCAAGGATATCGATGCCGTTGAAGGTGACGCGTCCGCCGGCGCGCGCCAGATGCGGCAACAGCCGCATGACGGTCAGCGCCGTCATCGATTTGCCGGAGCCGGATTCGCCGACCAGGCCAACCACCTCGCCCGGCGCGATGGCGAGTTCGACTTCCTTCAGGATCGGCGTCTCGCCGATGACCAGCGACAGGTTTTCGATCTCGAGCAGACTCATCGCTGCCGCCGCGATTTCGGATCGAGGATATCGGCGATGCCGTCGCCGAGCAGGTTGAGCCCGAGCACTGTGATGACGATGGCCATTCCCGGAAAAATCGCCATCCAGGGCGCCGTCACCATGCGCGTTTGCGCATCGAACAGCATGCGGCCCCAACTCGGCATCGGCGGCTGCGCGCCGAGGCCGACATAAGAGAGCCCGGCTTCGGCGAGGATGCCCAGCGCAAACTGGATCGTGCCCTGGACGAGCAGCAGCGTCGCGATATTGGGCAGGATGTGCTCGACGGTGATCTCCGTCATGCCCTTACCGGCGGCGCGGGCGGCCAAGATGAATTCGCGCGGCCAGATCGCCAGCGCCCCGGCGCGCGCGACGCGCGCGAACACCGGTATGTTGAAGATGCCGATGGCGATGATGGCGTTGACGGCGCCGGGACCGAAGATCGCGGTGATCATGATCGCCGAAAGTAGCGCCGGAAAGGCAAAGACGAGATCGTTGACGCGCATCAGGACCTCGTCGGCAACGCCGCCGCGCGCCGCGGCAAAGGTGCCGAGCGGCACGCCGACGCCCATGCCGATGCCGACCGCCACGAGCGCCACGGCGATCGAGTTGCGAGCGCCGACCATGATCATAGACAGGATATCGCGGCCGAAATGATCGGTGCCGAACCAGTGCGCGCTCGAGGGCGCATGCGTCTTGTCGGCAATGACCAGCTTGGTGACGTCATAGGGCGTCCAGACGAAGGAGAGCAGGGCGACGGCGGCCACCAGCAGCGTGATGGTGAAGCCGATCAGGAACGAGCGGTTGCCGAAGGCCTTCACCAGAACCCCCGCAAAGGTTTCTTCGGGCAGGTCGACGCGCATCGTCATGGMCGTCCCCTTAGCCTTGGATCGACGACGGCATAGGAGAAATCGACGAGCAGATTGACGGCGATCACGGCCGCGACCAGCAGCATGACGACGCTCTCGACGACGATCAGGTCGCGCTGGTTGATCGCCTGGAAGACCAGCCTCCCAAGACCGGGCAGATAGAAGACGTTCTCGATGATGATGGTGCCGGCAAGCAGGAAGGCGAATTGCAGGCCGAGGATGGTGAGCACCGGGATCATGGCGTTGCGCAGCGCATGGCGCCACAGCACCGCACGGTAGGGCAGGCCCTTGGCGCGAGCGGTGCGGATATAGTCTTCGTTGAGCACATCGATCAGCGCCGAGCGGGCGACGCGCGCCAGAATTGCCGCTTGCGGCAGCGCCAGCGCGACGGCCGGCAGGAGCAGCGACTTCACCGCAGGCCAGATGCCGGCGCCCCAGCCGGGAAAACCGCCGGCCGGTACCAGCCGCAGCCACACCGCGAAGAGATAGATCAGCATCAGCGCGAACCAGAAGTTAGGCACGGCGACGCCGAGTTGGGCGGCGCCCATGGCGAGCGTGTCGCCGGCCCGACCTTGCCGGCTGGCGGAGAAAAGGCCGACGGGAATGGCGATGACGGTCGACAATGCCAGCGCGATCAGCGCCAGAGGCAAGGAAACGACGACGCGTTCGCGCACGAGATCGATGACGGGAACCGAGTAGGTGTAGGAGCGGCCGAAATCGAGGCTGAGCAGCCCGCCCGCCCAATGCAGATAGCGCAGGACAAGCGGCGCATTGAGCCCCATCTGGTTGCGCAGTTGCTCGACCTGTTCGGCGCTGGCGTTGAAACCCAGCATCAGGCGCGCCGGGTCGCCGGGCAGGATCTCCATCACCGCAAACACCACCATCGAGGCCAGTACCAGCGTGACGGCCGCGATGATGACGCGTTTTGCGAGGTAGGCGGTCATGGGRGGTGAATGACCGCAAGTCCGGTCCGGCCAAAAGCTGGATGAAGGTCGAGTTCCCGCCAACCCCCCTCTGTCCTGCCAGACATCTCCCCCGCAAGGGGGGAGATTGATCTCTTATCTACGCTTTCGCCAATCGCCAACGCTGCATGGTTGTCGCTAATCTCCTCCCTTGTGGGGGAGATGGCCGGTAGGCCAGAGGGGGGTGTGACGGAGAGCAACGTTCGCCTTTGGCCGATCGTCAATCCGTCCACTTCACCTTGGTGAGATCATTGGCCTGGATCGGCGCGTTCTCCCACAAGCCCTGCAACTTGGCGTCCCAGACACCGACCTTCGGCAGTTCGTAGAGGAAGCCGACGACGGCATCGTCGGCCAGGATTTTTTGGGCCTGCCCGAACAGCTCTTTGCGCTTCGCTTCATCCGACGTCAGGTTCAGGTCGGCGATGACCTTGTCGAAGGCCGGGTTGTCGTAGTTGAAGTAGTAGTCCTTGCGTGAATAGATATCGATGTCGTTCGGCTCGGTGTGGGAAACGATGGTGAGGTCGTAGTCCTTCTTGGTGAAGACCTGGTCCAGCCATTGCGCCCACTCGACCGGGATGATCTCCAGATCGATGCCGACATCGCGCAGTTCGGATGCGATGATCTCGCCGCCGAGCCGTGCGTAGGAAGGCGGCGGCAGCTTCAGCGTCGCCTTGAAGCCGCTCTCGAGGCCGGCTTCCTTCAGCAAATCCTTGGCCTTGGCGACGTCGTGYGGATAGCGGCCGGTGAGGTCGACATAGTATTTGTTGGCCGGCGACATATGCGAGCCGATCGGCAGGCCGAGCCCGGCAGAAGCGCCGTCGATGATCGCCTTGCGGTCGAGCGCATAGGAGATCGCCTGGCGCACCTGCAGCTTGTCGAAAGGCGGCTTCTTGTTGTTGATCGAGAGGATCGTCTCGCCTTCCGTCGAGCCGATCACAACCTTGAAGCGCGGGTCGTCCTTGACCTGGGAGACGCTATCGGGATCAAAGAAGGGGAAGGCCTGGATATCGCCGGAAAGCAGCGCCGGCACCGCGGCGGCGGCATCCGGCACGATACGGAATTCGACCTTGTCCAGCGCGACCGGGGCGCCCCAGTAATTGTCCGACTTCACAAGCGTGATCGACGACCCCTTGGCCCAGCTCCGGAACTTGAACGGGCCGGTGCCGATCGGCTTTTCCTTATTGGTGTCGGCAGATTTCGGCGACACGATCACCGCGTCGCCCCAGCCCATGTTGTAGAGGAAGGAACCCTGCGGGTTCTTCAGCGTCACCTTGACGGTGGCAGGATCGACGACGTCGACCTTGTCGATCTGCGCGAACAGGCCCTTCTGGGCGTTGACCGAATTGTCGGCACGGGCGCGGTCGAGAGAGAATTTCACATCGTCGGCGCTGAAATCGCTGCCATCGTGAAATTTCACCCCGGTGTGCAGCTTGAAGGTGTAGACCTTGCCGTCGTCCGAGATGGTCCAGCTTTCTGCGAGATCGGGCAGCACCTCGCCGCTCGGGCCGATGCGGGTAAGGCCTTCGAACRCATTCGCATAGAGCACTTCGTCTATCGCGGCGGCGGCGCCCGCGGTCGGGTCGAGATGCGGGGGTTCGAGCGGAATGCCGATGACGAGGTCCGTGCGCGCGGCAAATGCCGACGTGGCAGCGGCGAATGTCAGCACGGCCGCAGCGAAAATGGTCTTCCACAATTTCATCGCTGAACTCCCATCTGCTCAAATATGCTCAAGCCGGCGGATAGAAGCGTGATTTGGCGCGCGAGTAAATTGCGTTTCGTGCTGCCGGTCGGGACGGGAAGAAATGTTTTTCCCGATCAACCTGTCGCACCGCGCAGCAGCACGTTGAGACCGATCGCCATCACCTTGGCCGATTCCACCATGTCGGCGATGCCCACCCATTCATCCGGCCGATGCGCGAGGTCGAGAATGCCCGGGCCGTAGGCGATGCAATCGTAGATCTGGCCGATGCGGGCGACATGCTTCTGGTCGTAGGTGCCGGGCGAGATCACATATTCCGGCTCGCGGTCGAAGATTTCCATGATCCCCTTCGCAACGGCTTGCACCGCCGGCGCGTCGCGCTCGGTCATCAGCGGCAGCACCTCCATCAGGTCGCGGATCTCGTAGTCGAACTTCTTCCGCTCGCGCTTCAGCCGTTCGAGGATGYCGACGACCTCGCCCTTGACCGTCGCAATGTCTTCCTCGAGCAGGAAGCGGCGGTCGATGGTCAGCCGACACCAATCAGGAACATTGGGCGAGGGCAGTCCCGGCCGGAAATCCTCCGTCTGGCCGCCATGGATGGAATTGATGTTCATGGTCGAACGCCTCGCGCCCTCGGGCACCACCGGCATGCGCGTCACCTTGCGGTCGAGCGCCGGGAACAACTCGTCCTCGAAGGCCTGCAGCACGGCGCCCATATGGCGCACGGCGTTGTCGCCGAGGAAGGGCATCGAGCCATGCGCTATCTCGCCCTTGGTCTCGATCTCGGCCCACCAGACGCCGCGATGGCCTAGGCAGATGCGGTCCTTGTTCAGCGGCTCCGGAATGATGACGTGGTCGACCTTCGGTTTCGAGAAGTAACCCAGCTTTGCTAGATGGGCGACGCCGCCGAAACCGCCGGACTCCTCGTCGACCGTGCCCGAAATCTCGATGGCGCCGGGAAAGTCGGGATAGACCTCCATGAAGGCCTCGGCCGCGATGACCGAGGCGGCGAGCCCGCCTTTCATGTCGCAGGCGCCGCGGCCATAGACCCTGCCGTCCTTCACCAGGCCGGCGAAGGGATCGACGGTCCAGCCTTCGCCGGCCTCGACGACATCGATATGCGAGTTGAAGTGGACGCAGGCGCCGGGCGAGCGGCCGTCGAAGCGGGCCACGACATTGACGCGCGGGTAGCGGTCGGTGTCGCCGGGCGTCCCTTCCGCGCGGATGAACTCGGTCTCGAAGCCGAGCTTCTTGAGGCGCGCGCCAAGATACTCGGCACATGGCCGGTAGGCCTCGCCGGGCGGATTGACGGTCGGAAAGCGGATCAGGTCGGCGGTCAGCGCGACCAGGTCGTCGACCCGGTCATCGACGGCCCGAAGGAGTCGTTCATTCATCCGATGGATTGAAGAAGCAACGCGCTGCTTTTGCAAGCTGCCTCTTTTTCGCCGTCAAACAATAGTCGGGGCCAAAAATGATCTGCAGGCTCGACACATTAAACCGCCGAGGGTGAGTGTCGTGYCGGCAACTATGGCGGGAAAATCGTTCAAATTCGCCGCATCGGATTGGCGGTTTCGTCAATGAGTGTGTGGTACTTAACTCACCTGCCGGCAAAATGATGGAAGAAAAACAGCGTGATAGCTGGGGGCAATTGAAGGGGTTTGATCGCATGAAAAAGTCCGTTCTCACGGCAGCCATGCTGGCAGCCACGTTGCTCGGCACGTCAATCGCCAGTCGGGCGACCACTTTGGTGGCCAATATCGATGTGTCGACGCAGACGATGACTGTCAGCAAATACGGCCAGGTGCTTTACCGCTGGAGCGTGTCGACGGCACGCAAGGGCTACTTCACACCGCGCGGCAGCTACCGGCCGCAATGGACGGCGCGGATGTGGTACTCGCGCAAATACGACAATTCGCCGATGCCTTACTCGGTGTTCTTCCATGGCGGCTACGCCATCCACGGCACCGGCGCGGTGAGATATCTCGGGCGCCCCGCCTCGCATGGCTGCGTGCGCCTCCATACAGCCAACGCCGCGACCTTCTACGCGATGGTGCGCGAAGCGGGCTTCGGCAACACGCGGATCGTCGTCGCCAACTGATTTCGCGACCGGGAGCCGGCCGGTTACTGGCCGGCTGCCTTCCTTACCTGCGCTTGCGGCTGCGGCCGCTCATCTCCCAGCGCTTGTGGAACCACATCCACTGTCCAGGATCCTCGCGCACCCAGCGCTCGACGACGTCTGCGAGAAGCTGAGTGGTGGCGTGAACGTCGACGCTGCCGCTTTCGGTGCGCGGCAGGTTGAGCTTGTCTTCGATCTCCAGGCGGAAGCGGTTTCCCGGCAGCCTGATGCAGCGGGCCGGGTAAACGTCGCAGTCATAGTGGCGGGCAAGCATACCGAGCACCGGATTGCTTTGACAGGGGCGACCGAAGAAGGTCGTCTCAACACCGTCGGTGAATTTCTGGTCGACCAGAACGCCGATGTTGCCGCCCTTTTCCAGGATGGCGGCGAGGGCAAATGATGCGCCGGTGGAAGAGGGCAGCAAGCCTCCCATCGTCGAACGGCGTGTCGAGTGGATGTAGTCGGCAAGGTACGGGTTGTTGGGCGGGCGAAACAGCGCCGTGATGTTCATGCCGAAGGTGGCCGCGGCCACCGGCAGCAGCTCGAAATTTCCGAGGTGCCCGGTAAACAGGATGTGCGGCTTCTTCTCGCCGGCGATTTCGACGAAATGCTCGATACCGCGGACCTCGACCCGGCCCGGCTTGGTTGCGTTCGGGTCGAAATCGAAGAGGGCATCGAGGAAGATGTACTCTGCCGCAAGGCGAGCCATGTTCCCCCACATATCCGACGCGATGGCTTGGATCTCGGCATCGCTTTTTCCCGGATAGGCGAGGCGCAGATTGTTGACCGCCACCCGATGCCGTCCGACCAGCGGGCCGATGCGGCGGGTGACGCGGTCGGCGAAGTTGAGCGCATGGTCGGGCGGCAGAAGGCGCAACAGCCAGATCATCGCCATGGCGAGGCGCGCCACCAGCCAGTGTTCCATCTGGCGAAGCCGCCGGCCGTAGCGGAACATGAAGTCCCGGCGGGCTTTCTTGAACAGCTTGCCGACCATGTGGCTCAGGAAACGCGCAGGATGATCTTGCCGAAGACGTCGCGGCCTTCCATGCGCTTAAGCGCGGCGTCGATATCCTCGAAGCCGACTTCGGTGTCGATCACGGGGGCGACGAGGCCGGCCGCCATCTTCTGCATGGCGTTGGCCATGTTTTCCATACGGCAGCCGAAGGAGCCGAGCAGCTTCAATTGCTGCTGGAAGAGCTGCATCAAATTGACCTGTGTCGACACGCCCGATGTCGAGCCGCAGGTGACGAGGCGGCCGCCGCGCTTGAGCGAAAGCATCGAGYCGGCAAAGGTGTCGGCACCGACATGCTCGAAGACGRCGTCGACGCCTTTCTTCCTGGTCAGCTTGCGTACCACGCCTTCGAAACGTTCCTCGCGGTAGTTGATGACATGGTCGGCACCGAGCGCCTTCGCCTTGTCGACCTTGTCGTTCGAGCCGACCGTGGTGATGACCGTGCATCCCATGCGCTTTGCAAGCTGGATGGYGGCGGTGCCGATGCCGGACCCGCCGGCATGGACAAGGATGGTCTCGCCGGGCTCGAGCCTCGCATTGTCGAACAGCATGTGCTCGACCGTGCCGAAGGTGACGGGCGCGACGGCGGCGCCGATCTCCGACACGCCGGGAGGGGCAGGCACCAGGAGGCGGGCGGGCAGGTTGATCCTTTCCTGCGCAAAGCCGTCGAGGTGGAAGCCATGCACGCCGGACACGTGCTCGCAGAGATTGTCGCGGCCATCGCGGCAGGCGCGGCAAAGCCCGCAGGTGCGCGCGCCATAGATCGACACCAATTGCCCCGGCAGGAGATTGGAAACGCCGGCCCCGACCGCCTCGACCTCGCCCGAAGCTTCGGCGCCGACGACCAGGGGCAGCTTGCGCTTGGCGAAGGCCATGCCGCGCCAACCCCAGACGTCGATATGGTTGAGCGCAACCGCCTTGATGCGGAGCGTCACTTCGCCCAGCGAAGGCGGCGGGGGAGGCGGCAGGTCCACCGTTTCAAGGCGGCGGTCCTCGATAAGTTGCAATGCGCGCATGGGGCCTGTCGGTACTGTGGAAGCGGAAAAACGACCGCTTAGACCGGTTCCCGCGCCATGACAAGGCAGGTGTTCTGGCCGCCGAAGCCGAAGGAATTCGACAGAACCGTGCCAACTTGGGCGTTGCGCTTCGTGTTTGGCACGACGTCGAGCACGATCGCAGGATCGGGATTGTCGTAGTTGATGGTCGGCGGGATAACGCTTTCGCGCATGGTCATCAGCGAGAACGCGGCCTCGACCGCGCCGGCGGCCGACAGCGTGTGGCCGATCATCGACTTGTTCGACGAGATCGGCAGCGAGCCGATCCGCTCGCCGAACACGGTCGACAGCGACAGATGCTCCATCTTGTCGTTTTCCGGCGTCGAGGTGCCGTGCGCATTGACGTAGTCGATCTCGTCCTCGCTCAAGCCGGCATCGGCAAGGGCGGCGCGTACCGCCGCGATCGCCGGCGATCCGTCCGGCTTGGAGCGGGTACGATGGAAGTCGTCGGCGYGCTCGCCGCAGCCGCGCATGATGCCGAGGATCGTCGCGCCGCGGGCAAGAGCCGCTTCAAGCGATTCCAGCACCAGGGCGCCGGAACCTTCGGCCAGCACGAAGCCGTCGCGATCCTTGGAGAAGGGTTTTGAGGCCTTTTCGGGAATGTCGTTGTGGGTAGAGAGCGCCGAAAGGAGCGAGAAGCGGATCAACGCCTCCGCGGTGGCGGAACCATCGGCGCCGATCGACAGCGCCTTGTCGCACTCGCCGCGGCGGATCGCCTCGACGCCGAGCTGGATGGCGGTGGCGCCGGAAGCGCAGGCGGTGGATAAGGTGATCGGCAGGCCACGGGTGCCGAAGCGGTCGGCCAGGCGGTCGGCGATCGAGCCGAATTGCGTCGTCTCGAAAACATCGAGCTCCTTCAGCCCGCGCGCAACCCGCAGCAGCCTTTCGGAACCGCTTTCCTTCTTGTCGGAATTGTAGAGCGAGAAGCGGTCGGTCCAGTCAAGCTCGACCGGGGGAGAGGCAAGAAACAGCGGTCCGCCGAAATCGCCGGAGTCGAGCCCTGCTTCCGACACCGCCTCCTGGGCGGCCGTTTCGGCCAGCTCATAGGTGAGGGGGCTCGCACCCTTGGAGCTCGACGGCAGGAAGTCGACCATGCCGGAGATGCGGGTGTTGAGGTGATCGACTGGAAAGCGGGTGATCGGATGGATACCGGACTTGCCCGATGTCAGCGCCGCCCAATTGTCATTCTTGCCGACGCCGAGGGAGGTCACCACGCCGATGCCGGTCACGGCGACGATCGGCCTGCCCATATGGTCGCGGAAATTGGCCATGCTTTGTCTGCCTCGGTCCAGAGCAATTCCAGGAAAAGCGCGTTACGGTTTCCGTTCCGGAATTGCGTAAAAYAAATCTAAGCGGCCTTGATCAGCCCAAGACCCTCGAATTGGTGATAGCCGATGGCTGTTGCAAGGACGGTTGTGGGAGTGCCCTCGAACTGCCGCTCCACTGTTGCATCGAAGGCCGGATAGCCGGCCTTGCGGTCGACGGCGAGTGCGGCAAGCGCCACGGCGAAGGGGAACTGCGCTTCCTTCATGTGTCCGGTGAAGGTGGAGAAGGCGCGCACGGCAAGCGCCGGATTGGCGTCGAGCACTTCCTTCTCGGCCGCCGTGGCGGCGTGCGCGCCTGAGGCAGCGGAAATGGTCAGCAACTCGCCATTCGGCAATCCTGCCTGCTTCAGCAGCGTCGTGATCTCGGCATTCAACTCGCCGCGCCGGCGCCGCGCGCGGCCGGAAACGACCGGTCCGAGCTCGGCGTAGATCTTGCGCCCTCGGCTTTTGGCGTGCTCGCGCTGCTCCAATACCAGGAAAGCGCCGCCGGAGCCCGTTACCACGCCGCCGCCTTCGGCGCCCTGCCGCTGCCAGACCGGCCTCCAGGGGCCGCGATGCAGATAGCCGGCCAGTTCATAGCCGAGCAGCATGTCTGAATGTTCTGTCTGGAAGGCGCCGCCGACCAGGACGTGGGTCGACTGTCCCGAGCGGATGCGGGCGGCTGCCGTCTCGACGGCGGAAACACCGGCGCCTTCCTCGCCCATGAAGGTGCGGGATGAGCCGGTCACCTTGTGGACGATCGAGATGTTGCCRGCGAGCAGATTGGAGAGCTGGGCGAGGAACAGCGTCGGCCGCAATTCCGTGGTCAGCTTCTCGTTGAGCAGCACGTCGCGGTCGTTGCGGCTTTCGGAAGCGGCGAGGATCGCGGCATCGACGGCCTCGTCGCGTTCGCCGCCGCCGGCCGCCACCACCATGTCCATGGTCGTGCAGAGCTCGTCATTGCCCTTTATGCCCGCGTCATCCAGCGCCAGGCCCGCGGCATAGGTGCCGAGCCGCTGCCAGGTTTCCATCTGGCGCTGGTCGCCGCGCTTGGCGATCTGCAGGTTCCAGTCGATCTCGGGCAGGGGGTRAATGGTGTAGGGCGCGAAGCGCATCGCATCGAGCACCGGCTCAGCGCCCGGCCGGCTCAGCTTCTGCCAGTGCGCGTCCGGCCCTTCTCCCAGCGAGGAGACAAGGCCGATGCCGGTGATGACGACGTCGTGCGGGCTGCTCATGGACGGCTTTGCGGGTCAGGCTGCTTGTTAATCTTGCGCATGGTCCTGTCCGAAAATCGATGCCGATTTTCGGGATCRTGCGCCGAGCGCGTCAAGCTCGCGCGTTCAGCCGACATCAGGCGGCCTTGGCCGCGACCAGCGCGTCGATCTTGGCGCAGAGGTTCTTCATGACGAAGTAGTCGTCGGTCGAGGCCTTGCCGTCGTTGACCTCCTGCGTCCACTTCTCGAGCGGCACCTTGATGCCGAATTCCTTGTCGATGGCAAAGACGATGTCGAGGAAATCGAGGCTGTCGATACCGAGATCGTCGATGGTGTGGCTTTCAGGCGTGATGGTGTCGATATCGATCTCGCTGGTGTCTGCAATGATCTTGGCGACTTTCTCGAACGTCGTGGACAAGGGCTTTTCCTTCGGTTGCGGGCGGAATCTGTCCGCATCTTGTTTGGGCGCTGTCTAATCGGTTTTTCCGGGCAGGAAAAGGCCGAATGCGCCCGGCGCAGATGGGATGGCGGCTTTCGAAACGCAAGAAGGGCCGCCGGTCAACCGGCGGCCCCTCCCATTTGACACGGCGTCAGTCTTGTTTCGATGGATGTCGTTATCCCAAAACCGGAACCACTTTTGGGCGACATGCATCAGCTCTCGCGGAGCTTGACCAAGTCGTTCAGCAGCCCGCCCGTCCCGTTGTGAACGGTCAGGCGCTCGACCTTGCCGGCAATGGCCTCGAGAGCCTCGAGTTCCTTCAGCCGCAGCATCACCGGGTTCTCGGCCATCACCCTGGCCGTGTTGAGCAGCGAACGCGTGGCGTTCGTCTCCTCGCGGCGGCGGATGACGTTGGCCTCGGCCTGCTTTTCGGCCGAAACCACCTGGTTGAGGATCTCGCGCATATCGCCCGGCAGGATGACATCCTTCAGCGCGATATCGCTGACCTCGAGGCCGATAGCGGCCATGTCCGCACGCATCTTGGCCGCCGCCTCCTCGTCGACCGTCACCTTCCTGTCGAGGATCTGGTCGAGCGTGAGCGCGCCAAGCGTCTTGCGGAAGGCGTACTGCAGGGCGCGGTAGAGGGCTTCTGCGAAGTCCTTCACCGTGCTCACCGCCATCACCGGATCAACGACCCGGTATTCGGCGGCGATGTTGACGCGGA
The DNA here is from genome assembly GCF_001854785.1 of Mesorhizobium sp. ORS 3428. Lineage (GTDB taxonomy): Bacteria > Pseudomonadota > Alphaproteobacteria > Rhizobiales > Rhizobiaceae > Mesorhizobium. The sequence goes on from NZ_MDFL01000002.1 coordinate 145,835, forward strand.
TCGTCACGCGATCCTTGGTCAGCATTTCCTGCCCGGCGACATCAAGCGACTGGCGCTTGAGGTCGACGACCTTCACCTGGACCATGCGCCCGACATTCCAGAAGGCGTRCACGCCCGCGGCGAGCGTGCGGCTGTAGACGCCGTCCACGAACAGCAGCCCGACCTGGCCATCTACGACCGGATGCAGGAACATGTGTTCCGTCTTCCGGGCCTGGCCGATCCGGCGCATCAAGGCCGGATCGACAGCCAGATCGGCCGCCGTGTCGACGGACGTCACCTTCCAGGGGCCGGCATCCGTCCACAGCACGAGCTTGCGGTCCGGAATGAGAACGGCGTGGGGGGCGCCGTCGCGCTCGATGACCGCAATGTCGGTGCGCCCGGTCCGAACGACCGTGAAGTGACGCGCGGCCACCTCCGGGAGCTTGTCGAACAACGCCTTCTCGTATGCCGAAACGAATTCCGGGTTCTTCAGGTCGTGCCTGGAGACTTCCAGGTTTCCGCGCCGGGCGGCGAGCCAATGTTCGCCCGGCATCAGGACAGCCTGGATCTCGCCCTTGTAGAGGGCAACAGCACGCTCATTTTCCTTCACGAGGACGCGCTGGCGTCCAAGAACCTTTTCGAGAATGGTCTTCATTGTCTTGCTCCTGTCGGGCATGGCCCCATGCGAGGTCACGTCATGCGTCGATCGTCCTTTCGTTTCTCTCGTTTCACATCCCCGGCACGAATGATCCGGAGACCGGTGGCATCGCCAGGCGGCGGGCCTTCGGGAGCGGATCGCGGGGCGGCAAGGCGGGCGCCGGAGCCCGAAGGCTCGCTTGCCGGCATTGCCGCGCCTTGATCGTCACCGCGGGCCTGGCCGCGAGCCGATGGCGCAAAACATCGCCGTCCGGCGAGGCCGAAGCCCAGCCGTCCGTGAAGTCGTCGCATTCCGGTCCCCGGACCGTTTTGGATAACACCGTAAAAGGGTGCCGTGGCTTATCAGCCAAATGGAGAAGGATTCGAACCTTCGGCCGTCAGATTATGAGTCTGATGCTCTACCCAACTGAGCTATCCGTGGTGCTGATGAAGGGACTCGAACCCCTGACCTCCGGATCGAAATCCGGCGCTCTTCCTCTGAGCTACATCCGCGATCCCAATCCCCGAAACGGCGCCGTACACAGTGCGGCAAAGCCGTCTGCGCGGGCGGAGACGAAAGCTCCAACCGTTGTGCTCGCTTCGGTTTTCGTGACCGGGAGCGCGCCTATAGACCCTGCGACGGGTTGTCGCAAGCGGCATTGTCGCGGCGGGTTCGCGGCTTCTTTCGGAAGTTGTATTTTGGCAACACTTGGCCCGGATGCTGCGTCTTAGAAGGTAACGCGGCCGAGCACCCTGAGGCCGTCACCTTCCGGCGCTACCACCACGGCTTCGCCCTCGCGCGGCGCGATGCCGGTGAGCGCCTCGATGTTTTCCAGATGTGTGACCAGCACCAGATTGTCGGAACCGGAATAGCCGCGGATCTCCTTCATCACCGCCGCCATCTGGGCGGCCTTCTCGGCGGGATCGGTCTTGAGCAGATCGAGCGGTGCGAACGGCTCCGGCTCGGCCTCGAAGGCGATGCGGGCCGTGTCGAGGCAACGGCAGTAGCGGCTGGAAAGCACGCGCCCAATGGGCGCCGCGCGCGCCGCGAAGAGTGCGCCGATGCGGCTCGCCTGCTGCTTGCCGCGCTCCGACAGGTTGAGCTGGGTGGCGCAGCTATCGATGTCGAAATTCGCCGGGTCGGTATTGCCGGTGACGAAGGCATGGCGAAGCAAGACGACATGGCCGCCGTCGCGCAGCAGCGCCCAGCCCGCGTCGGTCGCGTGGGTCAGACTTGGAACGGCAATGAGGAAAAGCGCCAGGGCAAGTCGCAGCATGAGGAGTCCTTATGGCGGCCCGAGAGACCGGGGCCATGATCGGCATATAGGGACCGCAAAGCCGGCTGAAAAACAAGCAGAGGACGGATGGAAGGCCGCTAGGGCGGCCCGGCTGGCCGATTGCACCGCGATCGGGGCTCGCCTATCACGGGAAAAATGTCCCCGCTTGTCGAAACCGTCCTCTTCGTCTTCAGCCTCGTCGCGCTCGGCTATCTCGCCGGCTTCACCGGCTATCTCAAGCCGGCGAGCGGGGAGGGGGTATCCGAATTCGCCGTCAACGTTGCGATGCCGCAGCTGCTCTTCCAGACGATGGTGAAGTCCGATTTCCACGGCGTGGCACCGTGGTCGCTGTGGGGTGCCTATTTCACGGCGGTCGCCATCACCTGGGCCGCGGGCCATCTGGTAACGACCCGCATTTTCGGCCGGGACGCCCGCGCCGGCATCGTCGGCGGCGTGTCTTCCGCGTATTCCAACGTCGTGCTGCTTGGCGCGCCTTTCATCCTGGGCATCTTCGGACGCGACGGATTCGAGGTGCTGTCGCTGCTGGTCTCGGTTCACCTGCCGATCATGATGATGGCCTCGATCGTACTGTTCGAGATGTTCGGCCGCGGCGGCGGCAAGCCCGTGCATCCGCTTCGCGTCATCAGGAATTTTCTCAGGCGGCTGCTCGTCAATCCGCTCATCATCGGCATCCTGGCGGGGCTCGCCTGGCGCATGACCGGCGCGCCGCTGCCGGAGCTGATCGGGCGGCTGGTCGACGCGCTCGCTGGCACTGCCGGGCCGGTGGCGCTGTTCGCCATGGGCCTCAGCCTGCGCCGCTTCGGCATTTCCGGCAACGTCCGGCCGGCGCTCGCGCTCTCCGTGCTCAAACTCTTCGTGATGCCGGCGCTGGTGCTTCTCCTGGTCTGGCTGCTCGGACTGCCGCCGCTGACGGCGAAGGTGGCCGTGGCGGTGGCGGCGCTGCCATCCGGCGTCAATTCCTACCTCATTGCGGTCCAGTTCAACACCGGCCAGGCGCTGGCGTCGAACCAGATGACCATCGCCACAGCAAGCGCGGTGCTCACCACGTCCTTCTGGCTGACTGTGGTCGTCCATGTCTTTGGGTAGGCCAATACCCTTGCCGGTGCTCGCTTTTGCTGGCCCAACCCCTATATGCCATCTTGTGATTGCTTGCAGGCCTTTCCCTAGGTAAGAGCAAGCCAGCGTGCGGCCACGCGTACGCCCATCCAGATACCCCAAAACGGCCGATTCGCGCGCCGAAAGGAGGCTAGACCATGCTTCAGAAGACCAGCCATTTCATGCGCCAGGCCAATCTCATCAACGGCGAATGGGTGCAGGCCGACAGCGGCCAGACCATCGACGTCAACAATCCCGCCACCGGCCTCAAGATCGGCACCGTGCCGAAGGCCGGCAAGGCGGAAACCCGCCGCGCCATCGAGGCCGCCGAGGAAGCCTTCAAGAGCTGGCGCAAGACCACCGCGCTCGAGCGTTCGAAGCTTTTGCGCAAGCTGCACGACGCGATGATGGACAATCAGGACGCGCTCGCCGAACTGCTGACCATCGAGCAGGGCAAGTCGCTGTTCGAGTCCAAGGGCGAGATCGGCTCGGCCGCGAGCTACATTCTGTGGTTTGCCGAGGAAGGCCGCCGCGTCTATGGCGACATCGTGCCGTCGCCCTGGGGCGACCGCCGCATCCTGGTGACCAAGGAACCGGTCGGCGTCATAGCCGCCATCACGCCCTGGAATTTCCCGTCCTCGATGCTTGCCCGCAAGATCGGCCCGGCGCTCGCCGCGGGCTGCACCGCGGTGGTCAAGCCGGCATCGCAGACGCCGTATTCGGGCCTCGCCTGGGGCGCGCTTGCCGAGGAGGTCGGCTTCCCCAAGGGCGTCATCAACATCCTGACCGGCTCGGCCGGCGAGATCGGCGACGAACTCTGCACCAATCCGCTGGTCAAGAAGATCACCTTCACCGGCTCGACCGAGGTCGGCAAGATCCTGATCCAGAAGTCGGCTTCGACGGTCAAGAAAGTGTCGATGGAACTCGGCGGCAATGCGCCGTTCCTGGTTTTCGACGATGCCGACGTCGATCGCGCCGTCACCGGCGCCATCACCGCCAAATATCGCAATTCCGGCCAGACCTGCGTCTGCACAAATCGCTTCCTCGTGCAGGCGGGCATCTATGACAAGTTCGTCGAGAAGCTGGTAGCGGCAAGCAACAACCTGAAGGTCGGCTCCGGCCTGGAGGAAGGCGTGCAGCAGGGACCGCTGATCGACGAGAAGGCGGTCGAGAAGGTCGAGGAACTGATCGCCGATGCGACCTCCAAGGGCGGCAAGGTCGTCGCCGGCGGCAAGCGCCATGCGCTCGGCGGCTCGTTCTTCCAGCCGACGGTGATTGCGGATGCCACCCCGAAGATGCGGTTCATGAAGGAAGAAATCTTCGGGCCGGTCGCGCCCGTGTTCAAGTTCGAAACCGAGGAAGAGGCGATCGCGCTCGCCAACGACACCGAGTTCGGCCTCGCCGCCTATTTCTACACCGGCAATCTCGGCCGGGCYTTCCGGGTCATGGAAGGGTTGAAATACGGCATGGTCGGCATCAACGAAGGTCTGATCACCACGCCCGAGGCGCCGTTCGGCGGCGTCAAGGAATCCGGTCTTGGCCGGGAAGGCGGCCATCAGGGCATCGAGGATTATCTCGACACCAAATATGCCTGCATTGGCGGCCTCGGCCTCTGAGGACCATCCATGGAGCAGGGCAGGCGCGTAGCCTGCCCTTGCCGGATCACGGGCGGCCGGCATAATCCATGGATCGAGAACTGATATTCGGGCAAAGCGATGAAGGACGGCGAGGTCTTCGGCACGACTCAGGCTGGCGAGGCCGTACGCCGCTTCACCATCCGCGGTGGCGGTCTCACAGCCAACATCATCGGGCTTGGCGCGGTCATTCAGGATCTGCGGCTCACCGGCCATGACGCACCGCTGGTACTGGGCTACGATCGCTTCGAGCCCTATGAGACCGACCGCGCCTATTTCGGCGCCGTCGTCGGCCGCTTCGCCAATCGCATTCGCGACGGCCGCTTCACCATCGCCGGCAAACGCTACCAGACGGAGCGCAATTTTCTCGGCAAGCACACGCTGCATGGCGGCTCGGAGGGATATTTCCACCGGCCGTGGGCGGTCTCGCTGCACGGCCGCGATTTCGTGACGCTGACACTGCACGATCCGGACGGCACGATGGGTTTTCCCGGGGCGCTGGACGTCACCTGCACCTACCGGCTGAAGATCCCCGGCACGCTCAGCATGGAACTGACCGCCACCTGCGAGGAGCCGACGCTCTGCAACCTGGCGCAGCACTCCTACTTCAATCTCGACGATGGCGGGGATGGCGATATCCTCGATCACCGGCTGATGCTCAATGCCGGCGCCTACACCCCGGTCGACGGCGAGATGATCCCGACCGGCGCGGTCAAGCCGGTCGACGGCACACCCTTTGATTTCCGTCACGCGCGGCCGCTGCGCATGGAAACGGAAGGGGAGCAGCTTCCCTACGACCTGAATTTCTGCCTGGCCTCTAGCCGCGGGCCGCTCCACCAGGCGGCCTGGGTGCAAGGGGCCAGTTCCGGCGTTGAAATGGAAGTCTGGACCACCGAGCCCGGCGTGCAGCTTTATATCGGCCAGCATGTCGCGCCCTCGTCGCCGGGGCTGGACGGCCGCCGCTACAAGGCGTTCTCTGGCTTCTGCCTTGAAGCGCAAGCCTGGCCCGACGCGCCGAACCGGCCCTATTTCCCACAGGCCACGCTGTGGCCGGGCCAGATCTATCATCAAGTGACAGAATATCGATTCCGCCTGCCTTGAGGTGCATGAGGCCTCGGTGAGGCCGGTCTGACCAATTGGGGGGCTTAGCCGTCGTACGCTGCCCTCAGCGTCTCGAATGGCGCCAGCGCCCCACGAACCTGAACGACGGCGGCGGCGACGCGGTGTGCGCGCCGAACCGCGTCGACGGGCGCATGCCCGGCAAGCCGGGCGGCGAGATAGCCGCCGTTGAAGGAATCGCCGGCGCCAGTGGTGTCGACCGGCGACGACACTGCTACCGCCGCAATGGTCTGCAACGCTCCGCTCTCGGCAAGCAGCGCCGGCTGCTCGCCATTCTTGACGACAACCTCGCCGWCCAGCTTCCCAAGCCGTTCCGCGGTCGCCCGCGGCGTCTCGTCTGCAAACAGCATCTGCTCATCCGGGAAGGTGGGTAACGCAATGTCGGTGACGGCAAGCGCGTTAAGGATCGCTTCCCGCRCCGCTTCGCGGTTGTCCCAGAGCCGGGGACGATAGTTGGGATCGAAGGCGACAAGCGAGCCTGCCCGACGGGCTGTTGCGACCGCTGCAAGCAAGGTTTTGCGCGCGGCGTCGCCCAGAATTGCCAGAGTGATCCCGGAGAAATAGACAAGTGCCTGGTTTTCAAGGCTTTTCGCCAGCGCGGCCGGATCGGAGGCGAGCTGGCGTGCCGCCGCGTCGCTGCGCCAGTAGGTGAAGGCGCGCTCGGCTCCGGTGAGCGTGATGGCGTAAAGGCCGGGTCTTGCGCCGGTAATGACCGGGCTGTAGCCGATGCCAATGCCGTTGTGGGCGAAGAAGTCGATCTGGTCGCGGGAGAAGGGATCGTCGCCGAAAGCCGAGACATAGGTTGCCGGCCGGCCGGGGCTCAGCGCATGCAGCGCCCATAGCGTGTTGAACGTGTCGCCGGCAAAGCCCATGCGCCAGTTCGGCCCTGCCTGGCCCGACAGCTCGAGCATGCATTCGCCGATCGACGCGACACCGTTGGCTTCCATACGACTTATCCTCCTAAGGCTTTGTTGCTGTAGCTTTTTGCAATCGGCAGCGCCATGCTTGGCGCAGGCCGATTTTTGAGCCAGAAGCGATTTCCCACAGGCGGGACGGGATGCTGCACGCAGCCCGTGACGTTATCAGCCGAAGAGGAACGGGTTTGGCATCGATATGGCGTTACGTCCTTGTGGGTCTCGGTCTGGCTGCCTTGCTGGTCGGCATCCTGGCAGTCGTCTACCTGACGATGCCGCATTCAGCGTCGRGCCCCGATACCTCCCGCTCAAAGAAGACGGCCAACGGTCTGTTCGTGGCGAGCTTCGAGCCGGAGCGCGGGGTGATCCGGCAAGGCGAACTGCAATCGTGGTTGCTGACGCTGAAGACCGCCGGCGGCGCGGCGGTGGAAGGCGCCGCGATCACAGTTTCCGGCGGCATGCCGCAGCACAATCACGGCCTGCCGACCAGTCCGCAGGCGACCGATTATCTCGGCGAGGGGCGTTATCGCATCGACGGCGTGAAATTCACCATGAGCGGCTGGTGGCAACTGCGCTTTGCCATCTCGGCAGCGGCCGGCTCCGATTCCGTCGTCTTCAACATCGTGTTGTGAGCGGCCGATGAGGCGCTTCGCCAGTGTCGCAAGCCTGCTCGCCTTGGCAGCGCTCGCTTTGCTTGGCGGTTGCGGCAAGCCGGAGTTCAGCGACGCCGAGAAGAAGACCATCGCCTCGTTGGCGCTGAACACGCTGCCGGCGCTGAAGCCGGACACGACCAATCAGTACGCCGATGTGCCGGCAGCTGCCGCCCTCGGTTCTACCCTGTTCTTCGACCTCGGCATGAGCCGTGACGGCACAGTATCGTGCTCGACCTGTCACAAGATCGATCGTCAATTCCAGGATGACCGGCCGCAAGGCGTCGGCGTCGGCCGCACCAATCGGCGCACCATGCCGCTCGCCGGCGTGGCGCGCGATCCGTGGTTCTTTTGGGACGGAAGGCGCGACAGCCTGTGGGCGCAGGCGTTGACACCGCTCGAAAGTCCGCTGGAGCATGCCGGCAACCGCGCTGCCTTCGCGCATTACATCAAGAAGCGGTTCGGCGAGCGCTATGAACGCATCTTCGGCCCGCTGCCCGATCTTTCCGGGGTACCGGCCAATGCCAGCCCGCTCGGCAGCGACGCCGAAAGGGCGGCGTGGAACGCCATGCCCGCCGGGAAGGCCGACGACGTCAACCGCGTCTTTGCCAATATCGGCAAGGCGATCGCCGCCTTCGAGCGATCGATCGAGCCGCAGCAGACGCGCTTCGACCGCTTCGCCATCGACCTCGCGACCGGCACGAAACCGCATGGCGACGCGGCCTTCACGCCGGAAGAGATTCTCGGGCTAAAACTGTTCATCGGCAAAGCCAATTGCGTCACCTGCCACAACGGTCCGCGTTTCACCGACAATTCTTTCCACAACACCGGCGTGCCGCCGGCCAAGGATCTGCCGCCGGATCGCGGGCGGGTCGACGCGGTGGCACAAGTCCAGGCCGATCCGTTCAACTGCTTCGGCAAGTTCCGCGACGGCGATGCCAGCACCTGCCGCGAGCTGCGCTTCATGGTGAAGGACGGGCAGCAGCTGGTGCGCGCTTACAAGACACCGTCCCTAAGAGGGGTGGCCACCCGTCCGCCCTATATGCATGCCGGGCAGTTTTCCTCGCTCGACGAGGTGGTCGCGCATTATTCGAAGGCGCCGCCAAGCGCCGARGGCGTTTCGGAAGTCCATCCGCTAAACCTTTCGGACCGCGAGCGGGCAGCGCTGGTGGCGTTCCTGAAAACGCTTTCGGATTAGCTAGCGGTCTTTCACCGTCTCCATCGCCACGAAGGTCGAGGTCTGCGCGACATGGGGGAGGGCAGAGATGCGCTCGCCCAGCACGCGGCGGTAGGCAGCGATGTCGGTGGTGCGGACCTTCAGCAGATAGTCGAAGCTCGACGCCATCATGTGGCATTGCTCGACCTCCGGCACCGCCTGCACAGCGCGGTTGAAGGCATCGAGTGCTGCCGAGCGCGTATCCGAGAGCTTCACCTGGACGAAGGCAACATGGCCTTCGCCCATGCGCTCGCGGTCGATGATTGCTCGGTAGCCCCTTATATAGCCGTCCTTCTCCAGGCGCTTCACGCGCGCCTGCACCGGCGTCTTCGACAGGCCGACCTTAGCCGCCAGCTCGGACATGGAAAGCCTGCCGTCGCGCCCCAGAGCGGAGAGGATATTACGGTCGATGCGGTCCAATTGGTCTACAGTCATCGATCTAGCGGTCAAAATGATGGAAATATGTCCTAAATGATAGTTCAAAAGGACTATCTAGTCGATCTCTTTGGACCGATCGAGAATTCGTAGCTGTGCTAGCTTGCGCCGATCGGTCCGGTGGCCGCCAGACCGTTCCCTAACGCTTGCTTTCATGGATCCGACATGCCGCTCGAAGCCATCCGCCAGCAGATCCGCGCCAACTACCTGCCCGACGAAGACGAGGCCGTAAAGCGATTGTCCGCGGCAGCCGGTCTTTCGGCTGAAGAGCGCAAGGCGATCTCGGCCCGCGCCGCCGATCTGGTGAGGGCGGTGCGCGGCTCGACCGATCCGAGGCTGATGGAGGCGTTCCTCTCGGCCTACGGCTTGTCGACCAAGGAAGGTGTGGCGCTGATGTGCCTGGCCGAGGCACTGCTGCGCGTGCCCGACACCGAGACGATGGACGACCTGATCGCCGACAAGATCGCGCCGCATGACTGGTCGGCGCATTCCGGCAGCTCGAGTTCCATTTTCGTCAACGCCTCGACCTGGGCGCTGATGCTGACGGGCCGCGTGCTCGACGAAGGCGAGGGCGGGATCGAAGRCACGCTGCGCGCCATGGTGCGCAGGCTGGGCGAGCCGGTCATCCGCAGGGCGGTGGCAGCGGCGATGCGCGAAATGGGCGAGCAGTTCGTGCTCGGCCGCACCATCGCCGAGGCCGTCAGGCGCGGCAGGCAGATGACGCAAAAGGGCTATCTCTATTCCTTCGACATGCTGGGCGAGGCGGCCAGAACGGAAGCTGATGCGCTGCGCTATCACAGGGCCTATGCGGACGCGATTTCCTCGCTGGACGCCGGCTCGAACGGCCCCGACATTCGTTACAATCACGGCATCTCGGTCAAGCTCTCCGCGCTGCATCCGCGCTACGAGGTGGCGCAGAAGGAGAAGATGCTGCCGGTCATGGCCGAGCGACTGTTGTCGCTGGCCCTTGCGGCTCGCCATTCGCGCATGGGCCTCAACATCGATGCCGAGGAGGCCGATCGCCTCGATCTGTCGCTCGACGTCATCGAACGCGTGCTTGCCGAACCGGAACTCGCCGGCTGGGAAGGGTTTGGCGTGGTGGTCCAGGCCTACGGCCCGCGCGCGGCCTTCGTCATCGACTGGCTCTATGCGCTTGCCGGGAAATACGAGCGCAGAATCATGGTGCGGCTGGTGAAGGGCGCTTATTGGGACACAGAGATCAAGAGGGCGCAGACGCTGGGGCTCGCCGGCTATCCGGTCTTCACCCGCAAGGTCAACACCGACGTCTCGTATCTCGCCTGCGCGCGAAAGCTGCTGTCGATGACCGATCGCATCTATCCGCAGTTCGCCACCCATAACGCGCATACCGTGGCCGCCATTCTATCGATGGCGAAGGATCGCGATTCCTTCGAGTTCCAGCGCCTGCACGGCATGGGTGAATCCCTGCACGAGGCGGTGCGCAAGGCCGAAGGCACGCGCTGCCGCATCTACGCGCCGGTTGGCGCGCACTCCGACCTTCTCGCCTATCTGGTGCGGCGGCTCCTGGAGAACGGCGCCAATTCCTCCTTCGTCCACCAACTGACCGACGAGGAGGTCCAGCCCGAGGAGATCGCGCGCGATCCGCTTGAGGCGGTGGAAGGACAAGGTCCCGCCGCCAATCCCGCGATCGCCCGCCCGGCCGCGATCTTCGGGGCCAACCGGCGCAATTCGAAGGGATTCGACATCAGCGATCCGGTGACGCTTGCGGCCATCGACAGGGCAAGGGGAGAATTTGCCGGAGCGGACCGCTGGCATGCCAAGCCGATCACGCGCGCGGCCGGCTACGGCCCGCAGCGCCAGATCGTCAATCCGGCCAACCCTGACGAAGTCGTCGGCACCGTGCATGAGGCAGCGGCCAAGCAGGTGGCGACCGCCGTCCGCATCGCCGTCGAGGCGCAGCCGGCCTGGGCAAAGCGTCCGGTTGCCGAGCGCGCAGCGATCCTCAACCGCGCCGCCGATCTCTACGAGGCCAACGCCGCCGAGTTCTTCGCATTGGCCACCCGCGAGGCCGGCAAATCGCTGGCAGACGGCGTCGCCGAGGTGCGCGAGGCCGTCGACTTCCTGCGCTACTACGCGGCCGAGGCGGCGAATGTCGAAGCAGGCACTGAGGCGCGGGGCGCGATCGTCTGCATCTCGCCTTGGAATTTCCCTTTGGCCATCTTCACCGGCCAGATCGCGGCGGCGCTCGTCACCGGCAATTCGGTGATCGCCAAGCCGGCCGAGCAGACGCCGCTGATCGCCTTCCGCGCCGTCGAGATGCTGCGCGAGGCCGGCGTGCCGGAAGATGTCGTCCAGCTTCTGCCGGGCGACGGGCCCTCGGTCGGCGCGCCGCTTACCGCCGATCCGCGGATTGCGGGCGTCTGCTTCACCGGCTCGACCGACGTTGCCAAGCTGATCGAAAAGCAACTCGCCGAGACTGCCGCGCACGACGCCATGCTGATCGCGGAAACCGGCGGGCTCAACGCCATGATCGTTGATTCCACCGCGCTGCCCGAGCAGGCAGTGCGCGACATCCTCGCCTCCGCTTTCCAGAGCGCCGGACAGCGCTGCTCGGCGCTGCGGGTGCTCTATGTCCAGAAGGATGTCGAAAAGAAGATGCTGGAAATGCTGAAGGGGGCGATGGAAGCGCTCACCGTCGGCAATCCATGGGCGATCTCGACCGATGTCGGCCCGGTCATCGACGACGAGGCGCAAGCCTCGATCAGCGACTATTGCAAGAAGAAGGGGCTGGAAGGCCGGCTGATCGCCAAGCTGGAAGCGCCGGCTACCGGCCGCTTCGTCGCGCCGCATGTCTTCCGCGTCAARGGCATAGAGGAGATGGAGCGCGAGGTGTTCGGCCCGGTGCTGCATGTCGCCAGCTTCGATGCCGACGAGGTCGACGCGGTGATCGCTGCCATCAACCGCAAGGGCTACGGCCTGACCTTCGGGCTGCACACACGCATCGAGGGCCGCGTCCAGCATTTCGTCGACGGCATCCATGCGGGCAACATCTATGTCAATCGCAACCAGATCGGCGCCGTTGTCGGCTCGCAGCCCTTCGGCGGCGAGGGGCTGTCGGGCACCGGCCCCAAGGCCGGCGGGCCGCATTATCTGCGGCGCTTCCGCAAGGGGCCGGAGGCCGGCACCGAGCTTGGTGCAGGCCACAAGGTCACCGCCACGGAGCTTGCCGACAATCTGCCGGATCCGATGCTTGGCGGCTGGTCGACGCGGGCGGACCGCGTGGCGATGCTGAGGAAACATCTGCGCGGCAAGGGGGCGGCGGCCATTGCCGCAGCGGCGAGTCTGGATTTCGGCCAGGTCGACCTGCCCGGGCCGACGGGCGAGGCCAACACGCTGTCGCTGGCGCCGCGCGGCCGGGTGCTCTGCCTCGGACCGGATGCCGACACGCTGCTTGCGCAGACGATCCAGGCTTTAGCCGCCGGCAATGCGGTGCTGGCCGTGGCGCCCGGCGCCCCTGCGGCGCTGTCGGCGCTGACCGGCAAGGGTCTGCCGCTGGCGGCGATCGACGGCCGGCCGGACCCGGTCGAGGCGCGTTCGCTGCGCGTCGATGTGGTGGCCTTCTCCGGCACGCCGGAAGCAGCGCGCATCGTGCGCAAGGTGATTGCCGAGCGCGCCGGGCCGATCGTGCCGCTGGTCAGCGAAGTGCTCAACCCGGCGGCCTACGCGCATGAGCGCGCGGTCTGCGTCGACACTACGGCGGCCGGCGGCAATGCCAGCCTGTTGGCGGCTGCTTAGGGCGTATTGATATTCAGGTGATGCCGGTCTGCAAATGGCGGCTTCCTGCGCTTCCGGTGCTCACGTACTTTAAGTACGCTCCGCTCCGGTTCTCGGAAGCCGCCATTTTCGACTCGGCCTGACCTGAATCTCAACACACCCTGGCCGCCAACGGAGATTGACCGACAGCGGCGGTCAGGCGCCTTCGACGACCGAAAAGCCCTCGAATTGGGGATGGCCGAGATAGTGCACCTTCGAGGTGCCGGCGTTGCGGTGCGCAGCGCGGAAATTCTCCGACTTCRTCCAGGCGACAAAGTCCTCCTGGCTCGCCCAGACTGTGTGCGAGGCAAAAAGCGTATAGCCCTCGGTCTCGTTCACCGGGCCGCGCAGCAGGTGGAATTCCTTGAAGCCCTTCATGTCGGAGAGGCTGGAGTCGCGGTTCCTCCAGACGTCCTCGAAGGCCTCTTCCGAGCCGTTCTGGACCTTGAAGCGGTTCATGGCGATGTACATTGGCTAATCCTTGGCAATTCTGTTGGTTGATTTGTAGGGCAGTCAGTACGGTCCGATCGGAGCCCGGAACCGCCAGCTGGAAATTCCGATCTCCGGCGGGATGGGAGGGAAGGGCGACTGCTGGCGCACCAGGTTCAACGCGAACTGATCGAGTTCGGGAGAGCCCGAACTCTTGGCGAGTTGCAGATCCGTGACGCTGCCATTCGCCAGCACCACAAAGGTCACGGTGGCATTGTTGAGAGCCTTGGCCTGCGCCGATTTCGAAACGAGACGATTGGCCTTCGCCAGCTTGCTGGCGACCTCGCCACTGTAGCGCGATCTCGCCGCTTCGCCGTTCGCTGTCTTGGTCTTGCCCTTGCTGGCGATCGACGCCTTGATCTCTTCCCCGTTCGCCGTGCCGGGCGCGTCGGCTGCCTTGCTGGCAGCGCCCGAACCGTCCGCGGTGCTCGGCCTCGGGGTCGGAACGGGCGGCTCCCCGGCGAAAGCCAGCTCAGGCTCGGTGCTTTCATCCTGGATCGCGGGACCCATCGGCGGCTCAACCGCCTGCGCCGCACTGTGCAGATCATCTCGCGGCGTTCCGGCGACCAATATGTCCGGTGCTGGGTCCGGCTTTTCGACGGGTTCCTTCACAGCCACGGGCGCTGCCGGCGTTCGCTGCGCCTGGGGCGCTGGAGTCGGCACCGGTCTGACCGCTGGCGGTTTCGGGGCTGGCACCAGTGCGACATTGATTGCGCCCGGCATTTGTCCATCCGACGCGCTGCCGACGACGTTAGCGCCCGATTGATCGGCGCCCTCCGCCTGCATAGCGGCCTGAAAGTTGAGGGTTGCCGTCGGCGCAACCACCAAGGCCGCCGCCAGCGCCGCATGCAGGGTGCTGGACGCGCCTATCGTCGCGATCCAACTCAGGTTCCTTTCCGGCGGCCGGGCACCGGCCAGCGGCTCGCCGGGAGCCGCCGTCAACTCGCCGCTGGGGTCGGATATTTTGCTGATGTCCTGCATGGCGCGGGCCGCAAGCTGCCGCGACCAGTCGCAAATTGTCAAATCAAGATCGCTTGCCGCAAACGGCGGAAAGCCGATGCCGGCCCGAGGCAAGACAGCAGCGTTTCGCGCGAGTGCCGGCTCTATCCCCATCGGTTGTTCAGACCCCGAAGACCCCACGCCGGCGCCGGGCCAAGCGACATCGCCAGGACCGAAGTCAACAGACGAAGCGATGTCGTTGAACGTGGCATTGCGGTCAGCCTCCGAAGCGCATCGTTGCCGCAAGCTTCAGCGTGATGCCGGGTTCGTAGAGGACGGCGGTCGTGCTTCCGTTGAGCGGATTGGTGTATTTGACGTCGAACAGGTTGTCGGCGCGGAAGTCGACCTTGAGATTGTCCGTCGTCTGATAGCTGGCAAAAGCATTGACCAGCGTATAGTCCTTGGCCACCGGGTTGCCCTTCGGCTTGCCGTTGTACTGCACCTCGCCGCCGACGGTCAGCTTGTCTTCGAGGAAGCGCAAGCCGAGCTGCGCCGTCACCTGCGAGGAAGGGATGGTGGCAAGGTCGGCCCGCTCGCCTTCATACGAGATAGTGTGACCGTTGATGATGGAGGCAGAGAGGCTCGCAAAGCCCCAGCCGGCGTCGTAGACGCTTTCCAGTTCGAAGCCGTTGATCTTCGCCTTGGCGAAGTTCTGGTACTGGAAGCAGATCGGGATGCCCGGACCGAATGGGCAGCCGCTGGTCGGGTCGAATGCCGAAAGCGTCACGCCGTCGATATAGTCTTCGACATTGTTGTTGAAGTAGGCGGCCTTGAGCCGCAGCGCGTCGCCGGCTTCGAGAATGTCGTTCTGCTTGTAGTTGACGCCGAATTCGATGGTCTTGCCGGTTTCAGGCTTGAGATTGGGGTTCGGCAGGAACGGAAAAGTTACACCCGCTGGATGGTTGCCGCTGATGAGCGTCTCCGTCAGCGAGGGCGAGCGGTAGCCTTCCGCATAGGTGCCGTAGAACTGCAGGCCCGCGAGAGCTGCGCTTTCGAAGGGTGAGACGCCGACGGTGACGCGCGGCGACAGCCGGTCACCCGATGTCTCGTGCTCGGAGTCCTTCAGGCTGTAGTGGTCGTAGCGCAGGCCGGTGATGACCTCGAGCCATGCCCAGGTCAGCTTGTCCTGGATGTAGGCGCCGGAGACGTTGCGCTTGCCGGACGGCGTGTAGAAGCTGTCGCCGCCGGCCGTGCCGCCCGTCTCGACATCGTCGCCGACCCAGTCGCCGCCATAGGTCAGCTCATGCGCGATACCGTCGTTCTCGAAGCGCGACRTGTTCCAGATGTCGATGCCGCTCGTCCCGACATCGAAGGTCGACAGCGAGCCGGCCGGCAGCACCACAGGAAGACCGGTGCTCGGATCGAACCGCTTCCGCGGAACGAGCGTCGTCAGATCGAGAAGCGTCTTGTTGTAGGAAGCGTTGATGTGAAGATCGAGCCAGCTCCTGGCGTCGTCGGTGATGTTGTAGCGGGCGGTGAAGGTGTTCGACTTCAGGTCGGCATCGTTGGCGGGCACGCCGCCGCTGGTCTCCGTCCATCCGTCGCTGGAGCCGACCCAGCCGAGCTTCAATTCGCTGTTCTCGCTCGGGCGGAGGGTGGTCTTTAACAGGCCGCTCAGCACGTCGAAACCGGTGCCGGCAACGGTGTCGCCGCCGCCGGCCTTGTAGTTCCCGTGGTCGCGGTAGACGATGTTGCCCAGCGCGTCCCAGTTCTGAT
This sequence comes from Mesorhizobium sp. ORS 3428, assembly GCF_001854785.1. Lineage (GTDB taxonomy): Bacteria > Pseudomonadota > Alphaproteobacteria > Rhizobiales > Rhizobiaceae > Mesorhizobium. The sequence continues at coordinate 161,807 of NZ_MDFL01000002.1, forward strand.
TGAAGCGGTAGGCGCCGCTGGCGCTGGTGGTCCAACCCTTGCCGTTGCTTTCGTAGCGCCCGGTGACGGAGGCGGTCCAGCTTTCCTCGGGCTTGAGGAAGTCGTCGGCGTCCTTGGTATCGAAGAAGACGACACCGCCGATCGCACCGGAGCCATAGGTGTTGGCGACCGGGCCACGGATGACGTCGATGGATTTGATGAGCTCGGGATCGGCGTAGAAGGTCGATTGCGTGCCATGGTCGGAACGTTGGAAATCCTGCCTGGCGCCGTCGACGATGACCGCGACGCGGCCGAAGTCCTGCAGGCCGCGGATGTTGATGCTGGAGCTGACGCGCCGCGCGTCGGCCTGCACGACAACTCCGGGAACACCGAGCAGCATCTCGTTCGGCGTCGTCGCCATGCGGCGGGCGAGCTGTTCCTGATCGACATGACTGGCGGAGGCCAGCGACTGGATCGCCGTTTCCCCGGTGCGGCTGATGACCAGAATCTTGTCGAGCAGGGTGCCTTCGGCCGCGGCCTTCTCATCGGCCTGCTTCTTTTGATCGGCCGGTTGGCCGGCTGCCGGCTGTGCCTGTTGAGCTTTTGCGGTGGGCACGCTGAGCGCGATTGCCGCTGTCCCGGCAATCARCATCGCGAAGCCGCTCGCCAAAGATCGGGTGCCCGGGCCCTCGTCCGCCAGGCCCGTCCGTCCCCAAGTCACCAGCCCCATGCCCCAACTCCAATTTCAGGCTCGATGCTGGCTGGCGCGGGGCTCGCTCGCATTTTTGATCACGTCCGGCATCTTAAATGTTGACTCATTTAGTCCGGTAATGCACTGACTAGTAAACATGACTATTATAGTCAAGAATTGAATCGGCATTTTACGAGACAGCCGGGCCAGGGTGGCCGGCAGAGGAAAGGGACCGACATGAACACGTACAATCCCAACGATTTCCGCTATCGCGTCCGCCGTTCAGACGACATGCTCGCGCGTTTCGAGCGCGTGCCGATGGCGGTGCGCACGCTCTCCAGCAACGCGCTGTTCCAGGGCCAGCATGAGATCGGCATCGAGCATCACGGCGCGCTCTACCGTCTGAAGATCACCCGCCAGGGCAAGCTGATCCTCAACAAGTAAGAGGATCAGCGCGCGAGAAGACGAGCCGGCAAAGACAGGTGGACGACATGGACCAGCGCGTAAAACCGTCGCCGGACGAGATCCGGCGGGCGCGGGAAGCCAATCCGAAGTTGCGCGAGCGTGATCTTGCAGCCCAACTCGGCATTTCGGAGGCGGAACTGGTTGCGGCGCATTGCGGCTTCGGCTCCGTACGCGTTGAGCCGCGCGTCAACGACCTGCTGATCGGCCTCGAAGCGGTCGGCGAGGTGATGGCGCTGACCCGCAATGAAAGCGCCGTGCACGAAAAGATCGGCGTCTACGACAAGGTCGTCACCGGCAACCACAATGCCATGGTGCTCGGCGAAAATATCGATCTGCGCATCTTCCCGAATGTGTGGGCGCATGGATTTGCCCTCGAAAAGCGCGACGGCGACGAGATCCGCCGCAGCCTGCAGTTCTTCGATGCGGCCGGCGAGGCGGTGCACAAGGTGCATCTGAGGCCCGCGTCGAACCTCTACGCCTATCAGAAGCTGGTCGCGAGACTGGAATCGTCGAACCAGGAGCGCACCGTTGYGGTCGTCGCAAGCGTGCCGGACAATGAGGGGGAAGCCCGGGGATCAATCGCCAGCATCGAGGATCTGCGCGACCGCTGGAGCCGGATGACCGACGTGCATCAGTTCTTCGGCATGCTGAAGACGCTGAAGCTCAGCCGCCGCGAGGCGGTGCGCATGGTCGGCCGGGACTATGCCTGGCTGCTCGACAATGGTGCCCTCAGCGCCATGTTCCACCACGCGGCGGAAGGCGAGATGCCGATCATGTGCTTCGTCGGCAACCGCGGCTGCATCCAGATCCACTCCGGTCCGATCAAGTCGGTCAAGCCGATGGGGCCGTGGATCAATGTGCTCGACGGGACCTTCCACCTGCATCTCAGGACCGATCACATCCATGAAGTCTGGGCGGTGCGCAAGCCGRCCAAGGATGGGCATGTGACCTCGCTCGAAGCCTATGACGCCAAGGGCAACATGATCATCCAGTTCTTCGGCAAGCGCCACGAAGGCGAGGGCGAGCGGGAAGGCTGGCGCTTCCTGGCCGAGAACCTGCCCCGCATCCCGACCGCTGCATGAGGCAAGATCCGATGCGTGTTGCATTCCGTTTCCGCCCGGCGCTTGCGCCGGTGCTCGGCGTTCTGCTTGCCTTCGCCACCCCGCCTACCGTGGCCAACGAAGCCGCGGCCGTCTTCTCGGATACCTCGCGGATCGCCTCGATCGGCGGCTCGATCACCGAGATCGTCTATGCGCTTGGCGAAGAGCGCCATCTCGTCGCCCGCGATTCGACCAGCTCTTTCCCGCAGGCCGCACTGAAGCTGCCAGACGTCGGCTATATGCGCGCGCTGTCGCCGGAGAGTCTCCTGTCGGTCAATCCGACCGGAATCCTCGCTCTGCACGGCAGCGGCCCGAAGGAAGCGGTAGACGTGCTGAAGAAATCGAGCGTGCCCTTCATCGAGGTGCCGGAGCACTACAGCCGAGAAGCCATCCTCGAAAAGATCCRCATCGTCGGCAAGGCGCTCGGCGTCGACGCCAAGGCCGAGAAATTGGCCGTCGAGACGGATGCGAAGCTGAAGGCGGCGGAAAAGCAGACGGCCTCGATCAAGGAGCGCAAGCGCATCCTGTTCGTTCTGTCGACGCAGGGCGGCAAGATCCTGGCCGCGGGCAGCGACACGGCGGGCGACGGCATCATCAAGCTCGCCGGCGCGGTCAATTCGGTCGAAGGCTTCTCCGGCTACAAGCAGATGTCCGACGAAGCGATCGTCACCGCCAGGCCGGACGTGATCCTGACGATGAAGAATGGCGGGCCGCCGATCTCGGAAGACGAGCTGTTCGCCAACCCATCGATCGCTTCGACGCCGGCGGGCGCCGCGCGCAAGATGATCAGCATGGATGGCGGCTATCTGCTTGGTTTCGGGCCGCGCACGGCCGAAGCCATCCACGACCTCGCCGTATCGCTGTACGGCAGCCAGGTCACGGACTGAGCCGGGTGCCATGGCGGATCAGTCGATCGGCGGCGCGGTGGGGAGGGTGATGGCAGCCGATGGCGATCGCTCGGCACGGGCCAGGACCGTCATCTTGCTTCTGTCGCTCGCACTTGCCCTGTCGGTATTCCTGTCGCTGACGTCGGGTGCCTCCGATGCGTCCGCCATCCGCGCCATCCGCCACTGGCTCACCGGCGCCGTGCCGGCCGACACGGCGCTTGCCGCTCGCGACCGGCTGGTCGTCTACGATATCCGCATGCCGCGCGTGCTGCTCGGCGTGCTGATCGGCGCGGCACTTGCCGTCTCCGGTGCGGTGATGCAGGGCCTGTTCCGCAATCCGCTTGCCGACCCCGGCCTTATCGGCGTTTCCGCCGGATCGAGCCTCGGCGCCGTAACCATCATCGTGCTCGGCGCGACCTGGCTTGCGCCGGTGACGCTCGCCCTCGGCACGCTCGCGCTGCCGCTGGCGGCCTTCCTTGGCGGCCTGGCGGTCACCTTCCTGCTCTATGCCGTCGCCACGCGTCACGGCAGGACCTCGGTTGCCACCATGCTGCTTGCCGGCCTGGCGATCGCCGCTCTGGCCATGGCGGTGACCGGCATCCTCATCTTCATGGCCGACGACAGGCAATTGCGCGACCTGACCTTCTGGCAACTCGGCTCGCTTGCCGGCGCGACATGGCCGAAGATCGGCACGGTCGGGCCGGTGATCGTGCTGGCGCTGGCGACGTTGGCTTTCCTGCCGCACGGGCTCAACGCGCTGGCGCTCGGCGAAGCGACCGCCGGTCATCTCGGCATTCCGGTGCAGCAGCTGAAGTACACGGCCATTGTCGGGGTCTCGGCGGCGGTCGGCGCGTCCGTCGCCGTCAGCGGCGGCATCGGCTTCATCGGCATCGTCGTGCCGCATCTGCTGCGCCTCGCGATCGGCCCGGATAATCGCTACCTTCTGCCGGCCTCGGCCTTGCTCGGCGCCTCGCTGCTTCTGCTCGCCGACGCGGTCGCCCGCACCGTCGTCGCTCCGGCCGAATTACCGATCGGCATCGTCACCGCGGTCGCCGGCGCGCYCTTCTTCCTGTGGATCCTGCTGCGCAAGCGCGGCATCGTCGATCTGTGAGCCGCCGATGATCGAAGCACGTGACATCTCGGTAGCGATCGGCAACAAGCGCATCGTGTCGCATGTCGATTTCGCGGCGCGGCCGGGCGAGATCTCGGCAATCGTCGGGCCGAACGGCTCGGGCAAGACGACTTTGCTCAGGGCGCTGACCGGCGAACTGGCTTATACCGGCATGGTCACCTTGAACGGCCGTGACCTGTCCACAATGRAACCGGTGGAGGCGGCGACACTTCGCGCTGTGCTGCCGCAATCCACCACGCTGTCCTTTCCCTTCACGGTGCGCGAGATCGTTCGTCTCGGCCTGCTCGGCGGCCGTTCCGGCGTGCTGCCGGGCGAGCATGCACGCCTGCCGGAACGGGCGCTGGCGCGTGTCGATCTCGACGGCTTTGCCGGCCGTTTCTACCAGGAGCTTTCCGGCGGCGAGCAGCAGCGCGTGCAGCTTGCCCGCGTGCTCTGCCAGGTCTGGGCGCCAGTGCTGGAAGGCAGGCCGCGCTATCTCTTCCTCGACGAGCCGGTCTCCAGCCTCGACGTCAAGCATCAGCTCATCATCATGAACATAGCGCGCGATTTCGCCCGGCGTGGCGGCGGCGTGGTGGCGATCCTGCACGACCTCAACCTGACCGCCATGTATGCCGATCGCATCTTCGTGCTGCATCGCGGCCAGCTGGCCGCTGCCGGTTCGCCGCAGGATGTGCTCAATAACGCGCTGATCGAGAAGGTGTTCGACTGCCGCCTCAAGGTAGGCGCGCTGCCCGCAGCGAGCGTGCCGTTCGTGCTGCCGCAATCGGCGGCTTAGCTCACGCCGCCGGAGCGCGCTGTTCCAGGAGGTCGATGCCGAGCAGGTGGCGCATGCTCGGACGCGCGGCGACGAGGTCGGCGATTGTGTAGCGGGAAAGCACTGCGAAGAAGGCGTTGAGCGCCTCGCGCAGCGCCGAATTCAGCGCGCAGCTGTCGACCAGCGGGCATTCGGCGGCGTCGTTCTCAAAGCATTCGGCCATCGCGAAGCTCTCTTCGGTGACGCGCACGACGTCAAAAAGGCTGATCTGCTCGGCCGGGCGGCCGAGCCTCACGCCGCCGTTGCGGCCACGCACCGTCTCCACCAGGCCCGCCTCGACGAGCGGTTGCAGAATCTTGAACAGGAACAGTTCCGAAACCGAGTAGGCCGTGGCGATCTCGGGGATGCGGCTCAGCCTGTCGGTGTTCGCGGCGCAATACATCAGGATGCGCATCGCATAATTGGTTTGGCGCGTGAGCCGCATGATATCCTCGCGAAAACATTAGCTTGAGCGGAATATGGCCCATAGTTTGGAACAATTCCAGACTGGACCGGCACATAGCTGAATAATCGTGTCAACTTTTTGTGCGCGCGGGCGCGCATGCAGCCAATACGCTTTGAAGCGAGCGTTTCGCCGGCGCAGGCACTAGATAGGTCCGGGTGCAAGTCCGGGTGCAACAAGGAAACGGCTTTCCATGTCACAACCAGCTCAAGCCCTCGCGCCGGTCCGATTCGACGCCGATGCACAAGCAAAGCTTTCGGCATTGCGGCGGACCAAGTTCATCGCGACCGCAACGCTCGCTTTGTGCATCCTTGTCTTTGCGCTCGCCAAGTCATTCCAGGGCAGCTACCCGTGGCTCGGCTTCGTCGCCGCCTTTGCCGAGGCGGCGACCATCGGCGGCCTGGCCGACTGGTATGCGGTTGTGGCGCTGTTCAGGCGGCCGCTCGGACTGCCGATCCCGCATACCGCCATCATCCCGGAGAACCAGCACCGCATTGCCGACAATCTCGGCCGCTTCATAGAGGCGAACTTCCTCGCGCCCGAGCCGGTACGCGAAAAGCTTGCCGAGGTCGATTTTGCCGCTCTGGTCGCYGACTGGCTGGCTGACGCCAAACGCGCCGCCGATCTGTCGCGGTTCGTCGCCCGGCTGGTGCCGCAAACGCTGACGGYGGTGGAGCAGTCCGGGTTGCGCGACTTCGTCTCCAGCCGCATGCTGGAGCAGATCGACAAGGTGCCGCTGGCGCCGCTCGCGGCGGAGCTGTTGTCGGCGCTGACCGAGGACCGCCGGCATCAGAAGCTGTTCGACCAGTTCATCAGGGTGGTCGGGCGTTTCCTGAACGACGAGAAGGCGCTGGCGACGATGCGCGAGAAGATCCGCGAGGAACTGCCCTCGCTGTTCAACCTGTTTCGCGCCGACGCTTATCTCCTGAAGAAGATCGTCGCTTCCGCCGGATCGCTGCTCGAGGAGGTGCGGGCCGACCCGGACCATCCGATGCGTGCCGAATTCGATCGTTTCGCGCTTGGGTTCGTCGAGCGGCTTCGGACATCCAGGCAATATGCAAGACGCGCTGAGAAGCTGAAGCGCGATTTCCTCSCCCGGCCGGAGGTGAAGGCGCTGGCCGGCGACACGTGGGCAAGCCTGCGCCTGTTCATCGAACAGGATGYCAACGCGCCCAATTCTGCGATCCGCGAGCATCTCGCCAACATGTTCGTGGAGGTCGGCCGGCATCTGGCCGACGATGCACAGATCAGGGCCGATATGAACCAGGGCTTCGTCGTGGCGCTCGCCTCCTTCGTCGAGAGCCAGAAGAGCGGTGTGTCCAAGTTTATCGCCGACCAGGTCAAGCGCTGGGACCTTGCCCAACTGACGCGGCTGATCGAGGTGAATATCGGCAAGGACCTGCAATATATCCGCTTCAACGGCATGGTGATCGGCGGCTTGGCCGGTCTGGTGCTCTACACGGCAGAGTGGCTCTTTCTCCTCAATTGACGCGGGCCGGGCGCGCACTATTCTCCTTGCAGGGCGCCGCAAAACGCGGCGGATCGGGAGGCAATGACATGGCGAGACAACCGGAATCCGACTCGTTCCTGGACATGTTCAGCAGGTTCGGCCGCGACCTGAAGCTACCCAAGGTCRACGTCCAGGCGATCCTCGATCACCACCGCAAGAATCTCGAAGCTCTCGAAAAGTCGGCCAAGGCAAGTGTCGCCGGCGCGACTTCGGTTATGTCGCGGCAGCACGAGATGGTGCAGGAGGCGCTCGGCGAAATCACCCGAATGGCGCAGAACTACCAGGCTCCGGGCAGTCCGCAGGAGTTGATGACGAAGCAGGTGGAATTCGCCAGGAAATCCTTCGAGACAACGCTGAAGAATGCCGGCGAGGTGGCCGAGCTGGTCAAGAAGTCCGGCACGGAATCGATCGAAATCCTGCGCGACAGGATCAAGGATGCGATGGCGGAAATCCGCGCCGGCTACGACGGGAAGTGAACGATCCGGCGTAGCTATCGGTTTTTTCAGATCGGGTGCTGGCCATTGAGCAACCGGTTCGTGTGGCTGCGCGTTCTCAGCTCACCGCAAAACCGTCAACCCTAAAGGCGAAATCGCAGGGTCGCGAATTGACAGGAGCCGCAGGTTCATGGTCGGGAGACTGGCAGTAGCCACCGGGAAAGCAGGAATGACGGAAAATCGGCCGAGAACRCCGCCGACCTTCGAACAGTTGCGCACAATGGCCGGTCAGGAGATCGGCGTGTCGGATTGGGCGACGGTCGATCARCAGCGCATCGACCAGTTTGCCGAATGCACGGGCGRCCATCAGTGGATCCATGTCGATCCCGAGCGCGCGAAACGGCAGAGCCCGTTCCGCACTACGATCGCACATGGCTACCTGACGCTGGCGATGATCGGCGCGCTGGCGCTGGACATGGGCATCGTACCGGAAAACACGCAAGCCGCCTTCAATTACGGCTTCGACAAGGTGCGCTTCCTGGCTCCGGTGAAGTCCGGCGCGCGCATCAGGCTGCGCACGACCTTGCTTTCCATGGAAGACCTCGGTCCCGGCCAGTATCTGATGAAAGCGGCGAACACCGTCGAGATCGAAGGCGAGCAGAAGCCGGCACTGACCGCCGAGACGCTGGTGATGCTCTACGAGCGCCGCAGGCGGGCAGGAGCTTGAGAGCCCGTCCCGCGACCATCTGAAGACGTAACCTGTGCTTCCGGCCTTTGTCGGYCAAAGCATCCATGACATGAGAGCGGCGTGGCAGTTGAGGCTACGCGGCTTTGCGACCTGATGCGGCCATCGCCTCCTCAAGCACCCTGAATATGCGCTCGTCGGCGCATTGGGCAACGTTGAAGCGCATGAAGTGACCTGCCGTGTGCGACAGGCTGAAGGCATTGCCGGGTGCCAGCACGATATTTTCCGCCAGGGCATGGCGGGCGACATCGGCGGCGTCGATGCCTTCGGGCAGGCGGCACCATAGGAACATGCCGGTGGGCTGGTCGATCCAGGGCGTGATGCCTATCGACTTCAGCTTGTCGGCGGTCTCGGCCATGGYACGCGCCAGCCGGGCTCGCAACTGCTCGACATGCTTGCGGTAGCTGCCGTCCTTCAGCAGCGTCAGTACCAGTTCCGAGGAGAGCCGCCCGCCGCCGAAAGAGGTGGCGATCTTGAGGTCGATCAATCCCTCCATCCAGTCACGCGGTGCCGCGATGAAGCCGCAACGCACCGAGGCAGACAGCGTCTTGGAGAAGGAGCCGATCTGGACCACGCGGCCCAGGCCGTCGAAGGCAGCCAGTCGCGGCGCCGGTGTGTGCTCAAAATCGGCGAAGATGTCATCCTCGACGATGGCGAGGTTCGATTGGTCGGCGAGCTTGAGCAGCCTGTGCGCAACCACCGGCGAGAGCACCGCGCCGGTCGGGTTATGGAGCGCGGAATTGGTGATGTAGAGGCGCGGCCGGTGCTCGGCGAGCGCCTGCGCGAACAGGTCGATATCAGGTCCTGTCGGCGTCATGGGGACACCGACGACCTTGGCCCGATGGGCGCGCAGAAGCGCATGGAAGTTGAAATAGCAGGGGTCGTCGACCAGCACCGTGTCGCCCGGCTCGAGCAGGAAGCGGCACAAAAGGTCGATCGCCTGGGTTCCGGATTCGGTGAGCATGATCTGGTCAGGCGAGGCCTCGACGCCGTGCGCCGTCAGGCGGCGGGCGAGAAGCTGCCGCAGCGCCGGCAGGCCAAGCGGCGTGCCGTAGTCGGCAAGCGTCGCGTCGTCGGCTCTAGCTGCTCCGCGCAGGGCACGGCGCAACGCTGCCTGCGGCATCCATGAGGCCGGCAGCCAACCGCAGCCGGGTTTCAGCATGTCACCGCCTGCCTCCAGCGCCTGGCGCGAGACCCAGAGCGGATCGACGGCCCGGTCGAGACGCGGGCCGATCTCGGCAAGCGACAGCGGCGCGAGCGGTCCGGCGGCAAAAAAGCCCGAGCCGGGCCGTGAGCGGATCGTGCCTTCCGCGGCGAGCCGGTCATAAGCTTCCACCACGGTCGACTTGGACACCCGCATCGTGGCGGCGAAGGCGCGGATCGAGGGCAGGCGCGCGCCCGGCGTCAGGCTGCGCGCGGCGATCCGTTGCCGGATTGCCGCCATGACGGCTTCGACGAGCGTTCCGGCATTGGCGGCTTTCGGGTCGGGCTTGTCCATCTGTACTTCCCAGAAGACCATTACAGTTTTGCGCAATTGTACTCCATTGTCTCTGGCAAAACCATGCGCTGCACCGGTAGGGAAGCGCAAACGGAGCGGATGATGGACAAGAGTTTCAACGGCTGGCTCAACGGCTTCATAGGCGTGCTGATCTTCAGTGGCTCGCTGCCGGCGACGCGCGTGGCTGTGGTGGATTTCAACCCGACCTTCCTGACTTCTGCACGGGCGGCGATCGCCGGCTTGCTCGGGATCGCGATGCTCGTCCTGTTTCGCGAGAAGCGCCCGGAGCGGGGGGACCTGGTTTCGCTTGTCGTCGTTGCGCTTGGCGTCGTGGTCGGCTTTCCGCTGCTGACGGCGCTGGCGCTCAAACATGTCACTGCGGCGCATTCGATCATCTTTGTCGGCCTGCTGCCGCTGGCCACGGCGATCTTCGGCGTGCTGCGCGGCGGCGACCGTCCGCGCCCGGCCTTCTGGCTGTTTTCCTGCCTGGGCAGCGCACTCGTCGCGGGCTTTGCCCTGTCGCAAGGTGTGACCGCATCGCCGGTCGGCGACAGTCTGATGCTCGCCGCCATCATCGCCTGCGGGCTGGGCTACGCCGAGGGCGCCGCGCTGTCGCGCAGGCTCGGCGGCTGGCAGGTGATCTGCTGGGCGCTGGCGCTGTCGCTTCCGGTCATGCTGGCGCTGACATTGGCGACGCTGCCGCCGTCCTTCGCCGCAGTCGGCTCCGGCGCATGGATCGGCCTCGCCTATGTCTCGCTGTTCAGCATGCTGATCGGCTTCGTGTTCTGGTATCGCGGCCTGGCACAAGGCGGCATCGCCGCCGTCGGGCAATTGCAACTCCTGCAGCCTTTCTTCGGCCTGGCGCTGGCGGCGAGCCTGCTGCACGAGCAGGTCAGCCCGCTGATGGTGGTCGTCACGCTCGGCGTGGTGGCCTGCGTGTTCGGGGCAAAGAAGTTTGCGCGGTAGGATGTCCTTGCCGCTGAAGCTTACTGACGCCTCTTACCGATATACGCCAACCCGGGACATTCAGGAGAATCGACGTCAGCTTTCTCCCGATCCTCGTAGCGCTCGACGAATTTGCGTCCGGTCCATTCGAAATCCTGCCGCACGCACACAGCATCCTCGGAAGGTTCTTTCCAGGCGACTCTCATCCTTGGCTGGGCGTCTGGGCTCCATTAGCAACGGCGCTATCTTTCGCGCACGCTCCGAACGCAGGCCAAAGCAAAAGGAGGCAGATCAAAAAGAATCTCATTGCCAACCTTGCAGACACGAGGATCGCAACCTGCTGTTGCGTATTGCACTACCTTAGATTGTGGTTGGCTCTGCACCAATTGTAAAGCGGAAATTTCCGGCCCCTATTTCCGGTCACCCCTTACTGAAATTTCGTCACCACGCCGATGCCGATGCCCTCGAAACCGCCCATCGCCATCAACGCGGCGGGCGCCTCTTCGAGGCTGATCTTCTTGCCGACCAGCAGCTCAGGCTTCAGCTTGCCGGTGCGGATCATCTCCATCATCGCCGAGTAGCGATAGGCCTGCATGCCGTGGCTGCCAAGGATTTCGAGCTCGAAGGCGATCACCTTGTCCATCGGTATTTGCGGGCGTGCATGCTCGGCCAGCATCAGCCCGACCTGAACATGGCGGCCGCGGCGGCGCAGATTGGCGATCGAATTGAAGGATGTCGCGGGGTGACCGAGTGCGTCCATCGACATATGCGCGCCGCCATTGGTGATCTGCTTGACGGCCTTGACCACGTTCGGTGTTGTCGAGGCGTTGATCGTCGCCACGGCGCCGATCTTCCTGGCGAACTCCAGCTTCTCGTCAGTGAGGTCGATGGCAATGACATTGGCGCCCATGGCGCTGGCGATCATGATCGCCGAGAGGCCGACTCCGCCGCAGCCATRCACCGCCACCCATTCGCCGGGTGTCACCCGGCCCTGGTCGACAATGGCGCGGAACGAAGTGACGAAACGGCAGCCGAGGCTGGCGGCGGTGGCGAATTCCATCTCCTCGGGCAGCCGCACGAGGTTGGTGTCGGCATGCTCGATGCCGACATATTCGGCGAACGAGCCCCATCCGGTGAAGCCCGGCTGGGTCTGGTGCTCGCAGACTTGATGGTTGCCGGAGGTGCATTCGAAGCAGCGGCCGCAGCCGACGGCGAAGGGAACAGTGACTCGGTCGCCCGCCTTCCAGCGGCTCACCTGCTTGCCGGCGGCAACAACGACGCCCGCCAACTCGTGGCCGGGGACATGCGGCAGCGTGATGCCGTCGTCGTGCCCCATCCAGCCATGCCAGTCGCTGCGGCAGAGGCCGGTCGCCTCGACCTTGATGACGACGCCGTCAGCCGCAGGCTTCGGATCGGGCACAGTCTGGATCGTCGGCGCCTCGCCGAATTTTTCGAAGACGACAGCTTTCATTGGTGAGTCCTTATGGTGTTATTCGGCATCGATCTGGTTCTGCGGTGCCGCCTTGTGGAAGGCGGGAAGGGCCATGCAGGCGGCGTGGATGCGCGAGATCACCGGATAGGGCGTCATGTCGACGCCGAAGCGGRCATTGCTGGTGACCTGGGCGGCAAGGCAGATATCGGCCAGCCCTGGTTCGTCACCATGGCAGAATGTGCCGGTCTCACGCGACGAAGCCAGAATCTTCTCAAGCGGCTGGAAGCCTTCATTCACCCAGTGCCGGAACCAGTTGACGACATCCTGATCGCCCGCGCCGAACAAGGTGCGCAGTGACGTGAGCACACGCAGATTGTTCACCGGGTGGATGTCGCAGGCGATCATCTGCGCCAGCATCCTGACGCGGGCGCGCGCAAGCGCATCCTTCGGCAGCAGTGGCGGCTCGGGCGCGATCTCGTCGAGATATTCGATGATCGCCAGCGACTGGGTCAGCAGCGTGCCGTCGTCCAGCACCAGCGCCGGCACCAGCCCCTGCGGGTTGACCGCCAGATAGGCGGGCTCGAGATGCTCGCCGTGGCGCAGATGATGCGGCACATAGGTGTAGCTCAGCCCCTTCATCTCCAGCGCGATCCGCACCCGGTAGGAGGTGGAAGAGCGGTAGTAGTTGTGAAGGACGAGGTCGCTCATGGCTTCGRCTGCCCGATGGTCACCTCGACGGTGCCGACGCTGTCGACGCCGCCGGTGATCTTGTCGCCGGCCTGAACCGCGCCGACCCCGGCCGGCGTGCCGGTGAAGATCAGGTCGCCAGGCTGGAGTTCGACAGCCTCGCTGCAGATCGAGACGACATCGGCGACCGGCCAGATCTGCTCAGCGAGGTCGCCGTCCTGTCTTACTTCACCGTTGACGGCGAGCCAGATGCGGCCCTTTTCGGGATGGCCTGACTTCGCGACCGGCAGCAGCGGGCCGCAGGGCGCAGACTGATCGAACGCCTTCGACCAGTCCCAGGGGCGGGCCGCCTTCTTCGCCTGGTCCTGCAGGTCGCGGCGGGTCAGGTCGATACCGACGCCATAACCCCAGACATGGGCGAGCGCTTCGGCGCGCGGAATGCGGAAGCCTGYCTTGCCGATCGCGACGACCAGCTCGATCTCGTGATGCAGATTGGCGGTCAAGGGCGGGTAGGGGATCTCGGCGCCGCTGTCGACCACCGCGTCGGCCGRCTTGCTGAAGAAGAAAGGTGGGTCGCGCTCGTCATTGCCGAGCTCGCGCGCATGCGCCGCGTAGTTGCGCCCAACGCAGAAGATGCGGCGCACGGCAAACCGCTCCGCCGTGCCGACGACGGCGACCGAAGCGATCGCTGGCGGCGGGAGGACGAAGTCGGTCATCGGCATTCTCTGCATGGTCATGAATCCGTCCACACATTCGGCCGATTTCGCCAGGCGGGCAAGGCATTAAGGCCTGGAAACCATTGGCCCTGTCGTTTTGCCGGCAGGCGGCTTTCGGACGATGTACTATTTGGCAATAATCTGACCATGGTGACGGGGCTATCCTGTGCCCGACGAAACCGAATTGATGCCATGACCGCCGTCACCGATCGCGCCCGTTTCCTGATCATCGACGACCACCCGCTGTTCCGCGAGGCGCTGCACAGTGCCGTACAGATGGCCTATCCGGACGTCGACACCGTCGAGGCGCGCTCGATCGCGGAAGCGATCGATCTCCTCGCCGGCGCAAAGYCGTTCGACCTGGCGCTGCTCGATCTCAGCATGCCCGACGTGCATGGTTTCGAAGGGCTGCTGCAGCTCAGGACCCGCTATCCGCGCCTACCGGTGGTGATCGTGTCCGGCTATGAGGAGCCGAAGATCATTTCGGAGGCGCTGTCCTACGGCGCCGCCGGCTTCATTCCGAAATCGGCGAGGAAGAGCGACCTCGCCGCCGCCATACGCTCGGTGATGGACGGCGCGGTTTATGTGCCGGAAAATTACGAAGGCCTGCCGCCGGACCCGGACAGCACCGACCGCGCCGACATGGTGCAGCGCCTGGCCAAGCTGACGCCGCAGCAGCTCAGGGTGTTGCAGATGCTGCGCCAGGGCATGCTCAACAAGCAGATCGCCTACGAGCTTCAGGTCGGCGAGACCACCGTCAAGGCGCATGTCTCGGAAATCCTGCGCAAGCTCAATGTTTATAGCCGCACGCAAGCGGTGATCGAGGTGTCGAAGCTCGATAATGCCGAGCTTTTTAGGGATCAGGCGGGATTTTGAGTTAGCGTAAAGAGTGCACTGTCACCGTAATTCATGTCACCGTAATTCACACGGTCACCGTGATTCCTTAATCGGTGGGGTTTAGTTGCTTGGTCAGAATCGATTCGACCATCTCGTACCCGTGTAGTCCGTCCGGCTCCAAATCGGCTGYTGCTGAAGCTGCGTAATATTGGCGATCGAGCTTCGATGGATCAGAATCGGAGTATTCTCGAATAAGAATTTGATTAGAAAGGCTATCTTTGTGCACGAAGTCTGGCATAGGCCATTTTTCTGCCTCCAAAATTTTCATTTGCCCAATGATTATCCATTTTCCATTAATTAAACCGAGATCACCGCACCGTAGACGCATGATCGCGTCATCTGGGTTTATATCGTTTAATTCATCCGCATTTGGTAAGTGCAGACGCTTTGATCCAAATAGATATACAAGAATAATCTTTCCCTTTGGAGCCATACGAGCCACCAAGCCAACCCCATACCCGCCTGGTCTCAACGGAATGGCAAATAAAGTGCCTTCTCTGTAAGGTAGTGGTTTCATCTGAAATATTACTCTATCCCTAGATTGCGCGCAGCACGCTGGAAGTGCGTTATTTCTAAGCCAGCAGATGTGCCAATAGCGCTCGCAGCTGTGCTGGCTTGAGCGGCTTGCGCATAAGCTCGATCCCAGCGGCGCGGGCGGCCTTGGCAACGAGTTCCGAGCCGTCGGCGGTAACGATCAGGGCGGGCACGGGACGGCCGAGATAGTCGCGCACTTCGGCTATTGTCGCTGTGCCGAGGTCRCCGCCGTCGAGGTGCTGATCGGCGATGATGATGTCGGGAACCCAGTCGGTGTCGCCGATGAGGTCGAGCGCATCGTCGGTCGAGGTCGCGGCGCGAACCAGGCACTGCCAGCGCTCGAGCAGCGAGGTCATGGCGCTCAGCACATCGGCGTCGTTCTCGACCAGCAGCACCTTGGTGCCGAACAGGCCGTAGCCGCGCGGCCGCTCCATGTCGGCGGAGCCCGCGGCAGGCTCGGCCGCGGCGCTGATGCCGACCGGCACGTCGATATGGAAGATGGTTCCGCGTCCGACCTTCGATGAGAAGGTGACGGGATGGCCAAGTGCAGCCGCCATGCGGCGCACGATCGCCAGACCGAGACCCAGCCCTCCCGCCAACCTGCCCTCGGCGAGGGTCGGGGTGCCGCGGTGGAACTCCTCGAAGACCGCCTCGCGCTGGTCGTCCGGGATACCGCAGCCGGTGTCGGCGACGTCGATGCGGATGGTGTAGCCGCGATGCCGGGTGCCGACCAGCACGCCGCCGGTGCGCGTGTAGCGCAGCGCGTTGGAGAGGATGTTCTGCAGGATGCGTCGCAGCAGGGTCCGGTCGGAGCGCACGACGACATTGACCGGCCGGAACTTCAGCGACAGCCCCTTCTTTTCCGCCTCGGGCAGGAAATCCGAGCGCAGGGAGGAAAACAGCGCCTCCAGGCTGACGTCGCCGATTTCCGGCTGCACCACGCCGGCGTCGAGCTTGGAGATGTCGAGCAGCGTGCGCAGCAGGTCTTCCATCGTTTCCAGCGAGCGCTCGACCTGCCGCACGAGCTTCCTGCCTTCGTCACTGGTCTGCACTTCGGCAAGCGCCGAGACCGACAGATGCGCGGCATTGAGCGGCTGCAACACGTCGTGGCTGGCGGCGGCGAGAAACCTAGTCTTGGAAAGATTGGCGAGTTCAGCCGTTTCCTTGGCAGCCACCAACTCGATGTTCGACTGCTCGAGCCGGCGCAGCGTCGCGTGCAGTTCCTCGGTGCGGGTGCGCACCCGGTTTTCCAGCGAGATCGCGGTCTGGAACAGCGAGAAGGCATTGCCCTGCTGGTCCATCGAGCGCTCGACGCGGCTGACGAGGGCGGCGTTGATCTTCTTCAGCTTTTCGAGATCTTCGATGTCCCTGAGCGGCATGGCGCCTCACTCGGCCGCCTGGCGCTCGCCGAAGGCGATGYCGGTGAAGGTCTGGTTGAGATGCATCGAGCGATACTGTTCGCCATAGGTGCCGAAACCGATGACATTGTTGGCTCGGTAGAGTTCGGAAATGTCGCGGAAGACCTGGCGGTTGCGCGCATCCAGCCGGCGCAGCACGCAATCGAAGCCGAGGACCATGTCTATGCCGCCGAGCTTGCGTTCGACATCCAGCAGGGCGGCGCGYGTCGCTTCCACCATGTTCTTGGGCTGGGCGATGGACAGAACGACGCCGTCGTCGATGGCGCAGAAGAAGGACAGCGAGCCGTCGGCATGCATGCGCTGGATCGAGCGGCAATAATATTCGCCGCCCACCTTCACCACGACAGGGTGGGAGGCGAAGCTCAGCGGTGTCAGCGTCTGCGGCACGATGCCGACGGAGGCGGCATATTCCTCCGCTGCGTTGGTGGCGTTGAATTCGCGCACGATGCGATGATCTGGATCGGATGCCGTCACCACCAGCTTCTCGTCGGTGGGGATGAAATTGTCGGTCTTGAAGACGTGGAAGGGGATCTCGGTTGCGATCAGCACGATGATGGCGCTGTCGGAAGCCACTTTGCCGTTCGAGATCAGCCTGGTCGTCTCGAATTTCAGGTCGTCGCCGGCGGAGCCGCCGATCAGCGGAATGTCGTCCAACCCCCAGTGTATGGCGGAGGTGACCGCCTCCTCGGCATAGGACAGCCCATCGATGAAGCAGAGCGCAAAGGTGCTCTTGGTCCGGCCGTGTCCGACGCGGCCGCGCAGTTGCCGCCTCAGTGAGGCGACCTCACCGGTGATCCTGTCCATGCCGGACGATGAGAGATTGTCGACCATGGTGCTGACGGTCGAAAACGACGCCGACGGCAGAAGCAGGGCGAGCACATGGCCTTCCTCCAGTCCCTGCGGCGTGATCTCGCCGGCGGTCGAGCATCCGGCATAGGCCAGCGAAGGCGCATGCGCCTTCAGCGCATGCGCCAGCGCCGATGCGTCGACGAGGCTTTGGGAGAAGAAGAGCAGCGCGAAGCCGGCGTCAACGGCGGCCGCTTCGGCCGCGATTGCCTTGGCAAAGGCATCTGGGTCGGGCTCATCTGTAGTGAGCGCCGAGAGGCCGCATGCGTAGCGCGTGCTCGAACTGGCCAGCTTGCCTTCTCCCGCAATTCCTCCAACGCTATCTTTTATGCGTGTCTTTTTGCGTGTCAGGCACGCGCGCGTCGAAGGCATCTTTGCCTTCAATCCCGGTTTTGGCAATGGGCCGGGCGCTGTGGCGCGCAGCGCTTTTGCCATGATCGAAAGTACAATGGGAGGAGCGTTGGCAGGGCTGTTTTGCCCGTTGTACGGTGTGTAACTAACGCACTGCCGAAGCACAGGCACGGCATCGGCAACGCGATGACCAAGGTTATACCCAGGGGAGGTTGCATGTCGGACGTGTCGTTGACAGTGAATGGGAAGCGGGTCAGCGGGAGTGCCGAAGACCGAACGCTGCTGGTRCATTTCCTGAGAGAGCATCTCGGTCTTACTGGGACGCATGTCGGTTGCGATACATCGCAGTGCGGCGCCTGCGTCGTGCATGTCGACGGCAGGGCTGTGAAATCCTGTTCCATGCTCGCCGTCCAAGCCTCGGGATCGACGATCGTCACAATCGAGGGACTGGCAAACGGCGCCGAGCTGCACCCGGTGCAGGYGGCTTTCAAGGAACATCACGGTCTGYAGTGCGGCTTCTGCACGCCGGGCATGATCATGGCCGCCACGGACATGATCGCGCGCCATCCGGAAGGCCTGGACGAGACCACCGTGCGCACCGAGCTCGAAGGTAATATCTGCCGCTGCACCGGCTACCACAACATCGTGAAGGCGATCCTCGCCGCATCGCAAGCGATGGCGAAGGGATCGAAGGGCAAGGYCAGGCAAGCAGCGTGAAGCTGAGCGAGTAGCGAACAGGGAGCAGCGAATAGTCGGTTTCCTTCCGACTGCCCTTCGCTCGACCCATTTACTACTCGCTATTCGCTACTCACTACTCGCTATTTTCGGGAGGAATTTCCGCAATGGGTATCGAAGGTGTCGGCGCTCGCGTGGCGCGCAAGGAAGACAAGAGGTTCATCACCGGTGGCGGCCGCTATGTCGACGATATGGTGGTTCCCGGCATGAAGCATGCCGTGTTCGTGCGCAGCCCGCACGCGCATGCGCAGATCAAGAAGATCGATGTGAAGAAGGCTCAAGGCATGCCCGGTGTCGTCGGGGTGCTGACCGGCAAGGAGCTCAAGGCCGACGGCATCGGCAACCTGATCTGCGGCTGGATGATCCATTCCAAGGACGGCTCGCCGATGAAGATGGGCGCGTGGTCGCCGCTTGCGGTCGACAAGGTGCGCTATGTCGGCGACGCCGTCGTCATCGTCATTGCCGACACCAAGGGCCAGGCGCGCGACGCCGCCGAGGCGGTCGAAATCACCTATAAGGAGCTGAAGGCAGTGGTCGACGCCACAAAGGCGCTTCAGCCCGGGGCGCCGCAGATCCATGCCGAGGCCGAGAACAATCTGATCTTCGACTGGGAGATCGGCGACGCCAAGGCGGTCGATGCGGCGATCAAGTCGGCGGCGCATGTCACGCGCATGAAGATCGTCAACAACCGTCTGGTGCCGAATGCCATGGAGCCCAGGGCCGCGCTCGGTCATTACGACAAGGCCGAGGACCACTACACCTGCTGGACAACGTCGCAGAACCCGCATGTCGCGCGGCTGGTGATGAGCGCCTTCTACAATGTCGCGCCGGAAAACAAGCTCAGGGTGATCGCGCCCGATGTCGGCGGCGGCTTCGGCTCCAAGATCTACATCTATCCGGAAGAGATCGTCTGCCTGTGGGCGTCGAAGAAGACCGGCGTGCCGGTCAAATGGGTCGCCGACCGCACCGAGAGCTTCCTCGCCGACGCGCATGGCCGCGACCATGTCTCGACGGTGGAAATGGCGTTCGACAAGGACAACCGGATTACCGGCCTCAAGGTCGACACAATAGCCAATCTCGGCGCCTACATGTCGCTGTTCTCGTCCTGCGTGCCGACCTATCTCTACGCCACGCTTCTGTCGGGCCAATACGACATCCCGGCCATCCACGCCAATGTGCGCACCGTCTATACCAACACCGCACCCGTCGATGCCTATCGCGGGGCAGGGCGGCCGGAGGCGACCTATGTCCTGGAGCGCACGATGGAGGCGGCCGCGCGCGAGCTTGGCGTGTCGCCGGCGGAGCTGAGGCGCAAGAACTTCATCACGTCCTTCCCGCACCAGACGCCGGTGATCCTGAGCTACGACGCCGGCGACTATAACGCCTCGCTCGACGCTGCGATGAAGGCGGCCGACTATGCCGGCTTCACCAAGCGCAAGGCGGATGCCGCCAAGCGCAGCAAGCTGCGCGGCATAGGCATGAGCTGCTACATCGAGGCCTGCGGCCTCGCGCCTTCGTCGGCGGTCGGTTCGCTTGGCGCCGGTGTCGGCCTCTGGGAATCGGCCGAGGTGCGCGTCAACGCCGTCGGCACCATCGAGGTGCTGACCGGCTCGCACAGCCATGGGCAAGGTCATGAGACGACCTTCGCGCAGGTGGTCAACCAGCGCTTCGGCGTGCCGATCGACACTGTCTCGATCGTCCACGGTGACACCGACAAGGTGCAGATGGGCATGGGAACTTACGGCTCACGCTCCGGCGCGGTCGGCCTGTCTGCTGTCGTCAAGGCGCTCGACAAGGTCGAGGCCAAGGCCAAGAAGATCGCGGCGCATCTGCTGGAAGCGGACGAGGGCGACATCGTCATCGAGAACGGCGAGGTCAAGGTGGCCGGCACCGACAAGAGCCTGCCCTGGTTCCAAGTGGCGCTTGCCGCCTACACCGCCCACAACCTGCCGGCCGGCATGGAACCCGGCCTGAAGGAAACCGCCTTCTACGATCCGTCGAACTTCACCTTCCCGGCGGGCTGCTACATCTGCGAGGTCGAGATCGATCCGGAAACCGGCCTGACCGAGATCATCCAGTTCGTCGCGGCCGACGATTTCGGCAACATCATCAACCCGATGATCGTCGAGGGGCAGGTGCATGGCGGCATCGCGCAAGGCGTCGGCCAGGCGCTGCTGGAAGGGGCGCATTATGACGCGAGCGGGCAGCTGCTGACGGCGAGCTACATGGACTACACCATGCCGCGCGCCGGCGATCTGCCCTCGTTCAAGGTCTCGACCTCGAACACGCCGTGTCCCGGCAATCCRCTCGGTATCAAAGGTTGCGGCGAGGCCGGCGCGATCGGYTCGCCGCCGGCGGTGATCAACGCCATCACCGATGCGCTCGGCGTCGCCGATATCGCCATGCCGGCAACGCCGTCGACCGTGTGGTCGGCTATCCACGCCAAGCACTGAAAAGAAGCGAATAGCGAATAGGGAGTAGCGAATAGGGAACAAGCGCGGTGCGAAGGAAAGATCCTATTCGCTATTCGCTACTCCCTATTGGCTCCTTTCCCCAAGGGAGAAAAACAAATGTACTCAGTCAACTACCATCGCGCCGCCTCGGTCGCCGWCGCCGCAAAGCTGTTGAAGAGCGGCGATGYCAAGCTGCTGTCCGGCGGCATGACGCTGATCCCGGCGATGAAGACGCGACTTGCAGCGCCTTCCGATCTGGTCGACATATCCCGGGTGAAGGAATTGCAGGGCGTCAAGGTGTCGGGCAAGACCGTGATCATCGGCGCGGCGACGACGCATTATGACGTTTCCAATGACGAAAAGCTGAAGAAGGCCTGCCCGGCGCTCGCTCAAATGGCCTCGCTGATCGGCGATCCGGCAGTGCGCTACAAGGGCACGATCGGGGGCTCCATCGCCAACAACGATCCGGCGGCCGACTATCCGGCTGCGCTGCTGGCGCTCGGCGCAACGATCGTCACCAACAAACGGGAGATCGCCGCCGACAAGTTCTTCAAGGGACTGTTCGAGACGGCGCTGAAGGACGGCGAGATCATCACCGCTGTCACCTTCACTGCGCCGGCCAAGGCGGGCTATCAGAAGTTCCGCAACCAGGCCTCGGGCTATGCGATTGTCGGCGTGTTCGTGACCAAGGGCAAGGATGGGGTCAGGGCCGCCGTGACCGGTGCCGGCGACGACGGCGTCTTTCGTTCCAAGGAAATCGAGGCGGCGCTGGCGAAGAATTTCGATGCTTCGGCGCTCGCAGGCCTCAAGGTGCCTGCCAAGGGCCTGATGGGCGACATGCATGCTTCGGCCGACCACCGCGCGAATCTGATCGCGGTGATGGCGAGGCGCGCGGTGGCCGCGGCCAACGCCTGAACGCCACTGCCTGGACGAAGGGAAGGGGCCGTCGCGGCCCCTTTTTCTTTGCAGTCACAACAGTTTGTCCGGCAGCGTCGGTCAAACAGCGGCTTCGCGCTTGCACAAATTTATGYCGCACTGCAGAATCCGGACAGAAAAACGAGAGGGGTTCGAAGGCGGCTATCGGCACCGCGTTCGGATCGAGTTGCGAAGGGACGGGCATGACCGACATCTCCGCGGCGGCTGTAGCCCTGCCCAGGGCTGCAGCCGACAAGGCGGCAAGGACGAGACTGGCCTATCTCGACGGCTGGCGCGGATTGTCGATCGCGCTGGTTCTGATCGGCCACTTCTTTCCGATATCCGGCATCAATCTCGGCGTCATGGGCGTCGAGTTCTTCTTCGTGCTCAGCGGGCGGCTGATGGCGGAGATCCTGTTCATCGAACACTTTCCGCTGAAGACATTCTTCAAACGCCGCTTCTCGCGCATCTATCCTGCGCTGCTGGTATTCGTGGTCGCCGCCATGGTCGGGCTCGCCGGCACTTTCATCGCCTTCAAATGGAAGGCGGCGCTGACGGTCCTGACGTTCACCTACAATTATGCCGGCATTCTCATCAACCGCGCCGGCGCGCTCGACCATATCTGGTCGCTCTGCGTCGAGGAGCATTCCTATGTCCTCCTGGCGCTGATCAGCCTGGCGGTTTCCGGCCGCAAGAACGTCGTG
The DNA here is from genome assembly GCF_001854785.1 of Mesorhizobium sp. ORS 3428. Classification (GTDB taxonomy): domain Bacteria; phylum Pseudomonadota; class Alphaproteobacteria; order Rhizobiales; family Rhizobiaceae; genus Mesorhizobium. The sequence continues at coordinate 184,137 of NZ_MDFL01000002.1, forward strand.
CGACTGCTTATTGTGCTGTCGCTTCTTGCCATGGCCAACGGCGCGATTTCGTACTGGGCTCTCGGCATGAACTACGAGACCAGCTACTGGCGGACCGACGTCCACATCGCGTCGATCCTGGTATCCGCGGCGATATGCCTGCTGAAGGCCGACGGGCGCCTGCCGGCGTTCCYGAAGAACCGGCATCTGGCGCTTGCAGCGGCCGCCGGCGGGGTGTTGCTGTTCCTCAATCCCGTGCCCACTCCCGTGCACTATCTGTTCGGCGTGCCGATGCTGGCGCTCTCGGTCAACGCGCTCGACTTTGCCGGCGGCTACCTGACCGGGTTGCTGTCATCGCGACCGATGGTGATGCTCGGGCTGTGGTCCTATTCGCTCTATCTCTGGCAGGAGCCCTTCTACAAATTCGTCCATGAGCGGAACAGCGGGCCGGGCCCGATGCTGGCCGCGGTCTTCGCCTGCGCGCTCACAAGCTACTACCTCGTCGAAAAGCCGGCCCGTGGCTGGCTCAACCGCAATTGGTGAGTAGAGGTAGAGCCTGGCTCTACCTCTTTGTTTGAGCATGATCTTTTCCGAACCGAAGGTCAGCGCAGCAAAAACCGGATTCCCTTTTCGGGATCATGCTCGAGGTCAGGCCTTGCCGCTCTTTTGCGCGGCGAGATAGCGGCGAAGGCCGGCTTCGCCGCGCGGCGTGGTCCAGCGATGGTTCCATGCGAAGGCCGGTCTGAGCAGCGGCGCGAAGAATTTGAGGATCGGCCTTTCCACCGTGACCTGCCAGGTGAGCTTCACATGCGTGCCGGTTCCGGACGGCGACAGCTCGGCTCGCCACAGCCCGTCGAAGTCTCCGAAAGTCTTCACCACCACCAGACGGCCCGGCTCGAGCTCGGCGGCCTCGATGATGAAGTTCAGCTCATAGGGCAGGGCGCCTCGCGCCCTGGCTCTCGCCCGCGAGCCGACGACGCCCTTGCCCTTCTTGTCGAGCGGCTCGACCTCCTTATAGGCATCGCCCCACCAGAGCGGCAGCAACTCGGCATCGGAAAGGACGTCCCATACCTCCTGTGGCGGCGCTTCCGGGATGTCCCAGCTCTCGTCGAATCGGAAGACATTGCTTGGCATGTGCTCGCCCCGAACCCGAGGAGCGACCACATTAGCTTCAGCTTGTTTTCATTGCCAGCGGCGCCGCTGCTGATGATCGGCCCGCGATCGACCTGGCGTAATAGCGCACCGACTTCTCGCCGCCGTGGATCACGGCATCGCCGACCTCGGCAAAGCCGAGCGCGGCGTGGAAGGCGTCCGAAACAGGGTTCGGCGGATCGGCGTTGACCTCGCAAGTGACCATTGTGTGACCGGCGCGCCGGGCCTGCTCGAACAGATCCACATAGAGGCAACGGGCGTGGCCGCGCCCACGCGCTTCCGCGGCCACGACGACGCGGTCGACATAAACAAAGCGCGGATAGCGCTCGCGAAACCAGAGGAAGTTCGGGCTGTCGTAGAGGGCGTCCTGATCGAAGCACATGATGAAGGCTTCGAGCGCGCCGATGCGGCGCGTGTAGAACGCCTCCTTGAGCAGGAAGGAGAGCTGCTCCGGCTCGAGCCAGGACAATTCGGCCGCATGCTCGTTGTTGAGGGCGAGGATGGCCGCCTCGTCGGCGGCCGCGATCCTCTCGATCGGCAACGGATCCTTCGACATGGTCATCACGTCCTCGCGGCGGCGATCGTCGCCGCCACCCGGGCCTCGTCGGTCACCGTGTTGCGGTATTCGCGATCGAGGTCGGTGCCGCCCATGCCGACATGCGGGTTGCGATAGCGCATGGCGCTCGGCACATCGGCGAGGGCTGCGAAATGCACTTCGCTCAGCCTGGTTCGCCTCAGGACTTCACCGATATTGTCCGGCGCCAGCCCGCCGCAGCCGAGGATGATGATGCGTCCGCCGGCCTGGCGAACGAGTTGCGCAAGAAGTTCGGCACCCTCCAGCGCGGTGTCGCGCTGGCCGCTGGTCAATACGCGGCCGACCTTGCAGCGGATCAGCGCTTCAAGCGCCTCGGCCGGGTCCCGCGTCATGTCGAAGGCGCGATGGCAGGTGACGTTGAGAGGGCCTGCGGCGCGCACCAGTTCGCTCATGCGCGCCTCGTCGATGGCGCCGTCGGCGGTCAGGCACCCGACGACGACGCCGGCCACGCCGAGGTCTCGCAAGGCGCCGACGTCGGCGAGCATCGAGCGGTATTCGGCCTCGCTGTAGAGGAAGTCGCCGCCGCGCGGGCGAACGATGACGTGGAAGGGGATGGTCGCGCGTTCGAGTGCGGCGCGCACTGTGCCGAGGCTCGGTGTGATGCCGCCTTCGACGAGGCTGGCGCATAGTTCGACCCGGTCGGCGCCGGCGGCTTGCGCGGCGAGCAACCCGTCAATGCCTTCGACGCAGATTTCGATCAGCGGCTGTCGGGCGTCCGTCACAGATGTCCATCCATGCTTCAAAACAGGGCGACCAGCCCTAGCATCGGGCCGGTTGCCGCGAAAGCCGGAACGATCGGTCCAGCAATGGAGCACTGTCATATCCGAGCGAGTGCAAAAAGCCCGTTGACATCAATAACTCCATGGTTATAGATGGACCCATAGCTGACGGGTTATTGATCTGGATGGAAATGCCCGGCGAATGTTGGGCAAGGTTCCTCGTCGAGCCCGGACAGAACTCCCCACAGAATCCTGGCAGCGCCATGTCATGGCTCTGGAGACATTGTTGGAAACACTGGATAAGGAGAATGTCATGAATGACACCACGGAAAGACCGGCGGCAAATGAGACCAAATCGATCCTTGTCGAGCGCCTCCTTCCGTWCGCGGCCGACAAGGTATGGCGCGCGCTGACCTCTCCGCATTTGGTGGCCGAGTGGCTGATGGAGAACGATTTTGAACCCGTTGAGGGCCGCCGCTTCACCTTCCGCGCGAAGCCTGTGCGTGGCTGGTCAGGCGTGGTCAACTGCGTGGTCCTCAAGGTCGAGCCGCCGCGTCTGCTTGCTTACAGCTGGGGTGATGGAAGCGAGTCGGACAGCGGCTTGAAGACCGTTGTGACCTGGTCGCTGACGCCCGAGGGGGCGTCCACACGGGTGCGAATGGAGCAATCGKGCTTCAGGCCGCAAGACGAGCCTGGCTACAAAGCCATGGGAAGCGGCTGGCCACGCATCCTCGAGCGGCTCGAACAAGTCGCGGCTGGGCTGGGCTGATATTGCCGGCATTGCGCTGGCTGAAGCGCGCGACCTGACAACAGCAAACCAGACCTGATCCCTGATGCAGTGCAGTCAGGGCTCGCGAAAACACGTCCAAAGGAGACCGACCATGGAAGCAAGATTGAAAAACCCGCTGATGCTCATCCCAGGCGCCCTGCAGGCACTGCTGGCGCTCGACAAGTCGACCGAAGTCGCCGAGGTGCCTTATGTGACGCGCAAGCTCGTCCATCTGCGCGCCAGCCAGATCAATGCCTGCAGCGTTTGCGTCGACATGCACGCGCGCGAGTTGAAGAAGGCCGGCGAGAAGGACGAGCGGATTTTTGCCGTGTCGGCCTGGCGGGAAACGCCTTATTTCACCGGCGCCGAGCGCGCAGCACTTGCACTGACGGAAGCCGCGACGCGATTGGCCGACCGTTCCGACGCCGTGCCGGACGATGTCTGGGACGAGGCCGCCCGACATTATGACGACAAGGCGCTTGCGGCGCTGGTGATCCAGATCGCCCTGATCAACGCGTTCAACCGCCTGAACGCGCCGACCCGGCAGCCGGTGGGCGCCTGGAGCTGAGTTGGGAAGAAGGGGCAGCGCCTGCCTTGGGGCGGGCGCCTCCCCGTGAAGCGGCCTGGCTGCTCGCCCGGCTTACTCTTTCAAGATCGTGTTCTTGGCGTCTTGTTCGACTTGGTCGATCACCAGGAGCTTGACCGGATCGGGACCGATATTGGTGGCTTGGTGCCACTGGCCGATCATCTCGATGATGAAATCGCCGGTCTTGTAGGTGTTGCTGATGCCGGTCTCGACATTGGTGACCTTGAGCGTGCCGGCCTCGACATAGGCGTAGCGCGGGAAGGGATGCTTGTGCACCGGGAGCGTCGCGCCCGGCGCAATCTGGTAGGCCGAAACCTGGACCTCGACATTCTGCTGAGGCAGCGTGATTGGCTGGCCGGAGGCGGTCGTCGTCTTGGACGCCAGCGGCGTCACGACAACCGGCGTGCCCCTGGTGTCCAGCGCGCTGGCGGTGGTTGCGTAAAGGGCAGCCGCCAGCAGCAGCGCCAAGGCCGGAATATTTCGCATGGGTCCTCCCCGAAATGGTCGGCAAGATCGCCCAGGCGCCATCGGCGCGCAAGGACGGTGTGCTGGAAACTTGCCCATGTTGATAAGATCTGGCGCACCGGGCCGGAACCGATGGAGCCCCGGCGAGTTTCCAAGGCGCCAAACTGGCTCGCGCCTGCTTCCACAAGACGCGAGCCAGCCCGGCCTGGTGTTATTTTGTTGGGTGGGTCCACCGAAGGCCTCTGCGGCGTGCCAAGGGCGCACACGGCAGTGCCGGCATGGCGCGCCGATTGGGCGCCCCTGTCAATTGATCATATTAGAGGAGCGCTAATACGAACGGGTTAGCGCTCCCGTCTCCCGTCATAAATGCCAGGCACCGGCCGGGCGGACCGAAACCGGCAATTCACAAACGATGCTGTCAGGCCAGGCAAGCAGCGCTGGAGGCCCCTGTTCCTGAAAGCTGCTCAGAACATAAGGCGCTTCTCTTTGCCGCCCGCCAATAAGGACGCGAGTGCATTTCGCAACTCGTGTTGCGCRGATTCTTTGGTTCGGCTGTTCAGTGGCCAGGCGTTTTATGTCTGTGGCAGAAATATCACGCAACTCGAATAAGCAGCGCTTCAACCGGAGCGCGCTTATTATCCAGCTCAGTGAGGCGTAGCGTTATCGACGGGCAAGGGGCACCGCAGACCGAACGTGTCTTATTTCCTCCCGAACTAGCGCCCGCTGCGGAAAACGTGGTGGGCGTTTTCTTATCCCGCGAAGGCGAGCGCGACGGCAGTGCCTATTCCGATCTCGAGTTAGGTCGCCGGATTTCATTGAAGGGTGATGCGGGCCATTCGTCGACATCCACCGCGTCCTTGATACGCCGGATTCATCCCCTAGTTAGTTGCGTGGCGCGTAGTCGCGAGTTTTGCTTGGGGGCATCGGCCGCAGCGCCGTTCTGACTGCATGCCGCGGAAGGACGGCGGGCCGACGCGGCTTTGGAGGTTGCCATGCGTCGCTCCCCTGGACACAGCCTCGCATATTTCGCGTTCGCGTGCTCGATTGCGGCTGCTTGCGCAGGAGCTGCAGCCGGCCAGCAGGGCGGAGGGCATGACAATGGCGGCGGCCAACATGATGACGGGGATCAGGGCGCCGGCAGCCAGCATGGTGATGACGGAAGTCAGGACGCTGGCAGCCCGCACGACGAAGGCGATACCGGCAGCCCGCATAAGGGACCTGGCGGCGATCCCAGCCCCTCCAGCAGTCCGCCATCGGACCCGCCGCCGGCGGATCCAGGGACCGGTATCACAGGGTCGGTGACACCAACTCCGGGCGCTACAGCCGCGAGAGTCGACCGGTCCACGGACGGTGGACGGTCGCTCGACCTCCCGCCCGCCCTCCAGCCTCCCGAGGACAGCACCATACCACCAGCGTTCTATCCAATCGAAGCCGTGCCGGGCGTCCCGGATAAGGTCGTTCGCGCCTGCCGTGACGCAATCGAGCAGGCCGCCGCCACGTTTGGCGCGACCAGTGTGAGCGTCAGCAGCGCAGGTTCGATACGCCGTTTGAGCCGACATAGGATCTCGGCGCCCATTCAGGTGAGCATCGACTACGAACGTCAAGGCAGCGTGGAGACGCGTCAGGCGCCGATCGGGTGCGAGCTGAACGCGAAAGGCAGTGTGGTCGGTCTGAGATAGCTGAAAGCGCGGAACTCTTTGCCGACTTGAATGTGCGACTGCGCAGTCGTTTGTAAATCAATCCGACGTCGTCGAGTTTCTTGGCCGGAGGGAAAAGGGAAGCGCGATCGCGCGCATGCTGATCACCCGCGACCGATTACGAACCTTGCTGCGCGGGGTCTTCTGGCTGACAGCCTTCACCTGACCTGTGTCGGCCGATGCGCGGCTGGAGCGCGGCTTCAGCGGCGGCTCAATCTTTGCGCTGCGGCGGCCGGCCCTGAGCCTGTCATTGTCCGCGCGCACGGCGGCCAGGTCTCGGGCTAGAGAAACTGTGGCTTCACGCTGCTTGTCCAAAGCCTCGTTCAGCCTGTTGACCTGTCCCAAGAGCGCTCTGGCCGCGCCGGGCTCGAGGCGGGCTTTGTTGTTGAGGTTTCCTTGGGCGGAGGCTGTCKACGCGCGTTCTTGTGCCAGGGCCTTGGCCGTCTCGGCTGCAGCCTGCTCGGCATGCTCCCTTGCCGAAACAGCCTTGGCTCGTTCCTGTTCAGCCGC
>NZ_MDFL01000003.1 GCF_001854785.1 Mesorhizobium sp. ORS 3428
CCATCGAAAAGGTTCTCCGTGAGAAAAAGGAAGAGCTAAATATCTTTGGCGAGATGAAATGGACCAAGGTTACCAAGGAATATCAAGAGAAATACGTTGAGTTTATCCGATTGTTTTTCGATTTTGTGGCGAGCGGTCGAATCAAAATTCGAATCATGTTTACCCAGAACTATCATAAGCCAAAGAATCTGACCGACGAGCACCGCGAAAACGAGTACTATCTACTCTATTATCAGATGCTAAAGCACGCGTTCGGACTGAGGCATTGCAACCCGAATGGAATCGACAGGGTTTTTATCGCCACCCTGTTGGACGACATGCCGGACAACAAAGAGAAGATTGAGCGCTTCCGCAATTACATATGCAGCATATCGCAGACCAGCGCCTTTTCGGGTTGCGGCGTGTTTTTCCCGAAGGACCAGATAGCGCATGTCAATTCCCATGAGCACGATATCCTGCAAGGCTTGGATATCATCCTGGGTTCCATGTTTTTCCGCCTCAACGATCTCCATAAAGCGAAACCAGACGGTGCCAAGCGTCGCGGCAAACGCACGTTGGCAAAGGAGGTCGTCTACAAGGAAATTAACCGGCTAATTCGTGGGATCTACCCGAACTTCAATATCGGCGCGAACACTGGTACGCCGAATGGTTATATCGACCGATGGGAGCAGCCTTATCGCCATTGGCGATTTGTGCCTAAGGAGTTCGACATTGACGAGGAAGCGGTAAAGCCCCGCTAAGGCCTACGTAAATACTCCTAGTGGAACTAGAAGCTTCGACCAAAGCAGGGCTCACGACTCAAGATATAGCGTTTTCGGCCCGATTCAAGACCATTAGGCTTGACATAGTAAAAAAAGTCCCTAATATCGGCGCGCCGCCCACAAGTTTTCGTTCCGTTACCGAAACTTTCGCCGTTTGTTTCGCCAGCGCGCCTCGCCTTTCCAAAGTGGTAGGTCGAGCTGGACCGGCTTCCGGTAGTGATTATGCTTCGCGGTAACGAGGCCCCTGATAGGTGAGYCGCTTGCCCTTGGCGCCCTTCAGGGCCACCAGCGCCCGCACCGCGTCATCAATGCCCATGGCAGTACGATGGCTGTAGCGGAAGTCAAATTCCGCCAGGTAGCGGTGCAAATGGTGTTCGGCGCAATGCTGATAGACGCCCTTCATGCCGCGCTTGAAGATCGAAAAATAGCCTTCAATCGTGTTGGTGCGGATGTTGCCGCGAACGTACTCGTCCTTGGAATGCGTGACGAACTCATGCGAGGCGAAATCCTGGCTAGCGCGGCGATAGATGCCGCTCTCGTCGGTCATGAGCGCACTTTCCTTGGCGATGTTGGCACGGACGATAGGCATGACATTGCCCATGCGGGCCGTATCGACATGGAAGGAACGGGCTTTGCCGCCGCGTTCGACCAGCGTAACGACCGTGTTCTTGTGAGCGCTGCCGCCCTTCTTCACAGGCGTACCGGCGAGACGACCAATGTAGGTTTCGTCCACCTCTACGAATTTGCCGACGCCGMCCATGGGGGTGAAGTCATCCGAGCGCATGGCTTCGCGGATGCGATGGCACAGGAACCAGGCTGTCTTATAGGTGCATTCCAGAACGCGGTGCATCTGGTGGGCGCTGATACCCTTCTTGGACGAGCACATAAGGTGGATGGCCTGCAACCACTTGTGGAGCGGGAGGTGGGTTTCCTCGAAGATCGTGCCCATGYGGACGGTGAACTGCGAACGGCAGGCACCGCACTTGTAGAGGCCGTGGCGCTCGACACCGTGCGGGTTCTTCTTCGAGGGCTTCGAGCGGACGCCGGCCAGCTTGTAGTGCTTGTCCATCGAACYGCACTTCGGGCAGACCGGACCCTGCGGCCACAACATGCCCTCGACATGCTCAAATGCGGCGGCTTCGTCGTGGAAGTAGGGGCGGGACAGGATGGACATGGCGATAACTCCTTGGATTCGTTATCGYATCATTCGTTGGGTTTGTCAAATATATAATCGCCGTCGCTAGGCGGGTTCAAACCGTGAACAAAATCTGGCATGGTGGCTGCCATGCCTATCGTTTCCCCGATTCCCCTCAACCCTCTGATCGACGGCCGCYAGTCGGAGCGCGCCATGCTGGTGCGGCGCGGCGTGCAGCGCTTGCTCACCGAAATGGGCGCGCATGTGCTRCCGGAGCTGTCCTTGGCAACCGGCCGTCGCGCCGATCTCGTCGCGCTGACCCGGCAGGGCGACATCTGGATCATCGAGATCAAATCCTCGATCGAGGATTTTCGGGTCGACCGCAAATGGCCGGACTACCGGCTGCATTCCGATCGCTTCTTCTTCGCCACCCATCCCGGCGTGCCGCAGGAGATTTTTCCGGAGGAATGCGGCTTCATCCTCTCCGACGGCTACGGCGCGGAGATCCTGCGCGATGCGCCGGAGCACCGCATGGCGGCGGCGACGCGCAAGGCGCTGATGCTGAGGATCGCGCGCGCGGGCGCGGCGAGGCTGCTTGCGGCGGAACTCGCCGGCGTGGCGGTGCCGGCGCTGGACGGCGAGAGCGAATAACGCCCCAGTTCCTCGCGTCGCTGAGGTCGTCCCCCGCTCCGTCCCGGCTTCGCCGGGCCACCTCTCCCCCGCTTTCGCGGGGGCAAGGAAATGAGCGTCGAGGGCCGCCCTACTCCACGTCCTCCTCCGCCCCAGCCGCCGCCGGCGCGGCGAGYAGCACGGCAGCGCCGAGGAGTGCGGCAACCAGCGAGCCGGCGAGGATGCCGACCTTCACCGCGTCCTGAAGCGCCGCGTCATTGGCGAAAGCGAGCAGGCCGATGAACAGGCTCATGGTGAAGCCGATGCCGCACAGCAGCGAAATGCCGATCATATGCAGCCAACCGGCATGGGCCGGCAGGTCGGCGAGGCCGAGCCGGATGGCGATGGCCGAGGAGGCGAAGACGCCGACCAGCTTGCCAAGCACAAGGCCCGCCGCAACRCCCAATGTCAGCGGCTCGATCAAAGCGGCGAAGCTCAGGCCGCCGAGGGACACGCCGGCATTGGCGAAGCCGAAGATCGGGATGACGATGAACGGCACCAGYCTGTGCAGGCCGTGTTCCAGCCGGTGCAGCGGCGAATGCTCCTGATCGTGGCTGATGCCGGGCGCGCGCTCGAGCGGAATGGTGAGCGCCAGAGCCACACCGGCAAGCGTGGCATGCACGCCGGATTTCAGCACCAGCACCCAAAGCAGCGCGCCGAGCACGAGATAGGGTAAGAGGTTCATCACCCGCATGCGGTTGAGCGCGACAAGCACGGCAATGGCCGCGAAGGCCGCCGCCAGATAGGCGAGCGACAGGCCGCTTGTATAGAACAGCGCGATGATGATGACGGCGCCGAGATCGTCGATGATGGCCAAAGCGGTGAGGAACACCTTCAGCGAAGCCGGCACGCGGCTGCCGAGCAGCGACAGGACACCCAGCGCGAAGGCGATGTCGGTGGCGGTCGAGATCGCCCAGCCTGCCAGGGCGGCCTGGTTGTTCCGGTTGACGGCGACATAGACCAGCGCCGGAACCAGCATGCCGCCGGCGGCCGCGATGCCCGGCAGCACGCGGCGCGGCCAGGTCGAGAGCTGGCCGTCCARCATCTCGCGCTTGATCTCCAGCCCGACCAGCAGGAAGAACACCGCCATCAGCCCGTCGTTGATCCAGTGCGAGACGCTGAGCGGTCCGAGATAGGCGTGGAGGACGGCGAAATAGGTTTCGGCGAGCGGTGAATTGGCGACGATCAGAGCAAGCGCGGCAGCCGCCATCAGGATGATGCCGCCGGCCGCCTCGCTGTCGAGAAATTCGCGAAGGATCGATTTCGGCCGTTGGTCCAAATCCTGCATGCCGCCTCTCGTRCCGCCTGTCCGCCGGCGCGATGATGCTCAAACTTCAACGGGCGGGCAAGCATGGGCARCCTAATCTCCGCAATTGGCTCGGCCCTTTCATCTTACCTTGCCGGGCGCCGGCGCCRCCCCTCACCTGCCTGCCAGCACCCTCTCCCCATTCAACGGGGAGAGGGGCGCTCTCATCGCCCGTTTCGCCTACTGTCAGCGTTAGCGCCCTTCTCCCCGTCACTATACGGGGAGAAGGTGCCGGCAGGCGGATGAGGGGCAGCGCCATCGTCTGAGCGCCTGGCGATCCTCAGCGCGGCGCGCGCTTGGCGAGGATGCGCTGCAAGGTGCGGCGGTGCATGTTGAGCCGGCGCGCGGTCTCGGAAACGTTGCGGTCGCACATTTCGTAGACGCGCTGGATGTGCTCCCAGCGCACGCGGTCGGCCGACATCGGATTTTCTGGCGGCACGGCGCGTTCGCCCGCGGTGCGGGTGAGCGCGGCGAAGACGTCGTCGGCGTCGGCCGGCTTCGACAGGTAATCGACGGCGCCGAGCTTCACCGCCGTCACTGCGGTGGCGATGTTGCCGTAGCCGGTCAGGATGACGGCGCGGGCATCGCTGCGCTTCTCGCGGATGGCGGCGACCACGTCGAGGCCGTTGCCGTCGCCCAGCCGCATGTCGACCACCGCATAGGCCGGCGGGTGGGCGCGCGCCTTGGCGACGGCCTCTTCTACGCTCTCCGCCGTCTCGACCGCGAATCCCCTGGTTTCCATGGCGCGGGCAAGTCGGGTGAGGAACGGCTTGTCGTCGTCGACGATCAGCAGCGAGGTGTCCTCGCCTTCTACCATTGCGCCGGTGGGTTCTTCTGCGCTCATCGCCTTCAGAGTTCCTGCTGCCTTAGAGCGCGTCGGTCGAACGGATTTCGGAAGGCGCGCTTTAAGTCCTTGTTTCCATGCATGCGGTTTCCCAAACCGCTGCGCGGTTCAGGATGACATGCGTTAATTTTACGCAGATACAATTCTGCAACAGCAATGTCCAATTTTTAGAGCCGGCAACAAAGCTGCCATGCGCCAAATGCATAGGCTCAGGCATTGTCGAATATGGTCCCGGACAGCTGCTCGGGATTGAGGAAGACGCTGCGCGGCCAGGTGATCTGCACCACCGCGCCCTCGCCGAGCCCGCTCGAATTGCGGAAGTCGAGCGTCGCGCCGGAGCGCTCCAGCAAGGTCTTGGCGATGAAGAGCCCGAGGCCAAGGCCGCCGCCGGCCTCGGTGCCCTGGCGCGTCGACATATAGGGCTCGCCGATGCGATCGATGATCTCGGGCGGAAAACCCGGGCCGTCGTCGGTGATGGCGAAGGCGACTTCGTCCTCGTCCCATGTCCAGCTGACGGTGACGCTGCTCCTGGCAAAGTCGACGGCGTTCTCGACCAGATTGCCGAGCCCATAAATGACGCCGGGGCTGCGCTGCCCGATCGGCTCCGGGCCGATGCGCTCGCCGGGACGCAGCCGGATCGAGATGCCGAAATCGCGATGCGGCGCCGTCACCTCCTCGACCAGCGAGGTCARCGGCAACCGCGAAAGGTGCTGCTCGCCTTCCGTGGACAGGCTGGTGAGCCGCTTCAGGATCTCGCGGCAACGCTCGCTCTGCGAGCGCAGCAGTTTCACGTCCTCGGCGAATTTCGGATCCCCGCCGAGCGCCTTTTCCATTTCCTTGGCAACGACGGTGATGGTGGCCAAAGGCGTGCCGAGCTCATGCGCGGCGGCGGCCGCGAGCCCGTCGAGCGCGGAGAGATGCTGCTCGCGCTGCAGCACCAGCTCGGTGGCGGCGAGCGCATTGGCAAGCAGACGCGCCTCCGCCGCGACGCGGAAGGCATAGATCGCGGTGAAGGCGATCGAGGCGAACACCGCCATCCACATGCCGGCGACATAGATGAACGGCATCGGCAGCGGCGAACCCTGGTACCAGGGCAGCGGCAGATGGAAGAACACCAGCAGCGTTGCCGCCACGATGACGAGCGTGCCCAGCACCGCTGTGAGGCGCAGCGGCAGCGATGCGGCGGAGATGACAACCGGCACCGAGAGCAGCACCGAGAACGGGTTGGTCAGCCCACCCGTCATGTAGAGCAGGCCGGCGAGCTGCAGGCTGTCGAAGGTCAGGATGGCGAAGGCGGCGAGYGGGGCGAGCCGATGTGCCGCCGGATAGCGGAAGGTGAGCCAGAGGTTCATCCAGGCCGAGCAGGCGATCAGCGCGAAGCATGTCGGGACGGGCAGCGGGAATTCCAGCCCGTAGGCGACGACAAGCACGGTCAGGCTCTGGCCGACAATGGCGAGCCAGCGCAGGCGGATCAGCGTGTTGAGCCGCAGCCGCTGGCTCTGCTGGGTATCGGGCGGGCGCACAATGTTGATCATGGCCAAGGATTACAGCCGCTGGCGCGGAAACGATAGACCAACGTGACCTCTCCTACGTCCCGCGCGGCTTGGCGCGGCTGGTGGCGGCCGCCAGCAGCGGATTTTCCGGCCAGACGTGCTTGGGATAGCGGCCGCGCATATCGGTGCGCACATCGGCCCACGAGCCGCGCCAGAAGCCGGGAAGATCGCGCGTGGTCTGGATCGGGCGATGCGCCGGCGACAACAGTTCGAGCGTGAGCGGCACCGTGCCGCCCGCGATCGAAGGATGGCGGTCGAGGCCGAACAGCTCCTGCACGCGGATCGAAAGCACTGGCCATTCGCCGTCATAACGGATCGGCACATGGCTGCCCGAAGGCGCATCGAAATGGGTCGGCGCCAATGAATCCACCTTGCGCTGCAGGTCGTGCGGGACCAGCGACATCAGGGCCGCCATGAGCGTTGCCGGCTTGATCGCCGCGAAAGAGGCGCTGCCTTCGAGGAAGGGCAGCAGCCAGTCTTCGAGGCGGTCGAAAAGCGACTGATCCGAAACGTCGGGCCAGGGTGCGCCGAGACCGCGATTGAGCCAGCCGAGCCGCTGGCGCAGCGTTTCGGCCTCCTTGCCCCAGTYGAGCAGCGACAGGCCGTGCTCGCGCAAGGCGTCCAGGATGGCCCGATCCGCATYGGCGCCGGAAGGGGCCGGCAGCATGCGTTCGGAAAGCGTGATGGCACCAAGCCGCGCGGTCTCGCGCACGCGCACGGCGCGCCGCTCGCGGTCGAAGCTCAATTCGCGCTTTGTCTCGATGCGATCGGCAAGGGCCGCGCGGATGTCRGCCTCGTCGACAGGGGCTGCGGCCGTGATACGGRCATTCTGCGCCTTGCCCTGGATGTCGGCGACGACCAGCCAGGCCTCGCCGGCCAGCGGATCGGCGGCGTCGACCATCGCGCCGGAGCCGTTGGCAAGCACGAAGCGCCCGCGCTCGCCGCGGGCTCTCGCGACTCGATCCGGCCAGGCATGGATGAGAAGGGAGCCGGCGCTGCCCTCCCCCTTGTGGGGAGGGTCGGCGAGCGAGCCTTGCGTCGCAATGCGAGAGAGATTGGGTGAGGGTGGCGCGCCCGGCCTACCCCCACCCCGCTCCGCTTCGCGGATCGACCCTCCCCGAAAGGGGGAGGGTGAGGTGGCCTGCCCGGCCAGGCGCTCGGCGAGCTGCCGGGCGGCATTGGCGCGCGGCGATTTCTCACTGAGAAAGCGCATCAGCCGTCGTTCGAGATCGGCGCTGTCGCCGCCAAGGCCGCGCTCCGTCAAAAGCACGGCAAGGGTCGCCGCTTCGGGCGCCTGTCCGGCTCTCGCCGCTTCCGCCACCATATGCGCGAGCCGCACCGGCAGCGCCAGCTTGCGCATCGCAGCACCCGCTTCCGTCAGCCGGCCGGCGTCGTCGATGGCGTGCAGCGCTCTGAGCAACGCGCGCGCCTCGTTGAGCGCAGGCGCCGGTGGCGGGTCGAGGAAAGAAAGGCTCGACGGGTCGGCGACGCCGAAGGCGGCGCAGTCGAGCAGCAGGCCGGACAGATCGGCCTCCAGGATTTCCGGCGGCGTGAAGGCGGGAAGTGCTGCCGTCTGCTCGGCGCGCCACAGCCGGATGGCGACGCCAGCTTGAGTGCGCCCGGCGCGGCCGGCGCGCTGATCGGCCGAGGCCTTGCTGACGCGCACCGTCTCCAGCCTGGTCAGGCCGCTTGCCGGCTCGTAGCGCGGCAGGCGCGACAGGCCGGAATCGATGACGACGCGCACACCGTCGATGGTGATCGAGGTCTCGGCAATCGAGGTCGCCAGCACCACTTTGCGGCGGCCGGGCGGGGCCGGCCTGATCGCCGCATCCTGCGCCCTGTTGTCGAGCTGACCGTAGAGCGGAACGATGTCGGTATCGCCGCCGACATTGCCTTGAAGCCGCTCGGCGGTGCGCTCGATCTCGCGCTGCCCGGGCAGGAAGGCGAGCACACTGCCCTGCTCCGTGCCCAGCGCGGCGCGGACCGCCTTGGCCATGGCGTCCTCGACCGCCATGCCCGCCGGCCGCTCGTCATAGCGGATCTCGACCGGGAAAGCGCGGCCCTCGCTTTCGATCACCGGCGCCCCGGCCAGGAGCTGTGCAACGCGCGCGCCGTCGAGCGTCGCCGACATGACGAGCAGCCGCAGGTCCGGCCGGAGCGCGCCTTGCACGTCGAGCGCCAGCGCGAGGCCAAAATCGCCGTCAAGCGAGCGCTCGTGGAACTCGTCGAAGATCACCGCCGAAACGCCCGGCAGTTCCGGATCGTCGAGGATCATGCGCGACAGCACGCCCTCGGTGACGACGAGGATTTTCGTCCGCGCCGAGGTGCGGTTTTCCATGCGCATGGCATAGCCGACGGTGCCGCCCGGCTCCTCGCCGAGAAGCTCGGCCATGCGGCGCGCAGCGGCGCGGGCGGCCAGCCGGCGCGGTTCCAGGAGCACGATCTTGCCGTCGCCAAGCCACGGCGCGCCGAGCAGCGCCAGCGGCACCAGCGTCGTCTTGCCGGCGCCGGGCGGCGCCACCAGCACGGCGCTGCTGCGCTCGGCGAGCGTCTGCCCGAGAGCCAGCAGCACGGCGGATACCGGGAGTTCCGGCAGCGATCCTGTCTTCATGGCGCCCGCATATCAGCGGCCATGCACAGCGCGCAACCGCCCCGACGAATCACAGGCGGGTGCGCGTGAACGGGTTCCAGCGCACAGTGCCAAGCCGCACTTCCTCGCGCACCATGGTGAGCAGGCCTGAGGCGCCAAGCACAGCGAGGCCGACCAGCGTCAACGCGTCGGGATGTTCCTCGAAGAACAGCGAGCCGAGAACCACCGCCCAGACAATCTGCGAATAATGCGTCGGCGCGATCCGGTTGGCCGGCGCGTATTTGGCCGCCAGAAGCTGTAGCAGCTGGCCGCAGGCAGTGAAGGCGCCGGCCATCACCAGCCAGATCAGCTGCCTGCCGTCCGGCACGGTGAACGACGTTGCCGCCGCGCCAAGGCCGTTGAAGAGCAGGCCATAGCCGACTAGCACGCCGAGCATCGTGGTGCGCTTTTCCTGCTGCGCCAGCGAGCGCATCAAGATCACGCTGGCAGCGGCGAGGAAGGCGATCGCGAAGGCCGCGAGGTGGYCGAGATGCAGCTCGCGGAAGCCTGGTCTTACAACCAGCATGACACCGGCGAAGCCGGCCACCACGGCCAGCCATCGCCAGGGGCCGACTTTCTCCTTCAGGATGAGGGTGGAGAGGATGGTGACGAACAGCGGCGCCAGGAAGATCAGGGCGTAGACTTCCGCCAGCGGAATGGTGGTGAAGGCATAGACGCTGAGCACGCCGGACGCGATGCCTGCCCAGGCGCGGGCCTGCACGGCCCATGGCCGTCCGGTGCGCCAGAAGTCGCRCCAACGCTCACCGGCCGGGCGGGTGAAGAACAGGAAGCAGCCGGCAAACAAGGTTATGAAGAAGCCGATCTCGAAGACCGTGAACTGCCCGCCCAGGCTCTTGATGACGGCGTCGCTGCACGAGTAGCTTGCGTAGGCGATCAGGGCGAGCAGAATTCCGTTCGGCACGTTTCATTTCCGGGAGAAAACAGTGAAGATACTGGCGCTGGGGGCTCATCCCGACGACATCGAGATATTCATGTTCGGTACGATGGCCGCCTATGCCGCGCTAGGCGCAGAGCTCACTTTTGYGATAGCCACGGACGGCGCCAAGGGTGGCAGGGGCGATCCCCTAGCACTTGCCAGGGCGCGACGCGAGGAGGCGATCGCGGCGGCCAGCCTGCTCGGGGTCGTGCCGCGCTTCCTCGATTTCCCGGACGGCGCGCTGGTCGCGGACGCCGCGCTCATTGCTGCGCTGAAGGCGCTGATTGGCGAGGTGAAGCCCGATCTGGCGATCACCCATGCGCCGAACGATTATCACGGCGACCATCGCGCGCTGTCGGACGGCGTTCGCATCGCGGCGTCCTTTGCTGCACCGGTGCTGCACGCCGACACGCTCGGCGGCACCGGCTTCTCGCCGACGAACTATGTCGACATTTCCGCTCATTGGGGCATCAAGGCCGAAGCGATCCGCGCGCACCGCTCGCAGGATCCGGAGCGCTTCGTCGACGGCGCGCRCACGCAGAACGAGTTCCGCGCCGGCCAATGCAACGGYGCGCCCGGCGCGCTGGCCGAAGCCTTCCGGTTCGAACCCGTCTTTCCTTTCGCCGACATCCGCGAACTGCTTCCGCCGGCGCCGCCGGTCCGGCCGGTGACGGTGAGCACGACGACCGTCAGCTAGAGCGGCCGGATCGACCGGCGGTTATTTCCCAACGATTTCAAGCACCCGCTTCGTCATGCTGCGCCGCAGCAACGAATTCGCTTGCGTTGTTTAGTAAAACGAGCATTACTAAACAAATTACTAAACATCGGCAGCGCATCGCGCGTCATGTTCAGGCCCTTGGAGGAGYGAGGGTTAGGGCTTTTGAAACCGTCATCCGGACGCGTTTCGCAAATGGGAGGTAAGGCATGAAATCGACCTGGAAACTGGCGTTGGGACTGGCCTCGGCGACGCTCGCATCGACAGCCGTCTCGAACGTCGCGCATGCGGAAGACCTGACGCTTTGCTGGGCGGCCTGGGACCCGGCCAACGCACTGGTGGAACTGTCCAAGGATTTCACCAAGGAAACCGGCATCGGCATGAAATTCGAGTTCGTGCCGTGGACCAACTACGCCGACCGCTTCCTCAACGAGCTCAACTCGCACGGCAAGCTCTGCGACCTGATCATCGGCGACAGCCAGTGGATCGGCGGCGCCGCCGAGAACGGGCACTACGTCAAGCTGAACGACTTCTTCGACAAGGAGCACATCAGCATGGACGACTTCGTGCCGGCGACTGTCGTCGGCTATTCCGAATGGCCGAAGAACACGCCGAACTACTGGGCGCTGCCGGCCATGGCCGACGCGGTGGGCTGGACCTATCGCAAGGACTGGTTCTCCAAGCCCGAACTGCAGAAGGAATTCAAGGAGAAGTACGGCCGCGATCTCGCCCCGCCGAAGACCTATGACGAGTTGAAGCAGATCGCCCAGTTCTTCCAGGGCCGCAATGTCGACGGCAAGAAGGTCTACGGCGCTTACATCTTCACCGAGCGGGGCTCCGAAGGCATCACCATGGGCGTGACGAACGTCCTTTACGACTATGGCTTCCAATATGAAGACCCGAAGAAGCCATACGCGATGCAGGGATTCGTGAATTCGGCGGAAGCGGCGAAAGGTCTCGAATTCTACAAGGACCTCTACAAGTGCTGCACCGCGCCGGGCATGACCGACGCCTACATGTCGGAAGGACTTGACGCCTTCAAGTCAGGCCAGGTGGCCATGCAAATGAACTGGTTCGCTTTCTTCCCGGGCCTCTACAAGGACCCCAATGTCGGCGGCGACAAGATCGGGTTCTTCCCCAATCCTGCGGGGCCGCAGGCTCATTTCACCCAGTTGGGCGGCCAAGGCATTTCAGTGGTTTCGTATTCGGACCACCAGGACGCGGCGCTGAAATACATCAAGTGGTTCGCGCAGCCCGCCGTCCAGCAGAAGTGGTGGGAGATCGGCGGCTACTCGGCGCTGAAAGCGGTCGTCGAGGCGCCGTCCTTCCCGAAGAGCRCTCCTTTCGCTCCTGACTTCCTCCAATCGATGCAGATCGTGAAGGACTTCTGGGCCGAGCCGAGCTACGCCACCCTGCTGCAGGCAATGCAGAAGCGCGTCCACGACTATGTGGTGGCCGACAAGGGTACCGCGCAGGAAGCTCTCGACAGTCTGGTCAAGGACTGGACCCAGGTCTTCCAGGACGACGGCAAGATGTAAGGCTCCTCCCGAGCCATGACCCGGAGCGTCCCGTGCCGCCTTGGCACGGGACGTGGTTCAGATAAATTCCAACGTCGAGACTAACCAGTGACCGAAGCAGGACTCACCATGCTCGATCGGACTGCGGACAACGTTGCCCGGGCGACACCGGAGCCGTTGGCCAAGAAGATCCGAGGCGTCAGCGACAAAGGCCTCGCCTGGCTGTTCATCTCGCCGACGATCCTGCTGCTGCTCGCCATCAACATCTTTCCGTTGTTCTGGGCGATCTACCTGTCCTTCACCAACTACCGTGCCAACCGGCCCAACGAGGCGGTGAAGAATCTCGGGCTCGCCAACTACCGGCGCATCCTCRGCGACCAGGACATCTGGATCGCCATGCAGACCACGGCACATTTCGTCTTCTGGACCATCCTGCTTCAGACGGTGATCGGCTTCACACTGGCCTGGCTGATCGACAGAAAATTCCGCGGCCACGCCTTCTGGACCACCATCATATTGGTCCCGATGATGCTTTCGCCCGCGGTCGTCGGCAATTTCTGGCGCTTCCTCTATCAACCGCAGACCGGCCTGTTCAACTACATCGTCGCCTTTTTCGGCGGCGTCTCGCCTTCGTCCTTCGAGATGCTGGGCAGCGTGCAGCTGGCGCCATGGGCGATCATCATCGTCGACACATGGATGTGGACGCCTTACGTGATGCTGATCTGCCTCGCCGRCCTGCGCTCGATCCCCGAATACATCTACGAGGCGGCCGAGGTCGACCGCGCCTCCAACTGGCGGCAGTTCTGGTCGATCACGCTGCCGATGGCGCTGCCCTTCATCATGCTGGCGGTGCTGTTCCGCGGCATCGAGAACTTCAAGATGTTCGACATGGTGAACCTGCTCACCGGCGGCGGGCCTGGCTCGACGACGGAAGTCGCGTCGATCACGCTGAAGCGGCAGGCCTTCGAGAGCTGGCGTACCGGCTATTCCTCGGCCTTCGCCATTATCCTGTTCGTCGCGGTGTTCGGTCTCGCCAACATCTACGTCAAGGCGCTCAACAAGGTGAAGCAGAGATGAGCCTGACCACCGCCCATTCCGTCGTCGCGCCCTCGGCAAACTYGAAGCGGATCGCCGGCGCGATCGTCGTCGGCTACGCGCTGATCTCGATCGTGCCGCTRCTGTGGATCTTCGCGACCAGCTTCAAAACGCCGCCGGATTCGATCGCCTATCCGCCGAAGATCGTCTTCCAGCCAAGCCTTGAAGGCTATTGCAACCTGTTCACCACCCGCACCCGCCAGACGCCGGAATACATCAACTCGCTGGGCCCGGCGACGGGGCTCTGCGACGCGACGGTGCGCAAGCGCAACATGGTCATCGCCGGGCCCTCGAACTTCCTGCCGCGCTTCGTCAATTCGCTCATCATCGCCTTCGGCTCGACCTTCTGCGCGGTGTTCCTCGGCACGCTATCGGCCTATGGCTTCTCGYGCTTCAAAGTGCCGCTCGCGGACGATCTTCTGTTCTTCATTCTGTCGACGCGCTTCATGCCGCCGATCGCGGTCGCAATTCCCATCTACCTGATGTACCGCGAGCTCGGCCTTTCCGACACCGCGCTCGGCATGATTCTGCTCTATACCGCGGTCAATGTCTCGCTGGCAGTGTGGCTGCTCAAGGGTTTCATCGACGAGATCCCGCGCGAATACGAGGAAGCGGCGATGATCGACGGCTATACGCGGCTGCAGGCTTTCTGGCGCACCGTGCTGCCGCAGGCGACCACCGGCATTGCCGCGACCGCCATCTTCTGCCTGATCTTCGCCTGGAACGAATATGCCTTCGCCGCACTCTTGACCTCGGGCACGGCRCAGACCGCGCCGCCCTTCATCCCGACCATCATCGGCGAGGGCGGCCAGGACTGGCCGGCGGTGGCGGCGGGTACGACGATCTTCCTGGTGCCGATCCTGGTCTTCACCATCCTGCTCCGCAAGCAATTGCTGCGCGGCATCACCTTCGGCGCGGTGCGCAAATGAGAACGATCCAGACTRCAAAACGCAAATCGCGCTGGCCCCGCTGGGCGAGGCGCGGCCTGATGGAAAACATCGCCACCGCGATCATCGCCAGCGGCTTCCTGATGCTGTTTCAGCCCTTCGCGCTGTCGCTCTACAGCTATTCCTTCGTCACCATGCTCGCCGGCACGGTCATGTTCATCATCGTCTCGAAATTCCCGGGTTAGCCATGGYCGAGATCCGCGTTCAGAACCTGAGGAAAGCCTTTGGCGAATTCGTCGCCGTGCAGGATTCCAACTTCGTCGTCGAAGACGGCGAATTCTTCGTCATGCTCGGGCCTTCCGGCTGCGGTAAGACGACAACGCTCCGAATGATCGCCGGCCTCGAATTGCCGACCGGCGGCAAGATCCTGCTCGGCGGCGAGGACGTCACCATGCGCCGGGCCMGCGAGCGCGACATTGCCTTCGTCTTCCAGCTCTTCGCGCTCTATCCGCACATGAATGTGCGCAAGAACATCGGCTTCCCGTTGCTGGCRCAAGGCATGGCGCCGGCCGAGATCCGCACGAGGGTCGAGGAAACARCCAAGCTGCTCCGCATCGACCATCTGCTCGACAAGTCGGTCTCCGGCCTTGCCGGCGGCGACCGCCAGCGCGTCGCGCTCGGCCGCGCCATCGTGCGGCGGCCAAAGTGCTTCCTGATGGACGAGCCGCTTGGGACGCTCGATACCGAGTTCCGCGACCTGATGGTGCATGAGCTGCGCGAGCTGCACAACCGCATCCACGCCACCACGGTCTATGTCACGCATGACCAGATGGAAGCGATGTCGATGGCCGACAAGATCGCGGTGATGAACCACGGCGTCATCGAGCAGTTCGGCAGCCCGCGCGAAATCTACGACCGGCCGGCGACGATGTTCGTCGCCGACTTCATCGGCTCGCCGCCGATGAATTTCTTGCGCTTCAGCGGCGGTCTCGCCAGGGGCGCGAAGGAGATCATCGTCCAGGGCGCCAAGGTGGCGGTGCCGGAAGTGCGCGAGGATATCGCGCCCGCCGACATGGCGCTTGGCATCCGCCCTGAGCACATACGCTTCGACGATGCCTCGACGCTGCGCGGCGCGGTCTACGGCACCGAATATCTCGGCACGACGCAGATCGTCGCGGTGGAGACCGCCGACGGCATCATCAAGGCCCGCGTGCCGGCCGRCATCCATCTGAACCCCCGCGAGCAGGTCKGGCTGGCGCTGAGCAGCGCGCGGCTGTCGCTGTTCGAAAAAGGCACCGGCCGCGCGGTCAGGACCGCCATGCATGATCAGGCAGTGGAGGCGCGCCATGGCTGACGTCCACGTCCAGGGTGTGACCAAGAGTTTCGGTGACACCGTCGCGGTCGGCGATCTCGACCTTGAGATCAAGGACGGCGAGTTCGTCGTGCTGCTCGGCCCGACCGGCGCCGGCAAGACGACGACGCTCAGGCTGGTCGCCGGGCTGGAGCGGCCGGACAGCGGCACGATCCATATTGCCGGCCGCGATGCGACGGCGCTCTCGCCGGCCGAGCGCGACACCGCCTTCGTCTTCCAGCAATATTCGCTCTATCCGCATCTGTCGGTCTTCGACAATCTCGCCTTCCCGTTGCGATCGCCGGCGCGGCGTTTTCCCGAGGAAGCGATCCGCCGCCRCGTCGAGGAGGTGGCGCGCATGGTGCGCATCGACCACAAGCTCAACAACCGTTCGACAAGGCTGTCGGGCGGCGAGATGCAGCGCGTCGCCATCGGCCGCGCCTTGGTGCGCAAGCCGGCGATCTACCTGATGGACGAGYCGCTGTCGTCGCTCGATGCCAAGCTGCGCGCCGATCYCAGACTCGAGCTCAAGCGCATCCAGTCCGAGCTTGGCGCCACCATGCTCTATGTCACGCACGACCAGATCGAGGCGATGACCATGGCCGACCGCATCGGCATCCTCTCGGAAGGGGTGCTCGTGCAGATCGGCACGCCGCGCACGATCTATTCGGAGCCGGCTAACCTTCATGTCGCCGCTCGCCTCGGCCAGCCGGCGATCAACCTGTTGCCGGCCGGACTGCTGCCGGACGGCGGCGCGCCGACCGGCACGACGACGATCGGCGCGCGCACCGAGCATCTGTCGATCGAGAAAGCAGCAAACGGCCATGCCGACGGCGTGGTCGACTGGGTCGAGCATCTCGGCGACCAGAACCATCTGCATGTTACGGTCGGGGCAAAGAAGCTGGTGACGCTCACCGATCCCGACACACCGCTGGAAAAGGGGGACAGGGTGACGATCCGCTACCGCGCGCCGCTTTATTTCGGCTCGGACGGGCAAAGGCTGATGTAGCCGGCTCGCGAACGTCGCATCCGCCGCACACCGATTGACGAATAGCAGATACGGACTGGACGAAATCCATGAAACACTTTTTCAACCGCAAGGAGACGATCGTCACCGAGGCGCTCGACGGCTTTCTCGCCACGGCAGGCTCGGGCACGCTGGCGCGCCTCGACGGATATCCGGAGGTGAAGGTCGTGCTGCGCGCCGACTGGGACAAGACGAGGGTCAGCGTCGTTTCCGGCGGCGGCGCCGGGCACGAGCCCTCGCATGCCGGCTTCGTCGGCGCCGGCATGCTGACGGCGGCAGTCTCCGGCGAGATCTTCGCTTCGCCCAGCGTCGAGGCGGTGCTGGCGGCGATCCGCGCGACGACCGGCCCAGCCGGYTGCCTGCTGATTGTCAAGAACTACACCGGCGACCGGCTCAATTTCGGCCTCGCCGCCGAGAAGGCGCGCGCCGAGGGATTTGCGGTCGAAATGGTGATCGTCGGCGACGACATTGCGCTTCCCGACATCGCGCAGCCGCGCGGCGTCGCCGGCACGCTGTTCGTGCACAAGATCGCCGGGCATCTATCCGAAACCGGCCACGATCTGGCGTCGGTCGCAGCGGCGGCGCGCGCGGCGGCGAAAGATATCGTTTCGCTGGGTATCTCGCTCTCTTCCTGCTCGATCCCTGGCCAAGCGCATGAGGACCGCTTCGGYACCGACGATGGCGAGCTCGGCCTCGGCATTCATGGCGAGCCCGGCGTCGAGCGCATCGCCTTGCAGAGCGCYGGCAAGCTGGTCGCAATCATGGCGGAGCGCCTCGCCGCGCGGCTCGATGCCGGCAGCCGCTACGCCTTGTTGATCAACAATCTCGGATCCGYGCCGCCGCTCGAAATGTCGCTGATCGCCAATGCGGTGCTGTCCTCGCCGCTGGCAAAGGCGATGACGCTGACGATCGGCCCCGGGCATCTGATGACCGCGCTCAACATGAACGGCTTTTCGCTGTCGCTGATCGGGCTGGAYGCCGAGCGCGAGGCGGCGCTGCTCGCGCCGGTCGGCCCGCATGCCTGGCTGCCGGCGAAGCCGGTTCGTCCGCCGGTCGTGGTAGGAGCGGCCAAGCCTGCCAGTCACAGCGCCGCCAGGGCGGCGAGCCGCGACGCGAGCGCGGAGCGACYGATCAGCGCGATCTGCCAAAAGCTGATCTCGCTGGAAGAGACGCTGAACGGCCTCGACGCCAAGGCCGGCGACGGCGATACCGGGTCGACAGTGGCGACGGGCGCGCGCAGCGTGCTCGAGCGCATCGACACGCTTCCGCTTACCGACAAGGCCGCGACTCTCGCCACAATCGGCGATACACTGGGCACCTCGATGGGCGGCTCCAGCGGCGTGCTTTTGTCGATCTTTTTCACCGCTGCCGCGCAGACTTTGGGTTTCGGCGCAACTTTGCCCAAGGCGCTGCTCGCAGGCCTCGACCGCATGACTTTCTACGGCGGCGCCAAGCCCGGCGACCGCACCATGGTCGATGCGCTGGAACCGGCGCTCAAGGCGCTCGACGCGAGCGGGCTGGAAGCCGCGGCCAGGGCCGCCCGGCATGGCGCGGAGGCTACCGCCGCAATGCAGAAGGCAAAGGCCGGGCGCTCCGCCTATATCGGCCGGCAGCTTGACATAGCGGATCCCGGCGCTTTTGCAGTGGCAGAGGCGTTCGCGGCCGTGGCGGCCATGTTCGCCCCGGCATGAAGGACAGAGAATGGCCCCATCCGATTTCTCGAAACTGATCGCTTCGGCGGCGGATACGATCGCGGCGCACGCCGATGAGTTGACCGCGCTTGACCAGGCGATCGGCGATGGCGACCATGGGCTGAACATGAAACGCGGCTTCGAAGCTGTGCTTGCCGAGGCTGACGTAATCGCCGCGAAGCCGCTGCCGGACGCGTTGAAGGCGGTCGGCACCAAGCTGGTGATGACGGTCGGCGGCGCCTCCGGCCCTTTGTTCGGCACGCTGTTCATGTCGCTTGGCAAGGAATTGCCCGCCACGCCCGACCGCGCCGCGCTGACCGCGGCACTCGGCAAGGCGATCGAGGCGGTTTCAGCGCGCGGCAAATCGCAGCCCGGGCAAAAAACCATGCTCGACGTGCTRCAGCCGGTGTATGAGACGCTGGCGCAAGGCAAGCCGGCCGCCGAAATCGCCGATGCCGCTGACAGGGCGGCCGAGGCCACCGTGCCGATGAAGGCCCTGCGCGGGCGCGCCTCCTTCCTGGGGGAGCGCTCGATCGGGYATATGGATGCCGGAGCGCGCTCGACCGCGCTGCTGGTGCGCGCAATCGCTCAAGCGATCGAGGGTTCCTGATGAGCAATGTCGGTATCGTCATCGTCTCGCATTCGCCGCTGGTCGCCCAAGGCACAGCCGACATGGTGCGCCAGATGGTGGGCGACGAAGTGCCGCTTGCATGGTGCGGCGGAAACGGCCATGGCGGGCTCGGCACCAGCGTCGAGGCGATCATGGGCGCGATCGACAAGGCCTGGTCGGAAGCGGGTGTCGCCATCCTGGTCGATCTCGGTGGCGCCGAGACCAACTCAGAGATGGCGGTCGAGATGATCGRCGAGCCGCGCTCCCACAAGATCGTCGTCTGCAACGCACCGATCGTCGAAGGCGCGGTGATGGCGGCGACGGAGGCCTCCGGCGGCGCCTCGCTCAAGGAAGTGGTGGCGACGGCRCATGAATTATCGCCATCGTGAATGAACGGGAACCGAGTGAATGTCAGCATCCGCCGAAGCCACGGTTCTGATCACCCACGAGGTCGGCCTGCACGCGCGCCCTTCAGTGAAGTTCACCAAGCTCGCCAAGTCGTTCGCAGCCGAGGTGGAAGTGGCGGTGGCCGCCAACGGTCCCTGGTTCGACGCCAAGAGCATCGTCAAGGTCATGGCGGCCAAGGCGCCAAAGGGAACCATGCTGCACATAAGAGCGCGAGGCGACAGCGCTGAGCAAGCGGTCGGCGCGCTAGTCGATCTGGTGCAGCGCGACTTCGATGAGGACAGGGATCATGTCCGCTCCGCGTGAGACGGGCTACGTTGCTGCCCAACCCGCCAGGAACGGCTGCCATGCGCATTGAAGGCATTCCCGCCTCTGCCGGCTATGCCGAGGGTCCGCTGTTCGACCTCGACCGGCCACCGGCTGCCTACAGCGGCAAGGCGAGYGCCGCGGAGGAAAAAGGAGCGCTGAAGGCGGCGATCGACAAGGCGGTGAGCCGGTTGACCTCGCTCGTCGAGATCGYGGATGGCGATGCCGCCGGCATACTCGAATTCCATATCGCCATGCTGYAGGACGACGCATTGAGCGATCCGGCTTTCGCGTCGATCRGTTCCGGGCAACCTGCCGATGTCGCCTGGCGACAAGCGCTGGATGCCCAGATCGCCGGCTATGAAGCTTCCGACCAGGACTATTTCCGCGCGCGTGCCGCCGACCTGCGCGACATTCGCGACCAGGTGCTCAGGGCGCTGAGCGAGGACGGAGAGGCGGCCGCGCCTCCCGGCGCCATCCTCTATGGCACGGACATCGCGCCGACGCGCTTCCTCGAAACCGACTGGAGCAGCGGCGGCGGCATAGCACTCAAGGCCGGCAGCACGGCCAGTCATGTCGCCATGCTGGCGCGCTCGCGCGGCGTGCCGATGGTGGTGGGGCTCGGCGCCGCGCCGGACAAGCCCGCCGGGGTCGCGCTGCTCGACGCCGAGCATGGCGGTATCRTGTTCTCGCCCTCGCCGGCGGAGGTCGAGGCGTTCCGGCAGTCGTCCGCCGTCTTCGCGGCGCGCCAGGGCAAGGCGCAGACTTTTTTGGCCCAGCCGGCAGTGACCAAGGCCGGCACAGCCGTGCACGTGCAGGTCAACATCGCCGGCCCTTCCGATGTCGACGGCATCGACATCGCTACCTGCGACGGCGTCGGCCTGATGCGCACCGAATTCCTGTTCGGCAAGGCGCCGCCGGACGAAGAGACGCAGTACCGTGCCTACCGCAAGGTACTGGAATGGGCAGGCGACAGGCCGGTGACCATCCGCACCGTCGATGCTGGCGGCGACAAGCCGGTGCCCGGCTTCACCGTCGC
This sequence comes from Mesorhizobium sp. ORS 3428, assembly GCF_001854785.1. Lineage (GTDB taxonomy): Bacteria > Pseudomonadota > Alphaproteobacteria > Rhizobiales > Rhizobiaceae > Mesorhizobium. Next base: position 20,478 of record NZ_MDFL01000003.1, read on the forward strand.
GGAGGCCAATCCGTTCCTCGGCCTGCGCGGCATCAGGCTGTCGCTGGCTCGGCCCGATGTCTTCCGCGTGCAGATCCGGGCATTGCTGCGCGCCGCGGTACACGGCAATCTGAAGGTGATGTTTCCGATGGTCGCCACCGCCGAAGAGTATGCCCAAGCCGCAGCGCTGTTTGCCGAGGAGCAAGTGGCGCTCGCCGCTGACGGTGTTGCGCACAAGGTGCCGCCGCTCGGCATCATGGTCGAGGTGCCGTCGGTCGCGATCGCGCCGGAAGCCTTCGCTGATGTCRCCTTCTTCTCGATCGGCTCCAACGATCTGACGCAATATGTGATGGCGGCGGCACGCGACAACGCCGCTGTCGCGCATCTGAATTCCGTCCGCCATGCGGCGGTGCTGCGGCTGATCGCGTCGATCTCCGCCTTCGGTCGGGAGAACGGGATTCCGGTCAGCCTTTGCGGCGACGCAGGCGGCGATCCGGCCGCCATCCCGGCGCTGATCGAGGCCGGCCTGCGCGATCTTTCGGTCGCGCCGGCGCAACTTGCCATGGCCAAGGYGGCCATCGCGGACGTATCGGTGTAGCGCATGGCCAAGGCCGCCAAGATAGCCGAAGCCGGCTCGGAAGATGCGATCCGCGCCTACAAGACGATCCTGTCGCAGGTCATCGACCAGCGACCCTCCGGCATGCGCCAGCGCCTGGCCGATGCGCTCGGCAAGCACCGCAGCTTCGTCACCCAGATCTCCAGCCCGGCCTATTCGATCCCGATCCCGTCGAAGCATTTGCCGGCTATCTTTTCCGTGTGCCATTTCAGCCCGGCCGAGCGCGACCATTTCCTCGCCGCCTATCACCAGGCACACCCCGGCAAGCTCCCGGCAGCCTCCGGTCAGCGCAAGACGCGCCATGTCTCGCTCATCGTGCCGGATTTCRGCGACGACAAGCAGAACGCCGCGCTCGATCGGGCGATCAACGAATTCATCCAGAGGATCACCAGCATCGCCGGCAAGGGCAGCGGCTGACCACAGCAATTCCAGGAAAAGTGTGCAGCGGTTTTCCGTTCGGAATTGTGTAAATCCAGGACCACTCGGGAGGACTGCCATGAAGAAGTTTTTGAATTCGGTGGACACGGTTCTGACCGAAAGYCTCGACGGTTTCGTCGCCGCGCATTCCGACATCCTCGCGCTCGGCGAGGATCACAAATTCGTCCGCCGCAGAGAGCTCAAGCCGGGCAAGGTGGCGCTGATCTCGGGCGGCGGCTCCGGCCACGAGCCGCTGCATGGCGGGCTCGTCGGCCACGGCATGCTGGACGCCGCCTGCCCCGGTCAGGTGTTCACCTCGCCGACGCCCGACCAGATGCTGGCGGCCGTACAGGCTGTCGACACCGGCGCCGGCTGCCTGTTCATCGTCAAGAACTACGAAGGCGACGTGATGAACTTCGACATGGCGGCCGAAATGTCCGAGGGCGTGCTGCAGGTGGTAACCAATGACGACGTCGCGGTCGAGAACTCGTCATACACAACCGGGCGGCGAGGCGTCGCCGGCACGCTGGTGGTGGAAAAGGTCGTCGGCGCCGCGGCCGAGCAAGGCATGGCGCTGCCCGAGCTCAAGTCGCTCGGCGACCGCTTCAACGCCGCGACACGCTCGATGGGCGTGGCGCTGACCAGCTGCWCAGTGCCGGCGGCAGGCAGGCCGACCTTCGAGATCGGCGACAACGAGATGGAATTCGGCGTCGGCATCCATGGTGAGCCCGGCCGGCGGCGCGATGCTTTGAAGAGCGCCGACGCCATCGCCGAGGAGGTCTGCGCGGCAATTGCCGGCGACCTYGGCGAGCGAGCGAAAGGCCCGGCRCTGCYTTTCATCAACGGCTTCGGCGGCACTCCRTCGATGGAGCTTTACCTGATGTACAACAGCGCCCGCAAAATCTTCGAACGGCAGGGCGTGACGGTGGCCCGCTCGCTCGTCGGCTCCTACGTCACCTCGCTCGACATGGCTGGATGCTCGATCACGCTGGCGATGCTCGACGACGAGACGACCGCGCTGTGGGACGCGCCGGTACACACGGCGGCGCTGCGCTGGCGGATGTAACTTCCGCGCTGGCGTCGCCTGGGCTTTTCTGCGACCATATTCGCAGAGCCTGCCCTTTGTCCGCACCATTGCCCGGTTGATGCTGCCCCCGCTTTCACCTGCCGAAGAAAAACTGCTGCTCGATTTTGCCGACCCCGAAGCGCCGTCCGCTCGCGGCCGGAGGCTTTCGGCAAACGGCTTGGCGGCGCTGCTTGCCAATGCGGAATTCCACGGCGTGCTGCCGATCATGCTGCGCAAGCTCCGGGAAATCGGTGCTGCCGATCTGCCGCAGGATCCTGCCCTTCAGCAGAAGCTCACCGAGCTTCGCGACCGCGCAACCATCGCGACCGGCCAGTCGATGCTGCTGCAATATCACGGCGACCGCATCATGAAGGTGCTAGCGGAGAAAGGCGTTCCGGCCCGGATCGTCAAGGGTCCGGTCTTCGCGCGCAAGCTCTACCGCCATGCCGCCGACCGGCCGTTCACCGATATCGACATACTGGTGGACCCGGCAAATATCGGCGCGGCCAACACGGTGATTGGCGAATGCGGATTTGTCCTCGCAAGCGGCGAAGCACAGTCGCACGACATGCAGGAGTTCAAATGGGTGGAGCAGGAGAATTCCAGCCTGCTGGTCGAGCTGCACGGCAATCTGGTGCATGATTCGGGCATGCGGCGGCGGTTGTCGCTCGGCTTCCGCGAACTCCAGCACATTGACGGCGGCGAGGTCGACACGCCGGCGTCGCTGCTTACCATCGCCATTGTTCACGCCGCCGGCGGCCACAAGTTCCACCGGCTGCAGCTTTGCGTCGATGTGCTGCAAGGCGTGCGCGCGCTGCAATCGCCGGAAGCGGAAACGCGGCTGCTGGAGGCCGCGCGCATGACCGGCATAGAGCTCGAGCTGGCCACCGTCCTCAACGTGACCGGGCGGCTGTTCGCGGAGCCGCGCGCAATCGAGCTTGCCAACCGCATCAAGCCCGATCTCTCGATACGGCTCGCCAAGTGGCTGATCACCGGGAACATGCTGCTTCGCGTGAATTCCAGGGAAAAGATGCGCTCGCGCCTTAGCCGCGACGCCTTCCGCTGGGTCCAGCGGCTGGCTCGGCCAAGGCCGTATCCGGCCTGAGAGCCCGCTCAGCCGGATCCTTCGGTGGGATTGAAGATATCTGTCTAGGCCAGATCAACCGCGGCGCGGATCAGCGATGCGGCATCGGTCGGCCTTGAGCCGACTTCCAGGGTGAAGGTCGAGACCGCCTTGACCAGCGCCGCGATCRCAGCCATCCGCCGTTTCTGCATCGGCAGGAGGCCGGTCATGCCGGTCCTGACATYGTCGGTGGCGAGCGCAACCATCGCATCGGTCCTCGCCATGGGCGTCAGCCGGGTCTGACCGTCGGCCGAGCGCGCAAGGTGCAAGAGCGCCGCGACGGGTCTGGCGTGAACCTCCTCGACGCGGATGATCTCGCCCAGCCGCTCCAGGGAGACCGCCTGCTCACCCTCGGCATCCCATGTGTCGCCGAGGCAGGGCGAGACGAAGGGCAGCATCGCCGAGGTGTTGCGGTGGATCTTCACTTTTCGCGGCATGCCCCAGGCTGAGGCGCTATCCTGAGCCGCCCGCAGGATCATGACATCGTCCGAGCAAAGTCCGAAGCCTTGCGAAGCAAGCGCCAGCGACGTCGTCGACTTGCCAGTGCCGCTCGGCGCATGGATCAGCACGACCGCCTCGCGGTCGGGAAGCGTCAAACCGGCGGTGTGGAGCATGTGCTGCCCGCCCACATCGAGCGCGGCATCGAGCACCATCATCAGCAGCGTCCATTTGACCTTGCTGCCCGGATGAACGCGGATCTCGGCCCAGCCATCATCGGCATGGATGGAAGCCATCTGCAGCCCAGGAAAGATCAGATGGAGGACATCTCCGCTGTCGATTATTCGGCAATGCCCATCCATCGGTACTTCGCCGTCGAAGGCGAGCTTCCCTTGAGGGGTTTCCGGCAGTGCTGATGTCTCGACGATATTGACGCGAAAGCCAAGCTCGACCGCTTCGCTGACGCGCAAGCTGCCGAGCATGAGGTCGAAGCTTGGCCAAAGCTCGGCGCGCGATGCCGATATGGCGATGACCTGGCCGTTGAGGTCATAGCAGAAAGTGGCTGGGGCAGTGGTCAAGCGGCGCGCGCCCCGGCAGTATGGGCATGGGCGTGGTGGCGATAGATCTCCACCATGCCGGGCAGGCTGTTGCTGACCACCGGCTTGCCGTCGAGGCAGACCCAGCAATGCGCCGAGAGGCGCGGCGCGTGCATCGATTTCGAATCGACGCCGAAGCGCAGTTCGGGATCGAAACCGGCCATGCGCAGGAAGCGAAAGCCTAACAGCCCTTCCCGCAAGCATCTGCGGTCGCGCATCAGCCAAGGATGCCGGACCGTGCGGTTGACGCGGGTGACGATGTATGCCGAAGACAGCCCCCGATAGGGTGTTGGCGCGTCGAGCGGCGCCCATTTGAGCACCGTCTCGAAGTCGCGCTGGCCGATCAGGACCRGCATCAGCCGGGCGCTGAGCCACAGATGGACCCGGAATAGCGCGCGCAGAAGCGGTCCGTCCGCCATCACGCGCCCGCGTCGGCGAGGATGCCTTCCGCCACCAGCTCGGCGGCAAGCGCCGTCATGTCCTGATCGAGCGTTGCCTTGTCGACTTCGAATTCATCCGACAGCAGATCGACAATCTGATCGAGGCTGCGGGCGCCATCGACCTTGTCGAGAAAGGCCTCGGTGGTGCCGTTGCAGGTATAGAGCTGGCCGCTGCGCGCCAGAAGCACCACGGCACCATCTCCGACATGCTGCACCGAGGCGTCGTCCGCCATGCGCAGGACTGTTCCAGAGRCGATTTCGACCATGCGCCCACTCCCTTGCTGCAGAGCAATTACCGCGACGTTGCCCGTGCTGTCTATCGGTCGATCGTGCAAGTTTCAAGCGCACGAAATCGGCAGGGCGAACGTTGCGACATCGACCAGGATGCAGGAAGGCATGGCCGGCAAAGGCGACATAAGGCGCATCGCGATCTGTGCGCTCGCTTGGTGCGCTTTAGGTTATTATTTTAGGTATGTCTTCGTCTTGAAACCGGTTCCCACTTTCGGAAGACATGCTTTAGGCTATAGCCAGACGACGAGATGTTCCTGGGGAGGAAAAGTCGATGCCCTCACGCTACCATGAAGTCTATGAGGGCTGGAAACGCGACCCCATAGGGTTCTGGGCCGAGGCCGCCAAGGCAATCGACTGGTATACGCCGTACGAACAGGTCTTCGATCCGACGGCCGGCGTCTATGGCCGCTGGTTCACCGGCGCCACCTGCAACACCTGCTTCAACGCCATTGATCGCCACGTGGCGGGCGGCCGCGCCGACCAGCTGGCGCTGATCCATGACAGCGCGATTGCAGGCACGATCCGGAAGTTCACCTATGCCGAATTGAAGCGCGAGGTGGTCGCGCTCGCCTCCGTGCTCAAGAACCGCGGCATCGGCAAGGGCGACCGCATCATCATCTACATGCCGATGGTGGCGGAAGCGGCCATTGCCATGCTCGCTTCCGCGCGCATCGGCGCCGTGCATTCGGTGGTCTTTGGCGGCTTCGCCTCGCATGAACTCGCCACCCGCATCGACGACGCCAAGCCGAAGCTGATCATCACCGCGTCCTGCGGCCTGGAGCCCGGCCGCGTGGTTGCCTACAAGCCGCTTCTCGACAAGGCGATCGAGATATCGAGGCACAAGCCGGACGCCTGCCTCATCCTGCAGCGCGAGCAGCTGCGCTGCGAGATGAAGGATAATTTCGACATCGACTATGCGGATGCGGTTGCCCGTGAGCGGGCGGCCGGGGCAAGTGTCGACTGCGTGCCGGTCTTAGCCACCGATCCGCTCTACATCATCTACACTTCCGGCACGACCGGTCAGCCCAAAGGCATCGTGCGCGACAATGGCGGCCACATGGTCGCGCTGAAATGGACGATGGACAATGAGTTCGGCGTCGAGCCGGGCGAAGTGTTCTGGGCAGCCTCCGACGTCGGCTGGGTGGTCGGCCATTCCTACATCGTCTACGGGCCGCTGCTGCATGGGGCGACCAGCGTGCTGTTCGAGGGCAAGCCGATCGGCACGCCGGACGCCGGCACCTACTGGCGGGTGATATCGGAGCATGGCGTGGTGGCGCTGTTCACGGCGCCGACGGCCTTCCGCGCCATCAAAGGACAGGATCCGCGCGGCGAATTCGTGCCCAAATACGATCTTTCAAAATTCCGCACGCTGTTCCTCGCCGGCGAGCGCGCCGACCCTGAAACCATCAAATGGGCGGAGCAGAAGCTCAACCGGCCGGTCATCGACCATTGGTGGCAGACCGAGACAGGCTCGCCGATGACCATCAACCCGGCCGGGCTCGGCCTGCTGCCGGTGAAATACGGCTCGCCCGGCGTGCCGATGCCCGGCTACGACATCCGCGTGCTCGACGATGCCGGCCATGAGGTGCCGCGCGGCACGCTCGGCAATGTGGTGGTCAAGCTGCCGCTGCCGGCGGGCTGCCTGCCGACGCTCTGGAACGCCGACGCCCGCTTCCGGCAGGCCTATCTCGACGAGTTCCCAGGCTTCTACAAGACGGCCGACGCCGGCATGATCGACGAGGACGGCTATCTCTATGTCATGGCCCGCACCGACGACATCATCAATGTCGCCGGCCATCGGCTGTCCACGGGAGCCATGGAGGAGGTGCTGGCGGCGCATCCCGATGTCGCCGAATGCGCGGTCATCGGCATCGCCGACCCGATGAAAGGCCAGGTGCCGCTCGGCCTAGTCGTGCTCAATGCGGGCGTGTCACGCGACACCGGCGCCATCGAAAGCGAAGTGGTGGGGCTGGTGCGCGAGCGGATCGGCCCGGTCGCCGCCTTCAAGACGGTGGTGACGATCAAGCGCCTGCCCAAGACGCGCTCCGGCAAGATCCTGCGCGGCACGATGYRGAAGATCRCCGACAAGGAGGAATGGACCATGCCGGCCACCATCGACGATCCGGCAATCCTCGACGAGATCGCGGCGGCGCTGAAGAGCCGAGGCATCGGGCTTTAGGCYATTGCGAAACCGGGCCGAAGGTCGCACTTTGCGAATTCGCCGCGTGCGACGATCGTCTATTGTGCAATGCAACAATAGTCCCTAGTGTTCCTCCGGGGGGCCATTCCGGAGGGACGGGCATGGCCCAGCACAGGACGACGTTCGGCGGCGTCGACATATTGCGTTTCCTGGCCGCCGTGATGGTGATGTTCTATCACTATGGCTTCTGGGTATGGGCGTTTCCCGACGGCGTCTCGGCGCGCGCCACCGGAGGGCTTCCTCCCCATCCCGAAATGGCCTTCGTAGGCTCCGGCTGGGTCGGCGTGCAGGTGTTCTTCGTCATCAGCGGCTTTGTCATCGCCTTCAGCGCCGAGAATTCGACACCGCTCCGATTTTTCGAGGCCCGCGTCAGACGGCTGGCGCCGGCGGTCTGGGTCTGCGCACCGATCTCGGCGATCGTGCTCTTGCTGGCCGACCTTTCCTGGCCGACCGATGCCGTGGTGYGGCTTGCCCGCACTGCGCTGTTCGTGCCTTTCGAGCCATGGGTGGACAGCGTGTACTGGACGCTCGGCATCGAAATCGCGTTCTACGCCATCGTCTGGACCCTGCTGCGGCTTGGCCGCTTCTACCTGATGGAAAAGGTCGCCATCGTCATCGGGCTCGTGAGCACGCTGTTCTGGTGCCTCTATTTCGCCTTCGGCTGGGCCGATCTCGCGGAGACGCGCTGGCTGCAGCTCACGCTGGTGCATCACGGCGCCTTCTTCGCCGTCGGCGTGCTCATCGGGCTGATGCGCTTCAAGGCCGTGACGATTCCCCGTCTCGGCTTCACGGCGCTGTTCCTCGCCGGCGGCGTGCTGCAGATCGTGAGCTCGGTCGACGTGCACAGCATCAAGGTGGAAGCCGCCATGCCCTATGCGCCGCCGATCATCATCTTCCTGGCGGCGACAACGTTGATGGCGTTGTCGCTCTGGATCGATCTTTCCTGGCGCGGCTGGCGCCGCATCGGGCTGATGACCTATCCTCTCTACCTCATCCATGATGTCGTCGGCGCGGCGATGCTCGGCGCCCTGATCCGAGCGGGCGTGCCCTACCTCGTTTCCATCCCGGTCGCCGGTGCTGCCGTGATCGCGGCAAGCTGGCTGGTGGCGGCTGAGGCCGAGCCGCGCATCCGGCTTCTGCTCGACCACACGCTTTTCCGCTACCGGCTGAAAGCCGCCTGAGGCTGCGACATAGGGCCGGTTCTCGTGTCGGCACCGCAGCGCCGGCCAATGTAGCAATCTTTGCATTCGGCTGATATCGAGGCTTGGTCCGCGCCCTGTGGCGCAATGCCCGTGCGAGTACCGAGCCGAAATCCGTGAGTCTGTTCCAGCGATCGAAACGACCCCGCCCCCAGCCGCGCGAACGCCTTGTGATGGATATGCGRGACACGGTGGTCTACGCGGTCGGCGACGTGCATGGCTGCCATGACGAACTGCGCGCGCTGGAGCAGAAGATCGAGCTCGACGCGCAGGCTTTCCGCGGCCGCAAGATCATCATCATGCTCGGTGACTATGTCGACCGCGGGCCTAACTCGCGGCGCGTGATCGAGCACCTCATGGCGCCGCCGCCAAAAGGCTTCACGCGTGTCTGCCTCGCAGGGAACCATGAGGTGGCGATGCTCGCCTATCTCGACGGCGATCTGCCGCGGGAGCCGTGGCTGCGCGTCGGCGGAATGGAGACGCTGTTTTCCTACGGCGTCGATCCGGCGCGGCTCTCAAACCTCTATGGTTCGAGCGACGAGGTGGATGCGCGCATCCGCGCGGTCATTCCGGCCGCCCATGTCGCTTTCATGCGCACGCTGCCGGTGATGGTCTGCTCGGAGAAATTCGTCTTCGTCCATGCCGGCATCAGGCCCGGCGTCGCGCTCGAAGCGCAGGACGAGGCCGACCTGCTCAATATCCGCGAGGAGTTCTTCCGGACCGCGCATCGCCTCGACCGGTGGGTGGTGCATGGACACACCGTCGTCGACGTTCCGAAGTTCGACGGACGCCGGCTCGACATCGACACCGGCGCCTTCCGGACGGGACGGCTGACCGCCATCAGGATCATCGGCAAATATGGCCGGCTGCTGTCGAGCAGGGATTAGAGCAGCTCCGCATCGTTCGAGACGCCAACTGCTCCAACGTATGTTTTGCGCAAAGCCAGACCCGCCGCGCACTTTTCCTGGAATTGAGCTTTTGTCTTGCGCAATTCCGGTCGGAAAACCGCTGCGCACTTTTCCTGGATTGAGCTCTCGTCTTTCRCAATTCCGGACGGAAAACCGCTGCGCACTTTTCCTGGAATTGCTTTTAGGCAGCCTGCTTGGCGCGTCCTTCCGACTTCTCCAGATAGTAGCTTGAGTAGCTGTCGAAGAATTTTTCCGAGCCGCCGAGCGAGCCGTATTTCGACAGCTTCTTCAGATCTACCTTGTTGAGCACCGTGCCGACGATCTTGTCGGCGATGTAGGGCTCCGATTCCAGCATCGAGCGCACCATGGCGCGCGGCGTGCGGCCCCATTCGGTGACGAGCACGAAGCCGTCGACCAACGGCGCGAAAGCCTTGGCGTCGACCACAGGCCCGAGYGGCGGCAGGTCGACGACGATGTATTCGAACGTCTCCTTGGCGTTCTCGATGAAGCGCCGCATGCCGGCCGAACCCAGAAGCTCGCCGGTGTGCGAGAAGTGGCCGCGCAGCACGGCGGGGATAATCGCCAGCTTGGTCTGGCRGTCGACCTTGCCGACAGACTGCCAGGTCTGGCCCTTGACCACCGCCTCCATCAGGCCATGCTCGGTCTCCATGCCGAGACTGCGGCTGAGGCCGGGATTGCGCAGGTCGCCGTCGATCAGCAAGGTCTTGGCGCCGTTGGYGGCGAGCAGACCGGCGAGGTTTGCCGCCACCGTCGATTTGCCTTCGCCGGGCAGAACGGAGATGACGCCGATCACCCGGCTGCCCTTGTCCTCCATCACCACGTCGAAGGCGATCTTGGCGTTGCGGAGCGTCTCGGCGAACATCGAGGCCGGCGCGTCGAGGCTCACCCGCATGCGCGCCCGCCTCTCGGCCGCCGACAGGCTGGTGACCTTGCCGTCGGCCGGCAGGTCGTCCGGCTTCGTATCCTTGGCCTTGCCGCCGCCGATCGTTGGCAGGTAGCCGAGGAACTTCAGGCCGACGCGGTCGCGGACGTCGTCGCCCGTGCGGAAGAAGCGCTCGTTGAATTCATTCAGGCCTCCGAATCCGACGCCGAGCATGAGGCCAAGCACCAGCGCAAGCGCCAGCACCCTGAGGGTGCGCGGGCTTGACGCGGTAAGGGGCATGTTCGCGTCCGAGATGATGCGGACCTTACCGACAGKGAAGGATTGCTGCTGCGAGGCTTCCTGATAGCGGCTGAGGAAGGTCTGGTAGAGCGAGGAGAGCGCCTGCGCCTGCTGGTCGAGCTCTCTCAGTCTCACCTGCGAWTCATTGTCGGCCGAGCTCTGGCCGGCAGCGGTCGCGATCTTCTGCTTGAGCTCGGCCTCGCGCGCCTGCGCCACCTGGAAGTCGTTGCGGTAGCTTTCGGTGAGCTGCTTCAGCTGCCCGAAGATCTGCGCCGAGACGTCGGCCTTCTCCTTGGCGAGCGCTACGGCCTGAGGATGGTCCTTGCCGTAATTCGCCTCGACATCCTGCAACCGCTTCGAGACGGCGAGATAGCGGGTCTTGAGCGCGATGATGACCGAGCTGCTCGGCTGATCGGATGCAATCGCCGAATCGTTGAAAGCATTCTCGGAGCCGCTGTCGACGATCGCCTTGTACTGCTGGTAGCGCGCGCTGGCGCGCGCCGTGTCGGCCTGAGCGATGATGAGCTGGGCGTTGAGGTCGGCGAGCTGCTTACCGCTCAACAACTGGCCTTCGCTGTTGGCGGACAGCCCGTGCTCAGCCCTGAATTTCTCGACCTCCATGGCTGCCTGTTGCGAGCTTTGGCGAAGCTCGTTCAGCCTGYCCTGCAGCCAGACGGCCGCGCGTTCGGTAGCGTCGAAGCTGGCATTGAGCTGGTCCGCGAGATAGGCGTCGGCATAGGCCTTGGTGATGGCCGTGGCTAAAGYCGGATTTGTCGACTGGTAGCCTATCGTAATGACGTTGCTGCGGCCGTTGCGATCCGCCATCAGTTCGGTCTGCAGCTTGAGGACCGCATAGTCGTGCCGCGCGACATTGATCATTGCCTGGCGTGTCGCTTCGTCGACATTCTGTATGCCTGGAATGTCATCCACGCCGGAGCCGCCGCGAAAATAGGCGACCACGCCGCGCAGAAAACCGACGCCCTTGGCGACGAGCGATTGCGGCGGGTTCATGAAATCGTCGTTCTGATCGAGCTTCAGCTTGTCGACCACCACCGACGCCAGCCGCGCAGAGTTGAGAATTTCAATCTGGCTGAGGATTGTCGCGTCCGTCTGCTGCGTGACATTGGCCGCCGAGATGTMGTCCACGACCTTGTTCAGGCCCTCGTCGATCAGCACGCCCGAGAGCGAGGTGTATTGCTTGGGCGTGGTCTGCAGGTACATCACGCCAAGGACCAGGCCTATGACGGCGCAGACCGCCACCACCTTGGCCTGGCGGGACGCCATGCCAAGCAGACGCTCGACGTCGATGAAGTCTTCGCCCTTTTCCGCTTCGGTGCTGGGCAATGGCATCCTCTTGTCGAGAGGAAAATTGGCATAATTCATCTTTGGTCCAATTCCAGGTTGCAGGCGCTACCGGCCTTCGAAAAGTGGCGTCGTTACCAGAAAAGACCACGCGACATTCATGCCACAAGGCGCCCGGCCGGAAAGGCCGAGCGCTTGCATGGCTGTCGCGCCATCGCGATTTCGCATATGCACCCAAAATTTGGGCATTATGCGGCTACTTCCCGGCGCTCGTGCGACCGGACGAATTGCTGCAGCATTTTGAAGACAGGTCCTTTCATGTCGTCGCGTGCCAGAGCAAAGGCGATGGTGGCCTCGATGAAGCCCTCCTTGGAGCCGCAGTCGAACATGCGGCCGTTGAAGGGCTGGGCATAGAAGGGTTGGCTCTCGGCCAGGCGAACCATGGCGTCGGTGAGCTGGATTTCATTGCCGGCGCCGCGCTGCTGGGTGCCGAGCAGGGCGAAGATCTCCGGCTGCAGGATATAGCGGCCGTTGATGTAGAAGTTCGACGGCGCGTTGGCGGGGGCTGGCTTCTCGACCATGGYGGTCACTTCGAAGCCGGACGCCACCTCGGCGCCGCAGCCGACGATGYCGTATTTGCCGGTTTCGGAAGGATCGCAGCGCTCGACGGCAATGACGTTGCCGCCGGTGCGCTGATAGAGGTCGACGGTCTCGGCGAGGYAGCCCGGCGCGCCAAAGGACACCATGTCAGGGAGCAGCAGGGCGAAGGGCTCGTTGCCGATCACATCGCGCGCACACCATACGGCGTGACCCAGGCCGTGCGGCGACTGCTGGCGGATGAAGCTGGTGGCGCCGGCCACCGGCAGCAGGCTTTCCAGCGATTGGAGCTGCGCCTTCTTGCCGGTCTGCTCGAGCGTCCCGATCAGTTCAGGATGCAGGTCGAAATAGTCTTCAATGACCGCCTTGTTGCGGCCGGTGACGAAGACGATGTGCTCGATGCCGGCCTCGAATGCCTCGTCCACCGCATATTGCACGACAGGCTTGTCGACGACGGGCAGCATTTCCTTCGGCATCGACTTGGTCGCCGGCAGGAACCGCGTTCCGAGCCCTGCCACCGGTATGACTGCCTTCCTGACTTTCTGCATCGCTTGTTCCTTCTGAGGGGATCGATTGTACCTATCGCCGGCTATGAAAAATAACTCCATTCGCCCGCATGCTTCACCTCCCCGCCCCAACGVCAAACTGTGCCGCAACCCTTCTCAGCCGGACCGCGATCGGCATACTCATATGCCTGACCGCGGCCGGATTGCTGAGCACTGTGCGTATCGCCTTGAGCGGCGCACGCGCCTTGATGTGCTGCACCAATGACAGGAACGTGGCCGCCCTGYGCAGGCTGCGGCTGCGCCTTGCGAAGGCCACCTCGGCGCTGTCGTCCATGGAGTGCGCCGCGGCGAAGGCGGCGTCGGCTTCAGCCATCGCCTCGACATGATGCAGTTCGAGCACGCGCGAGATCGAGCCGGTGYGGATGTGGTAGATATAGCCGATGGTCGGCTCGACCACGCAGCGGCCGCCCTTGGCGAGGGCGCTGGCCAAAAGAATGTAGTCTTCGCCGATGCGCAGCTTCTCGTCATAGCGAAGCTGGTGCTTTTCAAGGAAACGACGCTGGAAGATCGGCTTCATGTAGCCGAAGTTGAAGCGCGATTCGAAAACGATGTTGCCGGCGATGTAGTCGGCAAGCGAGATCTCCTTGAGTTCCTCGAGATATTCGGTCGGGAACATGATCGAGTTGGGCGTACCGTCCTCGCGCACGACCTCGAGATTGTCGACCGCGATCTCGGCGCCGGCCTTCTCGGCCCGCGCAATCATCGCCGCCAGCCTGCCGGGAAGCACRGCATCGTCGGAATCGAGCACCGCCACCCAGCGGCCGCGGGCCAGATCGAGCCCAGCATTCCTGGCGCCGCCCGGGCCGCGATTCGTGGGAAGCGCGACAACCCGCACCATGTCTTCAGGGTAGGCGCGTGCAACGTCGAGCGTACGGTCGCTCGACCGGTCGTCAACGACGATAAGTTCGACGGTAACGTCGCGCTGCGCCATCGCGCTGGCGATTGCCCGGTCGAGGGTCGTCTCGGCGTTATAGGCGGCGATGACGAAGCTGACGTCAGGCTGCACGCTTGTCCCCTTCCTGCGGTGTGAGGCCGTATTGGCGGATTTCGCGGACGCCGACCAAGCCGCTGACGACGCCGACATGCATAATGCCGCGCAGCACTCTGCGGTTCCGTCGCACCGGGCTGATCGCCATCAAAAGCGCCATGCCGAAGCAATAAGCCGCCTTGGCCGACGCGAGACCGACCTGGCCGACGCGGCGCACRCCACCGGTGTTGCGCCCGATGAGATGGCCATGCGTCTGTCCGAAGCGGAAGCGGCGGCGGCGCAGCCAGTCGAAAGCCGCTCTCGAGCGCGGCACCACCTCGTCGACAAAGGCCTGCGGGGCATAGGCGATGCGCCCACCAGCCTTGACCATGCTGTCAAAGAATTCGGTGTCCTCGCCGCCGGTCTGGCCGCGCGCCAGGCTGAAGCGGCGGTTGCGCAGGCTCTCGTCGGTCATCCTGAGCAGGACATTGCAGGTATAGCCGGTGCGGATCTCGCCGCGCACCCAGACTGGCAAGGTCGAATGGAAATCGCCCTTGCGCATCCAGTCGGGCGCATCGGGGCGATAGTTGGCGCGAACCGGCCCGAGCACGGCGGCCGCACCAGTCGCCTCCGCGGTTGCCATGAGTTCGACGAGCCAGCCCGGCGACGCCGTCTCGTCGTCGTCGATGAAGGCGACGAAGTCGGAAACGCTGACGTCCAGGCAGGCATTGCGGGCGATCGAGATGTTGCGCGCCGGCGCGTGGCGATAGCGGATCGGCAGCTTCAGTTCCTGCGCCAGCGCCTTGACCGACGCCTGTGCGCTCGGCTCATCGTCATTGTCTGCGACGACGACGCCGATCTCGAAGCCGGCAGGCTTCTCCAGCGCGGCAATCGAGCGCAGCGTGTCGGCAAGCTCCGGCCGGCGGAAGGTGCAGATGCAGATGTCGATCGAGCAGCCCGTCATTACGCCGCCCGCCGCTGCGATCGAGACGTCAGAAGCTGCTGCCAGAAGCCGACAGACCAGCCGAGATGCATGACCATCGCCGAAACGCCGGCCAGCGCGACGCCGGGGTTGCGCTGGCGGATGGCGGTATTCAGTCCGTAGCCGAGGCAGACGGCCGCCCAGAGCAGGAAAGGCACGGCCGCCAGCCAGTCGAACAGGGAGAACAGCGCCAAAAGCACGACCGGCGCGACAAGCAGCGGGATCATCTGCCGCAGCTTCGGCACCATGCGATGCTTCAGCACGTTCTTGGCGCGGCCGCGGCCATAGCCGAGATACTGGAGGAACAGGCCCTTCAGCGTGGAGCGTGGATAGTAGACCATCTGCGTCCTGCCGCTCATCCAGATGCGGTAACCGGCCTGACGGAGGCGATGGTCGAGTTCGGCGTCCTCGTTGTGGCTGAAGCTTTCGTCATAGCCGCCGACCGCCCTGAACGCGGCGATGCGCATCAGCGCATGGTGGCCGTGGTCGACCCATTCGCCGGCCGACATGTGGCGATGCTTCGAACCGCCGGTGCCGAGCTTGGAGTTCTGCGCCGCGGCAACCGCTTTCTGCACCGCGCCGGTGCCGCGGGTCAGCATCGAGACGACCACAGAATCGGCACCTGTGGCTTGCGCTTCCTCGATCAGCCTGTCGCAATAATCGGCAGGATAGCCGCCATGCGCGTCGATGCGGATCAGATACTCGGCGCCGTTGCCGAAGGTCGCCACGGCATGGTTGATGGCGGCGCTCTGGATGCGCTTTGGATTGGCGAGCAGTACGACCCGCGGGTCCTCGGCCGCGGCCTCTTCGACGATGTCTCGCGTGCCGTCGGTGCTGCCGCCGTCGGCGACGATGATGTGCGCGCCGAGCCTTGCCGCCGCCGGCCGCAACTGCTCGAGCAACGCACCGATATGGTCGGCCTCGTTGAGGCACGGAATGACGATCAGGCTCGATGCCGCGGTCGGTGTCATCGGAGTTTGCATTCCCTTCGCCATGCTATGCGAGCGCCTCTGTTGCGAAGGCGCCGGGGACGGCGGCCAGATCGCGCAGCTTGTCGACGAAAGCCAGGCAATCGCTGCGGTCGTAGCTCCAGGTTCTCGGATTGCGGGCCAGCACCCGGGATTTCAGCTTGTCAAAGCGTTCCTGGTCCATCCCGCCCAGCACAGCCTCGATCCCCTCGGGCGTGGCTTCGGACAGAAGCACGCCGATGTCCTGCCGTTTGAGGAACCGGCCGGTTTCAGTGGTCGCCATCGAGACCGGCACGGCGCCGAAACGGCAGCCTTCGTAGAGGCGGTTGGGAAGCAGCCATTCGGAATTCTGGCCCTGCTCGAAGAAATCGATCGCCYAGGAGAAATGCACCTCGCGGTAGATCGCCGCCATGTCCTCCGGATTGCGGTAGGGACCRCCAAAGGAAAGCCAGGGCTCGGCTTCGACGAAGGCATGAAAATCGGGGAATTCGGATAGCGCCGGGCGGCCCCTGAGCACTACCTCGAAGCGTCCTTTTTGCCGGCGGGTGAATTCGGTCAGAAGCTCCAGCGAGCGGCGGCATCTGAGYGCGCCGAACCAGCCGATGCGCCAGGGCGGCGCGGCCGGGCTTTTGCCTTCTGGCGGATGATGCGCCGGCACCGGCATGGTGTCGAAATATTTGTTCTCGATCAGCTCGACCGGCGCGGCGATTTGCCCGAACGGCTTGAAATAGTTGGCGATGAAAGCGGGGGAACTGGTCACCAAGAGCTTCACATCGCGGGCGAGATGGCGTTCGACCCCGCGCAGCGTCTTGCCGATCAGGTCGTTGCGAAGCACCAACCGATGGATGTCCAGGCATTCGTAGACGATCGGCACGCCGGCGCCRAAAGCTTGCCGCGCGCGGCGGGCAAGCGCCAGCATTTCGAGGTTGCGAGCGATGATCAGGTCGGGTCGCGATACGGCTGCAAGCCTGGCGCTGATCGACAGGGCGGCCCTGGCCACCGCGGCGATTCGCTGCGCGAATCGGCCGTCGCGCGTCGCGCCCAGGTCGACCGGTTCCAGGCCTTCTATCTCGGCGACGGGATTGGTGGTGCGGCGGAAGCCCGCCAGGGTGATCCTGGCGCCACCTGCCTTGAGCATTTTGACCCTACGGCGTACCGCCGGATCGGACAGGTCATGCACAAGGTACAAGACATGCAGCATGAATCTCGACCGCGTTGGGCCCGCCACCCACGAGAATGCTAGTACAGCTTTTGCTGCATCGCAACATTTTTGGTGCAGCGTAGCAAATACCGCACAATTTTTTGTTGCGCCGCAAAAACCTCTTGCGGTAGCTTACGCATGGCGGCGGGCGCCGGTCGCGACGATGTCGGATCGGTGTAAGATCAGGGATCCTGAATTTGGAAACCAGTGCATTCGATCCGCCCGAGGGCTCACTGCGCAGGTCGGTCGGACGCGGCRCCRTCGCCACAGCGATGGCGCAGGGCGTGCGGGTCGGCACCCAGATCGTCTCCGTCATCGTGCTGTCGCGGCTTTTGTCRCCGCAGGATTTCGGCGTCGTGGCGATGTGCGCGCCGGTGCTGGCCTTCATCGCACTGTTCCAGGATTTCGGCCTGACCCAGGCGACGATCCAGAAGACAGGCATCCGGCACGAGGAGATCAACTACCTTTTCTGGATCAACACGGCYGTGAGCGCGATCCTGGCCTGCGTACTTGCCGCGGCGGCCCCGCTCGTCGCCGCCTTCTACGGYGAGCCGCGCGTGGCGGGGCTCGTTGCCGCTTTCGGCTTGCAGATCATGGCCTACGGCCTCGGCGCCCAGCACCTGGCGCTCATGACACGCCGCATGGAGTTCACCCGGCTCGCCATCATCGACGTCGCCAGCGCTGTTTGCGGCCTTGCCGTTTCGATCGCCTGGACCTTCATCGACCGCTCCTACTGGGCGCTCTTTGCCGGCACGCTGACCGGTGCCGTGCTGCCGACGCTCTGCTACTGGGCGTCCTCGCACTGGCGTCCCGGGCTGCCGCGCAAGGTCGAGGGCATCGGCCAGCTGATCAATTTCGGCGCCGGAATCACCGGCTTCAATTTCGCCAATTTCTTCGCCCGCAACCTCGACAATGTGTTGATCGGCAAATACTGGGGCGAGGCCCAGCTCGGCCTCTACGACCGCGCCTACAAGCTGCTCCTCTTCCCGCTCAGCCAGATCACCAATCCGCTGTCGAAGGTGATGGTGCCGGCGCTTTCACGGCTGAAGGACGAGCCGGATCGCTATCGCAGCGCCTATCTGCGCGTCATGCCGCTGATCCTCCTGGTGGCGCTGCCTGGGGTCGCCTTCGCCACCGCCATGTCTGACAGGCTCATTCCCTTCGTGCTCGGCGAGCAGTGGCGGGAGAGCRCCAACATCTTCCTGGCGCTGGGTTTCGCGGGCCTTCTGCAGCCGCTCAACAATCCTGCAGGATGGCTCTTCGTCAGCCAGGGCCGGTCGGGCGACTTCATGCGCTGGGGCATCATCACCGCCGTGACCTCGGTGCTTGCCTTCGCCATCGGTCTTCCCTATGGCGCGCTCGGCGTCGCCGTCGTCTATGCGATCAGCGAATATCTGCGCACGCCGTTTCTGTGGCTCTATGTCGGCAAGGCCGGGCCGTTGCGCGCCAGCCATGTGCTTAACGTGGCGACCCCCTTCGTGCTCGGCGCGCATCTGGCGCTCGCCCTGGTCTGGCTCRCCAAGCCGATGCTGCCGGCGCAACCCGTTATCGCCCTGGCGGGTGGCGCGGTGCTGTCCTATGTCGTCACCATCGTCGTCGCGCTCGCCTTCGGCCCGGGCCGAGAGGCGCTTCGGGAGGCCTTGCGGCTGATCCCGGCGCGCGGATTTTCCGCAGCACCCAGCGAGGCGAAATGAGCTCGCTCGGCGCATATGCAAATGTTCCGTCGCAGCCGGACAGCCTATGAAACCGCTGATCTGAGGGGGGTAAGGCAACAATGAATTACCGATCAATTTCAGACATGAACGACGCGATCGTGCGCAACCTGCACCGGCTGCCGCGCGACATCGACCTGGTGGTCGGCGTGCYGAGAAGCGGCATCCTCGCCGCGACGCTGGTCAGCCTGACGGCGAATATCCCGATGACAGATCTCGACAGCTTCCTCGCCGGCAAGATCTACACGTCGGGGATCACCAAGCGGCGCGCCGTCCTCGATCGGCAGCATTCCGAAATGCGCAGGATCCTGGTGATCGACGACAGCGTCAGCGGCGGCAACGCCATGCGCGACGCGCGCAACAAGATCGCGGCCGCCGGCATCCAGGGCAATTTCGTCTTCGCCRCCGTGTTCGGCCTTCTGTCGCAGCATAAGGAAACCGACATCGTCTTCGAGGTGGTGCCGCATCCCAGGATGTTCCAGTGGAACTTCATGCACCACGTCTTCCTCGAGCGGTGCTGCGTCGACATAGACGGCGTGCTCTGCCTCGACCCGACCGCGGAAGAGAACGACGACGGCCCGGCCTACGAGAAATTCCTCGCCGAGGCGCGGCCGTTGCTYGGGCCGACCCGCAAGATCGGCTGGCTGGTGACGAGCCGCCTGGAAAAATACCGCAAGCTGACCGAAGAGTGGCTCTCCAAGCACGAGGTCAAATACGACCATCTCATCATGCTCGACCTGCCGAGCAAAGCCGAGCGGCAACGGCTCGGCGCGCATGGCAGCTTCAAGGCCGATTTCTACCGCAAGTCGGACGCGATCCTGTTCATCGAGAGCGAGCACGAGCAGGCGCTCAGGATCGCCAAGCTGTCGGGCAAGCCTGTGCTGTGCGTCGAAACCAACATGGTGTGCTTTCCCGACGCGCTTTCCYTGCCGGCGCTGGAGCAGGCGGCGYGCAACCTGCCGGCGCGGCTCAGGCAGATCAAATCGCCCGACGGGCGAAAGAACGCCATCAAGACGGCCGCCCGCACCCTRCTTGGCGAACGCGCCTACGAGATGCTGAAAAGCCGCGTCAAAAGGCCTGCGTAAGCAATACCTTACGAATCTGCATCATGCAGCGCGCCGGGCGCGCTGGCGGGCAGCCCTGTCGAGCAAGGCGAAGAAGGKGGCGAACTGGCGCTCGGGATCGAGTTCGGGGCGCTGCGCGAAGGCGAGTGCTGCCTCCGAGACCCTTTCATACTCTTCACGGTCGTTCCACAGCCGCCTGACCGTCGCGACCCAGTCCTCGAGCGGCGCGTCATAGTCCAGCACCACGCCACCGGAGCCGATCGCCTCCGGCAGGCCGCCGCGCCGCGAGCCGATGACGGGAATGCCGCTGCAATGGGCTTCCGAGGCAACGCGGCCCCAGGCTTCTTCCCATTTGCTCGGCGCTAGCAGGATCCTTGTGCGTCCGTAGAGGGTCTTCATGTCGTCGGTGCGGCTCTCCAGCTTGACGTTGGAGAACGGCGCGATCGTCTCAGCGATGCGGGCGCGATGGTCGTCCTCCAGCTTCCAGCTCTCGACGAACAGGAAGGGGATCTCCGGGCAGGCGGCCGCGATACGCACAGCCAGCTCGAATCCCTTTTCCTCATAAGGGTTGATGAAGGTGACGAATTCGCYGGTCGACGGCGTGCTGTAAGCGGCCGGATTGATGGTCGGCGGGATGACGATGGAATCGATGCCGAACTCCCGCTTGTAAGTGCGCGCCGTGAATTCGGAATTGGCGATGTAGAATGCCGAGTTCAGCTCGCGCAGATCGCCACCCAACTCGTGGAATTCCACGTTTCGGAGGTAGACGACCAGYGGCACCCCTTCGGCCTRCAGCGCCTTGCCCAGCGGAACCGACTTGTGGCACTGCACCACGGCGACATCCGGCTGCAGCTTCTTGACGGCAAAGGCGGCCGCTTCCCACGGAAACCAGGCCCGCACCACCGGATAGCCGGGGAAATTGTCGATGACGGCGCGCTGACCCAGGAGCTTCATCTTGGCGCGCGCCTTGTAGCCAAACATGCCCTGGCCAAACAACGCAGCGAGCACCGAGGCCTCGTGGCCGTGTTCGATCAGTTGCTCCGCCAGGTGATGCGTGCTCGACTGGACGCCGCCGCTGAACTGCGGCGGATAGCCATTGCCGCCGGCGAATAGAACTTTCATGGTTCGGCTCCTTGTCACATTTTTCTTGGCCTGTTTTGCCGGCGGGCAGGCCCGCCGGGCGGGTTCAGGCATTCTGCTGCTCGAGATTGGCGAAAGGATTGGTGCATGGATGCCAGCCAGTGAACCGGATCGGATCACTGGGCGAGCTGCGCCACGCATAGTCGGTCAGCATATGGAACTCGGCGATGACCCAGCGGTCGAAATTGCTAAGATCGCTCTGCTTTTCACTTGGCAGCAGCTCAAGCATCTTGCCGAGCTTCACCGTCTCGGCCAGCGTCACGGCATCGGCCAGTTTCGCGCCCGGGAAAACCCACGGATTGCGGTTTTGGAATTCGAGCACGAATTGCTCCAGGTGCTCGATACGCATGTTGAGCGGGCCAAAGTATTTTTCCAGCGTGATGCGGACCAGATCCTCGTCCGAGAAAGAGGAAATAGCGGCAGCGGCCGCGCCGGCCGAGGCAATGCCGCCGGCGACAACGGCCAGTGCAGTGCGTCGCGTGATCTTCATCGGCCCCTCCTTCATGCCAGCCGGCTCGCTGCCCGCAGCGAAAGGGCGGCGGCGGTCAGGCTCGGGTTGGCGCAGGAACAGCTCGGATAGGTGCTGGTGCCGACGACGACCAGGTTCCGAAGCTGGTGGTGGATCATGTCGCGGTCGACCACCGAGTCCGCCGGGCCCGTGCCTATACGCAAGGTGCCCTGTACATGCGACTCGGTCGGCCGGATGCCGCGATCGAAGATCTGTTCAACCGGCAGCGGCTTGAGCAGCGCGGGCAGCCGCTCGAGCGCTTTGGCCATGCCGCTGACGGCATAGTCCGAGGCGCCCTTGAAGCTGACGAAGGCGTTCTCGTCGCCATCGAGGATCACCCGGTTTTCCGGGTCGAGCAGGTTTTCGGTGACGATCACCAGCGGCAGCACTTGTCTCAGCCGCCCTTTCTCGGCACGCATGCCATGCTGCCAGCGGTTCTCGAAATAGACCAGCGCCGCCGCATGCTCGGCGCGGTGGGGGCCATCATAGAGACCGAAATTCAGGCCCGTGGTGATGGTGCTGCCGCCGAAATTGTCGACGCCGTCGAGATAGACCTCGTAGTTCCAGCCATAGGATTCGTGCAGGCCGAGCCCGACGAACTCGCCGCCGAGGCCGGAGCGCAGCATGATCGCCGGGCTCTGGATGGCATTGGCGCCCAGGATCACGAGGTCGCCGCTGACCGAATATTCCTTGCCGTTGCGCACGAAAATGACGGAGCGGACCGAACCGCTCGAATGGTCGAGCCGGCGCACTTCGGCGCCAAGGCACACCGACACGTCGGCGTGCTGAAATACATGCATCAGACCGTTGTTGACGGTGAATTTGGCGTCGACCGGGCAAAGCCAGCATCTGAGGTTGGCGCAGCACGAGGTGCGCTGCGCCGTCGCCACGCGGGCGCGGGCGGTCGGCATGACGAAATGCTGCTCCGGCTGCGCCGCCTTCATCATCCGGTCCGGCACCGACATGCGGTGCGGCGGCTGCGGGAACGGCCGCGAGCGCGGCAACATCCGGGCCATGTCGGGATCGCCGGAGATCGACATGACCTCCTCGGCGTCGCAGTAGAACGGCTCGAGCTCGTCATAGCTGATCGGCCAGTCGTTGCCGACGCCGTAGGTGCTCTTCAGCTTGAAGTCGCTGGGGTGGAAGCGCGGCGTCTGCGCGAACCAGCAATTGGTGCCGCCGCCGAGCCCGATCGTGTAGTTCCACGGCTTGTCGGCGTTGTCGGTCTTGTAGGTGCTCTCGTCCTCAATGTCGGTGTTGGCGTTCTGGTTGAGCTGCCATTCATGCGTGTTGTGACGCCCCCATTCCAGCACCAGGACGCGGGCTTTGCGCCGCTTCAGGAACTCATGCAGAAAAAAGGCTGAACCGAAACCGGAACCGATGACGACGAGATCGAAATGCTCGTTGGCGATTTGTTCGGGCTGAACGTCGAGCACCATCAGATCGAACCCTTTGCCGAAACGCGCACGATCAATGTCGGCCCCCCATCATTGTCGGCCCCGTTGTGTGGCGGGGCCGTTCAGCGGGACGCTGGCCGCAGATACCGTCATGCCGCCATCCTGCCGATCGAGTGATATTCGATGCCGTAGCGCGCAATGACGTTCGGATCGTAAAGGTTGCGGCCGTCGAAGATGACCGGCCTGGTCAGCGCATCCCTGAGCGCGTCGAAGGAGGGAGCGCGGAAGCTCTTCCATTCCGTGCAGATCAGAAGCGCGTCGGCGCCGCGCACGGCCGCTTCCTTGGTGCCGCAGAGCAGGAGGTCTTCGCRCAGGCCGTAGATGGCCTGGCATTCCTGCATCGCCTCCGGATCATAGGCCTGCACCTTGGCGCCGGCCGCCCACAACGCCTCCATCAGGGTGYGCGACGGCGCCTCGCGCATGTCGTCGGTATTCGGCTTGAAGGCCAGGCCCCAGACGGCAAAGGTCTTGCCCCTGAGATTGCCCTGGAAATAGCGGTTGACCTTCTCGAAGAGCACCGATTTCTGCGCGTTGTTGCGCTCCTCGACGGCGCGCAGCAGCTTGGCATCGAACTTGACGCCCTCGGCGGTCTTGATCAGCGCACGCACATCCTTGGGAAAGCAGGAGCCGCCATAGCCGAGGCCGGGATAGATGAAGTGGTAGCCGATGCGCGGATCGCTGCCGATGCCCTTGCGCACCTCCTCGATGTCGGCCCCCAACTGCTCGGCGAGGTTGGCCATCTCGTTCATGAAGCTGATCTTGGTCGCCAGCATGCAGTTGGCCGCATATTTGGTGAACTCGGCGCTGCGCACGTCCATCACGATCATCTTCTCGTGGTTGCGGTTGAAGGGCGCGTAGAGCTCGCGCATCACCGCTTCAGTGTCCTCGCTCGACGTGCCGACGATGATGCGGTCCGGCTTCATGCAATCGGCGACCGCCGAGCCCTCCTTGAGGAACTCAGGGTTCGAAGCGACGTCGAATTTCAGGTCCTCGCGGCCGCGCGCCTTCAGCGTCTCGGTGACCTTCGCCTTGATCTTCTCGCAGGTGCCAACCGGTACGGTCGATTTGCCGACGATGATCTTGGGCGCGTCCATCTCGCGGCCGATGACCTCGGCGACGGCAAGCACATATTTCAGGTCGGCCGAGCCATCCTCGCCGGGCGGCGTGCCGACGGCGATCATCTGGATCTGGCCATGCTTGACCGCCGCGGCCGCGTCGGTGGTGAAGCGGATGCGGCCGGCGGCGTGGTTCTCCTTGACGAGGGCTTCCAGTCCGGGTTCGAAAATCGGGATGAAGCCTTGGTTGAGCCGCTCCACCTTCGCTTCATCGATGTCGACGCACACCACCTCGTGCCCGACCTCCGCGAGCACCGCGGCCTGGACGAGACCGACATAGCCAATTCCAAACACCGTCAAGTTCATTCGGTTTTGTTCCTGTTCAAGGCCGGGCCGCGATACGGCCCGGCCGGTTCAGATGTCCCCCAGGCCGTCCCGGGTTATTCGTTAGAGCACGATCCTAGCCGAAAACCGGCTCCCACTTTCGGGATCCTGCCTAGTTACTGTTGCTTATGCTGCATGCCAGAGATTCGGGAAATTGGCACGGTTGGCCCAATGCGGTGAAGGCGACGCGCTTGACCTGCATGGTGACCTTGCGGCCGGGATCGGTGAAGGCGCCCATCCAGTTGGTGAGCTTGTCGCTGCCCCAAAGGCTGAGGAAGATCTTCTGCRGATGGGTCGGCAATTCATCCGGATTGGTGACCTCATGGACGAGCTTGCCGTTGACGTACCAGCGCAGCCGGTCCTTTTCCCAGACGAAGCCGTAGTCGTTGAAGCCCTTGTCGGCGCCGCCCTCGACATCGGCGAGCTTGCCGTTTTTCGGCTTGCCCTGGATATAGCTGTTCACCTKGACCTTCGATGGATCCTTGGTGAGAACTTCGAAGTCGATCTCGTCCCAGGGCTGTTTGTCCTGCGGCCCGATATAGGTGAAGAAGGCTGCATTGAGGCCCGAGCCGGTATCGGTCTTCATCCGCGCCTCATAGACGCCGTAGCCATATCGCTGCTTGGTCTGCACCTCGGCGCAGGCGAAGTCACGGTCCTTCAGCTTGCGCTTTTCGAAGCTGAGCGAAAGCACGCCGTCGGAAAGCCGGACCAGATCCTTCGACCAGATGCAGTTCTGGTGGTTGCCGTTGGTCCAGCCGTCTGAGACGTACCAGCGCGAACGGTCAAAATTCGAAAAATTGTCGACGAATGACGGCGCGCTCTGGATGTCCTGGGCATGTGCCGGATGTGGGGCTGCCGCAATTGCGGCCACAACCGCGATCAGCGCACCTGCCAGGCTTAGCCAAAGGCTCGCTGGCCCATTCGAATGCGCGCGCGGCATGCCGTGGGCCGCCGCGGTTGAGATGTTGTTCGGATCTGCGTTCATAACAAACTCACCTTGTGTTGTCCGCCCCAACCCAAAGTCACTCCTGGCCGCTCCAGCGCGCCGCTTCTGATCCTCCGCCCTTTTGAACTCCTTTGGTCTCGTATCGATGACGCGTCTGTGGACGGGCCTTTCAGCCTCGTCCCGCCGATCTCGCCAATCCGGCCGGCGAGCCGGCTTGCTGCGCGTCATCGTCGACGATCGCATCGAGCGAATGACGCAGTTCCTTCATCATGGTTTTCTGGCGAGCGAGCTCGGCGATGCGCCGCTCGTAATTCAGGATCGCGCCGGTCATAGCGCTGACGTCCGAAGACTTGCTGGTCGAGGCGGAGCCATTCTCCATTGCTTCGACCAGGAAGGCCGCGTTGGCTGCCGTCGACTGATAGCGATTCTCGAGCCCCGTCTTCTCCGCCTCGATCTCGGCGCTGATCTGGTCAAACAGCTTGGCCAGACGGTCGAATCGCTGGAGGTCGGTCTGCCGGTCGCGGGCCGGATCCCTGGATCTGAAGCCAAAAATCGAAGCCATACGATCGGCCTTTCGAAATTGCTGCACCGCAACATAGACTGCCATTGTCGGGGCAAGTAGGCAACCTTTAGTTAAGGAAAGCGGAATTTTTTGGAAATGGGCGCGTCGCCCGTGCCTCTGTGGGATCATTCATCAGCAGCACTCGTCGCCGACATCAGGAAGCGCATCGGCGGCACTTGCTGCCCTGCAGCAATGCCGGCGCGGCGGAACAATGCATCGAGCTTGTCTGCGGCCACGCCACGAAGGATCGGGATCAGATTGGACTGGCTGGCGAAGGCGTAGGCGGCGGCCGATACCAGGCCGCGCTCCGCCTTCACATCGAGGAAATTGCGCAACCGGTATTTGTCGCGCACATGGCGCTCATGGCGCCGCAATGCGGCCTTCGAGCCTTCCGGCAGGTTGCTCAGCGTCAGCAGCGCCAGGTCGGCATCGGCAAGCCGCTTCAGGTCCTGCGTCCTGTGGCGGCCGCTCAGCGAATCGGCGCGCACGATTGCGCCGTAGCCGCAGGACTTGATGACCTTGAAACGCGCCCCGCAGGCGACGGCGCGCGCGTAGAGCTCGTAATCCTCGCCGAGCCGTAGGTTCTCGTCATAGCTGAGCCCGTTACGCTCGAGGAAAGCCCGGCTGATCACCGGCTTGAGGAAGCCCAGTTCACCGCGCAGCACGCGGCGGCGGGAGATGTTGCCTTCGATGAAACGCTCGAAATCGAGGAATTGCGGTTCGGGCGYGAACGGCGGGGCCGAAACCTTGGTGAGATCGGTCGCGGCATCGTCCCTGATCAGCATGATGTTGTCGGCGGCAAAATCCCAGTCGGCACTGGTGAACAGCCGGCGGAAGCGGCCCTCGAGGAAGAAGTCATCGGCGTCAAGGATGCTGATGAAGGGCGACGTGGAGGCCTTGATCGCGGCATTGCGGGCGAAGGACGGGCCGCGGTTGACGTCGAGACGCATCACCTTGAGCCGGCCGCTGCCGTCGTCGGCGGCGCCCGCCGCATGCTGCGTATCATCGGTGGAGGCGTCGTCGACCACGACGACTTCCGCCACTTCCGCCTCGCGCAAAGCCGAGGCGATGGCGACCGGTATGGTGCGCGCCGCATTGCGGGCGGCGATGATGACGCAGACCCTGGGGGTCGTCACGGGCATGGTTCACCTTTCGATTGTGCAAAACCGGTTTTCATCGATCGCCCCGCGCCGGCGGAATGGCTGCCGGCCGCTCGAAGATGCGCCGGCTGAGATCGGCCGAGGCGGCCCAACCGGCCTCGGCCAGATAACGCACGGGCTCGCGGCCGCAGAGTTCCCACAGCAGCGTGCGGCGCTGCGGCCAGCGCAGCGACGAAAGCCAGGGCGCGATCACCATGTGGAAGAGGTCGACATTTTCGATGCGCGCCAGGATCCGGGTGGCGCGATCCGAAAGCAGCGTGGCGGTGCCGCCAAGCAGCACATCGGCTGCGCGCAGGCCAAGCAGCAGCGTGTCCGCCAAGCCCACCTCGGCCGCGAGATCGAGCGCCATCTGCTGCTCGGCCTCGCTCAGCCGGTTGGCGGCGGCTCTGACGTCGCAGACATAGCCGGCGCAAGGCTCGCGATTGAAGAAGGCCTTGGCAACGCTGATGCAAGACAAGAGCAAGGTGTCGGGGGCCGAGATCAAGGGCATGGCGGTTCCGGCGATCTCGACCTGGCGCTTGCGTCGCAGGAAGCCGTCGATGTCGCGCGGGCTGGGCGAACCCGGCTGCTGCAGCCGGTGGTGGAGATCGACCGTGGCCGCCCGCCCGCCATAGTCGCGCACCATATGCTGCTCGCCGAGGAAACGCACCCACCAGACCGAACGGGATTTGGCCGCCACCTCGTAATCTGCCGAGCGGAGGGCTTTGCGGGCGGCGGAGAAGCCGGCGGGCGAAACCAGTATGTCGACGTCACCGGACGGCTTGATGAAATGGTCGCCGTAGAGCAGGCGCTGCTGGAGCGGCCCCTTCAGAAAGACGAAGTCGATGCGCCTGTCGCGCAGCACCTGGTGGATGGCAATCGAATCGCCGATGCAGGCGGCGTTCATCGACATGGTGCGGCGGCGATAGCCGTCGAGCCATGCGAGCAATTCGGGAGGCGCGGCTCCGGTCGCGCCGCGCGCCAGAGCCTTGAGCACGAAGACCGCGACCTTGTTCAGCCTTGCAATGTCGGCAACGTTGGCCACTGAGATTGCCGGGGCCGGAATGCCGCCACGTTCGACGGAACCCGGGTTGAAGAACAGCCGCAGGCAGGCTTGCACATAAGCGACTTCGTCGGCGGCGCCGGCAGTTCGCAGCCTGTCGTAAGAAGCATCCTGCACGGGCATGCCCGATGTCGTTCTCCGCAAAAACCGCCCATGGCGGTTATACTGCAACTGCGAAGAAATGCATCGCCAAAAATCGATCCGGTCGTTCAGCCGGTCTGYGAACCTGCTCGAAGCGTGCAACCTTTCCGTTCAACGCGACCGGCCAGCCGATCACTTTTGAAGACAATTTTGGCCGGTCCTAGCGCAACTCAGCAATCCGCACTCTTTTCAGCAATTTCTTCGCAATTGCGAGATAAATGCTCTATACCACAGAATAACTGTCGACAGATCATATACTTACTTTGGAAGCAAGAAGCGCTCGCGGAGGTCGAACGGCAAGCCCCGGCTGGAATGGGCTGCCTCCGGCTCAAGTGTCAACGCTGGCGTCCACAACCTWTAATTGATTAACGCCGGGTAAATCAGTCTTGACTCATAAATGTTGCCGTGCAGCAATCGCATTGCAGCATAGCAATATGCTGGCGGTATCGTGAATGCCGCTTCCAGTCCTTAATCGGAGAGTAGAATGGAACAGAATGTTGAGAAGCAAGAGTACGAGACTCCCAGCCTGACTGTTCACGGTTCGATTGAAACGATCACGAGGGGCSGGGGTGGTACGACGTCGCTTGATGCGTCTTTCCCGGCCGGCACGCCGTTCGACCAGCTCACCTTCTCCTGAGCTTACTGGCGCCCGGCGTTGTCGCAGATGAGCTCCGGGGCGCCCTTCTTACAGGTGAGCCGGGGGCYGATGCCCCCCGGCTTCCTGACCGGGCGATCGCAGGCAACCGGTCCCGGCTCAGGTCGGAAGACGCGTGGCGTTCAAACGAGGTTTTAGGATGCACTGGAACCCATCGGACCATGACCGCGTGGTCGCAACCGGCGATGCGGTGGCTTGCGAATTCGGCAGCGGACTGGCGCTGCTCCATCTCAAATCCAATATCTACTATAGCCTGAACGGCGTTGGCGCTTACATCTGGGAACTGATCCAGGAGCCGCGATCGTTGCTCGACATACGAAGCGCCGTGCTCGCGCGCTACGATGTCGACGCCGAACGCTGCAAGGCCGATGTCATAGGCTTGCTCAACGGCCTGATCGAAGCCGGGCTTGTGAGGTTCCACCATGAGGAACTGGTCTAGGCTCCGCTCGCTCAGCGCTGTCGAGGTGCTTTTTCTGATGCGCTGCGTCGCGGTTGTTGCCGCTGTGCGGCTCGGGCTGACGCTCTCCTCCTACAACCGTATCCGCAGCCTGACGACGCGGATGGATGCAGGAAATGACGCCGGTATCGCTGACCTGCGGCGCATCGCCTGGGGCGTCGGCGCCGCGGYGCGGTTCGTTCCTGGCGCCAGCTGCCTCACCCAGGCGCTCGCCGGACATTATCTGCTTGCCCGCCAGGGCAATGCCTCGAGAATCCGCATCGGCATCGAGTGTGACAGCGGCGCGAAGCTCAAGGCGCATGCCTGGCTGATCAGCGGCAACCGCATCGTGCTTGGCGGCTCGATGAGCGGCTTCGCCCATCTCGTCGATCTTGGGCAATAGGCCATGAGCGGCGTTGCCGGAATTCTGCTGAGGCAGGACGGCAAGCCCGCCGCAGCAGACATCCAGCAGATGCTTTCGAGCATGCGCCACCGCACCCGCGACGGCAGCTCGTGGTGGACGGACCAAAGCGCAGCACTTGGCCATGCCTGGCTCGACACGACGGGCGAAGACGGCCCCGGCCCGCTGACGATGGCAGGCGGCAAGCTCGCCGTCACGGCGGATTGCCGGCTGGACAATCGCGACGAGCTTTTGGCCCAGCTCGGCATACGCGACCGGTCGGTYGCCGACGCGATGCTTCTGATGCGCGCCTATCTCAGATGGGGCGAGGCCTGCCCGACCTATCTGCAAGGCGATTTCGCCTTCGCGATCTGGGATGCCGGGCGCCGGGCGCTGTTTTGCGCGCGCGACCATTTCGGCATCAAGCCATTCTACTATCACTCGACCACCAGGCGCTTCGCCTTTGCCTCGGAGATCGGACCGCTCCTTGCTCTCGACGGCGTCGGCACGCGCATCAGCGAGCATCAGATTTCGGGCTTCCTTGCCGGATTGCCCGACGACCCGCAGTCGACCCCGTATCTCGAAATCTTCCGCTTGCCCGCCCGCCACACGCTCAYGGTGACGGACAGCCAGGTGACGCTTCGCCGCTACTGRCAGATCGAGCCTTCGCCACGGCCGCTTCGCCCGGATGCGGCCGAAGAATTCAGGCATCTCTTCTCCCAGTCGGTGCGGAACCGGATGCGCGGCACACCGGCCATAGGCGCGATGCTGAGCGGCGGCCTYGATTCATCCTCGATCGCCTGCGTTGCCGGCCTGCAGGCGGCTGCGGAGCACAGGCCGAAGCTCAGGACCTTCTCGCTGGTCTTCGAGAAGGGCTCKCCGATGGATGAGAAGCCGTTCATCGATGCGGTGCTGGAACGCCACCGGCTCGAAGCGACGCTGATCGCCGTCGGCAACTACGCGCCCTTCGCCGAGTTCGAGCGCATCCTGCAAGAGCAGGAAGGGACGTTCCTGGCGCCCGGCCTGTYGCTGACCCGCGGCATTTACCGGACTGCTGGCGCCAAGGGGGTGAAGGTGCTTCTCGACGGCCATGGCGGCGACGAGGTCGTTTCGCACGGGTATGGGCTCCTGCATGAGCTCGCCCATGCGGGCCGATGGCTGGCGCTGTGGCGCGAGCTCCGCGGTGCCTCGAACACCTACGGCGACGGCATGCTCGCAATGTATTTCCGGTTCCTGAGCATCTACGGACCGGCATGGAGGATCGCCAGATGGAGAAGCCGGATGATTCGGCTTCTGTCCCGATTGCGGCTGAGACCCACCCCAGAGATACGCGGACCCGCCTGGAGCGGCCTGGTCAATGCCGAGCTTGCCCGGCGAACCGACCTCGTCGAGCGCTTCCACCGGGCCGGCTACATGCCTTCCAACGTAAGCGCCAGCGAGGCGCTCACGCATCGCTGGGTGCTCTCGACAGGGCTGGTGCAGCACGCTTTCGAGGTGCTCGACAAGGCCGCCGCCAATTTCGGCGTCGAGGCACGCTATCCGTTCTGGGACAAGCGGCTGGTCGAGTTCTGCCTGGCGCTGCCCGGCGAGGAAAAGCTGCATAACGGCTTCGGCCGCCATGTGCTGCGCCGGGCGATGGATGGCGTGCTGCCGCCGGCGGTGCAGTGGYGGCGGGACAAGATCGATTTCACCGCCAACCTGGTCGAAGGCATGCTCCGCAACCATCGCGACCTGCTGGRCATGGTGCTGGTGTCGGACGGCGATCGCATCGCGCCCTACGTCAACCTGGGCGCAGTCAACGCGGCCTATGCGCGGCTGCTGCGGAAGCCGGACGAAGCCGTGCCGCTCGACGTGCAATATGTCTGGCGTTCGATCTCGCTGTCGCTCTGGCTGCGGCAGGTCCAGCCGACGGGGAGCCTGGCATGAGTGTATCAATCRCTCCCCTCGCCGGCAGACCGGAACCCGGTATGGGGCTCGCAGGCCTCAGCGGGCGCGTTCCCGGCTTCTACAGCGCCTATGGACTGACGATCAGCTCGGAGGTGGCGCTGCCGGAGCTGGAGCCGGCGGCGCCATCGGCGCCCGACATCGTGATCGCAGTCGGCCCGGTCGACTTTCCGAGGCCCGCGACAGAGGGAGGCACTGCCTTCCGTTTCGAGCCGGCGCGGCAGTACCTTTCCTGGCAAGCCGTCGGCACTTTCCTGATCAGCGACGCCTCCAGGATCGATGTCGATCCGGCGCCGGGCATCGATGATCCGCTGCTCGCCTTCCCGCTTCTGGGCCCGGTGCTGGCGCTGCTCCTGCATCAGCGCGGCCTGCTAATCCTGCATGCCAGCGCCGTCGCCCTGGGCGGCCGTAGCGTGATCTTCATGGGTGACAAGGGCRCCGGCAAGTCGACGAAGGCGGGCGCGATGATCCGCGCCGGCCACCTTCTGCTTGCCGACGATGTCGTGGCGCTGGACCTGTCCAATCCCGCCCGGCCGATGATCCTGCCCGGGTTTCCGCAGCTCAAGCTCGCAACGGATGCCGCCGACGCCATCAGGATCGGGCAAGCGGTGGTGCGCCCGCAGGTGCATCCGCAGATCGACAAGGCGCAGCACCGCCTGCATCACGGATTTTCAGATGAAGCAGTGCCCGTCGCGCGGATCTATGTGCTCGAGCGCGGCAGGCGAGCGGCGATTGCGCCGCTGCCGGGCGCCRCAACCTTGCCGGCCATCATCAAGTTCTCCTACGTCACACGGTTCGGCCTGCCGGCGCTGGTTGGCGATTTCGCGTCCATCCATTTGCGCCAGTGCGCGCAACTCGCCGGCGGGATCGGTGTCTGCCGCCTCGAAGTGCCGACCGGCCTGGAGCGGATCGATGAGGCCGTCGCCCTGATCGAGCGCGATCTGGCGGCCTGCGCGCAAGCAGGGTGAGCAGCGACATGGCCTGGTCCTCAAAACTTCGCCTGTCGCTTTTGCGAGACATCGCGGGCTTCGGCGGCATGATGGCGCATATCGGCGGGCGGCGCGCGGTGACGGCACTGGCTTTCCTGATCCTGGGAAGCCTGACCGAAGGCCTCTCGATCCTGCTGCTCATCCCCCTCCTGCATCTGATCGGCAATGCCGACCAGGATTTTGCCGTGCGGGTGCCGAGCGCGTTGCGCTGGCTTGTCCCCGGCGGCAGCCTGTCGCTAGCGACGGTGCTCTGCCTGTTGGTGGTTCTGGTGGCGCTGCAGGCGATGTTCAACCGCTTCAAATCCGTCTACATGGCGCGGCTGCTCTACGACTTCGTCAACCGCGTGCGCATGAACCTGTTCGAGAGCATCGGCAAGGCGCGCTGGGGTGTCTTCACCCGCATGCGCGGCTCCGATCTCGATCATGCGCTGACCGGCGACATCGACAGGGTGCAGGCGGCCGCCTTCTCGCTGCTGATGCTCGCCCAGACGGTGCTGCTGCTGGCGGGCTATCTCGWGGTCTCGCTGTTCATCTCGCCGGTGATGACGTCCTTCGCCATCCTCATCGGCGTGCTGTTGTTCATCGCGCTGCAGCCATTCCGTGCGCGCGCAACAGCCTACGGCCGCGTTCTTACCACGAGCCGCCAGGACCAATACCGCACGGTCTCCGAGTTCCTGGGCGGCATCAAGGTCGCCAAGAGCCTGAATGTCGAGGCGAGCTATTTCGCGCAGCTTCGCGCTACACTGGAGAAGATGAAGGCTGACAACATCGCCTATGTCCGCAACAGCACGATCGGCACCGCGCTGTTCCAAGTGGCGAGTGTGGTCGGGCTCAGCCTCTTCATCTATATCGCGCTGGTGCGCTTTCATCTGTCGCTCGCCGAGATCGTCGTGCTGCTTCTGGTCTTCATGCGGGTGGCGCCGCGCTTCATGGACATGCAGACGCAGGCGCAGCAGGTGCTGATCAATCTGCCGGCCTATACGGCCATGCAGGCCCTGCAGGCGCGCTTCGACGCCGAGCGCGAGACGG
This sequence comes from Mesorhizobium sp. ORS 3428, assembly GCF_001854785.1. Lineage (GTDB taxonomy): Bacteria > Pseudomonadota > Alphaproteobacteria > Rhizobiales > Rhizobiaceae > Mesorhizobium. The sequence continues at coordinate 54,141 of NZ_MDFL01000003.1, forward strand.
AGCTCAGCGATGGCGCGCAGGGCGCCAGGCTGTCGCTCGATACCGGCCTCAACCTCGGCGACGTCTCGTTCGCCTATGGCGATGGAAGGCCAGTGGTCAGCGGCATCACGTTCGTCCTTCCCGCCGGCAAGGTGACGGCGCTGATCGGCCCGTCGGGCTCGGGCAAGAGCACGATCGCCGACATGCTGCTGGGACTGCTCGAGCCAACCGAGGGCAGGATCCTGACAGACGGCGTCGAGATCACCGCCGCGAATCGCCGGGCCTGGCGCGATCAAGTGGCCTATGTGCCGCAGGACGTGTTCCTGCTGCACGACACGATCGCCGCCAATCTGCGCCTTGCCGCGCCGCAGGCCCGCGACGAGGAGCTTTGGGCGGCGCTGCGGAAGGCGCACGCGGCCGATTTCGTCGAGCGGCTGGAGCTGGGTCTGTGCACTGTGGTGGGCGACCGCGGCGTCCGACTCTCGGGCGGCGAACGCCAGCGCATCGCGCTGGCGCGGGCGCTCTTGCGCAAGCCCTCGCTGCTCATTCTCGATGAGGCGACGAGCGCGCTCGACTGGCAGAATCAATCACTGATCGCCCAATCGATCGACGGGCTGCGCGGCCAGATGACGATCCTCACCATTGCACACCGGCCGTCGATGATCGCCTTCGCCGACTGGGTCGTGGCCATCGAGAACGGCCGCATCGTCGAGGTCGGGCAATATCAGCGGCTGACAGCGAAATCCGGCAGCCGGCTGGCCAGGATGCTCGCGGGCGAACGGGCCGAACGGGAATCCGCAGCGCCGGCCGACAATGCGCCGGACCCGGCGCCRGCTGAACGGTCAGTTGAGGCTGCCGCGCCGGGCGGTTAGGTTTTCGCCTTCGGCCACCTYGATGCTGCGGCCCCGGATCTTGCCGGCGGGCGTCGGYGTGCTCCTGGCGATCATGGCTGAGACCAGAAGGAAATAGCCCAGCTGAATGACAACGGCGCAGATGACGGCCCGCATGACAATGGTGCCAGGCGATGCRCCATCGGCAAAAGACCAGCCGATCACGATCGCGAGGGCGAACATCATCCCAAWGATGAATTTTGGCAAAGACATGCTCGCCGGCCCGTCAACCGACACAGGCATGCAAAAGCTGTGACTTACCCACCCGCGCAACTCCYCGTTCCGCCAAGAGCTATTTCTGGCTGCCCAATCCGGCCGGTTTGCTTTCGGCCTTTCTGACAGACTATCACAGAAACAGTTTGCGACTCTATTAAGGCAAGACCTTTGCCGCGATGCCAAGCGCAGGTGATTTCGAATGGTTTTGCGTGATCGACTCTGCCATGCTGCGACGCACACTGCGGCATCGCCTCCTATCCATTTGAGCGAAATCTCGGATAGCGCTGCCTGCAATATCACTCAGTATTTTAAACGAACAACTTACCGCAGCGAGTGATTCTGATGTTCCGCAACCACTGATCTTCTGCAGCAAAGAATGCACTAACCAAAAACAGTCTGAAAGCGACACTACATTTCCTAAAATTTCTCACATCTTGTCATAAACATGCCACAATGGCCAAAATTTTGGCATGGCAGGCTTATTATTTGGTCAATTCATGACGCGAACATTTCACGATGATGGGAAATTGTGTGTTGCGCTGCAACATTTTTTTGGTATCGTGCCGTAAACCATTCGTTCAACGTATGGAGCTTCTGCATGAGGGACGTCGCCAAGTCGGCCAATGCGGGTTTTTCGCAGGCCGGCGTTGATTTTCCACCCCCCATCGGCGGCCTGCTCAAGYGCAGTTTCGATATCGCCGGCTCACTCGCCGGCCTTGTGCTGCTCAGTCCGCTCTTCCTGATGGTCGCGCTGCTGGTCAAGCTTTCCGATGGCGGCCCGATCTTCTACGGCCACAAGCGGATCGGTCGCGGCGGAAGGATTTTCGCCTGCCTCAAGTTCCGCACCATGGTTCAGGACGGCGAGAAGGTGCTTGCGGCGCATCTGGCTGCCAATCCGGAAGCCAACGCCGAATGGATCGCGACGCGCAAGCTGAAGAACGATCCGCGGGTGACGCGGGTCGGCCAGGTGYTGCGGAAGCTGAGCCTCGACGAGCTGCYGCAGATCATCAACATCCTGCAGGGCGACATGAGCCTGGTCGGACCGCGCCCGGTCGTGCGTGACGAGCTCGAAATCTACGGTAGTGCCGCCGTCTATTATCTGAAGTCGCGGCCCGGTCTCACCGGGCTGTGGCAGGTGAGCGGACGCAACGACGTGTCCTACGACACGCGCGTCGCCTTCGATCGCCACTATGTCGAGAACTGGTCGATGGTCGAGGACATTCGTATCATCATAAAGACCGTGCCTGCCGTGTGGATGTCGCGCGGCTGCTATTGACCGTCAGGCCYGCCCCGCCGAACTCGGGCAGGCATCCGGCAGTGATCTCATCGGGCGGATGGGGCCAAACGGATCGGGAAACGTTCATTGAAAAAACACCCCTTCGGACTCTTTTCCAAAGCGCCAAGCCGGTTCGCGGCCGTGGCGCTTGTCATGTCTCTTGCGGCTCCGGCCATGGCGATGGCCGATGACTATCGTCTCGGCCCGCAAGACAAGCTCAACATCCGGGTCGCCGAATGGCAGACGGTCGACGGCACGTTCCGCGACTGGTCGGCCATCAACGGCAACTATTCGATCGGCCCTGCCGGCACGCTCTCGGTGCCGTTCGTCGGCGAGATGCAGGCGGCCGGCAAGACAACGTCGGAGATCGCGACTGCGATCGGGCTCGCGTTGCAGCGCAAGCTGGCGCTGCCCGACAAGCCGGAAGCCTCGGTGGAAATGGCGCAGTTCCGGCCGTTCTACATTTCGGGCGAAGTCCAGAACCCGGGCCAGTTTCCTTACGTGCCCGACCTGACCGTGCTGAAGGCGGTCAGCATCGCCGGCGGCATCCGGCGCAACGCCGACTACGGTCCGCAGCTCGGCAAGGACCTGGTCACCGCCAAGGGTAATTTCGATATCTATGACGATCAGCGGGTGCGGCTGCTCGTCAAGCGTGCCCGCATCGACGCGGATCTCGCCGGCAAGACGAGCTTCGACGTTCCGAAAGAGGTCGAAGGCGATCCGAGAGTGCAGGCCATCGTTGCCGACGAAATGCAGATCCTTGCTGCCGACCAGAAGGCRCTGAAGCTGAAGCTCGATGCGCTCGAKGACCTGAAAGGCGTTCTTCAGGGCGAAATCGAATCGCTGCAGAAGAAGATCGAAAATCAGCAGCAGCAGGTCGACCTAGCGCAGCAGCAGCTCAGCAGCATCGGCCCGCTGGCGCAGAAGGGATTGGTCAACAACGCGCGACTGCTGGATTCGAAACAAACCGTCGCCGACCTGCAGGGCAAGATCCTGGATTATGAGACGGCCATCCTCACGGCCAAGCAGTCGATCAGCAAAGCGACGCAGGATGCCATCGATGCCCGCAACACGCTCAACTCCAACCTCGCTGCAAGCCGGCAGCAGGCTGAAGCCGACCTGAACGAAGCGACGCTGAGGGTGAGCATGCAGAAGGGCCTGATCGCGGAGGCCTCGGATCCCGCGATGGCGGCCGCCATCACAAGCAGCCAGGAACCGGGGCTCCTCTATTCGCTGGTGCGCGTCGCTGACGGCAAAACGAGGGAGATCGAAGCGAAGGAAGACAYGCCGGTGCTGCCGGGYGATGTCATCAAGGTGAAGCTGGCGCCGATGGTCGGCGGCCAGCCGACGGCCAGCCAGTAGGTCTCCACGCGCCCGGGCCTCGTTTCGACGGGGCCGGCGTGAAGGAGGCGGGAGGGACAAGCCAGGCTCGTTCGCGCCACGGTGCGGGCGGGCAATCTGTTTGGACCGCTTGAAGGCATAGAATGCAGCCCGCTACCCCGCGTCACGTCTACCTCAACCTCGACGCCATCCGYGGCGTGGCGGCGATCAGCGTGATGCTCTATCACTTCTCGCCGTTCCTTGCCGACGGCAAGGTGCTGCCGTCGAGCTATCTCGCGGTCGACCTCTTCTTCCTGCTCAGCGGCTTCGTCATCGCCCACGCCTATGACCGCAAGATCGAGAGCGGCATGGGTTTCGGCTCGTTCCTGGCCATCCGGCTGATACGCCTCTATCCGCTCTACCTCGCCGGCACGCTGCTCGGTTGCTTTTATCTGCTGATCAGGAACCGGCTGATGCCGGCCGAACACATGCCGGTGGCCGAGATCGGCACGCTGCTGACCACAGGCATGCTCTTCGTCCCGCTGGTCGGCGACGCCTACCATACGATCTTCCCGCTCAACCCCGCTTCGTGGTCGCTGTTCTTCGAGCTTGTCGTCAACATCGCCTATGTTGCCGCCTTCTTCCTGCTGTCGAGGCGCGTGCTGACGGCGGCGATCGCTGTCAGCCTCGTCCTTCTGGTTGTCGCCTCGGTGGCGGCCGGTACACTCGACTTCGGCATGACCGGCAAGACCATCGTCAGYGGGCTGYCGCGCGTGTCGTYTTCGTTTTTCCTGGGCGTGCTACTGTGCCGGTCGATGACCACCTACCAGGGCAGCCTCGGCTTTCTGGCGCGCGGCTGGTGGGTCGAGGCCGCGATCCTGCTCACGCTGGTGGTCTTCGCCATCGCGCCTGCGAATAATGCCGGGCGCGTCGCCTATGACCTCGCCTCCATCGCCATCGTCTTCCCGATCATGGTGGTGACCGGTGCCCTGGCGCCGACCGCTCCGCGGCTGGCAGGCTTCTATGGCTGGCTGGGGCGGATTTCCTACCCGATCTATATCATCCACACACCGATGCTGATGATCATCGCCGGCGCCGGCAAGGCGGTGTCGATCGATCCATTCGCGCACCATCCCTGGTTCGGCATCGCTATGGCCGTTGCGGTCATCGTCATCGCCGATATCGCCACCCGCATCTATGACGAGCCGGTACGCCGCTTCCTGCTGCGGCAGATGCAGCGCTCGCGGGCCGTAGCCTGACGAGGCATGTCGCCCAAAGGGGGCGCCTCAGCCCGTTCGTCGCGACGACCTTTGCCGCCGGCGGAACCGCCCGGTGCTTCTGCYGGAATTGCTGCGGTGGATCAGACCGGGGCCGGCATGCGGCCCTTCTCAGGCTTGTCGTCCTCGACCGGAACGGTAACCCGGCGCCGCCGGGCAACCGGCAGCGGCTTCAAGGTGAACAGGCCGTAGTAGACGATGAAGGAGGCCATGAAATAGGGGCCGAGGATCTCCACCTCGAAGAAGGAGCGGATCAGCATCAGCCCGACGACGCCGGCAAGCACCACCGAATCGGCATTCCAGTTGCCGAACACCACCTTCGATACATGGCCGTAGAAAGCGCGCAGGATGACGAGCGCCAGCATGGTGACGCCGACGAAGCCGATCTCGACCAGGGCCTCGATATAGGTGTTGTGGAAATGGAAGCCGGTGCGGGTCGTGATGTAGAACTCCGCCCACAGCCGTTCCGGATCAGCGAAGCCCTRCACCCAGTAGGCGGCATAGCCGTAGCCGAGCAGCGGGTGCTGCTGCGCCGCCTCCCAGCCCTGCTCCCAGARATAGGTGCGGCCGGTCAGCGTCGAATCCTTGCCGAAAAGGCCGAGCACGAAGTCCAGCAGGCCGAGGTTCAGCGCCGCGACCACGCCGGCGACCAGAGCGCCGGCGCCGACAACAAACAGCACGCTGCGGTAGCGGCGGGACAGGACCTTGCTCATGGTGAGCAGCGCCACGATGCCGAGCACCGCCGGCAGCGACGCGACGGATGTCGCCGAATGGGCGATCGCCAGCATGTATCCGGACAAAAGGATGATCGGCGCGGTCCAGAAGAAGCTCAGCCAGTTGCGCCGGTAAAACACCAGGAAGATGAGGGAGAAAAAGATGCCGAGCGAAGAGAAGAAGCCGACCTGGTTCTTGGAGGCGAAGGCGCCGACGAAATTGAAGGTGCCGTCGATCGTGWCGAGCGCGTAAGCGTTGACTTTCAGAGAATAGAGCAGAACGAAGAAGATGCCGATCAGCGAGCCCAGCACCAGCGTCCGGACGCTGATGGTGCGCGCCGCGACATAGGCGCAGACGATGTGCGAGGAATATTGCACAGCCGCCCGCGCGCTGATGCCGGCGGCTTGCGACCAGAACACCGAAAAGCAGACATAGGCGGCGAAGAGCAGCGGCAACCAGGCGCTGGAGAGGTTGCGGGTGAAGCGCCGGTAGTCGACAAAGAGCAGCGGCAGCCAAACTGCATAATAGGCAAGAATCAGGATCTGGCCGAAATTGGTCGAATAGGCAAAGGCAAAGACCGAAACCGCCACCGCAAAGGCGCCGTAGGCCTTGTTTCCCTCCGGACCGAGCAGAATGGATTTCGGAATCTTCATGCCGGATTTTTGTCCGATGAGCCCTTGGAGCGGTTCAGTGTGCGGTAGGCTCGCAGAACCGCTCCAACCAGTTGTCTTTGCGCAATTCCGGACGGAAGCTATTGCGCGCTTCCTGGAATTGCTCTCGGCGCCGGCGCAAGCCCTTGTTCGGCCAGGCCGGAACTCGTTGTGCACTGCAGCATAATCTATCGCCCTATCGCCAATGGCTCAACCGGAAATGTTGTCACCGGGAAAAGGGGCGGCCATCGGAAGAATTGTTGCATGGCGAAAAGGCCGGAATGGGGCGGCGGCGCAGGGCTCACGCGGCCGGCCGACTGCCTGGATGGCGGCTTGGGTGTTGAACATCGGCAACCTCAACGGCTTGACGGAAGTGCCAGGCTAAGGAAGATCGCCGGGCGCTGGCGTAGGCGGCCCGAGAGGCGGTTCGACAATGCCGCCAGACGGCTAAAGCGAGGTTGGATAGGCTTGCTGCGTACTCTGATTGTCTGCCACGACCCGCCCTTTCCGCCGACCTCCGGCGCTGACCTCAGGAATTTCGGCAATGCCACGGCAGCCGCCGCGTTCGGGCCGGTATGCCTGGCCTCGCTCATGCCTGGCGCCGACGAAGCCCGACCTGACGGCCTCGACATACACCTGGTCCAGCTAAGCGGCGAGTCCGACAAGCACGCGCCGTCGCTCGGCTGGTGGCGGTCCAGAGGTGAGCACCGGATCCCGCGCCCCACTTTGGTGCGCCTCAAGGCGCTCGTGCAGGACTTTCGCCCGGATACGATCGTCGTCGAAGGTGTTGCGCTGTTCAAGCTTCTCTCGCCTTTGCGGCGGATGGCCCCGCAACTCATTCTCGACATGCACAATGTCGAATCGGACCTCGCCGCCCAGTTGCCGCGCAGTAAGCGCTGGCGACCGTTTTCTGCCGGCGTCAGGCCGCTCGAGAGAAAGGCGGCTGCCATCGTCGACAGGATCTGGGTCTGCTCGAAGCTGGACCGCGAGCGGCTGAAAGCGTTTGTCCGGCCAGCGACACCGGTCGACGTCGTGCCGAACGGCATCCCGCGCGCTGCCCGGTTGCCGAAGTCGCTGCCCCAGCTGCCGGCCGCGGCCGACGACTTTCCGCTCATCCTTTATGTTGGCCATCTGGGCTACGCGCCAAACCTCGACGCCGCCGAGYGATTGGCCCGCACCATCTTCCCGCGCGTCCGCGAGAGACTGCCCGCAGCGAAACTCGTTGTTGCCGGCCGCTCGCCCGGGCTGGCCGCTTACGCCCTGGCAGAACTGGAGGGGGTCAGCCTGATCAAGGACCCGGATGATGTCGGACCGCTGTTGTCGGCTGCACATCTCACCATCATCCCGCTTGCGATGGGCGGCGGCACGCGGATCAAGATCCTCGAGGCGATGGCCTGGGGGGTTCCCGTCATTGCCACGCCGCTTGCCGCAGAAGGACTTGATCTTGTCGAAAATGACGACTTTCTGCGCTCCGACAGCGATGATGGTTTGGCCGAACTGGCGGTCAGGCTCTGTTCCGACCGGGCGCGCATGGACCACCTGCGCGCCCGCGCCTATGACACAGCCTGGTCCCGCTTCGGGCCAGAGGCGATCCGCGACGCCGTGAGCCATGGGCTGGGGCTGGACGGCGCCGACCCGTTGACGCCAACTATGGCCGACCCCAAGCCGTGAGCCGCGGATGATTCCGAAGATACTGCACCAGACCTGGAAGACCGATAGCATCCCGGCCCGTTTCAAAGGCTATATGGAGAGCTGGAGGCGGCACCATCCGGACTGGACGATGATGTTCTGGAATGACCGAACGCTGCTCGAGTTCGTCGCCAGGCACTATCCGGACTTCCTGCCGGTTTTCTGCAGCTACGACCAGGGCGTGCTGCGTGCCGACGCCGGGCGTTACCTGCTGCTCCACCATTTCGGCGGCGTCTATGCCGATATCGATTGCGAATGCGTGRYGCCCTYCGATCCTATCCTCGACGAGAGCCGTGTCGTGTTCTGCAAGGAGCCGGAAACGCATGCGCGCGTGCAGGCGGACTTTCGCGGGCTACCCTACCTTTTGTTCAACGGGACAATGGCCAGCCCGCCCGGACATCCGTTCTGGCTGCATCTGATATCGTTCCTGCCGGGGCTGGTCCGCGCCAAACAAGCGATCGACGCGACGGGGCCCTGCGTGCTCACCTCCGCGCAACTCGGCTACCGGGACCAATCGGCCTTCGCGATCCATCCGGCTGAATTGTTCTCGCCCGTCGACTCAGCCGGCCAGCAGGGCGGCAGCGGCGGCACGACCTTGTCGATCCATCACTGGGCCGGCACCTGGTGGACGCCCGAGAAATCACCGCGCTTGCGGCACAAGCTGCGCAAGCTGTTCTACCAGGCCCGGCACCGCATGACGCGTGGGACGGTTCTTGACGAGGAAAGCGCCCGGCAAAGCGTCCGCCAAGCGGCCGTCGCGGCGCCGCCGCCGTCAGGGGGCAACCTCGCCATCCTCGTGCCGCTGCGCGATGCGGCACAGCATATCGAGCCGTTTTTCGTCGCCCTGCGGCAGCTCGACTATCCAAAGGACAAGATCAAGCTGGTCTTTTGYGAGGGCGACAGCACCGACGGCAGTTGGGAACGGYTGCATGCCGCAGCCGCGGAACTCGACAAGGAGTATCGAGGGATTGAGCTGCTGCAGAGGCCGCTCGGCACGCGCCTTGATCGGGACGGACGGGCAAATCGCCACCTGCAGCGGGCCAGACGCAGCGGGATCGCCAAGGTGCGCAACCATCTGATCGATCAGGGGCTGGCCGAAGATGACGACTGGGCGCTATGGATCGATATCGATGTCTGGCGCTATCCCAGCGATATAGCCGCTCGCCTGATCGCAACCGGGCACCRCATCGTGGTGCCGCATTGCGTGAAGGTCCCGGGCGGCGACAGCTTCGACCTCAACAGTTTCGTGACCGTGGGGCACAAGAAGGACCACAGCTACTACCGCCATGTTCGCGATGGCCTCCATCAACCTCCCCGGGATACACCGGAGAGGCTGCACCTGAGTGACGTGCGCCACCTAAAAAGCGTCGGTCTGGACGGCGTCGGCGGCACAATGCTTCTGGTCGACGCCGCCTTGCATCGCGGCGGCCTGCGCTTTCCCGAAATCCCTTATCGCGAGCTGATCGAGACCGAGGGTTTCGGCGCGATGGCCAACGATCTCGGCATCAGGCCGATCGGATTGCCCAGGCTGGAAATCGTCCACGTCCCGTGGTGAGCATACGCGGTCAGCGGCGAAGGAGAAGCGGCAAGTTCCGATGCGGCGTGCTGAAGCCCGCCGCATCAATACAGCGGTCGCCGCTTCCGTCCTTGGCGGACTCCGGCCGCGTCGGGATCAGTCATGCAGTTCCCTGGAAATCGGCGGACCGACGGTAAAGCCGGAGAAGGTCACCTCGAAGCCCTCGCGCTGCGGCGAGCAGCACATTACCCCGACATCGACGACCTTCGAGGTCGGGAAATAGGCCAGCCGTACCGGCTTCCAATGGCCGTCAGCGGTATCGAGGTACTGGACCCGGATCGCCTCGGCGTGGCGGGTMAGGCGGATGCGGACGCCGTTCGGGTCGGCAGGAATGCTGACCAGCGACCAGTCGGAGGTGTCGTTGGTGACAACGACCGAGAAATAGGCAAGCCCGTCCGTGTATTCGATACCGGCCTTGATCCAATGCGTCTCGCTCAGGCGCAGCATCAGACCGGCCTGGTCGTAAAGCACCCTGTAGTCGCCTTTGACCGTAACCTCGGCGCTGAAGTCGCCCGCGACCGGGCGATGGAGGAAATGGCCATTGTCGCGCCAGAAACCGTAAAAGGTCTCACGCCAGAAATCGGTCTCCTTGCCGGTGCGAGCATGGAGCGTCCCGTCGCCGAACTCATGGTGCGGCGGCGGGTTGAGCCAGGTCATTCCGGCAAAGCTGGACGTCATGCTGCCACCCGTTAGCCGGCGAATGTATAAGCCGTCTTCACCGTGGTGTAGAACTCCATGGCGTAGCGACCCTGCTCGCGCGGACCATAGCTTGAGCCCTTGCGGCCGCCGAACGGCACGTGGAAGTCGACGCCCGCCGTCGGCAGGTTGACCATCACCATRCCGGCTTCGGAATTGCGCTTGAAATGGGTGGCGTGCTTCAGGCTCGTCGTGCAGATGCCGGAGGTCAGGCCGAACGGCGTGTCGTTGGCGACGGACAGCGCCTCGTCATAATCCTTCACGCGGATGACGTTGGCGACCGGGCCGAAGATTTCCTCGCGCGAGATGYGCATGGCGTTGGTGGCGCCGAGGAACAGCGCGGGCCTGAGATAAAAGCCGGGCGTCTCGCGCTCCAGCCGCTCGCCGCCGAAGGCYAGCTCGGCACCCTCCTGGCGRCCGATGGCGATATAGTCCTCGTCCTGCTTCAACTGGGTCTGGTCGACAACCGGGCCGATCTGCGTCTTGGCATCGAGCGCGTCGCCGATGACGAGCTTGTCCAGGCGCTCCTTCACCGCATCGACGAAGCGGTCGTGGATGCCATCGGTGACGATCAGGCGCGAGGACGCGGTGCAGCGCTGGCCGGTCGAGAAATAGGCGCCGTTGATCGCGCAGTCGACAGCAACGGCCAGATCGGCGTYGTCGAGAACCACGAGCGGATTCTTGCCGCCCATCTCGAGCTGGAATTTGCGCATATGCTCGACGCTTGCCGCGGCGACGCGCTTTCCCGTACCGACCGAGCCGGTGAAGGAGATGGCGTTGATGTCGGGGCTGTCGAGCATGGCCTGGCCGACGACCGAGCCCTTGCCCATGACGAGATTGAGAACGCCCTTGGGCAGGCCGGCGCGATGCAGGATGTCGACGATGGTCCAGGCGCTTTCAGGGACCAGTTCCGCCGGCTTGAAGACGATGGTGTTGCCGTAGGCGAGCGCCGGGGCGATCTTCCAGGCGGGAATGGCGATCGGGAAGTTCCATGGCGTGATGATGCCGACGACACCGACCGCCTCACGGGTCATCTCGACGCCCACGCCAGGCCTGACGCTCGGCACCATCTCGCCCGACAGGCGCAGTGTCTCGCCGGCGAAGAAATCGAAGATCTGCGCTGCACGGATGGTTTCGCCGACGCCTTCGGCCAGCGTCTTGCCTTCCTCGCGCGCCAGCGCGCGGCCGATCTCGTCCTTGCGCGCCATGATCTCGTCCGAGGCCTTCTTCAGCACCGCATGGCGGGCCAGCGGCCCGGAGCGCGACCAGGCCGGAAAGGCTGCCTTGGCGGCCGCGATGGCCTGCTTGGCCTCCTCYGGTCCAGCCGAAGCGTATTCGCCGACCACGTCGTTGGTGTTCGACGGGTTGATGTTGYGCGAGCCGGCCTCGCCCAGCCACTCGCCGTCGATCAGGTTCTTGCGGAGCACGGTCATCTTATTTCCTTCGAGATTGGCTGAAGCGGTTATTTGTCAGACAATTGATATAGCATCGTCTGCCAAAAGGTCTACTTGAGACCTTTCGATAAAGCTAGGCGCGCGGCACTGGAAGTCCATCGACCGGCCCGCGACCAGCTGTCACGACCGAGAATTTGACGACCGTGGCTCAGACGGAAAACGACCAGAACAGGCAGGCCAGCGCCGCCGCGGCGAAGATGACGAAGAACAGGCTTCTGAGCAGGATGTTGYGACGCAGCTCGTTCATGGTGAGATGGGCGGCGACGATTGCTGCCACGAAGAGAAAGCGCCAGTTGACGAGCGTCCAGAGCACCTCATGCTGGCCGAAGGCCCAGCGGGCGAGAAGCGAGYCGACGATGGTGGCGAACAGCGCGATCGTCGCCCAGAAGATCGCGTCGGCGGCATGGGTGAGCACGACGCCGGCGGCGCGGATCGGCAGGATCATCATCAACAGCGCGCCGAAGAAATAAATGGCCGCGATGGCGAGGAAGGACCCCGYGTCGGCAATACCGTCGAGGCGTTTCATGCCGAAGGCGCCGTAAGGGTAGCCATGCCTGGCGACAGCCAGCGATAGCGCCATCAGCAGGGCGCTCAACACCGTGACCAATGCGAATGTGCCGAGGGCCCTGCTCATGCCGTTTCCCGTCGAAGCGAATCAATGAGGGACGATTTTAACTTAGGGCTCCGGGCCTAGCACCGATGGACTGACGCAGTTCGGCGATAGATAGAACGCTGAACTGCTTTCTGTTCTTCACGCAATTCCGGACGGGGAACCGCCGCACACTTTTCCTGGAGTGCTACCCGATCCGGTTGCCGCTTTCCGGCTCAAACAGATGCAGCGACGCCGGATCGGCTGACAGCCGGACGGTATCGCCCGGCCTGACATTGCTGCGGCCCATGACGAAGACGCAGACCTGCTGTTTCGCCAGCCTGACATAGAACTGCGTCGAGAGCCCCAGCGGCTCGACGACTTCGACCTCCGCCTCGAGCGCGCCGTCGTCTGCCAGCCGGATGTGTTCCGGCCGCAGGCCGACGGTGAGCGCGTCGCCGTCCTTGAGCGGCAGGCCGTCCGGCAGCCTCAGCTTCTGGCCGTCGGCGAGCACGGCGTCCATCTTGCCGCCCCCGGCGACCTTCGCCGGCAGGAAATTCATGYCCGGCGAGCCGATGAACCCGGCGACAAATGTGTTGGCCGGCCGGTCGTAAAGCTCCAGCGGATGGCCGACCTGCTGCACATGGCCGTCATGCATGACGACGATGYGGTCAGCCATGGTCATGGCCTCGACCTGGTCGTGCGTGACATAGACCGACGTGGTCTTGAGCTGCTGGTGCAGCGCCTTGATCTCGGCGYGCATGTGGACGCGCAGCTTTGCGTCCAGATTGCTGAGCGGCTCGTCGAACAGGAACACCTTCGGATCGCGCACAATGGCGCGGCCCATGGCGACGCGCTGGCGCTGGCCGCCGGAAAGCTGGCGCGGCAGGCGACCGAGGAAACTGTCCAGCCCGAGCCGCTTGGCGGCGGCGCCGACCCGCGAGTCGATCGCCGTCTTCTCGGCCTTCCTCAGCATCAGGCTGAAGCCCATGTTGGAGGAGACGTCCATATGCGGGTAGAGCGCGTAGGACTGGAACACCATGGCGATGTCGCGATCCTTGGGCGCGACATCGTTGACCAGGCGCTCGCCGATGCGGATCTCGCCGCCGGTGACCTCCTCCAGGCCGGCGATCATGCGCAGGAGCGTGGACTTGCCGCAGCCGGACGGCCCGACCAGGACGACGAACTCGCCGTCGGCGATCTCGAGATCGACGCCGTGCAGGATGCGCAGCGCGCCGTAGTCCTTCTCGACATGTTGCAGCGTGACGGAAGCCATCTTTTATCCTTTGACCGCGCCGGCGGTGAKGCCGGTGACGAGATAGCGTTGCAGGAAGGCGAAGAAGACGCAGACCGGGATCAGCGCCAGGATGGAGGCCGCCATCATCTGCCCCCAGTCGACGGCGAACTTGCCGATGAAGGTGAGCAGGCCGACGGCGAAGGTCTTCTGCGCGTCGCTGGAGATCAGCATCAGCGCGAACAGCAATTCGCTCCACGCGGCGGTGAAGACGAAGCCCAGCGTCGCGCCCATGCCGGGCAGAGTGAGCGGCACGATGACCCTGCGCATGGCCTGAGCGCGCGTGCAGCCGTCGATCATCGCCGCCTCCTCAAGGTCCTTCGGAATGCCGTCGAAGAAGGACTGCATGAGGAAGGTGGCAAAGGCGGTGTTGAAGGCGGTGTAGATGATGATCAGGCCGATCAGGCTGTTGGTGAGGCCAAGCTGGCCCATGATGCGGTAGATCGGCGGGATGACCATGACCAGCGGGAAGGTCTGGGTGAGCAGGAGCAGGATGGCCAGCGTTGCCTTTCCGCGGAAGGTGAAGCGCGACATCGCATAGCCGGCAAGCGTGGCGATCACGGTCACGAGCGCTGCCGTCGACACCGAGACGATGACGCTGTTCAGGAAATAGCGTGGGAAGTCGGAAGCCTCCAGCACGGTGGCGAAGTTCTTGAGCGTCATCTCCGAAGGCCAGAAGGTGATGCCTTCTGAATAGAGAAGCCGCTCCGGCGTCACCGAGATCTTCAGCGTCCAGAAGATCGGGAACAGCGCGAAGACGACGTAGGCGGCTATTGCAGCGTAAAGGCCGAGGCCGCCCGCGATGCGCGAAGAGGTGGAGCGTCCGGCGATCATCAGACATGCCTCACAAGCGTGCGGCGGATGGCGATCAGGCCAACGGCGTRGGCAATGAGCAGGACCAGCAGCAGCACCGCGACCGCCGAGGCATAACCCTTGTCCAGCGACTTGAAGGCGCTGACATAGATGTAGACCGGGACCGTGCTGGTGGAGCCCGCCGGTCCACCCTCGGTCATGACGAAGATCAGGTCGGCGAAGGTGGCTATCCAAATGGTGCGCAACATGACGGTGATGACGATGGTGGGCGCCAGGAACGGCAGGGTCACCTTGGTGAAGCGCTGCCAGGGCGAAGYGCCGTCGATAGCCRCGGCCTCATGCAGCTCGGACGGGATCGACTTCAGCGCCGCCAGCAGCGTGATGGCGAAGAAGGGAATGCCGAACCAGATGTTGGCGACGATCGGCCCCCACATGGCGGTGGCCGGATCGGAAAGCACGTTGGTCGGCTCGGCCTTCAGCCCGAGCGCGAACAGCCAGTGCGGCAGCGGACCGATGATCGGGTTGAACAGCCAGGCCCAGGTCAGGCCCGAGAGAAAGGACGGCACCGCCCAGGGCAGGAACACCACCGCCTGCACGATCCTGCGCCCGTAGAACGGCTTGTCGAGCAGCAGCGCGAGACCCAAGCCCAGGAAGAACTGGAAGAACAGGCTGGCGACCGTCCACCACAGCGTGTTGATCAGCGCCTGGCTGAGCACGGTGTCGGAAAGCATCGCCTGGTACTGGGCGAGGCCGACATATTCCGACTTGAAGGCGGAGAATTTGCGGAAGGAATAGCTGATGCCGATAATCAGCGGCACCAGAAGCACCAGGACCAGCAGGACGATAGCCGGCGAAAGATAGAGCCACGGCTCGATCGCGGCCTTGCTCAGCCGCTTCCTTTTCGGCCGGGCAACGGATCGGATTTCGGACACTGCGTAGGTCATACGGTGCTCGCGATGAAAGGTGGATGCCGGCGCGGCAACAGGTTCCTTCTCCCCGTTGAACGGGGAGAAGATGCCGGCAGGCAGATGAGGGGCGGCGCTAACTTCCGAACGTACGGCGCTGCCCCTCATCCGTCACTTCGTGACACCTTCTCCCCGTGAACGGGGAGAAGGAAAAGCCTGCGTCACTTCTTGTTCTTGGCCAGCCAGGCCTGCTGCTCCTTGGTCAGGAACGCTGCCCATTCGTCGGCCACCTGCTTGGCCGGCTTCTGGCCGAGCAGCACTTCCTGGAAGTTCTTGATCGCCACCTGATCGACGAAATTGCCGAGGTTCTCCAGGTGGGTCGGCGGCGTCACCATTTCATATTTGGAGCTGTCGCTGAGCTCGATGAACCAGCCCTTGAACTGCTCGGTCTTGAAATGGGCGTCCTGGTCGGCGCCGTTATGGATCGGGATGACGCCGACTTCCTTGGCCCATTCCAGATTGTCCTTGGGCGAGAGCAGCGTCGCCATGAGCTTCCAGGCCTCTTCCTTGTGCTGGGAATTGGCGAACATCGCCCAGCCGGCATAGCCCAGCGTCGGGTAGGATTTGCCRCTCGGGYCGACCGGCAGCGGCGCCACGGCGAAGTCGTCGGCGCTCATCTTGTCGGCGATGCCGAGCAGCGCGTCCGGGTCCTGGTTGAGCATGGCGCAGGTGCCGGAATAGAAGCCGGTCACCGTTTCGTTGAAGCCCCAGCTTACGGCGTCCTTCGRCGCAAGGCCGTTCTTATACATGTCGGCCAGCATCTGCAGGCCCTTGACCGAGCCTTCGTCATTGATAGTCGAGACACCGTCGTCGGTGAAATAGCCGCCCTTTCCGTCGGCGATGTTCATGAACATGTGCATGCCGTTGAAGGCACCGGGACCGCCGCGCAGGCAGTAGCCATATTTGCCGGGGATGGCGGAGATCTTCTTGGAGAACTCGACGAACTCATCGAGGKTTGCCGGCGGGCGATCGAGGCCGGCTTCCTTGAACAGCTTCTTGTTCCAGAACAGCGCGTTCACATAGTAGCCGTAAGGGATCATGAACTGCGTGTTGTTGACAGTCGAGCCGAACTGCTTGGCGCGGTCGCCCAGCGTCTTGGCGTCGGGCCAGGTGGCCATGTATGGCCCAAGATCCTCGAGCTGGCCGTTATTGGCATAAAGGCCCATCCAGCGCTCCGGCATCTCGACGACATCGGGCGTGTCGCCGGCCTGGACCATGGTGAGGAATTTCTCGAAGGCCTGGCCCCAGGGCAGCGAAACGAGCTCGACCTTGACGCCGGGATTGGCCTGCTCGAACTCGGCGAGCTGCTTCTTCAGGAACTCGGTGCGCGGCGGGCTGGTGATGACCTCCACCATCTTGATGGTGGTGTCTGCCAGCGCGGCTCCGGCTGAGATCGCCAGACCGGCAGCGGCGRCAAGCATGATTGTCAGTCTTTTCATGTTCAGGACTCCCATTTTGAACACTTTATTTTTTTGACCTGTCGAAGGCCTGGGCGATGTCGGCCCAGAGATCCTCGACGTTCTCCAATCCGACATTGAAGCGGATGGTTCGGGGGCTGACGCCGAAGCGCGCCATCGAATTGAGACCCGGCGTCTGTTCGAGCGAGGCCTTTGCCGGCACGACCAGGCTTTCATGGCCGCCCCAGCTGACGCCGATGCGGAAGAGCTTCAGCGCATCGACGAAAGCCGGGATGTCGACATCCTCAGTGACCTCGAAGGAGAACAGCCCGGCATAGCCGGCAAGCGTCTTCTTGCCGGGATGATTGGAATAGGCGGGGTGGTTGACCCGCTCGACCTTGCCGTGCGCCTTGAGCCGCTCGGCAAGAGTCAATCCGCTCTTCATGTGATGCGGCAGTCTCAGCGGCAGCGTGCGCAGGCCGCGCAGCAAGAGCCAGCCCTCGAAGGGCGACAGCTTGCCGCCCAGCGAGGAATAGGTCTGCTCGTTGATGTGCTTGATATGCGCGGTCGAGCCCGCCACCACGCCGGCGACGGTATCGCTGTGGCCGCCGAGATATTTCGAGGCCGAATGCAGCACGAGATCGACGCCGTGCGAGATCGGCTTCTGGAACACCGGCGTGGCCCAGGAATTGTCGATGGTGGTGACGATGBCCTGCTCCTTCGCCAGCCGCGCCAGATGCGCGATGTCCTGCAGTTCGAACATCATCGAGGTCGGGCTTTCGAGGTAGAGCAGCTTGGCGCCGGGCAAGGCCGCCGCCACGGCATCGGGATCGGAGCCGTCGACATAGTCGACCTTGATTTGCAAGCGCGGAAACAGGCGCTCGAACAGCCGGTAGGCATCGCCATAGCAGTTGCGCACCGCAACGATGCGCTCGCCGGCGCCGACGAAGGCGAGCACCGTGGCGCTGATCGCCGCCATGCCGCTGGAGAAGCCGCGTGCGGCTTCGGCACCTTCCAGTGCCGCGACGCGCGCCTCGAACTCCATCACCGTCGGATTGTCGCCGCRCGAATAGATCGGCTGGCGGCGGCGGCCGGCAAAGGTGTCGGCCATGTCGGCATAGCTGTCGAAGGTGAAGAGCGAGGTCTGGTAGATCGGCGGCACCACCGCGCAGCCGGGGAACGGATCGTCATGCGCGAGAAGCGTGGCCGCTTCGCCGAGATAGTCGCTGGCCAGGGAGGCCGGGTCGAAAGCGGTCGGGTGCTCGTTCATCTGCGGTCCGAAAGTTTGAGGTTGGCGGCACCGCGCTTCAGGTCGTCCTCGACGGTGGCGATAAGCTTCAGCGCCTCAGCACGGGCCCCCTCCGGGTCGTGCGCGGCGATGCAGTCGAAGATGGTGCGGTGGTAGGGAAAGCTGGCATGGCCGAAATCGCGCACGCCGAGCGGATGCTCCCAGAAGCGATGGAACAGCTCATGCATGGCGCTGATGATCTGCTCGAACAGCGGATTGCCCGAGGCGCGGTAGATCGACTGGTGGAACTCCCAGTCCTCCTCCGACGACATGCCGGCGCGGGTGTGGAAGGCTTCCTCCATGATGTCGAGCTTGCGCTTGATCTCGGCGATCTCGTCCTTGCCGGCGCGCACGGCGCAGAGCGCGGCGGCCTCGGCCTCCAGCGCGCGGCGGATCTCCAGCGTGCGCATCAGGCCGGCGAAATCATTGCCACCAGCCAATGTCAGCGGCATGTGCAGCATGTCGGGCGAGACCGCCGCCTTGAGATAAGTGCCGCTGCCCTGCCGCCGCTCGACGAGACCCAGGCCCTCCCAGCGCGTCAACGCCTCGCGCACCGTGTTGCGGCTGACCTTGAGGCGCTCGGCGAGGATGCGCTCGGTCGGCAGTTTTTCGCCCGGACCCAGAGCCTCTTGTCTCACAAAACCCGCCAACGCCTTCAGCACCGCGTCGTCGCGGGCCGTGCTCTGGATGGGCGGGAGAAGATCGGTCACGCCGGCGGCTGTCCAAGTGGTTCAATGGTCCAACCAATTTCTGCATGGACGAAGAGGTGAGTCAACCACGCCACGGTGGAATTTCTTCAGCGATTTGGAACGAGCCGAAGGATGCGCCTAAGGCGGCCGCTCACGTGCCAACCGTCACTGCAAGCTGATCAGCCTGGAACGGAGCGATCTGCTGCGGAACGTCGAGGAGCCCATGTGATTGCAGAGCCGCCAGGCCGGCCTCGGTCAGCGCGTAAACGCCGCGCTCGGCCCGGGCGAACCAGCCGTAATAATTGTGCAGCAGGTTGCCGGCCGCGCGCGGCGAAAGGGTTTTCAAATCGCGCGGCCGCTTCGGGCCGTCGGCCATGGCGGCGGCGCAGGCGAGAGCTTCCTGCCGATAGGCGGTCATGATGGGTTTTCGTCGCGTGYTGCCGCCGATGGAGGGATCGCCCTTGCGGCGGTGATGTTCCTCGACGAGGCGCGAGCGCCGCCTCGGGTCGCGCCGCGGCGGCACGGCGGCCGGGCTGAGCAGCAGCTCGACCCTGCCCTTTCCGTCGACCGCCAGCAAACCAAAGCCGAGCCTGCGGCAGAGCTCACGGAAGCGGCGGTCGTGCTCGCGGCCCTTGCCGCGCGCCGACTGCCGAGCGGCGAGCCAGACCTCGTCGCAAGCCGCCGCGCGATCGACGCCCTGGAGGAGGAGTTCGAGGTTGAACTGCAGCTTGAGCTCGCAGATGACGACCACGGGCGGCTCGCCGTCGCGCAGCCCGACAATATCGCAGCCGCCGACCTCGCCCTTGACGGTGAAATCGAGGCTCTCGAGGAACCGCTTCACCGGGGCATAGAGGGACGTTTCCTGCATGGCGCAGGCATAGCCGATTCGAGCCTGCCCGACACGTCGGGGGCAGTGGCGCCATCGCGATCGTGGGCAGCTCTCGGAGGAGTTCGCAGCCTATTGCCTGGCGAACGAGCCGGTGTAGGTGCGGCCAGCAAGCGTGTAGGTACCAGCCAGCGTTCCGTCGGACTGCATCGTGAATGTGATGTCCGCACCGTTCGGAAGGCGCCCGAGCTTCAACGTGTTCCCGACAATCCTGCCGGCGCCGTCGGCGATGCCCGGCTTGTTGTCGGCCACATCACCCCACGCATAGCTGACAGTCACCTGCCCGCCCGGGGAAACTGTCAGCACGGCCAGCTTGCCCTCATACAAGYCATCTAGCCGCCCCGCCCATATGCCTRAAAACGCGGCATACCTSGCCGGAACGCCCTTGCCCGGCGGAGTGAGCGCCACGGTTCTGTCCAACACTGCCGAATCCGTGGCAGCAGGCGCCGCAACCGCAGGCAAAGTCGGCTGGGGTGGAGGCGGAAGCGGTGCCTCGGAAGCCGATTCACAGGATATAAGCGCGAACGCCGCGAAACCGAGGATGAGAGAAGGACTGTTTGGTGGAGCCAATCGGAATCGAACCGACGACCTCTTGAATGCCATTCAAGCGCTCTCCCAACTGAGCTATGGCCCCACTCCCGGCAGTCAGCCGGCGCCGTTTCCGGCGAAGAGATCCGGCGCGGCCTGAGAACCGCGCCGTCGTTTAGTGCTGGCGGCTTCTAGCGCCGCCTTCGGTCAAGATCAAGCCTTGAAAAGCCGCTTTTTCGTCACAGGCCAAAATGGCCGGCAAACGATCGCGCCAAGGCTTAAAATCAGACCTCGTCCTCGTCGTCGCCGACGCCGATCATGTCGGAGACGTCGTCATCCTCTTCCTCCTCGTCGGCAAGGAAGGTGTTGTCGTCGTCATCGTCGCCGAGATCGACATCATCGTCGTCACCGAGATCGGGCAGATCGTCGCTGCCGCCCTTGGTCTCATCGTCYGCATCTTCCAGCGAAACGAGCTCGGCACCCTCTTCGTCCTCGGCGTCCAATTCCTTGTCGGCGACTTCCTCGTCTTCCTCGAGCGCGGAAATCTTGCCTTCCTCGAAATAGGAGCGCGGATAGCTCTTGCCGGTATAGGGCGAGACGATCGGGTCCTTGTTGAGGTCGTAGAATTTCCGACCCGTTTCGGGGTCGACACGCTTTGTGCCAAGTTCAGGTTTTGCCACGGCAAGCCTCGTCAAAAAAAGAATGGTCCCCTTAACCGCAGCTAACGGCATTGTCAAAGCCAAATGCCGCGTCGTGAAAGCCGGATTTTTTAAGCTCCGTGCGAGGGGATGACCATTGCGGCGCACCGTGTTACGAGACCGCCGCAACATGACGAACTGACCCGGTCCGCCGGCATCTTGCTTGGAAATGACGATATGTCTCACACTGCCGCCCCGAAGCCGGCCAYGGCCCGTAAATCTCCAGCCCTTGCAGGTGCGGCGCGGGTGCCGGGCGACAAGTCGATCTCGCACCGCTCCTTCATGTTCGGCGGCCTTGCCTCCGGCGAGACACGCATCACCGGCCTGCTCGAAGGCGAGGATGTGATGCGCACCGGCGCGGCGATGAAGGCGATGGGCGCGCATATAGAAAAGAAGGGCGCCGAATGGGTRATCCGCGGTACCGGCAACGGCGCGCTGCTTGAACCGGAAGGCCCGCTCGACTTCGGCAATGCCGGCACCGGCTCGCGGCTCACTATGGGCCTGGTCGGCACCTACGACATGGAGACGACCTTCATCGGCGATGCCTCGCTCTCCGGCCGGCCGATGGGCCGCGTTCTGGAGCCGCTGCGGCAGATGGGGGTGCAGGTGCTGAAGGCAGCGCCCGGCGACCRCATGCCGATCACGCTGCGCGGCCCGAAGCATGCCGCACCCATCACCTATCGCGTTCCGATGGCCTCGGCCCAGGTGAAATCGGCAGTACTGCTTGCCGGRCTCAACACGCCGGGCATCACTACCGTGATCGAGCCGGTGATGACGCGCGACCACACGGAGAAGATGCTGAAAGGCTTTGGCGCTAACCTGAGCGTCGAGACCGACGAGCGGGGCGTGCGCCACATCTTCATCGAAGGCCAGRGCAAGCTCACGGGACAGACGATCGCCGTGCCCGGCGACCCGTCCTCGGYCGGGTTCCCGCTGGTGGCGGCGCTGATCGTGCCGGGCTCGGACATCGTGATCGAAAACGTGYTGATGAACCCGACCCGCACCGGCCTGCTTTTGACTTTGCAGGAGATGGGYGGCCGGATCGATATCCTCAACCCGCGCAATGCCGGCGGCGAGGATGTCGCGGACCTGCGCGTGCGATATTCCGAAATGAAAGGTGTTACCGTGCCGCCGGAACGGGCGCCGTCGATGATCGACGAATATCCGGTGCTGGCGGTTGCCGCGAGYTTCGCCGAGGGCGAGACGCTGATGCAGGGCCTCGAAGAGCTGCGCGTCAAGGAATCCGACAGRCTGTCGGCGGTGGCCAACGGGCTGAAGCTCAACGGCGTCGACTGCACCGAGGGCGAGGCCTCGCTTGCCGTGCGCGGCAAGCCCGGGGGCAAGGGTCTGGGCGGCCATCCCAACGGCCAGGACGCGAAGGTCAAGACCCATCTCGACCATCGCATCGCCATGAGTTTCCTGGTGATGGGCCTGGCGACGGAAAAGCCTGTCACCATCGACGACGCCAACATGATCGCGACAAGCTTCCCGGAATTCATGGGGCTGATGAGGGGGTTGGGCGCGGAGATCGAGTGACGGGCGGATGAGATTGAGCCAGCCTGAGACGTTGGCGGGACAGCACCCCCCTCTGTCCTGCCGGACATCTCCCCCGCAAGGGGGGAGATTGGCGGCTTTCGCGCCCCGTCCGATCCTGCAACGTGGACAATTGGCGAAGGCCGCGATGACGGCTGATCTCCCCCCTTGCGGGGGAGATGTCCGGCAGGACAGAGGGGGGTGGGAAGGATCGCGGCGCACGTCTTGTTCATTGCGCCTTTCATTCGAGGCGAGCCAATGAGCAGCCCCTTCACCATCGCCATCGACGGCCCCGCCGGCGCCGGTAAGGGCACCCTCGCCCGCCGGCTTTCCGACCACTACCGCCTGAACCTGCTCGAYACCGGCCTCACCTATCGCGCCGTGGCCCACAGGCTCATCGAACTCGGCCTGCAGCTCGACAATGTCTCGGCGGCGGAGACCGCGGCACGCGAGGTCGACCTCTCCAATCTCGACCGGACAGTGCTGTCGGCCCATGCGGTTGGCGAGGCCGCCTCGAAGGTCGCGGTCATTCCGTCCGTGCGGCGCATCCTGGTCGAAAAGCAGCGGGAATTCGCCAAGGCCCCGCCGGGCGCGGTGCTCGACGGCCGCGACATCGGCACGGTCGTGTGCCCGGACGCCGACATCAAACTCTATGTCACGGCAAGCGCGGAAGTGCGGGCCAAGCGCCGGCTGGCCGAGATCGAGAGCATGGGCGGCAGCGCCGACTTCGCCGCCATCCTCGCCGACATCGAGCGCCGCGACGAGCGCGACATGGGCCGGGCGGACTCGCCGCTCAAGCCCGCCGCCGACGCGCACTTGCTTGATACCAGCGAAATGGCTATAGAAGCCGCGTTTCTGGCGGCCATGACGATCGTCGACGACGTCCTGGCCAAGAGAAGCAAGCCCTGACTTGGGTTTTTCCTCGCGCTTCGGTTGTCCGACGCGAAGAAAATACCCATATCGGGCACGAACCAGCCTGCCAGCATTCTCTATGCGCCGGATTTTGCCGCCTCAGGCGGCCAAGGGCTCTTCAGCCCGGAACGCCGGCAGGCTCACGCAACGCTAACGCACGGCGCCCGCTCCGCTATGATTGYGGGGCATTCCAGGAGAAACAATGTCAGCTGCTAATCCCACTCGCGATGATTTCGCGAGCATGCTCGAAGAATCTTTCACCGCCGGCCATTCCGGCGAGGGCCAGGTTGTCCGGGGCACGATCACCGCGATCGAAAAGGACATGGCCATCATCGACGTCGGCCTCAAGGTCGAAGGCCGCGTGCCGCTGAAGGAATTCGGCGCCAAGGGCAAGGACTCCTCCCTCAAGGTCGGCGACACCGTCGAGGTCTATGTCGAGCGCATCGAGAACGCGCTTGGCGAGGCGATGCTGTCGCGCGAGAAGGCCCGCCGCGAGGAGAGCTGGGTGCGCCTCGAGGAGAAGTTCACCAAGGGTGAGCGCGTCGAAGGCGTCATCTTCAACCAGGTCAAGGGCGGCTTCACCGTCGATCTCGACGGCGCCGTGGCATTCCTGCCGCGCAGCCAGGTCGACATCCGTCCGATCCGCGACGTCACCCCGCTGATGCACAATCCGCAGCCTTTCGAGATCCTCAAGATGGATCGCCGCCGCGGCAACATCGTGGTGTCGCGCCGGACCGTGCTCGAGGAGAGCYGCGCCGAACAGCGTTCGGAGATCGTGCAGAACCTCGAGGAAGGCMAGGTGGTCGAAGGCGTGGTCAAGAACATCACCGACTACGGTGCGTTCGTCGACCTCGGCGGCATCGACGGCCTGCTGCACGTCACCGACATGGCATGGCGCCGCGTCAACCATCCGACCGAGATCCTCAACATCGGGCAGACGGTCAAGGTGCAGATCATCCGCATCAACCAGGAAACCCACCGCATCTCGCTCGGCATGAAGCAGCTCGAGAGCGATCCGTGGTCTGATATCGGCACCAAGTTCCCGATCGGCAAGAAGATCAAGGGTAYGGTCACCAACATCACCGACTAYGGCGCGTTCGTCGAGCTGGAGCCGGRCATCGAGGGCCTCATCCACGTTTCGGAAATGTCGTGGACGAAGAAGAACGTGCACCCCGGCAAGATCCTGTCGACGACGCAGGAAGTCGACGTGGTGGTGCTCGAGGTCGATCCGGCCAAGCGCCGCATCTCGCTCGGTCTCAAGCAGACGCTGGAGAACCCCTGGGAAGCCTTCGCGCGCAACCATCCGGTCGGCAGCCAGGTCGAGGGCGAGGTCAAGAACAAGACCGAGTTCGGCCTGTTCATCGGCCTGGAAGGCGACGTGGACGGCATGGTGCACCTCTCCGACCTCGACTGGACCCGTCCGGGCGAGCAGGTGATCGAAGAGTACAATCGCGGCGACATGGTCAAGGCGCAGGTGCTCGACGTCGACATCGAGAAGGAGCGCATCTCGCTCGGCATCAAGCAGCTGGCGCGTGACACGGTCGGCGAGGCGGCGAGCAGCGGTGAACTGCGCAAGAACGCCGTTGTCACCTGCGAGGTCATCGCGGTGAAGGATGGCGGTCTGGAAGTGCGGCTGGTTGACAGCGGCCTCGAGACCTTCATCAAGCGTTCGGACCTTTCCCGCGACCGCGACRAGCAGCGCCCCGAGCGCTTCACCGTCGGCCAGAAGGTCGACGCCCGCGTCATCGCCTTCGACAAGAAGACCCGCAAGCTGCAGGTCTCGATCAAGGCGCTGGAAATCGCCGAGGAGAAGGAGGCGGTCGCCCAGTACGGCTCGACCGACTCCGGCGCCTCGCTGGGCGACATCCTGGGCGCGGCGCTGAAGAAGCAGGGCAACTAAAGCATTCCAGGAAAACCGCTACGCGGTTTTCCGTCCGGAATTGCTTAAGYCCCTTCGCTCAACAGAAGAAAAAACCCCGCCGGAGCGATCCGGCGGGGTTTTTCTTTGTCCGCTGCGTTGGTGTCAGGCCCGGCCGTAAAGAGGCACCAGCGTGCCGCTCATCGCCTGATTGGCGGGCGAAGCAAGATAGGCGATCGCCTCAGCGGCGGCTTCCAAACTCACCCATTTGGTGAAATCGGCGTCCGGCATGTCGGCACGGTTTGCCGGCGTGTCGAGCGTCGACGGCGCCACGGCGTTGACCAGGATGCCCTTGTGCTTCAGCTCCTCGGCCATCGCCAGCGTCATGGCGGCCACCGCCGCCTTGCTGGCGGCATAGGCGACCATGCCCGATCCGCGCCTGGGATCGAGCCCGGCGCGYGCGGTGACGTTGACGACGCGGCCGGCCGTGCCCGAGGCCAGCATCGAGCGCACCGCCGCGCGGCTGCAGAGGAAGGCGGTGCGGGCGTTGGTGTCCATCATCTCGGCGAAGGCCGCCGATTCGATCTTTTCCACCGGCGCCATGGTGAAACCGCCGGCGAGGTGGATCGAAGCCCAAAGCTCCGGAACCTGATGATAGAAGGCTTCGACCTTGGCGGAGTCGGAGAGATCTACATTGTGCGCCAGGTGGACGCTGGCGTGGGCCGCGTAGGGAAAGTGCGGCGGAGCCGCGGCATGGGCATTGGGCACATGGCAGATCGCGCCCTGCTCCAGCAACCTGCCGACAACCGCGCCGCCGAGCGCCCCAGTGCCGCCCGTCACCACGACATGCCTGCCGTTAAGCGTTTCCGTCATATTTCGACTGCTCCTGTCATTTTTTTATAGTTATGCCGCCCCAGTATCGAACGTCGCGCCTTTCGCGCTGTCACTCAATTGAAATATCGACATGGCAGGCGTCCCTGATTTGCATGCGTCAGGCCGCGGAATGGGCTTCGCGCCACTTCGTCCACTTTGGAACGGGAGCATTTCCCGGAAAATCGCCAGCGCGGCCAAGCCAACATGCCAGCCGCCCGAACGCCGTTCAGTCGACGCTGATCTCGATGACGCGCGGCTTGCCGGCCGCCCGCGCGCGCTTCAGCGCCTCGGCTAGGCCGTCGATGCCGGTCAGCCGCTCGGCCTCCATGCCATAGGCCTCGGCGAGCCTGCAGAAATCCGGCGGCGCCGGCGACACGCCGACCGGTTCGACACCGACATCGAGCATCGAGGTCTCGATCTCGCGATAGCCGCGATTGTTCCAGACGACGAAGATCACCGGCGCTTCGGCATCGAGCGCCGCGCCCAGCTCCGGCAAGGTGAACTGGAAGCCGCCGTCGCCGGTGAGGCACACGACCGGCGCCTCGGGCATGGMAAGTGCGGCGCCGATCGCCGCCGGCGGGCCGTAGCCCAGCGCGCCGAAGCCCGTCGCAGCGTTGAACCAGCCGCCCGGACGGTCATGGTCGTAATAGAGGTTGGCGGCGTAGATCGGCTGGGTAGAGTCGCCGACGATGATCGCGCCGGGCAGCGCATCGCGGATCACCTCCAGCGCACGCACCTGCGCCAGATAGTCGGGCCTTAATTCCGCCCGAGCGGCCTCTCGCGCTGCGGCCGCATGGGCCTCGCCGTCCTTCGCAGCGACATGAGCGGGGCCGATCTCAGCCAGCAGGGCATGAAGCGCCTCGGCGCAGTCGGCCTGGATCCCAACCGTCACCGGCCGGCGAGCGAGTTGGTCGGCGCCGATGTCGATGCGGATCAGCTTCGGCGGCAGTACGAAACCGCCATCGCCATAGCCGTCATAGTCGGTCGGGCCGAATTCGGTGCCGGCGGCGATCACCAGATCGGCGTCGGCCATCAGCGCGCGCACCGCCTTCAGGCTGGGACTTGCCGGCACGCAGAGCGGATGGGCATGCAGCAGGCCGCGCGCATTGGCGGTCTCCACGACCGGCGCCCCGAGCGCCTCGGCGAAGCGCCTCAGCGCCGCGTCGGCCTTCTTGGCGCCGCCGCCGGCGAGGACCAGCGGGCGCCGGGCGGCCCGGCAAAGCCGTGCTGCTTCGGCGATCGCTGCCGCGTCCGGAGTTGGCGGTGCGGCATTGCTGAGGGCAGCGGCAATGGCGTCGGCGGGCTTCACCATGACGTCGGTCGGGATCTCGATATGGACCGGACCCGGACGCGACGAGGCGAAAAGGGCGAAGGCACGCGCAAGCGCGCCCGGCAATTCATCGGCCTCGGTGACGCGCTCAGAAAACAGCGCCACCTTCTCCATCATGCCGCGCTGGTCGGGCAGTTCATGCAGGAAGCCCAGCCCCTTCCCGAGCGTATCGGTGGCGTTGACGCCGGAGATCACCAGCATCGGCACCGAATCGGCGCGCGCCTGGCCCATGGCGGTGATGGTGTTGGTGAGGCCCGGACCGGTGATGACGAAGGCGACRCCCGGCCGGCCGCTGGCGCGCGCGTAGCCGTCGGCCATGAAGCCGGCGCCCTGTTCGTGGCGCGGCGTGACGTGGCGTATCTTCGAGCGCGCCAGCCCGCGATAGAGCTCGACCGTGTGCACGCCTGGAATGCCGAAGACGGTGTCGACGCCATGTGCCTCGAGCAAGGTGATGAGCGCTTCGCCGAGCGTGGTCATTGGTTCTCTCCCCTTTGGAGCGGATCACTGTTTAACGGAAACAGTGATCCGCCCTATCTCCTTGTTTCTTACGCAATCCCGGACGGAAAACCGCTTCTCACTTTTCCTGGAATTGCTCTAGTGGCGCGAGGCCGAGTTCGGCCTCGACAGCCTTGATGCCGATCGCCGCCAATTCGCCGGGCGAGAACATCTCGCCGGCAAGGCAGCCTTCGATCCAGAGCCCGTCGATGATGGCATTGATCGCAATGGCATGATGGCGCAGCTGACCTGCGTCCAGCTTGCGCTGTTCGGCGGCGAGCACTTCAGCCACAACCGCTTCCACCTCGTTGCGAAAGCCAAGGTAGCCTTCGCGGTGAGCACGAGCCAGGGTCGGATCCGCGCTGGCGCGGCCGAGGAAGGTGGCCCAGAGCGAAAACACCCGCGCGTCGATGATCGGCGGGTTGAGGTTGGCGGTGATGAAAGCCGCAAGGCGCTCGCGCGGCGAGGCATCTTCCATGACCAATGCTGCTTTCGCCTGCTCGGTCATGCGGCCGACCAGCGCTGTATAGGCTTCCTGCAGCAATTCTTCCTTGCCGGGGAAATAGTGCCGGATCAGCCCGGCGGTGACGCCGGCACGCAATGCGATGGTGCGCAAGGTGGCGCCCTGGAGGCCAAGTTCCGCCACGCAGTCCAGGGTCGCTTCGATCAGATCCTGCCGCCGCCGCTCCTCACCCTCGCGGCGGAACTTGCGGCGGGACGGCGCATTCATTGGCGCAGGATCGGCCGCGTCAGGCATGTCGGCCCGCCTTCGCAGGCAATRCAGAGCGCATCCGCCTCGAAAATTTCAACGGTGCAGCCGGCGGCTTCCATAGCGGCTTTGGTCTTGGGAAAGCCTGCAACGGCAATGACGTTGCGCGGGCTGGTCGGCAGCACGTTCAGGCTGAGTCCGTTGGAAGTGGCGAACTCTCCGGCGTCGCCTTCGACCAGCCGGATGCCTCGCGCCTTCAGCATCTGGTAGAAGGGGGCCGGCAAAAGCGGTGAATAGACCAGTGCGAGGTCGTCGGCCAGCGGGCTGATCACCGACGTCAGATGCAGGCATGCCTCTTCGCCCTGCCACAGCGGCAGATCAAAGCCGTAGACGGAAATGCCCAGCGGCGTCAGCAGGTTGGAAACCTGCTGGATGCCTTCCTGGTTGGAGCGGACACCGCGCCCGATCGCCAGCGTGCGGGCATCGACCCATACACAATCACCGCCTTCGACCTGGCCAGGAGCCTCTATGCGGCCGAGGATCGGAATGCCCAGCCTTCTGTAGGTTTCCTCATGCAGTGAAGGTTCCCTGGCGCGCAATGGCTTGCCCATGGACAGGATCAGCGCGCCGCGGTCGGTCATCAGCGATGGGTCGTGCGTGAACACCGAATCCGAAAGTCCGTCGGCCTCGTCCTCGATCCATTCGATTTCGGCGCCTGAAGCCGCCACCAGTTCGGCAAGGACCGCGTGCTGCAACGCTGCTTTCGCCGGGTTGAAGCCCGGCCCATAGTGCCAGGCTRCTCTGTCGGCGTCGCGCATGGCGTTGGCAGCCGACCGCATCAGCACGCGCCGCAGCGGCGCCGCCATGGACTGTGACCCGAAAGCGCTCATCGATGCCCTTTTAAGCTGAAAAAAGTCGAGAAAATTTCATGAATGGCTATTTATACACTTGCACAACAAGGCCGCAAGTGCCGTAATGAGCGGGATTGACGGGCTCGCGCTGTTGAGTCCATGCTGAAGACTGGAGCGAGCAGTACAGCGTATGTTGATGAGCCGGATAGACGTTCGACGAACTGCCGTCGACCATTTAGAGGTCACCCGGTGAGCGCGGTGGAAGCTGCCGCAGTCCCGTCCGGCGAGGCGCGAAGCGGCGCGGCCGAAGCCATCCATGTCGAGAACCTGCACAAGAAGTTCGGYCATCTGCACGTGCTGAAGGGCGTTTCGCTTTCGGCGCGCGACGGCGAGGTGATCGCCATCATCGGCGGCTCCGGCTCCGGCAAATCGACGCTACTGCGCTGCATCAACTGCCTGGAAAACCCGACGAGCGGCATCATCCGCGTCAATGGCGAGGAGATCAAGCTGAAGGCCGACAGCTTCGGCCACACCGTTCCCGCCGACCGCAAGCAGATCGAACGCATCCGCTCCCGGCTCGGCATGGTGTTCCAGAACTTCAACCTGTGGAGCCACATGACGCTGATCGAGAACGTCATCGAGGTCCCGGTGCATGTGCTCGGCATAAAGCGCGACGAGGCGATCGCCCAGGCCGAGAAGCTGCTTGCCCGCGTCGGCCTCGCCGAAAAGCGCGACGTCTATCCGGCATACCTGTCGGGCGGCCAGCAGCAACGCGCGGCAATAGCCCGGGCGCTCGCGATCAATCCGCGCGTCATGCTGTTCGACGAGCCTACCTCGGCGCTGGATCCGGAGCTGGTCGGCGAGGTGTTGAAGGTGATCGGCGACCTGGCGCGCGAGGGGCGCACCATGGTGCTGGTAACGCATGAAATGAAGTTCGCCCGCGAGGTCGCGACACATGTCGTCTACCTCTGCAACGGGCTGGTCGAGGAAGAAGGCCCGCCGGAACAATTGTTCGGCGCGCCCAAATCCGAAAGGCTCAAGCAATTCCTCCGCAACGTCGGCTAGGGYCGGTGTCAAGCGGGGCGAAAAAACCGGGAACAACAACAAAGTGGGAGTTCTGACATGAAGACTGTTCTCAAGACATTCGCCGCGGCGCTGCTCTTCGGCGTCGCCGCGATGGGCGTGGCCAAGGCCGAACAGGTCAAGATCGGCGTCGCCRCCGAACCTTATCCGCCCTTCACCTCGCCGGATGCGAGCGGCAAGTGGGTCGGCTGGGAGATCGACTTCATCGATGCCGTCTGCGCCGAGGAGAAGCTCGACTGCGTCATCACGCCGGTTGCCTGGGACGGCATCATTCCGGCGCTGACCACCAAGAAGATCGACCTCATCGTCTCCTCGATGTCGATCACCRACGAACGCAAGAAGACCATCGACTTCTCGGACAAGTATTACAACACGCCGACGGCGATCATCGGGCCGAAGGACCAGAAGTTCGGCGCCTCGCCGGACGACCTCAAGGGCAAGGTGATCGGCGTCCAGGTGTCGACGGTACATGCCGTCTACGCCAAGAAGCACTTCACCGGCGCACAGGAAATCAAGGAATACCAGACCCAGGACGAAGCCAACAATGACCTTGCC
The DNA here is from genome assembly GCF_001854785.1 of Mesorhizobium sp. ORS 3428. Lineage (GTDB taxonomy): Bacteria > Pseudomonadota > Alphaproteobacteria > Rhizobiales > Rhizobiaceae > Mesorhizobium. The sequence continues at coordinate 85,224 of NZ_MDFL01000003.1, forward strand.
GCCGGCCGTCTCGACGCGGTGCAGGCCGATTCCATCGCGCTCGGCGAGTTCCTCAAGACCGACCAGGGCAAGGCCTGCTGCGACCTGAAGGGCATGGTGGCACCGGACGACGAAGTGCTCGGACCGGGTGTCGGCGCCGGCGTGCGCAAGGAAGACACCGCGCTCAAGGAAAAGATCAACGCCGGCATCAAGGCGATCCGCGCCAGCGGCAAGTATGACCAGATCTCGAAGAAATACTTCGACTTCGACATCTACGGCGGCGCACCGCAGTCGAACTGACGCTTCCACATGAGAGTCACGGGGCATGGCGCGCCCATGCCCCGACCTTGCCACGCACGCCGCCGCTGAAGGCTGCTTGAGCGGTGTGCCAGCAATTCGGGGGCGAAGCTGATCGACGCCTTTCTTCCGGCCTCTGCGGCCGGCATCATTGAACTCCTTTCGCCCGTGCCGCCCGGCTGGGGCGRCACCTTGCTCGTCGGATTGCTGCATTCGATCGAGATCGCGATCGGCGCCACCTGCCTTGGCCTGCTGATCGGCACCGGCGGCGCCTTTGGCAAGCTTTATGGCGGGCCGGTGATCCGCGACCTGCTGGCGGTCTACACAACTGTGGTGCGCGCCGTACCGGAACTGGTGCTGATCCTCTTGCTCTATTATGCCGGCACCGATCTCATCAACCAGGTGCTGACGGCGATGGACTACCAGCGCGTCGACATCAGCGGGCTGGYGGCCGGCATCTTCGTTCTGGGCGTCGTCCAGGGCGCCTATTCGACGGAAGTGATCCGCGGCGCCATCCTCTCCATCCCGCAAGGCCAGATCGAGGCCGCGCGCGCCTACGGCATGCCGCCGCTTCTGATGCTGAGGCGCATCACGCTGCCGGCGATGCTGCCTTTCGCCATTCCGGGCCTTGCCAATCTCTGGCTGATCGCCACCAAGGACACCGCGCTGCTTGCCGTCGTCGGCTTCTTCGAGCTGACACTTGCGACGCGGCAGGCGGCGGGCGTCACCAAGGCCTATCTGATCTTCTACCTCGCCGCCGGTGYGCTCTACCTGGCGCTGACGCTGTTCTCCAACCTAGTCATCGGACGCGTCGAAGCCTGGTCGCGGCGCGGCACGCCTTCCGTCAAGGAGGCACGCTGATGTCGGCCGATGCGACTGCCATCAACATGGCGGCGCGCGCCTCGCTCTGGCTGAAGCCGCACCGCATCGCGCTGATCCTCGTTGCACTGGCGCTGGTCCTCTGCGCGGCCTTCTTCATGCGCTGGGACTGGCTGCCGCAATATTGGGAAATGGGGCTGCTCGGCATCTGGCGGGCGCTTTGGATTCTCATTGTCACCTGCGCGCTGGGCTTCCTGCTCGCCGTGCCGCTCGGCCYGGCGCAGGCCGGCGGGCCGTTCTGGTTCGCCGTGCCTGCAAAGGTCTTCTGCACCATCATCCGCGGAACGCCGCTGCTCCTGCAGCTCTGGCTGCTCTATTACGGGCTCGGATCGATTTTTCCGCAGTATCCGTGGATACGTGAGTCCTGGATGTGGACATATCTCAGGCAAGCCTGGCCCTATGGCGTGCTGGCGCTGACCTTGTCTTTCGCCGGCTATGAGGGCGAGGTGATGCGCGGCGCCTTTGCCGGCGTGCCTAAGGGGCAGCTCGAGGCTGCTCGTGCCTTCGGCATGAGCCGTTTCAAGATCTTCCGCCGCATCTGGCTGCCGCAGGCCTTCTACCGGGCGCTGCCGACGCTGACCGGCGAAACCGTGCTGCAGCTGAAGTCGACGCCGCTGGTGGCGACGATCAGCGTCATCGACATCTTCGCCGTCTCCTCCAAGGTGCGGCAGGATACCTACCTGACCTACGAACCCTTGCTGCTGCTCGCCTTGATCTATATGGCCATCACCGGCATCCTCGTCCTGATCTTCAGCCGGATCGAGGCGCGGATCCCGGTCAAGATTGGCTAGCGAATAGCGAATAGGGAGTAGCGAATAGCGGGCAATTCGCAGGATTTCCTACTCGCTATTCCCTATTTGCTATTCGCTTAGAGGCATTTTCGATGCAACTTACCCTCGAGCAGGCAACAGGACTTTGCCGCATGGCGGCATTGGGGGCCRGCGCCAATGAGGAAGCGGCGCRGTCGCTCACCGCCTCGATCATTGCAGCGGAGGCGGAGRGCCTGTCGGCGGTCGGGCTGTCGCATTTGATCGACTATCTGGAGGCGATTGAAGCCGGGCGCATCGACGGCCATGCCGACCCTGTGATCACCCGCCCGGCGCTCGCCGTCTATCTTTCCGACGCGCGCGGCGGGCTCGCCCATACTGGCTTTGATCGCACCATCGATGATCTCGCCAAGGCGGCAAGACTGTTCGGCGTCGCCATCTTCTCGCAAAAGAACGCCTATACCTGCGGCGCGCTCGGCTATTTCACGGGACGGCTGGCCGCACAGGGCCTGGTCTCCTTTGCCGCCACCAACGGGCCGGCGGTGCTGGCAGGCTCAGGCTCGGTCAAGYCGGTCTACTGTACCAATCCGATGTCCTTTGCCGCGCCCGCCGCAGACGGGCCGCAACTGGTGATCGACCAGTCCTCGAGCGCCACCGCCTTCGTCAACATCCGCAAGGCGGCCGAGGACGGCAAGAGGATCCCGGAAGGCTGGGCGCTGGATGCCAGCGGCAATCCGACCACCGATCYGGCGGCGGCGATGAAGGGCGCTATGCTCGCCTTCGGCGGCCAGCGCGGCGCCAACATCGCGCTGATGGTCGAGGTGCTGGCCRCGGGCATTTCCGGCGCCAATTGGTCGCTCGACGCGCCCTGGTTCAGCGGCGGGCCGGACAGCCCGGGCACCGGGCTCTTCGTGCTCGCCGTCGAGCCGAAGCTGCTCGACCCGGATTTCGAACAGCGCATGCGCGACCAACTCGACCGGCTGCGGCGGCGCTACGGCGTGCACATCCCCGGCCGCGCCCGGGCCGAGGCCGCGGAGAAGGCGAGAGCTCGCGGCATCACGGTCTCCAGGGACGTGGTGCAGCGCATTTCCGAATTCGCCGAGCGCTATTCGGCCTGATCGACAAGGGGGGCGATTGGCGCTCCGGCGCAGCGCCCTCTGGCATGAATCGGGGCTGGCAGCCGCAGACCGAACAAGGGCGTGATTGGCTCCGACCACCCTTTGCCTTTGGCGCGAAACCGACTATGAACGCCTCTAGCCAAGCACCATGCGCGCCGGAGCCAGYCATGACCGAAATCCTGCAGACCCCCAAGCTCGTCGTCGTCTTCGGCGGGTCCGGCTTTGTCGGCCGTCATGTCGTGYGGGCGCTCRCCAAGCGCGGCTACCRCATCCGCGTCGCCTGCCGGCGGCCCGACCTCGCCGGYCATGTGCAACCGCTCGGCAATGTCGGCCAGATCCAGCCTGTGCAGGCCAATGTGCGCGTGCGCTGGTCGATCGACCGCGCCGTGCAGGGAGCCGACCACGTCGTCAACCTCGTCGCCATCCTGCATGAGACAGGCCGGCAGAAATTCGGCTCCGTGCACGAGTTCGGCGCGCGCGCCGTCGCCGAGGCTGCCCGCTCGGTCGGCGCCGRCCTCACCCACATCTCAGCGCTCGGCGCCGATTTGAACTCGCCTTCCGACTACGCCCGCACCAAGGCGCTCGGCGAGAAGGCGGTGTTCGAGACGATCCCGGATGCCGTCATCTTGCGGCCGTCGATCAATTTCGGACCGGAAGACAGCTTCTTCAACCGCTTCGCCAGCATGGCGCGCGTCTCCCCCGTCCTGCCGCTGATCGGCGGCGGAAAGACGAAATTCCAGCCGGTCTATGTCGGCGACGTCGCCGAAGCGGTGGCGCGCTCGGTCGACGGCAACGTCAAGGGCGGCCAGATCTACGAGCTCGGCGGCCCGCAGGTGCTGACCTTCAAGGAATGCATGGAAGAACTGCTCGCCGTCATCGATCGCCGGCGTCTTCTGGTGCCGGTGCCGTGGTGGATGGCGAACATCCAGGCCTCGATCCTCGGCCTGCTGCCCAACCCCATGCTGACCAAGGACCAGGTGCTGCAGCTGCGCGCGCACAATGTCGTCTCCGAAGCCGCGGCCAAAGCGGACAGGACGCTCGGCGGTCTCGGCATCCGGCCGCAGGCGATCGCTACCATCCTGCCCAGCTATCTCTGGCGGTTCCGCGCCGCCGGCCAGTTCCAGCAGCGCCGGCCGATCGCTGACAGGTAGAGCAACTCCAGGAAGAGCGTTTAGCGGTTTTCACTCGGAATCGCGCTGATTCGAGAGAATTTCCCTCAATTGCGATGTGAAACCTGCATCGGCAGCCCGCCCTGCGGCTGGGTGGTCAGCTTCTGCACGGGCCACGGCCTGGTCTCGGCCGTCACGTCGAAGCGGAAGCGCGACAACAGGATGGCCAGGGCGATGATCGCCTCCTGCATGGCGAAGCTGGCGCCGATGCAGACGCGCGGGCCCGCCCCGAAAGGCAGGTACTGGAAGCGGTCGATCCTGTCGCGGTTTCCCGGATGGAAGCGCTCGGGCATGAAGGCGTCCGGCCTGTCCCAAAGCCTGCGGTGGCGGTGCACGACCCAGGGCATGACCAGGACGGCGGCGTATTTCGGAATGTAGAGACCGTTCCAGGTCTCCGGCTCGATCGGCTCGCGGTTGATCGACGGCGCCGGCGGATAGAGCCTCAGYGCCTCCTCGAAGGCGGCGCGGGTGAGCGGCATGGCGTCGAGCCACTTCGTCGGATCGGGCTCCCTCGCCAGCACGGCGTCGATCTCCTTTTCGATTCTCTCGCGCTCCCACGGCGCCTCGGCGAGGCAATAGATCGTCCAGCCCAGCGCGCGCGCCGTCGTCTCGTGGYCGGCGCCGATGAAGGTGATGATGTTGTCCTCGACTTCGGCGCGCGTGAGGCCGTCCGGCCCCTCGGCTCTCAGGAGAAGCGTCAGAAAATCCTGCGGCGCGCCTTCGGGGTCGCGCTTCAACCGCTCCTCGCGCATCTTCACCGTGCCGGCAACGATGTTGCGGAAATAGGCCATGGTCTTGCGGCCGCGGATGCGGGTGAGGCGCGGCAGCCATTCCGGCGCGYGCAAGAGGTCGAGCGGATCGACGCGGCCCATCGTCTCGAACAGGTGGTCGACCTGCTTGGCGAAGCTGCCTTGCTCGCCCGCGATCTCGCCGGAAAACAACGTCTCGGCCAGGATGTCATAGGTAAGCATCGTCATGTCACGGGCGACGTCGGTCGTGCCGCCGGCCTCGTAGCGGGTGACGAATTCCAGCGTGCGCTTCAGCATCGGTCCGGCGAAGCCGAAGATGTGGCGCGGCGTGAACACCGGCGCCATCGCCTTGCGCGAGCGCCTCCACACCTCGCCCTCGGCGGTGAGCAGGCCGTCGCGCAGGATCGGGCGCAGGATCAGCTGGCGCACTGTCGCCATCTTGTAGTTCTTGGYGTTGTCGACCAGTACATGGCGGATCAGGCCGGGATCGTTGGCGACGACCAGCGGCCCGCCGATGCCGGTCACCGAGATCCAGGGCTCGTTATAGGTATGTTCGCCCCACAGCTCGAGCGGGTTACGGTAGACGATGCGCATCATCTCCAGCGTCGAGGRCGGCTGGGTGCGCGGCTTCGGCGCGGGCGGCACGAAGGGGGCGGGCTTGGTGTCCATGAGCATGCTCCGCTGGCGCTGCCAAATGTAACGCCCGGCAAAGCAGGCGTCCATGTGACTGAACGGCAGAACCGCGAATGGCCTCGCCTGAATGTGAACGCAGCCGGCAAATGCATGCTTGTTGCCGAGGATTGGTTGCCTTAGTCGCCAACGGATACCGTCAATCGAGGAGCCACCCGTGAAGCATCAGTTGAGCATCATCATCGGCAGCACGAGGCCCGGTCGTGCCGGACCGATTTTCGCCGAGTGGCTYGACGGCTTCGCGCGCGAGCACGGCAGGTTCGAACCGGTTTTAACGGACATTGCCGCGTTCAAGCTGCCGCTGCTCGACGAGCCGCACCATCCGAGGCTCCGCAAATACGAAAACGAGCACACCAAGGCATGGTCGAAGGCGGTCGACGCCGCCGATGCCTTCGTCTTCGTGGCGCCGGAATACAACTATTTCGTTGCGCCGGCGATCGTGAACGCCGTCGACTACTTGCTCAAGGAATGGCGATACAAGCCCGCCGCGATCTTCAGCTACGGCGGCGTCTCGGGCGGCCTGCGCGCGGCGCAGGCGCTCAAGCCGCTGCTCACCTCCGTCGGCGTCATGCCGATCCCGGAAGGCGTGGCGCTGCCATCCTACAGGACGCTGCTCGACAAGGATGGCGCGTACCAGGCGAGCGACTATGTGCAGCAGGGCGCCAGGACTATGCTCGACGAACTGCTCCGCTGGAGCGAGGCGCTGAAGGCACTGCGCGCAGGCCTGCCATCGGAGTAAAGGCGGATGCCGACCAGGCCGGCTGCGTCGCAGCGTTCTGAGGCAGCTTTCGCGACCGCCTGGTCCTAAAGGCGCGTCGCGCTGAAGACAACGCGCCTTTGTTTTGATGCATGTCGTTCTCCCAAAACCGCTGCGCAGTTTTGGGCAACATGCATCAGCATCCAGCCCACTTGCCGAGCCAGCGCGCCGAGGCCTCGGAAAGACCCTGCCGCCAAGCCGGCAAAATGCCCGTAAACCTTGGAAAAACCGCTATTTGCGCCTATATCTAGGACATCAAAACGGCGCGATTCGGGGCCATTTTCCCCTGCCGGACCAGCAGCATCAATCAAACAGGTTTTTATGAGCGACCAGACCGAAAGCGCCATTGGCGTGGAAGCCGAGTACGGCGCCGATTCCATCAAGGTTTTGAAGGGGTTGGATGCCGTCCGCAAGCGGCCGGGCATGTATATCGGCGACACCGATGACGGCTCGGGCCTGCATCACATGGTCTATGAGGTGGTGGACAACGCCATCGACGAGGCGCTGGCCGGGCACGCCGACCTCGTCTCGGTGACACTCAACCCCGACGGCTCGGTGACGGTCATCGACAATGGCCGCGGGATTCCGACCGATATCCACTCAAGCGAGGGTGTTTCGGCGRCCGAAGTCATCATGACGCAGCTCCATGCCGGCGGCAAATTCGACCAGAATTCCTACAAGGTTTCCGGTGGCCTGCACGGCGTCGGCGTATCGGTGGTCAACGCGCTTTCGGCATGGYTGAAGCTCAAGATCCGGCGCAACGGCCAAATCTTCGAGATGAGCTTCACGCACGGCAATCCCGACGCGCCGCTGAAGGTGACGGGCAGCTACGAGCAGGAGAAGCRTGCGGGCACCTATGAGGGCCGCAGCGGCAGCGAGATAACCTTCTTCCCGTCGGCCGAAACCTTCAGCATGATCGAGTTCGACTACAACACGCTGGAGCACCGGCTGCGCGAGCTTGCCTTCCTCAATTCCGGCGTGCGCATMGTGCTGACCGATGCCCGCCATGCCGATCTCGTGCGCCACGAGCTGCACTATGACGGCGGGCTCGAGGAATTCGTCAAATATCTCGACCGGGTGAAGAAGCCGCTGATCGAAAAGCCGGTCGCCATCCGCGCCGAGCGCGACGGCATCACCGTCGAAGTGGCGATGTGGTGGAACGACAGCTACCATGAGAATGTGCTGGCCTTCACCAACAACATCCCGCAGCGCGACGGCGGCACGCATCTGGCCGGCTTCCGTGCGGCGCTGACCCGGCAGATCACCGGCTATGGCGAGTCTTCCGGCCAGACCAAGAAGGAAAAGGTGACGCTCACCGGCGACGACTGCCGCGAAGGCCTGACCGCGGTGCTGTCGGTCAAGGTTCCGGATCCGAAATTCTCCTCGCAGACCAAGGACAAGCTGGTCTCGTCCGAGGTCCGCCCCGTGGTGGAAAGCCTGGTCAACGAGGCTCTCGGCATCTGGCTGGAAGAGCATCCGACGGAAGGCAAGGTGGTGGTCGAGAAGGTGATCCAGGCGGCGGCGGCGCGCGAGGCCGCGCGCAAGGCGCGCGACATCACGCGCAAGAGCACGCTCGGCGTCACCTCGCTGCCCGGCAAGCTCGCCGACTGCCAGGAGCGCGATCCGGCGAAGTCGGAAATCTTCATCGTCGAGGGYGACTCCGCCGGCGGCTCGGCCAAGGGCGGGCGCTCGCGCCAGAACCAGGCGATCCTGYCGCTGCGCGGCAAGATCCTGAATGTCGAGCGCGCCCGCTTCGACCGCATGCTCAGCTCCGACATGATCGGCACGCTGATCACCGCGCTCGGCACCTCGATCGGCAAGGACGAGTTCAATGCCGACAAGCTGCGCTACCACAAGATCATCCTGATGACGGACGCCGACGTCGACGGCGCCCACATCCGCACGCTGCTGCTCACCTTCTTCTTCCGGCAGATGCCGGAGCTGATCGAGCGCGGCCATCTCTACATCGCCCAGCCGCCGCTCTACAAAGTGACGCGCGGAAAGAGCTTCCAGTATCTCAAGGACGAAAACGCCTATGAGGAATATCTGATCGACTCCGGGCTGGAAGAGACGTCGCTGGAGCTCGCTTCCGGCGAGGTGCGCACCGGACCGGATCTGCGCACGGCCGTCAACGACGCGCTGGCGGTGCGGCACCTGATCAACGGGCTGYACACGCGCTACAACCGCAGCGTCGTCGAGCAGGCGGCGATCGCCGGCGCGCTCAACGCCGATGTGCTTGCCGATCTCGGCCGAGCCAACGCCATGGCGGAGCGTGTCGCTAGTCGCCTCGACATGATCGCGGAGGAGACGGAGCGCGGCTGGACCGGGCATCTTTCGACCTCCAATGACGGCTCGGGCGGCTATGTGTTCGAGCGCACGGTGCGCGGCGTCAAGGATGCGGTCCAGCTCGATGCCGGGCTGATCAATTCGGCCGACRCACGCCAGCTCGACCGCTATGCGCCGAGGCTTGCGGAAGTTTATGGCGAGCAGCCGACGCTGCGCCGCAAGGACGCCGCGGAGATCCTTTCCGGCCCGCTGGCGCTRCTCAATGCGGTGTTCGCCGCCGGCCGCAAGGGGCTCACCATGYAGCGCTACAAGGGCCTCGGCGAGATGAATGCCGAACAGCTCTGGGAGACGACGCTCGACCCGAATGTGCGCTCGCTGCTGCAGGTCAAGGTGGCCGACGCGACGGATGCCGACTCGCTCTTCTCGCGGCTGATGGGCGACGAGGTTGAGCCGCGGCGCGAGTTCATCCAGGACAATGCGCTGTCGGTGGCCAATCTGGACATCTGAGAGGGATCCGGCCGACAGCATTCTGCAACAAAAAAGCCCGGCGGACGCCGGGCTCTTTTGTTGCAGAAGCTGCGGCCGATCAGTGGTCCATGGCCTTGACGATTTCCTCGGTCATCTTCTTGGCGTCGCCGAGCAGCATCATGGTGCCGTCCTTGTAGAACAGCGTGTTGTCGATGCCGGCATAGCCGGAGCCGAGCGAGCGCTTGACGAACAGACAGGTGCGGGCCTTGTCGACGTCGAGGATCGGCATGCCGAAGATGGGCGAGGACTTGTCGTCGCGCGCGGACGGGTTAGTGACGTCGTTGGCGCCGATGACATAGGCAACGTCGGCCTGCGCRAATTCGGAGTTGATGTCCTCCAGCTCGAATACCTCGTCATACGGCACGTTGGCTTCGGCCAAGAGCACGTTCATGTGGCCAGGCATGCGGCCGGCGACCGGGTGGATGGCGTATTTGACCTCGACGCCGTTGGCCTTGAGCTTGTCGGCCATCTCGCGCAGCGCGTGCTGCGCCTGGGCGACCGCCATGCCGTAGCCCGGCACGATGATGACTTTCTGGGCGTTCATCATCAGATAGGCGGCGTCGTCGGCCGAGCCCTGCTTGACCGTGCGCTCGATGCCGTCGCTCGCCGCCGCAGCCGTTTCCCCACCAAAACCGCCAAGGATGACGGAGACAAAACTCCGGTTCATACCCTTGCACATGATGTAGGACAGGATCGCACCAGACGAGCCGACCAGCGCGCCGGTGATGATTAGCGCCAGGTTGCCGAGGGTGAAGCCGAGCGCTGCCGCCGCCCAGCCGGAATAGGAGTTCAGCATCGACACCACGACCGGCATGTCGGCGCCGCCGATCGGGATAATAAGCAGCACGCCAAGCACCAGCGAGGCGGCGACAATCAGCCAGAAGACAAGCTTGGACTCGGTGGTGACGAGCAGCACGATCAGCGCGACCAACGCGGCGCCGAGCGCGATGTTGATCAGATGGCGGCCGCCGATCATGATCGGCTTGCCGGACATGCGGCYGTCGAGCTTCAGGAAGGCGATGACCGAGCCGGTGAAGGTGATGGCGCCGATGGCGACGCCGAGGCTCATTTCGATGAGCGCCTGGGCGTGGATGTCGCCCGCCGTGCCGATGCCGAAGCTTTCCGGCGCATAGATTGCCGCTGCCGCCACCATGACGGCGGCGAAGCCGACCAGGCTGTGGAAGGCGGCGACCAGCTGCGGCATCGAGGTCATGGCGATGCGGCGCGCCACATAGGCGCCGACGCCGCCGCCGATGGCGAGACCCAGCACGATCAGGCCAAAGCGGCCGGCGGATGGGAGCGCCAGCGCCAGCGTGGTGGCGATGGCGATGCCCATGCCGATCATGCCGTAGAGGTTGCCCTGCCGGCTCGTGGTCGGGTGCGAAAGGCCGCGCAGCGCCAGGATGAACAGGATGCCCGAGATCAGATAGAGGAAGGAAGCGAGATTGACGGTCACGTCACTTGTCCTTCTTCTTGTACATGGCGAGCATGCGCTGGGTGACGAGGAAGCCGCCGAAAATGTTGACCGAGACCAACACCAGGGCGACGAAGCCGAAGCCCGCGGCAAGACCCGAAGCCGCGATGCCGACGGCAAGCAGCGCRCCGACAACGATGACCGAGGAGATGGCGTTGGTGACGGCCATCAACGGCGTGTGCAGCGCCGGCGTCACCGACCAGACGACGTAGTAGCCGACGAAGATCGCCAGCACGAAGATGGCGAAGCGGAAGACGAAGGGATCGATGGCGCCGCCTGAGAGCGCGTGCGCCGCGTTGCCGGCAGCCTCTGCAGCCGGCGCATTGGGCAGGTCCTGCACGGCGAGCCGAACGGCGGCGGTCGCCTGATCGAGCTGGTCGAGGGCTTTCTGCAAGGCGTCCATCACGYGGTCCCTTTCGGCTTGGATGAGGGCGGYTTGGCTGCGGCAGGTTTTTTCGCCGTTGTCTTCTTCGCAGCAGGGTTGGCGTCGGCGACAATAGTCGTGGCCGGGATCRCCGCCGGTTCGGTGCGCGGCGCCTCGGCCGCCTTGGCGAAATTGGGATGCACGACTTGGCCGCCATCGGTCAGCATCGTTGCCTTGACCAGYTCGTCGTCGCGCTTGATGGCCAACTGCTTCGTCGTCTTGTCGACCATCGTCTCGAGGAAGGCGTAGAGGTTCTTGGCATAGAGCAGCGAGGCCGACGCCGCGACGCGGCCCGGCACGTTGAGATGGCCGACGATCTTGACGCCGTTTTCCGTGGTCACGACCTTGCCGGGCACCGCGCCTTCGACATTGCCGCCGCGCTCGACCGCGAGGTCGACGATCACCGAACCCGGCCGCATCGAGGCGACCATGGCGGCCGAGACCAGCTTCGGCGCCGGCCGACCGGGGATCAGCGCCGTGGTGATGACAATGTCCTGCTTGGCGATGTGCTCGGCCGTCAGCGCCGCCTGCTTGGCCTGGTATTCCTTGGACATTTCCTTGGCGTAGCCGCCGGCGGTCTCGGCCGCCTTGAACTCCTCGTCCTCGACCGCCAGGAATTTCGCGCCGAGCGACTGCACCTGCTCCTTCACCGCCGGACGCACGTCGGTGGCGGTGACGACGGCGCCCAGGCGCCGGGCGGTGGCGATGGCCTGCAGGCCGGCGACGCCGACGCCCATAACGAAGGCCTTGGCCGCCGGCACGGTGCCCGCGGCCGTCATCATCATCGGCAGGGCGCGGTCATATTCGGCCGCCGCGTCAATCACCGCCTGGTAGCCGGCGAGATTGGCCTGCGAGGAGAGCACGTCCATCACCTGCGCGCGGGTGATGCGCGGCATGAATTCCATCGAGAAGGCGGTGATGCCGGCCTTGGCCATCGCGGCAAGCGCCGCATCGTTGCCGTAGGGGTCCATGATGGCGATGACGGCAGCGCCCGTCTTGTAGCCCTTCAGCTCGGCATCGGTCGGCCGGCGCACTTTGAGCACCACATCGGCCTTCTTGGCATCGCCGGCCGTTCCGACCGTGCCGCCAACCGCGGCGAAATCCTGGTCGGGGATGCGGGAACCGAGGCCGGCGCCTTTTTCGATAATCACCTCGAAGCCCAGGCCCACCAGCCGTTTCACCGTCTCAGGCGAAGCCGCGACACGCGGCTCGTTGGCGTCAAGCTCACGAGGGATGAATACCGTCTGTCCCACCGCATGATCCTTTCGGCTGGAGCCTGATGCACCCAGGCGTCGGCCGGACCCGCCGGCGGCGTCACGGGCAAATGGGCTTTGGAAGGTCTACCGCAGAATAAGAGCGCCGAGGGCCGTGATCACGATGAACAAGATGACCCCGGAAAAGAAGCCGCCGACAAAGAAACCGAATGCCATGGCCACCAGGATCGCGGCGCAGACGAGCGAGCCGTACTTGGCAAGCGTCAGGAATGCCTTGTAGGTGCGATCGTGCTCGGCATAGTCCATCTGCGCGCCCAGTTCGACAGGACCGGTCGGCGTGTGATCAGCCATAGGAATACCCCTTCGAAAATGCCTTCGAGGCACATAGCGAAAAGCCGGACCAAGAGCAATGGCGCTATTGCCGCACGGRCCGCGACAACAGCCTCAAATGAAAGTTGAAATTGGGCGGACGACTTCGCCGCGACAGCGGAACCGCTCGTCGATTTCAGCTGGCAAGGTGGGGAAACAGGCCGATCAGGCCGACGACGATCAGGTAGAGCGCGACGATGAAGTTGAGCAGGCGAGGCATCACCAGGATCAGTATGCCGGCGATCAGCGAGATCAGGGGCGTGAGCGCAATCGCATGAATGTTCATGATAACCCTTCCCGYGCACAACCCGACATAGCCCGGGGCGAAACGCCTGCGGGCGGGATTTTCGACAGCACCGGTGGTGACGGCGCCGCACCTTCATAACGGCGAAGCGGCTGGAAAGGTCCACAAAGCGCGGAGGCGCGCCCGTTCAGGCCGCGTCGCAATAGTATTTGGCGGTCGGTATGATGGACAGGGGCGTCAGCCGGTTGATGGCCGGATTGGCAAACATCAGACGCTGTTCCATCGGCGTCGACTTGAAGAACGGGAAACGTTCGAGCGTCTGGCGCAGATTTTCGCCACAGGGGATTTCGAACAAGGCGATCGGAGCGAGAACGCCCGGGAACACCTTGCCCTCGGTCCTTTGCACGGCATGGAAGATGCGGGCGTAATAAGCGGAGTGCTCCACCTTGACCGGCGTGAGCACAGCGGTCTGGCCGAAGTAAGAGGAGGCCACCATGCCAAGCCTGAGCGTCAGGAAAGGCAGGACACCCGGCGCCGGCGCGCTGTCAGGATCGGTTGCGAAACGGGTTCCGTCGATGAAGGTCTCTCCGCGCGCAAGCCGCTCGGACAATATTTCCGGATAGGCGTCGACGGAGGGCGAGTAGGGATGCTCGCGGGAAATGTAATGGAGCCGCAGCGTGCTGACCAGGTGGCCGTCGAAATAGACGCCGAACCGGTAGGAATTCGRCAGATTGTCCCAGCGGTCCTCGAACATTCCGCTGGYGATCGGCCCGCACATGCCTGACCGCAGATAGGAGTGATAGCGAAGGCGGTAGATCGCCTCCAGGTCCTCGCCACCTGTGATGAGACGATAGTCGACATGCTCCAGCAATTGCATGATCGACCTGTTCAGCGCCGAACCAGCGTTTGCGCCTGCGCCARCCTGCGCGACTGTCCCCGCAGCATCCATTCTCAAATCCCCGTATCCGCTCGGGAATGAGGCTATTCGAGTTGAAATGAGACACAAGGCGAAAATTCGATATTGCTGATTTACTGTTCGTTAACCTTAATATCCGGGGTAGCTTCCGCCGACAGAGTTTAGCCGGGAAAGCAGGCCGGCTGTCTTGATCCAAGCTCGCTTTCGTTGTGAAGGTTGCTGCGAATTCAGAGGCGAGAAAACACTGGCGCCGCACAGGTTTCGGTAGAATCCGCTGCCCAATGCAAATATTTGATCTTGCACGGATTCTGACGGACGACACCGGTCGCTTTCCCTGCAAATATTCAAACGGAGTTTGCTATGCGAACTTCGACGCTGCTTCTTTTATGCACAGCTTAAACAACCCGCATGATCAAATCGCGATTGGCGAAATTCGCAGTTGCGGCTACCTGGCCGTCCGTTTGGYGGCGAGCCGCAGGTCCGCGGCGAACGGCCAGGTGACGTTCGACATCGTCTCGATGCCGGACGCGCTGAGCGCGGCCCCGAAGAGGAAGCCTTGGACGAGGTCCGGTTTGACCGAACGCACCAGTATCTTCAGCTGCTCGAAAGTCTCGACCCCTTCGATGGTGACGACCAGGCCCAATGTGCGGGTCAAGCCGACAATGCCCTTCAGCAGGTCTAGCGACTGGGCACTCTGGGTCACGTCGATCAGGAAGGAGCGGTCGATCYTGATTTTGTCGAGCGGCAGCTTGTGCAGATAGCTCAGGCTCGAATAGCCGGTGCCGAAGTCGTCCAGCGCGATGCGCACGCCCAGGGTCTTCAGCTCTTCGATCAACTCGCGCGTCAGCGATWTGTCGTCGAGCAAGGCGGTCTCCGTGACCTCGATTTCGAGCCGATGCGGCGCAAGGCCTGATGCGGCCAGGGCCTCGCGCACCTTCTGCACGACGTCGCGGTTGCGGAAATCCTTGGCTGAGAGGTTGATCGAAACGCTGGTCTGCACCGGCCATTTGGCGCATTCGGCACAGGCCGCCTGCAGCACGAAGGTACTGATCTCGGAGATGATGCCCATCTCCTCCGCCAGCGGAATGAAGACGCTCGGTGAAATCGGCCCGAGATCGGGATGATCCCAGCGGCACAGCGCCTCGCAGCTGGCGATGCGCATGGTGCTCATCGACACGATCGGCTGATAGACGACGCGCAATTCCTTGGCCTGCACGGCGCTGCRCAGGTCGGCCTTCATCAGCTGGCGGTTGCGGAAGGCGGCATCCATCGATGCCTCGAACAGCCGCCAGCTGTTCTTGCCGAGTTCCTTGGCCTTGTAGAGCGCCAGGTCGGCCTTGACGATCATGGCGTCGACATCGGTGTCCCTGACCATGGACAGCACCGCGCCGCCGCTTGCCTGGATGCGCAGGCCGTGGCCGGCAACGTCGACTTCGCCCTGCAAATCCGCGAAGATTTCGTCGAGCAGGTTCGCGAGATGGCTCTCGTCCTCAATGCGGTCGAAATAGATCATGAACTCGTCGCCGCCGAAGCGGCTGACATTGATGCCCGGCCCGGCGACCGCCGCCAGCCGCTCGGCCACGGCATAGATCAACCCGTCGCCGACCGGATGTCCGAGCGTGTCGTTGACGCTCTTGAAGTCATCGAGGTCGAGCACCGCCAAGCCGCACAGCCTGTCGCGGTCGCCGGATGCCATGGCTTCGCCGGCCAGTTCGTGGAAGTAGGCGCGGTTCGGCAGGCCGGTCAGGTTGTCGTAACGCGCCATGAAACGGATCTTTTCCTCCGCCTCGACGCGGGCCGTCACGTCCTCGAAGGTGACGACGCCGAGATCCTGGCTGCCTTCGCGCGCGGAGAATTCATAGTGCTGGCCATTGGCGAGCGAAACCAGAACCTTACGATCCCGGCCTTCGCGCAGCGCGCGCGTCAGTTGCGCCTCGATGTAGYGGCAGTCCTTCGGCGCCAGCATGCCGCCAGCGACGCCGCGCATCAGAAGCCCGTGGATCGAGCGGCCGAGCAACGCGTCGGCGGATTTCAGCGACATCAGATGGGCGGCCTCGGCATTGGCGACCGCGACGCGACCGTCCGGGCCGAGCATGACCAGGCCATGCGACATGGTGTTGAGCGCGCGGTCGAACTTGCGCGTGACGTTCTTTGCCTGCTTGTGGCCGATGACGGCCGAGAAAAGCACGTTGCGGACATGGTCGGCGCTGTTGATGGTGATGAAGGTCATCGGGAAGATCATCAGGCCAAGGACGACGGACGGGGCATCCAATCGCAGCAGCAGCGCCAGGGCCGCCGGACCGATGAAGGTCACCGAGAAGATGCGTACCATGCGCRGAGACCCGTAGTTGCGGGCGACAACCGTAACCAGGGTTGCCAAGGTCAGCGACATCGCAGCCAGYTCGGCAAAGGGGTCGGGATAGACATAGATCGACACGAAGCACAGGRCACCCAGCCCGAGGCCCTGCAGGCAGCCCTTGAGGATGTAGTTGCGCTCCAGTCGCTGCGCGTGCTCGACATCGGCAATCACGCCGCCGGTCTTCAGGAAGCTGCGAATGGCGAAGTAACGGAGCAGGCTGATCGGCAGCAGAATAAAGGAAAAGGCCAGAAACAACAGGTTCTGCGTGCGCAGATAGATCATGAGCCCGAGGATCCAGTAGCACGCGCCACCGATCACCAACATGTGCGCGTTGTCGAACAACGACCGCACAAATTGGATGTAAACATCCGCAGGGATGCTTTCGGTCTTTGTTCTGCCCATATGGTCGGCCCAACGATAGGCCTTGTCATGCCACAACCGCCTTAAGAAAGGCTTAGAACAGCGGGGGCTTAAGAAGCGGCCCAGGCTCGCGGGCCAGGCCGGAGACGCAGGCAGAGCGGCGTCGGACAAAGGCTGCGGCAGTCACTCAGCGGCGCTGAGAACCGGCACAGCGGTGGCCTGAGTCAGCCGCTGGAGCAGCCTGGAGCGCTCCTCCGCTGCCTTTGCGGCGCTGGCCTGCCGGACATGGCCATAGCCGCGAATGAGAGCCGGCACGGAGGCGAGTGCGGCGGCGGCTTCGATCCTGCCCGGCGCCAGCGCGCCGGCGATCAGGTCGAGATCCGCCTCGTATTGCGCAAGCAGCTGCCGCTCGGCGCGCCGTTCGGCGGTCCGGCCGAACAGGTCGAACGCCGTGCCGCGAAGGCCCTTCATTGCGGCGAGCAGGCGAAATGCCTTCATCATCCAGGGGCCGAAGCTGGATTTCCTCGCCTTGCCGTCACTGCCGCGCCGCCCGAGGATCGGCGGCGCAAGATGGAATTCGAGCTTTTCCCAGCTCTGGAACTGCCTTGCGAGGTCGGCTGCGAAACTGCCGTCAGTGTAAAGCCGCGCCACCTCATACTCGTCCTTGATCGCCATCAGCTTGAACAGGTTCCTGGCGGCCGCCTCGGCGACTGCGGTCGAACCAGGGGCCGCGTGTGCCTCGGCGACGCGCAGCGCGGCCACCTTGTCGGCATAGCGCTTGCCATAGGCCGCGTTCTGGTAGGCGGCAAGGAAGGCAACGCGTCGGGCGACGATGTCGTCGAGCGATTCGGCGGGCTTGGCCGCCGGCGCGCCCGTTTGGCCGACAAGGCCGCGCACGAAGTCCGGCTGGTGCGCTGCGCGACGRCCCCAGCGGAACGCCGCGATGTTCATCGCCACCGCCTCACCATTCAATTCGATAGCCTTTTCAATTGCTTCGGCCGACAGYGGCAGCCCGCCATGCTGGAAGGCGAAGCCCAGCATGAACATGTTGGCGCCGAGCGAATTGCCGAACAGAGCGGTCGCCGTGCGGGTGGCGTCGAARAAATGCGCCTTGTCGTCTCCCGCGGCGGCACGGATCGCCTTCTTCAGCCGTTCGACCGGCAGCGAGAAGTCGGCCGACCGGGCGAATTCGCCAGGCATGATCTCGGCGGTGTTGGCGAGGAACATCGTGTGCCCCTCGCGCACCGCYGCGAGCACTTTCTTGGCGCCGGAGACGACGAGGTCGCAGCCAAGCACGAGATCAGCCTTGCCGGCCGACACGCGGATGGCGTGGATGTCCCCTGGCGTCGGGGCAATGCGGACATGGGTGAAGACCGAGCCGCCCTTCTGGGCAAGGCCCGCCATGTCGATCATGCCGCAGCCCTTGCCTTCGAGATGGGCGGCCATGCCGAGCACCGCGCCGATGGTGACGACGCCGGTGCCGCCGACACCGTCGATGATCGCCGCCCAGCCCTGGTCGCCGAGCGCGAATTCGGCGGGCGTCGGAACGCCATCGAGCGGATCGGTCTTGCCGGCAATGCCTTCGGCCTTCCTGACCCTGGCCCCGTGCACCGTCACAAAGGAAGGGCAGAAGCCGTTGAGGCAGGAGAAATCCTTGTTGCAGCTCGACTGGTCGATCCGGCGCTTGCGCCCGAATTCGGTCTCTACCGGCTGGATCGAAACGCAGTTCGACTGCACGCCGCAATCGCCGCAGCCTTCGCAGACCAGCTCGTTGATAAAGACGCGCCTGTCGGGGTCGGGGAAAGTGCCGCGCTTGCGGCGGCGGCGCTTCTCGGCGGCGCAGGTCTGGTCGTAGAGAAGCACCGAGACGCCTTTCACCTCGCGCAAATCGCGCTGGACGAGGTCAAGGTCGTCGCGGTGATGGATGGTGGCGCCGGCCGGAAAATCGGCCTTGCCGGCATATTTTTCCGGCTCGTCGGTGACGACGGCGATGCGGTCGACGCCTTCGGCGCGCACCTGCCTGGCAATCATGTCGACGGTCAGGCCGCCCTCATGCGGCTGGCCGCCGGTCATGGCGACCGCGTCGTTGTAGAGGACCTTGTAGGTGATGTTGGCGCCGCTCGACAGCGCGAAGCGGATCGCCAGYAGGCCGGAATGGTTATAGGTGCCGTCGCCGAGATTCTGGAAGATATGGYCGCGCCTGGAGAAAGGCGCCTGGCCGACCCATTGCGCGCCCTCGCCGCCCATGGCGGTGAAGCCGACGGTGTTCCTGTCCATCCACAGCGCCATGAAGTGGCAGCCGATGCCGGCGGCGGCAAGCGAACCCTCGGGCACCTTGGTTGAGGAATTGTGCGGGCAGCCCGAGCAGAAGAAGGGCGTGCGCGAGCCGATGTCGACGGTGCCGGCCAGCATCGCCTGGAACTGGCGCAGCTTCGCCACCCTCGCCGCGATCTCCTCGGAAGGGCCGATGGTGCGCAGGATCCTTTCGCCGAGCGCGATGGCGATCTCGTTCGGGTCGAGCGCACCCTTGGCCGGGAACAGCCAGTCGCCGCGCTCGTCCTTCTTGCCGACGATGACCGGCTGGATGGCAGTGCCGTAGAGGTTCTCGCGCACCTGCACCTCGATCAGCGAGCGCTTCTCCTCGACGACCACGATGGTGTCGAGGCCGCGGGCGAAGTCGGCGATGTGYTGAAAATCGAGCGGCCAGGGGCAGCCGACCTTGAACAGGCGGATGCCGATGCGATCGGCCGCCTTTTCGTCGATGCCGATATCCTCGAGCGCCTGGCGGACGTCGAGATAACTCTTGCCGATGGTAATGACGCCGAGCTTCGGATTGCGGCCGCCGGAATAGACGATGCGGTTCAGCCCATTGGCCTGGATGAAGGCGGCGGCCGCGGCGCGCTTGTACTCATGCAGCCGCTCTTCCTGGCCAAGCATGTTGATCTCGTGGCGGATGTTGAGGCCACCGGCCGGCATGTCGAATTCGGGAATGACGATGTTCAGCCGCTCGATCGATGCGTCGACGGAGGCCGTCGATTCGATGTTGTCCTTGACGCATTTGATCRCCGCCCAGGTGCCGGAGAAGCGCGACATGGCAAAGCCGTAAAGGCCGTAGTCGATGATCTCCTGGACGCCGGCCGGGTTGAGGATCGGCACCATGGTGTCGACGAAGAGGAATTCGGTGGCATGCGCATTGGTCGAGGATTCGGCCATGTGGTCGTCGCCCATCAGGGCGAGGACCCCGCCATTTCTCGACGAACCGGCGAGGTTGGCGTGGCGGAACACGTCGCCGGAGCGGTCGACGCCCGGCCCCTTGCCGTACCAGACCGCGAAGACGCCATCATGCGTGCCTTCGCCCAGCAGCTCGGTCTGTTRCGCGCCCCAGCAGGCGGTTGCGGCAAGCTCTTCGTTGAGGCCCGGCTGGAAGACGATGTCGGCCTGGGCAAGCTGCTTCTTCGCCTTCCAAAGCTGCATGTCGAGGCCGCCGAGCGGCGAGCCGCGATAGCCGGAGACGAAGCCCGCGGTGTTGAGGCCGGCGCGGCGGTCGCGCTCGCGCTGCATCAAAAGCATGCGGATGACGGCCTGCGCTCCGGACAGGAAGACACGCTCCTTGCCAAGGTCGAACTTGTCGTCGAGCGCGACGTCATGCAGCGTCATCAGGCGTTTCCTCTGCAGAGGCGCTCGCATCAAGCGGCCAACATCGGAGTGTGTCGCCGCAGTCTTTCTTCCCTTGCGGGAGAGGTCAAACGAAATCGCAGAGGCCAGTCGGGACGCAACAAACGGTCCGACCGGAGGCCGCCGGCGCATTTCAAGATCGCGCTAAACGCCTCACGGCGCACGAAAATTTCGAGGTGGCCGCCTGTCAGGCAGCTTTCGAGCAGTCCGGCTTCTGCGCGTCGGGCAGCTTGCCGTCGGGATGRCCGGCAAGGTCCGGGTTGAGCTCGTATTTCGGCCCGATCACCAGCGGCCGGTCCGGCAGCATCGTCTGGTCCTCGGTCGAGGTCATCGTGGTCTCGAGGCTCTGGAGCACCGTGCCGCTGGAATCCTCGATGCGTATCTTGACGGAATAGGGCTTGTCCTTGACGACGCAGGTGAGCGGCGGGCTGGTCAAGGTGATGTGCGGAAGCTTCGGCCAGATCTTCTGGTTGACGACGAGCGGATCGCCGCCGGCCGGATTCTGGAAATTCACGACGGCTACCTGTCCCTCGCCCATCGGCCGCAGCGGCCTCAGCGTGATGACGTAGGTGGCGATGCCGAGCCTGTAGTTGAACTCGAACAGCTTGCCGGAGATGGCGAAGAGCTGCTCCTTGCCGGTGTCGCGGCAAGCGCCGAGCGCGGTCGCAGCGATCAAGGCGGCGCCGAGAGCGATCGAACGGAACTTGCTAGGCATTGGTGGCCTCCCTGGCCGCCGTGCGGCGGCGATAATAGCGGTTCGCTTTCTGGCGGTTGCCGCAGACGGCCATGTCGCACCAGAGGCGGCTGGAGTTGCGGCTGCGGTCGACGAAGAGCCAGCTGCAGTTTGGACAGATCCTGAGCCTCGCAACGGTTTCGTCTCTTAGYAGCGACAGCGCCGAGACGGCCAAGGCCGCCTCGAAGGCGATCGGCGTCGCCGGATCGCCGAACGGCTGGCCCGGCGCGCCGATCTCGGTGGAAGTGCCGGCGAGACCTTTGGCACAAGCCGTCAGGAAATCCGGCAAATGGCCGGTGGCGATGGTGCCTTCCGCTATGGCATGGCGAAACAGGCGGTCGGTCGCCTCACGGATCGAAAGCACGACCGGGGCGATCTCGGCCGGTTCCCGCGCCTCCAGCCGGCGGCCGCCGAGCTCGGCGGCGCGAAAGCCGCTCGCTGCCTCGGCAAAGCGGGCGATCTCGGCCAGATCATCGAAGCGGTCGAAGGTCTTATCCGGGTCGTTGCGCAGCACGACCGTGTTTGCCGTGTCGAGCGCAAGGATGCCGCCAGTGAAGCGGTGCGGGGTCCAGGATACCGTCATGGCAGAAATCTAACCGATAAAACGTATTTGACAAGTTAGATTGCGAATGCAACCCTGTCCATCGGGGTCGATCGCCGGCCCCGGCGCACGCCCCTGAAAATCGGGGCCRATCTCAACCTCGGTTCGGAAAGGATGATGCGCAAAATCAAAGTGCTACAGCGTCCTTTGCGCGTCCCAAAGGACGCGCGGCGCTGCAGGGATGCTCGATGCTCTATTTCTACCAGCAGGTGCTGAACGGGCTGCATTCGGGCGCGCTCTATGCGCTGCTTGCCTTCGGCTATGTGCTGACCAACGGCATCCTGCACCGCACCAATCTTGCCTATGGCGCGCTGTTTGCCTTTTGCGGTCACACGATGATCCTGACCGCCGCCTTCGGCTACCAGGCGCTGTGGCTGACGCTGTTCGCATCGGTCGCGCTCGGCATCGTTGCCGCTCTGCTTTATGCGGTGCTGATCAGCCAGGTGCTGTCTCGGGGCGTGTTCGAGAGGCTGGCGGACCGGTCGCCCAACGCCATCGTCGTGACGACGCTAGGCATATTGCTGTTCCTCTCGGAGGCGAGCCGCATCGCCGCCGACACGCACGATCTCTGGCTGCCGCCGATGCTCGCCCAGCCCGTCGTCTTCGCGCAGGATGCCGGCTTCAAGGTGACGCTCACCGTCATCCAGCTTCTGGACTGCGCGGCGGTGATCGCAGTGGTGGCGCTCGCCGCCTGGACGTTTTCGCATTCGCGCTTCGGCCGCGCCTGGCGTGCCGTGTCCGACGATCCGAAGGCTGCCGCGATGTGCGGCATCGACGTGCGCGCCGTGTTCCGCCGCGCGGTGCTCTATGGCGGCTTCTGCGCGGCTTTTGCCGGTGTGCTCGCCGGCCTCTATTACGGCAACATCAGTTTCGGCACCGGCCTTGTCTACGGCCTCAAGATCCTGTTCGTGACAGCGGTCGGCGGCTATTTGTCGCCGCTCAAGGCGGCTCTCGGCGCCGCGGCCTTCGGCATGGCCGAATCGCTGTGGGCCGGCTATTTCCCGATCGAATGGCGCGAAGGCTGGATATACCTCTTCCTCGTCGCCATGCTGGTGCTGATCGGCGCAAGCCGCGACCAGGCCAAGATCGCCTGAACCTTCATCAGACTTTGGTTGCATGACGTTCGGTGAGGCGGCGCTTCTCGCCGCCCGACGCGACGTATCGGCGCGCAACGCCGCTTTGTCAGGTTGACCTGCCGGACCACGCACTGCATATCGTTGGGCCAAGCGGCGCGRYACCGGACGGGGGAATCGGGCGCAGCCGGCACTTTGGAGAGGCATCGTGCCTTCCGGAAATCGACGGCGATTTTCGGGGCCGATGCGCGAGGGAGGAAAATGCATGGCAGGGCTGCTCGCTCTATCCAGGACGATCGATCGCATCAATGAGTTCATCGGCCGATGGGTGTCGTGGCTGATCCTGCTTGCGATCCTGGTGAGCGCCGGCAATGCCGTCATCCGCAAGGTCCTCGACACCTCCTCCRACGCCTGGCTCGAATTGCAATGGTACCTGTTCGGYGCCGCCTTCATGCTGGCGTCCGCCTACACGCTGAARCAGAACGACCATATCCRCATCGACATCGTCTACGGCATGTTCCCGCGCCGGGTGCAGCACTGGATCGACCTCTTCGGCCACCTGCTGTTCCTGATGCCGTTCGTGGTGCTGATGGTGATCTATTTCGTGCCTTACGTGTCGCTGTCGTTCCACAGCGGCGAGATGTCGACCAATGCCGGCGGCCTCATCGTCTGGCCGGCCAAGGCCATCCTGCTCATCGGCTTCTTCCTGCTGGCGCTGCAGGGCGTCTCCGAGATCATCAAGAAGATCGCCATCATGCGCGGCGACATGGACGATCCCAATCCGTTCATATCTGCGCATGACCAGGCCAAGCTCGAGGCCGAGGCACTTGCCGAGGAAGCCAAGGCGCTGGCCGGCGAGGTGCGCTCATGATCGAGTTCATCGCGCAGAASATGGCGCCGATCATGTTCGCCTCGCTGATCATCTTCCTGCTGATAGGCTACCCCGTCGCCTTCTCGCTTGCCGCGAACGGCCTCCTCTTCTTCTTCGTCGGCGTGCTGCTGTCACCTTATTCCGGCGGGTCGATCAACCTCGCCTGGCCGCTGCTGCATGCGCTGCCGGACAATTTCTACGGCACGAGGGTGATGTCCAACGACACGCTGCTGGCCATTCCCTTCTTCACCTTCATGGGCATCGTACTTGAGCGATCGGGCATGGCCGAGGATCTGCTCGACACCGTCGGCCAGCTGTTCGGCCCGATCCGCGGCGGGCTTGCCTATGCGGTGATCTTCGTCGGCGCGCTGCTTGCCGCCACGACCGGYGTGGTGGCGGCCTCCGTCATCGCCATGGGGCTGATTTCGCTGCCGATCATGCTGCGCTACGGCTATGACCRGCGGCTGGCCTCTGGCGTGATCGCGGCCTCAGGCACGCTTGCCCAGATCATCCCGCCTTCGCTCGTGCTGATCGTGCTAGCCGACCAGCTCGGGCGCTCGGTGGGCGACATGTATGCCGGCGCCATGATCCCCGGCCTCGTGCTTACCGGCATCTACATGCTCTACATCCTGGCCATGTCGATCATCCGGCCGAACTCGATGCCGGCGCTGCCGGCCGAGGCGCGCACGCTCGGCCGCGGCGTGATCTCGCTGATCGTGGCGCTGCTGGTCGCTGGCGCAGTCTCCTACGCCGCTTACCGCTATCTCGAACCGGCCCACGGCGACAATGCCGACATCCTCGGCGCCGCCGTCGGCGTGATCGTCATCTACGTCGTGGCGATCCTCGACCAGTTCCTGCACATCAACATGATGTCCAAGCTGGCGCAGCAGGTGGTGATCGTGCTGATCCCGCCGCTGGCGCTGATCTTCCTGGTGCTTGGCACCATCTTTCTCGGCATCGCCACGCCGACCGAAGGCGGCGCCATGGGCGCCGTCGGCGCGCTCATTATGGCAGGGCTGAAGGGGCGGCTTTCATTTGACGTCATCAGGCAGGCACTGGCCTCGACAACGCGGCTCTCCTCCTTCGTGCTGTTCATCCTGATCGGCGCGCGCGTCTTCTCGCTCACCTTCTACGGCGTCAACGGCCACATCTGGGTCGAGCACTTGCTCACTTCGCTGCCCGGCGGCGAGACCGGTTTCCTGATCGGCGTCAACCTTTTGGTCTTTGTGCTGGCCTTCTTCCTCGACTTCTTCGAGCTCGCCTTCATCATCGTGCCGCTGCTGGCGCCCGCCGCCGACAAGCTCGGCATCGACCTGATCTGGTTCGGCGTGYTGCTCGGCGTCAACATGCAGACCAGCTTCATGCACCCACCTTTCGGCTTCGCGCTGTTCTACCTGAGGTCTGTTGCGGCGCGCGTGCCCTATCTCGACCGCATCACCGGCAAGCAGGTCGCGCCGGTCACCACCGGACAGATCTACTGGGGTGCCGTGCCCTTCGTCTGCATCCAGGTGATCATGATCGGGCTCACCATCGCCTTCCCGCAGATGGTGATGCGCTATAAGGGCGCCGTCGTCGAACCCGGCACGATAGAGCTGAAGCTGCCTCAGATGCCCGGATTGGCGCCGCTCGGCACGCCGCCGGCCAATAACGGCTCGGCGCCCGCCAATGGCGGCGCGGCGCCAGCGGCGCCCGGCACGCCCGATCTGTCGCAGCCGCCGAATTTCGGCGGCACGCCGCCGGCCAAGCCGCCAGCACCGGCGCCGGACCTTTCGAAGCCGCCGAGTTTCAATTGAGGTGACCGCGTCATGAGAGCCCTACGGCTGGAAGCAATCGGCAGCATCGCCCTTCGCAATGTCGACAAACCTTCACCGGGACCGGAAGATGTTCTGGTGCGGATCGAGGCCTGCGGCGTCTGCGRCACCGACCGGCATCTTTTCCACGGCGAGTTTCCCTGCACGCCGCCGGTCACGCTCGGCCACGAATTTTGCGGCATCGTCGAAGCCGTCGGCGACGCCGTGTCCGGCGTCGCCGTCGGCGACCGCGTCACCGGCGACCCCAACATCGCTTGCGGGCGCTGCAGCCATTGCCATGCCGGGCGCGTCAACCTGTGCAGTAATCTTCGCGCCATAGGCATCCATCGCGACGGCGGCTTTGCCGACTATGTCGTGATGCCGCAGAAGCAAGCCTTCCTGCTTCCCGCCGATCTCAAGCCGACGCACGGCGCCTTCTGYGAGCCGCTGGCCTGCTGCCTGCACGGCGTCGACCTCGCCGGCATCAGGCCCGGCGCTTCGGTGGTGGTGCTCGGCGGCGGTGTCATCGGCCTGCTTACGGTGCAATTGGCCAAGCTCGCCGGAGCCGCGACCATCGTGCTTTCGACCAGACAGGCCTCGCGCCGGGCGCTTGCTGAGGAGCTCGGCGCAACGGCAACGGTCGACCCGTGCGCCGTCGATCCTGTCGAGGCCATCGCCGGACCGGCTGGCCTGGTGCCGGGCGGCGTCGACGTGGTGCTCGAATGCGCCGGGGTTCGCGACACGGTCGAGCAGTCGGTGCGGATTGCAAGGGCCGGCGGAACGGTCGTCATCGTCGGCGTGGTGCCGCAAGGGATGAAGGTGGCCGTCGAGYCTTTCGACCTTTTGTTCCGCGAACTGAAGGTGCTGGGCTCCTTCCTCAATCCCTACACCCACGGCCGCGCTGCCCAGCTCATTGCCTCGGGTGCCATCGGGATCGACAGGCTGATCTCGAAAGAAGTGAGYCTCGAGGAGGCGCCGCAGGTGATCGCCAGCCCGCCCGCGCCTGGAGAGGTCAAGGTGCTGGTGGTGCCGGGGCGAGGCTGAAGTACAGCCCTTCACCTTGCAACGTTGGCGATTGGCAAAGCCATCGATAACAGGTGAGGGGCGGCGCCAGCGMGGGACAGAGAAGGCGAGACCGAGGCTTCGGCTCTCTCACTCGAGCCAGGTGAACTGCTAATCACCGAAGGCGGCGTTGCCCCTCATCCCCCTGCCGGGACCTTCTCCCCGTATAGTGACGGGGAGAAGGGGCCAATCGCTTCCTACAGCTTGCCGTTGCGCTGCTGCACCATCATGAAGGTGTCGTAGTTGTATTCCGCCACCTGGGCCCAGAGATAGTGCTCCTTGCGGAAGCCCTTGATCGATTCCCAGATCTTCTTGAACGGTGCGTTGTTGGCTTCCATTTCGGCATAGACTTCGTTGGCCTTTTCGAAGCATGCCGCCATGATTTCCTGGCTGAAAGGCGCCAGCTTGGCGCCACCCGCCACCAGCCGCCTCACCGCGGCCGGATTAACGTAGTCGTACTTCTGCAGCATGTTGGCGTCGGCCGCCTGGGCCGCGGTGCGCACCAGCGACTTGTAGGTCGGCGACAGCTCTTCGTACTTTGCCTTGTTGAAGAGCAGGTGAACGGTCGGACCGCCTTCCCACCAGCCGGGATAGTAGTAGTAGGGCGCGACCTTGTAGAAGCCGAGCTTCTCGTCGTCATAAGGGCCGACCCATTCAGYGGCATCGATCGTGCCCTTTTCCAGCGCCGGATAGATGTCGCCGCCGGCGATCTGTTGCGGCACCACGCCGAGCTTCTGGATTACCTTGCCGGCAAAGCCGCCGATGCGCATCTTGAGGCCGGACAGGTCGGCGACGGTGTTGATTTCCTTGYGGAACCAGCCGCCCATCTGCACGCCCGTGTTGCCGCCCGGCAGACCGAAAAGCCCCTGCGTGGCCAGGAATTCGTTGAACAGGTCGATACCGCCGCCATGGTAGTGCCAGGCATTCATGCCGCGCGCGTTGAGCGAGAACGGCACTGCGGCGCCCAGCGCCCAGGCCGGGTCCTTGCCCCAGTAGTAATAGGTCACCGTGTGGGCCGCTTCGACAGTACCGGCAGCGGCGGCGTCCGCCGCCTGCAGGCCGGGCACCAGTTCGCCCGACGCAAAGACCTGGACCTGGAAATTGCCGTCGGTCGCTTCCGACAGCATTTTTGAGAAGACCTCCGCACCGCCATAGATCGTGTCGAGCGATTTCGGGAAGGACGATGCCAGCCGCCACGTCACTTTCGGATTGGATTGAGCTATCGCCGGCGTGGCAAGCGCCGCGGCCGCCGCCGCAGCGCCGACACCGGACGCACCGGCCTTGCRGATGAATGAACGACGATCCATGCAGTTTCCTCCCTTGTGGATCAACAGGCCGACATTCGGACATCCTCGCTGCCCGGATCGGTTGAAGACGAAACATACACAGGCAGCAGGTCGAGTCCAGCATTGCGACCGAGGTTCCGCCCATTCCGGCGCAGCCTGCAACTATAGTCTAACGCAGATGGTGCTGGCCCATGCGAGGCGGCGAAACTTGCCATGGCAAAGTGGCTTGGGATCGCCTATTTTCCAGGCAGAATAATCCGTTAGCTCTCGATGGAACCCRTAGCCAAAATGCAGCAGCCGYTCGTCGCCGTCTCGACCGATGTCCGCCAGTTCGACAACTACACCTGGCATGCCGTGCAGCAGCAATACATCGAGGCGGCGATCGCAGGCGCCGTCGTATTCCCGGTGCTGGTGCCATCCTTCGGCGACCGGCTCGATCTCGACGAACTGCTGTCCTCGGTCGACGGCGTCATGGTCACGGGATCTAAGTCTAACGTGCATCCCTCGCTTTACGGCGGCGATGCCAGCGAGGCGAACGGCCCTTACGATCCGGCGCGCGACGCCACCACACTGCCGCTGATCCGCAAGGCGATCGAGCGCGGCGTGCCGCTGCTTGCCATCTGCCGCGGCATACAGGAGCTGAACGTGGCGCTGGGCGGGACGCTGGGCACAGAGATCCAGGAGCGCGAGGGTTCGCTCGATCACCGCGCGCCGGTAAGCGACAACCAGGACGAGCGCTTCGGCATCCACCAGACGATTTCGATCAAGCCCGGGACCTGCCTTGCCGGCGTGTTCGGCGCCGGTGACATCAAGGTCAATTCGCTGCACCGCCAGGCGATCGACCGGCTCGGGTCGAAACTGCAGGTCGAGGCTGTAGCCACCGACGGCACGATCGAGGCCGTCTCGGTCAAGGATGCCCGCGCCTTCGCGGTCGGCGTCCAGTGGCACCCCGAATATTGGGTGAAGTCAGACAGCAACTCGGCAAAGATATTCCGGGCGTTCGGCGATGCCGTGCGCCTGCACGCGGCGGCGAAAGCCGGCGCACGCGCGGCGGCGGAATAGCCCAACCTGGGATTTCAGTCGTCGGTTGCCGTGTTCAGCGCCAGCAGCGGCGAAGCCGGCGCGTAGGATTCGTAGCCGTCGCCATCGGCCACGCTGAAAGTGACGATCGGATCAGTGYCGTTCTCGCTGAAGGCGACCGTGCCGTCCGCCAGCTCGCGCCAGAATTTCACGCGCTCGATGCCGGGCATCAGCTTTCGGCAATCCGCGGCGACGGTGAGCCGCGACAGGCCCTCGGACACTTCGGCGCCGCGCCGGATGGCRCAAGCCGCTTCGTCGCCATTGGCCGTCAACCGGTAGATGCTTGAGGCGGCGGGTTCGGTGGCCGCGCTCTGGCCATCGCCGCCGTGAAGGAACTGAGCGCCACCGAACAATGCAGCCGACGCAACCAATCCTGCTAACAGCTTCATTTTGCCTCTCCGTACTCAAGCGCATCGCGCTCTTGGTCTTTTTGGTTCAGACATGTTGTTCCAAGCCGCGGCCTGGTTTTCGATCAACATGCTTAACGAAGTATGCAGAATGGTTTCAAAGTGTTAAGCGGGCGTTAACAAATATGGCGGCGGCCGACGATCAAGCGCGAGGCCTGACGTTGGCCGTCTCCGGCACCGGGGTCAGCGGCCTGCGCTCGCCGAACCAGGAAACCAGATTGTCGACGCAGAGGTCGGCCATGGCGCGGCGGKTGTGGTCCGACGCCGATCCGACATGTGGCAGCAGCGAAGTGTTGGGCGCATCGAGCAGCGCCTTGGGCACGTTCGGTTCGTCGGCGAAGACATCCAGCCCGGCAGCAGCGATTGTGCCATTGGAGAGTGCCGCAGCAAGGGCCGCCTCGTCCACCGTGCTGCCGCGGCCGATATTGACGAAGACGCCATTTGGGCCAAGCGCCGAGAGGATTTCGGCATTGATGGCCTTTTCCGTGGCCGCACCGCCCGGCGCGATACAGATCAGCGTGTCGACCGCTTCCGCAAGGCCCTTCAGCGTGGCGTGATATTCGTAGGACAGGCCTTCCACCTTGCGGCGGTTGTGATAGGCGATCGGCAGGCCGAAAGCCTCCAGGCGACGGGCGACGGCAAGACCGATGCGGCCCATGCCGAAGATGCCGACGTGGYGGCCACGCAAGGTGAGCCGGCTCAAGGGATAATTGCCCTTCTTTACCCACTCGCCGTCGCGCAGCCATTTCTCGGCCGCGTACATTTCGCGCACGGTGTTGATCAGCAGGCCGATCGTGGTGTCGGCGACCTCCTCGGTCAGCACGTCCGGCGTGTTGGTGACCATCACGCCGCRCTTGGCGGCATGGCTGGCATCGACCGAATCATAGCCGACGCCGAAATTGGCGATGATTTCGAGATTGGGCAGCGCGTCGATCATGGCCGCGTTGATGCCGCCGAAGGAGGCGATGCCGCGCACGCCTTCGCGCATCTCGCCGGTGACCAGCGCCGGATCGGCGCGCTCGATCCGCACCCRCTTGAACGCTTTGTCGATCCGGCCGATCGCATAGTCGTTGAAATCGCCCGGCACCAGGATGGCGACCGGGAAGCTTGCCTCGGTTTTTGTCATTGACGCTCCACCGGCTTGCCGGTGGACTGGYGCACGTGCAGCTCCGGCTTGATCAGTTCCTGCGAGGGCCRCACGGCCTGCCCGTTCAGCTTGTCGAGCAGCGCGCTGGCGGCGCGGCGGCCGACCTCGCGCTGGCCATTCCAGACCGTTGTCAATGCCGGAGTTGCGATTGCGGCCTCCTCGAGATCGTCATAGCCGGTGACCGAAATGTCGACGCCCGGCACCAGCCCTGCCCGCGCAATACCGTTCATCAGTCCGATGGCGACCAGATCATTCCAGCAGCAGGCGGCGGTCGGCTTGTCTTTCAGCGCCAAAAACTGTCCTGCGGCCTCGAATCCGGCCTGCTTGGTGCGCGGCCCGGGAATGCGCCAGGACGGCCTGACTTCCAGCCCGGCGGCTTCCATGGCGTTGACATAGCCCTGGTAGCGGTCGCGGCCGGTGGAGGTCTGGTCGGTGCCGCCGATCATGGCGATGCGCTTGTGACCGAGCGAGATCAGGTGATTGGTGGCAAGCGCGGTGCCATAGGCATCGTCGCCCCGAAAGACCGGCACGTCGGCTCCGGCGACGGTGCGGGCGATCAGCACCGCCGGCAGGCCGTTTTCCTCGGCCATGATGATGTCTTCGGCCGGCGTGCCGATGGCCGGCGACATGATGACGCCGTCGGCGCCGAGCTGCAGCAGCGTGTCGATGAAGGTTCGCTGCTTTTCCAGCTGGTCGTAATGGTTGGAGAGGATGAAAGTCTGGCGGCTGCGGTCGAGCTCGCTTTCGATCGAGCGCAGGATCTCGGCGAAGAACGGGTTCATGATGTCGTGCACGACGACGCCGACAATGCCGGAGCGCGATGTCCGGAGTGACGCAGCACGGCGGTTGTAGATATAGCCGATGGCGCGGGCGTGCTCCTTGATGCGCTCGCGCGTCGCGCCCGCCACCAGCGGACTGTCACGCAGCGCCAGCGATACCGTTGCCGTGGAAACGCCGAGCGCATCCGCGATCGTCGAAAGCTTGATCTTCTGTGCCAGCGCCCTTCGCCCCCCGCGTATTTAAACTGTTTAAATTCGGCCTTATGCCATCGATCGGGAGCAAATCAAAGTTTTTTCGCCAGAGTCTCGGCTTCGGTATCGAGCGAGGCGGAATTGCGCAGGCGCAGCCGGTGCTCGCGATGGATGATGTAGAGCCCGCTGGCGACGATGATGGCGGCGCCGAGCAGCGTCCAGCGGTCAGGGAATTGGCGGAAGATCAGCCAGCCGGAAATGATCATCCACACCATCTGCGAATAGGGATAGGGCGCCAGCGCCGTCGTCGTCGCCAGGCGATAGGCCTGGACCAGCAGCCAGTGACCGCCGGCGCCGAACACGCCCAGCATCAGCAGAATCACCCAGTGCCAGCCGTCCTGCGGCAAGGACAGCGAGAAGGGCAGCATGGGCAGGAGCAGCACCGCCGGCGCCAGCGCGGCAAACAGGATCAGGCTCTCGGACGTCTCGGTCGACGACATGCGCCGCGTCATGATGACGTAAAAACTGTTGGATAGCATCGAGCCCAACGCGAAGAGATGGCCGATGCCGAACACGCCGACGCCGGGCCGGGTGATGATGAGCACGCCGACGAAGCCGGTGAGAATCGCCAGCCAGCGCCGCCAGCCCGCCCATTCGCCGAGCAGCGGGCCGGCAAGCGCGGTGATCACCATCGGCCCGAAGAAATAGATCGAGGTGGTTTCGGCGAGCTGCAGCGTGCGCAGAGCCAGGATGTTGAACATGGTCGAGCCGAACAACAGCACGCCGCGCAGGATATGCGCCGGCAGGTTTTTGGCGCGGAAACGCGACGGCTCGCGCCAGCCGCGCAGGAAGACGCCGACAAGCAGGACATGGACGGTGAAGCGGGCCCAGGCGACGATCAGCGCCGACACGCCGGCAAGCACCAGGTATTTGCTTGAGGTGTCGAGAAAGGTGAAGCAGACATAGACGCACAGCATCAACAGCATCGCCGCGGGCGGCGTTGCGCTGTCGTCGTGGATTTTGGAAACAGACAAATTCAGGCCGGAAGGAAGCAAAGGCGGACACTCCACCTTTGCGGCAATCAACGCCTGCCGGCAAGYCAATTGTCGGGCGTGGCCGGACCAAAAGCGGCAGCTGCAATAACGGCCCCACTGCTCAAGCGTGCATGCGGGCGCCCTTGGTGATCCTGTCGACCAGCTTCTTTTCGGCGCGCAGTGCGATGCCGACCATTTTGGCGTCGTCCGGCGCAAATTCGGCGAAGACGGCGCGGTTGGCCGCGTCATGGCCGGTCGCAAACATCTCCTCGACATAGGCGGAGGTCGTCACGCCGCGCTCCAAGGCTCGGCGATGGATCGCGGCAAGTGTTGGCCCGTCCGCCGACAGCACGATCACGGGCTGGATCGAGAGCGGATTGAAGCGATTGCCGGCGCGGTCGCGATAGGGCTCGCCGATGATCTCAGGGAACTGCGCGACGATGCCGCTGGTGAGGAAAGCGGTGACGTTGAGCTTCTGCCAGACGGCGAGGTCTTCCCTCAGCACGATTGCAAATTTCGTGTCGAACACCAGAATGTTTTCTCCGAATGGTCCAGGAAGGGCATGCGATGGCGCAAGGTCTAGGCGGTGAGGCGCTGGAAGGTCTTGAACGTTCGTGCGCAGTGGACGACCGGATCGTTTCAGCGCCAGGCGGCACCGGCCTGGAGCGCATCGAGGCCCACTTCCACGGCAACGCCTTCGACCTGCACCGCCACGATACCTACGCCATCGGCGTGACGCTCGACGGCGTGCAGCGCTTCCACTATCGCGGCGCGCTCCAGCACAGCCTCCCCGGCCAGGTGATCGTGCTGCATCCCGACGAAGTGCATGACGGCGGCGCCGGCACCGAGGACGGGCTGCGCTACAGGATCCTCTATCTGGAGCCGTCGCTGCTGCTTGATTGCCTCGGTAGCGCGCCGCTGCCTTTCGTCCGCGATGCGGTGGTGAGCGACCCGGCGTTGCGCGGCACGCTGCTTTCAGCGCTGGCGCCGCTCACCGAGGAGCTCGACGACCTGTTCGTCGCCGATTTCGTTGCACAGCTGGCGCAGCATCTGAAACGCCATTCCGGGCAGCCGGCAAAACCGGCGGGAAAGACGGCATGGCGCGCCGCCGCACTTGCCCGCGACTATCTGGAGGAAAATGYCGAGCGGCCGGTGAGCTCCGACGAATTGGAGGCTGTCACCGGCCTCGATCGCTACGCGCTGTCACGGCATTTCCGCGCGACCTATTCGACCAGCCCGCATCGTTTCCTGGTGATGCGCCGGCTGCAGYGCGCGCGGCGCATGATCGAAGCGGGAGAGCCGCTGGCCGAGATCGCGGCGGCAGCCGGCTTCAGCGACCAGAGCCATTTCAACCGGCATTTCAAGAAGGCGTTCGGGCTGACGCCCGGGCGCTGGGCGACGCTGGTGCGTAAGTGCGACGCGTAGCGTCGTCGCTCAACGGCGAGACGTCCGGTGATAGGCTCAGGCGCGACGCGTAGCGTCGTCGCCCTTTCCGCTAAGGCGCCGATGCCGGCGTGGTGCGTGAAGCGACGATGATTCGCATCGCGCTTGGTAACGCCAGCGCGGTGCGTGAAGCGACGATGCTGCGCGTCGCTTGCGAGACGACGCTGCGCGTCGCTCGTTAATCATCCAGTTCGGCGTCGTCGTCGATGAGGATCAGGTCTTCGTTCGAGAGGTTGGCCTCGATGCGGGCGAGCAGCTTGAACAGCGCCTTCTGGTCCTTCTTGTCGAGGCCCTTCATCGCCTGCTTCTCGGTCTTCTTGACCGATTTCTCGATGGCTCGGATGGTTTCGCGGCCGGCGTCCGTCAGGAAGATGTGGGCCTGGCGGGCGTCGTGGTTGGAGGCGCGTTTTTCAAGGAAACCCTGCGCCTGCAGCCTGTTGATGGTCTTGGTAATGGTCGGCGGACGCACGCCGAGCTTGCCGGCGAGGGTGCCGGGGGTCTGCCCGTCTTCGCGGTCGAGCGCCAGCATGATCTGGTCCTGCCCGGCATAGAAACCATGCTCCAGAAGCCGCGCCGCAAGCGCTGTTCGCGCCAGTCGCGCCGCCGAATGCAGCCGGCTCATTGTCGCTGTCCTGTCCGCCTTGGCCATGGTCATTCCCTCTTCGGCCAAGCCGGCGCGGTCAGCATAGAAGCTGGTCGGCGGCTGRCAAATGACGATCTTACGAGGCCGGCTCGCAGAACCCTTTGCCGRCAAGCATTGCGGTGCCCGCGCAGGTGATGCCAGATGATTATTTCAGTTAGATGACAAA
Organism: Mesorhizobium sp. ORS 3428; assembly: GCF_001854785.1. Lineage (GTDB taxonomy): Bacteria > Pseudomonadota > Alphaproteobacteria > Rhizobiales > Rhizobiaceae > Mesorhizobium. The sequence goes on from NZ_MDFL01000003.1 coordinate 119,785, forward strand.
CGACTTTTCTGAACCGCGGGATTCGCGGCCATCCGTTCCCACCCTGCCACTGGCCCGGCGTGAAGCTTGTCTTTCGCCGCCTTCGTAGCATCATGCCCGGCCTCGGCGACGGTCCCAATGCTGCTTCGCCCTGGCCTATCGGTTTGGCGCGTGCAAAAGCGCGGCCCACGTCCTATATGAGGCCGACAAATCCTTTAGGGCACAGATTTCGAGGCAAGCCATGAGCGATGYACAGACGCAGATTCCCGTAACCGTTCTCACCGGCTATCTCGGCGCGGGCAAGACGACGCTGCTCAACCGCATCCTGTCGGAGAACCACGGCAAGCGCTACGCCGTCATAGTCAACGAGTTCGGCGAGATCGGCATCGACAACGACCTGATCGTCGAATCCGACGAGGAAATCTACGAGATGAACAATGGCTGCGTGTGCTGCACCGTGCGCGGCGACCTGATCCGCGTCGTCGAAGGCCTGATGCGGCGGCCCGGCCGCTTTGACGCCATCGTGGTGGAGACCACGGGGCTTGCCGACCCGGTGCCGGTGGCGCAGACCTTCTTCATGGACGACGACGTGCGCTCCAAGACCAAGCTCGACGCGGTGGTGGCGCTGGTCGACGCCAAGCACCTGCCGCTGCGGCTGAAGGATTCGAAGGAAGCAGAGGACCAGATCGCCTTTGCCGATGTCGTGGTGCTGAACAAGACCGATCTCGTCACGCAGGACGAACTCGAAAGGGTCGAAGCAACGATCCGCTCCATCAATCCGGCAGCCAGGATCCACCGCACGGAGCGCGCCGGCGTGGCGCTCGGCGAGGTGCTCGACCGCGGCRCCTTCGATCTGACCCGCGCGCTGGAGAACGATCCGCATTTCCTCGAAGCGCATGATCACGACCATGACCATGAGTGCGGCCCGGATTGCGATCACGACCATCACCACCACCATCATGACGGGCACGACCACCATCATCACGACCACCCGTCGGATATCCATGACGTGACGGTGAAGTCGGTGTCGCTGCGCGGCGGCGAGATGGACCCCAGAAAGTTCTTCCCCTGGATCGAGAAGGTGACCCAGATGGAGGGCCCGAACATCCTCAGGCTCAAGGGCATCATCGCGCTCAAGGGCGACGATGAGCGCTATGTCCTGCAGGGCGTGCACATGATCCTCGAGGGCGACCATCAGCGCGCCTGGAAGGACGGCGAGAAGCACGAGAGCARGCTGGTCTTCATCGGCCGCGATCTCGACGCCGAGCGCTTGAGGAAGAGTTTCGAGGCCTGCCAGGCTTGATTTCCAAGCCTTGCAACGCTAGCGCTGYCCCTCATCCGCCTGCCGGCACCTTCTCCCTGTGAAGCATGGGAGAAGAKATGTGCTGCAACGCCGGCGCCCTCCCTCCCCGTCCTTCTTTGCGGGGCGAGGAGCAGCGCCCAACTCGAATGGAACGATCTCGTGCCCACAGTCGCCCCGCTTGATCTCGAAGGCCATTGYGTCGCCGCCGTCTTCCTYAACGACGTGCCRCATTTCGCGCTCGCCGACGGCGCGATCCACCGGCTCGACAACGGACACAAGACGGTGCAGGCCAATGACGGGCTGCTCGCCGCCTTCCATGACGCGGCCAACGACCGGCTGATCACCGGCGGCGAGGACGGCAAGGTGTTTGCCGTGAGTGCCGGCGGCGAGACGACCGAACTGGCCAGCGCCGGCAGGAAATGGATCACTAGCGTCGCCGCCGGTCCGCAGGGCGCGATCGCCTATGCCTCGGGCAAGATCGCCTTCGCGCGCTTTGCCGACGGCAAGACGAAGGAGTTCGCGCATCCGCGCTCGGTGGAGGGGCTCGCCTTCTCGCCCAAGGGCATGCGCTTCGGCGTCGCCCGCTACAATGGCGCGACGCTGCATTTCCCGGYGGCCGAGGGCAAGCCTCTCGAGCTCGAATGGGCCGGCGCCCACACCGGCATCAGCTTTTCGCCGGACGGCGCCTTCGTCATCACCACCATGCAGGAAAACGCGCTGCATGGCTGGAAACTTGCCGATGGCAAGCACATGCGCATGAGCGGCTATCCCGGCAAGGTCAAAAGCCTGTCCTGGAGCGTGAAGGGCAAGTGGCTGGCGAGCTCGGGCGCGCCGGCGGCGATCGTCTGGCCGTTCGCGAGCAAGGACGGGCCTATGGGCAAGGCGCCGCTGGAGCTCGGCACGCGCGGCAACACCATGGTGACCTGCGTTGCCTGCCATCCCAGCCAGGAGGTCACGGCGATCGGCTATGAGGACGGCATGATGATCGCGGCGCGTTTCGCGGATGCCAAGGAAGTGCTGCTGCGCCGCCCGGGCAAAGGCGCCATCACCTCGATGATGTGGGACAGGGAAGAGCGCAGGCTTGTCTTCGGCAGCGCCGCCGGCGACTGCGGCGTGATTGATATCACTGCGTAAGGGAATAGGGGTTAGGCCGTAGGCAATAGGGAAAGAAGCCCTACTGCCTACTGCCTGAGCCAACGCCCGCCCCCAGCGCGGCCAATTGCGGTTTTGCCGACCGGTTGGCAAAGTGCCGCGCGAGAAAGAGGGGCCCGTATGCATTCAATCGACCGGACTTCCATCGGCGRCATCGCTGTCGGCCGCATTGCCGAGTTGCGCGAGACGGAAGCGGCCGCCTTCCGCAAGGCGCGGCCCAAATCCGAGGCCAAGCTGGGCAACGGCATGGCCGGCTACCTCGGCGGCGTGCCGATGCATTGGATGACCGACTGGCCGACGCCGTTCCCGATCCTGGTCGACGGCGCCAAAGGTGCCACCATCACCGACATCGACGGCAACCGGCTCGACGATTTCTGTCTCGRCGACACCGGCTCGATGCTCGGCCATTCACCGCCAGCGGTCGCGCGCGCCATCCGCCGGCAGTCCGGGCGCGGTCTGACCTATATGCTGCCCAGCGAGGATGCGCTGGCGATCGGCCCTCTGCTGCAGCAGCGCTTCGGCCTGTCCTACTGGCAGATCGCCACGACCGCGACCGACGCCAACCGCTTCGCGCTGCGCGTCGCCCGCGCGGTCAYGGGGCGCGAAAAGATCCTGGTCTTCAATGGCTGCTATCACGGCTCGGTCGACGAGACGATGGTGCGGCTGATCGGCGGCAAGCCGGTCAACCGGCCCGGGCTGGCCGGCGAGTTTCGCGATCTCACGCGCGCGACGAAGGTCATCGAATTCAACGATGTYGCGGCATTGGAGGCGGCGCTCTCGGATCGCGACGTCGCCTGCGTCATCACCGAACCGGTGCTGACCAACTCCTGCATGGTGCTGCCCGAGCCCGGTTTTCACGACGCGTTGCGACGCCTGACGCGCGCCGCCGGCACGCTGCTTCTGATCGACGAGACGCACACCATCTCCACTGGCCCCGGCGGCTATACGCGAAGGCACGGCCTGGAGCCGGACCTCTTCGTGCTCGGCAAGCCGGTGGCCGGCGGCGTGCCCGCGAGCATCTGGGGCATGAGCGAGGAGGTCGCCACCCGCTACGGCGCCTACAACCGAACGAAGGAGCCCGGCTATTCCGGCATGGGCACGACGCTGTCGGCCAACCCGCTGCAATTCGCGGCGATGCGCGCCACGCTGGAAGAGGTGATGACCGAAGAGGCCTATGCGCATATGGACCGGCTGGYGCGCCGCCTCGACGCCGGTCTCTCCGCCRTCATCGATCGTCACAATCTGCCCTGGCATGTCGCGCGGGTCGGCGCCCGGGTCGAATTCATCTGCGCACCCGGGACGCTCAGGAATGGCGGCGAGGCGGAGACGGCGCATGCGCCGGAGCTCGAAGCCGCGATCCATGTCGCACTGGTCAATCGCGGCGTGCTGATAGCGCCCTTCCACAATATGATGCTGATCTCGCCGGCGACGACGGCGGCGCAAGTGAGCCGGCTGGTCGCCGCCTTCGCCGCGGTTGCGGGCAAGCTTGCGGCGTGAGACAAGCAGCCATGGACAATCCGAACGCCGTCACGACATCGCCTTCCGGCTCGACGCYCGCCGAGGCGAAAGCCTTTCTCGACGCRCATCCCGACATCGAGGCCTTCGACATTGTGCTCACCGACGCCAACGGCATCGGCCGCGGCAAGATCGTGCGCCGGCACGAGCTGATGGGGATTTTCGAGAACGGGCGCCACATGCCGATCTCGATCCTCGGCCTCGACATCACAGGTGAGGATGTCCACGAGACCGGGCTGATCTGGGACACCGGCGACGGCGATCTTCGCGCATGGCCGATCCCCGGCACACTGGTGCCGCTGCACGGCACCAAGCCGGCGCGCGGCCAGGTGCTGATGTCGATGTATCATCTCGACGGCCAGCCGATGACCTCCGACCCGCGGCTGGCGCTGGCAAGGCAGGTCGAGCTGCTGGCGGCCCGCGGGCTGCATCCGGCCGGCGCCTTCGAGCTCGAATTCTTCCTGCTGGCCAACGAGCGCGACAGCGACGGCAAGGTGCAGGCTGCGCGCGCCGTGCTCGACGGCCGCCGCTCGGGCAAGACGGAAGTCTATTCGGTCGACCATCTGCACGRCATGGAGCCGCTGTTTTCCGACATCTACGCGGCCGCAAGAGAGCAAGGCATTCCAGCCGAAACCGTCATTTCCGAATATGCGCCCGGCCAATACGAGCTGACGCTGAATTACCGCAAGGATGTGATGCGGGCGGCCGACGACCTCGTCATGCTGAAGCGGCTGGTGCGAGCCCAGGCGCGCCGGCACGGCGTCACCGCCTGCTTCATGGCGAAGCCGATCGAGACCTATGCCGGCTCGGGCATGCACTTCCACGTCTCGCTGCAGGACGATGGCGGCCGAAACGTCTTCACCGAAGCCGCCGGCGAAAAATGGTCGCCAAAGCTGCTCAATGCGCTTGGCGGCCTGATCCACACCATGGCGGAATCGATGCTGGTGTTCGCGCCGCATGCCAATTCGTGGCGGCGCTTCGTCTCGCAATCCTATGCGCCGGTGGCGCCGACCTGGGGCGTCAACAACCGCTCGGTGGCGCTGCGCGTGCCCGCGGGCGACGCCAAAAACCGCCGCATCGAGCACCGGCCGTCCGGCGTCGACGCCAATCCCTATCTGGTGGCGGCGACGGTGCTGGCGGGGATCGTGAAGGGGCTCGACGAGGGACTGGATCCCGGCGCGGAGACGACCGGAAACGGTTACGAGCAGGCAACGGAAAAATCGAGCATGCCGACCGACTGGCGCACCGCGATCGAGGCCGCCAGGACTTCGGATTTCCTGAAATCGGCGCTCGGCCCCGACCTGCATCGGACCTTCGTGGCGACCAAGCAGGCGGAATATCTGCGCGTCGCCCGCACCGTCAGCGAGCTGGATTACCACCTCTATCTGCACGAGGTGTGAGGCGGCTGCAGGAACCATCGACAATCTCGCCCATTCAACATCGAAGCGGACGAGGAAGGACGATGGCAGGCACGACCCCGCATGACACGACGATTTCCGGCAGGCGCACTCGGGCGGCAGGCGCTGAGTCGCCTCCGGACGACGCAGCGCCGATCAGCGAGTTGCGCGATGAGGCGACGGGTTGCCGTCGCTGCCCACTATGGCGCAATGCGACGCAGACGGTTTTCGGCGAAGGGCYGGAGGACGCCGAGGTGATCTTCGTCGGCGAACAGCCGGGAGACCAGGAGGATCGGGCCGGCAAGCCTTTTGTCGGCCCGGCGGGGAGGATGYTCGACGCCACGCTGGAAGATGCCGACGTCGACCGACGGAAGGTCTATGTCACAAACGCGGTGAAGCATTTCAAATTCGAACCGCGCGRCAAGCGGCGCATCCATTCAAAGYCCAATGCCGGCGAGGTTCAGGCCTGCCGGTGGTGGCTGGACAAGGAGATCGGCCGGATCGAGCCTCGTCTTGCCGTTGCGCTTGGCTCGACGGCGGCGCAGTCCTTGCTTGGCAAAGCAGTGCCGGTGTTGAAGAGACGCGGCGAGGTGATCGAGCGCGATGACGGGCTGCGCGTGTTCATCACCATCCACCCGTCGCTTATCCTGCGCATCCGCGAACAGGAGGACAAAGACGCCGAGCGCGAGCGTTTCCTCAAGGATATGAGGAAGGTGAAGCAGCTGATGACAGGGTGATCAATCGGCTCGTGTGCGTCGCGTTGAAACAAGCTCTTGCAACGTGTCGATCAATGGCCTGGGTTCGCGCTGCCCCTCATTGCCCCGCCCGGCATTTCTCCCCGTATAGTGACGGGGAGAAAGACGCCGTCATTGATGGTTTCGCCAATCGCCAACATTGAGACACCGAGGGCCGGCGCACGATCAGCCTCCTTCTCCTCGTCACTATACGGGGAGAAGGTGCCGGCAGGCGGATGAGGGGCAGCGCTACGCTTGAAGGGTGTCTTCTAAAGCGCATCGCCTGAATCTGTTTCTGATGCGATGCACTTAACGGACGAAAATTGCACGCAGGTCATTGACATTCGTCCCTGTSGGACCCGGGACGAACAGATCCCCGACCGCGTTGAACGCCGTCCAGGCATTGTTGCCGRCAAGCATCGCCTTCGCATCGACGCCGGCGGCACGCATGCGCGAAACCGTCGAGCCGTCGGCGAAGGCGCCGRCATTGTTCTCCGAGCCGTCGATGCCGTCGGTATCGGCGGCGAGAGCGTGAATGCCGTTGACGCCATCGATACCGATGGCGAAAGCGAGCAGGAATTCGGAGTTGCGGCCGCCTTTGCCTTTTGCCCTCAATGTTACTGTCGTCTCGCCGCCGGAGAGGATCAGCACCGGCTTGGCGAAGGGGCGATTGCGGGTCGCCACCTCGCGGGCAATCGCGGCGTGGACTCCGCCGACTTCGCGCGCCTCGCCCTCGATCGAATCCGACAGGATGACGGCTTCGACGCCATGCCGCTTCGCCTCGGCTGCGGCTGCTTCGAGCGACACGGCGGCCGAGGCGATCACCTGCACCTCATTGCCGGCAAAGCGCGGATCGTCCGGACGCGGCGCGTCTGCGGCAGGCGATTTGATATGGGTCATCACCGCAGCCGGGAGCTTCATGTTGTAGGCAGCGATCGCCGCCAGCGCATCCTCGCGGCTGCCGCTGTCGGGGACGGTCGGGCCTGAAGCAACCAGGGCTGGATTGTCGCCGGGGATGTCGGAGACGATCAGCGACACCACTTTGGCCGGGTGGGCGGCAGCAGCAAGCCGGCCGCCCTTGATGGTCGAGACATGCGTGCGGATGGTGTTCATCGCCGCGATCGGCGCGCCGGACGCGAGCAGCGCCTCATTGACGGCGATCTCGTCGGCGAGCGTGAGGCCGTCGGCCGGAGAGGGCAGCAGTGCCGAACCGCCACCGGAGATCAGCGCCACGACCAGATCGTCGGCGCTCAAGCCGCGCACCTTCTCCAGCAGCCGACGCGAAGCCTCGAGGCCGGCGGCATCCGGCACCGGGTGCGCAGCCTCGATGATCTCGATGCGCTCGCATTTGGCGCCATAGCCGTAGCGGGTGACGACCAGTCCGTCGATCGGACCGTCCCAGACCTTCTCGAAGGCTGCCGCCATCTGCGCCGAGCCCTTGCCGGCGCCGATGACGATGGTGCGGCCCTTCGGCTTGGCGGGCAAATGGTTGCGGATCGTCTTTTCCGGATCGGCGGCAGCGACGGCGGCGTTGAAGATCGCGGTGAGGAAGGATTTGGGATCGAGCACGGTCATCCTTGGCCGCCATCGGCGGTTTTTGAACTGAGCGAACGTGGGCGCTGCCCCTCACCCTTACCCTCTCCTCGTAAGAACGGGGAGAGGGGGTCACCAACGTCGGAGCAGATCGCTTCTCCCCGTCCTTCACGGGGAGAAGGTGCCGGTAGGCGGATGAGGGGCAGCGCCAACGTCACGAATTGTCTTCCGGAGGCAGCGCCAATTGCTTCCGATCAGCGCCGAGATGAGCGCAGAGCGCWTCGACCACGACGCCGTGGTCCTCGCGCTCCGGCAGGCCCGAGACCGCGATGACGCCGACCACGCCCGCGCCCTTCACGGTGACCGGAAAGCCACCGCCGGCAAGCACATAATCGGCAATGTCCAGACCCTCGCCGACCTTGAAGGTGCGGTCGGGCCGCTGCTGTTCCAGCACCATACGGTAGGTGCTCGTGAGATAGCGCTTCACGACATTGATCTTGCGCCGCGCCCAGTCCGGGTTGGAGGCATTCGAACCCGGCATCGCGGCATAGAACAGYGGGCGGTCGAAGGTCCTGATGTCGACGATGATCGGCAGGTCTTCCTTGAGGGCCCGGTCCCTGATCGAGGAACCGATCTCGAAGGYTGTGGCCTCGTCGAAGGCCGGGAAGACCAGCGCGGCTTCCTGTTTCTTGATCAGAGCGATGTCGTCGGCGGCAGCCATAGCGTTCCCCTGTCAATGTCGAAGCACGCTTTGGCCGATGGCTGACGCCGGGTCAAGCCCGAGCGTGTGCGGATGCTATGCGGCAATCGCGCTCTTCGCCGGCCGGCCAGCCACATAGACCTCGCGGACGGCGCGGTCGTCGCCCAGCGTCTGCAGCAGGAAGAGCTCCTCGGCCARCGTCTCGACGGTCTCCATCCTGAGCCRCATTGCCGGCGTGRCATGGGCGTCGAGCACAACGATGTCGGCGTCGGTGCCTTCGTCCAGCGTGCCGACCTTGTCGGCCACCGACAGCGCCTCGGCATTGCCGCGAGTCAGCTGCCAGAAGGACTGGTACGGGTTGAGCTTCTCGCCGTTCAGCGCGATCACCTTGTAGCCCTCGTCCATGGTGCGCAGCATCGAATAGTTGGTGCCGCCGCCGACATCGGTCGCTGCGGCGATCCGGAGCGGCCTCTCGCGCCCGCGGTAGCGCTGGTAGTCGAACAGGCCGGAGCCGAGGAATAGGTTGGAGGTTGGGCAGAACACCGCCACTGAGCCCGACTGCGACAGCGCATCGGCCTCGCGCTCCGAAAGGTGGATGCAGTGGCCGAACAGGCTCTTTTTCCCCAGCAGGCCGTAACGCTCATAGATATCGGTGTAGTCGCACGACCAGGGATAGAGCTCCTGGGTGAAAGCGATCTCGGCGTGGTTTTCCGACAGATGCGTCTGCATATGGAGGTCGGGATGCTCGCGGCAGAGCGCGCCGGCCATCTCCATCTGCTCKGGCGAGGAGGTGATCGCGAAGCGTGGCGTGATGGCATAGAGCTGGCGGCCCTTGCCGTGCCATTCGGCGATCAACGCCTTGGTGTCGTCATAGCCGGTCTGCGGCGTGTCGAGCACGCCGTCCGRCGCGTTGCGGTCCATCATCACCTTGCCGGCGATGTTGAGCATGTTGCGGTCATGCGACTCGGCGAAGAAGGCTTCGGCGGAAGCCTTGTGCACCGAACAATAGGCGGCGACCGTCGTCGTGCCGTGGCGCAGCATCTCGTCGAGGAACAGCCTGGCGATGCGGCGGCCGTGCTGTGYATTCTGGAACTTGGTTTCTTCGGGGAAGGTATATTTGTTCAACCACTCGAGCAGCTCGGCGCCATAGGAAGCGATGACCTGCATCTGCGGGGCATGCACATGCGCATCGATGAAGCCCGGCAGGATGAGATGCGGACGATGGTCGATCGTCTCGATGCCCGCGCCGGCGCGCTTTGAAACCTCGGCATAGGGGCCTGCGGCAACGATCTTACCGCCATCGACCAGCAGCCCGCCGTCCTCCTCGTAGCGCCAGGCGGCATGGTCGTCGATGGTTTCGGGCCAACGCAGGAAGGAGAGCGTGCGGCCACGCAGGAGCTTCAGGGTCATGCTTACTTTCCGGCGCCTTCGAACCAGGCCACCAAAAGGGCGCGTTCCTGGTCGGTTATCTGGGTGACATTGGCGGGCGGCATGGCATGCGCCCGWCCAGCCTGCAGATAGATCTCGCGGGCATGCTCGGCAATGCGCTGGTCGGTGTCGAGCATCACACCCTTCGGCGCATGATAGATACCTTCATAGACGGGCTCCTCGGCATGGCACATCGAGCAGCGGCCGAGCACCGTATCGCGCACGGCGGGGAAGTGGGCCGAAGCCATGTAGACCTGGGCGGCGGCCGAGGCGGCGGAGGTCTTCGGCTCGCCGGTCAGCACCTTCGGCACGGTCGACAGCCAAATGATGATCAGGAAGAGGACGGCGGCGCCGAGCCAGGTCCAGGTCGGGTTGCCCTTGCGGGCGTGCACCGTGTTGAAATAGTGCCGGATCAGCACGCCGATGATGAAGACCAGCGAGGCGATGACCCAGTTGAACTGCGTGCCGAAAGCCAGCGGATAGTGGTTCGACAGCATCAGGAACAGCACCGGCAAGGTCAGGTAGTTGTTGTGCAGCGAGCGCTGCTTGGCGATCTTGCCATATTTCGGATCGGGCTTGCGGCCGGCGATCAGATCGGCGACGACGATCTTCTGGTTGGGGATGATGACCATGAAGACGTTGGCCGACATGATCGTGGCCGTGATGGCGCCGAGATGCAGGAAAGCGGCACGGCCGGTGAAGAGGTGCGTGAGCCCCCAGGCGATGAACACCAGCACGCAGTAAAGCACCAGCATCAGGCCCGTGTCGCTTTTACCGAGCGGCGAGCGGYAGAGAAGATCGTAGACGATCCAGCCGACACCGATGGTTGCCAGCGACATCAGGATGCCGACCGGCACGGAGACGTTGAGCACGTTGGGGTCGATCAGGAACAGGTTGGCGCCGGCATAGTAGACCACGCACAGCATGGCGAAACCCGACAGCCAGGTGGCGTAGGATTCCCATTTGAACCAGGTCAGGTGCTCCGGCATCTCGGCCGGCGCCACCAGATATTTCTGGATGTGATAGAAGCCGCCGCCATGCACCTGCCATTCCTCGCCGAAGGCGCCGGCGGGCAGTCCGGGACGCTGGCGCAGCCCCAGGTCGAGGGCGACGAAATAGAAGGACGAGCCGATCCAGGCGATGCCGGTGATGACATGCAGCCAGCGGACGGCAAAACTCAGCCAGTCCCAGAAAATCGCAAAATCCGTCATTCTTGTCGCCCTTGGGAACTCGTCCCTGCCGATCACACGACTTTACGGGCTGGCGCCGAAACGAAAAGGGGCGAGGCGCGCGATGACTTTCAAAAAAAAATGGAAAATACTAGGCTCACTGCACGCAGCCGTTTAAGAGCCACGAAGCCGCATGGCCTATCTCGACAACATCGCCGTCTTCGTCCGTGTCGTCGAGCTCGGCAATCTGTCGGCCGCCGRCCGCGACATGCGCATTTCGCYGGCGGTCGCCTCCAACCGGATCAAGGAGCTGGAAAAGCATCTTGGCGTGCGGCTGTTCAACCGCACGACAAGGCAGTYGATGCCGACCGAGCACGGCACGGTATTCTATACTGGGGCCAAGCATGTGCTGGAGGCGATCACCGAGGCGGAGGCCGCTGTCGCCGCACTCTCCGGCCAGCCGCGCGGCACGATCAAGGTGACGGCGCCGCTCGGGCTTGGCCGGCGGCTGATCGCCTCCGGCATTCCGGACTTCCACGACAAATATCCCGACATCGAGGTGCGGCTCAGGCTCTCCGACCACAATGTCGACATCATGAAGGAGGGCATCGATGTCGCCTTCCGGCTCGRCATCATCGAGGATTCGAGTCTGAGGATGCGCGGCATCATGGAATGCGAGCGCGTGCTGGTGGCGGCGCCGAAATATCTGGAAGCGCGCGGCGAACCGCTCGAACCGCAGGAACTGATCGGCAAGAAGCACGACTGCCTGATGCTGCGCTATGCCRGCACGCGCGAATATGTCTGGACACTGCAGACGCCCAGCGGCACGCAGAAATTCGAGGTGCACGGGCCCTATGACACCGACGACGGCGACGTGCTGACCGGCTGGGCGCTGTCGGGGCGCGGCATCATCAACAAGCCGCGCTTCGAGGTAGAGCCGTTCATCCGCGACCAGCGGCTGAAGGTGATCCTGGCCAAGACGCCGCCGACGCCGGTGCAACTCGCCGCCGTCTATCCGCACAAGAAGCTGCAGGACCCGAAGGTGCGCCTGCTGCTCGACTTCATGGCCGACCGCTGCCAGCGGCTGATCAAGGATATTCTGGCCGGCAAATAGGGGCTGGCCGGCAAGTGCCGGCTTCGGCCGCGGCCGAGACCCTCAGCCGGCATCCATCAGCCTGGCCGTCCCCGACACCCTGATCGAGCTGCCGGGCGCCGGCGGAATGTCGGYATGGAGCCGCGAGCGCATACCCATATCCTCGCCCTGGACGACGTCGATCGCACCGCCATGCGGCCAGCCGAGATCGCGCAGATAGCCGGCAAAGGCCGCGGTCGCGGCACCGGTCGCCGGATCCTCATAGACGCCGCCGGAGGCGAACGGATTGCGCGTGTGGAAGAGGCGCGGCGTTTCGGCATAGGCAAGCAGGATCGTGACCAGCCCTTCGCGTCGCATCAAGGCCTGGCCCATTTTCAGATCATAGATCATGGCAGCCAACGCCGCGCGCGACTTCAACGCCAGCACGAGATSGTCGGCGCCGCCGTGGATGAGCGCGGGCGGAATGGCCGGGTCGAGATCGCCGGGCTGATAGYCGAACAGCGCAAGCGTCTCGCCCACCAGTTGCGACGAAGCCGGACGGCTGCGCGTCGGCGGCGACTGCAGGGCAGCGGCAAAATTGGTTCCGTCGCGAAAGCCTTCGACGGTGATGCTGGTCTGGTTGAGGATCAGCTTGAAAACGCCGTCGCCGAACTGTCGAACCAGAGCCGCGCCGAGCGCGATCGTGGCATGGCCGCAGAACGGCACTTCCGATTCGGGCGAAAAATAGCGGACGCGCCAGCCTTCGCCTTCACGCGCGGCGAAGGTGGTTTCCGAAAAGCCGACCTCGGCCGCGATGCGCTGCATCTCGGCGACATCGGGCAGGACGTCGCCAATCACCACGCCGGCCGGATTGYCGCCGGTGTTGCCGTCCGAAAATGCCGCTATCCGCAAGACATCCATGTCGCTCGCCTCGTCTTCGTCAGGTGCGCAGAAAACACGTTCCGGATCGGTTTGGGAAACGACGAAAGCGACRAACAGCTGTGAGCGCTATTCATAGCTCTGCGGCTTTTGTTGCTGGCTTGTGCCTGGGGGCTCGCGGGTGCCGGCGTCAGCCGGCCATCTCCTTTTTGGGAGCGCCCGAACCGGACGTCTCGGCGGCTTGCGACACCAGTGCCGTCATGATCTCCGCGGCGGCAAGGGCGGCGATCACCGGCGGGCGCTTTTCCTTTACGGCATTGCCGCCGATCGGCGAGACGAGCCGCTTGAACTCGGCCTCGCTGCCATCAGCCGACTTGAGGAACCAGCTCTTGAACGTCGCCTTCTTGGTCTTCGAGCCGATCATGCCGACATAGGCGGCATCATCGCGCTTCAACGCCTCGGCGACGATGAGGAAATCGAGCGCATGATCATGGGTGAGGACGGCGAAGGCCGATCCCGCCGGCGCTTCGCGCACGACGCTTTCGGGCACCGGCGTCAATCTCGTCTCRATCGCCTCCGGCATTCCGCCTAGCKCATCCGCCCGCGTCTCRACAACGACGGCATGGACGGRCAGGAGCGCCAGCGACGCGGCCAGCGCCTGGCCGACATGGCCGCCGCCGAAGACATAGACATGCGGCAGAAGCGCCTCCTCGGCCTCGGCCTTGGCGATCAGCTCCTGCTCGAGCGCCGCGTCGACCGGCCGGATCAGCACCTCGACGCGACCGCCGCAGCATTGGCCGATCTCGGGTCCGAGTGGCACGTCGAGCGTGGCGCAGACTTCGTCGACGTGGATGCGCGCCTCTTTACCCTCCCCCTTGTGGGAAGGGTCGGAAAGCAGACGGCGCGAAGCGGCGTTTGTTTTCCGGGGTGGGGGTACGGGGACGCYACCCTCACCCCGGCCGACTTCGTCGTCCGACCCTCCCCACAAGGGGGAGGGTAAGGAGCCCAGAACCTGCCGCGCCTTGTCGATCGCCATATATTCCAGCTGGCCGCCGCCGATGGTGCCGAAAATCGCCGATTCCGAGACAAGCATGAAGGCGCCGGCCTCGCGCGGCGTCGATCCCTTCGTCGCCGCAACCTCGACCAGCGCGACCCGGCCTGGCTTGCCGAGAAACGCCTTCAGGCTTTGCACTTTCGCGTTCATCTGCATTCCTGTCGCCGAAATATAGGGTTTTTCGGCCCGAATTGCACATTTGGCGCGGTTCAGACCGGCTTTGCCGCTTCCCGCTTCAGCCGCTCAATCGCCATCAGCACCCGTTCCGGCGTCGCCGGCGCGTCGAGGCGCGGGCAGATCTTGTGGCCGGCGACGCTCGCCACGGCATCGGAGAGCGCGTGCAGCACCGACATGCCGTGCGGCAGCGGCGGCTCGCCGACCRCCTTGGAGCGATGGATGGTCGGCTCGTAAGCCGACGACCAGTCCGTCAGCTTGACGTTGAAGACCTTCGGCCGATCGGAAGCGAGCGGGATCTTGTAGGTTGACGGCGCATGCGTGCGCAGTCGACCGCTATTGTCCCACCAGAGCTCTTCGGTCGTCAGCCAGCCCATGCCCTGGATGAACCCGCCCTCGACCTGGCCGAGGTCGATCGCCCGGTTCAGCGAGCGGCCGACGTCATGCAGGATGTCGGTGCGTTCCACGACATATTCGCCGGTCAGCGTGTCGACCGAAACTTCCGAGCAGGCCGCGCCATAGGCGTAATAGTAGAAGGCATGGCCGCGGCCCTTGCTGCGATCCCAGTGGATCTTGGGCGTCTTGTAGAAGCCCGCTGCCGAGAGCTGGACGCGGGCGATATAGGCCTGCCTGACCAGGTCGTTGAACGAAACCTCCTGGTTGCCGACGCGCACGCGATTGGGCAGGAACACGATCTGGTCGAGCGGAACCTGGTATTTTTCCGCCGCGAAATCGGTCAGACGTTTGCGGATCTGCCGGGCGGCGTCCTGCGCCGCCATGCCGTTGAGGTCGGCGCCCGAGGACGYGGCCGTCGGCGAGGTGTTCGGCACCTTGGCGGTGGTGGTGGCGGTGATCTTGACCCGGTCGAGGTCGATCTGGAACTCCTCGGCGACGACCTGCGCCACCTTCAGGTGCAGGCCTTGGCCCATCTCGGTGCCGCCATGATTCATGTGCACCGAGCCGTCGGCATAGACATGCACCAGCGCGCCGGCCTGATTGGCCTCGGTCTTGGTGAAGGAGATGCCGAACTTGACCGGCGTCATCGCCAGCCCGCGCTTAATGAAGCGGCTGTTGCTGTTGAAGGCCTGGATCTCGCGGCGGCGCCGCGCGTAATTCGCGCTCTCTTCCAGCTCGGCGACGATGCGGTGGATGATGTTGTCCTCGACCCTCTGGTGGTAGGGCGTGAGGCAGCGCTCACCGACGGYGTCCATCGGATCATAAAAATTCAGCTTGCGGATTTCGAGCGGGTCCTTGCCGACCGCGAAGGYCACCTCGTCGATGACGCGCTCGGCGCCGATCATGCCCTGCGGGCCGCCAAAGCCGCGGAAAGCGGTGTTGGAGACGGYGTTGGTGTAGAGCGGCGCCGATTTCGCGTGCACCGCCGGATAGAAATAGGCGTTGTCGCAGTGGAAGAGCGCGCGGTCCCCCACCGGGCCCGACAGGTCGGCCGAGAACCCGCAGCGCAGCGCATAGGTGAAGTCGACGCCGAGGATGTTGCCTTCGTCGTCGAAGCCGACTTCATAGTCGATAGCGAAATCATGCCGCTTGCCGGTGGCGGTCATGTCCTCGTCGCGGTCGAGCCTGATCTTGACCGCGCGGTTCAATTTCTTGGCCGCGATGGCGGCGATGGCCGCGCACTGGTTGGCCTGCGTCTCCTTGCCGCCGAAGCCGCCGCCCATGCGGCGCACCTCCACCGTCACGGCATGGCTCGGCACGCCGAGCGCGTGGGCGACCAGGTGCTGCGTCTCGCTCGGACCTTGCGTCGAGCAATAGACGATCACCTCGTCGTCCTCGCCCGGAATGGCGAGCGACACCTGGCCCTCGAGATAGAAATGGTCCTGGCCGCCCAGCCACATGCGGTTCTTGATGCGGCGAGGCGCCGCCGCGATCGCGGCTGCCGCGTCGCCGCGTTTCAGGACCAGCGGCGTGGTGACCTGCTTGTCCTTGACTGGGTCGAGGTCCCAGATGTCGATCACGGCCGGAAGCTCGTCGTACTCGATCCTGGCGAGGCGCGCCGCGCGGCGCGCTTCCTCGCGCGTGTTGGCGACCACGGCGAAGATCGGCTGGCCATAGAATTGCACCTTGCCTTCGGCAAACAGCGGATCGTCATGCATGTTGCTCGRCGAGACATCGTTCTCGCCGGGCACGTCGGCGTAGGTCAGCACATCGACCACGCCGGGTGCCGAGCGCACCGCGGACAAGTCGACGCTCTTCAAGATGCCGTGCGCGACCTTGGACAGGCCGAGGCCGATGTGCAGCGTGCCGGCCGGCTCCGGCATGTCGTCGATATAGACGGCGGTGCCGCTGACATGCTTGTGCGCGGAATCGTGCCGCTGTTCGGTGGCGACGCCGCCAACGATCTTTTCTGCCTTGAGATTGGGAGTGGCGTGCTTGTTCATTCAGCCTCCTTCCCTTCTCCCCGTTCACGGGGAGAAGGTGGCCCGAAGGGCCGGATGAGGGGCAGCGCTGACGTTGACGAATTTGCCAGAAGCCGCCGACGATGGCGCCGCCCCTCATTTGCCTGCCGGCATCTTCTGCCCGTGAACGGGGAGAAGGACGCTACCCACGGCCGTTTGCCTGTCTGTTTTCTCGCCTTGGCTTGCATTCAGGCCGCCTCATCGCGCGACACTTGAAACGGTACCTTCGTTCCCGTCGTCTCGATAAAGAAGCGCAGCAGCAGGTTCTTCGCCGCCAGCGCCCGGTACTCGGCTGTCVCCCGCATGTCGGTAATCGGCGTGAAGTCGCTGGCGTATTCGGCCATCGCTGCCTCCACGGTCGTTTCGTTCCAGGCCTTGCCGATCAGCGCCTTCTCGACGGCAAAGGCGCGCTTCGGCGTCGGCGCCATGCCGCCATAGGCGATGCGGATGTCGGCCACGGTTCCGTCCGCGGCCGGGGTCAGATAGAAGGCGCCGAGCGTCGCGGTGATGTCCTCGTCGCGGCGCTTGGTGACCTTGTAGACGGCAAAGTTCGTTCCCTTTGCCGRCACGGGCACATGCACCGCCTCAACGAATTCGCCGGGCTGGCGGTCCTGCTTGCCATAGGCGATGAAGAAGCTTTCGAGCGGGATCGTGCGGCGTGTTTCGCCCTTGCGCAGCGTCAGTTGCGCGCCGAGCGCGATCAGCGGCGGCGGCGTGTCGCCGATCGGCGACCCATTGGCAATGTTGCCGCCGATCGTGCCCATGTTGCGCACCTGCTCGCCGCCGAGGCGATCAAACAACGGTCCCAATGGGGGGATGCGTTTCGACAGCGTCTCGAAGGCTTCGGTGTAGGTCACGCCGGCGCCGATGGTAATAATCCCGTCGCTCTCAGAGATCGTGCGCAGACCTTCGAGGCCGCCGATGAAGATCACCGGCGAGATGTCGCGCATATGCTTGGTGACCCACAGCCCGACATCGGTCGAGCCGGCGACGATGGTGGCGCCGGGCTCCCTTTCGAGCAGGGCCGCGAAATCGTCGACATCGGCCGGCAYGATCAGCCGCGTCTTGCCCGACCCGACCTCGACCCTGGCGCCGTCGCGCAGCGCTTCCAGCCGKGCGGTGATGTCCTTGCGCTCCACCGCCAGCGGATCGTTGACAACCGTGCCGTAGCTCGAAACGGCTCGCGCGGCGCGCATGATCGCCTCATAGCCGGTGCAGCGGCAGAGGTTTCCCTGCAGCGCCTTTTCGATCGCCGCATTGGAGGGGCTGGGCGTCCTCATCCAGAGCGCGTAGAGCGACATGACGAAGCCCGGCGTGCAGAAGCCGCATTGCGAGCCGTGGAAATCGACCATCGCCTGCTGCACGGGGTGCAGCTGTTCGTCATTGCCGCGTAGATGCTCGATGGTGACGACATGCGTGCCGTCGAGCGAGCCTATGAAGCGGATGCAGGCGTTGACGCTTTCATAGACCAAGCCTTCGGCCGACAGCTTGCCGACCAGCACCGTGCAGGCGCCGCAATCGCCCTCGGCGCAGCCTTCCTTGGTACCGCGCAGCGACCGGTTCAGGCGCAGCCAGTCGAGCAGGGTTGCGTCGGGCGCGACGTCGCCAAGCGCGACGTCTGCACCGTTCAGGATGAAGCGTATCTCGCTGCGGGTCTTGATGTCTGCCATGTCTCAACTCCCGCGATAGGTCGAGTAGCCGTAGGGCGAAATCAAGAGCGGGACATGGTAGTGCCGCTCCTCTGCCATGCCGAAGCGGATCGGCACGGTGTCGAGGAAAGCCGGCTGCGRCAGGCTGATGCCCTGCCCGCGCAGATAGTCGCCGGCGGCAAAGWCCAGCTCATATTCGCCAGTGCGGAAATCGGCGCCCGCAAGCAGTGGTGCGTCGCAGCGGCCGTCGTCGTTGGTGGTGACGGTCTTGAGATGYGTGCGGCTCTGGCGCTCGATACGGAAAAGCTCGATCGAGAGGCCCTTTGCCGGCCTGCCGGTCGCGGTGTCGAGCACATGGGTCGTCAGGCGCCCGCCATCGGCTTTCGACGTTTCTGCCACTGGCTGCCTCCCATTTCTGTACGAGCTCAATTGRCCGGTACAGTCGAACGTTTTCAGGTCAATTGTGCGCCAATTAAAGGCGATGCATAAGTCCCGGTCGAGCGGAGTGCGGCAAAAAGCACTTTCAAAAATTTTCGGGGGAATGCTGGCGCACTCCTTTCGATATCTTCATCTCAACAATCGGGCAGGAGCGACCATGCGTTACGAACGGGACATGCGCGGTTACGGAGCCAATCCGCCGGACCCGAAGTGGCCCGGCGGCGCGTATGTCGCGGTGCAGTTCGTCGTCAACTATGAGGAAGGCGGCGAGAACTGTGTGCTGCACGGCGACAAGGCGTCCGAGGCCTTCCTCTCCGAGATCGTCGGCGCCGCCCCTTGGCTGGGCCAGCGCCACTGGAACATGGAATCGATTTACGAATATGGCGCCCGGGCCGGCTTCTGGCGGCTCTACCGGCTGTTCACTGAAGCCCAGGTGCCGGTGACCTGCTACGGCGTCGCCACCGCRCTGGCACGTTCGCCCGACCAGGTCGTCGCCATGCAGGAGGCCGGCTGGGAGATCGCCTCGCACGGGCTGAAATGGATCGACTATCGCGACCATAGCGCCGAGGACGAGCGGCGCGACCTCGAAGAGACGATCCGGCTGCATTACGAAGTGACCGGCGCGCGCCCGACCGGCTGGTACACCGGCCGCACCTCGGTCAACACGGTGCGGCTGGTCGCCGAGGAAGGCGGCTTCGAATACGTCTCCGACACCTATGACGACGAACTGCCCTATTGGTTCGATCGCGACGGGGTGGAGAAGCCGCAGCTCATCATCCCCTACACGCTCGATGCGAACGACATGCGCTTTGCGACGCCGCAGGGCTTCAACTCGGGCGACCAGTTCTTCGCCTATCTGAAGGATAGCTTCGACACGCTCTATGCCGAGGGCAAGGCGGGGCGGCCGCGCATGATGAATATCGGCCTGCACTGCCGGCTGGTCGGCCGTCCCGGCCGCGTGGCGGCGCTGAAGCGCTTCGTCGACTATGTGAAGTCGCATGACAAGGTCTGGCTGACGCGGCGTATCGACATCGCCCGCCATTGGCGCGAGACGCATCCCTACCAGGCGCCGGCGCTGCGTCCGTCGCGGATGGAGTTCGAGGCCTTCGTGCACGCGTTCGGCGGCGTCTTCGAGCACTCGCCCTGGATCGCCGAGCGCGCCTATGAACTGGAACTCGGCCCGGCGCATGACAGCGCCGGCGGCCTGCACAACGCGCTCTRCCGCGTCTTCCGCGCGGCGACGGAGGCCGAGCGTCTTTCCGTGCTCAACGCCCATCCGGACCTCGCCGGCAAGCTGGCGGCAGCCAAGCGCTTGACGCCGGAATCGGCCAAGGAACAGGCTTCCGCCGGGCTCGACGCGCTGACCGACAAGGAGCGCGAGCTGTTCTCGAAGCTCAACGCCGCCTACGTCACCACTTTCGGCTTCCCCTTCATCATCGCGGTCAGGGGCAAGAGCAAGGACGAGATCATGGCGGAGTTCGAAGCGCGCATCGGCAACAGCCGCAGCACCGAATTCGAGACTGCCTRCAAACAGGTCGAGCGCATCGCGCTGCTTCGACTGAGAGATATGCTTCCACAATAGGCTTCAACATATGGATATGATGAAAATGGCCGAGCGAACCTACTATGCGCCGCATGGGGGCCATCCCGGCCAGATGGAGCTTTTGACCGGCCGCGCCGTCTTCACGGAGGCCTATGCCGTCATTCCCAAGGGCGTGATGCAGGACATCGTCACCAGCCCCTTGCCCTTCTGGGACAAGACACGGGCCTGGATTATCGCAAGGCCGCTCTCGGGTTTCGCCGAAACGTTCTCGCAGTACATCGTCGAGGTTCTGCCCGGCGGCGGCAGCGACCGGCCGGAGCTCGACGCCGGCGCCGAGGGCGTGCTGTTCGTGGTCGAGGGCGAACTCACCGTCTCGCTTGCCGGCACAAAGCATGTGCTTGCCCCCGGCGRCTTTGCCTTCCTGCCGCCGGCAAGCGGCTGGACGGTGCGCAACCAAAGCGATGCGGCTGTCCGCTTCCACTGGATCCGCAAGGCCTATGAGGCCGTCGACGGCCTCGACATGCCGGAAGCCTTCTTCGCCAACGAGCAGCAGATCGAGCCGAGCCCGATGCCGGGCACCGAGGGCCGCTGGGCGACGACGCGCTTCGTCGACCCGGCCGACATGCGCCACGACATGCATGTCACGATCGTCACGCTCAAGCCCGGCGCGGTCATTCCCTTTGCCGAGACGCATGTCATGGAGCACGGGCTCTATGTGCTCGAAGGCAAGGCCGTCTACCGCCTGAACCAGGACTGGGTCGAGGTCGAGGCGGGCGACTTCATGTGGCTGCGCGCCTTCTGCCCGCAGGCCTGCTATGCAGGCGGCCCCGCCAACTTCCGCTACCTGCTCTACAAGGACGTCAACCGGCACGCCAAGCTTGGYGGCGCCGGCATCGGGGGTCGCGCGCGGTGACCCRCATCGTCGCCCAACAGCTGACCCGYGAGAGCTTCGCGCCTTTCGGCGACGTCATCGACATGAGCGGTGACAACCGCTACCCGATCAACGGCGGCAAGGCGATGCGCTACCACGACCTTGCCACCGCCGAAGCCGCCGGGCCGAATGCGCGCGTGCTGATCTCGATGGTGCGCGGCACGCCCTACGAGATGCCGCTGAAGCTCACCATGGTCGAGCGCYATCCGCTCGGCAGCCAGGCCTTCATTCCGCTGTCGCCGCGCCCGTTCCTGGTCGTCGTCTGCCATGACACCAAGGACGGTCCGGGCGAGCCGCACGCCTTCATCACCGCGCCCGGACAGGGCATCAACTATCGCCGCAACCTCTGGCACGGCGTGCTGACGCCGATCGGCGAGGAGCAGGATTTCCTGATTGTCGACCGCGGCRGCGACGGCTCCAACCTCGAAGAATGCTACTTCTCGCATCCCTACGAGATCCATCTTCCCTGAACGCTTACGATTTTCCAATGACCGACATTTCGCTGATCGACCGCCTGCTCGACGTGATCGAGCACGACATCGTGCCGAAGACCGCCGAAGGCGTAGCCCATGGCAACAAGCTGTTCGGCGCGGCGATCCTGAGGAAGGAGGACCGGTCGCTGGTTCTCGCCGAGACCAACAACGAGATCGAAAATCCGCTCTGGCATGGYGAAGTGCATTGCCTGAAGCGTTTCTACGAAATGCCGAAAGCCGAGYGCGTCGACACCAAGGATGCGCTGTTCCTGGCCACGCACGAGCCCTGCTCGCTCTGCCTGTCGGCGATCACCTGGACTGGCTTCGACAATTTCTACTACCTCTTCAGCCACGAGGATTCACGTGACTCTTTCGCCATCCCGCATGATCTGAAGATCCTGAAAGAGGTCTTCACCCTCGACCCCGGCGGCTACAATGCCGAGAACGCCTATTGGAAGAGTTTTTCGATCCGCAGGCTGGTGCGCGCTTTGCCGGAAGCGGAACGCGACCGGCTGGAAGCGCGCATTGGAAAGATCTCCGCGCGCTACGACGAGCTTTCCGGCACCTACCAGGCCAGCAAGGCTGAGAACGACATCCCGTTGAATTGAAGRYCAAGCACGTAGTYGGACAAGATTTCCCGTCTTGGCTGYAACGAACTGTCGAGGCTGGCTCTRCCCCTCATCCGCCTRCCGGCACCTTCTCCCCGTGAAGAACGGGGAGAAGGGACTAGCTCAAGCGCCGGCGCCCCCTCTCCCCGTTCTTCACGGAAAGGGGGTAAGGGTGAGGGGGCAGCGCAAACCTAGGACACGGGCGCTAGCGGCCCAGGTCGCATAATTCGCTGCGCCAGGTCGCGAATAGCGATTGAAAGTCGCGTGCCGGCAGGGCGTTATGCGGCCCATGAAAACCGTCACAGAATTCCCCCGCAAGGTCGTCGAATTTCCCGACATGGGCATCGTCATGCCGGATGGCTGCCGGCTGTCGGCGCGCATATGGATGCCGGAAGATGCCGCCGACAATCCGGTGCCGGCGATCCTCGAGCATCTGCCCTACCGCAAGCGCGACGGCACCATCTTCCGCGATCAGCTGACGCATCCCTATTTCGCCGGCCACGGCTATGCCTCGATCCGCGTCGACATGCGCGRCAATGGCGATTCCGAAGGGCTGATGGACGATGAATATTCCGAGCAGGAATTGCAGGACGCCTGCGACGTCATCGCCTGGGCGGCCGCGCAGCCCTGGTGCAACGGCAATGTCGGCATGATGGGCATCTCCTGGGGCGGCTTCAACTGCCTGCAGGTGGCGGCCAAGCAGCCGCCGGCGCTGAAGGCGGTGATCAGCCTGTGCTCGACCGTCGACCGCTATGCCGACGACATCCACTACAAGGGCGGCTGCCTGCTGTTGGAAAATTTCGGCTGGGCCTCGACGATGCTCTCCTATTCGTCGCGGCCGCCGGATCCGCTGATCGCCGGCGRCAATCGCTGGCGCGACCTTTGGCTCAACAGGCTGGAGAACCAGCCCTTTCTCGCGCCGCTGTGGCTCAGCCACCAGCACCGCGACGCCTATTGGAAGCGCGGCTCGATCTGCGAGGATTTTTCGGCTGTTCATGCGGCCGTCCTGTCGAWCGGCGGCTGGCATGACGGCTACCGCAACACGATCTCGCATCTCGTCACCAACATCCAGTCGCCGGTCAAAGGCATTGTCGGCCCCTGGATCCACAAATACCCGCACTACGCGGCGCCCAATCCGGCCATCGGCTTCCTGCAGGAAGCGCTGCGCTGGTGGGACCGCTGGCTGAAGGGCGCGGCGACCGGCGTCGAGGCCGACCCGGACTACCGCGCCTATGTGATGGACAGCGTGCGCCCGGCCCGCTGGCACCCGGAGCGGCCGGGCCGCTGGATCGCCGAACAGGAATGGCCGTCGCCCAACGTCAAGATCGAGACGATCGACCTGCTGGCCGAAGGCGCCAAGCCTTCGATCGTGGCCACGCCGCAAAATTGCGGGCTCGCCGGCGGCGAGTATTTTCCTTTCACCTTCGGACCGGAACTGCCGGGCGACCAGCGCCCCGACGACGCGCTTTCGGTGTGCTTCGACCAGGAGGAGCTCGAGGAGGCGATCGACATCGTCGGCGCGCCGGAGGTCGAGGTACGCCTTGCCTCGGACTGCCGCCAGGCCAACATCGCGGTGCGGCTCTGCGACGTACATCCAGACGGCGCCTCGGAACTAATCTCCTATGGCGTGCTCAACCTCACGCATCGCAACTCGCATGAATTCCCGGAAGCGCTGGTGCCGGGCGAGATCGATTCGGCGCGCGTCGTGCTCGACCAGTGCGCCTACCGGGTRCCGGCCGGCCATCGGCTGCGCGTTGCCATCTCGAACGCCTATTGGCCGATGATCTGGCCCTCRCCGGAGCCGGTGACGCTCAAGCTGTCCGAGGCGACGGTCAGGCTGCCACTGCGCCCGCCGGCCAAGGGCGACGAGGTTTCCTTCCCTGAACCGGAAGCCRCCACGCCCTGGGCAACCGAGACGCTCAGGYCCACCAATTCCGAACGCCATGTCGACCGCAACGATAAGACCGGCGTCGTCACGCTTTCCATTACGGACGATTTCGGCGAGGTGCGCGACCTGGAGCACGGGCTCGTCCATGGCAGTATCGTCCGCGAGACATGGGCGATCCATCCCGACGATCCAATTTCGGCCACAGGCCGCATCCATTGGACGCAGACCTTTTCGCGAAATGAATGGTCGGTACGGACCGAGACTTTTTCCGACATGCGCTCAGACGCGCAAAATTTCATCCTCAGCGCCAGAATCGAGGCCTATGAGGGCGAAAATCTCGTCTTCGAGCGCGACTTCGAGCAGACGATTCCGCGCGCCCTCGTGTAAGCGCTGGCAAGATTGGTCCAAATGCGACGTGCCATTTACGCCACGGCATGTCGCATTCGGTCTTGCTTACGGGTTTCCGTTGCGGTCATTATCTCCTCCAACAAGCAGAAACGACCATAAGGTCGGACCATCAGAGTGAGGAACCATAATGACAAACGAACTGGACTATCTCAGCCGCCGCGTCGCGTCCGGCAAGCTCAGCCGCCGCGACTTCCTCGGCCGCGCAGCAGCGCTCGGCGTCGCCGCACCCTTCGCCAACTCGTTGCTTGCCAGTGCTGCCCGCGCCGCCGGCCCGGTCAAGGGCGGGATACTTAAGGCCGGCCTGGTCGGTGGTGAATCCACCAACAGCCTCGACCCGGCACTGATGATGACGCAGGTGCCGTTCGCCTTCGGCAAATGCTGGGGCGAAATGATCGTCGAGCTTTCCCCCGACGGCAAGCTCGAGAACCGCATYGCCGAAGAGATCGGCTCGTCCAAGGACGCCAAGGTCTGGACGCTGAAGATCCGCGACGGCATCGAATTCCACAACGGCAAGACGGTCACCGCCGAAGACGTCGCCGCGACGCTCGAACGTCACTCGGACGAGAAGTCCAAGTCCGGCGCGCTGGGCTACATGAAGGGCATCGACACCATCAAGGTCAACGGCAAGGAAGTCGTGCTGACGCTCAAGGAGCCGAACGCCGACCTTCCGTACCTCCTCAGCGATTATCACCTGATCGTCCAGCCGAACGGCGGCAAGGACAAGCCCGATGCCGGCATCGGCGCCGGCCCCTACAAGGTCAAGGTCAACGAGCCCGGCGTGCGTCATGTCGGCGAGCGCTTCGCCAATTACTGGCAGGGCGACAAGATGGGTCATGYCGACCAGATCGAAGTCGTCGTCATCAACGACGCGACGGCGCGCACGGCGGCGCTRCAGGGCGGCCAGGTCAACATGATCAACCGCGTCGAGCCGAAGATCGTCGACCTGATCAAGCGCGTGCCGGGCGTCACTATCCGCAACCACTCCGGTCCCGGCCACTACGTGTTCATCATGCATTGCAACACGGCGCCGTTCGACAACAACGATCTCAGGATGGCGCTGAAGCTGGCAATCGACCGCGAGGAGATGCTGAGCAAAGTGCTGCGCGGCTACGGCYCGCTCGGCAACGACTTCCCGATCAACGCGTCCTACYCGCTGTTCACCGAGATCGAGCAGCGCAAATACGATCCCGACAAGGCCAAGTTCCACTACAAGAAGTCGGGCCACGATGGATCGATCCTGYTCCGGACCTCGGATGTCGCGTTCCCGGGCGCTGTTGATGCCGCGCAGCTCTATCAGCAGAGCGCCGCAAAGGCCGGCATCAAGTTGGAGATCAAGCGTGAGCCTGGCGACGGCTACTGGAACGAGGTCTGGAACAARCAGCCCTTCTGCGCCTCCTATTGGGGCGGCCGCTCGACCCAGGACCAGATGTACTCGACCGCCTATCTGTCGAGCGCCGACTGGAACGACACGCGCTTCAAGCGCCCGGATTTCGACAAGATGGTGCTGGCGGCGCGCGCCGAGCTCGACGAGGGCAAGCGCAAGCAGATGTACCATGACATGGCCGTCATGGTGCGCGACGAGGGCGGCCTGATCCTGCCGATGTTCAACCAGTTCATCGACGCCACGGGACCGAAGGTCGCCGGCTGGGTGGAGGATCCGCACCAGGAGCTGTGCAACGGCTACGCTTTGGCGAAGTGCTGGCTCGAAGCCTGAGCACGGCCTTGCGGAGATGTCCTCGCCCATCGTGAAACTGGTGGCCCAGCGCATTGCGCTGGGCATCCTCCTTCTGCTGGCCGTTTCGGTCCTGATCTTCGCCGGCACCCAGATCCTGCCCGGCGACGTCGCGCAAGCCATTCTCGGACAGTCGGCCACGCCGGAGTCGCTGGCCAACCTGCGCGAGCAGCTCGGGCTCAATCAGCCTGCCTATTTCCGCTACTTCCATTGGCTGGGCGGCGTGCTCACCGGCAACCTCGGCACTGCCATGTCGAGYGGGCAGGACATAGCGACATCTATCAAGGAACGGCTGTGGAACACGCTGTTCCTGGCCTTCTGGGC
Organism: Mesorhizobium sp. ORS 3428; assembly: GCF_001854785.1. Lineage (GTDB taxonomy): Bacteria > Pseudomonadota > Alphaproteobacteria > Rhizobiales > Rhizobiaceae > Mesorhizobium. Next base: position 146,285 of record NZ_MDFL01000003.1, read on the forward strand.
GGCGATCGTTGCCATTCCGCTGGCGATCACGCTTGGACTGATCGCGGTGCGCTACCGCAATGGTTGGGTCGACAAGCTGATCTCCGGCGTGGCGCTCGCCTCGACCTCGTTCCCAGAATTCTTCATCGGSTACCTGCTGGTCTTCTACTTCGCGGTCCAGCATCAATGGTTCCCCGCCATCTCGACCGTTTATGACGGAATGTCTTTCGGAGAACGCTTGCAGGCGATCGCGCTGCCGGCGGYGGCACTGACATTGGTGGTGCTCGCCCACATGATGCGCATGACGCGCGCGGCGATCCTCAACGTCATGCAGTCGGCCTATGTCGAGACGGCGGAACTCAAGGGCCTTTCAGCCTTTGCGGTGATCCGCAAGCATGCCTTCCCGAACGCGATCGCGCCGATCATCAATGTCGTCATGCTCAACCTCGCCTATCTCGTGGTGGGCGTCGTGGTCGTCGAAGTGATCTTCGTCTACCCGGGCATGGGCCAATACCTCGTCGACCATGTCACCAAGCGCGACGTGCCCGTGGTGCAAGCGGTCGGCCTGATCTTTGCGGCCGTCTATATCAGCCTCAACATCATCGCGGACATTGCGGCGATCATTGCCAATCCGCGGCTCAGGCATCCGAAGTAAGGGGGCGGCGATATGCTCGACATCGGACGCATCCCCATCGCGGCGCTGATCGGCATTGTGCTGACGACGCTCTTTGTGCTGGCGGCGATCTTCGCGCCATGGATCGCCCCGCACGGCAATGCAGAGATCGTCAGCGACGTTCCCTKGGAGCCGATGTCATCATTGCACTGGCTGGGCACCGACAATCTCGGCCGCGATCTCTTGTCGCGCATGATCTATGGCGCCCGCATCACGCTGTTCATCGCGGTGCTGGCGACTGCGCTGTCCTTCTCTCTGGGCGCCATCCTGGGCTTCTCCGCGGCCGTTTTCGGCGGCTGGTTCGACACGATCCTGTCCCGCCTCGTCGACCTCCTGATGTCGATACCGACCCTGATCATGGGCCTGGTCGTTCTGTCTGTCCTGCCGTCCAACCTGGTGACGCTGATCCTGGTCATGGGCATCCTTGATTCGACGCGCGTCTACCGCCTCTCGCGCGCGGTCGCCGTCGACATCAACGTCATGGACTATGTCGAGGCCGCCAAACTGCGCGGCGAAGGCAGCGGCTGGATCATCTTCCGCGAGATCCTGCCCAATGCGCTGTCGCCGCTGGTCTCCGAACTCGGCCTGCGCTTCATCTATGCCGTGCTTTTCCTGTCGACACTTTCCTTCCTCGGCCTCGGCGTGCAGCCGCCGGATTCAGACTGGGGCGGCATGGTGAAGGAGAACAAGGACGGTATCGTCTTCGGCATTCCGGCGGCGCTCATCCCGGCCGCGGCGATCGCGGCGCTGGCGATCTCGGTCAATCTCGTCGCCGACTGGGTGYTCAACCGCACGACCAGTCTGAAGGGAGGACGCGGCTGATGGCTGACGGCAAAGCGAAGTCCACCCCTCTCCTCGACATCCGCAATCTGCGYATCGAAGCGACTGTCTACCCGCCAGGCGAGGCGCCGAGGACCATCACGCTTGTCCACGACGTCTCGCTGAAGCTGGAAAAGGGCAAGGTGCTCGGCCTGATCGGCGAATCCGGCGCCGGCAAGTCGACGATCGGCCTGTCTTCCATGGGCTACGGCCGCGGCGGCGTGCGCATCACCGGCGGCGAGGTCATCCTCAACGGCCGCGACATACTGAAAGGCGGCAAGGAAGGCTTCCGCAGGTTGCGCGGCCGCGAGGTCTGCTATGTCGCCCAGTCGGCGGCGGCGGCCTTCAATCCGGCGCACCGGCTGATGGACCAGGTGGTGGAGGCCTCGCTCCTGCACGGCACCGCAACCCGGGCCGAAGCCGAGAAACGCGCCGTGGCGCTGTTCAAGAAGCTCAGCCTGCCCAATCCCGAAACGATCGGCCAGCGCTTTCCGCATCAGGTGTCGGGCGGCCAATTGCAGCGCGTGATGACAGCGATGGCGCTCTGCTCGGAGCCGGACCTGATCGTCTTCGACGAGCCGACAACGGCGCTCGACGTGACAACCCAGATCGACGTGCTGTCGGCGATCAAGGATGCCATCCGCGACACCCATGTGGCGRCTTTATACATCACCCACGACCTTGCCGTCGTGGCGCAGGTATCGGACGAGATCATGGTGCTGCGTCACGGCCGGCTGGTCGAATGGGGCGGCACGCGCCAGATCATTAAGGAGCCGCGCCAGGAGTACACCAGCGCGCTGGTGTCGGTGCATGAGATCGAGCATCAGGAGCAGCAGCCCGGCACGGCGCCGTTGTTGTCAGTAAAGAACGTGACGGCCGCCTATGGCGGCGGCCATATCAAGGTGCTGAAGAACGTCTCGGTCGACATCTATCCGGGCCAGACGCTGGCGGTGGTCGGTGAGAGCGGTTCCGGCAAATCGACGCTGGCGCGCGCCATCACCGGCCTCTTGCCGCCCGAGCAGGGCAGCGTCGTCTTCGACGGCCGCACGCTTGCCAAGCGGCTGGCCGACCGGCCGAAGGAAGATCTGCGCCAGCTGCAGATGATCTACCAGATGGCCGACGTTGCGATGAACCCGCGCCAGACCGTGGGCACCATCATCGGCCGGCCGCTGGAATTCTATTTCGGCATGAAGGGCCGCGAACGCGACAAGCGCGTTRCCGAGCTGCTCGACGAGATCGAGATGGGCAAGGGTTTCATCGACCGCTATCCGGCCGAGCTTTCCGGCGGCCAGAAGCAGCGCGTCTGCATTGCCCGCGCGCTCRCCGCCAAGCCGAAGCTGATCATTTGCGACGAGGTGACGTCGGCGCTCGATCCGCTGGTCGCCCACGGCATCCTCAAGCTTCTGCTCAACCTGCAGCAGATCGAGAAGGTGGCCTATCTCTTCATCACCCACGACCTTGCGACGGTGAAGTCGATCGCCGATTCGATCGCGGTCATGTTTCGCGGCGAGGTGGTCCGCTACGGGGCCAAAAGCAGCGTGCTGACGCCGCCCTTCGACGCCTATACCGACCTTCTTCTGTCGTCCGTTCCTGAAATGGAGATCGGCTGGCTGGAGAAGGCTATCGCGGGCCGGCGCATGGAAAGCGCCGGCAATTAGGCTGGCTTCCTCTTCTCTGCACTTCTGGGACTTGGCCTGATCGGCCAAGCTCTCGATGCTGACCTCTCCCGCAAGAACGCATGGAATTGCCCGTGGCGCTCAAATCCAAACTGCTGCTCATCATCCTCGACGGCGTGCCCTACCGGAACTGGCGCCGGCTGATGGGTAATCTCGAAGGCTGGGTGCAGTCGGCCGAGGCGCAGGTGTGGAAGATGCGCTCKGTGCTGCCCTCGACATCGGCCTGCTGCTACGCGTCGATCCATACCGGTGTCTCGCCGCAGGTGCACGGAATCCTTTCCAACGAGAACCGGTTCCGGGTCGAGCAGCCGGACATCTTCTCCGAGGTCAGCAAAGCCGGCGGCAAGACCGGCGCGGTCACCCATTCCTACTGGTCGGAGTTCTTCCGCAGCTTTCCGTTCGATCTCGTCGAGGACATGGAGTTCGACGAGCCGGGCGGGCCGATCACGCATGGCCGTTTCCACACCATGACCGGCTACAATCTCAAGAACCAGATGACGCCGAGCGACGTCGACCTGTTCGCGACGCTGACGATGCTGACCAGGCGCCACAGCATCGACTACGGCATCCTGCACACCTGCACGCTGGACTCGATGGGCCATCGCTTCGRCCATGACTGCCACGAAATGGATCATGCCTGCTACGCGATGGACGGCATGCTCGCCGCCTTCCTGCCCGACTGGCGCCAAGCCGGCTACGAGGTGATCGTCACCGCCGACCACGGCCARACGAACCGCGGCCATCACGGCGGCCACGACGACGACATGCAGGATTTCGCGCTCTATTATTTCGGCCCGGGGAAGGGACCCCAGGCCGACACGCTACTCGACCAGCTGCAGCTCGCGCCGACGGTGCTGAGCCGGCTTGGTGTGGAAATACCGACGACGATGAAGGCGAAGCCGKTTTTGGAGTGAAGCGAGCGGCACCCACGCTCGCGCCCCTCTCCCCGTCCTTCACGGGGAGAGGGTAGGGGTGAGGGGCAGCGCCAACGTGGAACGCAATCGCAAACGCCGGCGCCGCCCCTCATCCGCCTGCCGGCACCTTCTCCCCGTCTAGACGGGGAGAAGGGCGAACCTCTGGCAACCTCCCCTTTCTTCGGTTAGCCTCCAAAAATCCTTGGCGGAGGGTGAACCTTTTTGGACCGATCAGCGACAGAGCCACGAGGAGCCAGGCGGCTCGACCGGCCATGAACGCCGCGACGGAAACCGATCGCGCGCTGGTAGACCGGGTCGCGAAGGGCGACCGRGCCGCCGTGCGGCTCCTGTTCATGCGTCACCACGCGCGGATCTACCGCTTCGTGGCGCGCCAGACGGGATCGGAAATGATGGCCGACGATATCACCAACGAGGTCTTTCTCGAATTATGGCGCCAGGCGCCCAGCTTCGAGGGCCGTTCGGAGGTCTCGACCTGGCTGCTCGGCATTGCGCGTTTCAAGGCACTGTCCCTGCTGCGCAAGAAGAAGGAAGACTGGATCGACGACGACGATGCGGCGCAGGTTCCCGATGCCGCCGACACGCCCGAGGTCGTCACCATGAAGGAAGACAAGGCCGCCGCCCTGCGGCGTTTCGTCGACGCCCTGCCGGAAGAACACCGCACGGTGATCGACCTTGCCTACTACCATGGACAGTCGGTGACCGAGATCGGCGAAGTGCTCAATATCCCGGTCGCGACGGTCAAGACGAGGATGTTCTACGCCCGCAAGAAACTCGGCGAAGCCCTCAAGGCCGCCGGTTACGACAGGGGGTGGCCATGAGCGCTGCTGAAAAGATGTCGCGCCGCGACGAGATGGAGACGCTGCTGCCGTTCTACCTGAACGGCTCGCTGGAAGGCGCCGAATTGGAGGCCGTCGAGGAGTGGCTCGCCACCGATCCGGCGGCGCTTGCCGCCCTTGGCGAGGCGGAAGCCGAATTCTCCGGTACCGCCGCCGCCAACGAGGCGATCCGCCCTCCGGCCGATGCGCTCTCCCGCTTCGCCAGGGCGCTCGATGCCGAGRCCGGCCCGGTGCGCGCGCCTGCCGGCCAATCGTGGCTCACCAGGGCCTTCGGCCGGCTGACGGCAATGCCCGCCGGCGTCGCCTGGGCGGCCGCCGCAGTGCTGCTTGCTCTTATCGTGGTGCAGTCTTTCGAGCGGCCGGGCGACAAGGGCAACGACTTCGAGATCGCCGGCCAGCAGGACGATCTGGCGAAGCTGCCGTTTGCCCTGGTCAAGTTCAAGYCGGACGCCAGAGTGGCGGACATCGCCRCCTTCCTTGGCCAGAACGGGCTGAAGATCGCCGGCGGGCCGACGGCCGACGGCGTCTTCCACGTCACCATCCCGGCCAATACAGCGGCCGACTACGACAAGCTCGTCGGCCTTATTGCCGCCCAGCCTTTCGCGGAAGCGGTGGTGCAGGGAAGGAAACCGGTCGATGGCGGCTAAGGCAGTCATTCTTCATGYGGCGATCCTTGCGGCGGCGGCATTTAGCGCCTCGCCAGYCTTGGCGCAGACCAACGATCCGAACCTTTCGCAGAAGCAGATTGACTGCCTCAATGGCAGGACGGCGGCCGGCGCCGATTGYGACAAGGACAGCGGCTCCAGGAATGGTGGCGGCAAGAAGGGCGACAAGTCGGGCACAGGCACCGCTGCCGGCGGCGCCGTGTTGCTGCCGGCGCTGATCGTTGATCTGTTTCCGAACCCGCCGGCAAGTGCTGCGCCGCCAAGGCCGCCAGCCGGAGCCTCGCCGCCAAGCGGCCCGACGAGCACGCCGCCGCCCACGCCCCCGCCGAGCGGGCCTGTGACTCCACCCACCGGGCTCAATATGGCTGAGCCGCCGCGCGCGGTCAGCGGCGAGTTCGTGCCCGACGAGGTGCTGGTGACGGTGAACGGCGATGCCGGCGCGGTGCAGCAGATCGCGACCACCTTCGGCCTGCAGGTGCGCTCGCAGCGCCAGTCGCGGCTGCTCGGTAGCACGCTGGTGCGCTATGGCATTCCGGACGGCCGACCGGTCGGCGTGGTGCTGGCGCAGCTTGCCGCCGACGGCCGCACGCAGCGTCGTGAGCCCAACCACATCTATTCGCTGCAGCAGGCGGCAGGCATCGTCAACTATGCCTTCGAGCGCATCGCGCTCGATGCCAAACAAGCGAGCGGCGAGAATGTCCGGGTCGGCGTCATCGACACCGGGATTGACGATACCAACCCGGCGCTGGCCGGCGTCATCGCCGAGCAATACGACGCCATGCCGAACGTGCCGATCGAGAAGCGCGACCACGGCACCTCGGTCGATGGGCTGATCGCCGGCGTCGGCGCGCTGGAGGGCATGGCGCCAGGCGCCAAGATCTACCATGCGCGCGCCTTCGAGGGCGGCAAGTCGACCATGGACGTCATCCTGTCGGCGCTCGATTGGGCGGCTAGCCAAGATGTGCGCATCATCAATATGAGCTTCGTCGGCCCGAAGAACGACCTGCTCGGCACCGCCTGCCGCAATGCGCGCGCTCTCGGCATGGTGCTGGTCGCCGCCGCCGGCAACAACGGACCGAAGGCGCCCTATGGCTACCCCGCTGCCTTCGACGGCGTCATCGCGGTCACCGCGACCGACGCCAAGGACGGGTTGATGCCGCAGGCCAATCGCGGTCCTTATGTCTTCATCTCGGCGCCAGGCGTCGAAATGGTGGCGCCGAGCGGCGCCGGCTCCGATATCGTGACCGGCACCTCCTTCGCCGCCGCGATCGTATCCGGCRCCATCGCCAATCTCATCCATGCCGCGCCCGACCGCTCGGCCGACGATATCGTGAAGGCGCTGGCGGCAACCGCGAAGGATCTCGGCCCGGAGGGGCGGGACAATGATTTCGGCTATGGATTGCTGGATATCAAGGCGGCGGGAGCGGCGAAGGAGTAAGCGCTGATATCTGGGGCGTTGCCGGGACAGCACCCCTCTGGCCTGCAGGTAGAGGGAGTGTGACGGAACTCGACGGCGAATGTTGTATTCTCGATTGGCTCGCCCGTTGCTACACGATCCCCTACACAGGCGCGCCGGCAACCGATCCCCTCACCACAAGGTCGACCGGCCAGACCTCGCCGCGGGCGCCCTCTTCCAGCCCCGATATCCGCGCGGCCAGGCGTTCGGCGACGCGGGCGCCGGCAAGGCGGATCGAGGAGCGCGTCGTCGACAGCGGCACCGGAAAGTTTTCCGGCCGCAGCCAGGGGAAAACGTCGTCATGGGCGACCAGCGACAGGTCGCCAGGAATGGTGCGGCCGAGATCGCGCACGGCGCGGACGACGCCGAGCGCCATGATCAGACTGGAGCAGACGATTGCGGTGGGCGCCTCGTCCTGCTCGAGCAGGCGGCGCGCGGCACGGTAGCCGTTTTCCTCGGTCATGGTCAGCGAACAGACGTGACGCTCGCCAAGTGTGAGCCCACTTGCGGCAAGCGCGCGGCGCACGCCGCGCTCGCGATGGATGGCGAACGTCTCGCGGTCGTCGCCGTTGATCAGCGCCAGCCGCTTGTGGCCGAGTTGGACGAGCAGCCTGGCCGCTTCATGGAAGGCCCCCTCATTATCGATGTCGAGATAGGGATAGTCGAAATCGAAGCCCTCGCTGCGGCCGTGGACGATGAACGGGATGCCCAGCGTGCTGACCAGCGCGAGGCGCCGGTCCGCCGGCCGCGGCGAGGAGATATAGACGGCGTCGACCTGCCGGTTGGCGACGATGCGGCGGTAGGTGGTTTCCTGGTCGTCGGCATCGGCGGGCGAAAGCACGAGGTCGAGCTCGTGCGAGCGCGCATAGTCGCCGAGACCGGAAAGGAACTCGACGAAATGCGGATCGATGTCGACGGCGTTGCCGGTCGGCAGCACATAGCCGATCATTCCCGACTTGCCGGTGGCCAGCCGCCGCGCGCTGGGATTCGGCCGGTAGCCATGGCGCTTGGCGGCATCCATCACGCGGCGCCGCGTCTCCTCGTTGACCTCGGGATAGCCGTTCAGCGCCCGGCTTACCGTGGTTTGCGAAAGCGACAGCATGTGCGAGAGTTGCTTGAGGTTCATCGGAGGCCTCCAGCCTCAAAGCGCTTTAAAATTGAATCGATCCGATGACGGCTGACGATACCACTTAGGCAAGCCGACCTTAGTGGCGGCTCACGGCAGATTGAAGCAAAAATTGCTGCTGCGGCGCCAAAAAAGCATGCTGCAGCGCACTTTTTAATCCTTCAAGCGGAAGTTTAAATCGATTAATACTGCAACCCTCTTGACTTCCCGTCAATTCAATGGCGAGATCAAAAAAGCCAAAGCGCTTTGGAAGACTCTTCGAAGGTTGCGGTTGCCCTCTCGCTGAGTCACGGTTCCGCGGGCGTCGGCGGACGAGATGGAGGTCTCGTCCGAACTGTTTGACCACTGGGAGGAATTGCCATGAAGAAAACGCTTCTCTTGGGCGCCGCTTTCGCCGCGCTCGCCTTTAGCCTGCCGGCGCAAGCCGAACTGAAGTTCAAGCCGGGTGAGGACCCGCGCTTCCACTGGGCGAATTATGACGAGCTCAAGAAAGTCGACCTCAAGGGCCAGACGCTGACCATCTTCGGGCCGTGGCGCGGCGAGGACGAGGCGCTGGTCCGCTCGGTGCTCGACTATTTCGCCGAGGCCACCGGCGCTGAGGTCAAATACTCCTCGTCCGAAAACTACGAGCAGCAGATCGTCATCGACACCCAGGCCGGCAGTCCCCCCAACATCGCCATCCTGCCGCAGCCGGGCCTCATCCAGGATCTTGCGTCCAAGGGCGTGTTGACCCCGCTGGGCGACGACGTCGCCCAGTGGGTGAAGGAGAACTACGCCGCCGGCGACTCCTGGGCCAAGCTCGGCACCTACACCGGCAAGGACGGCAAGGCGGCCTTCTACGCCTTACCCTACAAGATCGACGTGAAGGGGCTGGTCTGGTACTCGCCCGACAATTTCCAGGAGGCGGGCTACAAGGTACCCAAGACGCAGGAGGAGCTCGCCGACCTCGAAAAGAAGATCATCGCCGACGGCGGCAAGCCCTGGTGCATCGGGCTCGGTTCCRGCGGCGCGACCGGCTGGCCGGCGACCGATTGGGTCGAAGACATCATGCTGCGCACGCAGCCGCCGGAAGTCTACGACAAATGGGTGAAGAACGAGATCCCGTTCACCGATCCGGCGGTGGTCAACGCCCTCGACATCTTCGGCAAGATCGCCACCGACGACAAGATGGTGGACGGGGGTGCCAAGGCGGTCGCGGCGATCGACTTCCGCGACAGCCCGAAGGGCCTCTTCACCGTGCCGCCGAAGTGCTACATGCACCATCAGGCATCGTTCATCCCCTCCTTCTTCCCCGAGGGCACGAAGCTCGGCCAGGATGCGGACTTCTTCTACTATCCGCCCTTCGCCTCCAAGCCGGAACTGGGCACGCCGCTGGAAGTGGCCGGGACCCTGGTGATGATCACCAAGGATTCCAAGGCATCGCGCGAATTCATCAAGTTCCTCCAGATGCCACTCGCGCATGAATTGTGGATGGCGCAGAAGAGCTTCGTCACCCCCTTCAAGGCGGCCAACAAGGAAGCCTATGGCAGCGAGGCGCTGAAGAAGCAGGGCGAGATCCTGGTCGGGGCGACGACCGTGCGCTTCGACGGTTCCGAYCTGATGCCCGGCAAAATCGGCGCCGGCTCCTTCTGGACCGGCATGATCGATCTGGTCGGCGGCAAGTCCRCCCAGGACGTCGCCAGCGACGTCCAGAAGAGCTGGGACGCGATCAAGTAGGCCGCGCTGGCGGCCTGACGTTGAAGCATTAGACCTTACTGGTCCTCATACAGGATCCGGGCCACGGCCCGGATCCCGCCGGCGGCACGCCGGAGGCCTTCGCGTTCCGAATAACCGAAAGTCGGTGCATCCGATCGCCAGCAGTGCCTGGCCGGTCATGCGCAGGGAGAGGGACCCATGGCGGCTCAGATTTTCTCGGCCATATTCGTCATCAYCATCGGCKTCGGCGGCTGTGTCGCCTATTTCTGGGGCGCCAACAAACTGCTCGATCTCATCTTCCCTTCGCGCGGGGTTTCCGGAACGACCGCCGTCGACAATCTGCGCCGGCAGGGGCTGGTACGGYCATGGCTGTTCGTCGGCCCGGCGCTCATCATCCTCACCGTCTACCTGATCTATCCGGTCGTCGAGACACTGCGGCTCTCCTTCCTCGACCGTGGCGGGGTGAATTTCGTCGGCCTCGCCAACTACGAGTGGGCTTTCGGCGACCATGATTTCCGCAGCTCCATCCTGAACAATGTGCTTTGGCTGGCGGTGGTGCCTGCCGCCTGCACCTTCCTCGGGCTGATCATCGCCGTGCTGACCGACAAGATCTGGTGGGGCACGATCGCCAAGAGCCTGATCTTCCTGCCRCTGGCGATCTCCTTCGTCGGCGCCAGCGTGATCTGGAAATTCATCTACGAGTATCGCGGCCAAGGCCAGGTCCAGATCGGCCTGCTCAACGCCATCATCCAGCATTTCGGCGGCCAGCCGCAGGTATGGATATCGCTGCCGTTCTGGAACAACTTCTTCCTGATGGTGATCCTGATCTGGATCCAGACCGGCTTTGCCATGGTGATCCTGTCGTCTGCGCTGCGCGGCATTCCTGAGGAAACGCTCGAAGCCGCCGTCATCGACGGCGCCAATCCGTTCCAGATCTTCTGGAAGATCATGGTGCCGCAGATCTGGGGCACGATCGCCGTGGTCTGGACCACCATTACCATCCTTGTGCTGAAGRTGTTCGACATTGTGCTGACGATGACCAACGGCCAATGGAACAGCCAGGTGCTTGCCAATCTGATGTTCGACTGGATGTTCCGCGGCGGCGGCGATTTCGGCCGCGGCGCCACGATTGCCATCATCATCATGATCGCGGTCATTCCGATCATGGTCTGGAACATCCGCCAGGCCAACAAAGAGACCGGAGGGCACTGAGATGACCGCCAAGACCGGAAAGTCCTTTACCGGCCGCTTCGGCGTCCACGTCGCGGTGCTCGTCTTCGTGGTAATCTGGACCATCCCGACGCTCGGCATTCTCGTCTCGTCGCTGYGCGACAAGGACCAGATCATCGCTTCGGGCTGGTGGAATTCCTTCGCCAGTTCCAGCCAGACCGAGGCCGGACGGCTGCCGGCCGCCTCGGCGCAGGTGCAAAAGGACGGCAAATACGTCATCGAGGGCAACATTTTCGGCGACGGGGCCAAGCGCAACATAAGCGCCTTCGGCGTCAAGTCGTCGGCGCCGACGCAATACACGGCCGGCACGGCGGCCGATCTCGGCGACGGCGTCACCTTGCAGATGAATGCCGACGGCAGTTTTGYGCTGACCTCGCCGAAGGCCTTCGAAGGCGACCGCGGCCAGCGCGTCTATTTCGCCTCGTCGGCGCCTCCGAAATTCACCACAGAGAACTATAAGAACGTGCTGTTCTCGGAAGGCATCGGCCGCTCCTTCATGAACTCGCTGACGGTGACCATTCCCTCGACCGTCATCCCGATCCTGATCGCCGCCTTCGCGGCCTATGCGCTGGCCTGGATGCGCTTTCCCGGCCGCGCGCTCCTGATCGCCGTCATCATCGGCCTGCTTGTGGTGCCGCTGCAGATGTCGCTGATCCCGCTGCTCAAGCTCTACAACGGCGTCGGCGCCTTCTTCGGTGTGCCGTCGAAGACCTATCTCGGCATCTGGCTGGCCCATACCGGCTTCGGCCTGCCCTTCGCCATCTACCTGCTCAGGAGCTATATCGCCGGCCTGCCGCGCGAGATCATGGAGTCGGCGCGCATCGACGGCGCCAGCGACTTCGAGATCTTCGTCAAGATCGTGCTGCCGCTGTCGTTCCCGGTGCTGGCATCCTTCGCCATCTTCCAGTTCCTGTGGGTATGGAACGATCTCCTGGTGGCGATGGTTTTCCTCGGCACGGCGCCAGACCAGATCGTGCTGACGGCCAAGCTCAACGCGCTGCTCGGCTCGCGCGGCGGCAATTGGGAGATCCTGACGACATCGGCCTTCGTGACCATCATCGTGCCGCTGATCGTGTTCTTCTCGCTGCAACRCTATTTCGTKCGCGGGCTGCTTGCCGGCTCGGTGAAAGGAGGCTGAAACAATGCAATCGGCTTTGAAGGCGACTTTGAGACCAGACCCCGCCGTCGACCGCGACTGGTGGCGGGGCGCGGTGATCTACCAGATCTATCCACGCTCCTACCAGGACTCGAACGGCGATGGCATCGGCGACCTGAAAGGCATCGTGCAGCGCTTGCCTTATGTCGCCTCGCTCGGCGTCGACGCCATCTGGATCTCGCCCTTCTTCAAATCGCCGATGAAGGATTTCGGCTACGACGTCTCGGATTATYGCGACGTCGACCCGATGTTCGGCACGCTTGCCGATTTCGAAGCTCTGGTGGCGGAAGCCCATCGCCTCGGCCTCAAGGTGATGATCGACGARGTGCTGTCGCACACTGCCGACATCCACCCCTGGTTCAAGGAAAGTCGCTCCAGCCGCAGCAATCCCAAGGCCGACTGGTATGTCTGGGCGGATGCCAAGCCCGAYGGCACGCCGCCCAACAATTGGCTGTCGATCTTCGGCGGCTCGGCCTGGCAGTGGGACACCAGCCGCCAGCAATATTACATGCATAATTTCCTGGCCGAGCAGCCCGACCTCAACTTCCACAGCAGCGAAGTTCRGGATGCGCTGCTCGACATCACGCGCTTCTGGCTGGAGCGCGGCGTCGACGGCTTCCGCCTCGACACCATCAACTTCTACTTCCACAGCCAGGGGCTGGAGGACAATCCGCCGCTGCCGCCGGAAGAACGCAACGACCAGACGGCGCCGGCGGTCAATCCGTACAACTACCAGGACCATATCTACGACAAGAGCCGGCCGGAGAATCTCGGCTTCCTCGAGCGCTTCCGCGCGCTGCTCGACGAGTATCCGGCGCAGGCCGCCGTCGGCGAGGTCGGCGATTCGCAGCGCGGGCTGGACGTGGTGGCCGCCTATACTGCCGACGGCAAGCGCGTGCATATGTGCTATTCCTTCGAGTTTCTGGCGCCGGAAAAGATCAGCGCCGCCAAGGTGCGCACGGTGCTGGAGGCATTCGGCCGGGTCGCCATCGACGGCTGGTCCTGCTGGGCCTTCTCCAACCATGACGTGATGCGCGTGGCCTCGCGCTGGGCCGCCAACGAGGCGGACCCGAGCGCCTATCTCAAGGTGATCTCGGCGCTGTTGATGTCGCTGCGCGGTTCGGTCTGTATCTATCAGGGCGAGGAGCTCGGTCTCGGCGAGACGGAGCTCGAATACGAGGATCTGCAAGACCCCTACGGCATCCGCTTCTGGCCGGAATTCAAGGGCCGCGACGGCTGCCRCACACCGATGGTATGGGAAGCTGCCGCCAAGAATGGCGGCTTCTCGTCCGCCAAGCCCTGGCTGCCGGTGCCGGGCAAGCATCTTTCGCAAGCGGTGAACGTGCAGCAGGGCGACCCGAACTCGCTGCTCGAACACTACCGGCGCTTCCTCGCCTTCCGGCGCCAGCATCCAGCACTTGTCAAGGGCGACATCGACTTCATCGAAAGCGACGGCGACACCGTCGCCTTTACCCGAAGCGAAGGCAATGAGCGCATTGCCTGCGTCTTCAACCTGGGCAGCAAGCCTGCCGAAGTCGATCTCGGCAAGGCCTCGCGGCAGCCCTTGCCGGGACATGGCTTTTCGGGACAAGCTGGYACCGGGCCCATCCGCCTCGGCGGCTACGGCGCCTGGTTCGGGCGTATCGACTGAGCTTGCGACAGACAATCACTGGGAGGACGAAACCATGGCCGATGTCACGCTGAACCAGGTACAGAAGTCATACGGCAATCTCAACATTCTCCACGGCATCGACCTCGAGATCAAATCGGGCGAGTTCATCGTCTTTGTCGGGCCGTCGGGCTGYGGCAAGTCGACCTTGCTCAGGTCGATCGCCGGCCTCGAGGAGATCACCTCCGGCGTGCTCAAGATCGACGGCGAGGTGGTGAACGACGTGCCTCCGTCGAAGYGGGGCATCGCCATGGTGTTCCAGTCCTACGCGCTCTATCCGCATATGACGGTCTACGACAACATGGCCTTCTCGATGAAGATCGGCAAGGAAAGCAAGGCCGAGATCGACAAGCGCGTGCGCCAGGCGGCCGAGATCCTGCAGCTCACCAAATATCTCGACCGCCTGCCCAAGGCGATGTCTGGCGGCCARCGCCAGCGCGTCGCCATCGGCCGCGCCATCGTGCGCAATCCCAAGGTGTTCCTGTTCGACGAGCCGCTGTCCAACCTCGACGCGGCGCTGYGCGTCGCCACCCGCATCGAGATCGCCAAGCTGAAGGAGCAGATGCCGAACACGACGATGATCTACGTCACCCACGACCAGGTCGAGGCGATGACGCTGGCGGACCGCATCGTTGTGCTGAAGGAAGGCCGGGTCGAACAGGTCGGCACGCCGATGGAGCTCTACAAGCGCCCGGGCAATTTGTTCGTCGCCCAGTTCATCGGCTCGCCGGCCATGAACATTTTGCCGGCGAAGATCGAGAAGGCCGGCAACCCGACCGTGGTGAGYCATGTCGGCGACCGCAAGGCGACGGTGCCGATCGCGACACCCGCTTCGGCGAACGGCGCGGCGGTGAGCTTCGGCGTGCGGCCCGAGGATCTGGCGATCGCAACCGGCACGGACTACCTGTTCGAAGGCAAGGTGGACTATATCGAGCAGCTCGGCGAGGTTCAGCTTGTCTATGTCGATATCGGCCGCGCCGACCTGCCGCTTGTGGCCAAGCTGCCGGGCAATGTCGAAGTCAAGCGCGGCGAGACCTTGCGGCTGAACGCCAGCGCCGGGGACCTGCATATCTTCGATGCCGACGGCCACTCCTTCACGCTGCGTCGGGAGGAAGCCAAGGCTGCCTGAGGCCGGCGGTCTTCGTTATCCCCGGATGTGTCGGCACGATAGGATTTCCCATGACCCGCGATCAGATGCTCGCCCACCTCCGATCCGCCGACGCGGTCGCCCGCGAAGCGGCGGCGCATGGGCATCATCCGTTCGGTTGCGTGCTGGTCGGGCCGGACGACCGCGTGCTGATGCGGCAAGGCAACCTCGACATAGTGCGCCATGCCGAGACCGAGCTCGCCCGGCGCGCCGCGGCTGCCTACGAGCCGGAGTTCCTGTGGCAGTGCACGCTGGTCTCGACCTTCGAGCCGTGCGCGATGTGTGCCGGCACGATGTACTGGGCAAACATCGGGCGGCTGGTCTACGGGGTCGAGGAAACCAGGCTCCTGGCGATCACCGGGGATCATGCGGAGAATCCGACGATGAGCCTCTCTTCGCGCACCGTATTCGGGTCCGGCCAGAAAAAGATCGAGGTCTTCGGCCCCTTCCCCGAAATCGCGGACGAGCTGATCGGACCACACCGCGATTTCTGGAAGCGCTGACGCGTGGCTGAGAGGCAAGGACGGCGTCCGCAACGATCCCGGGCACGACGCTTCCCCGGACAAACAAAGGAGCGGCGGGCTTGGCCCGCCGCTCCCTTGCGTATGAACTGCCAGCGGCTGTTAGCGGCCGAACAGGTTGCGGTCGCTGCCCTGCTGGGCGTTGTGYACATCGCCCGAGGCGTTCAGCAGCTTGTAAACCGGCGAGCCGGTGCCGATCGACGACGTACGCGAGGTATCGACCGCCGGGGCCTGCTGGCTGGCACCATTGGCGCCGTAGTTGTCGCTGGCCGCCAAAGCGGCGCTGGAGAGGGCCAGAACGGCCGCCGTGGCAAGAACGATCTTCTTCACTTTCAATACTCCTGAGTTCCTGGGCGTCGCGTCGAAACCGATTCGAGCGACGCGCTTTAAGTCGTTGTTTTCATGGATGTCGCTTTCCCAAAACCGCTGCAGGGTTTGGAGACATGCATCAGGAGGCGGCGGGCGGACCCGCCGCCTCTCTCCGTTCGACCATGCCCGTCACATGCGGATCATGATCGGCAATCGGCTGTTAGTTGTTGCCGAAGAGGTTGCGGTCAGCGCCCTGGGTTACGGGCTTCTGAGCGGCCGTATCCGACTTGTGGACCGAAGCGGTGTAGGAGGTGTCGACCGCAGCGGCCGGCTGATTGGCGCCGTTGGAACCATAGTTGTCGCTCGCGGCGAAGGCGCTGCCGGAAATGGCCAAAAAGGCTGCGGCAGTGAGAACAATCTTTTTCATTTTTAGTACTCCAGTATCTTTTTTCCGTCCGTCTAGCGGCGTGTCTTGGGAATGAAATCGCGTCGTTCGGACCGCCCCGATGTGGGTTAGCCGGCTGCCGGATTCCAATCACGAAGTTGTTCCGGCTGGACCATGAGTCGGCACCTTGAAATTGCGTCAGCCGCTTACTAGTCAGATATTTTTTATCAATACAATCATACACTTATGCCACGCGTCCGGTTGGTTCACCAAGTGTATCCGACGGCCAATGTTCACCGCCTCCTRCACGCACCGTCAACGGAAACGAACCGTTCGGTTCGATTTTAGAGTCTCCTAATAGTCACTTTTCGATACCTTTAACCATCTGGAGGCTGATCCGACCCGACTCGGAAGCGTGCCTGCCCGGGTCTGATTCCTCACTGGCGCGCTGCCCTTGCAGCTTACCTCGGTCACCTTCTCGTCGGATCTGCTCAGACGGCGGTCGTTGTCTTTTCGCAATTCCGGACGGAAAACCGCTGCGCACTTTTCCTGGAATTGCTTTTAAACCCCGTAGCGCTCGGTGCGGATGATCCCTGCCGGAACGCCTGCATCGATCAGCGCCTGTGCGGCCGCGGACACGAACGAATTCGAGCCGCAGACGAAGGCGAGCGCAGGCGGCTTCGGCAGCCGCTCGATGGCCTCAGTGACCATCGCGGCATCGATGCGGCGCGAATAGTCCGCCGGCCTTCTGGGGGATTCGCGCGTCATCGTCAGCACCAAGTCGAACCCGTCAGGTTGATCGTCGAGGCCGATCAACTCGTCGCGGAAGATCACCTCGTCCCAGACCCTGGCCGAAACCATCAGCACGACCGGCACTGCCGAATTGCGCAGCGTGCGGTGGCGCAGCATCGCCATCAACGGCACCACGCCGGAACCGCCGCCGACCAGAAGGATCGGCCCGCCGTCGCTGTCCTGCCAGATGAAGTGGCCGCCGAGCGGGCCGCGCAATTCGATCTTGTCGCCGACCTCCGCCACATCGTGGAAGAAGGGCGAAACCTCGCCGTCGTCGAGCCGCTCGATCGCCAGTTCGATGTCCGCGCCTTCCTCCGGCGCCGAGGCGATGGAATAGGAGCGGCGCGCCTGATAGCCATCCGGCGCCGTCAGCCTGATGTCGACATGCTGCCCCGGCAGATGGACGAACGGCCGCGACGGCCGGAACCAGAAGCTGATGACGCGCGGCGTGCGCTTTTCAATGCGGGTGATGGTGGCCGTCTGCCACGGCGATCGCGGCTGCGATTSCGCGCTCATGGATCGCCCGAATAGCGCYGCTCACGCCACGGGTCGCCATAGATGTGATAACCGCGCAGCTCCCAGAAGCCCGGCTCGTCGCGCTCGGTGAACTGCAGCCCGTTCACCCACTTGGCCGACTTCCAGAAATAGAGATGCGGCACCAATAGCCGCGCCGGCCCGCCATGGTCGGGTGTGATCGGCTTGCCCTCGTAAAGCAGGGCCACCATCGCCTTGCCAGTGACTAGGTCCCTGGTCGGCACATTGGTGGAATAGYCGTCGAAGGAAAGCGCCAGCGTGAAGTCGGTCGGCGGCCCGATGCCGGCATCGGCGAGAATGTCGTCGATCAGCACGCCCCGCCAGGCTGTGTCGAACTTGGTCCATGCCGTCACGCAATGGATGTCGCGGGTCATCTTGCTCTGCGGCAGGGCGTTGAACTCGGCCCAGTTCCAGGTCTTGATCGGCCGCGGTCCGTGCTTGAGCGTGAAGGACCAGTCCTCGGTGCGCACGCGCGGCGTCGGCCCTGCCGAGAGAACCGGAAAGCCCTGCTCCAGATACTGCCCGGGCGGGATGCGCGCATCCGTGTCCGAGGGAGGACGCCGTCCGGAAAAGAAGCCGCGGGTGACCATCGAGACGCCTCCTGCGCCAGGCTAATTAATGGCTTCGGCAGTGTTCTCGAAGATATCCTTGCGGGCAACAGAAATCTCGGAAGCGGACCTGCCGGCGTGCCGGCAGGTCCTTGTAGTCCRCCGCAGTCTCGTCAGCCGGCGGCGAAGGGCACCGCGACGAATATCTGCTGGTCGCCGCGATCGACCAGCAGCAGCACCGACTTCTTGCCGGACTTGCCGGCCTCGGYGATCACGTGATCTGCCTCCCTGGCGCTCTTCACCGGCGTCTGGTCGACGGCGACGATGATGTCGCCCGGCTGAAGGCCGGCGGCCGAAGCTGCCTTGTCCGGATTGACGCGCTCGATCACGGCGCCGCGCTGGTTCTCGGAAAGGTTGAGCTCCTGGCGAATGTCGGGCGTGATGTCTGTCAGGCCAAGGCCGAGCGACGGCACGCCCTGTCCGGCGGGCGRCTTGCCTTGWTGGCCCGTGGAGGCGGTCTGCGTGTCCTCGGTGTTGCGGCCGACATCGGCCGCGATCTGCATCGTCTTGCCCTTGCGCCAGACGTTGACCGTCTCCTTGGCGCCAGGCGCGACATCGGCGACAGCGCGCGACAGGTCTTTCGGGTCCTTGATTTGCTGGCCGCCGAAGCCGGTGATCACGTCGCCGGTCTCGATGCCGGCCTTGGCCGCGGGCGACCCTTGAGTGACCGCCGCGACCAGCGCGCCGCCCGGATGATCGAGGCCCATGGCGCTGGCGACATCCGGTGTGACAGGCTGGATCTGCACGCCGAGATAGCCGTATTCGATATTGCCGCCCTTCATCAGCTTGGCGACAACCTTCTGCGCCTGGTTCGACGGGATGGCGAAGCCGACGCCGACGCTGCCGCCGTTGGGCGAAAAGATCGYGGTGTCGATGCCGATGACATTGCCGCTGACATCGACCAACGGACCGCCGGAATTGCCGCGGTTGATCGGCGCATCGATCTGGATGAAATCGTCGAACGGCCCGCTGTGCAGGTCGCGACCACGCGCCGAGACGATGCCGGCGGTGACGGTGGTGCCGATGCCGAACGGATTGCCGATCGCCAGCACCTGGTCGCCGGTCATCAGCTTGTTGGAATCGCCCCATTTGACGGTCGGCAGCGGCTTGTTCGCCTTGATCTTGAGCACCGCCAGATCGTTCTTGGCATCGTGGCCGACGAGCTTGGCGGGAAGCTCGGTGCCGTCGTCGAGCGTCACCTTGATCGATGTCGCGCCGTCGACGACGTGGTTGTTGGTGACGATGGTGCCGTCGGAGCCGACGATGAAGCCGGAGCCCAGGGCCTCGGCGCGCTGCGACTGCTGCGGYGGCGCCTTGGGCACAGGGACGCCCTGATCGGGTGTGCCCTGTTCGYCGAAGAAGTGGCGGAAATACTCGTCAAAGGGTGAATTGCCGTCGCCRCCATCCGGGGGCGAGGCCTCTCCCATGGCATCGGGCTGTGCATTCATGACCGTCGTGATGGTCACGACAGCCGGCTTGGTGGTAGCGACGATCGGCGCGAATGAGCCATTAGGCGCCGTTATGCCGGGGACGGGGGTCTGGGTCGTCGCAGCCACATTGCTCAAGCCGGTTTTGCCCCCATTTTGCGCRAAGGAGACGACGACGGGGGTGATGATCAGCGCAGCGCCCAGCAGGGCCGCGACGCGATGTCTGCGAAGTATGCTCATGGGTGACATGGTCGTTTCTGTCCGGGCGAGAGTTGATCCGACGCCGCAGGCATTTATCGAGAAACGGCCCATCGGCGCGTCGGCGACCGGGAATGCCTGCCTCGCCTTGCATGGCAGCCGGCCGGATCGACATTCCGCATTTAGGGCGCGCAATGGCCTGAATCACGGCCTCGGGCTGACCTTACGAAGATTTAATTCAGAGAGCGCTCACGAACGGCTCGCTCCGGCGCAGGTATGCGGACGCGATCTCGCGCATGCGCACGCCGGTGAAACTGGGGCCGTGGCCGCCATGACCGATGCGTATCGGCAGGTCGAGCAGCCGCTGCATGGTGCGGCAATAGGCAGCACGGTCCGAATCCGGCAGATCGTCGATCAGCATGCCGTCATAAATGGCGTCGCCGGCGAAAAGCAGGCCGTCGGTTTCGTCGAAAAGCCCGATCGAATCCGGCGAATGTCCGGGCAGATGCAGCACGCAGAATTTTCGGTCGCCCAGATCGACGACGTCACCCTCGTCGAGCGTCCGCGTCAGCGGCGCCGGCGCAACCCGATAATCGGCCGCCTTCCAGTCCGGCGCCGGCAGCTTCGACACGGCGCCGTCGAGATTGTGGAACATGTAGGCATAGGTGACGGCGTCATCCATGCTGCCGAACTGTGCCGCGCTCGCCTTCGGGCCCATCCTGAGCGGAAATTCGTGCAGCGRGCCGACATGGTCGAGATGGATGTGGGTGGCGACGACGATCAGCGGCTTGCCCGCCGGCGTGCCGATCTCGGGCGCCAGCGGGCAGATRCCCATCCCGGTGTCGACCAGAAGGTCGGCGTCGCGGCCCTTCAGATGCCAGATGTTGGCGCGCATGAAATCATGCACGAAGGGTTCCGTCAGCATCGTCGTCCTGGCATCGACGATGGCCTTGCCGAACCAATCACCCACCACAAGCTCGTCCATCAGACGAACGGCTTCCCGACCTTGTATTTTTCCGGCACCAGCCGCCTCAGATAGGCCATGCCGGCCTCCGACAGCTGGTTAACGTCCGGCTTCAGGAAATCGTCCGGCATGTGGCGCGTCTTGCCCGCGACCGCCTTGAGCGGCACCTTCTTCAGCACGGTCTTTTTGCCATCATACTGCAAGGCCACCGAGCCGCCGCCCTCGTCGGCGACCGCCACCGCGAAGGCACCGGCATCGAAGGCCTCCTTGGCGTCCACCGCGCTGATCGCGCCGACATAGCCGCGCGGCATGTAGCCCAGCGCATCGACGCGGGYACGCTTGCCCGGCAGGCCTTCGGCGAGCGCCCGTTCGAGCGCGGCCGGCAGGTCGCTGCCGGACAATTTGACATTGCCGTGCTGGTCGCGCTCGAGCTTTTCCGGCGGCACCAGGCTTTCGACCAGCGCCCTGCCGTCGGCGGTGCTGACACCTTCCGAGACGGCGACGATACAGCGCTTGTGGCGGTCGAGCGTCTTGCGCACATCGTCGATGAAGCGCTCGGCCGAGAAGGCGCGCTCCGGCACATAGACCAGGTGCGGACCGCTGTCGGGATCGAGCTGCCAGGCGGCCGCCGCAGCGGTAAGGAACCCGGCGTGCCGGCCCATGACGATGCCGACATAGATGCCGGGCAGCGCGCGGAAATCGAGATCGACGGACAGGAAGGCGCCGGCGACGAATTCGGCGGCCGAAATGTAGCCCGGCGTGTGGTCGTTCTCCTCGAGATCGTTGTCGATGGTCTTCGGCGCATGCACGAAGGCCATCGTGCCGCCCGCCGCGTCGGTGAGGATCTGTTGCGTGCCCGAAGTGTCGTTGCCGCCGATATAGATGAAGGCATCGGCGCCGACTTTCTTCAGGCCGTTGAGGATCACCTCGCAATAGGCGGCATCGGGCTTGTCGCGGGTCGAGCCGAGGGCCGCGCTCGGCGTGCCGGCAATCAGGCGCAGCCGATCCTCCGGAATGGCGGAGAGGTCGACATAATTGCCGTCCCGAATGCCGCGCACGCCATGGATCGAGCCCAGCACCCTGGCGCCGGGATGGCGCTTGCGGACCTCCAGCGTGGCTCCGACGACCGTCTGGTTGATGACGGCGGTCGGGCCGCCGCCCTGCGCAATGACGAAAGTTCCGGCCATGGCTCGTTCTCCCAAGGGCGATGGTTTTCAGAGTAACCTTCGCCTGTCTTGCGGCATCGCGCAACGGAAGAAAACGGGAGCTGGACCGCGAAAATGGCGGCCGTGTCGGCCGCCCGAAATGTCAGACCACGACGACCGGGTTCTTCTTCGAGACGCGGTTGTAGAGGTCGATGATGTCCTGGTTGATCAGCCGCACGCAGCCCGATGATATCGCCTGGCCGATGCTCCACCATTCCGGCGAGCCGTGGATGCGGTAACCGGTGTCCCTGCCGTTCTGGTAGATGTAGAGCRCGCGGGCGCCGAGCGGATTGGTGAGGCCGCCAGGCTGGCCGCCTTGCCATTTCACCAGTTCCGGCTTGCGCTGGACCATTTCCGGCGGCGGCGTCCAGACCGGCCATTCCTTGCCGTACTGGATGTTGGCGCGGCCCGACCAACGGAAGCCATCCTTGCCGATGCCGACGCCGTAGCGGATGGCGTCGCCGCCCGACTGGACCAGATAGAGCATGCGTTCCTGCAGATGGACGACGATGGTGCCGGGCGCCTCGCCGGTCTTGTCGACGACGATCTGGCGGCGGAACTCCGGCTTGACCTTCTGCCAGGGCACGGCTGGCACCTGGAAGCCGCCATCGGTGAGCGAAGCATACATCACGTCCGGGCCGGTGATGTTCTTGTCGACGCTGATTGCCGGGCGCATCGGATGCACCGAGCCGGTGGTGGTGTCGTCGAGCGGCATTTGCGGCAGGTCGAGCGTGTCGGTGGTGCTGCAGCCGGCGATGCCGAGCAGCGCGATGGCGCCCGCGCCGGCAAGCATGGCGCGACGGGAAAGCTGATTTTCGGTTTCGATTGTGTCGCCGTTCGAAGGCGGCGTCAGATCCTGCGGCAACTCGCGCATCTACCCAAATCCTACGCTGTCGGCGGGAGGCATGGTCCGGCCGATGGTGCGCATTTTCGTCAGGCATGGTTGAAAARGGGTGAACGGCGCGGGCTGGGCTTAACCCTAACAGCCCGTTACTTCGCTGGATGGCGTGGGTAAGTAGGCGCCGAAGATTTTCCGCGCGGCCCTCTTTACAATCGCGAAGACCCCAGGATTTATCCTGTTCTTTGCGCTCAAGGAGCAGGGAAATGTCCTTCCAAAACTGGGCCGCCTTTGCCGCCGCCTCGACCATCCTCCTCGTCATCCCGGGCCCGACGATCCTCCTGGTCGTCTCCTATGCGCTGGGCCAGGGCTGGCGCACGGCGCTRCCGATGGCGGTCGGTGTCGCGCTCGGCGACTTCACGGCGATGACGCTCTCGATGCTGGGCATCGGCGCGCTGCTTGCGGCCTCCGCCACGGTGTTCACGGTCCTGAAGTTTATCGGTGCCGGCTATCTGGTCTATCTCGGCATCAAACTGTTCCGGGCCGGCGGCGCGCTGAAGGCCGAGCCGCGCACCGACGCTGTGTCGGCAGCAAGGATGATGGTRCATGCCTGGCTGGTCACGGCGCTCAATCCCAAGAGCATCACCTTCTTCGTCGCCTTCCTGCCGCAGTTCCTCGACCGCCACGCCGATTTCTGGACGCAGATGCTGACTTTCGAAGCGACCTTCCTGGCGCTCGCCTTCACCAATGCCTTCGGCTACGCGCTGGTGGCATCCAGGGCCCGCGCGATCGTGCGCAACCCGAAGGCGATCCGCATGTTCAACCGCACCGGCGGAACATTGCTGGTCGGCGCCGGCATCGCCACGGTGGCGATGCGCGCCAGCAATTAAGCGCCCCGCGCACAGCGGGCAGGCAAGAAAAGTCCGGTCGTCCACGGTTGGCGGGTCGGTCGGCAATGCTCTAGGATCGGGCTCCGAACGACAGATCTGCGATCATCGAAGGGCATCCAATGGCGTTGAAGGACGCATTCGGCCTGGCCTATTCCGGCGCGACCGAAGCCGGGTTCTCGTCCTACGCCAGAGCCGTCCATGAGCTGCAATGCTTCATCGGCGATCCGGTCGCTACAATAGACCGCGCGATCGCCGACGACCCCGGCTTCGCGATGGCACACGTGTTCAAGGGCTACCTGTTCGGCCTCGCCACCGAGCGCGAGGCAGTGGCGGTTGCGCRGTCCTGCCACGAAGCCGCGCTGCCGCTCGCCGGCACCGCGCGCGAACAGGCGCATGTCGCGGCGCTCGGCCACCTCGCCGGTGGACGCTGRCACGAGGCTGCCCGCATCCTGGAGGACATCGCGATCGACAATCCGTTCGACGCGGTGGCGCTGCAGGTTGGCCACCAGATCGACTTCTTCACCGGCAATGCCCGCATGCTGCGCGACCGCATCGGCCGGGCACTGCCGGCCTGGCGGGAAAGCATGCCGGGCTATCACGCCATTCTGGGCATGCAGGCTTTCGGGCTGGAGGAGATGGGCGACTATACGCGGGCCGAATCCTTCGGTCGGCAGGCGGTCGAGATCGAGCCGCGCGACGGCTGGGCTCAGCATGCGGTCGCGCATGTCATGGAGATGCAGAGCCGGCAAAGCGACGGCATCGCCTGGATGCGCGCCAACCCCGACGCGTGGTCGAACGACAGCTTCCTCAAGATCCACAATTGGTGGCACCTGGCACTGTTCCACCACGATCTCGGCGAGACGGATGAAGTGCTCAAGCTCTATGACGGTCCGATCTAYGGCGACCGCTCGACGCTGGCGCTCAACATGGTCGACGCCTCGGCGATTCTTTGGCGTCTCCATCTCGGCGGCATCGATGTCGGTAACCGCTGGCAAGCCGTTGCCGCGAACTGGGTGCCGAAGGCCGCGGCCGGCAATTATGCCTTCAACGACGCGCATGCGATGATGGCCTTTGTCGGCGCCGGACTGGACGCTGCCGTGCAGATCTTGCTCGAAGCGCAGCGCGAGGCGATGCGGGGCAATGACGACAACGCCGCCTTCACCCGCGATGTCGGCCATCCCTTGAGCTTGGCCATCAAGGCATTCGGCGAGGACAATTACGATGAGGCGGTGCGGCTGATCCGGCCGATCCGCTCGATCGCGCACCGCTTCGGCGGCAGCCATGCGCAGCGAGATGTGATCGACCTGACGCTGATCGAGGCGTCGCTGCGTGCCGGCCAGGCCGGGCTGGCGCGGGCGCTTGCGGCAGAGCGCCGGCTGGCGCGGCCGCACAGCCCGCTATCGGCGCTGTTCTCGCGGCGCGCGGCCGATTTGTCAGAGAATTGACCCGAGACGGAACTTGGCATAAGAACTGGCCGAGCCAAATTTTTTCGAGCTCCGAAAAAATTAATGGCAATGGGAGGAAATCATGTATCTAGGCCTCGACCTGGGCACTTCAGGCGTCAAGGCGCTGCTGATCGATGATCGCCAGAAGATCATCGGCTCCGGCCATGGCTCGCTCGATGTCTCGCGGCCGCATCCGGGCTGGTCCGAGCAGGACCCCGCCTATTGGATCGTGGCCTGCGAGAAAGCGGTAGCCGAGCTCAAGGTCTCGCACCCCAAGGAACTCGCGGCCGTCAAGGGCATCGGCCTTTCCGGGCAGATRCATGGCGCGACCCTGCTCGACGCCTCGGACAAGGTGCTGCGCCCCTGCATCCTGTGGAACGACACACGCAGTCATGTCGAGGCGGCTGCGCTCGACGCCGACCCGCGCTTCCGCGAGCTCACCGGCAACATCGTCTTCCCGGGCTTCACGGCGCCRAAGCTTGGCTGGGTGAAGAACAACGAGCCGGCAATCTTTACCCAAGTGGCCAAGGTGCTCCTGCCGAAAGACTATCTGCGGCTCTGGCTGACGGGCGAGCATATTTCGGAAATGTCGGATTCGGCCGGCACGGCCTGGCTCGATGTCGGCAAGCGCCGCTGGTCCTCCGAGCTGCTGGCCGCAACATCRCTTGAGGAAAAGCACATGCCGTCTCTGGTCGAGGGCACGGCGAAGGCCGGCGGCTTGCGCGGCGAACTTGCGGCGAAATGGGGCATTGACGCCGGAACTCCGATCGCCGGCGGCGCCGGCGACAATGCGGCGTCGGCCTGCGGCATGGGAACGGTGCGTGCCGGCCATGCCTTTGTATCGCTCGGCACGTCGGGCGTGCTTTTCGCCGCCAATGCGTCCTACCTGCCCAATCCGGAAAGCGCGGTGCACACCTTCTGCCATGCGCTGCCAAACACCTGGCATCAGATGGGTGTGATCCTGTCGGCTACCGATTCGCTCAACTGGCTGTCGGAGATCACCGRCAAAAGCGCCGGCGAGTTGACCGGCGAGTTGGGCGACAGCCTCAAGGCGCCTACAGGCGTCACCTTCCTGCCCTATCTTTCCGGCGAGCGGACGCCGCACAATGATTCCGCCATCCGCGGCTCGTTTACCGGGCTGGCACATCAATCGGGCCGCGCCGAGCTGACGCAAGCGGTGCTCGAAGGGGTGGCGTTTGCCTTCCGCGACAGCCTCGAAGCGCTGAGGACGGCCGGCACGATGCTGGCCCGGGTGACCGCGATCGGCGGCGGCTCACGCTCGCGCTACTGGCTGAAGGCGATCGCCACCGCCCTTCAGCTTCCGGTCGATATTCCGGCCGACGGCGATTTCGGCGCCGCCTTCGGCGCGGCGCGGCTCGGCCTGATCGCCGCGACGGGCGCCGATCCGCTTGCCGTCTGCACCGCGCCGGCGACCGATGCCACGATCGAGCCTGACACCGGGCTCGGCGGCGCCTTCGCAGATGCCTATCAGCGCTACCGCGCGCTTTATCCGGCGATTCGGGCCGCAACCGCGTGAGTCGGCGCTTACCCCCCTCTGCCCTGCCGGGCATCTCCCCCTCAAGGGGGGAGATTGGCAGTTTGGACGCCCCGGCCATTCCTGCGACTCTGGAGATTGGCGAAAGCCGGCGTGACACCCGATCTCCCCCCTTGAGGGGGAGATGGYCGGCAGGCCAGAGGGGGGTGCCTCGCGCCTGCCTTACCCGGTCAGCCTCACTGYGCCGGCAGCTTGTCGAGGAAGCCGGTGATGCTCTTCAGGCGGCCGTTCTCAATGACGCCGATGTCGGTGCCTTCGATGACGGATTCTGCGCCCTCGGGTCCGAGGTTCCACGAGAAACGGATGCGGTCGGCGAAACCGTCCGGCTGGCCTTTCAGCGAGAAGCGGAAGYCGGCAAAGCGCTGCTGGACACCGTCGATCAAGGCGGCGATGCCTTCGTGGCCGTCGCCCTGCATGACCGGGTCGCGATAGCTGACATCCTTGGTGAAAGCAGCCTCAAGCAGGGCCTTGCGGCGCGTCGCATCGCTCTCGTTCCAGGCGGTGATGTAGTTCCGGGTGATCGTGTTGAGGTCGGTCATTGTCTTCATCCTTCGTTGGATCGTTTCGACATGACGCTTTTCGCCCGACGAAGCAGCGAAACCAATTACGCCTGAGGTAATCGGGCGGAACCATTCGGAGAGGAAGGAAACCATGGGCAGCGGATTTTTCGGCGACATCAAGAAGATCAAATATGAGGGGCCGGATTCGACCAATCCGCTGGCCTACCGGTTCTACAACGCGGACGAGGTGGTGGCCGGCAAGCGGCTCGAAGACCATCTGCGCTTCGCCGTCGCCTACTGGCACTCCTTCGCCTGGCAGGGCGGCGACCCGTTCGGCGGCCAGACCTTCGATCGTCCCTGGTTCGCCAAGCCCGGCGGCATCGACACGATGGAGTTGGCCAAGCTCAAGGCCGACGTCGCCTTCGAGATGTTCTCGCTGCTCGGCGTTCCGTATTTCTGCTTCCACGACGCCGACGTCCGCCCGGAAGGCAAGGATTTCTCCGAAAGCGCGGCGCGCCTCGACGAGATCGCCGATTATTTCGCCGGCAAGATGAAGGAAACCGGCGTCAAGCTGCTGTGGGGCACGGCAAACCTGTTCTCGCACCGCCGCTTCATGGCCGGCGCGGCCACCAATCCCGATCCGGACGTGTTCGCCTATGCGGCGGCGACGGTGAAGAAGTGCATCGACGTCACCAAGAAGCTGAAGGGCGAGAACTATGTGCTGTGGGGCGGGCGCGAAGGCTATGAGACGCTGCTCAATACCGACCTTGCCCGCGAACAGGAGCAGGCCGGCCGCTTCCTCAACCTCGTCATCGACTACAAGCACAAGATCGGGTTCAAGGGCACGATCCTGATCGAGCCAAAGCCRCAGGAGCCGACCAAGCACCAGTACGACTACGATGTCGCCACCGTCTACGGCTTCCTCAAGCGATTCGGGYTGGAGAAGGAGGTCAAGCTCAACATCGAGCAGGGCCACGCGATCCTCGCCGGYCATTCCTTCGAGCACGAGCTGGCTTTGGCCAATGCGCTGGGCATCTTCGGCTCGATCGACATGAACCGCAACGACTACCAGTCCGGCTGGGACACCGACCAGTTCCCGRACAACGTGCCGGAAATGGCCCTGGCCTACTACCAGATCCTGCAGGGCGGCGGCTTCAAGACCGGCGGCACCAATTTCGACGCCAAGCTGCGGCGCCAGTCGCTCGACCCGGAGGACCTGCTGATCGGCCATATCGGCGGCATGGACGCCTGCGCGCGCGGCCTTAAGGCGGYGGCGAAAATGATAGAGGACAAGGCGCTGTCGGCTCCGCTCGCCGAGCGCTATGCCGGCTGGAACACGGCCGAAGGCAAGGCGATGCTTTCGGGCAAGCGCACGCTGGAAGAAATCGCCGAGCGCGTGGTGAAGAAGAAGATCGAGCCGCAGCCGCGCTCCGGCCGGCAGGAGCTGCTCGAGAATATCGTCAACCGCTACGTGTAAGCCGGGCCGACCTTCTCGCGRCACCCGATCGGGTGCCGCCGAGCCTGGAATCGCATTCCGCGCAGGTGAATCTGCGCGACAAGGTTTTGCCTCGCGCCGCCTTTCAATCGCCGCGCTCTCGCCTTCAAACAGCCGTCACRGACTTCGTATATTGTGGTTATGTGGCGGAATGGAAAGAAGGAGGCGAAACGTATGCAGCACGAACGCGAAATCGACGCCCTGCTCTCTCCCAGCGAGGCCGGATCGATCATCGACCGCCTGATGGCGCTACCGCATCCGAAGGATGGCGCCCGTAATGCGAATGAATGGGACCGTGCGGTCGCCGCGCGGCTCGAAACGGCGCTTGCCAAGACCATGCGCTCGCGCATCGTTCGCGAGGGTCGTAGCGCCGCCTGATCTTGCGGGGCCCATTCTCCGTGGCCCTGTTTTCCATGGTTTGACGAACGGAGACTGATTCTCCAACCTGCACCGATGATACGCGCGGTGCTGCTCGACCTTGCGGGTGTCGTCTATGACGGCGACACCCCGATCGCAGGCGCTGTGGCCGCGGTCGAGCGTTTGCGCGAGGCCGGCCTGCCGCTCCGCTTTGTCAGCAACACGACACGTTCGCCGCGCCACCGAATCATTGCGCAGCTTGCCGCGCTTGGCGTCGAGGTTGCGGATGAAGAATTGCTGACGCCGGCACTCGCCGCGGTCGAATGGCTGCGCAGGCATGAGCGCCAGCCGCATCTGCTCGTCCATCCCGACCTCGAAGCCGAGTTCTCAGGCCTGAGAGGCGGCAATGGCCACGCCGTCGTCGTCGGCGATGCCGGCGAGGCCTTCGACTATGCCAGTCTCAACCTGGCGTTTCGCGAGCTGATTGCCGGCGGCGATTTTCTGGCTTTGGCCACCAACCGCAGCTTCAAGGATGCCGACGGCCAGCTCAGCCTCGACGCCGGCGCCTTCGTGGCGGCCCTTGAATTCGCGAGCGGCCGAAGCCCGATCGTGCTCGGCAAGCCGTCRCCGGATTTCTTCCTCTCGGCGCTCGCGGATTTGAATTGCGATGCAACCGATGCGGTGATGGTCGGTGACGATGCCGAAAGCGATGTCGCAGGCGCGCTCAGCGCCGGTCTTGGCGCGGCGCTGCTGGTGCGGACGGGAAAGTGCCGCCCGGATGACGAAACACGCTTCGATCCCGCTCCAACTGCGGTTGTCGACGACCTCGCCGCCGCGACCGAGTGGATACTTAAGGCGCGCCGCGCTGAAACGGATTCAGGCGACGCGCCTTAAGTTTTTTGTATTTCGCATGTCGTTTTCCCAAAACCGCTGCGCACTTTTGGGCGACATGCGCTAGCCGCGCCGCAGCCTGACCGGCGCTTCGCCGAAAGCTCTCGAAAACGCCCTGGAAAAAGCCGCGGCAGAGGAAAAGCCGGTGCGCTCGGCAATATCCGCCATGGCGATGCGCGTGTCGACCACCAGGCGGCGGGCGGCGCTGAGGCGCAGCCTCAGATAATAGGCGCCGGGCGTCTCGCCGATCGACTTGCGGAAAATGCCTTCCAGCGTTCTTGCCGTTACGCCGGCGCGCTTCGCCACCGCGTCGATGGTCAGCGGCTGGTCGACATGCGCTTCCATCAGCCGGATTGCCTGGGCAAGCCGCGGATCATAGCCGTCGAGCCGGCCGAGCGAGACCAGCGGCTGCGCATCGGTCGCGGCGCGGGCCTGGTCGTAGATGAACACGCTCGCCACATCGAGCGCCGCCGCCATGCCGAGCCTTGTGCGGACGAGATGCAGCATCAGGTCGAAGGTCGGCGAGGCGCCGCCGGAAGTGAAGACCGGCCCGTCGATGACATAACGGTCCGGCCGCACGTCGACACCGGGAAAAGCGGCGGAAAAATCCTCCATGTCTTCCCAATGCGTGGTGGCGCTGCGGCCCTCGAGCAGGCCGGCGCGCGCCACCAGCCAGGTGCCGGCCTCGACGCCGCCGCAGGCGCGCGCCGCACGCGCTGCCCTCCGCAAACCCGCAAGCAGCGCGGCGGTGGCGTAGTTCTGCGTGCCGAAGCCGGCGACTACGACCAGCATGTCGGTCGGTTCGCCGGCATCGAAGCGGCCGCTGACCGCGACAGGCAGGCCGCAGGTGGTGACCGGCGCCTCGCCGGTGATCGAGACCAGCTTGAAATCGAACAATGTCTCGCCGGAGATGCGGTTGGCTGCGCGCAGCGGGTCGACCGCCGAGGCCACGCACATGATGGACGAGCCCGAGAACACCAGGAACGTCACCTTGAGCGTCTCGCGCTCGGAGCGAAAGATCGTCGGCTTTTCGCTTTTGATCATGAGAACTTCGTAAAACGCAAAACAGTTTTCGGCAAGTCGGTCATTCTTGGCCAGCTTCGGCGCCTGTCGTCATACCAAAGCCGGTTTCCGATTTTTTGGTCGACATGGATGGCTGATCGATTTTGGGAGGAACGACGATGCCACTCGCGATGAACCGTGAGGTCTTCATTACCTGTGCCGTGACCGGCTCCGGCGGCACGCAGGACCGCAGCCCGAATGTGYCGCGCTCACCCAAGCAGATCGCCGATTCGGCGATCGAGGCCGCCAAGGCGGGCGCCGCGATCGTCCATTGCCATGTGCGCGACCCCGAGACCGGCAAGCCCAGGCGCGACGTGCATCTCTACCGCGAAGTGACCGAGCGCATCCGCGCAGCAGAAGTCGACGTAGTGCTGAACCTCACAGCCGGCATGGGCGGCGACATGGTGTTCGGCTCGCCCGAGGCGCCGCTCCCGCTCAATGAGAAGGGCACCGACATGGGCGGTGCCTCGAACCGCATGGAGCATGTGCGCCAGTGCCTGCCGGAGATCTGCACGCTGGATTGCGGCACGATGAACTTCGCCGAGGCCGACTACGTGATGACCAACACGCCCGGCATGCTGCGCGCCATGGGCGGCATGATGACGGCACTCGGYGTCAAGCCCGAGATCGAGGCCTTCGACACCGGCCATCTGTGGTTCGCCAAGCAGCTTGTCGAGGAGAAGGTCCTCAATCCGGATGCGCTGGTGCAGCTCTGCATGGGCGTGCCGTGGGGCGCGCCGGACGACCTCAACACCTTCATGGCGATGGTCAACAACGTGCCGTCGACCTGGAACTGGTCGGCCTTCTCGATCGGCCGCAACCAGATGGCCTATGTCGCGGCGGCGGTRCTGGCCGGCGGCAATGTCCGTGTCGGCCTCGAAGACAATCTGTGGCTGGACAAGGGCGTGCTCGCCACCAATGCACAGCTCGTCGAGCGGGCCRTCAGCATCGTCACCAATCTCGGCGCACGGGTACTCGGGCCGGAGGAGGTGCGCAAGAAGCTCAACCTCACCAAGCGGGCGCCGATCGCGGCGGGAGCATGATCCCGAAAAGATCATGCTCAAGCAATACCGGGGGTTGAGATGGCTACCGTCAAATTCACCGCGATGAAGGATGGCGACAAGGAAGACTATGAATTCCTGACCGCCCATGAGATCGACTATGCCGCCAAGACCGGCGATCGGCTGCTCGATGCTCTCGTGCAGCTCGACGAGGGCCTTTCCGGGTACAAGATCACCCGGCTCGGCCATTCGCTGCAGGCGGCGACGCGCGCCTGGCGCGACGGCGCCGACACCGACTGGATCGTCTCGGCGCTGCTGCATGACATCGGCGACATCTACGCGCCCTACAATCACGACGAATACGCCGCGGCGATCCTGAAACCCTTCGTACGCGAGCAATGCACCTGGGTGGTGGAGAAGCACGGCGACTTCCAGCGCCTCTACTWCGCGCATCATCTCGGCGGCAACCGGCATGCGCGCGACCGCTTCGCCGGCCACCTCTATTTCAACGACTGCGACCAGTTCTGCGAGCGCTGGGACCAGTCGAGCTTCGACCCCGACCACGAGACGTTGCCGATCGAATTCTTCCGGCCCTTCGTGCTCGAAGTCTTCGCGCGCAAGGCCTACGACCCGACGGTGATCCGCGCCGGCGAGCGCGTGCCGCTTACCGATCCCGAAACAGCCAAGACAAGAACCGGAGCCCGACCATGAGCATCATCAACAAGGCGGCTGCCATCGGCGGCGGCGTCATCGGCGCCGGCTGGGTGGCGCGGCTGCTCTTGAACGGCATCGACGTGTCGATCTTCGATCCCGATCCCGAAGCGTCGCGTAAGGTGGGCGAGGTGATGAAGGGCGCACGCCGCGCCTACAAGCAGATGCTGCCCGGCGGCCTGCCCAAGGAAGGCAAGCTTACCTTCGCCAAGACGATCGCCGAGGCGGTGGCGTACGCCGACTTCATCCAGGAGAGCGTGCCGGAGCGGCTCGATCTCAAGCACAAGGTGCTGGCCGAGATCGACCAGCACGCGCCGGCCAACGCCATCGTCGGCTCCTCGACTTCGGGCATCAAGCCGAGCGACATGCAGGTGGCGATGAAGAAGCATCCGGAACGGCTGGTTGTCGGCCATCCGTTCAATCCGGTCTATCTTTTGCCGCTGGTCGAGATCGTCGGCGGCGCGCAGACTTTCCCGGAGGCGATCGAGGTCGCCAAGGAGCTCTACGCCTCGATCGGCATGAAGCCGGTGGTGATCCGCAAGGAGATCGAGGCCTTTGTCGGCGACCGTCTGYTCGAGGCCGCCTGGCGCGAAGCRCTGTGGCTGATCAAGGACGGCATATGCACCGTCGAGGAACTCGACGACATCATGCGCTATTCGTTCGGCCTGCGCTGGGCACAGATGGGCATGTTCCAGGTCTACCGCGTCGCCGGCGGCGAGGCCGGCATGYGCCACTTCATGGCGCAGTTCGGGCCTTGCCTGAAATGGCCATGGACCAAGCTGATGGACGTGCCGGAGTTCAATGACGAGCTGGTCGACCTGATCGCCACGCAGTCAGACGAGCAGGCRCATGGCCTGTCGATCCGCGAGCTTGAGCGCATCCGCGACGACAATCTGGTCGCCATCATGGACGCGCTGTCGAAGCAGAACAAGGGCAAGGGCTGGGGCGCCGGCGCGCTGCACAAGGACTACACCAGGCAGCTTGCCAAGCTGGCGGGGAAGCCGGCCGGCAAGTCGGCCGACAAGGCAAAAACCGCCAAGCCGGCGAAGAAGGCTGCAAAGCCGGCAAAGGCTGAAAAGCCGACCAAGGTCGAGAAGCCTAAGAAGAAAAGCAAGAAGGGCTAGGGCGATGCATTTCGGGCTTTCGGAAGAGCAAAAACTCATCGTCGAGACGACGCGCGCCTTCGTCGAGAATGAGCTTTACCCGCATGAGCAGGAAGTCGAGCGCACCGGCGTGCTGCGCCGCGAGCTGATCGACGAGCTGAAGGCCAAGGCGATCGCGGCCGGGCTTTACGCCGCCAACATGCCTGCCGATGTCGGCGGCGCGGGCCTCGATACGGTGAGCTGGCTGCTCTATGAGAAGGAGCTCGGCCGCGCCAATTACGCGCTTCACTGGACCTGCGTGGCGCGTCCGTCCAACATCTTGCTCGCCGGCACGCCAGAGCAGCGCGAGAAATATCTCTTCCCCTGCATCCGCGGCGAGAAATGGGACTGCCTGGCAATGACCGAGCCCGGCGCCGGTTCCGACCTGCGCGGCATGAAGGCGACGGCCGTGCAGGACGGCTCGGACTGGGTGCTCAACGGCACCAAGCATTTCATCAGCCATGCCGACATCGCCGACTTTGCCATCGTCTTCATGGCCTCCGGTGAGGAGGATTCGCCGCGTGGCAAACGCAAGAAGATCACCGCCTTCTTCGTCGACAAGGGCACCAAGGGATTTTCGGTGCGCGACGGGTACCGCAATGTCTCGCATCGCGGCTACACCAATTCGATCCTCGAATTCGACGACTGCCGGCTGCCGGCGAGCCAGGTTCTCGGTGAGGTGCACAAGGGCTTCGAGGTTGCCAATTCCTGGCTCGGTGCCACGCGCCTGCAGGTCGGCGCCACTTGCCTCGGCCGCGCCGAGCGCGCGCTTTCCCATGCCATCGAATATGCCGCGCAGCGCCAGCAATTCGGCCAGCAGATCGGCAAGTTCCAGGGTGTGTCCTTCAAGCTCGCCGACATGGCGACGGAATTGAAGGCCGCCGACCTGATGGTGTTCGAAGCCGGCTGGAAGTACGATCAGGGCACCGTCACCGATCAGGATATGGCAATGGCCAAGCTGAAAGCCACCGAGATGCTGGCTTTCGTTGCCGACGAAGCGATCCAGATCCATGGCGGCATGGGACTGATGGACGACCTGCCGCTGGAGCRCATCTGGCGCGACGCGCGCGTCGAGCGCATCTGGGAAGGCACTTCGGAGATTCAGCGACATATTATTTCGCGGGCGCTGCTGCGTCCGTTCGGGGCTTAGAGCATGATCGCCCAAAACCGGGACCCGGTTTTGGGAAAGATCGTGCTCAAACGAAAAGATGACCATGCATAAACTCGAACGTCTCCTGCGCCCGAAATCGATCGCCGTGTTCGGCGGCGCGCAGGCCGCGGCAGTCGTCGCGCAATCGATCAAGATGGGCTTTGCCGGCGAGATCTGGCCGGTGCATCCGACAAAGGACGAGGTCGCCGGCCGCAAGGCATACCGCTCCGTCGCCGATCTGCCCGGAGCGCCGGACGCCGCCTTCGTCGGCGTCAACCGGCATCTCACCATCGAGGTCATCAGGGCGCTGGCCGAGCGCGGCGCCGGCGGCGCCGTCTGCTTTGCCGCAGGCTTCCTCGAGACCGAGGCTTATGACGAGGACGGTGAGCGGCTGCAGGCCGAACTGGTCGCCGCCGCTGGCCAGATGCCGATCATCGGCCCGAACTGCTACGGCCTGATCAACTATGCCGACGGCGCGCTTTTGTGGCCCGACCAGCATGGCGGCATCCGGCTGGCCGACGGCGGCAAGGGCGTTGCCATCATCACCCAGTCGTCCAACATCGCCATCAACATGACGATGCAGAAGCGCGGCCTGCCGATCGCCTTCCTGATGACGGCCGGCAACCAGGCGCAGACCGGCCTTTCGGAAATGGCGCTCGGCCTGATCGAGGACGAGCGCGTCACGTCGCTCGGCCTGCATATCGAGGCTTTCGACTCCGTCGCCGGCTTCGAGCGTCTGGCGGCCAGAGCGCGCGAGTTGAAGAAGCCGATCATCGCCATGAAAGTCGGCCGCTCCGAGCAGGCGAGGCAAGCGACGGTGTCGCACACCGCTTCGCTTGCCGGCTCAGACGCCGCTTCCGGCGCCTTCCTGAAGCGGCTCGGCATCGCGCGCGTCGATTCGATCCCCGCCTTCATCGAGGCGCTGAAGCTGCTGCATATCACCGGACCGCTGCCCGGCTACAGATTGTCGTCGATGAGTTGCTCGGGCGGCGAGGCTTCCGTGATGGCAGACAGCGCCGAAGGGCGCTGGGTGCATTTTCCGACGCTGACGGCCGAGCACCGCGCCCATGTCAAATCGACGCTCGGGCCGCTTGTCGCGGTCGCCAATCCGCTCGACTACCACACCTTCATCTGGAACAACGAGCCGGCGATGACGGCCACCTTCACCGCCATGGTGTCGGGGGACTTCGACCTCAATATGCTGGTGCTCGACTTCCCGCGCCCCGACCGCTGCTCCGACACCGACTGGTGGGCGACCCTGCGCGCCTTCGAGGCGGCGTTGAAGACCAACAGGGCGCAGGGCGCGATCGTCTCCTCGCTGCCCGAAAACCTGCCGGAGGAATACACCGCCGGCCTGATGGCGCGCGGCATGGTGCCGCTTTTCGGCATTTCGGAAGCGATGGATGCCGCCCAGGCGGCGGCCTTCATCGGCTGGGCCTGGCGCGAGCCGCAGGCGCAGCCCGTCGACACGTCGGCCGCCGGCGCGACCGACGGCAGCCACACCACCCCCGACGAGGCCGAGGCCAAGGCGCGTCTGCTCGAGGCCGGGCTGCCGGTGCCGAAGGGCGAGCGCGCGAGCAACGCCGTCGAGGCGGTGATATCATCCATGGCGCTCGGTTTCCCGGTGGCGCTGAAGGCGCTCGGCGTGACGCACAAGTCCGAAGTCGGCGCCGTGCGGCTGAACCTCAAGGATGCCGAATCCGTCAGCAATGCCGCRCATGACCTGCTACCGCTCGGCACCGGGCTCTATGCCGAGCGCATGGTGCGCGACGGCGTCGCCGAGCTGATCGTCGGCTTCACGCGCGACCCAATGTTCGGCGCGGTGATGACGCTCGGCACCGGCGGCGTGCTGGTCGAGCTCTTGCGTGACAGCGTGACCCTGATGCTGCCGGCGACGCGCGACGACATCGAGGCGRCATTGCGTGGATTGAAGCTTTACCCGCTGCTCGAGGGCTATCGCGGCCAGCCGAAGGCCGACGTCGCGGYCGCCATCGACGCCATCGCCGGCATAGCCGACTTCGTGCAGAAGAATGCCGGCGAGATCGAAGAACTCGACATCAATCCGCTGATCGTCTGCGCCGAAGGCAAGGGCGCCTGGATCGCGGACACCCTGCTGGTGCTTGGAGAAAAGAAGAATGGCTGACGTCATCACCACCCGTCGCGAAGGCACAATCCTCGAAGTCACGCTCGACCGGCCGAAGGCCAATGTGATCGACCTGAAGACGTCGCGGCTGATGGGCGAGACCTTCAAGGCGTTCCGCGACGATCCGGACCTGCGCGTCGCCATCGTCAAGACGGCCGGCGACAAGTTCTTCAGCGCCGGCTGGGATCTGAAAGCGGCGGCCGCCGGCGACGCGGTCGACGGCGACTATGGCGTCGGCGGCTTTGCCGGACTGCAGGAACTGCGCGACTTGAACAAGCCGATGATTGCCTGTGTCAACGGCATGGCGGTGGGCGGTGGCTTCGAGCTGGCGCTGTCCTGCGACCTCATCTACGCCTCGGACCATTCCTCCTTCGCGCTGCCCGAGATCCGTGCCGGCACGCTGGCCGATGCCGCCACCATCAAGCTACCGAAGCGCATCCCCTACCACATCGCCATGGACCTGCTGCTCACAGGCCGCTGGATGGATGTCGCGGAAGCGCATCGCTGGGGCCTGGTCAACGAGGTGCTGCCCAAGGAGAAGCTCGAGGWCCGCGTCTGGGAGATCGCGCGGCTTTTGGCCAGCGGCCCGCCGCTRGTCTTCGCAGCGATCAAGGAAACGGCGCGCGTGGCGGAAGCGCTGACCTTCCAGGAGGCGATGAACAAGGTGACGCGCCGCCAGCTGCCGACCGTCGATATCCTCTACGGCTCGGAGGACAATATGGAAGGTTTTCGCGCCTTCGCCGAAAAGCGCGATCCGGTGTGGAAGGGAAAGTAGGCCGTCTTACCCTCCCCTCGATGGGGAGGGTAAGACCGAAGGTCCGGGGTGGGGTGAAGCGCCGCCACCCCCTCCCGCCGCTTCGCGGCGACCTCCCCCATCCAGGGGGAGGTAAGGAGTGCCTATGACCAACTATAAAACCCTCATCGACGCTGAGACCTGGGCCTTCATCGAGAAGACCAATTCCTACTATCCGCCTGACACGATCGACTACACGATCGCCGAGCAGCGCGCGATCTACGACCGGATGTGCCGGGAGTTCTTTGCCGGCTACCCGGAAGGCGTCACGGCCGAAACGACGGCAATTGCCACCCCGACCAACAGCATCCCGATCCGCATCTATCGCAACGCGACGGCAAACAAGCCGGCGATGGTGCTCTACGTCCATGGCGGCGGCTTCATCCTTGGCGGACTGGACAGCCATGACGACGTCTGCGCCGAGATTTGCGGGCGCACCGGCTACGAGGTGGTCTCGGTCGACTATCGGCTGGCACCGGAGCATCTGCACCCGGCCGCCTTCGACGACGCCATGACCGCCTTCGAATGGGCGGCCTCGACCTACGACTGCCCTGTCGTGCTCTGCGGCGACAGCGCCGGCGGCAATCTCTGCGCCGCCGTTGCCCATGCCACGCGAGGCCACATCAAGAAGCCGATCGGCCAGGTGCTGATCTATCCCAGCCTCGGCGGCGACCGCGCGCGCGGCTCCTATGTGACGCATGCCGAGGCGCCGATGCTCACGCTGCGCGATACCGAGTTCTACCTGAACATCCGCACCGGCGGCGTGGATCGAACCGGCGACATCACGCTGTCGCCGCTCGCCGACGCCAATTTCGCCTACCTGCCGCCCACGGTGCTGATCACAGCGCAATGCGATCCGCTATCCTCCGACGGCGAGGCCTATCGTGACCGCGTCGTCGCGGCAGGTGGGCACGCCTACTGGTTCGAGGAGCCGGGGCTGGTGCACAGCTATCTCAGGGCCCGGCATATGGTCGGCCGGGCGCGCGCCAGCTTCACCCGCATCGTCGAGGCGGTGTCCGTGCTCGGCCGGGGCGAGTGGATCTGGTGATCCCCGCAGTCGGAAAAGGCGTCTCTCCCGGCTTGCCCAATTCCTCGCATTGAACCTTTCCTCGTCTGTCCGCGACTGACAGCTAAGCACCGCGTGGTGCGGGCAGGAAAGGAAACCTCGATGATCGGAAACCCAGAGACGGCTCGGTGCGGCCACCGCTTTCGGGAGCGGGTCGATGCGCTGGGCTTCCGGCTGATTCCGTTGACCCTGCCCAGGAGCCGGCGTATCGTCGCCGCGCGGAAAACGGACAATTCGATCAGGGACGAACGAGCCGGAGCGCTGCGCCTTGCCCTGGTTTGCGCGGMGAAAACGGATGATCCTTGCGGCGGCCTCGGGGGGAGTTCAATGTCTTGCGACCGCGGCTCGTTCGTGGCCTCTCGCGCCGGGTGTCTGCGCCGCACATTGAAGACGATCAGCG
This sequence comes from Mesorhizobium sp. ORS 3428, assembly GCF_001854785.1. Classification (GTDB taxonomy): domain Bacteria; phylum Pseudomonadota; class Alphaproteobacteria; order Rhizobiales; family Rhizobiaceae; genus Mesorhizobium. The sequence continues at coordinate 185,729 of NZ_MDFL01000003.1, forward strand.
GAATTGTTGCCCTGGCGCTGTCCGCCGGCCTCTGGCTGGGCGGCGTGGCAAAGGCCCAGGAAACGCAGATAATCCATCCCGGCTCGATGGCGGTGACCGGCTTCCCCGGTACGACTATCCCCGATTTCGACTCTCCCGATTCCAAAGGGGGCCTGCCGCCAGGCGTCGACCCGGTCGACAAAACCTTCATCGACACGTCGCGCGCCTCGTTGCGCATTTTCGACGTTTCGCACCTTGGCGGCCCGGCGTCCGGGCAGCTCGTCTACACGCGGCCGCCCTTCGAGGTGACGGCCGGCCAGATCGGCGAGGTGTTCGGTCTCACCTATGACGACGGCGTGCGCGACGGGGTGCCCTCGGGGATTCCCAACCTTTACGCGGCCGCGACCTCGCTGCACGGCATCGAGATCGTCACGCCGGACGCCGACAATGACGGACGCCCGGAGCGGCAGCGCCACGGCACCGCGGGCGCTGTCTTCATGGACRGGCAGTTCGGCACTGAGAATGGCGGTGGTCCGGGCACGATCTGGAAGATCGACGGCATCACGGGCGCCGTCTCRAAATTTGCCGACATCGACAGCAACAGCGGCCCGGGCATCGGCAACCTCGCCTTCGATCCGAACCATCGCGAGTTCTTCGCTTCGGATCTCGACACCGGGCTGATTCACCGCATCGATATCGAGGGCAATCTGATCGACAGCTTCGACCATGGCGTCGCCGGGCGCCCGGCGCATGGGCTCGCGCCGATCGCCGATGACGGCGCCGTCATGGACATCCAGGGTGCTGCCTTCGACAGCGAAGACCCCAAGACCTGGGGCTACACGCAGGACGAGCGGCGCGTCTGGGCTGTCGCCTATCATGGCGGGCGGCTCTACTATTCCGTCGGCGAGAAGGCCGATATCTGGTCGGTCGGCATTGCGAGCGACGGAAGCTTTGCCGGCGATCCTCGTTGGGAGCTGACGGTCCAGGCCGACAAGGACTACGCCGTCACCGACATCGCCTTCGACAACAAGGGCTTCATGTATCTCGCCCAGCGCGGCCCGGTTGAGAACCGCTACGATTACAGCCGCTTCGCCGATTCCGGCGAAGGCGAGCTGATCCGCTACCGGCGCGAGGAACCGGACGATCCGGCAACGGAATCGGTTTGGGTGGAGGTGCCGCAGGAATACGCAGTCGGCTTCCCGCAGGGCAATCGCCAGTCGGCCGGCGGCGTCGACCTGCAATATGGCTACGGTGCCGAAGGCAATCTCGACACAGGCGTGTGCACCGGCACGGTCGTCAACACCGGTGACAAGTTGCGCGACAATCCCGGGCTTGGCGAGCGGCTCGCCGCCGGCGGACCGCTCGCCGTGCATGGCGTGCAGCTGACGCCGAGAGCGCTGGTCGAGCCCGCCAACGTGCCGCCCTTCGGCTCCTGGTTCGTCGATTTCGACGGCTATTTCGAGGATCCGGATGTCCAAGGCCATGTCGGCGATGTCAGGGTCTGGCGCCCCTGCGAGGGCCGCGCCGGCTACTATGAGGAAATCCCCGGCGGCGGCTACCTGCCTCCCTTCTATCCGCCGGACTTCCCGCCTCCGGGCAACCTGCCTCCCTGCCTCGACGTCGAGCACGTCCAGTATTTCTGCACGCCCCGCGGACTTCAGGCCGATCTTTATCTCAATGACCATGCCGGCTTCGGCGGCGATTCGATCAAGGCTCAGTCCAAGACGCCTGGCGTCGAGGTGACCTCACCCATGTCGCATGCGGCGGGCAAGCCCTACAGGATCGACATCACCGGCCATAATCCGGGCGAGACCGTCAATGTCGGGCTCTGCTTCTACCGCAAATCCGATCAGGACAAGGGCGGCTATTACCCTTGCTGCAAGATGACGCTGCCGCTCAGAACGCCAGCCGTCGAGTGCGAGCGCTGAGGAGGGGCAGATGAACAGTCTCGCCCTTCTCCGCTTCGCTTCGAGCACCGCCGTGATGAAGACGATCCTGAAACCCTTGTCATGCACCAGGCGCGGTGCGCGCTGGCTGATGGCGGCCGGTATCGCGGTCGCCATGATGCCGGCATTGCCGGCGCGCGCCGAAGACACGGCGCCTGCCACGATCGCCCAGGCCACCGAGCCGGAATCCACTCCCGAACTCGACAAACCGCGCGGCATCAACCCGGAACTCGAACGGATCGTGCMCTTTTTCACCAAAAGTGGCGGCCAGAAGAGCTGCGACTCCGTCGAATATGTCCTGAGCTTCGGCGTCCGCGGCGACCCGAATGACTTCGACAGGCCAAGCGTGGCCGCACTGCTGAAAGCAACAAGGCTCGACTTCAAGGACCAGCTGCCGCATGGCTTGCAGATCGTTAGCGTCGATGTCGCCGGCGACGGCACGAGCGCCTCCGGCGGGGCGCTGCCCACTGCTTCGATCAGCACATTAGCCGGTCCGAACGATACGGCCAGCATCGCCAATTTCCGGATCAGCGCGTCCAATCTCGACGGCGCCGGCGCCGCGAACGAACGCGTCGTCACCTTCCGGATCACCGCCAAGATAGACCACGCGGCCTTTCCGACACCGGCGACGGTCGACAACCAGGGCGGGATGAAGGTGGCCTTCAGGGGCGGTGCCGCAATCACGATCCCCTCGCAGGATCCGGACAAGCCCGACGACGGCGATTTCCTGACCGGCGTGAAGACCTCGATCAAGATCGACCCGAGCAAGTGCAACCCGCCGCCGCCTCCCAGCAAGGAGTGCTTCAAGGTCGAGCGCGGCACGGTCGACTGCGTGCCCGGCGGCGGCGCCTTCATCTACCACATGCCGGTCGGCCCGGAGATGGGYGGCAAATGGGTGCAGCTGTCGACCACGACGCCCGGCATCACCATCGCTCCCGACACGCAGCAGGTGCCTGCCGGCGGYGGTGTGCTCAACTGGAAGATCATCGGTGCCTCGCCCGGCGAGACCATTCACCTCGTCGTCACCGGCATCGACACCTATGCCGGACCGAAGGAGGGCTGGGGACTGTGCTGCACGCAGACGATCGACATCGTCATTCCGCGCGACTTGAAGTGCCCGCCCAAGGAAAAGGAACCGGACCTCAAGGTGGAGAAGCATGCCGCCGTGCCGCGCTGCACGATGGCCGGCGGYTGCGACTTCACCATYACCGTCGGCAATGTCGGCGACGCGCCCTACAACGGCAAGATCGTGCTCGACGAGGTGACGCTGCCTTCCGGCTCGGCGTTGTCCTCGGGGCCGAACCCGCCCTGGGTCTGCGCGCCCGGGACGACGCCGATGACCTGCACCTACCCGGTGACGACCCTCAACCCTGGCGCTTCGATCGACCTCAAGCTCGGCTTCAAGCCGGCCGGCGGCTGGCAGGGCGGTGTGCTGCGCAACTGCGCCGCCTATGACTATCAGGCGAGCGGCAAGCCGCTGTTCGGCAGCCAGCAGAATGATCGCGGCTGCGCCTCGATCCCGATCTGCCGTCGCGGCGATCGCGACCCGCAGTGCCAGCCCCCGATCGAGAAGAAGGTCGACCTGATCCTGAAGAAGCGCGCCCGCGTCCCGGTCTGCACCCCGGACGGCATCTGTACTTTCGTGATCGACATCATCAACAACGGCACGGACACCTATCATGGGCCGCTGACGGTGATCGACAGCTATCCGGGCGGCGCGCCGACCTCCTCGACCTTCGGACCGAGCCCGCCCTGGACCTGCGGCCCGAGCGGCCCCGGCCAGTTCCGCTGCGACAATGYCGGCATCTCGTTGCCTGCGGGCGCGTCGACGCCGATCGTGGTCAAGGCGGAGATGCCGGCGAATTACCGGCCGGACATGGTGGAGAACTGCGCCGAGGTGAGGGCCATCCCCGGTGAGGTCGACCTCGCCAACAACAGGGCCTGCGCGACTGAACGCTTCCGCCATCCTGGCGGCCAGCCCGGCCTCAGCATCAGCAAGGCATGCGAGGGCTCGCTGGCCGGCGCGGCTTTCGTGTCCTGYCGCATCACCGTCACCAACGCCGGCACTGCCRCTCCCACTGGTTCGGTGCGGGTCAATGACGCCGCCTCACTGATGTCGGGCGGCGCGCCGGTTGCGATCCAGACTGTGACGCCCGACGGCGCCGACTGGAGCTGCGGGCCAGTGCCTGCCAGCACGCTGTCGTGCCAGATCCCTGGCGCCGCGATGACGCCCGGAACGAGCCGGCACTTCGATGTGACGGTGAGCGCCAATGGCGCATTCGAGAACTGCGCGCGCGGCTCTTACGGCCCGGCGCCGGGAGACGACATTGTCTATCCGATCGGCCAGGCTTGCGCGAAGGGCGGCAGCACTTCCACCCTCCGCGTCGAGAAAACCGGCGATGCCGAATGCCAGCCGGGCCAGCCCTGCTCGTTCGAGATCACTATCGCGAATGACGGCCCGAACGCCTTCTCCGGCCCGGTCCGCATCGGCGATGCGATCGGCATCGACGGCATCGGCAGGGTGGAAGGCGTTCAGATCACCTCGGTCCATCCGCCCTTCGGCTGCTCGCCTGAGCCGACGACGCTGCCGGCATCCTRCATCGCCAACTTGACGCTGGGCGCCGGCGAAAGCCACACGCACCATGTCACCGTCACCCTCCCCAACAATGGGCGGCTTGCCAGTCTGCAGGRCACAGCCAGCGGACAGAACTGCGTCGGCGTGCTCTCACCGAACACCCCGGTGCAGGGAGGCGGCGATATGCTGTCGCGCGCTCCGACCAATGCTCAGGGCGACCGCGGCAAGGCCTATGCGTGCCATCCCTTCACCATCAGGCGTGAGGTGAAGAACCAGTGCTCGGGCGGCATGGTGCTCAACTCGGCCGGCCGCTGYGCCTGCCCGGACGGCACCACCTTCCGCAATGGCCAGTGCTCGCCCGGCGGCGGCACCAAGCTCTTGCCRCTTCCGGTGCCACGCTGCGTCCTGCTCAAGGGCCAGGTCCGGACCGAGGACGGCCGCTGCGTCTGCCCGCGCGGCACCGAGCTGGAAAACGGCCGGTGCGTGCCCAACCTCCAGCCGCTGCCGACATGCACCATCCGTGGGTCGGTACCGACACCGGACGGCAATGGCTGCGCCTGCCCGGACGGCACGCATCTCGACCGGGTGGCCAAGGCCTGCGTGCCCGACAGGCAACCGCCGAGCCAGTGCCGCATCCGCGGCCAGATCCGCAATAGCGAAGGAGATTGCGTCTGCCCGAGCGGCATGGAGGTGCGGGGCAACGCCTGCCGGCCAATCCGGAGCAAGCAGTGCCCGATCCGCGGCCAGCTGCGCGACGCCAACGGCAACTGCACCTGCCCGGAGGGCCTGGAGGTGCGCGGCAAGGCCTGCCGGCCGCCGAAGCAGACGCAGGAGGCGTGCACCATTCGCGGCCAGGTCCACAACAAGCGGGGCGACTGCGTCTGCCCGCGTGGCACCGAAGTCCGCAACGGCGCCTGCCGCCGKGCGCAGGCCGAATGCGCACCGGGCGCGGAGTACATCAATGGACATTGCCAGCCGGTCTTCCTCAGGCGGCGCTGCCCGGTCGGAACCACCGGACAGTTCCCGGACTGCATGCCGATCCGCCAGCAGCCTGGCATCCAGATCAACCCCGGCCTGCTGCTCAATCCGGATGTGCTGCAGCAGCTGGTGCCGCAACGCCAGCCGCGGCGAATGCTACAGGACCCGTCAGGCGCCAACATCCAGAACTTCAAGCCGTAATCCGGACTGGTGAAGACCAGGACCCGCCGGAACGATCCGGCGGGTCCTGGCCGTCTCCAGCCTTGTCGGCGGCCGTCTTCTTGCGGAATTTGCACCGAAGTCAAATGATTCCATTTGGCTGCGAAATGCTTTAAAGCGCGTCGCGCTGAAACGGATTCAGGCGACGCGCTTTAACTCTATGYATGTCCTTCTCCCAGAACGCTGCGCGCTTTGGGCGACATGCTTTAGTCAGTCGATCCTGATGTAGAGTCTGGAAAGCAAGGCACGGAAAGGCAGCATCATGAGCAAGAAGACCCTGATCGCGCCATCGGTGCTGGCGTCGGATTTCTCGAAGCTCGGCGACGAGGTCGAGGCGGTCGCGGCGGCCGGCGCCGACTGGATCCATCTCGACGTGATGGATGGTCATTTCGTCCCCAACATCACCTTCGGCCCCCCGGTTATCAAGGCGATCCGCAACCRCACCAAGGCCTTCTTCGACTGCCATCTGATGATCGCGCCGGTGGATCCCTACCTCGCAGCCTTCGCCGAGGCCGGCTGCGACGGTATGACCGTGCATGCCGAGGCCGGCCCGCATCTCGACCGTTCGCTGCAGACCATCAGGAGTCTCGGCAAGAAGGCCGGCGTCTCGCTCAACCCGGCAACTCCGGAAACGGCGATCGAATATGTGCTCGACCGGCTGGACCTCATCCTCATCATGACCGTCAATCCCGGGTTCGGCGGCCAGGCGTTCATTCCGGCCATTGTCGACAAGGTGAGACGGGTAAAGGCGCTGATCGGCAACCGCCCGATCCGCATCGAGATCGATGGTGGCGTCTCGCCGGAAACAGCACCGCTGGTGACGGCCGCGGGCGCCGACGTGCTGGTGGCGGGCGCGGCTGTCTTCAAGGGCGGCAGCGTCGAAGCCTACCGGGCAAATCTCGAGGCGATCCGCTCGGCGGCCGACGAGGCCGCCAACTAATACGCGGCGGCGGCATTTTCTAGCGGAAGTTGCGGTTTGAACCTCAGCTTTTGCTGAGCGGATTTATCTTACTCGATAATAGATCGCCTGTTTGTCTTAAAGTCGAATATCGCTTGAGGCCGCAGTGCCCAGCTGTATGATACATGCGCGGACGATTGCTTGGTCGAGGGACCCTGGCAGACAGGGGCAAGCAACAGGAGTGCAATTGACATACGGACGCGCCGATTCGGGCGAAGGCAAGGGTGCCAAGAGCACGCTGGCCAGTGCGGTCTATCACCAGCTCCGCGAGGATTTGCTGCGAGGAGCCCTGGAAGCCGAAGGGAAGCTGCGTGTCGAATGGGTCGTTTCCCGCTACGGCGCGGGCGCCTCGCCGGTGCGAGAGGCGCTTAACCGCCTTGCCGCAGAGGGTTTGCTCGGCCGCCACGACCAGCGGGGCTTCTTCCTGATGCCGGTGAGCGCGGCGGAGCTCGAAGAGCTGACCCGCACGCGCTGCTGGCTGGAAGAACGCGCATTGCGCGAATCCATCGCCCATCGCACAGCCGAATGGGAAGAACGGCTGGTGCTTGCCCTGCACCGGCTAGCGCGTGCCGAGCGGCGCCGGCCCGACGACCCCACAACCAACAATCCGGAATGGGAGAAGCTGCACCGTGCCTTTCATCGTGCGCTGATTGCGGCGTGCCGGTCGCATTGRCTGATCGGCTTTTGCGACCAGCTGTCCGACCAGGCTTCCCGCTACCGGGTGATCTCGCAGCGCGGATCGGGATCCGAACGCGACGACCTCGGCGAGCACCGGACGATTGCCGAGCGAACGCTGGACGGCGACGCCGACGGCGCGGTCGAAGCCTTGCTTAGTCACTACCGGCTGACGGCGGAGATGTGCATGGCACGCCTTAACCAGGGCGAGGGTCCGGGGGGTCGTTCAGGCAAGGCCTCGCGCACCCGCAAATAGCTGCCCCAACATTTGTTTTAGGCAATTCGTAGGGAAAACCGCCACGCGCTTTCCCAGGAATTGCCCTAGCCAGCAATTCTGATATTCGCTGGCGAGCATTCGACGCCCGAGGAAGGCCATGACCAATCACCTGTTCGACGCCTTTCGCGCCCGCATGCCGGCTCCTAGCCGCGTGCTGATGGAGACGGATGACGGGCGTTCGATTTCCTATGGCGATATGCTGGCGCGCTCCGGGCAATATGCGCAGGCGCTTGTCGCGGCGGGCGTCCAGCCCGGCGATCGCGTTGCCGTGCAGGTGGAGAAGACGCCGGAAGCCTTGATCCTCTATCTCGCGACCTTGCGTGCCGGCGCCATCTTCCTGCCGCTCAATACGGCCTACACGCTGCCGGAGCTCGACTATTTCTTCCGCGACGCGGAACCGCGACTGGTCGTGTGCGATCCGGAAAAGGCCGCCGATATCACGTCGCTGGCTGCTTCGGCGGGCGCCGCGACACTGACACTAGGCCGCGACGGACGAGGCACGCTCGCGGACTGCGCCGCGTCGCAGCCGGCGGATTTTGCGGATGTCGCGCGCGGCCCGAATGACCTTGCAGCGATCCTCTACACCTCGGGCACGACCRGCCGCTCCAAGGGCGCCATGCTAAGCCACGAGAACCTCGCCTCCAATGCGCGCGTGCTGGTCGAGCATTGGCGCTTCAGCCACGACGACGTGCTGATCCATGCGCTGCCGATCTTCCACACACATGGCCTGTTCGTCRCCACCAATGTCATCCTGATGGCCGGCGCCAGAATGTTGTTCGAGCAGAAGTTCGATCCGGGCCGTGTCATTTCGCTTTTGCCCCACGCGACCGCGCTGATGGGCGTGCCGACCTTCTATGTGCGGCTCTTGCAGCAGGAGGGCCTGACGAGGGACGCGGCCAGRCACATGCGGCTCTTCATCTCGGGCTCGGCGCCGCTGCTGGCCGAGACGCACAATGCATGGCGCGATCGCACCGGCCACGCCATCCTCGAGCGCTATGGCATGACCGAAACCAACATGAACACCTCCAACCCCTATGACGGCGAGCGGCGCGCCGGCACGGTCGGTTTTCCCTTGCCTGGCGTGTCCTTGCGCATAACCGATCCCGAGACCGCCAAGCCGCTGGYGCAGAGCGAGATCGGCATGATCGAGGTGAAGGGACCGAACGTGTTTGCCGGCTATTGGCGGATGCCGGAGAAGACGAAGGCCGAGTTCCGCGGCGATGGCTTCTTCATCACCGGCGATCTCGGCCTGATCGACGCCGACGGCTATGTCCATATCGTCGGCCGCGGCAAGGACCTGATCATCACGGGCGGCTACAACGTCTATCCGAAGGAGATCGAGAGCGAGATCGACGCGCTCCCCGGCATCAGCGAAAGCGCTGTGATCGGCGTCGCCCATCCGGATTTCGGCGAAGGCGTCACTGCGGTGGTGGTGCGCAAGCCGGRATCGGCGATCAGCGCCGCCGAYATTGCCGGCGCGATCGCCGGGCGGCTGGYGAAATACAAGCATCCGAAACAGGTGATCTTCGTCGACGAATTGCCGCGCAACACGATGGGCAAAGTGCAGAAGAACGTTTTGCGCGAGGCGTATAAGGATGTTTACGCCGGTAAGCCGGCTAATAATGCCGCGTCGTCATCCTAGGGCGAAGCAAGGAGCGCAGCGACGCGCGCAGACCCTAGGATCCATCCCGTTACGCTGAGCGTTGCAGCCGTTACAGAATTCTGCACCGTTGCGCTCCACGACAGACGTCACGGAATGGATCGTCGGGTCAGCCCGAGGATGACGAAGCGAAAGCATTCTCGCCGCCGATCCACACATTCTTGACCGTCAAATCCTGCGACAGGCCGAGGATGTCRGCGGCGGTGCCGTTGGCGAAGCGGCCGAGCCGGTGTGCCTGGCCGATCGCCTCGGCGGGATAGAGCGAGGCCATGCGCAGGGCCTCGTCGAGATCGAGCCCGACGACGCGATGGACGAAGYGAACGGCGGAGATCATGTCGAGATCGGCGCCGGCCAGCGTGCCGTCGGCAAGCCGAAGACTCCCGTCCTTGCGGTAGATGGTGCGGCCGTTGAGCGTGAAGGAGGTCATGTCGGTGCCGATCGTCGCCATGGCGTCGGTGACCAGCAGGATCTTGCCTGGGCCCTTCTTGGCGCGCAGCGCAAGCGTCATGGTGCCGGGATGGACATGGATGCCGTCGGCGATGAGGCCGGCGTAGAGGCTGCCCGTGTCGACGGCCGCTCCGGCCAGCCCCGGCTCGCGATTGCCGATCTGGCTCATGGCGTTGAAGAGGTGGGTGACGACCGTCGCGCCGGCCTCGGCATAGGCGATTGCCGTGGCATAGCCGGTGTCGGAATGGCCGAGGCTGACGATGATGCCGGCCTTGGCCAGCGCCGCGACACGGCCCGGCTCGACCGATTCCGGCGCAATCGTGGTGAGCAGCACCGRCAGGTCCTGCCGCGCCGCGATCAGCGCCGCTTGGTCGGCGTCCGTCATCGGCCGGATGAGGGCCGGGTCATGCGCGCCCTTGCGCGCGATCGAAAGATGCGGGCCTTCAAGATGCAGGCCAAGAAAACCCGGGACGTTTTTCCGGGCGGCCTCGGCACCGGCGGCGACAGCCGCGGCGGTGATCGCCGGCGTATCGGTGATCAGTGTCGGCAGCAGCGCCGTGGTGCCGAAGGGCGCGTGCGCCCGGCAGATGGTTTCGATCGAGGCGACATCGGGGTGGTCGTTGAGCATGACGCCGCCCCCGCCATTGACCTGGATGTCGACGAAGCCAGGGACCAGCAGGCCGCCACCGGTCTCGACCCGGGATACGCCGGACGGAACGGCGCCATCAGGCAGAATGGCTTCGACAAGCCCGTCCCTGACGACGAGGGCCGCATTGTCATGCCAGTCGGCGCCGTCGAAGATGCGGGCGCCGGTGAGGGCGAAACGGTCGCTCATACGGTTTCCGTGACCTTGCGCAGGTTGCGCGGCGTGTCTGGGTCGAGACCGCGATGGCGGGCGAAGGCCTCGACGAAGCCGTAGAAGGACACGATCAGCGGCAGCGGGTCGGTCAGCGGATGGCCGGTCGCGACATGCGGCAGYAGCCTCGCGCTCTTTGCCTTGTCGGAGGTGAYGAAGGCGGCAGCACCCTTGGCCGCAACGCCGTCGGCGGCCTCGRCCACCGAGGGCTCGGAGGCGTCGCGGGCGGCGAGCGCAAGGACCGGAAAGCCCGGCCCGACCAGCGCCAGCGGCCCGTGCATGACCTCGGCGGCGCTATAGGCCTCGGCATGCATGGCGCAGGTTTCCTTGAACTTCAGCGCCGCCTCGCTGGCGATGGCGAAGGACGGGCCACGGCCGAGGATGAACAGCGACTGCGGCGTCTCGAGCGCCGCTGCCAGCCCCATCCAGTCACTGCCGATCGCCTTGCTGAAATGTTCCGGCAGGCGAGCAAGTGCGGCAAGCAGCGTCTGGTCGCCGGTGCTGTGCGCCATCAGCGCCAGAGCGGCGACGGCGGAATTGACGAAGGTCTTGGTGGCCGCGACGCTGCGTTCCGGTCCGGCGAGAATGTCGACGGCATAGTCGGAGGCGCGCGCCAGCGGCGACTCGGCGGTGTTGGTGATGGCGACGGTCAGCGCACCGCCGGCCCGCGCCGTTTCAGCCATGGCGACGATGTCGGGGCTCTTGCCGGACTGCGAGATCGCGAGACAGGCCRAGCCGCGGAGTCTCAGCTTCGCGCCGTAGATGGAAGCGATCGATGGGCCGACCGAAGCGACGGCGAGCCCGGCGGTCAGCTCCACGGCATATTTCATGAAGGTCGCAGCGTGGTCCGACGAGCCGCGCGCCACGGTGATGACGAAATTCGGATCGCGCTCGCGAAGGCCGCGCCCGGCCTCGGCGAGCACCTTGGCCGAGCCGTCGAGCAGACGGGCAGTGGCTTCGGGAATCTCGTCGATCTCGCGCCGCATATGGGTGGCGTTTGCGCTCATGGCCGGTTCTCCTCTCCCGGCCCGGTCAGCCGGAGTTCCGCGACGAAGTCATAGGCGTCGCCTCGGTAGATCGAGCGGGTGAACTCGATCACCTTGCCGCTCGCCAGATAGGAAATACGCTCGATGTGCAGGCCGGCAACCCCCGGCGGCACTTCCAGCAGGCGCGCGTCGCCGTCGCCGAGATTGGCGGCCGAGATGCGCTGCACTGCCCGCACCGGGCGGTTGCCGGTCAGTTCCAGCGCCGCATAAAGCGAGGACCCGACCGCCTCGGGGTCGGGAAGCACGCTCGCCGAAATCGCGGCGCGCTCGATCGCCAGCGGCGTGTCGTTGGCGATGCGCAGGCGCGCGACGCGCGCCACGAGCTCATTCGACGACAGGCCGAGCACCATCATCTCGTCCGGCGAGGGCGCATAGAGGCCGCGATCGARCCAGGCCGAGCGCACGGCCATGCCGCGGCGCGCCATGTCCTCGGTGAAGGAGGTGAGCCTGGACAACGACTGCTCGACACGCTCCATGCGCGGCGCGACGAAGGTGCCGGAGCCGTGGCGCTGGATGAGGATGCCGCCCTTGACCAGATCCTGCACCGCCTTGCGCACGGTGACGCGCGAGATATCGGCCTTGCTGGCAATGTCGCGCTCGGACGGCAATGCGTCGCCCGGACCGATCAGGCCGCGATTGACTGCTTCCTCGATGCTCTTCCTGAGCTGCAGGTAGAGCGGCGCGCCGCTTTGCGAGGACTCCTTCAGCATGGCGAAGATCTGGTCGGCGGCGCTCATCCGGCAGCCCCCGACTTGCCGGCGAAGACGCGCACGGCCATCTGCACCGCTCCGCCGAGCGCGTCGTCGAGCGGCGGCCTCAGCAGCGCCTGGTAGCGCGCGGACAGGCGCGGCGCATAAAGCGGCGCCAGACCGCCGAGCAGGCAGAGCGGAGCATCGTCGGCGAGATCGAGCGCGCCGAGCGAGGCCTCGACATCGGCAACCRCCTTGTCGAGGATCCAGTTGGCGACGAGATCGCCCTTTTCCGCATGCTCGAAGACTTTTGGYGCGAAACCGCCGAAGTCGCCGGGCTTGGCATTGGTGGTGAACTCGACGACATCCTCGGGATTGTTGCGGAAGACGGCGAGCATGGCATCCGTCAGCGGCGAGCCCGGGCGGATGCCGTCATAGGCGAGCAGCGTCTGCTCGAGCAGGTCACGGCCGATGCGGGCGCCGCTGCCCTGATCGCCGACCTGGAAACCCCAGCCGCCGATGGCGCGCGACTTGCCCTTTTTACGCGCCATATAGGCGGTGCCGGTGCCGAGGATGGCCATGGCGCCGTCGCCCGAGCCGACCGCGCCTTCGAGCGCGATCTCGGCATCGGTTTCGACGCGGCTTTTGCTGAAGGGCAGGATCGCTTCCAGCTGCTGCCGGTAGGTGCCGACATTGGCGCCGGCAAGGCCGAGAATGGCCGGCGTCTGCGGGATCAGCTCCGGATCCTGGCCGGCAGCGATGAAAGCCTGCCTTGCCGCGTCGACGATGTTGGCGCGGGCGCCGGTGAGATCGGTGCGGATGTTGGCCGCGCCGCTTTTGGCGCGACCGACCACAGTGCCGTCGACCGTCGCAAGGGCCGCCCTGCAGCTGGTGCCGCCGCCATCGATGCCAAGCACGAATTTCACGCGATTTCTCCTCGATCGGGATAATACCAATAAAATACCAATAGCCAAGCGTTAATTTCGGCTTCAAAAAGATCAGGGCGTATTTTGTTGAAAAACCATCGAAATTTGCCGGCAAGCCAGTTCGCGGAGGTGAAAAGCATTAATGGATRTGGACAAGTGGTATTTTTTTGGTATTGTTCGCTTGGTTGGAGGAAAATGGATGGCCGAGACGCGCAGACAAGCGCTTCGTCAGAACGCCGAGGGGCTGGATGTCCAGACCCGTGATGCCATCCTGACGTTCCTGGCCAACGCCCAGGACGAGGCCGAGAAGTCCGTGCAAGGCGCCATTCCGGCGATCGCCGGGGCCGCCGAAAATCATCGCAAGACAATTGAGGACGGCCGCCAGGCCCACCTGCGCAGCGGCCGGGAACGACGCGGYGAGCCTGCCCGAAGAGAGCGGCCGCGTTTTCAAGACTGCCATTCTGCTCGCCGACGGCGCTGCCAACGCCGATGCGGCCGAGAAGATAGCGAAAGGAGCCGGCCAGAAGCTCAGGCCGGCGCTTTYAGCGATCGAGGGGAGCAAGGGGCGCTAGCCTCTGTTCTCATCAGAACCGAACCTGAAAAAGGTCAACAGGGAGACTGGACATGACGACCAAACTACTGACGGCACTTCTCATCGGCACGAGCATCCTCGGCACCACCGGGATGGCTCTCGCCGAAGACGTCACGCTCAACATCGAAAGCTGGYGCGGCGACGACCTGACCATCTGGAAGGACAAGCTGATCCCGGCCTTCGAGGCCAAGAACCCCGGCATCAAGGTGGTGTTCGCTCCCTCGGCGCCGACCGAGTACGACGCAGCGCTTGGCGCCAAGCTCACCGCCGGCTCGGCGGGCGACCTGATCACCTGCCGGCCGTTCGACAAGTCGCTGGAACTGTTCAAGAAGGGCAATCTCGCCGACCTCAGCTCGCTGCCCGGCATGGACAATTTCTCGCCTGTCGCCAAGGCCGCGTGGCAGACCGATGATGGCAAGTCGAGCTTCTGCGTGCCGATGGCTTCGGTCATCCACGGCTTCATCTACAACAAGGACGCCTTCGACAAGCTGGGCCTCAAGGTGCCGACAACGGTGGACGAGTTCTACGCCGTGCTCGACAAGATCAAGGCCGACGGCACCTATATTCCGATGGCGATGGGCACCAAGGATCWCTGGGAAGCCGCCACCATGGGCTACCAGAACATCGGCCCGAACTACTGGAAGGGCGAGGAAGGCCGCCTGGCGCTGATCAAGGGCGAGCAGAAGCTGACCGACCCGCAATGGGTCGAGCCGTACAAGGAGCTGGCGRAGTGGAAGCCCTATCTCGGCGACGGCTTCGAGGCGCAGACCTATCCGGACAGCCAGAACCTGTTCACGCTCGGCCGCGCCGCCATCTATCCGGCCGGCTCCTGGGAGATCGGCCTGTTCAACACGCAGGCGCAGTTCAAGATGGGCGCCTTCCCGCCACCGGTGCAGAAGGCCGGCGACACCTGCTACATCTCCGACCATACCGATATCGGCATGGGCCTGAATGCAGCGTCGAAGCATCCGGAGGAGGCCAAGAAGTTTCTGTCCTGGGTCGCCTCGCCGGACTTCGCAACCATCTACGCCAACGCGCTGCCGGGCTTCTTCAGCCTGAACAACACGCCGGTGAAGATGGAAGACCCGCTGGCGCAGGAATTCGTCTCCTGGCGCGGCAAGTGCAAGTCGACGATCCGCTCGACCTACCAGATCCTGTCGCGCGGCACGCCGAACCTCGAGAACGAGACCTGGGTTGAATCGGCCAACGTGATCAACGGCACCGACACGCCGGAAGCCGCGGCCAAGAAGCTGCAGGACGGCCTCGACAGCTGGTACAAGCCGGCGAAGTAAGGTTCGGGCAACAGGCAGGGCTGTTCCAGTGGACGGCCCTGCGTTTTTCGATAGCATCGACTGCAATCGACGGCGCCGCCCCTCATCCGCCTGCCGGCACCTTCTCCCCGTAAAGTACGGGGAGAAGGACAAGCTCCGGCGCTGGCGACCCCCTCTCCCGCCTTTCACGGAGAGAGGTAAGGGTGAGGGGCAGTGCCGCCGTCGAAACCCCTTTTTGCCAGACCTGACTCGGCGGGGAACGAACTCATGGCCGCACAGACACGACCCAAGAAACCGATCCGCTGGCATATCGGCGTCTTCCTGGCGCCGGCGGCGCTTGTCTACACGGCAATCATGATCCTGCCGCTGTTCGGCACGCTGCAGCTTTCCCTGTTTCGTAACATCAACCAGGCGCAGGTGTTCGTCGGGCTGGACAATTTCCGCTTGCTGTTCGGCGATCCCAACTGGTCGGTGAACTTCTGGAACGCGCTCAGGAACAATGTCTGGTTCTTCATCATCCATATGCTGGTGCAGAACCCTATCGGCGTGCTTTTGGCGGCGCTTCTCTCCAGCCCGAGGCTGAGGTTCGCCGCCTTCTATCGAACGGCGATTTTCGTGCCGACGATCCTGTCCTTCGTCATCGTCGGCTTCGCCTGGAAGCTGATTCTTTCGCCGATCTGGGGCGTGGCGCCGCACCTTATGGATTTCGTCGGGCTGAAGAGCCTGTTCACGCCGTGGCTCGGCAAGGAGCAGTATGCGCTGACCGCCCTCAGCCTTGTCTCGGTCTGGCAGTTCGTCGGCATCCCGATGATGCTGATCTATGCTGCGCTGCTGTCGATCCCGGATGAGGTCATCGAGGCGGCCGAATGCGACGGCGTCACCGGCATGGCGCAGTTCTGGAAGATCAAGCTGCCGCWGATCCTGCCTTCGATCGGCATCATCTCGATCCTGACCTTCGTCGGCAATTTCAACGCTTTCGACCTGATCTACACGGCGCAAGGTGCGCTCGCCGGTCCAAACTATTCGACCGACATCCTCGGCACCTTCCTCTATCGCGCCTTCTTCGGTTTCCAGCTGCAGGTCGGCGACCCGAACATGGGCGCAACGATCGCCACGATGATGTTCCTGATCATCCTGGCCGGCGTCTGCGTCTACCTGTTCCTCGTCCAGACGCGCCTGCGTCGGTACCAGTTCTGAGGCGCGCCATGAGCCTAGCCACCCGCTCCCTTCCCCGCACCATCGGCGCCCACGCGATTCTTCTGGCCTACACGGTAATCGCGTTGTTCCCGGTGATCCTGGTGATCATGAACTCGTTCAAGTCGCGCGCGGGCATTTTCGGCGCGCCGCTGACGCCGCCGCTGCCCAAGACCTTCGACCTGATCGGCTATACAACCGTGTTCGGCCAGGGCGACTTCCTGCACTATTTCCAGAACAGCCTCGTCGTCACCGTCGCCTCGCTGTTCTTCGTGCTGCTGTTTGGCGCGATGGCCGGCTTCGCGCTGTCGGAATACCGCTTCCGCGGCAACACGCTGATGGGGCTCTACCTTGCGCTCGGCATCATGATCCCGATTCGCCTCGGTACCGTCGCCATCCTGCAGCTGATGGTAGCGACCGGGCTGGTCAACACGCTGACGGCGCTGATCCTGGTCTACACCGCGCAAGGGCTGCCGCTCGCCATCTTCATCCTGTCGGAATTCATGAAGCAGGTCTCCGACGATTTGAAGAACGCGGGGCGCATCGACGGGCTGTCGGAATACACGATCTTCTTCCGGCTGGTGCTGCCGCTGGTGCGCCCGTCCATGGCGACGGTTGCCGTCTTCACCATGATCCCGATCTGGAACGACCTCTGGTTCCCGCTGATCCTCGCGCCATCGGAAGAGACCAAGACGGTAACGCTCGGCGCGCAGCTCTTCCTCGGCCAGTTCGTCACCAACTGGAACGCGATCCTGGCCGCGCTCTCGCTGGCGATCCTGCCGGTATTGATCCTCTACGTCATTTTCTCGCGGCAACTGATCCGCGGCATCACCTCCGGAGCCGTCAAGTGAGTTCAGAAAGACCCCTTCGCGTCGTCGTAGCCGGCCTCGGCAATATGGGCCGCAGCCACGCGCTCGCCTATCACACCAATCCGGGCTTCGAGATCGCCGCGCTCGTCAACCGTTCAGACGTGCCGCTGCCGGCCGGGCTCGAAGGCTACGGCATCCGGCACTCCTTCGAGGACGCGCTGCGCGAGGAGAAGCCGGACGTGGCTGCGATCGCCACCTATTCCGACAGCCACGCAGACTATGCGGTGAGGGCGTTCGAGGCCGGCTGCCATGTCTTCGTCGAGAAGCCGCTGGCAACGACCGTGGCGGATGCCCGGCGCGTCGTCGACGCGGCCAAGGCCAACGGCAGGAAGCTGGTGATTGGCTACATCCTGCGCCACCATCCGTCGTGGATGCGGCTGATCGCCGAGGCGCRCAAGCTCGGCGGTCCATACGTCTTCCRCATGAACCTCAACCAGCAGTCCTCCGGCCACAGCTGGGAGACGCACAAGCAGCTGATGCAGACGACTTCGCCGATCGTCGACTGCGGCGTCCACTATCTCGACGTGATGCTGCAGATCACCGAAGCCAGGCCGGTCGAGGTGCGCGGCATGGGCGTGCGGCTGACCGACGAAGTCGCTCCTTCCATGTACAATTACGGGCACCTCCAGGTGCTGTTCGAGGACGGCTCGGTCGGCTGGTATGAAGCCGGCTGGGGTCCGATGATCTCGGAGACCGCCTTCTTCGTGAAGGACGTGATGTCGCCCAAGGGCTGCGTGTCGATCGTGATGAAGGAAGGCGTGAAGTCCGACGACATCGACACCCATACCAAGACCTCGACCATCCGGCTRCACAGCGCTGTGACCGGGCCGGACGGCAAGTTCGCCAAAGAGGACGAGCTGCTGTCGATGGAAGGCGAGCCGGGGCACCAGGAGCTCTGCGAGCTCGAACAGGCCTTCGTGCTCAAGGCCATCCGCGAGGACGTCGACCTGACCCGCCACATGGACGACGCGGTGAAGTCGCTCGCAGTCTGCCTCGCCGCCGACGAGAGCGTGCGCAGCGGCGCTGCCGTGAAACTCTAGAACAAGGACGAAGCCGTGGGCTCGCTGAACATCGAGAATGTGAAGAAGGCGTTCGGGCCGGTCGAGGTGCTGAAGGGCATCGACCTCGAGGTCAATGACGGCGAGTTCGTCGTCTTCGTCGGACCGTCCGGCTGCGGGAAGTCGACACTGCTGCGCGTGATTGCCGGGCTGGAGGATTCAACCTCCGGCCGCGTGCTGATCGACGGCGAAGACGTCTCCGTAACACCGCCCGCAAAACGCGGCATCGCCATGGTGTTCCAGACCTATGCGCTCTATCCGCATTTGACGGTGAAGAACAATATGGCGCTCGGCCTGAAGCAGGCCGGCACGCCGGGCGCCGAGATCGAGCGCCGCATCAAGATCGCTTCCGCCATGCTGTCGCTGGAGCCCTATCTCGAGCGGCGCCCGGCGGAACTGTCGGGCGGGCAGCGCCAGCGCGTCGCCATCGGCCGCGCCGTGGTGCGCGAGCCGAAGCTCTTTCTTTTCGACGAGCCGCTGTCGAATCTCGACGCCGCGCTGCGCGTCAACACCCGTCTGGAAATCGCGCAGCTGCACCGGCGGCTGAAGGCGACGATGATCTACGTCACCCACGACCAGGTCGAGGCGATGACGCTGGCCGACAAGATCGTCGTGCTCAATGCGGGCCGKATCGAGYAGATCGGTAGTCCGATGGAGCTCTACAATTCGCCGGCCAATGAATTCGTCRCCGGCTTCATCGGCTCGCCGAAGATGAATTTCATCGACGGCGCCCGGCTCGGCGAGACGGCCAAGACCGTCGGCGTGCGGCCGGAGCATCTGACCGTCGATGCCAAATCCGGCTCCTGGAAGGGCACAGTGGTGCATGCCGAGCACCTCGGCGCCGACACCAACCTCTATCTCGATTGCGAGAAGRCAGGGATGCTCACCGTGCGCATCTTCGGCGTCTACAATGCCGAGCCGGGCGCAACGCTTTATGCGACGGCCGATCCGGCGAAGACCTATCGGTTCGGGGCGGATGGACGGGTGTTGAGGTAGGATCGCTGCAGAGGTCGGCGCCGCCCCTCATCCGCCTGCCGGCACCTTCTCCCCGTGAAAAACGGGGAGAAGGGACATGCTCCAGCGATGGCGCCCCCCCTCCCCGTTTTTCACGGGGAGAGGGTAAGGGTGATGGGCGGCGCAAACGTATCAGGATAGGGCTTTACTCATCCGCCTTGAACGTCTGCTTCTGCTGGCCCATGCCTTCGATGCCGAGCTCGACGACGTCGCCGGGCTTCAGGAACATCGGCGGCTTCATGCCGAGGCCGACGCCGGGCGGAGTGCCGGTGGAGATGATGTCGCCGGGATGCAGCGACATGAACTGGCTGAGATAGGAGACCAGATATTTGACGCCGTAGATCATTGTCCTGGTGGAGCCGTTCTGCATGGTCTTGCCGTTGACGGTCARCCACATTTTGAGGTTCTGCGGGTCGGGGATCTCGTCCTTGGTCACCAGCCACGGGCCGATCGGGCCGAAGGTGTCGCAGGACTTGCCCTTGGTCCACTGGCCCTGGCGCTCGGCCTGGAAGGCGCGCTCRGAAACATCGTGCGCGACGCAATAGCCGGCAACATAATCCAGCGCGTCATCCTCGCTGACATACTTCGCCGTCTTGCCGATGACCACGCCGAGCTCGACCTCCCAGTCGGTCTTGACCGAGCCGCGCGGGATGAGCACGTCGTCGTCCGGGCCGACGATGGCCGAGCTTGCCTTCATGAAGATGATCGGCTCCGGCGGCACGGTGGCGCCGGTCTCGGCGGCGTGGTCGGAATAGTTGAGGCCGATGCAGATGAACTTGCCGGTGCCGGCGACGCAGGCGCCCATRCGGGTCGTGCTGGGAACCGCCGGCAGCGATTTCGGATCGAGCTTCGAGAGCATCTCCAGCGAAGCCGGATGGAGCGCAGTGCCGGCGATGTCGGCGACATAGGCCGAAAGGTCGCGGATCGTGCCATCCTGATCGAGCAGGYCGGGACGTTCGCTCCCCACCTCGCCATAGCGCAGCAGTTTCATATTATTCCACTCCTCAGTGAGATTGGTTCAGATCGACCAGCCGCCGTCGATATTATAAGCCTGTCCCGACGTATAGGTGGCACCGGCGAGATAGACCGCGAGGTCGGCGATCTCCTCGGGCGTGCCAAGCCTTCCCATGGGCTGGCGGGCGATGAAGGCGGCGCGCGCCGCCTCGTAGTCGCCCTGCGCATGCATGCGCTCCTGCAGCGACGGGCTCTCGACGGTGCCCGGGCAGATGGCGTTGCAGCGGATGCCCTTGGTAACATAGTCGGCGGCGACCGCCTTGGTGAGGCCGACGACGGCCGCCTTGGTCAGGCCGTAGACGAAGCGATTCGGCACGCCCTTCTGCGAACTCGCCAGCGACGCCATGTTGATGATCGAACCGTCGCCGCGCTCCAGCATGCCGGGCAGCACGGCGCGGATGGTGCGGATCATCGAGCGGACATTGAGGTTGAGCGCAAATTCGAGGTCCTCATCCTTCATTTCCAGGATGGAGCCCGAATGAACGAATCCGGCGCAGTTGAACAGCACATCGACGCGGCCGATCTCGGCGAACGCCGAGGTGAYGGCGGCGTCATCAAGGACATCGAGCTTGYGGGTCTTGATGCCTGGTGTGTTGCCGAGTTCCGCCAGGAGCGGCTCGTTGATGTCGGTGGCGTGAACCGTGGCGCCTGCCCTGGCGAAGGCCAGCGCGCTCGCCCGTCCGATGCCTTGCGCCGCCGCGGTGACGACGACCACCTTGCCTGCCAGATCCGCCATTCTTCCCTCCAGGTCACGCGAGCTTTTCTTAAAGGCAGCCGGACAGGACGCAATGTGCCAGGCGGACCCGCCGCCTGACCGGCCGCTCGCCGCAGGTCAATTGTTTTTTCTGGTTAAAGAACACGTGACRATGCGTCAAGCTTGGAAGAGGCAATCGATTCGGGTTTTCGAATCTGCTCTGTCGCCGCCCTTTTTTGAGCGCTGGCACTGCCCCTCACCTGCCTGCCGGCATCCTCTCCCCGTATAGTGACGGGGAGAGGGGCGCTCTCATCGCCGGTTTCGCCAATTACCAGCTTCGTAAGAAGGGCGCCGTCGTTGCGGCCAGCCCCTTCTCCCCGTCACTATACGGGGAGAAGTGCCCGGCAGGGCGATGAGGGGCGGCGCTGACTTGCGAGAAATTGTCGGCCATCCCACCACAACCTCGAAGCCATCGTCCTTTCGGGCGACTACCCTGGAGCGGCAGAAGCGAACATCATCTCCGTCGCAGGTTCAGTCGCCGTAAGGCACCCAGACGTTCTTCACCTCAATGGCGCGGCGCAGGAAGGCCTCGCCGGCGGCTTCGCTCGAGGCCCAATCGAGGCTGCGGCCGTTGCCGGTCCAGACGCGCTTGAGGTTGCCGATGGAGTCGGCCTCAGCCTTGGCGCAGGTGTCGGCATCGGCGAAGACCCAAAGCCCGTCGACGTCATCGTGCTTGGCCAGCACGCCGGCAAGCTCGGCGCTGCGGCCGGTGACGATGTTGATGGCGCCGGCCGGGATGTCGGAATACTCGATCACCTGGTAGAGGTCCGTGGCTAGCAGCGGGTGCCGTTCGGACGGGATTGCCACGACCGTATTGCCCATGGCGAGCGCCGGCGCCACCAGCGAGACGAAGTTGAGCAACGGCTGATTGTCCGGCGCGACGATGCCCACGACGCCCACCGGCTCATGCAGCGCCAGCGTCACGACACGGGCCGGCGGCTGGTGGACGCGGCCCTCGAACTTGTCGGTGAGGCCGGCATAGAGGAAGAGCCGCTCGATCGACTGCTCGACCTCTTCCCGCGCCGCCTTGGCTGTGGCTCCGGTAAGCTGGACAAGTCGCGCGGCGAATTCGTCGGCGCGACCGGAGAGGTTCTCGGCGAAATAGTAGAGCACCTGGCTGCGGTTGAAGGCTGTCGCTTCCGGCCAGGCCTTGCAGGCGCGCGCGGCGGCGACCGCGTCGCGGATATCCTTGTGGTTGCCGAGGCCAACCTCGCCGGCCAGCTTGCCCTTGGCGGTGACGACACCAAGCGAGTAGTTGCCGTCCGGCCGCACCTGCTTGCCGCCGATGAACAGCTTTGCCGTGCGGTCGATTGCCGTGCCGTCGCCCTGCTCGACCGGTTGGGCGGAGCCGGCAGCGGCCGGCTTGATGACCGGACCGGCAGGCAGCTTCACTGCCAGATATTCGAACATGCCTTCGCGTCCGCCTTCGCGCCCAAAGCCGCTTTCGCGGTAGCCGCCGAAGCCGCAGGCAGCGTCGAACATGTTGGTGCCGTTGACCCACACGACGCCCGCCTTCAATTGCGGCGCGACATGGAGCGCGAGATTGACGTTCTCGCTCCACAGCGAGGCGGCAAGGCCGTAGCGCGTGTTGTTGGCAAGCTCGATCGCTTCCTCGGTGTTGCGGAAGCTCATCGTCGCCAGCACCGGGCCGAAGACCTCTTCCTGCGCCAGAATGTTAGCCGGCGAAACAGATGTCGCTAGCGTCGGCAGGTGATAATAGCCCGTGGTCGGCAAGGCGGCGTCCGGCTGCCAGCAGACGGCACCCTGTTTCGCGCCTTCGGCGATCAGGCCCTTGACGCGGTCGAGCTGCGTGCGGTCCACCAGCGGGCCGATATCGGTGTTCTTGTCGAGCGGGCTGCCGAGGCGCAGCCGGCTCATCCTGACCTTGACCTTGGCGATGAAGGCTTCGGCGATGCCTTCCTGCACCAGCAGGCGCGAGCCGGCGCAGCAGACCTGGCCCTGGTTGAACCAGATACCGTCGACCAGGCCTTCGACGGCGCTGTCGAGATCGGCATCTTCGAAGACGATGAAGGCCGATTTGCCGCCGAGTTCCAGCGAGAGCTTCTTGCCCGACCCGGCCGTCGCCTTGCGGATGATCTTGCCGACCTCGGAAGAGCCGGTGAAGGCGATCTTCTGGACACCTGGATGATTGACGATCGCGGCACCTGCCTCCGGCCCGCCCTGGACGATGTTGACGATGCCTTTCGGCACCCCCGCCCGCTCGCAGATCTCGGCGAACAGGATGGCGGTGAGCGGCGTGAACTCGGCCGGCTTCAGCACCACCGTGCAGCCGGCGGCGAGCGCCGGGGCGATCTTCCAGGCCAGCATCAGCAGCGGGAAATTCCACGGAATGACCTGGCCGACGACGCCGACCGGCTTATGATCCGGAAAATCCTTTTCCAGCGTCTGCRCCCAGCCGGCGTGATGGATGAAATGGCGGATCGCCAGCGGCACGTCGATGTCGCGGCTCTCGCGGATCGGCTTGCCGTTGTCGATCGATTCCAGCACCGCGAACAGCCGCTGGTGGCGCTGCATGGCGCGGCCGACGGCGTAGAGCACCTTGGCCCTGGCATAGCCTGAGGTGGCGCTCCATTTCGGCAGCGCCTTGGCGGCCGCTGCGACCGCCGCGTCGATATCGGCGCCGCCCGCATCCGATATCTTGGCGAGCAGCTTGCCGGAGGACGGCTCGCTGGTGTCGAAGGTCTTGCCGCCTGCAGCCGCCTTCCAGGCGCCATCGATGAACAGTGATTTTGAGAAATCGCGCGAAGCCAACCAGGGATCGGCCTCGTTGCGGGCTTCCGGCGCCGGGCCGTAATCCATGGCGTGATAGCGTTCGAGGATATTCATGGGACGCCTCCTTTACCCTCCCCTTTGTGGGGAGGGTCGATCGGCAGAGCCGATCGGGGTGGGGGTAAACGACTAGCGGATTGGTGCATTTGACAGGTTGGTTTGTTTTTTGGCCCCCACCCCGCCGCTCCGCGGCGACCCTCCCCACAAGGGGGAGGGTGGGTGCTAGGCCATAGCGTGGCGATGGTTGGCCGAATAATGACCGGTCAAATGGTGCTCGAGCTGGCGCTCGATGTCGGTGAGGAGGCTGGAGGCGCCGAAGCGGAACAGCTCCGGCTCCAGCCAGGGCCGGCCGAGCTCTTCCTTCATCAGCACCAGCCAGTCGAGAGACGCCTTGGCGGTGGAAATGCCGCCTGCCGGCTTGAACCCGATGAGATAGCCGGTCTCCTCGAAATAGGCGCGGATGGCGCGCACCATGGCAAGCCCGACGGGCAGCGTGGCGTTGACGCTTTCCTTGCCGGTCGAGGTCTTGATGAAATCGGCGCCCGCCATCATCGCCACCATCGAGGCCAGCATGACGTTGCGCAGTGTGGAGAGATCGCCGGTGCCGAGGATGACCTTCAAATGCGCATCGCCGCAGGCGGCGCGCATGGCGACGATCTCGTTGAACAGCTCGCGCCATTTGGCGCCGTAAACGAGGCCGCGCGGGATGACGACGTCGATCTCATCGGCGCCGTYGCGCACCGAGGCCTCGATCTCCTGCAGGCGGGTCGAGAGCGGCGCAAGCCCGTGCGGGAAGGCGGTGGAGACGGCCGCCACATGGATGCCGGTGCCGCGCAGCGACTCGACCGCAGTGGCGACGAAGGGATGGTAGACGCAGACCGCCGCTGGGCGGATGGTTTCGCCGGCAATGCCGAGACCCTCGGCGATATCCTTGCGCAGCGGATTGATCGCCTTGGCGCAGAGCCGGCGCACGCGCTCGTCGGTGTCATTGGAGTTGAGCGTGGTGAGGTCCATGCAGGCGATCGCCCGCAGCAACCAGGCGGCCTGGTTGTCGRCCTTGATCGAGCGCCGCTTGGTGAGTGTCGCGACACGGCGCTCAAGCGCCGAGCGGTTGACGCTGCGCACCGATTCCAGGAAGCCGAGATCGAGCTTCATGCCGGGGTTGCGGGCGATGCCATRCTCCAGCGGCATCGGCGTGTTGGCGGCAGCGCGTGCCGGCAGCGRCATAACCTTGGACGCACCGGCGCCTGCGCCGGCCTCGCGGATCGTGCTGCTCATCTCCTGCCCTTTCATCAACGTCCTCGCGCCGAAGATAGCCCGTGAAGTTGTCCTTCACGAGTCCCTCAGCGGGTCATATCGGAAAAAGGCTGCGAAAGCAGCTGATTTTTGACCGTACGGTCAAAACGGACCGGCGGCGCGCCTCAGCCGACGAAGGCGCGCTCGACGACGAAGCTTGCAGGGTGGCTGAGCGAGCCTTCCTGGAAGCCGAGGCTTTCGGCGAGTTCCTTGACGTCCTTCAGCATGTGCATCGAGCCGCAAATCATGATGCGGTCGGTCTCGGGATTGAGCTTGTCAATGCCGAGGTCGGAATAGAATTTGCCCGAGCCGATCAGCGCGGTGATGCGGCCCATGCGCGGCGACTCCTCGCGGGTCGTCGAGTTGTAGAGCGTGACGCGGCCGCCGGTCAGTTCGCCGATCAGCGGATCGTTCTCGAGCGCTGCCACCAGTTCCTGGCCRTAGGTCAGCTCGGCGTTGTCGCGGCAGGTATGGGTGAGGATCACCTGGTCGAACTTCTCATAGGTGTCGGGATCGCGCAGCAGGCTGGCGAAAGGCGCGATGCCGGTGCCGGTCGAGATCATGAACAGGCGCTTGGCAGGAGTCAGCGCGTCGAGCACCAGCGTGCCGGTCGCCTTCTGCCGCATGATGACGGTGTCGCCGACCTCGATCTTCTGCAGCTCGGAGGTCAGCGGACCGTCCGGCACCTTGATCGAGAAGAATTCGAGCTCGTCGTCCCAGGCTGGGCTGGCAACCGAATAGGCGCGAAAGATCGGCTTCTCGGCATTGGGCAGGCCGATCATGACGAACTCGCCGGAGCGGAAGCGCAGCGA
Source organism: Mesorhizobium sp. ORS 3428 (assembly GCF_001854785.1). Taxonomy (GTDB): domain Bacteria; phylum Pseudomonadota; class Alphaproteobacteria; order Rhizobiales; family Rhizobiaceae; genus Mesorhizobium. The sequence continues at coordinate 211,624 of NZ_MDFL01000003.1, forward strand.
CTGCGGACGGGTGATGCGGAACGAGAACAGCCGGTCGGTGTAGTGCTTCACCGACACCACGGTCTCGGCATAGACATTGGCCGGGATCGGAAACTGGACCGGCCTGGCGCCGGCGATGTTGACCGCGGATGTCGTGTTCATGAAACTCAACTTTCCGGCGCGAACGCGAGGCGCTGGCACCAAACTTTTCCATGCGCGCCCGAACGATCAGGTCCCGACGTGCTTCTCCCACACTACCAAGCGGTAAGCTCTTGTGTCCGAAAATTATTAGTATACAAATGATATTCAGGTCAAGATGACGGCGTAAAACACCTTTCCAAACTGGGACATGTCCGTAGTCCCGGCATTTCGGGTTTCGGCAATGGATGAGAATTTTTCGGCGTCGGCAGGAAGCGTGGTTGCCGGCATCGATGTCGGCGGCACCTTCACCGATCTGCTGYTGATCGACGGCAAGGCAGACGGCAAGGTGCATGTCGCCAAGACGCCGACCACGGTGGACAATCAAGCCTTTGGCGTCGTCGCCGCGCTTGCCGCCACCGGGTTTCCGGTCGCCGGCATCGATCTCATCGTGCATGGCACGACGACGACCACCAATGCCGTGCTGGAGCGCCGGCTGGCGAGAACCGGCATGATCACGACGCGCGGCTTTCGCGACGTGATCGAGCTTGGCCGGCGCACCAGGCCGCAGGCCTACGGCATGACAGGCACCTTCGTGCCGGTCATTCCGCGCGACCTTCGGCTCGAAGTGTCCGAGCGGGTCGAGGCCTCCGGCGCCGTTCGCGTCCCGCTCGACGAGGCGGAAATGCGCGATGCGGTGAAGCGTCTACTGGATGCCGGCTGCGAGTCGCTGGTCATTCATTTCCTGCATTCCTACGCCAACCCGTCGCATGAGCGCCGTGCCGCGGAGATCGCGGCGGAACTCTGGCCGAACGGCCACATCACCACCGGCCATGCGCTGCTTTCGGAGGCGCGTGAGTTCGAGCGCGGCGTGACCGCGGCGGTCAATGCCTCGGTGCAGCCGATCCTCGAGCGCTATGTCGATCGGCTGCGCAAGGAACTCGCCGCCAAGGRCTATGCGCGCGACTTCCTGATCATGAACGGCAATGGCGGCATGATCTCGGCCCGCTTCGTCACGCAGGAATCGGCCAAGACCGTGATGTCCGGTCCGGCCTCCGGCGTGATTGCCGCCGCCTATACCGGGAAACGTGCCGGCTTCGAAAACCTMGTCACCTACGACWTGGGCGGCACCTCGACCGACGTGGCGCTGATCCGCAATGCCGAGCCCGCAGTGTCCAACGAGATCGAGATCGAATATGCGATGCCGATCCATGTGCCGATGGTGGCGGTGCACACCGTCGGCGCCGGCGGCGGCTCGATCGCGCGTGTCGACGCGGCAGGGCTGATCCAGRTCGGCCCGGAAAGCGCCGGCGCCAATCCCGGACCGATCTGCTACGGCCGCGGCGGCACGGAACCGACCATCACCGACGCCAACCTGGTGCTCGGCCGGCTGGCGCCGAAGAAGCTGCTGGCGGTCGACCATCCGGTCACGGTCGAGCGCGTCACAGGCATATTCGAAGACAGGATCGGCAAGCACACCGGCCTCTCCGGCGTCGAAGCGGCAGGTGCCGTGTTGAGGCTCGGCAACATGAAGATGGCGGGCGCCATCCGCATGGTCTCGGTGTCGCGCGGCCATGATCCGCGCGATTTCGCGCTGTTCGCCTTCGGCGGCGCCGGGCCGCTGCATGCGACCGCGCTCGCCCGCGAACTAGGCTTGCCCCGTGTGCTGGTGCCGGCGCGGCCCGGCATCACCAATGCGCTCGGCTGTGTCGTTGCGGACCTCAGGCACGACTTCGTCAACACGATCAACCAGCCGGTCAGTGGGCTCGACGAAGCTTTGCTTCGCGAGGTATTGGAACGGCACCGAAACGAAGGCGAGGCGCTGATCGCAAAGGAAGCAGTGAAGCCGGATGCGATCCGTGTCAGCCATTCCGCCGACATGCAGTTCGTCGGCCAGACGCATATCATCAATGTGCCATTGCCCTCCTCATCGGTGACGYGGGCGACACTGCAGCAGCTTTTCGAAAAGGCCTATTTCGCGCGCTTCAAGGTCGAGCTGCCGGAGATCCGCGCCAATCTCGTCAACCTCAACACGTCGGTCACCGGYGTGCGGCCGCAAATCGACCTGTCGCGGCTGATCGACCCGGCAGGCCGTGCCGCGACGCTGGAGGAGGCGCGACGCGAGATCCGGCCGGTCTGGTTTGGCGGGCGCTGGCACGACACGCCGGTCTATGCCCGCGAAAAGCTGCCGCTCGACGCCGTCTTCGACGGGCCGGCAATCCTCGAGCAGATGGACGCCACCACCGTGCTGGAGCCCGGCGACCGCGCGCGGTCGGATGCCGACGGCAACATCATCATCGACATCGGCGAGGCTTGACAATGCCAGAGTTTACGGCAAAGCTCGACACGATCACGCTTTCGGTGTTGCAGGCGGCCCTGCAGCAGGTCTGCGACGAGATGGATTTGACGTTCTCCCGAGCGGCCTTCTCGCCGGTCATCGCCGAGGCCAATGACCGTTCGGACGGCATCTATTCGGYCGTCGACGGCTCGCTGATCGCGCAAGGCAGCCAGGGCCTGCCAGTGTTCGTCGGTGTCATGCAATATTCGACCAAGACGGTGATCGAGATGATCGCCGACGGCCGTTGTCTGGCACCGGAACCCGGCGACATCTACATCGTCAACGACCCCTATCTCGGCGGCACGCATCTGATGGATGTGCGCTTCGTCATGCCAGTCTACCGGGGCGGCAAGATTTTCTGCTGGCTTTCCAACACAGGTCACTGGCCGGATATCGGCGGCTCGGTGCCGGGCGGCTTCTCGGCCTCGGCCACTGCTGTCGAGCAGGAAGGTTTGCGGCTGCCGCCGGTAAAACTGTTCAAGAAGGGCAGGCTCGATCCCGAGATCTACGCCATCATCTGCTCGAACATCCGCGTCGCCGACCAGCRCATCGGCRACATCCGTGCACAGGYCGCGGCGCTGCTGATCGGCCAGGACCGACTCAATGAAATCCTGGATCGTTACGGAGACGAAACCGTCGTCGAGGCGATCGCGGAACTGCGTCGCCGTGCCGCCGACCAGATGCGCGCCTCGATCGCGGTCATACCGGACGGCGTCTACCGCTCGCAGGCCTTCGTCGATTCCGACGGCGTGGTGAACGAGCCGCTGACCATCAATCTGGCCGTCGAGAAGAAGGGCGACACGCTGACTTTCGATTTCGCCGGCTCGTCAAAGCCCTGCGCCGGACCGATGAACAGCGTGCTGGCGACGACCTTGTCGTCGGTCTATCTCGCCATGCGCCATATCTTTCCGGAAGTGCCGATCAGCGCCGGCGCGTTCGAGCCGCTGATCGTCAAGCGGCCGGAGGGTACCTTCCTTGACGCGAAATACCCGCGCCCCGTCTCGGGCTGCGCGGCAGAGGTTTCGCAGCGCATCGCCGAGGCGGTGTTCGCGGCCATGGTGCAGGCGCTGCCCGATAAGGTCACAGCGGCGCCCGCCGGCTCCAGCGGCAATTTTGCGCTCGGCGGCAACGATCCGGCGCGCGGGCGCGACTATGTGATGTACCAGATCTCCGGCGGCGGCTATGGCGGCAATGCCGGTCATGACGGCTTGAGCAATGGCTGCTCGACCATCGGCATTTCCAAATCGCCGCCGGTCGAGATCATGGAGCAGGCGTTCCCAGTGCTCTACCGGCACTATGCGCTGCGCGAAGGCTCAGGCGGCGCGGGCAAGCACCGCGGCGGCTTCGGGCTTGCCTATGAGGTGGAGATATTGYGGGGTGAAGCCCGCGCGTCCTTCGTTATGGATCACGGCCGCTTCGGACCTCAGGGTGCGCTCGGCGGCAAGGACGGCGCGCCGAACAGCGTGACCGTGTTCCGGGGCGGCGAAGCGCATGTGCCGCCGCATCTTTCGAAGGAGCAGGATATCGCGCTCAAGGCCGGCGACCGCGTGCGCGTCGGCACGCCCGGCGGCGGCGGCTACGGCGAWCCGCGCGATCGAGACCCGAGGCTGGTCGGCGAGGATGTCAGGCTCGGCTACTATACGCCCGAGCAGGCCAGGGAGATGTTCGGGGTGGGGCTGTAAGCGGATAGGTAGCGATCCAATCCAAGCGCCTAAGTCGAGTTCCCGCCACCCCCCCTCTGGCCTGCCGGCCATCTCGCCCGCAAGGGGGGAGATTGGCGGTTTCGGCCTTGGCATCTCCCCTTCAGCGTCGGAGATTGGCGAAGCCCGCGATGACGGCCAATCTCCCTCCTTGCGGGGGAGATGCCCGGCAGGGCAGAGGGGGGTACTGTCCCTCCAGCGTCCAAGAGTTCCATTCTGCCGAAAGCATCTTCACGCAAGCTTCGCCAGCAGCCGCAGGAATGTCGCGGACTCCTTGGCCGTGAGCGGCGCCAGCGTTTCCTCGGTGATGGTGCGGGCGAGCGGGATCAGGCGCTCGATTGCCTCGCGGCCTTCTGGCGTCAGGTTGACCAGCAGCCGCCTCTTGTCGACCTCGTGCTTGGAAAGYTCGACAAGCCCGCGCGCCTTCAGCCGGTCGATGACGCCCTTCACGGTGGYGGCGTCCATCGCAATCAGGGCACCCAGCTGGTTCTGTGAGGTCTCGCCGATATCATAGAGCTTGGCCAAAGCGGCGAATTGCGGCGGCGTCAGATCGGCGATGTGCGAGGCGAAGATCGCGACATGGCGCTGATGCGCCTTGCGCAGGATGAACCCCACCTGATCCTGCAGGTGATAGCCGTTTTCGTCCGGCTCTTCGGCTTCGACAAGCCGCAGCAGGTTGTCCTCGCCGCTCATCTTAAGCCGTCCCAGGCCTTGATGTCCTCGGCGGCGAGGCCGCCCATGCGGTTGTGGACACGCGGGCCGCAGGCCATGGCGAGACAGAACAGGATCTCGTCGGGACGCGGGCCGTCGCTGATGCCGACCTCCATGGCGTCGAAATGGCTGCGCACATAGGCGGCGTTGACGTGGCCGAGCGGCACGTCGATCCGCGAACCGAAAGCGCCGACCTTCTTTGCCGAGGGCACGATAGCCTTGGCGTCGCCCAGCCGCTCGCGCATGGCGTAGCCGCCCGGCACATGCCACAGCGCGCCGTGCTCGAGCTCGCCGGCCGTGCCGACGATGGCACCCTTGCCGTAGCCATCGATCTTCTTCACGTCGCCGCCCAGCGCGGCGATCAGCTTGTCGGCCAGCAAGAGCCCGAGCAGCTTCAGGTCCTCCATCGCGCCCTGCAACTCCTCGACATAGCGGCCGGCGAATGGGTTCTTGACCACCGCGAGAGCCGCCGCACGGCGGCGCGGTTCGTTCGCCACGGGGCCGCCATCGTGGAAAATCTCTTCGCTCAGAACCGCAACCTTGCGGATCGGAAATTCAGGCATGGGCAGTTTCCTTCACCTTATGTTTGTTGGGCGCGGCCAGCGCCACGGAACCACCGACGCGGGACTGACCCGCCAGAAACAGCGCCGATGCGACAATCAGGCCGCGCCGGCGAAAATCTTCGGCGACGGCAAGGCCATTGTCYAGCGCCCGTGCAACCTCCCCGGGTGCAAGCGCGCCAACGCCCTGCGTCACCCGCCGCTCACCGAGATCGCTGTCGGGCGCAAGCTTGCTCGCGGGCACGCGACGGATCGCCGGATGGCCGGGCAGGTCGACGGCGTTGGCAATGAGCGTCGCCGCCRCATCGGCCTCGGCGCCGGTACGCGCCAGCACGGTGACAGCGTCGGCGATGCCCAACGAAAAGGAGCGGCCGCGCCAGCCGCTGGTGGCAACGCCACGCACGCCGTCCTCCGCGCGCAGAGTGATGCGATCGGCAAGACCATGTCCCGTGCCGGCGATCGCAAGCGTCATCGACTGGCGCCCGCCCAGATGAATAGCGCTGTCGCCGCCATTGTTGACATAAGCGCGATCGAGCCGGCGGCCGGCGACCAGTGCGGCCAGAATTTCGTCGGCTACCGAACCGGCAACCGCGGCCATCGGCGTGATGAAGCTTTCCGCCAGCGGCGCAACGGCGGCCTCCATGCGCCGTGCTGTCGGGCCGGCGAAAGCCCGCGGCCGGAGTGATGCAGGACGGCGCAGCTCGGCAAGCTCCTCGACTAGCTCGTTCAAAATCGTCTGGAAGCGCGCGACGGCCTGTGCGTAAGCGGTGCGGCGCTCATCCGCCTCCCCAAAAGCCTCGACGATCAGGTCGATCGGCCCATGGTTGAGATGGAGCCGCTCGCCGTCGGCAAGCCAATGCGCCTGCGGGCCGTTCATCACTCCGCTCCTTTGGCCCCGGCGCGGCGCAATTGCGCCAGCGGCGGCCAGGGATTGCCGGCCGGCGCGCCGGCGCCACGGCGCGGATTGAGGTACTCGCCGCCCTTGGCGAGGATATCCTCGACGCTGCGGATCTCGCTTTCGTAGCCGCCCAGCCGGACATAGTCGTCGCGGCGCATGGTGAACTCGATYGGCGCCACCAGCGCTGGCGTCGGCACATAGCCGAAGGCGCCCTCGGGCACGCGCGTGACGTCAACCATCAAGGTGATACCGCCGCCCGGCCAGACATAGACGGGCGCGCCACCGACCGTGACGTAGGTCTTCAGGCCCTGCACTGAGCGGGTGAGGTTGACCGGGTTTTCGGTGACGCCGGCGCGCAGCGAGCCGCCGGCGCCGCCGATGAAGAGAACGGTGCACAGCGCCGGTTCGCAATTGTCCTCTATCAGGCCGACAGATTTCTGCAGTCGCTCCGGGAACGGCTTCTCGACCGGCTTCAGTTGGTCGTCGAGCTCGTAATAGGCGAACTGCTCGCCCGTGGTCGAAACCATCAGCAGCGACAGGCCGGGTCGCGCGCCCTTCTTGGCGTTCCAGTCGCCCAGGATCGACAGCGGATCGGAGATCGTCGTGCCGCCCCAGCCGAGGCCAGGCTCCGAGACCTTGAAGTAGCGGCCCGGCGTCGATCGGCGGCCGATGATTTTTATCCCCGTATCCTGCCAGCCCAGCACCTTCCCGGCTTGGTGTTCAGAGACCACGCCGGTGATATGGTCGTCGACCACCACCACCTCGTCGACCAGCCCGCGCCATTGCGTGGCGAACATGCCGATGGTGGCCGAACCGCAGCCGACGCGCATGCGATGCTCGACCTTGCCGTCGATGACCGGCGCCTTGCCGGCCTCGACGATGACGGTCGCGCCGCCATCGAWGGTGAGTTCGACCGGCTTGCGGTTGCAGAGGTTGAGCAGCGCGTCGCAGGTGGCGCGTCCCTCCGCCTTCGAACCGCCGGTGAGATGATGCACGCCGCCGAGCGACAGCATCTGCGAGCCGTACTCGCCTGTTGTGACATGGCCGATCGCCTCGCCTTCGGAGCGCACGGTCGCCGTTTCATCGCCGATGTGGCGGTCGGTATCGATCTTCACCTTGACGCCGCAGTAGGAGAAGATGCCTTCGGTGACGACGGTGACGAGATCGACGCCTTCGACCTCCTGGCTGACGATGAAGGGCGCCGGCTTGTAATCAGGATAGGTGGTGCCGGCGCCTATTGCCGAGACGAAGCGGCGTCCAGTGTTGACAAGCTCGCCGCTCCACTCCTCGCCCTCGGCGACAAAAGGCACGACAGCGCCGCCGGTCTCGGCAGCGTGATCTAGGATGGTCAGCGGGTCCATGCGCACAATGCGGCCRCCGACATTGCCGTAGCGGTCGCAGGCACCAGTGCGGCCATCGGCGATGTAGCACATGACCGGGCAGGCATCGCAGCGGATCTTCTCCGCCACCTGCTTCTCGCCGGGATCGTGAGTTTCGAAACGTTCGGCAAGCTCGCTCATCGGCGCGCCTCCTTTTCACGGATCGCCGCCAGGATGCGGCTCGGCGTCGCCGGTACCTTGGTGACCAGAACACCGGTGGCATGGCGGATGGCGTTGAGGATGGCCGGCGCGGTCGGGATCAGCACATGCTCGCCCAGGCCCTTGGCGCCGAAGGGCCCTTCCGGATCCGGAACCTCGACCAGAATATGCTCGATCGGTGGCACGTCACCGATGGTCGGGATGAGATAGTCGTGCAGGTTCTCGGTGCGGCCGGGGATGTATTCCTCCATCAGCGCCATGCCGATGCCCTGCGCGATGCCGCCCTCGATCTGGYCCTCGACCAGCAGCGGGTTGATCGCCTTGCCGACATCGTGCGCGGCGGTGATCTTGATCAGCTTGACCGTGCCGAGCTTGAGGTCGACCTCGAGTTCGGCGATCTGCGCGCCGTAGCCATAGACGGCATAAGGCTTGCCCTGGCCCTTGGCGTCGAGCGGCAGCGTCGGCGGGTCGTAGGTTTCTTCGGCGACGAAGACCAGACCGTCGGCATCCGCCTTCAGCGCCGACAGATCGATGCGCCGTGCCGCGTCGCCTTCACGGATGGAAAGGTTCGATCCGTCGAGCGCGATGGTCGCATGCTCGGAGACGTTGGCGAAGCGCAGGATCGTGTCGCGCAGCGCGCGGCCGGCCTGCTCCGCCGCCTTGCCGGTCACGAAGGTCTGCCGTGAGGCGGATGTCTTGCCGGCATCCGGCGTGATGGCGGTGTCGGCGCCCTTCAGCCGGAATTTGTCCAGCGRCAGGCCGAGCGCATCGGCGCAGATCTGGGCGATAACGGTGTTCGACCCCTGGCCGATGTCGACGGCGCCCTGATGCAGGACGACATCGCCGGAGGCCGAGATGCCGACCTTGATGGTCGAAGGATTGGGCAGCGAAGTGTTGCCGCAGCCATACCAGCAGGAGGCGACGCCGACGCCGCGCTTGCTTGCCGTGTTGGCGGCATTGAAGGCTTCCGCATCCGCCAGCGCGCGCGACCAATGCGAACGCAGCGCCTCCAGGCATTCGCCGATGCCGACGCCCGACTCCAGCCGCTGGCCGGTGACCGTCTCRCAGCCGTCGCGGAGGCAGTTCTTCAGCCGGAAAGCGAGCCGGTCGATGCCGAGCTTTTCGGCAAGCTCGTCGTAGAGCGTTTCCTGCATGATGGTGGCCTGCGGCACGCCGAAGCCGCGGAAGGCGCCGGCGACCGGGCCGTTGGTGTGGATGGCACGACCCGTCGCGCGGTAGTTCGGCGTGACATAGGGGCCGGACGCATGGACCGGCACACGGTTGGCGACTGTCGGACCCCAGCTTGCGTAAGCGCCGGTGTTGAAATCGCCGTAGAAGGTCATGCCGATGACACGGCCTTCGGAGTCGGCGCCGATGGCGGCCTTCATCTCGGCCGGATGGCGCTTGGTGGTCGACATCATCGATTCATTGCGGGTGTAGACAAGGGACGCCGGGCGGCCTGTCTTCATCGCCACCAAACCGATCAGCGGCTGCAGCGAAACATCGAGTTTCGAGCCGAAGCCGCCGCCGGTGGCGGTCGGTACGATGCGCACTTTCTCGACGGGAAGGCCCAGCACCTTGGCCGTGTCGTCGCGGTCCATATAGGGCGCCTGCGTGCAGGCGACGACGACGAGCGTGTCGCCGTCCATGTAAGCGAAGCCCGCTTCCGGCTCGATATAGGCGTGCTCGACGAAGGAGGTCTCGATAGCGCCGGTGACAGCGACCGCCGCGCCGGCGAGCGCGCCGTCGGGATCGCCGCGCTCGACGAAGCCCGAGGTAAGCAGGTTCGCCGGCCGATGCTGGTGGATCAGCGAGGCGCCTTCCGCCTTTGCCTCGCAGGGCTGCAGCGCATGCGGCAGTTCCGTCCAGGCGATCGGGAAATCCGTCAGATCGAGGTCGAGGATCGCCTCGCGCTCGCCCGCGACCAGCGCCACCGCCTCGCCGCGAAAGCGGACAAAACCTTCGGCGAGCGCCGGCTGGTCGGCGAAGGGACCGATGACGCCGAAGCAATTGTGGCCCGGAATGTCGGCGGCGGTGAATACGCCGGCAATGCCAGCGTGGGAATCTGACCAGGCCTGCAGGTCACCGAAGCTGAAGTTGGCATGATAATGCGGCGAGCGGACCACAAGCACAGCCAGCGCGTCGGCCGGAAAAGAGTCTCCGCCGAATTTTTCGCCGCCGGTGACCTTCGGGAGGCCGTCGAGGCGGACCGGCGAGGCGCCGACGGCGTGGCCGGCCTCGGGAAGTCGACGATCGAGGTTGCAGTCAAATCCGTAAGGTTGCCGCTGCCCCTCACCCTTACCCTCTCCCCGTGAAGGACGGGGAGAGGGGGTCGCCAGCGTTGGAGCGCTTTCCTTCTCCCCGTCACTATACAGGGAGAAGGTGCCGGCAGGCGGATGAGGGGCAGCGCCGTCCGTCGATGGCTCGAGCCGTGCAGCATCCATGACCGCGGCGATGACCTTCCTGTACCCCGTGCAGCGGCAGAGCACGCCGCCCAGCGCATCCTGCGTCTCGGCCTCGCTTGGCGTGTGGTTGCGCTCCAGAAGCGCGGTGGCGGCCACCAGCAGGCCGGGCGTGCAGATGCCGCATTGCGCGGCGCCATGTTCGAGGAATGAAGCCTGCAGCGCGGACAGCCTGCCATTAGCGAGGCCTTCGACGGTGATGACGGAAGCGCCGGACACGGAGGCCGCCGGCACGAGGCAGGCGCAGACGGGATTGCCGTCGACCAGCACTGTGCAGGCGCCGCAATCGCCGGCATCGCAGCCGACCTTGGTGCCGGTCAGCCGCAATTCGTCGCGCAAAACCTGCGACAGCCGCCGCACCGGCGGCACCGACACGCTGACCGCGGCGCCATTGACCTCGAAGGCGATGTCGGCTCGTTCCATGCTGGACTGCGCCATGCTCATGCCGCCACCTTGCTTTCGTCCAGGCCGATCGCGGCGCGCACGGCGCGGGCGACGATCTCGCGTGCGGCGTGCTCCCGGTACTCGGCGCTGCCGCGCACATCGCCGATAGGCGACAGTTCATCGATCGGCGCCGACAACACCACGTCGGCGAGCGCTGACGTGGCCGGGAGGCCGCGCAACGCCGCCTCGACGCCGGCCAGACGGCGGGCGACCGCCGAGCAGGCGCCGACGGCGATTGCCGCATCGGCAACCACGCCAGACTCGACCGCCAGCCGAGCCGCCGCCATGGCGATCGAGATGACCAGATAGCGCCGCGCGCCGAGCTTGACGAAGGCCGACGCGCCGGCGGCCGAACGCTTCGGAACGCGGATGGCGGTGACCATCTCGTCCGGCCGCAGCGCCGTGCGCCGATTGCCGAGGATGAATTCGCCGAGCGGCAGATGGCGGCTGGCTGTCGCCGATTGCAATTCGACATCGGCATCGAGCACCAGCAGCGCCGGCACGCCATCGGCAGCGGGGGRGGCGTTGCAGAGGTTGCCGGCAACGGTAGCGACGTTCTGGATCTGGATGGAGCCGACCTCGCGCGCGGCGGCCTTCAGACCATCGAACGCCGCCGGCAGCGGTTGGCGGACGATGTCGGTCCAGGTGGTGCGGGCGCCGATCCTCCAATGTTCGTCCGTCTCGGCAACGCCGCGCAGCGCGGCAAGACCGTTGATGTCGAGGACATTGTCGCGGAAAGGTTTTGCGCCTTGCGCCGGATAGAAATCCGTGCCGCCRGCAAGAATGCGCCAGYGGTCCTCGCCAAGCAGAGCGAGCGCCTCGCCGACCGTGGTGGGTTTCGCGTAACGGATCACGCTTTGCCTTCCCAGAAAGGGGCCTTTCCGAGGGAACCTGCCGGCGCCCAGGCGCGGGCAAATTCATTCGTATGCAAATGATATCAACTTCGCCGCAATTGTCAAAGCGGAGCGAGCGGTGAGCCCGTCACAAACGGCTGGAAAGGCTTTGACATATTCTCGGAGGTTGACGCCGCCGGCCATCTGGTCAAGGGTCTCCCCTCCGGTCGCGTCAGCGGCATCCGACTGGAGCCCGAGCCGAGCCGAAAGGGAGCCCATGGCCGAGGAAGCGCTTATCGTCATCGACCTGCAGAACGACTTCTGCCCCGGCGGCGCGCTGGCTGTTGCCGGCGGCGATGAGATCGTGCCGCTGGTCAACGACCTGATCCGCCGGTCCGAGCACGTCGTGCTGACGCAGGACTGGCATCCCGCCGGCCATTCGAGCTTMGCGTCCACCCATCCCGGCAAGCAGCCCTTCGAGACGATCGAGATGCCCTACGGGCCGCAGACGCTTTGGCCGGATCATTGTATCCAGGGAAGTCTCGGCTCGGATTTCCATTCCGGGCTTGCCTGGACCAAGGCCGAGCTGGTGATCCGCAAGGGCTTCCGCACCGCGATCGACAGCTATTCGGCCTTCTTCGAGAACGACCATACGACGCCGACCGRCCTCGCCGGCTATCTCAGGGAACGCGGCATCGACACCGTTACCCTGGTCGGGCTCGCCACCGATTTTTGCGTCGCCTATTCGGCGCTCGATGCGGTGAAGCAGGGCTTCAAGGCGACGGTGCRGCTCGACGCCTGCCGCGGCATCGATCTCAACGGCTCGCTCGATGCGATGACCACGCTCATGCGGGAGGCCGGCGTGACGCTCGAAGACCGTTCGTCGGACTGACAGAACGGTGAGGCATAGAGGGGGCTTCACAAGAATGGCGAAGGTGTTGACGGCAGGCATGCTTGCCGCGGCCCTCGTTGGTTTTCCGCAATCGGCTTTCGCGGCCGACGCTCACGGACTGCCCGGCGCGGCGATGTCGCTCTGGTGGGCACTGCCATTTGCAGGGCTGCTGCTTTCGATCGCGACCGGGCCGCTGCTTTTCCCGCATGTGTGGGAGCATCATTACGGCAAGATCGCCGCCGCCTGGGCAGCACTTGTCGTGGTTCCGCTGGCGATCGCCTTCGGCATTCCGGCGGCTGGTGAAGCGGTGCTGCACACGCTGCTCACCGAATATCTCTCCTTCATCATCCTTTTGTTCGCGCTGTTCACCATTGCCGGCGGCATCCTGGTTGCCGGYAACATTCATGGCTCGCCGCTCGTCAATGCCGGCCTGCTGCTGATCGGCGCGATCCTCGCCTCGGTCATCGGCACGACCGGCGCCTCGATGATCCTGATCCGGCCGCTCCTGCGTGCCAACGACAACCGGCCGTTCAACGCCCATGTGGTGATCTTCTTCATCTTCCTGGTGTCGAACATCGGCGGCTCGCTGACGCCGCTCGGCGACCCGCCGCTGTTCGTCGGCTTCCTGCGCGGCGTCGACTTCTTCTGGACGACAGTGCAYATCCTGCCCGACACGCTCTTCGTCGGCGGCCTGGTGCTGCTTGTCTTCCTGGCCCTCGACGTCATGCTGGATCGCCGCGAGGCCGGCATGCCAAAGATCAAGGATCCGACACCGGACACGAAGGTGCGTCTGCGCGGGCTGGCCAACCTGCCGCTGCTTGCCGGCGTGATCGGCGCGATCCTGCTGTCGGCAAGCTGGAAGCCGGGCGTKAGCCTTTCCGTCCTC
>NZ_MDFL01000004.1 GCF_001854785.1 Mesorhizobium sp. ORS 3428
CTTCGTCGGCGCCGATGACGGCCATAGCTGGCAGCTCTGGGAATGGGGCGACGAGAGCGAGTGGGACGACGAGCTGAAACAAGACTTCAACGCCTTCTTCGAAACCGTCGATACGATTCTCTTGAGCCGCAAGATGGCCGAGGAGGGCTATCTCAGCCACTGGAGCAATGCGGCGAGGAAGTATCCGCAGGATCGCTTCTATGCCTTCGCCCGCCGTATCGTCGAAGCGCAAAAAGTGGTGCTGAGCGATAGGCTGAAGGCCTCGCGATGGGAGCGCACGCGAGTCGCCGGCGGCGACCTGCCGCGCGAGGTCGGCGCACTGAAGGCGGGCGAGGGCGGCAACATGGCCGTGTTCGGCGGCGCCGGCTTCGCCTCAGCGCTGATCGCCGCCGGGCTGGTCGATGAGTTCCAGTTCTTCGTCAATCCGGCGGTGCTTGGCGCCGGCCGCCGCATCTTCGACCAGGGCGGCTTTGCCAGGCTGAAGCTCATCGGCTCGAAAGCCTATGCCTGCGGCATGGTGGTCAACCGCTACGCGCCAGGGAAGGCCAGCTAGGGAAGCGCGGCTGAATCGATCTGGCAGCACGCCGCCCCAACCGCTTGTTCGCCTGCGCTTTTCCTGGCGGACGGTGAGATCCGGTGTCCTGGCTTACAAGGCCGGATGCTCTCCGCATCCTTTGGTTTCCCCGCACCCGGCTTCATCGTTGACCACGGCCGTGAGCCGATGGGCTTCATGCAAGGTCAGACCGATGAGCACGCGGCCTGCTAATTCGGCAGGTTCCTCACTGGCCGTATCGAACACCGTCCAACTGCCTGTCGGCTCCTGCACCGCGACGAATCTCATGTGAGACTCCATCCATGAAGAATACATAATATAGCAGGTATTTCATGGCGATGCTGTGATCTGGCCCACACAGGGAGCCGCGTTCGTTCGATCACTTCGGTGCGATGCCGAAGGGCAAACCCGCTAAATCCGATCAGGCAGGGAGTCTCGGCTGTCTCACTGCCCCACCTGGTCCGCGTCGGTCAGCGTGCCGAGGAAGGCGACGATGTCGTCGATCTCGGCGTCGGTCAGCGCCGGCCTGTCGCCGGGTTTCTTGCCGTTGAAGGGCGGGTCCGTGTTGAGGTTTCCCCAGTAGGCCTTGGGCAGGTCGTCAAATTTGTTGACCGTGCCGTCGGCGTTCTTCGGATACCAGCGGCCGGGATCGCTGTCGCGGCTGGCGTAGAAGGCGACCGCCTCGCGCAGCGTGTGGAAATAGCCGTTGTGGAAGAAGCTCTTGCGCAGCGCCACGTTGCGCAGCGTCGGCGTCTTGAACAGGCCGCAATATTCGGACCGGCCCTTCAAGTCGGTGCGCAGCGGCCCGCACAGGCCGAGATCGACATAGGCCGGATCGGCATTGGCGGGTATAGCCGGGTTGCGCGGCACCGCGATCGCGATCAGGCCGTAGTCGGTGAATTGCGGCGGCAAGCCGTTATTGGCGGGCTCGCTCAGATGGCAGCTCGCGCAATTGCCCTTGGCCTCATCCTCGAACAGCGCGCGGCCGCGCAGCTCCTGCGCGGTCAAGGTCGCCTTGCCGGCGAGGAACGCGTCGTAGCGGCTGGAATAGGGATAGAAGTCCAAGCTGCTCTGCTCGAACGTGCCGAGTGCCTCGACGGCGGCGTCGAAGGCGTCCCGCGGGTGGTCGAACACATCGGCGCCGAAGGCGGCCTTGAAGGCGTCGGCATAGGGCGCCTTGCGCAGAGCCGTGACCACGGCGCCTTGATCCTTGTTGGCCATTTCGAAGGGCGAGAGCAGTGGGATCCTCGCCTGGTCCTTGCCGTGGTCGGCGCGGCCGTCCCAGGTCAGCCCGCCGGTCGGCCCATTGTCGACGCTCTCGTCGCCTTCGTCCTCCGAGTCGTAGAAATGCTCGCTGAAGGCGGGCGACGCCTGCAGGTAGCGCAGCGAGGGGACGGCGCGCAGGCCCGGCCGGTCGAGGTCGGGCCCGCCCATCTCGACCGGGGAGGCGGAGGCCGGACCGAAGGCATGGTTGGGATCGTGGCAGGACGAGCAGGCCTGCCGGCCCGAGGCCGACAGCCCAGGGTCGAAGAACATTTTCCGCCCAAGCGCCGTCAGCGCCTCGGCACGCGCGAAAGCTTCCGCGCGCGACATCGGACCGGGATGAACGCTGCCCGCCGRCAGGCCGTCGGCGGGCCAGAGGATGGCGATGCCGGCAAATGCGGCGAGTGTGGCGGATTTCCACCGTGGCATGGTCAGGCAGTCCGTTTTGCCCTTTGCGTAGGGGTGCATTGCTACGGATTGATGACGCCGCTCTATCTCCCCCCTTGTGGGGGAGAAAGCGATTTCAACATCTTAGCCGAAGGCTAAGTGTTAGAAATCGCAAGAGAGGGGAAAAGCGGCAGCCTACGAAATAGTGGTGGGTTTGCGCCCTACGAAATCCCCTCTCTGGCATTTTCCAAGCACTTGCTCGGGACAAGCCCACTCGCAAGTGCGGGAAAATGCTTTCTCCCCCACAAGGGGGGAGATAAGGCGCCTTGTCACAAAGCTGACAACCGCCGGTCCTAGCGTCGCCTCGCTCTCCAGCCATTTCCCAGCCACGAGGCATCCCCAAATGATCCGGTCTTTCCTCTCCCTTTGCCTCGCCTCCTCGGCGCTGGCATCGCTCAGCGTTGCCGCCCAGGCGGCCCCTCCCGGCTATGACAAGATCGACACCGTCGTCGTGATCTACGCCGAGAACCGCAGCTTCGATAACCTCTATGGCGGCTTCCCCGGCGCCAACGGCCTGGCCAATGTCTCGGCCGAGCAGGCCCGCCAGCTCGATCGCGACGGCAAGCCGCTTGCCGAGCTGCCGCCGGCGTGGGGCGGGTTGACCGGCAAGGGCGTGACACCTGCTGTCACCGAGGCGCAGACGGCGCATCTTGCCAATGCCACCTTCTCGATCGACGACCCCAAGGGCTTCAACCAGGGCACCGGGGTGATTACCCGCGACCTCTGGCACCGCTTCTACGAGGAGCAGATGCAGATCGACGGCGGCAAGAACGACAAGTTCGCCGCCTGGGCCGATTCCGGCGGTCTGGTCATGGGCCATTATGACGGCTCGGCCCTGCCGATGTGGGTAGTCGCCAAGAAATACGTGCTTGCCGACAATTTCTTCCAGGGCGCCTTCGGCGGCTCCTTCCTCAACCACTTCATGCTGGCCTGCGCTTGCGTGCCTTTCTACCCRCATGCCGATACCAGCCCGGTGAAGGGCCAGATCGCCGTCGTCGAGCCCGACGGCATGACGCTGAAGGCGGCCGACAACTCGCCGGCCTCGGCACTCGCCGGCGCRCCGAAATTCGTCAATGATGGCGCCATCACGCCCGACTTCTACGCCGTCAACACCATGYAGCCGCCTTACCAGCCAAGCGCCAACAAGCCGRCCGCGGGCGGCGACAAGGCGCTCGCCGATCCGGCGGCGCCGACCACCCTGCCGCCGCAGCACGACATCACCATTGGCGATCTGCTTTCGCTGAAGGGGATTTCCTGGGCCTGGTATGCCGGCGCCTGGCAGGCGGCGCTCGACGGCAAGAACGCCACGCCGGTGCCGAACTTCCAGTTCCACCACCAGCCCTTCAACTATTTCGCAGCTTATGCGCCGGGCACGGCCGCGCGGGCCGAACACCTCAAGGACGGYGGCCTCGACGGGGTCGAGTTCATCAAGGCGGTCGACGACGRCAAGCTGCCGGCGGTCACCTTCTATAAGCCGCAGGGCAACCTCAACGAGCATGGCGGCTATGCCGACGTGACCAGCGGCGACCAGCACCTCGCCGACATCGTTGCCCATCTGGAGAAGAGCCCGCAATGGGCGCATATGCTGGTCGTCGTCACCTATGACGAGAATGGCGGCTTCTGGGATCATGTCGCGCCGCCCAAGGCCGACCGCTGGGGCCCGGGCAACCGCATCCCGGCCTTCATCATCTCGCCCTATGCCAAGATGGGCACGGTCGACCACACGCAGTACGACACCACCTCGATCCTGCGCTTCATCACCGCCCGCTACGACTTGCCGGTGCTGCCCGGCCTTCTCGTCCGCGACAAAGCGCTGGCCAACAACGGCGAGCCGCCGATGGGCGATCTGACGGCGGCGCTTGATTTGWCGAAGTAGGCCTGAGCCTCTGGTTCCTCGCCCCCGCCAAGGGTGGGGGAGAGGTGGCCGCGAAGCGGCCGGAGAGGGGGCCTTCGTAGGGCGTCAGCGCAAACTGACCAGTGCCGCGCCGCCCCTCATCCGCCTGCCGGCACCTTCTCCCCGTATAGTGACGGGGAGAAGGGGGCTGGCGGCAACCTCGGCGCTTTTCCTGCAACGCTGACGATTGGCGAAATCAGCGGCGACAGCGTCCCTCTCCCCGTCACTATACGGGGAGAGGATGCCGGCAGGCAGGTGAGGGGCAGTGCGAACCTTCCCGGTTGTCCTCCTCAATCCCCGTCCGCTATCAATGACCGCCAAATCGGAGGCCATGGGATGGCAGAACTGAAACTCAGAACCCGCACAACCGGCGCACTCGCCATCCTCCCGCCGGGCGGCCTGCCGGCGGTGACGACGCCGACCGGCGGCGCGGTCGATGTGGTGACCTCGGTGAGCGCGCCGGGCTTCAACCCGCTCGATCTGCTCTACGCCTCCTTGGCCGCCTGCATCGTGCTCAGCGCCCGCATCGCCGCCGCCCGCCTCGGCGTTGCCGACAGGCTCGGCGAGGTAAGGGCGGAGGTCAGCGGCGAGAAGGCGAAGGACGAGCCCTCGCGGGTCGAGACCTTCAACGTCAGGCTGGCGATCGCGGGCGACCTTGACGCGGCCACCAGGCAGCGCATCGTTGAGGATGCCGAGACGATCTGCACGGTCTCCAACACGCTGCGCGGCGCGCCCGCGCTGCACGCGACGCTGGGGTGAAGGCGATGGCGCATCTTTCACCGATCGACTACGCGACGGCTCCTAAAGAAGTCCGCGCCGAGCACGATCGGGAGCTCGCGCTGCGCGGCCGCATGACCAACATGAAGCGCATCCTGCTGCACTCGCCGGCCGCGCACCGCATCTATGCCGAATGGTTCACGCTGCGYGATCTCCTGCGGCCCACGCTCGACGATCGGGCCATCTGGCTGTTCTCGAAGGCGATTTCCGAGACGCTGCGCGCCGAAATACCGGTCACCTTCTTCCGCCGCGCGCTGATCGAGAACGGCCTCGATCCCGACGCGATCGAGCCGACCGCCGACGAGGCACTGCTGATTGCCTTCGGCAAGGCGGTCGCCGCCGATGCCAATGCCGTCCCTGACGAAACCTGGGCCGCCCTCAAGGCGCGCTATGACGAGACGCTGCTCGTCAACCTCACCGCCTTCGCCGGCATTATGGTGGCGACCTGCATGTTCACCAATGCGGTGAAGGTGGATCTCGATCCGGAGCTCGAGAGGTATCGGAAGCGTTGAAGCCGCGATCTCCCCCCAACTTGTGGGGGAGATGGCCGGCAGGCCAGAGGGGGCGCTGTCCCGCCTGCCTATCCGCGCAAATAGCGATAGCTTCCCCAAGCTGCTTCGCTTGGAAAGGACAAGCCGGAGAGGTTTGCATTCCTTCGCACCCCCCTCTGGCCTGCCGGCCATCTCCCCCGGAAGGGGGGAGATCAGCAGTTCCGTCGTTGGCGCCCACCTCCGCAGGAATCGGGTGGCCGCCTCGTCTCCTTCGCCCCACTTTGATGGCATCAAAGGAGGCGCCCATGACCGTCCATTCACTCAACACCAAGCGCGCGACCCGCTCGGCCGAATCCCGCGTCGCCGCGCAGGACTGGCGCGCACTCATCTCCGAACTCAACGCCAACGGCTGCGCCGTCATGCCGGGCCTACTCTTGCCCGACGAATGYGCCGAAATCGCCGCGCTCTATCCGCACGAGGAGCATTTCCGCAGCCATGTGGTGATGGCCCGTCACGGCTTCGGCAAGGGCGAGTACCGCTATTTCCGCTATCCGCTGCCCGACTTGATCGAGGGCCTGCGCACCGCGTTCTATCCGCGCCTCGCGAGCGTCGCCAACGACTGGAACGAAAAGATGGGCGCCGCGCTTCGCTACCCTGTCGATCACGCCGCCTTCCTGAAACGCTGCCACGACGAAGGCCAGACGAAGCCGACACCGCTGCTGCTGCAATACGGCCCGGGCGACTTCAACTGCCTGCACCAGGACCTCTACGGCGCGCTCGCCTTCCCGCTGCAGGTGGCGATCCTCTTGTCGGAGCCCGGCGAGGATTTTACCGGCGGCGAGTTCGTGCTCACCGAACAGCGCCCGCGCATGCAGAGCCGCGCCGAGGTCGTGCCGCTGAAGCGCGGCGACGCGGTGATCTTCGCCGTTCACAACCGGCCTGTGCAGGGCACGAAGGGGTACTATCGCGTCAACCTGCGCCACGGCGTCAGCCGCCTGCGTTCGGGGCGGCGGCACACCGTCGGCATCATCTTCCATGATGCGAAGTGATGGCCGGACTTTGCCCTCCCCTGGAGGGTAGGGGGCTCTACCCCTCGCTGCCGCGCTCGATCACCGGCTGCCCAGAAACGGTGAGCAGGATGCGCCCGCGCGCCGGCCTCTCCACCTGCACCGGCGCCTGCTTTTCCTGCAGGCGCCGCTGCAGCAGAAGCAGCCTCGTCTCCAGATTGTCCTTGAAATCGGGCAGGCGCAGGCTGGCGTCGGCGCGGATCTCCTTGTTGGAGAATTCGCGCCGTCCCTCGCCGAGATAGGTCCTGAGGAAGCTCATCAGGAGCCGGCCCGGCACGCCGCGCACGATATATTCGTTCTCGATGAAGACGCTGTCATCGGCCGCGTGATGGACGACGCGGAACCTCGGGCCTTCAGCCTGCCGCCTGGTGCCTTCGAACGTCCCGCCCGACGGAGCCTCGGGCGGGTCCCTTTCTGTCAGCGACAGCGCCATGGCCAGTTGTCGGGCAAGCACGCCCATTGCCAGCTCGTCATCGGGCGAGAAGGCGAGGCGCCTCTCGCTCTCGATCACCAGCACGCCTTTGAGCTGCCCTTGCGCCAGCAACGGCACGGCAAGCTGGCTCATCGCATCCGGCATGCCGGGCAGGCGGATGGTGCGTGTGCGGTTTTCGCCCGCGCTGCTTGCCTCGATCGCGCCGCCCAGCCGTCGGGTGCGGCTCATGTCGCTGATATGCAGGCTTCGCCGCTCCAGCGCCGCCGTGCCGATCAGGCCGTCGCCCAGCGCAACCTCCGAGCCGATGCCGCTGGGGCGATAGCCGGCGCTGGCGATCGTAGTCAGCTTCTCGCGCGCCGCGTCATAGGCGAGGATCATCGCCGTGCCGAAGCCGAATTCCTCGCCGAGCCCGGCAAGCGCGGCTTCGAGCAGAGAGCCGAGGTCTTCCGCCTCGGCGAGCACGCAAGCAAGCCTGCCGAGGCCCTTCAGCCGCTCGCCTGCAATGTCTGAAGCGGTTGCTGCGCGCATCACCGGCGAGCGCACCTTGCGGATGGCGAGCACCCGGTAGACGTCGATGGCCTTGAGCCGCATCACCGAGCCCATGCCGATCTGCAGGCTCGCCGCCTTGAGGTCGGCGGCCATGCGCTCGAACAGCGGCCCGGCCTCGCGGCTCTCCTCGAAGGYGATGTCGAGCCGGTATTGCATGCCGTTCAGCGCGTCGACCACCAGCAGGGCCGCGCGCGGATTRACCCGCACATTGGCCGCCGTCTTGGAGAAGAACTGGTTGGACAGCGCGACATGGTCGTCGTCGACGCGCACGACATGCGAGAGGTAGGAAATGTTGGGCGTTCCGTCCGCCGCGACCGTGGCGATCATGGAGGGGATGACGCCTTCGAAGCAGGAGGAAAGATCGGCGAGTGCGATGGTCATGCGTCGGCCTTGATGAGGCGTCCGGCCTGCGGACCCGGCGTCTGCAAGAACAGCTGCCCGGGCGCCACGCTGATGTGCACCAGCTCGCGGTCCGTCAGCCAGGGTTCGGCCAGCATCGTTTCGAGCCCAAGCCCGCCGAGCACGGAGGTGATGGAGGMGATGTAGCGGCCGGCGCGCGCCTCGTCGTTCGGGCCGGCCGGCTCCTTGGCCGTCACTGTGCCCTTGAGCTGGTAGGAGACATAGTCGGACGGCCGCGACAGCGTAATGGCGACGGGCGCTGACGCTTCGAGATTGGCGGTGGCCTCCGCCCACTGCCAGGCCGACATCAGCAGCCCGATCATGCCTGTGGCGCGATCGACCTCGATACCGACACCGCGCCCGATCTCCGGAATGTTGTCGGCGCCGCGCGTGGCGATGATGATCATCACCGGACTTTCGATGAAGTYGGCGAGTTCCTCGTCCAGTGTCATCCGCCGGTCAGTCAGCCCCCGTTTCAGCAGTTCCTTATAACCATAGTATTTTTTTAGGAAAACCGGGCCGCGCTTAGGAAGCATTTAGGAGGCGATGCGTGCGGCGCGGCGCTATTGGCGGGCCATCCCAGGACAGTCGTCCGAAACAGGAGGGCCCTAGAATGACTTCTTCCGATGTTGAAATCCATTCGGCCAACCATGTCGCCGTCATCGGCGCCGGGCCGGGCGGCCTTGCCGCCGCCGCATGGCTCAGCCGCAACGGCTTCGAGCCGATCGTTTTCGAGGCCGCCAAAAAACTCGGCGGCCAGTGGAATGCCGGCCAGTCCATGAGCGGCACATGGCCCGGCATGCGCACCAACACCAGCCGGGTGCTGAGCTGCTTCAGCGACCTCGACCATGCGCCTGGCACTTCCGTCTATCCGACGCAGGCCGAAATACTCATCTATCTCGAGCGCTACGCGGCCGCGACGGGCGTTGCACCGCGCATCCGCACCTCGACGCCGGTCGAGCGGCTGGAGCGGCATCCGAAGGGCGGCTGGCTGGTCACTTCGCGCGTCAACGGCGCGCTGCAGGCGGAACGCTTCGAACGCGTGGTGGTTGCCACCGGCCGCCAGACCCGCCCGCATCTTCCGAAGGTCGAAGGCCTGGCCGGCTTTGCCGGTAGCGGCGGCGTGCGCCACAGCATGGATTATCGGGGGGCGGCCGATTATCACGGCCTTTCGGTGCTCGTTACCGGCTGCTCGATCAGCGCGCTGGAGATCGCCTCGGAGCTGGCGGTGGGCGATGCTGCGAAGGTCAGCGTCGCCAATCGGCGCCAGCGCTATGTGCTGCATAAATTGCTTTCCGGCGTTCCGACCGACCATCGCGCCTTCACCCGCTTTGCTGCCCTTGCCGGGCCGGTGACGCCGCCGGAGATGCTGTCCGCGGGCTTGAAAGATTTCGTCGTCGGCACGTCTGGCAGTCCCGAGCAGTTCGGCGCGCCGCGTCCCCACGACAACATTTTCGTCGCCGGGCTCACCCAGTCGCAGAACTATCTGCCGCTGGTCGCCGAAGGCCGCATTACGCCGCGTCCCTGGATCGAGCGCGTCGAGGGCCGAACGGTCCGCTTCACCGACGGCACCAGCCAGGAGGTCGACGCCATCATCATGGGCACCGGCTATGAGCTGTCGCTGCCCTTCCTCGGCCGCGACATCGCCGAGGCGCTGGAGCTCGACGGGGTGCATGCCACTCTTGCCGACCACACCTTCCATCCGGACCTCGAAGGGCTGGCCTTCATCGGCCTCTATGATCAGGTGGGGCCGATGCTGCCGGTGCTGGAACTGCAGGCGCGCTGGCTGAGCTATGTCTGGTCGGGCCGGATTGCCGCGCCGTCGCGCGCCGAACTCCACGAGCGGCTCGCGGCGAGCCGCGCGGCGCGCAAAGGCCCGCCGCAGGTGCTGATGCACGACATGGCGGTGCTGTTCGCCCGCCTGGCCGGCGCCGAGCCGGACCCGCGCCGCTGGCCGGAGCTGAAGCGCGCGCTGATGTTCGGGCCGCTGTCGCCGGCCTCCTTCCGACTGGAGGGACCCGACAGGCGCGCCGACGCGCCCGCCCGCACCGAGGCGGCCGCGGCTGCTTTCGGGGCGATCACCTCCAACGACATGACGCCGGACGAAGCGGCGCGCTGGGCGATGGTAGAGCAGGTGGTGCTCGCGCCGGTCGGCGAGGCGGCATGATCAAGTGAGTAGGCAATAAGGGAGTAGGGGAGTAGGGCTACGATTGCTTCGAGGCGGCGGATAGGGGGTTCCCTTGTCCGCCGCATTCGCTTATTGGCCGTACTCCCTTACTCCCCTACTGACTTACTCCCCTAAAAACATGATCCGCCTCGAAAACATCGGCAAGCAGAACGGCCGCCAGATCGTCTTCATCGAAGCTTCGGCCGCCTTGCTGAAGGGCGAGAAGGTCGGGCTCGTCGGCCCGAACGGCGCCGGCAAGACGACRCTCTTCCRCATGATTATCGGTCAGGAGCAGCCCGACGAGGGCCAGGTCTCGATCGATCGCGGCGTCACCATCGGCTATTTCAGCCAGGATGTCGGCGACATGGGCGGCATGAGTGCCGTGGCGGAAGTCATGGAGGGTGCCGGCCCGGTGAGCGCGGTGGCCGCCGAGATGCGCGAGCTCGAGCACGCCATGGGCGACCCCGACCGCGCCGACGAGATCGACCACATCATCGAGCGCTACGGCGAATTGCAGCATCGCTTCGAGGAGCTCGACGGCTATGCGCTGGACGGCCGGGCGCGGGAAGTTCTGGACGGCCTCGGCTTCTCCCAGGAGATGATGGACGGCGACGTCGCGAAACTCTCGGGCGGCTGGAAGATGCGCGTCGCGCTCGCCCGCATCCTGTTGATGCGGCCCGACGTCATGCTGCTCGACGAGCCGAGCAACCATCTCGACATCGAAAGCCTGATCTGGCTGGAGAAATTCCTCAAGGACTATGACGGCGCGCTGCTGATGACCTCGCACGACCGCGAATTCATGAACCGCATCGTCTCCAAGGTGATCGAGATCGACGCGGGCGCGCTCACCTCCTATTCCGGCAATTACGAATTTTACCAGGAGCAACGGGCGCTGGCCGACAAGCAGCTGCAGGCACAGTTCGAGCGCCAGCAGGCGATGCTCGCCAAGGAGATAGCCTTCATCGAGCGCTTCAAGGCGCGCGCCTCGCATGCAGCCCAGGTGCAGAGCAGGGTGAAGAAGCTCGACAAGATCGACCGCGTCGAGCCGCCGAAGCGCCGCCAGACGGTGGCCTTCGAGTTCCAGCCGGCGCCGCGCTGCGGCGAGGACGTCGCGACCTTGAAGGGTATCCACAAGTCCTACGGCAACCGCACCATCTATGCCGGCCTCGACTTCCAGATCCGCCGCCGCGAGCGCTGGTGCGTGATGGGCGTCAACGGCGCCGGCAAGTCGACGCTGCTCAAGCTGGTCGCCGGCGCCTCTGAGCCGGACGAGGGGACAGTTGCGCGCGGTCCCAGCGTCAAGATGGGCTATTTCGCCCAGCACGCCATGGAGCTACTCGACGGCGAGCGCACAGTCTTCCAGACGCTGGAGGATAATTTCCCGCAGGCCGGCCAGGCGCCGCTCAGGGCTTTGGCCGGCTGCTTCGGCTTCTCCGGCGACGAGATCGAGAAGAAATGCCGCGTGCTCTCGGGCGGCGAGAAGGCCAGGCTGGTAATGGCGCTGATGCTGTTCGATCCGCCCAACCTTCTGGTGCTCGACGAGCCGACCAACCATCTCGACATGGCGACCAAGCAGATGCTGATCGAGGCRCTCTCGCAATATGAGGGCACCATGCTCTTCGTCTCGCACGACCGCCACTTCCTGGCAGCACTCTCCAACCGCGTCCTGGAGCTCACCCCCGACGGCATCCACACCTATGGCGGCGGGTATACCGAATATGTCGCGAGGACCGGACACGAGGCGCCGGGGCTGAGGGG
>NZ_MDFL01000005.1 GCF_001854785.1 Mesorhizobium sp. ORS 3428
CGTGGATCCGCGCCACCATTCTCACCCCCGACGACTATCTCGGCGGTATCCTAAAACTCTGCCAGGACAGGCGCGGCATCCAGGCCGACCTCTCCTATGTCGGCAAGCGCGCCATGCTCACCTACGACCTGCCGCTCAACGAGGTGGTGTTCGACTTCTACGACCGGCTGAAGTCGATCTCCAAGGGCTACGCCTCCTTCGACTATCACCTGACCAACTACCGCGAGGGCGACTTGGTGAAGATGTCGATCCTGRYCAATGACGAGCCAGTCGACGCGCTGTCCATGCTGGTGCACCGCTCGGCCGCCGAAAAGCGTGGCCGCGCCATGTGCGAGAAGCTGAAGGAGCTGATTCCGCAGCACCTGTTCAAGATCCCGATCCAGGYGGCCATAGGCGRCCRCATCATCGCCCGCGAGACCGTCTCGGCGCTCAGGAAGGACGTCACCGCCAAATGCTACGGCGGCGACGTGACCCGCAAGCGCAAGCTCCTTGACAAGCAGAAAGAGGGCAAGAAGCGGATGCGCCAGTTCGGCAAGGTGGATATTCCGCAGGAAGCGTTCATCCAGGCGCTGAAGATGGGGGATTGAGAAGCCGGTTGGCGAGCGGAGCGCTTGCTACCCCTCAGCGAAGTATCGATTTACCTCTGTGATCATGTCACAGAATTCCGCATCGAATTCCGATGCGTGGAATTCGTCCAAAACCTGAAATAACGAGATAGATATCCCGTAGGCTTCGTCAAGCGCCCGATTATAAGCGGAAAAAAACTCTTTCCCGGAAATCCGACAGCTAAATCCCCGAGTCGTCCAATCTTTATCGAATTCGCTCTTAGCCAACTTCAGGATAGTCTGGGTATCCCTCCCATCTCGTTTAAGCTGATAGTACTTGCTTGTCGAAGATTGCACGTTAATGAGGCAATCCTCACGTAGCTCCAAAGAAATAGAAGACAAGGTATCGTCGACCCAAGCATCATCTATAATTTTCTCTTTCTTTTTAGCTGCTTTCTGCGTAGCCCTGTAGATCGCATCGCGAGCGATGACATAGTTCTCTATCTCTTTGCGTCGGAGGACATGACAGAAGACCCCCGACCTTCTGAGCTTCTGCTCATGGCCTTCGATTTCCTCCAAGCATCGATAATCTCTATCAAAGATCGCGGCGATCTTTGGTTGAATTCCAAAAAGTTCTTGAAAGGCCCAAGGCAAATTGCCGACCCGAGGCCATTGTTCGTACCCACCTATCTTGAGCAGCATCGTGTCAGGATCGCTAAATACCCCATCGGGAAGCAGCATTTGCTCGAACCTGCGATAGATGGAGCGATCGTTTCCCTCGAACGCTATTATTCTTTTAGCCCTGGAAAGACGGGCAAAGTCAGCGTTCTCAGAGGAGCCCAATAGCGCATGTGCGCTTCGGTAGCCTTCTTCGGTGGTGATCCGCTTTCCAGTCTGAAATTCCGATCTCACTAGAACGACATCGCCCGAGTTGGCTTCGTTCATGATCTCTGCCGAATGAGTGGCCAGAAAAATCTGAGAGAATCTCTTTTTGGCGATACCGTAAAGTCTTCTCTGTAGGTCAGCGTGAAGGTATACGTCTGGCTCGTCCAGAACGAGGATGTCTCCTCCCGATCCTCGAAGAAAATGGGTCATGATCTGCATCCACGCCTGAAATCCAAATCCTGATAAATAGATTTCTCTTGGATACCCATTCTCAAGGTAAATCATCTCAAGCGTCGATGGCACTCCAACAATTACCTTCGGCTTCTGAACCTCGATATCTTTCCAGTTACCCTCTACCAGCGCCGAGAATTCCTGAAATTCGCCGTGGCTCTTCTGCCGCCAGATATTCCTAAAATTTCGCGCGGCAAGTCGAGTGTGTTCGACGCTTCTAACGTAGTCGGGATCGTTCGGTTTCTCCGTTTCCTCAAATTGACCCAGCGTTGGAACGACAATTATGGATTCTGGAAAGCAATCTCTGAAGTAGGCCTTTGTGCTCTTTGCTCTCTTATCTGATTGTATGAAAACGATTGGTTGGCGGTCAACATTCAGTATAAGGTGAAGAGCGGATCCATTGTCGTGAAATATCGAAATCTTAACGTCGTCCTCTGAATCGTTTGTCGGTATGTTTGCAATGGGCAGGCAGAAATTCTTATTAGTCATTTCGTATGTTGCGCAAACGCCATACGGATTCTGCGTCTTCAGGACCGGGAGTCTGTATTCCGCATAGCGGGCGACGTCCGCGAACAGCCGAAGAGCGTCGAGTACAGAGGACTTTCCAGCGTTGTTTGGACCTACAAAGATATTTCGCTCTTTGCAGGTAACGCGGAATTTGGAGTGCTTTCTAAAGTTTTCGAACTCGATTCGTCTTAGAATTTAAACCTCCTCTCGCCAAATGCCGTCCTAGGTTGGATTTTTACACGATTCTGCCAGAGTCGTAACGGTGTCGCACACCTCCTTTCGTTCCTTGCCGTCCGCCATCGAGTCCGCATCGACCCAAATCCGCTATATTCCTTCGGCAGGACGCTTTTGATATTTCAGTTCGTGGTCCCAGTTCACTTGCTAGGTGTCCTCCCTTCACCATCCCCCCACCTCGTTGTATCCTCTCCCTGCTTGGGGAGACATCACATGCGCTCCACCTCGGACACCATCGCCGCGATCGGCCTCGCCATCGGCGGCGCATTGGGCTTGGCGGGCACTTTCGTTTCCAGCGATGCGCTGCGCGAGACGCTGTGGACCATCGACGGCGTGGCGATTGTCGTCGCGGCGGCGCTGCTCACCCTGAAATACCAGCGGCTGGGCAATGACCTCGTCGCGGCCGGCTTCCTCACCTTCCTTGCCGGCGAGGCCCTGCTTCTGGCCGGCAACGCGGCAGGCCTGCAGGCCAGCGTGCCTTGCTATGTCGGCGGCATTGCGCTCTGGGCGGCGGGGCTGGTCATGGTCAGCGCCCAAAACACCTTCGCGCTCTGGATGCGGCTCACCGCTTTCGTGTCGGCCGTGCTCTTCGTCGCCTCGGCGGCGATGATCCTGTGGGGCGCGCCGCTTCTGCCCACTTCCGCGCCCTTGCCCGCCGCCGGCTATCCGTTCCTGGTCCTCACCTTCATCGGCTGGATCTGGACGGTGCTGAAATCGGAACGGTGAGCAGGCGAAAATGGCCGCGCCGCTGGAAATCCGCAACAGCCCCACCGGCAAGATTTTTCCGGCCTTCGGGCCGTTCCTGATCGGCGGCATCTTCGCCTTCGGCGCGCTGCAAGGCTTAGCCTCGGGGGCGAGCGGCGGCAACGTGCTGTGGATCGCGCTGCTCAGCGCCGCCTGTCTCGGCCTCGGTGCCTTTATCGCGCGCGGCGCCTTCGACACTTCGGTCAAGGTCACCCTTGACAGCCAAGGCTTCCGCGATGCTCGCGCCGGCGACGTGCTGGTACCCTGGAACAAGGTGATGAGCGTGCACCTCGCCTCCGGCGGCAAGGGCGCGGCGATGCTCAATTTCGAGCTCACCGAGGAGCCGCCCGACGCCATCAAATACGCGGCCGCCAACGCCTTCGGCCTGATGCCCTTCGGCAAGACTACCGTGCACATGGAGATCTCCTCGCTCGACATCCAGGGCCAGGACATGATTGAGGCGGTGAAGAAATTCGCGCCGCATGTGGTGGTGAGGAGCTGACCCTTCCTTCCCCCCTTGTGGGGGAAGGTGGATCGGCGCGCAGCGCCGAGACGGATGAGGGGTGTTTGACGGAGCTCCGACAACGGCTAGTTTCGCTCCATGCCGCATCAGCCTGTAGCCTCAACCAAACGGGATTTCGCTCGCCGGATGCGCCGGGAGTCGACAGAAGCGGAGAGCCGCCTGTGGCAGGAGTTGCGCGG
Source organism: Mesorhizobium sp. ORS 3428 (assembly GCF_001854785.1). Taxonomy (GTDB): domain Bacteria; phylum Pseudomonadota; class Alphaproteobacteria; order Rhizobiales; family Rhizobiaceae; genus Mesorhizobium. Next base: position 3,849 of record NZ_MDFL01000005.1, read on the forward strand.
CCGCCGCCTCGACAAGATCAAGTTCCGTCGGCAGATGCCAGTGGGCAGATTCATTGCCGACTTCGTCTGCGCCGAGGCTCGACTTATCATCGAAATCGACGGCAGCCAACATGCGGACTCGACCCACGACAAGCAGCGCGACGCCGAACTGAAAGCGAGAGGGTTCCGTGTGCTGCGCTTCTGGAATGACGATGTTTTGAGGGATCTGAACGCGGTCTGCGATACCATCATTGCCTATGTGCGGGACGAGAATCTGCAGCCTTGGCGATGATGCCGGTGGGCGTATTGGGCCAAGCTGGAACACCCCTCATCCGTCTCGGCGCTAACGCGCCGATCCACCTTCTCCCACAAGGGGAGAAGGGGAGGTCGCGCCTTTTCCCAACCCGTGCTCTACTGCCCGCGGGGGACTCTTCACCATGATTCGCGCCTTGTTCGCCGCACTTCTCCTCACCAGCCCGGTCTTTGCCGCCGACATGTCGGTCTTCGTGCGAAACCAGCGGTCCGACGGCGTGGCGCTGGAACTGTTCAGCCGCGACAGCGAAAAAGTCTGGCCGGGCGGCGACAAGGTTTTTCTCATCCGGCCTGGGGCGAAGAAATCCGTGCCGATCTCCTGCGAGAATGGCGAGCACATCTGCTGGGGCGCCTGGGTGGTCGGCAACGATTCCGTCACTGCCGGCGTCGGCCCCGACAACGACCAGCCCTGCGACARCTGCTGCTTCATCTGCGTGGATCATTCGACCGAGACGGTGGATTTGGGGGAGTAGCGCCCTCTATCTCCCCCCTTGTGGGGGAGAAAGCGATTYCAACATCTTAGCGAAGCTAAGTGTTAGAAATCGCAAGAGAGGGGATTTCGTAGAGCTATGCCCTCCACTTCATAGGGCGCAGACCCACAATCGCGTAGGGCGCAGACCCCCTCTCTTGGATTTTCTACGACTTAGCCTCCGCGAAGAGCTCCGGCTAAGATCGTGAAAATCCATTCTCCCCCACCAAGGGGGAGATAAGGCCCTGCCYCCCCGGCCAGCTTGACGCCCTTTGCGCCGCCGCCCTAGCCTTGTCTCCATCCACCCCAAGAGGAGACCTCACCCATGTCAGGCACGGTCGAAGGCGAGAAGATCGACGTTTCCTTCAACGGCAGGCGCTGCATCCATTCGCRCAATTGCGTGCTCGGCAACCCGCATGTCTTCGTGCCCAATGCGCCGGGYGAGTGGATCCATCCCGATGCGGCGAGCGTCGAGAAGGTGGTGGCGCTGGCGGAGAACTGTCCGTCGGGCGCCATCACTTATTCGAGGAAAGACGGCGGGCCGCAGGAACAGCCGCCGGTGGTCAACACGGTGCGCGTGCGCGAGAACGGGCCGCTGGCGCTGCATGCCGAGATCGTGCTGGGCGGCGAAACCTTCCATCGCGCCACGCTCTGCCGCTGCGGCCAGTCTGAGAACAAGCCTTTCTGCGACAACAGCCATATCAAGGCGGRCTTTTCCGCCACCGGCGAGCCACCRCTGAAGGAGGCCCAGGTGCTTGAGCTGCGGGATGGCCCGCTCAACGTGACGCCCACCGTCAACGGCCCRCTCAAGCTCGAAGGCAATGCCGAGATCGTCACCGGCACCGGCCACACCATCGCCCGCAGCACGAAAGTCTTCCTCTGCCGCTGCGGCCACTCGGCCAACAAGCCGTTCTGTGATGGATCGCATAAGAGGGTGGGGTTTGTGGCATGACAAGCGCTGCGCCGGCGCTAGTTTAGGATGAGTTCTCACTCAGGAGGATCCGCCATGCGTAGCGTGCTCGTTCTTGCTTTGCTTGCCTTCGCAATGCCCGCCTATGCCGCCAATCACGCGGTCCAGATCAAGGACATRAAATTCCATCCGGCCAAGATCAGTGTCGCCGTCGGYGACACCGTGACTTTCACCAACGCCGACTCCAAGACGCACACCGCCACGGCGGACGACGGTTCCTTCGATACCGGCCAGCTCGCCAAGGGCAAGAAAGCCAAGGTCAAGATCGCCGAAGCCGGCGCGCACCCGTTCCATTGTGCGATCCACAGCTCGATGACGGGCACTGTTACGGCGAAGTAGGAGGCACCGACGGCGGAGCGCCAATCTCCCGCCAAAGGTCGATCTGCAGGCAGAGAGGTTGGTGCGAGGCACCCCTCTGCCCTGCCGGGCATCTCCCCCGCAAGGGGGGAGATTGACAGCTTGAGCTACGGCGCTCGTCCTGCAACGTCAGCGATTGGCGAAAGCGACGATGACATCCGATCTCCCCCCTTGAGGGGAGATGTCCGGCAGGACAGAGGGGGGTACTGTCCCGCCACCGTCTCAGCTGTCAGAGCAACTTTTGGAGGATTTCGTCCGTTCGACAAAAGACGAGCGCCGCGATCCTTCGCGCCGCCCACTGGCCTGCCGGCCATCTCCCCCACAAGGGGGGAGATCATGCTCTCCATCCTTGGCCCATCCCTCCCGCCTTTATCCGCCAGCCCGTATCGGCTAAGGGGCAGGCACCAAACTCTCTTGCCCCGGACCTCCGCCCCCAAATGACCGCCAAGCCAAAACCTCTCTTCCTCGGCATCGACACCGGCGGCACCTATACCGATGCCGTGCTGTGGTCGGAGGAAGGCGGGCCGAAAGGCAGGGTGCTGGCCAAGGCCAAGGCGCTCACCACGCGCCACGATCTCGCCGTCGGCATTTCCGGTGCGGTGGATGCGGTACTGGAGAAGGCCGGCACCGATCCGGCCTCGATCAAGCTTGTCTCGATGTCGACCACTTTGGCCACCAACGCGCTGGTCGAGGGCCAGGGCGGCCGCGTGGCGCTCGTCATGATCGGCTTTTCCGAGGGCGACCTTGCCCGCGACGGGTTGAAGACGGCGCTGGGCACCGATCCGGTGGTGTTCTGCCCCGGCGGCCATGACGTGCACGGCAACGCCGCCAAGCTCGACCTTTCCGGCCTCGAGGCGGCACTGCCGGAGCTTGGGCGTTCGGTCTCGGGCTTTGCCGTCTGCGCCTATTTCGCCACCCGCAACCCGGCGCATGAGCTCTCGGCCCGCGACCTCATCCGCGAGAAGACCGGCCTGCCGGTCACCGCCAGCCACGAATTGTCGGCCAAGCTCGGCGGCCCGCGCCGGGCGCTCACTACATTGCTCAACGCCCGCCTGATTTCGATGATCGACCGGCTGGTCGCGGCGACTGAAGGCTTTCTCGGCAAGCGCGGCATTGCCGCGCCGCTGATGGTGGTGCGCGGCGACGGCGCGCTGGTGTCGGCGGCCTTTGCCCGCCAGCGGCCGATCGAGACGATTCTCTCCGGCCCGGCCGCCAGTCTGGTCGGCGCCCGCCACATGACCGGCCTCGACGACGCCATGGTGTCGGACATCGGCGGCACCACAACGGATGTCGCGGTGCTCGACGGCGGCCGCCCACGCCTCGATCCGGAAGGCGCCACCGTCGGCGGCTTCCGCACCATGGTGGAGGCGGTCGCCATGCGCACCTTCGGCCTCGGTGGCGATTCGGAAGTGGCGCTGGAGGACGGCGCGCTCACCCCAAAGATCCTGCTAGGACCCCGCCGCCTGGTGCCGCTGGCGCTGGCCGGCCTGGTGCATGGCGAGGCCGTCACCGCCGAGCTCGAACGGCAGCTGCGCGCGCCCAATCCGGGCCGCGGGCGCTTTGCCGTGCGCACCGGCGTGCCGGACAGGCTCGCCGCCGGCCTCACCGCGCCGGAAGCAAAACTCTACGAGGCGATCGGCGCCACCCCGCTGCCGCTCGACAGGCTGCTCACCTCCAACGCGCAGAACGCCACGCTCAACCGGCTGGTGGCGCGCGGCCTCGTGCACATCTGCGGCTTCACGCCCTCGGACGCCGCCCATGTGCTGGGCAAGCAGGCCAACTGGGATCCCGCCGCCGCCCGCCTCGGCGCCGAGCTCTTCGCCCGCCGGCGCGACGGCCGCGGCCAGGTGATCGCGGCGACGCCGGAAGCGATCGCCGAGCGCGTGCTCGCCACGCTCACCCGCTGGTCGGCCGAATATATCCTCGAAACCGCCTTCGCGGAGGACGGGCTGGACGGCGCCGCGACCGTCGCCCATGCGCTGGTGCAGCGCGCCGTCGATGCACATCCCGGCATCGCCCGCTTCAGCGTCGCGCTCGACCGGCCGGTGATCGGCCTCGGCGCCTCGGCGCCGCTGCATTATGCCGGCCTGCCGCCGCTGATCGGCAATGGCTGCGTGGTGCCGGAGGATACCGACGTCGCCAATGCGCTCGGCGCCGTGGTCGGCCAGGTGCGCGTCTCGGCCGAGGCGCGCGTCAGCCAGCCGAGGGAAGGGCTCTTCCGCCTGGCGTCGGGGCAGACCGTGCGCGACTTCACCGACGAGGCGGCGGCGATCGCCGCGGCGCAAGCGGATGTGCGGGCAATCGTCGCCGAGCGCGCCAAGGACGCCGGCACCGACAGCGCCGAGATCGACGTTTCCACCGAATTCCGCGTCTCTACCGTCGAAGACCAGCGCATGTTCATCGAGGCGCATGTGGTGGCGGTGGCCTCGGGAAGGCCGAGGATCGCGGTGTGATGGAGAGCTGATCTCCCCCCAAGTGGGGGAGATGGCCGGCAGGCCAGAGGGGGGCGCTGTCCCGCCGGCGCCTCCAAGAGGCGCGCGCTCATACTCGACTTCGACCGACTGCACGAAATACCGAAATCTGCCAGGTTGGCGTTCTTTCGCGCCCCCTGTGCCCTGCCGGGCATCTCCCCCACTTGGGACCCACTTGGGGGAGATTGGCCGCTCCCCCGCCGCCGCAAACCTAAAAACCTCGCCCGATCGCCCTACTTCCCCTTAAGCCGAATTGACCCTTGAACCCCGGCATGCCAAAGGCCGCCCAAGACCGATGGCCGGCGAGCCGGCAAAGCCTATATCTGGAGACATGCTGATGACCGACCGCATCGAGATCGCCGGGTTGCGCATTGCCCGGGAGCTCCATGACTTCGTGGCCGATGAGGCAGCAGTCGGCACCGGCATCGATCCGCAAGAATTCTGGAACGGCTTTTCGGCAATCGTCCATGATCWGGCGCCGAAGAACYGGGCGCTGCTCRCAAAGCGCGACGCCATGCAGGAAAAGCTCGACAACTGGTACCGCGCAAACGGCGCGCCGGTCGACATGGAGGCCTACAAGGCCTTCCTGAAGGAGATCGGCTATCTGGTGCCGGAAGGCCCGGCCTTCGGAGTCACCACCGAGAAAGTCGACCCCGAGATCGCCGTCGTCGCCGGGCCGCAGCTCGTCGTGCCGGTGATGAATGCGCGCTATGCGCTCAATGCCGCCAATGCCCGTTGGGGCTCGCTCTATGACGCGCTCTACGGCACCGACGCCATCCCAGAGACCGGCGGCGCCGAAAAGGGCAAGAGTTATAACCCGGTGCGCGGCGCCAAGGTGATCGCCTGGGCCAAGGACTTCCTCGACCAGTCGGTGCCGCTGACCACCGGCAAATGGGCCGGCGTCAACGGGCTCTCGGTGGCGAATGGCGCGCTCAAGGCGGGCGAGGGCGCCGGCGCCACCACGCTCGCCGATCCCAGGCAGTTCGTCGGCTATCGCGGCGATGCCGCCACGCCGGAAGCCGTGCTGCTGGTCAAGAACGGGCTGCATATCGAAATCGCGATCGACCATGCCAACCCGATCGGCAAGACCGACCCGGCCGGCATTGCTGATATCCTTCTCGAAGCCGCRCTTACCACCATCCAGGACTGCGAGGATTCCATCGCGGCGGTCGATGCTGAGGACAAGGTCGTCGTCTACCGCAACTGGCTCGGCCTGATGAAGGGCGATCTCGCCGAGGAGATCACCAAGGCCGGCAAGACCTTTACCCGCAGGCTCAACCCTGACCGCAGCTACACTTCGCGTGGCGGCGGCACGCTTACGCTGCCCGGCCGCTCGCTGATGCTGGTGAGAAACGTCGGCCACCTGATGACCAATCCGGYGATCCTCGACCRCGACGGCAACGAGGTGCCGGAGGGCATCATGGATGCAGCGCTCACCGCTCTGATTGCGCTGCATGATGTCGGCCCGAACGGACGCCGCGYCAATTCCCGCGCCGGCTCGATGTATGTGGTGAAGCCCAAGATGCATGGGCCGGAAGAGGTCGCCTTCGCGGTGGAGATCTTCGACCGCGTCGAGGCGCTGCTCGGCATGGCGAAAAACACCATCAAGATGGGCATCATGGACGAGGAGCGGCGCACCACCGTCAACCTCAAGGAGGCAATCCGCGCCGCAAGCGAACGTGTTGTGTTCATCAACACCGGCTTCCTCGACCGTACCGGCGACGAGATCCATACCTCGATGGAAGCCGGCCCGATGATCCGCAAGGGCGACATGAAGCAGGCGGCCTGGATTTCCGCCTATGAGGCCTGGAACGTCGACATGGGGCTCGAATGCKGGCTAGCCGGCCACGCCCAGATTGGCAAGGGCATGTGGGCGATGCCGGACCTGATGGYGGCGATGCTGGCCGAGAAGATCGCCCATCCCAAGGCCGGCGCCAACACTGCCTGGGTGCCCTCGCCGACGGCCGCAACGCTGYACGCGACGCATTACCACAAGGTCGACGTGAACGCCGTGCAGGCGGCGCTGAAGAGCCGGCCGAAAGCGAAGCTCGACGACATTTTGTCCGTGCCGGTGGCAAGACGGCCGAACTGGACGCCGGACGAGATCCAGCGCGAGCTCGACAACAACGCTCAAGGCATTCTGGGCTATGTCGTGCGCTGGATCGACCAGGGGGTGGGCTGCTCGAAAGTGCCCGATATCAACGATGTAGGCCTGATGGRGGACCGCGCCACGCTGCGCATCTCCTCGCAGCACATCGCCAACTGGCTGCGCCACAAAGTGTGCTCGGAAATCCAGGTCAGGGACTCGCTGCAGCGCATGGCGTCGATCGTCGACCRCCAGAATGTCGGCGATMCGCTCTACCGGCCGATGGCGCCGGATTTCGACAAGTCGATCGCCTTCCAGGCCGCCTGCGACCTTGTATTCAAGGGGACCGCCCAGCCCAACGGCTACACCGAGYCGGTGCTGCATGCGCGCAGGCTGGAGCTGWAGGCGAAGGACCGGGCGGGGTAGCGCRCTTCTTCCTGATGGGTTGCATCGGCTGCTCCTCCGTTGCCCTCGCCCCACAATGATGAGACGGAGCCGGGACCGGCAAATTGGTCTGGTGTTAGCCTCTTCGGCTTTACGCCAATTGCGGACYTCAGACCCATCCGCCACGAAATGAGCTAGTATGCCTCCCGCTCCCTGACATGCGCGAGCAAATGCCCAATGAAACGAGTAAGCTTTGGGAGCGGTCGTCGATCCCGTCGATGCACGATATGGACAGGGCGCGGTTCGGGCAAATAGGCTTGTAGGACTGAAACCAGCGCCCCGTTTGCCATATCCTGGGCCACCAGAACTTCGGGCTGCAGTAACAATCCCGCACCGGCCAGCGCAGCCATGCGCAATCCGTTGCCATCGTTGCRTGTGAAAGACGGTGCGATCGGTGGCTGCACCTCATCCCAGCCTTTCAGTTTCCAGGCATTGCGGCTGTTCCATACCGTATGAAAGAGGCAGTGATGCGCGCCGAGATCGTGCGGGGTCTG
>NZ_MDFL01000006.1 GCF_001854785.1 Mesorhizobium sp. ORS 3428
TATTCGAGCGCGCGCTTTGAATCTTCGTAATAAACGCGACCGGCATCCGTCAGTCCCTGGCGTCGTGTGGTGCGCTCAAGCAAGCGCGCGCCGAGGCTGTCTTCAAGCTGGCGCACATATTTTCCWACCATGACGGCCGACATTTCGAGCYGCTGCGCAGCCTCGGTGAAGTTGCCTCCTTCCACGACGGCAACGAAGGTTTCCATGGCCCGTAATCTATCCATATTGCTAACCACCAGTTCGCAAACAACGAAGTYGTGGCGCATTTATCACCGCAATGGTTCGGTGAATAGTAGCGACGCTTCAGCCTGAAATTTGAAAAGGAATATTCTATGAGGATCGTTGTAATCGGCRCCAGTGGCGATGTCRGTCGCTTCGTGGTGGAAGAGCTTGCGCRCGATGGCAGGCACGACATCATTCGTGTCGGTCGCACCCAGGGTGATCACCAGGTCGACATCGCCGATGATGAGAGCGTGGATGCGCTGTTCAGGAAAATCGGACGAGTTGAYGCCATCATTGTAGCCGCAGGCAATGTCATCCTGGCGCCGATCGAAAAAATGACGGCGGCCGAGTTCCACAAAGGCTTGCAGCATAAGCTGCTCAGTCAGGTGCGTGTTGCGCTGGTTGGTCAGCATTACCTTGCGGACGGAGGGTCGATCACGCTGACCTCCGGCATCGCTGTCGATGATCCGATTGCGCAAGGCTCCAATGCCGCAAGCTCCAATGCCGGGATCGAGGGGTTCGTGCGTGCCGCCGCCTGCGATTTCTCCAGAGGCATCCGCATCAATGCGGTCAGCCCGACGATGCTAACGGAATCGATGGACCGCTTTGGTCCGTTCTTYCCCGGTTATGAAAGCGTCTCGGGAACGCGTGTCGCAATGGCCTACAGACGCAGCATTGAAGGCGTGCAGACCGGGCGCGTGTATCGGGTCGGCCATTGAGCTGAAGGCCCGCGGCGCTCCAACCGCCGCGATAAATGCCTGAGCCTGGGTGTCGCGCGAGTCCGAATTTCGCGACACTCCGATCTTTCCTGAACGCTTCGAAGGCCCGAACGCTCTAAAGGGACGTCTCGCAGTCGTCCGATCTGCGACAGCCCATCCACGCTGCGCATCTCCTCGCAGCACATCGCCAACTGGCTGCGCCACAAGGTGTGTTCGGAGATCCAGGTCCGGGATTCGCTGCAGCGCATGGCGGCGATCGTCGACCGCCAGAATGTCGGCGACCCGTTCTACCGGCCGATGGCGCCGGATTTCGACAAGTCGATCGCCTTCCAGGCCGCCTGCGACCTGGTATTCAAAGGCGCCGTTCAGCCCAACGGCTACACCGAGCCGGTGCTGCATGCGCGCAGGCTGGAGCTGAAGGCGAAGGACCGGGCAGGGTAGCGCCGGAAATCCGCGCCAGGGACGTTACGCCGCCTGCGCCATGCGCTCCGCGCTCATCCGGTAGGAGATCGCCTCGGCGAGGTGGATCCGGCCGACGGTTTCGCTGGCGTCGAGGTCGGCAAGCGTCCGCGCCACTTTCAGCACGCGGTGATAGGCCCGCGCCGAGAAGCCGAGTTTTTCGCTGGCATCCTTGAGCAGCGTCAGCCCGGCGGTGTCGGGCTTGGCGATCTCCTCGATGATCGCGGGCGGACAATGCGCGTTGGTGCCGGCGCTGGTGGCGCCCAGTCTCTCCAGCCGCTCGCGCTGCATGGCCCGCGCCCGGGCCACGCGCTGCGCCACCGCCGCACTCGTCTCCGCCCGGTCGGGCCGGATCAGGTCGCTTGCCGAAACCGCCGGCACTTCGATCCTGAGATCGATGCGGTCGAGCAGCGGGCCGGAGATGCGCGCTTGGTACTCGGTGCGGCAGCGCTCCCCGCGCAGGCAGCGATAGCCCGGCTCGCCCGACATGCCGCAGCGGCAAGGATTCATCGCCGCCACCAGCTGGATGCGCGCCGGATAGGTGACGCGGTGGTTGGCGCGGGCGATCACGCAGTCGCCGGTCTCCAGCGGCTGGCGCAGCGCATCGAGCGTCTGCGGCGAGAATTCCGGGAATTCGTCGAGGAACAGCACGCCGTGATGGGCGAGCGAAACCTCGCCCGGCCGTGCCCTTAAGCCGCCGCCCACCATCGCCGCCATCGAGGCCGAATGATGCGGCGCGCGGAATGGCCGGCGGTCGGTGAGCTTGCCTTCGCCGAGCTCGCCCGCAACGGACGCGATCATCGAGACTTCGAGCAGTTCCTTCGGCGCCAGCGGCGGCAGGATCGAGGGCAGCCGCTGCGCCAGCATCGACTTGCCGGAGCCGGGCGGGCCGACCATCAAGAGGTTGTGGCCGCCGGCCGCCGCCACTTCCAGCGCCCGCTTGGCGCTTTCCTGGCCCTTGATGTCCGCGAGGTCCGGCAGGTCGCGCGCCGAAACCTGGATGCCGGCTTCGGGCCGCGACAGCACCTGCGTGCCACGAAAGTGGTTGGCAATCGCGACCAGGCTGCGCGGCGCCAGAATATCGAAATCCTTGCCGGCCCAGGCGGCTTCCGGCCCGCAGGCGAACGGACAGATCAGGCCTTTCCCTTCCGCATTGGCGCCGATCGCCGCCGGCAGCGCGCCGGCAACAGCCGCGATGGTGCCGTCGAGCGACAATTCGCCGAGCACCACATAGCCGGCCAGCATGTCGCCCGGAGTGGCGCCAAGTGCTGCCATCAGGCCGAGCGCGATCGGCAGGTCGTAATGGCTGCCTTCCTTGGGGAGATCGGCCGGCGCGAGGTTCACCGTCACCTTCTTCGACGGCATCGACAGGCCCGATGCATGCAGCGCGGCCTGCACGCGCTCGCGGCTCTCGGCCACCGCCTTGTCCAGCAGCCCGACGATCTGCATGCCGACCTTGCCAGGTGCTACCATCACCTGGACATCGACGGGCACGGCCTCGATGCCCTGGAAAGCCACCGTGCGAACCCGCGCCACCATTGTCTCAAGCCCCCGATGCGGCTCGCGCGGCTTTGCGACCAAGCGGCGAGCGAAGTCAGGCTAGACAACCACAGATTTGCGGCTTAGGCAAGAACATTACGGGAACATTGCTGCTCGGGCTAGCCGGCGAACYAATGCCGGAGACGAAATTACTTCCTCTTCCCCTCAACGCAGTCCCAGAAAAGTCCCGCAATATCGGCGCCGCCAAAACGTTGCACCTCGCGGATGCCGGTCGGCGAGGTGACGTTGATCTCGGTCATATAGTCGCCGATCACGTCGATGCCGACGAGGATGAAGCCGCGTTCTCGCAAGGCAGGGCCGATGYGGGCGCAGATCTCGCGCTCGCGCTCCGTCAGTTCGGTCTTCTCGGCGCGGCCGCCGACATGCATGTTGGAGCGGGAATCGTGCTCGGCCGGCACGCGGTTGATGGCGCCGACCGCCTCGCCATMGATCAGGATGATGCGCTTGTCGCCCTTGCGCACGTCCTTCAGGTAACGCTGCACGATATAGGGCTCGCGGAAAAGCTGGCCGAACATTTCGAGCAGCGAGGGAAGGTTCCGGTCGGCCTCCAGCAGATGGAAGATGCCGGCGCCGYCATTGCCGTAGAGCGGCTTGACGATGATGTCGCCGAACTCCTTGCGGAAGGCGGCAACTTCTCGCGGATCCTTGGTGATCAGCGTTTCYGGCATCAGGTCGGGGAATTCGGTGACGAAGATCTTTTCCGGGCTGTTGYGCACCCAGGCCGGGTCGTTGACCACCAGCGTCTTCGGGTGGATGCGCTCCAGTATATGCGTGGTGGTGATATAGTTCATGTCGAAGGGCGGATCCTGCCTGAGCWGCACCACGTCCATCTCGGAGAGGTCGGTGCGCACCGRTTCGCCGAGCGAATAGTGGCTGCCCTTCTCATCGCGCACCTRCATCTCCTCGACGCGTGCGAACACCTTGYCGCCCAGCATGGACRGCCGGTCGGGCGTGTAGTGGAAGAGCTTGTGGCCGCGCCGCTGCGCCTCCAGCGACAGCGCGAAGGTCGTGTCGCCGGCGATCGACACGGTGGAGACATGGTCCATCTGGACGGCGATTTTCAGCGGCATCTGCGGTCTCCGGAGGGGCTTCGTCGCCGATATAAGGAACTCGGAGGCTTCTGCCAATCGGCCACAGGCTATCGGTCGAAGACCAGCCTCGAATAGCCGAGGAAGGAAAGCGCCATGGCGACGACCGAGGCGAAGGCCAGCGCTGCGAGCGGCGGCAGCGTGGGTAGTGCGAAGAGAGTAGCGCAGTAGACGAGATAATTGACGATGCTGGTGGCGATGCCGACGCCGCCATAGCGCGCGCCCTCCTGGGCGATGYCCCGGCTCGAAGGCGAAAAGGTAAGGTGGCGGTTGATCTGCCAGGTGACGCAGAGCGCGAAGCCGATCGACAGCATGYGTGCGATCAAAGGCCCAAGCGGCGTGACGGAGAGCAGCAGCCAAAGCGCCGCCGCATCGGCGACGAAACCGATGCCGCCGGCAAGCACAAAGCGGGCAAGGCGACCCATCAGGCCGCCCGCGAGGCCTTGCCCGGCTCGCTCTTCGGGGGCACCTGCCCGTTGACGTCGGCGCGGCGCTCGATGCGGCCGGACGGGATCGAAAGATAGAAGATGCGCTTCTGTTCGGYGCGGCCGYGCGACACCGAATCGAGGATCAATCCCGTCACCGCCGACAGCATGGAGAGCAGCAGCATGCCGACCGACAGCACCCAGGTCGGCATTCGGGGCACAAGCCCGGTCTCGGCATATTCGACCAGCACCGGGATCATCAATCCGACGCTCGCCGAGAGGAAGAACAGGGCGAAGGTGCTGAAGAAGCGCAGCGGCTGCGTTTCCTTCACCAGCATTGCGAACATCCAAAGGATCCTGGCGCCGTCGCGGAAGGTCGACAGCTTCGACGAGGAGCCTTCCGGGCGGCGGCCGTAGTCGAGCGCCATCTCATTTACCGGCAGCTTGAGTTGCGAGGCGTGGACCGACATTTCGGTCTCGATCTCGAAGCCGCCGGAAACCGCCGGAAAGCTCTTGACGAAGCGCCGCGAAAACACCCGGTAGCCGGAAAAGATATCGGTGAAATCCGCCCCGAACAGGCCCTTGTAGAGCCGATTGAAGATGCGGTTGCCCAAGGCGTGGCCGTGGCGGCCGGCATCGTCTCTCACGCCGCGCCTGGTGCCCACCACCATGTCCGAGCGCTCGGTGAGCAGGATGTTGATCAGCTGCGGCGCGTCTTCCGGCGCATAGGTGCCGTCGCCGTCGGCCATCACATAGATGTCGGCGTCGATGTCGGCGAACATGCGGCGCACGACATTGCCCTTGCCCTGGCGCGGCTCGCGCACGACGATGGCGCCGGCCGCGCGGGCCCTGAGCGCGGTAAGGTCCCTGGAATTGTTGTCGTAGACATAGACAGACGCGGAAGGCAGCGTTTCGCGGAAGCGCCGCACGACCTCGCCGATCGTCAGTTCCTCATTGTAGCAGGGCAGCAGCACGGCGATCGCCGGCTCGTTGCGGACTTCGTGCGGCATGTCTGTCTCCGGATGCCTGGCCCGGCCCTCCGGCCGCGCCAATGCCGGCCCAAATGCCGGTGTCTCCAGGCCGCTTTACTATTTATTGAAGCCGTTAAGGCTAGGTTTAAGCCCCCGATCTCCAAAAGGCCTCGACGATGCGCACAGCCAAGGACGGCGCCGCCACCTGGAAGTCCGATCTCATGCTGGCGCTGCTGGCTGCTCTGTTCGCGCTCGCCGTCAACGCCTGGATGGGCTTCAGCGAACTGGCCGATGGCGGCGGCGACAATGACAATCTGCTGCGGCTGGTCGAGGTTCGCGACCTGCTTGCCGGCCAGGGCTGGTTCGACCTGCATCAGTACAGGATGGGTCCGGAGGGCGGCTTCGTCATGCACTGGTCCAGGCTGATCGACGCTCCGATCGCCGCCATCATCCTCGCCGCCTCGGCGCTGACGGGCACCGTCCCCCTGGCCGAAGACATCGCTCAGGTGCTTTGGCCGGCGCTGCTTTTCTGCTTCACCCTGTTCTTCACCATCCGCGCCGTGCGCATATTCGCCGGCGAGAGCGCGATGCTGCCGGCGATCGTTGTCGGCGGCGCCGCCTTCCATTTCCTTGGGATCTATTCGCCCGCCGCGCTCGACCATCACAATGCCCAGCTGTTGCTCACCATGGCGAGCCTGGCATTGCTGCTCGAGGCGCCGGTCCATCGGACGGCGGCGCTGTTTTCCGGCCTCTGCGCCGCGCTGACGCTTGCCATCGGCATGGAAACCGCGCCCTATGTCGCCACCATTGGGGTTTGCGTTTCCCTGCTATTCGTTGTCGACGGAAGCGGCGAGCGCGAGACCGCCCGGGATTTCGGCCTCGGCTTTGCCGGTGTCTCGGCGCTTGTCTTCCTGGCCACCATTCCGGCGTCCGCCTGGGGCGAGGCGCAATGCGATGCCTTCTCCACGGTGCAGTTCGTCGTCGCCGCCATAGCCGGTGTTGGGCTCTCGGCAATCGCCTCGATCGACGCCGCCTCTCGCAGCGCGCAGCGGCGTCTGCTCTCGCTCGGGCTGCTTGCCGTCGCGCTCGGCGTGGTCGCCGTGGTGCTGTTCCCGCAATGCTTGGCGGCGCCCTATGCCGATCTCGATCCACGGCTGAAGGAGCTGTGGCTCGATCATATCGACGAGGCGCAATCGCTCTTTACGCTCCTTGCACAGGACCCTTCCCGCGTGGCGGCGCGTTACGCGACACCGGCGGTGGCGCTCATTCTGATGGCGCTGCGCCTGGGCCGGGGCGGCTGGCGCCGACAGGACAGCCTGGTCGGCGCGCTGCTTGTCGTCGCGTTCATCGTCGGCGTCTGGCAGGTTCGCGGCACGACATTCTCGGTCGCCTTTGCCGTGGTTCCGCTCTCCGCCTGGATCGCGAAATGGCGCACACGTGCCGAGACCAGTTCTTCCGCCGGCGTGGCGCTGCGGCTGGCTGCCGTCTGGCTGGTGTCGGTCAATCCGGTCTGGACTGGCGCCGCGGCAGCCACCTCAGTAGTGCTTGAAAAGCAGACCATTCCCACCGAGGAAAGCGGCGCGGACGAGGCTTGCGAGAAGAAGGCCACCTTCGCGCCGCTCGGCCGCATGCCCGCCACCACCGTCCTGGTCATCTCCAATCTCGGCTCGCCGGTCCTCGCCTACACCGGGCATCGCGTCTTTGCCGGACCCTATCACCGCAATGTAGCCGGCAACCTTATGGCGTTGGACGCCTTCCTCGGCTCGGCCGACGAGGCGCGGCGGATCGCGCAAGCGCATCATGTCGGCCTCGTCGCGGTCTGCCGCGGCAACAGCGAAAGCCGGATGCTGGCGGAAAAGGCGCCGCAGGGCTTTCTCGCCGGCCTGATGCGGGGCAGTGTGCCGGACTGGCTCGAGCCGGTCGCCGAGACCCAAACCAGCCCGATTGAGCTCTATCGCGTCAGGCAAGCCGGCTAAAAAGCAATTCCAGGAAAAGTGCGCAGCGGTTTTCCGTCCGGAATTGCGAAAGAGAGTCGGATCGCGGTCCGCTCCGGATGATCAGAAAATCGATTTTCCGATACTTTTCCTAAACGCTTTGCTGCCAGTCTGGCGGAAAATACCCGCCATCAGAACAGGGACATGATGCAAACGACGTTTGGCACAGGGCAGCCAGGCAGGGAGAACACGGATCTGGCCTTTACCGATCCGCTGACCGGACTTGGCAACCACCGTCGCTTCTTTGACAAGGTCGATCGCCTGATCAGCGACCGTGCAGACGATCCGGTGCCCTTCACCATCGGCATCCTCGACCTCGACGGCTTCAAGCCGATCAACGACCTGTTCGGCCACAAGGCCGGTGACGACATCCTGATCCAGGTGGCGATGCGCCTGCGCGCCTCGATGGACGGCTATTCCACCGTTTGCCGCATCGGTGCCGACGAGTTCGCCTTCCTCTACCCGATGGTGTTCAGCGAGGAGCAGGCGGCCGAGAAGTCGCGCATGCTGATCGAGATCCTGTCGGCGCCCTATGATGTCGGCGAGCGCACCGCCAGATTGTCCGCCTCCGTCGGCTGCTCGCTGTTCTACTTCGGCGACGAGACCACAGAGATCCTCATCAACAAGGCGGAGACCGCGCTCTACCACGCGAAGCGTTCGGGCCGCGGCCGCGTCGTCGTCTACACCCGCGAGATGGAGGAGGCCGCCAAGCGCGTCACCCGCATCGAGCAGGCGCTGCGCCGCGCCGTCTCCGCCGGCGAGGTCGAGCCGCATTTCCAGCCGATCGTCGATCTCAACACCCGCCRCACCATCGGCTTCGAGGCCTTGGCCCGCTGGAGCGACCGCGATCTCGGCATGGTGCCGCCGAGCGTCTTCATCCCGATCGCCGAGGAGCGCGGCATCATCGGCCCGCTGTCGCAACTCGTCCTGCGCAAGGCGACCGAGGCTGCCCGCAGCTGGCCGAAGGATTTGTTCCTGGCCTTCAACCTGTCGCCGTCCCAGCTCGTCGACCAGAACACCGGCCTGCACATTCTCGCGATCCTCGACCGCACCGGCTTCGATCCGCGCCGGCTGGAGATCGAGATCACCGAGACCGGCCTGATGACCGATCCGGCTTCGGCCGAGAAGATCGTGGAGGACCTGCGCCGGGTCGGCATCCGCGTCTCGCTCGACGATTTCGGCACCGGCCAGTCCTCGCTCGGACGCCTGCGCGAATTCCATTTCGACAAGCTGAAGATCGACCGCGCCTTTGTTTCTTCCATCCTCGACGACCGGCCGTCGGAGCACATCATCCGCGCCATCCTCGCCATGTGCGAGGGGCTCGGCATGGACGTGGTGGCCGAAGGTATCGAGGATGAAGCGCAGGCCGACCGCCTCGTCCAGTTCGGYTGTGCCGGCGGACAGGGCTACCTGTTCGGCAAGCCGGCCGATGCCGACGCCACGCTCGGCTATCTGCGCGATTCCTATCGCGGCGCGCTGTACGCCAGGGCGATCTGACCGGGCGGCCCGCGCCGCCTTGGCAATGCCCCGATCATTTGTCAGACATTAGGCCGGGAAACTGACGTTTCTCCCTTGCCCGCGCGCATTGTCTGGCTAGGATGCGCGCCGGCCAAGGGAGAAAGAGATCATGATGCCATCGGCGCGTTTCGCCGACCTCGAAGGCGCCTCGGTGCTGATCACCGGCGGCGGTTCCGGCATCGGCGCGGCGCTGACCGAAGGCTTTATGCGGCAAGGCRCYAAGGTCGCCTTCATCGACATCGCCGACGGTCCGAGCACGGCGCTGGCCGACCGCCTGGGAAACGAGCTCGGGCGGCGCCCGCTCTACCTCAAGACCGACCTGCGCGACGTCGAGGCGCTGCGCGCCGCGGTGGCGAAGGCGGCGGAAGCACATGGCGATGTCACGGCGCTCGTCAACAACGCGGCCCTCGACGACCGTCATGAGGTGAAGGACGTCACGGTCGAGTTCTGGGACAACAACCTCGCCGTCAACCTGCGCCCGCATTTCTTCACCGCGCAGGCGGTGGCGCCGGGCATGAAGCGCGCCGGCGGCGGCTCGATCATCAACTTCAGCTCCACCTCCTATCTCATCAATCATCCCGACCTGCCGGCCTATACCGCCGCCAAGGCCGGAATCCTCGGCCTCACCAAGGGTCTTGCCGGCAAGCTGGGCGCCGACGGCATCCGCGTCAACGCGATCGCGCCCGGCTGGGTGATCACCGAGCGCCAGCGGCAGCTCTGGGTCACCGAAGAAACGCTTGCGGCCCATGTCGCCAAGCAGTGCATCAGGCAAGTCATGCAGCCAGACGACATTGTCGGCACCGTGCTCTTCCTGGCGTCGGACGCCTCGCGCATGCTGACGGCGCAGATGCTGATCGTCGACGGAGGCGTCCTGTGAGCGGCGCGCCAGCGGTCGCCGCGCTCGACTGGGGCACGACAAGGCTCCGTGCCTGGCTCATCGACAGCGCCGGCAAGGTGCTTGCCGAGCGGCGCGGCGACGACGGCCTGATCACTGCGCGCGAAAAAGGCTTCGCCAACGTGCTGGAAGCTCATCTCGCCGCCATGAGCGCGCCGGAGGACTTGCCCGTCATCATCTGCGGCATGGCGGGTTCCCGCCAGGGCTGGGTGGAGGCACCTTATGTCACCGTGCCGGCGCCGATCGGCGCCATCCTTGGCGAGGCTGCCCGCATAGCGGGCGAGCGCCGCGACATCCGTATCGTTCCGGGCCTCGCCCAGCGCCTCGCCGATGCGCCGGACGTCATGCGTGGCGAGGAAACGCAGCTCGCCGGCGCCGGTTTGCCGGCAAAGGGTCGCCATCTCGTCTGCATGCCGGGCACGCATTCGAAATGGGTCGCGGTCGAGGACGGCGCGGTCGCCGGCTTCGGCACCTGGCCGACGGGCGAATTGTTTTCCGTGCTGGCCACGCATTCGATCCTGAAGCATTCGCTGGGCGAGCATCCGGCGCCGGTCGCTGCCGAGGATCCGTTCTTCCGTCAATGGTGCGAGCAGGCGCTGGGCGAGGGCGGCGACGTCACCTCGAAACTGTTTGCGATCCGCGCCGCCGGGTTGCTGCAGGATTTGAAATCCGACGAGGCGGCCGCCTGCCTGTCGGGGCTCTTGATCGGCGGCGAGATTGCCTCCGCGAAACGTCGGTACGGGGTCAGCGAAGCCCCAGTGGTACTGATCGCTTCCGGCGCGCTGGCTGATCTTTACGGCGCGGCTCTGGGCTTCGCCGCTCTTGCCTTTCGGATCGTCGATGCGGATGAAGCGGTGCGCGCCGGCCTTGTCGAGGCRGCGCGCGAGAACGGCATGATCGGAGGCGCTTGAATGACCGAGACGGCACCTTTCCCGAAGCTCAAGCGCGGCCTCGTCGCCATCCTGCGCGGACTGAAGCCGGGCGAAGCGGTGGCGATCGCCCAGGCGGTGCATGATGCCGGCATCGAGGCGATCGAGGTGCCGCTCAACTCGCCGGAACCCTTCGCCTCCATTGCCAGCATTGTCGAGGCGCTTTCTAAGACTGCGCTGGTCGGCGCCGGCACGGTGCTGACGGCGGCCGATGTCGATGCCTTGCACAAGGCCGGCGGCCGGTTGCTGGTCAGCCCCAATATCGACGCCGAGGTCATGGGCCGCGCAATGCATTACGGCATGGTGACGATGCCCGGCGTCTTCACGCCCACCGAAGCCTTCCAGGCGATCAGGCTCGGCGCCTCGGCGCTGAAATTCTTTCCGGCGAGCGCGCTCGGCGCCGGCGGCATAGCCGCGATCCGCGCCGTGCTGCCGCCAACGACCCTGATCGGCGCCGTCGGCGG
>NZ_MDFL01000007.1 GCF_001854785.1 Mesorhizobium sp. ORS 3428
GGGTTGCGGATGGCGAGGTCGATTTGGCGCACGAGTTCCACCATGCCGTCATAGCCGGCATAGGGCTGGTGACGCTCCTGGTTGATATCGAGCCAGGGAGTCATTGCCTTCAGTGCAATGAATTGCGTGCGCCCGCCCGACAACATGATGTCGGCCTTGCGTTGCGAGAGCATGGCATAAAGGTCGCGCGGTGCCATGGTCTCGAACATGTGGTTTTCGTCCTTGAGTATCTTCTTGATGCGCTCCTTGTCTTCGGGCGTTGATTTCTTGACCGAGGTGCCGACGATCTCGATGCCGATCTCCATCAGTGCGTGGACCACCGACCAGGACTTCACACCGCCGGTGTTGAGAAGCACGCGCTTGCCTTCGAGCCCCGGCCGGTAGGTCGCGAGCTTCTTCCAGGCAATCGCCTCCTCTTCAGCAATCAATGCCTCGGTGCGGCCGAGGATCTCCGGATCCGCACCCTTCTTCACGAGCAGTCGAGATATCTGCCGGAGCGCCTCAGAAGTGTCGGTGATGCCGTAGAAGGAGCCCTCGAAAAACGGGATGTCCCAGCGCTGCTCCATCTTGCGCGCCAGATTAATGAGGGCGGTCGAGCACACGATCATGGTTGCCCGGGCGCGGTGCGCTGACGCAACGTCGAGGTAGCGCGCGTCGCCCGGAATTGAGGCTCGCACCCGGATGCCGAGCCGATCAAAAAGCGGCTTCACCAGCCAAAATTCGCCCGAGAGGTTGAATTCGCCAAGGATATTGATGTCGTAAGGGCCGGCATCGTCGGGCTCCGCCGTGCCGATGACATGGTCGAGCAACGCCTCGCCGGCAAGCTTGTTGCCGAGATTCTTGGAGCCGACGAAGCCCGGCGCATTGATCGGCACCACCGGCAGGCCGAACTTTTCAGCCGCGCGCTTGCACACGGCCTCGATGTCGTCGCCGATCAGCGCCGTCACACAGGTCGAATAGACGAAGATCGCGGGCGGCGCATAGGCCTCCTTGACCTCGCGGATTGCTTTGAAAAGCTTCCGCTCGCCCTGCCCCATCATCACGTCGAGTTCGGTGAGATCGGTCGTGAAACTTGTGCGCCATAGCGTTGGCCCGGACGAAGCCGTGCCGCGGTTGTCCCAGGAATTGCCCTCGCAGGCGAGCGGTGCATGGACCAGATGCGCGACATCGGTAATCGGCTGCAGCACGATTTTTGCGCCGTCGAAGGCACAGCCGCCGGCTGCCGCCCCGGGGGTCAGCGGCTTGGAGCAGCCCTGTTTGCGCGCCTTGGCGTCCTTGCCGCGGTTCTTCTCGCAGGCAGGCTCGTTGAAGAGATCTTGGATCTTGGCATTGAGCGAGGACATTGCCGGTCTCCAAAGTCAATCGARAAGACGGACCAGTTGTAAAAGCCGGCCACCGCTCCTAGCGGGTGAGGTCATAAGAATAGTCCGTCACCCCCGTCTCGCTTGTCTCGTGATCGAGCTTGTCGAAGATCTTGTCGAGGATTGTCGTCAGTACGCGCAACCCGCCTTGGTAGCCCATGAGGGCAAAGCGATGGTGATGGTGCCGGTCGAAGATCGGAAACATCAGCCGGATCAGCGGCGTGCCGGTGTCGCGCTCCAGATACTTGCCATAGGAATTGCCGATCAACAGGTCCACGGGCTCGGTGAAGAGCAGCGATCGCATCGCCCACAGGTCCTTGCCCGCCCAGACTTGAGCCTCCTTGCCGAAGGGCGAGGAGGCAAGCAGTTCCTTCATCTCGTCTTCCCACGCCGTCGTGCCGTTGGTGGCGAGGCAGTGGGTCGGCTCGCCGCCTGTCTCCATGATGAAGCGGGCCATGGCGTGGACAAAGTCCGGGTCGCCGTAGAGTGCGTATTTCTTGCCGTGCAGCCAGGATTGGYTGTCCGCCATGGCGTCAACAAGTCGGCCGCGCTCCAGTCGGATTGCCTCGGGGATTTCCTTGCCGGAAATAGYGGAGACCTCCACCAGAAATTCGTCGGTCGCCTGAACGCCCAGCGGGTAATGGAACGAGGCCGTCGCTTGGCCGACCTCCTCGCAATATTCCAACGTCTTTCGAGTGTTGTAATGCTGTAGTGATAGTGTCGCCTCGGCGTTGAGTGCATTCTTAACGTCTTGGATTTTCGTGCCGCCGTCATACATGCGGTATTCGCCGTCCGATGGTGTGTCGAACTGGTCAGAGGCATCTTGGATGAACGTATAGGACACGCCCATCAGATCGAGCAGGCGTTTGAGTTCCCGGTTGTTGCCAACGCAAAAGCCGTCGAAGCCCGGAATGATGTTGATCGTTCCCAGGACTTCCGTACGCTCCTGGCCTTTCCAGAAGTGCTCCAAAATGCCCCTGACCGTACCATCATAGCCGTCGACGTGGCTGCCGACGAAGGCCGGCGTGTGCGCGAAGGGCACGTCGAAGTCGCGCGGGACCGAGCCTTCTTCCTTGGCGTTCTCGATGAAGCTGTGCAGGTCGTCGCCGATGACCTCGGCCATACAAGTCGTCGATACGGCGATCATCTTCGGGTCATAGAGTTTATACGTGTTGGCGAGCCCGTCGACCATGTTCTTCAGGCCGCCGAACACTGCCGCATCCTCGGTCATTGAGGAGGAAACTGCCGATGCTGGCTCCTTGAAATGGCGCGACAGGTGCGAGCGGTAATAGGCCACGCAACCCTGACTACCGTGCACGAAGGGCATGGTTCGCTCGAAGCCCGTGGCCGCGAACACGGCGCCTAGCGGCTGGCAGGCCTTGGCGGGGTTTATGACAAGCGCTTCGCGAGCGAAGTTTTTTTCCCGGTATTCCCAGGTCTTGGTGAACTCGCGTTGATCGGTAACGACCWGATCCTGGTGCGGACATTCGAAATTCAGCTTCTTGTCGGCCAGCATCTGCCWGTATTCCGGCTCGCGGAAGAGGGGCGCGTGGTCGAGAACTTTTTCGGCCGACTGCGGCATGGTGGTCACCTCTTTTGGTATCTGACCGCGCCATACGGCGGGACAGGAACATCAAACGTTTCTGGTCTTCCGCGATCACGGATCGCGGGGTTTATCGTCTCCTTGGGGAGACCAAGGCGAAGGGTCCGGTATTTATTCGGCAGCCATCGCCCGCCCACGGCTCGGACGTCTTTTCCAAGGCGCCTCGAATAGTCCCCAGACCGGGTTGTTGATGGCAAGATCCACATCACGGGCGAAAACGGCAAAGCCGTCATAGCCATGATAGGGCCCCGAATAATCCCAGGAGTGCATCTGACGGAACGGTATGCCCATCTTTTGAACGGGGTATTTTTCCTTGATCCCCGAGCCTACGAGATTAGGGCGAACCCCCTCGATGAACTTTTCCAACTCATAACCGGTCACGTCGTCATAGATCAGTGTGCCGTTCTTCACGTAGTGGGCGGTGCGCTGATAATCGTCGTTGTGGCCGAACTCGTAACCTGTGTCGACGATCACCATACCGAGGTCCTCGTAGGCCGTGATGACGTGGCGGGGGCGTAGGCCGCCGACATAGAGCATCACCGTATTGCCTTCGAGGCGCGGTCGGTATTTGGCGATTACCTCGTCGACCAAGGGGCGGTACTTGGCGATCACCTTTTCGGTCTTCTCCTCGATTTCCGGCCCAAAATGCTTGGCAATCTTGCGCAGGGAGGCTTCGATCTGGGAGGGACCGAAGAAATTGTACTCCATCCAAGCGATGCCGTACTTTTCTTCCATGTGCCGACAGATGTAGTTCATAGACCTGTAGCAATGGATGAGATTGAGCTTGGCCTTCGGCGCGCGCTCTATCTCGGCGAGCGTAGCGTCGCCGGACCAGTTGCCGACCACGCGCAGGCCGATCTCCTCGAGCAGGATTCGCGAAGCCCAGGCGTCGCCGCCGATATTGTAGTCGCCGACCACGTTGACGTCGTATGGGCCTCCCTCGAACTCGACCTCCCTCTTCTCGAACACCCAGTCGCGGATCGCATCATTGGCGATGTGGTGGCCGAGCGATTGCGAGACGCCGCGGAAGCCCTCGCAACGCACCGGCACGATCGTTTTTTCGATCTCCTTGGCCTTCTTGCGCGAAACCGCTTCGGTGTCGTCGCCTATGAGGCCGATCGGGCACTCGGACTGCAYGGTGATGCCCTTGTTCAATGGAAAAAGTTCTTCAATCTCGTCGATGATCTGTTCCAGCTTCTTGTCGCCGCCGAAAACAATGTCTTTCTCCTGGAAATCGGAGGTGAACTGCATTGTGCCGAACGTGTCGATGCCGGTCGTGCCGACGTAGTAGTTGCGGCGCTGCGACCAGGAATATTRCCCGCAGCCGACGGGACCGTGCGAGATATGGACCATGTCCTTGACCGGCCCCCACACCACGCCTTTTGAGCCGGCATAGGCGCAGCCGCGAATGGTCATCACGCCGGGAATGGACTTGATGTTCGATTTGACGTCACATTCCGAAAGGATCTCCCCTTCCTCGCCGGGCTCGTCCCCGCTCTTTGCGACGTTGAGGTGCTTTTTGCGGCGCTTCGCAGTCTTGTCGGGATATTGCGACAACACCTCCTCGATAAGCTTCGCATGGAGAGCACCGTCATTTTCGTATTCCAGGCTCATGGGACCCCTTTCAAGGTTCGTGTGACGCCTCACCGGCGAGGCGCCGTTATTCCAAAGGCGCGCTAGGTCAAGGCCGCACCTCAAGTAGACAACGCTCGTTACAGTGCGGCCGCCTTCGCCGTTTCCTTGGCTTGGAGCTCGGCAAGCATCTGCTCGTCTGTCTTCATGATGCCGAAGTCGAGCAGCATGTCCTCGAGCTCCTCCATGGTGATTKGGGTCGGTATKGTGCCCTGGCCCGAATTGGCATGGATCTTCTCGGCCAGCGCACGGTATTCCCCGGCCTGCTTCGAGTCCGGCGCATACTGGATCACCGACATCTTCCTTAGCTCGGCGTGCTGGACGATATTGTCGCGTGGCACGAAATGGATGAGCTTGGAATTGAGCTTGGAAGCCAGCGCTTCGGCGAGGTCGAGCTCGCGGTCGGTTTGGCGCTCGTTGCAGATCAGGCCGCCGAGCCKCACGCCGCCCGAATGGRCGTATTTCAAAATGCCCTTAGCGATGTTGTTGGCGGCATAGAGCGCCATCATCTCGCCGGACATGACGATGTAGATTTCCTGGGCCTTGTTCTCGCGGATCGGCATCGCAAAACCGCCGCACACCACGTCCCCGAGCACGTCGTAGGAAACATAGTCGACATCATCGTAGGCGCCGTTCTCCTCGAGGAAGTTGATCGAGGTGATGACGCCGCGGCCGGCGCAGCCTACACCCGGCTCGGGGCCGCCCGACTCCACGCACTTGATGCCTTTGTAGCCGATCTTGAGCACGTCCTCGAGTTCGAGGTCTTCCACCGAACCTTCCTTTGCAGCAAGGTGCAGCACGGTATCCTGCGCCTTCGAGTTCAGGATCAGGCGGGTGGAGTCGGCCTTGGGATCGCAGCCGACGATGAGTATCCTCTGCCCGAGATCGACAAGGGCGGCGAGTGTATTTTGGGAGGTGGTGGACTTGCCGATGCCGCCCTTGCCGTAAAAGGCGATCTGACGCAGACCTGACATGTAGCTTTCCTTCCTTCGTTCCATTCATCGCGGCTGCCCGCGATATGAATGCCGGTCGGCAGCTTTCGCCGCCTCGTAACGCAAGGCTCAAAACTCATGCCAATTTTATTGACCGATCGAAGAAAGTTTTTTTGTTCTTCCTTTTCAGATATTTGACCTGAGCAAAATAAAGGAATGGCTAGCCGAGCCTATGTCGCGAACCTGACAAGACCAACGAAACATGTCAGACAGCGTTAAATATGACAGCCATTAACCTCACGCCGGGACCGARAGACACAAACACTGTCGTCCACTCCTCGTGAGCGGCACGCCTCCCCGGCCAAATTGCGCCGTCAGAACGTTAATCCTGGATCACGCATCTGTCTTCTGGCACCAATCGAGAACGCCACGGCTGCTGTCGGGTCGCGACCCGCTGAGTGGTGTAGCTCGGCGGTAGCGCAGCCGCTTGCGAGCGCGCCCTCAACAGCGCTGAAGCGAGCGAGCGGCGTAGCGGCGATCATCGATGTTCCCCGTTAGGCTCGGGTTGCTGAGACCAACCTGATTCGAAGGAACCACCGATGACCGACGACATGATGAACCTGCGCACGCTCGTGGAGAAGACCCCCGACGCCGATATCCTGCGCGAGATGATCGGCTTTGCCGCCGAGCGGCTGATGGAGCTGGAGGTGGGCGCCGCCACCGGCGCCGGCTATGGTGAGATGAGCGCGCTGCGGATCGCCCAGCGCAATGGCTATCGCGAGCGCGACTGGAAGACGCGGGCCGGAACGGTGGAGCTGCGCATCCCCAAGCTGAGGAAGGGCTCCTACTTCCCGTCGTTCCTGGAGCCGCGGCGTTTGGCCGAGAAGGCGTTGACGGCCGTCATCCAAGAGGCCTACGTCCAAGGTATCTCGACCCGCTCGGTCGATGATCTGGTTAAGGCGATGGGCATGAGCGGCGGCCGATGACGGTCATTTTCGGAAGCTAACGCAGGACATGCGCCGGGAACTCACGCTATGTTCTTCCATCGCGCTACGATGCTGACGCGCCGATGTCTCGCGCCACGTTTACAGAACGGTGGAAGGGCTGCTTGCCGACTTTCACTGCGGTGTAATAAAATGTCGGAACTTACCGGTAATTACCGACAGTTTGATACATGACCGAATCGTTGAAACCTCTCAGCGCGACCGTTGCGAAAGCGGAAGCAGTCCACGATCGATTTGGCCGGATCGAAGATCCGGACAGGCACCGAATCGATGGTGTAGGTCTTGACGCTTGCCGTCGGTCTGATTGAGCGCCATGGGATCATGCGCCTGTCGGACCTGAAACGCCGTCGGCCTTGACGTTGCAATGGAAGCGCTGCGCATGGGATGGCGATCCAGAAAGGCTAAGCCCGACGCTGCGCGGAAGCTGCAGCGTGATCTCATGAAACTGGAGCGCCGATACGAGGCAGATCACGCCTTTCGGAACTCGAGTTGCGATCTCGGCCAGGGAATGAGAAATGTCGACGTCGGCATCCGCGCGTCCGTAGAGCCCTCGTGAGGGGCGATGGAGGATGCCCTCGTCAACCAGACGAGCCAGTGTAGCCGGATTGATCCCTCGGCGTCTGGATCGCAATCGGCTCCAAGGACCGCAAGCCGACGATCGACTAWCCRCCGATCCGGGTTGCTCGCTTCGGCGAAAAGGCGCTCTCCATTGGCGACATTGCCCGATATGCGCAGGCGCTGCGCATCTGGAGCGTCGTTCGTCCTTATCTTGAAAGCACAGTTGCTGATGAAGGATAGGCCGGCGAATCTTCCAGCATCGATTCTTGCTCGGCTCCGCAACATCGCGCGGAGCAAGCAGACGGACAATCAGCTCATCCTGAGGCGATACGCCATCGAGAGGCTGCTTTATCGGCTGAGCATCTCCCCGCATCGCGATCAGTTCATCCTGAAGGGCGCGATGCTCTTCACAGCGTGGCTCAACGATCCGAATCGCCCTACGCAGGACCTCGATCTTCTCGGATTCCGCAATCCAGCCGTAACGGCGATCCGATCCGTTTTCGAAACGATTTGCCGGATCGAGGCCGAAAAAGACGGACTGGCGTACGATGCGAACGGCCTAAGCGTCGAGGTGATCCGTGAAGGCCAGCAATATGGCGGCGTCAGGGTGCAGACGACAGCGTCTCTCGGGAGGACCCGGATCCCGGTACAAGTTGACATCGGCTTTGGTGACGCTGTTACGCGAGGGCGCAGGAACTGGAATTTCCGCCGCTTCTGTCGGCCGAGGGTCCTCGACTGAGAGCCTATCCCAGGGAAACCGTGGTTGCCCAAAAACTCCAGGCAATCGTCTTGCTTGGCCAGGCGAACAGTCGCATGAAGGATTTTTACGACCTGCTGGCGCTGTCGCGGCTGTTCGCGTTCGAAGGTGGATCGCTGATCCAGGCAATCCGAGCGACATTTGAACGCCGTGACACGCTACTGCCAACAGAAGAGCAGATTTTGCGGAATGGCCTGAGCGGCATCGCGTAAAAGCGGAATTTGCGAAATCAGCAGAAACTCCTTGGGGATGCGCTCCTGGAGGTCTCCGTCTTCCTTCGGATGGTAGGTGCTGAGAGGCGTACCGATTGCCGCAATCGTGYGCCCGCCGTTAGYCATGGCCGTTTCGTGGGCGACACGATCGATTCCGGCGGCTAGGCCCGAAACGATAGTGAAGCCGTCCTTCCCAAGCGCGCGTTTGCGGACGGTGAGGTCGCGCGCCAGCTGTCTTGAGCGCTGCTTTTTGTCGTCGGTCGCTTCGTGGGCGCCGACCATGGCTATGCAGCGCGTCACCGTGAGTCCAATCGAGCTTTTGTATTCCAAGGCATCTGCGACAGGTGGCGCTCTTCCAGTCACATCGCTGAGCCTACCGGTTGTAACGAAGCGCGGTTGACTGTGCCTCCTATCCGCAAAAGCTGCGAGACGCCAAGCGCCACGGGTCGGCTGCTGCGGCTCGAATTTCCACCTGTCGGTGTCTTGTGGGATAACGTCATGGTCGCCCCGATTGTGGGCTCTTTTTGCGGCAGGCCAATGCTGATTTTGCGTTGCGG
The DNA here is from genome assembly GCF_001854785.1 of Mesorhizobium sp. ORS 3428. Classification (GTDB taxonomy): domain Bacteria; phylum Pseudomonadota; class Alphaproteobacteria; order Rhizobiales; family Rhizobiaceae; genus Mesorhizobium. The sequence continues at coordinate 8,617 of NZ_MDFL01000007.1, forward strand.
ATGACATTTGTGCGTTGCAATATCTAACGCGGAAGCTACTATGAGGGTGTCGGCCATCAACTCTCTAGATGCGATGCCGAACTTGAATGCGGCACACCCCCTCTAGTGCCGTTTTCGAATCGGGCCCGTTGCCACCTCCTCCCGGCAGCGGGCCTTTTCTCTCCAACGCTGCCTCTTGGCCAATCACGGTGCCCCCATCAATTCGAGCGCAGAATTTCGAGTTGAATTTCTGGCGATCCGGCAGTTATTGAACTCCGGCGTTACGCTATACACCGAAGCCCTCTCGGCGGAGATATCGCTCAAGGCAAGATGAGGTCCGCCGGAAAATACGATAATTTTCAGCTCCTTGATGAGCGGCAGACCCTAGGAATTCGCGCTATTCGGTAGCAACGCCACCAAATCCCTTATCGGTATTATTCAACCGTAGGCAATGAGTCTTCTTCGAAGGGCCAGTTACCCGAAGGCTCCGGCTATGGCGTGGATTTGGGGTCGGGAATAGCCTCTGCAATCTCCCTCATGCGATCGAGGCAGATGTCGGCAATGGGTCGCCATTCTTCAGCGATATTGAGTTCCCCCAATTCATTGCGAACATAATCTTCTTGGAGATTGATTAACCTGATGCCAATAGCCGCTTTCAAATGCGACACGAAATGTAGGTTGTCCTGGAGCAAATCCGAGAATAAGTAGTCCACTACTGCGATATCGAATACGTCCCGGACCTTCAACAAAGGGCCACGATAGTTGAGCTTCTTTAAGGCTATCTCCACCGGGTGTTCAATTTCAATCGAATGGGAAAGTTCCTCACTAAGCCCACTCCCGCCAATGATCTTCCGCTCCGTTGGCACATTAGTAATGTAAGAAGCGACGATAAAATCGATCTCGCCTTCTGGGTAGATGAGTTTGAGGTAGTTTGGCGCCTCATCATATGCCTGATGGWCCCAGGCGCCTTCRCCACCCAATCGGGGTGAAAGGACCGACAAATACTGGGGGTCATCGATGAACGCGTCGATGTCCTTGCTGAGGCGATGACCAGTGWGGACCATCAGAGCGGTACCGCCCCCGAGCACCCAATCGGGGACGGGTTGCCCTTTCGCGCGGACTCGGTCGAGGCCTGCTACTGCTCTATCGAGGAGAAGGCGCCAGTGAGACAAGTTCGGTCTCCAAATCCGGATTGTACTCGCCCGTCGCGGCCTTCATTGCCATGTAAGCCTTGRYGAGCTTGGATTTAGAGATACCGTGAGCGCTTGCAAATTGAAAAACGAGAAAAGGCTCCACCTCTGTGAAGAAAGTGGCGACATGGACGGRCCAGTCGTCCAGTTTGGCTTTGGCAATACACTCCCGCAGCGCCGCTACGCTGATATCCCGCTTGTAAGGCGCGTTGACCGTAGCCAATACAAGCCCGTCCACTGCTGAAAAACCTTCAGCAGCGCCAATGAAATGGGTCTTCGTGATCGCGTGAACCATGCTCGGTATATAGTTCTTTCGCCTGACAAAGTCGACCCACGAGCAATTTGGCATCGTGCCTCATAATAGAGTTCAYCGCGGCACAACGACCGTTCCGCTCGTCAGCCCCAATGCAAGGGACCGATCGACTCCTGCGGCCACGCCCACCAAGGACTCGCCCCATGATGAGGGGACAAGCATACGACGCTGATTTCGAGGGCTTCCCTCGGCCGCCGCTTCGCCATTGCATAGCGACGACTGCCCAGCCCAGGAGTCTGAACATGAACCCCAGCCTCTAATTCTTCTTCGCACCCCCTGGGCCCCAGGATTCTGGAGCGTCCGGAGTGGTTGGAAGATAGCCATCGCGATCCGAGAATGAAACGCGGGGTTGTGAATACCGAACGGCCAGCATTTCCTGATGTCCCCGGAATG
>NZ_MDFL01000008.1 GCF_001854785.1 Mesorhizobium sp. ORS 3428
GCCACGCGGCGCGCTGCCACCGCAGATCCTGCCTCGACCATCCCGTCCCCAACCGAGGCTGAGACCTATGCGGAAATTGGATGAAATCGAAGTGGTCGGGCTGATCGGCTATCCTTGCGATGGCGAGTACATAGCCGTGGTTGACAGTTCTGGCGATTCCGACTGGCTGCTGGGAGGCGAGTTGTGCCGGCTCAACGGGGTAACTTTGACGCATCAGGCCGCCGTCCTGCTCAAATACTACCCGAACGGAACCCGCCTTGTAATAGCGACAATAGAGGGAGACTCGGTCGTTGCGATCCGGAAATATTTGCCGGCTACCGAAAAAGGCGTGCTCTCGATGAATGCGGCCAACGAAGAGAAGCTTGAGACTGCAGCCCCTTCCACAGAGGACACGCCGCATGCCTATTTCCGCGCGGCTGCGATGCTGCGCGATTCCGCCCCCATCTCATTCGATACAAGCACCGAAATGGCGCTATCTGCAATTGCAGCCAAAATGAATCTCGGACGCCTCGACGTCATTCGCATCGCGCTTCGCGAATGGTTGGCGATGCACGAAAGCGCGCGGTTCCCGACCGATGAAAGCGCGTGATATCGCTCGACGGCGATGGATGGTTCGCCAAAGCCGGGTAGCTGTCGATCCTGATTGAAAGCCGAGACACATGCCTCGGAAACTTCGGCAGAGGGCAGACTACGGTTCGATCGTACGCCGGCCAGTACTCGGCTCCGTCAAACGCTGCCGCTCTCGCTTGCTTCAGCCCTGCGCCGCCTGATCGCCTCGGCGATGAACACACGCGACAGCGCGTGGTAGAGCGGCTCGTGCGAGATCAGCCGCGCCGTGCCGTAGCCCAGTACCGCCGCGCACATCAGCGCGATGACGTTGTCGTGATTGCCGGTCATTTCGAGGATGATGACGAAGGCCGTCATCGGCGCCTGTACGACGCCGGCGAAATAGCCGGCCATGCCGAGCAGCGCGGCCAGGCCGGTGCTGGCGCCGAGGATCAGGCCGAGGGTGCTACCGACACCGGCGCCCACCGCCAGCGACGGCGCGAAGAGGCCGCCCGGAATGCCCGACACCATCGAGAGCAGGCCGGCTGCGAATTTCTCAAGGAAGAAGAACGCCGGCAACGGCGAGCCTTCGATGGCGCCGCGAGCCTGCATGTAGCCGGTGCCGAAGGTGAGGCCGTTCGAGGCAAGGCCAGTCGCGGCAACCGCCAGCCCGCAGATGCCTGCAACGAGCAAGGCGCGCCACAATGGCTGTAGCGCGTTCCAGCGCCGGATGCGCCGCGTGATCTTCAGCGCCAGCAGCGAAAACAGCGCGCCGAAGCCGCCGCCGATGACGCCGCAGACGAGCACCAGAGGCCAGTCGGCCGCAAAGACGACAGTTTGCCTGGCGACGCCGAAATAGGTGTAGTTGCCGAGCAGCCCAAGCGAGGCGAGGCCGGCGAGGATGACCGCCGTCAGCACCAGCCCGTTGGTGCGCGATTCATAGGCGCGGCCCATCTCCTCGATGGCAAACACGATGCCGGCAAGCGGCGTGTTGAAAGCGGCGGCGACGCCGGCGGCGGAGCCGGCCAGGATCAGGCCACGCGCCTGAGCCATGCCGCCCCAGCGCGCCGCCTGCAGCATCAGCGAGGCGCCGACCTGCACCGTCGGCCCCTCGCGGCCGATCGAGGCGCCGCAGAGCAGACCGATCACGGTGAGCGCGATCTTGCCTGCCRCCAAGCGCAGCGAAAGGAGATGCCCGCGATCCTCATCGTCGCGCAAGTGGCGGGCGGCGATCGCCTGCGGAATGCCGCTGCCTTGCGAGCCTGGAAAGAAGGAATGGGCGAGCCAGGCGCAGAGCACGAAGCCGRCCGGCGTCATGATCAGCGGCAGATAGAAGCGCCAGCCGCCATCGCCGCCGGTGACGATATGGAAAAGCGCCTGCGCCCGATCGGCCAACATTGCGAACARCACGCTGATCAGCCCGATCGACAGGGCGCCGGCCCAGAAGACGAGCCGCGGCTGCCAGACGCGCCGCGACCCCCAGATTGCCTGCGAGCGCCGCAGCATCGGGTATTTACGCGATATGCTGCCCATGTTTATCCCTTTCGAGCAATGGCTCGACCTAATGCATGTCGCCCAAAAGTGCGCGGCGGTATTGCGAGAACGACATGCGTAAATACAAAGACTGGAAGCGTGTCACCTGAACCCGGTTCAGCGCGACGCGCTTTAGCACGGCGCCGCGTCGGGTTGAACCGTGCGGCGCTGCGACAGTCAGCACCCTTTGTCCGCATGACTCCGGCCTCAAGCTGTGCTATGCGCCGCGCTTCATTTCGGGCACGATGCTGAAATCGGCCGCAAACCGCTTATATTGGCGCAACCATGACCCTTTCATTCGATCTGACCGCCGAGGGCGCACGCGACGCCTTGCGCGCCCGCGCCGCGGCGGCCGAGAAACCGTCGCTGATCGGCCTGACCCGGGCCGAGCTCGGCGCCGCCCTCGTCGCGGCCGGCATCGTCCCGGAGCGCCAGGCGAAGATGCGGGCGCAGCAGCTCTGGCACTGGATGTATGTGCGCGGCGTCTCCGACTTCGCGCATATGTTCAACATCTCCAAGGAACTGCGCGCAGCGCTTGGTGAGCATTTCACCGTGGCGCGGCCCGAGATCGTCGAGGAGCAGATCTCCTCCGACGGCACGCGCAAATGGCTGTTGCGCTTTCCGCCGCGCGGCGCCGGCCGGCCGGTCGAGATCGAGACCGTCTATATCCCCGAGGAAGGCCGCGGCACGCTCTGCATCTCCTCGCAGGTCGGCTGCACGCTGACCTGCTCCTTCTGCCACACCGGCACCCAGAAGCTCGTGCGCAACCTGACCACGGAAGAAATCCTGGCGCAGTTGCTCACCGCGCGCGACCGGCTGGGCGACTTCCCCGACCGCGACACGCCCGACGGCGCCATCGTGCCGGCCGAGGGCAGAAAAGTCTCCAACATCGTCATGATGGGCATGGGCGAGCCGCTCTACAATTTCGAAGCGGTGAAGAAGGCGCTGCTGATCGCCTCCGACGGCGATGGGCTTTCCCTGTCGAAAAGGCGCATCACGCTCTCGACCTCCGGCGTCGTGCCGGAGATTGCCCGCACCGGCGAGGAGATCGGCGTCATGCTGGCGATCTCGCTGCATGCCACCAATGACGACCTGCGCGACCTGCTGGTGCCGATCAACAAGAAATATCCGCTGAAGGAGCTGATCGCCGCCTGCCGCGCCTATCCCGGCCTCTCCAATGCCCGCCGCATCACCTTCGAGTATGTGATGCTGAAGGACGTCAACGATTCACTCGACGACGCCAAGGCGCTGGTGAAGCTGCWGAAAGGGATCCCGGCCAAGATCAACCTGATCCCGTTCAATCCGTGGCCCGGCACCAACTATCAGTGCTCGGACTGGGAGACGATCGAGAAATTCSCCGACTACATCAACAATGCCGGCTATGCCTCACCGATCCGCACCCCGCGCGGCCGCGACATCCTCGCCGCCTGCGGCCAGCTCAAGTCGGAATCGGAGCGCATGCGCAAGGCGGACCGACTGGCACTGGAAGCCATGATGATTGCAGGGCACGGCGAGGCGTGAGGCGTYTCATCGCCTATCTCGTCCGCTTCGCCGTCATCCTGGTCGGCTATACCGTCGGCTCGCTGGCGGCGAGCGCCTTCATCAACATCCTGTTCCTGGGCTATTTCGGCTATGCGCCGGAACTCGGGCATCCGACGATCGCGCCCGCGCTCTATTTCTCGGTGCCCTTTGTGGCGCTGTTCGTCGCCTATTTCGCCTTCATGCCGGCGGCCGTCGTCATCCTGATCGCCGAAGTGCTCGGCCGCCGCGACTGGCTTTTCTACGCGCTGGGCGGCGCCGTCATTGCCGTGGTCTTCCTTGGCTTCGCGCATGATTTCGGCGATGCCGATTTCGACGTCACCGACACCAATGTGAGGCTCGCCTTGATCGGYAGCGGCATGGTCGGCGGCATCTTCTACTGGCTCTCCGCCGGGCGCTTTGCCGGCAGCTGGCGCCGCGAGCCRCTGCTCGATCCGGACTCCTGAGTCGTCAGGGCGCTAAGGCAACTATCTCGCCTGCGCGGTCAGGATCTTGAGCGCGAAGGCCGAGAACACCCCGCCGAAGCAATAATCGACCACACGCGTGACGCGCGGGCTGGCCTTCATCGCCGCCGCGAACTTCTCCGCCGCCAGCACCATCGGCGCCGTCACCGGGATCGACAGCACGATGAACATGACGCCAAGGAAGAAAAGCTTGCCCGGCGCATGCGGATCATGCGCGGAGACGAATTGCGGCAGGAAGGTCATGAAGAACAGGATGATCTTCGGGTTGAGCAGGTTGACGCCGAGCCCGGCCGCCCAGCTGCGGAACAGCGATATCTGCGGTCCCGTCTTCTTCTCCGGCGAGAAGGCCGAGCCTTTCGTTACCGCCTGCCAGGCCAGGAACACCAGGTAGCCGGCGCCGAAGATCTTCAGCGCGAAGAAGGCCATGGGCGAGGCCACGATCAGCGCCGAGACGCCGACCACCACCAGCGTGGTGTGGATGAGCGTGCCGCAGAGCGCCCCGGCCATCGAGGCAAAGCCTTTGGCGCGGCCCTGGCTCAGCGTGCGTGACACGAACAGCGTCATGTCCGGTCCCGGCGTGATCGCCAGGATGACCGTCGCGATGGCAAATTGGATCAGCGTCGAAGCGTCGGGAATGAAGGACATGGCTCGCCCCTGCGGGAAGACCGGTTTCTATAACGCAGCTGCCTTGCCGATGCCAGCGACTAACCGGCGCGGCCTCTGGTCCAGCATTGGCAACAACGGGGCTCCAGGGCAATCGCTTGAGGCAATTGTTGACGCCGGCGCCGCCCCTCATTGCCCTGCCGGGCATTTCTCCCCGTATAGTGACGGGGAGAAAGGGCTGCCTCAACGCTGGCCCCCTTCTTGCAACGTTGCGAATTGGCGAAGTCATCGACGAGAGCGCCCCTCTCCCCGTCACAATGCGGGGAGAGGATGCCGGCAGGCAGGTGAGGGGCAGCGCCGGCATAGGAAAGGAATTCGAATCAAGGCATTGCCTTCGTCTCTTGCATGAGCCGGAAACGCCGTGATACTCGCCCCGAACCTCTTTTACCCGCGGGACCGCCAAAAATGTCCAAGATCAAAGACGTGAAGAAAGTCGTGCTCGCCTACTCCGGTGGCCTCGACACCTCCATCATCCTGAAATGGCTGCAGACTGAGCTCGGTGCCGAAGTCGTTACTTTCACGGCCGACCTCGGCCAGGGCGGCGAGCTGGAGCCGGCGCGCCGCAAGGCCGAGATGATGGGCATCAAGGACATCCGCATCGTCGACGTGCGCGAGGAGTTCGTCGCCGACTTCGTCTTCCCGATGTTCCGCGCCAATGCCGTCTACGAAGGCACCTACCTGCTCGGCACCTCGATCGCCCGGCCACTGATCTCCAAGCATCTCGTCGAGATCGCCAGGGAAACCGGCGCCGACGCGATCGCGCATGGCGCCACCGGCAAGGGCAACGACCAGGTCCGCTTCGAGCTGTCCGCCTACGCGCTGAACCCCGACATCAAGGTCATCGCGCCGTGGCGCGACTGGTCGTTCAAGTCGCGCACGGACCTCCTCAACTTCGCCGAGCAGCACCAGATCCCGGTGCCGAAGGATAAGCGCGGCGAGGCGCCCTTCTCGGTCGACGCCAACCTGCTGCACTCCTCCTCGGAGGGCAAGGTGCTGGAGGATCCGTGGAGCGAGCCGCCGGAATTCRTCCACCAGCGCACCGTCTCGCCGATGGACGCGCCCGATGTCGTCACCGAGATCGAGATCGAATTCCTCAAGGGCGATCCGGTCGCRCTCAACGGCAAGAAGCTGTCGCCGGCCACCATGYTGGYCGCGCTCAACGACCTCGGCCGCGACAACGGCATCGGCCGCCTCGACCTGGTCGAGAACCGCTTTGTCGGCATGAAGTCGCGCGGCGTCTACGAGACGCCCGGCGGCACCATCCTGATCGCCGCCCACCGGGCGATCGAATCGATCACGCTCGACCGGGGTGCCGCGCACCTCAAGGACGAGTTCATGCCGCGCTATGCCGAGCTCATCTACAACGGCTTCTGGTTCTCGCCCGAGCGCGTGATGCTGCAGGCGATGATCGACAAGAGCCAGGAAGACGTCGAAGGCACGGTGCGCCTGAAGCTCTACAAGGGCAACGTCATCGTCACCGGCCGCAAGTCGAAGAAGACGCTCTATTCGGACGCCCTCGTCACCTTCGAGGACGACCGCGGCGCCTACGACCAGAAGGACGCCGAAGGCTTCATCCGCCTMAACGGGCTGCGGCTCAGGACGCTCGCGGCGAGGAACCGGCGCTGAAAACTGCTGATCACCCCGGCTTTCGCTAACTTCCTGCATAGCAAGAAAAAACCCGGCATCTCTGCCGGGTTTTGGTTGGTGAACGTCAGAAAATTCTCTCAATCCGCGTCGATCGCCTCGGCGATGCGGGCGATGGCCTGTTGGTAGACGCTGGYGGAATTCCAACCGGCGATTGCGCTCATATTCGCCTCATAGCTCGCGCCGGCCTGCCAGCCATGACCCTTGAGGAAGTTGGCGGTGGAAGYCAGAGCGATATTCCTGTCGCGTAGATTTCCGCTGCCCACCCCATACTTCAAGACATTTCYGGGCAGGAACTGCGTGTGGCCGATCTCGCCGTGCATGGCGCCGACGGACGAAGCGGTCAACGCTCCGCGGTCGACAAGCTTCAGCGCCGCGATGGCATGCGGGTAAAAATACTCCGGGCGGCGGCAATCATAGGCAAGGGTCAAGATGGCCGAGATCGTGTTCTGGTTGCCCATGGAGGCGCCGAAGCCGGTCTCCATGCCCCAGATGGCGAGCAGCACACCCGGCGGCACGCCATAGGTCTGCTCGATGTCGGCGAACATCGCCGCATTCTGCTTCTTCAGCGCGCGCCCCCTGGAAATGATCGCGGCTGCGCCGCGGCGCTTCATGAACTCCTCTACCGAGCCGCTGAAAGCCTTGTGAATGGCGCGGTCCGCGGCGATCGTCCTTGTCGCGTAGGTCGCGCTGGCCAGCGCGGACAGGCCCCTCTGACCTACGCCCTCAGCCTGAGCTTCAGCGGCAAACTGCTGCTTCCACGCGTCGAAGCCGGCGCCGTTCTTGCCGCAGCTGGGGGCCGCCTGCGCGCCTGTCGCGAGGCCAAGTGCCGCCACCGTGGCGGCCACGAAAATCCTTCCCTTGGCAAAAAWTGCCATCTTGTTCTCCTGATTTGCCTGAATCACGTCCCGGTTRCAAATTTGCCAGTGAAACGCCCGGTTGTCACCGCCCTCCCGAGGAGGGGACGCAGCGCTCGATGCTGGCGAATGGCGGGGAATTTGCGCATGATCAAGCGTTTATTATGGCAGGCCTGCTCATGGCAGACTTTCCCGCCCTGGACACCGCAGATGGCCGGACTTTCCTTCATGGTTCCGGATGCGATGGGCCGCATCGGCAGCCGATGGCGCAAGGCACGAACGTAGCCGCCAAGTCATCGCCCAACGCGCGTCCACATAGTCTCAGGACGCCAAAGATATTCCGCGCAAACTCGCCCTCTTACGTCGTTTTGACAGCTTTGCCGAAAGAAGGTGGAACAATTCGTGAGCCGGCGACGGCACTTTAGCTGGAACGCATAAGGTGTGGTTTCGTTTTCAAGCCCGAGGGGAGCGTGAAAACGGAGAAACATCATGAAAAGCGTATTGTTTCCGGCACTTGCCGGTGCGGTGCTCGCCATGTCGGGCGCGGCCCTCGCCGATACGCCCGTCTCGGCCGTGACGGACTTGAACGTCCGGGCCGGCCCCGGCCCGCAATATCCTGTGATCGGCGTGCTGGCCGCAGGCCAGTCGGCCACGCTCAGAGGCTGCATCGAAAACAGTAAATGGTGCACCATCGCTGAAGCCGGCGGCAATGGCTGGGTCTATTCCGACTATGTGACGGCCGATTTCGGCGGCACCCGCGTTATCGTGACGCGCCGGCCGGCCGATGCCCGTATCGCTGTCGTCGCGCCGCCCGCCGACGACGTTTATACGCAAGACTATACCGGCTCCATTATAGCGAGCGAGCCGATTGAGCCGATCGTCAGGCCGCCGGCCGAGGTAGGCACCTATATCGCCACGCATCGGGTCGAGCCGGTCTATCTCGAAGGCGAAGTCGTGACGGGCGCGGTCCTGCCCGACACAGTCGAGTTGAGCGAGATCCCGGATTACAACTACCGCTACGTCTATGTGAACAACCAGCCCGCGCTGGTCGATCCGGGCACGCGCCGTATCGTCTATGTGATGCGCTGACCGGGCGCTGATTATGGCAGGCAGGCCGCCACGGATTGGCGGCCGCCTCCTGTGCTGGGCGATGGCCTCGCTGCCTTGCCCGTAACAAGCACGATTGCGCGCAAGTCTGCGATCTCCTAGATCATGCGACCCGAAAGCGTTCGGCAGGGGACCCGCGTGATCGACAATGCTGCCTTCGGGCGCTACCGGCGCTCGCCGAACGAGAAAACCACCCTGCTGCGCCTTCTGCTGGGAACGGTGGTCGTCGTTTTCTTCTGGCTCGCCATGACGCTCGTCGTGCTTGTTGCCGGCACCTACGCCTTCATCGTCCTGCGTCTTCCCGGCCCTGCGACCGGACAGCCGATGCAGGATTTCCTCGGCTCGCCCATCGGCATTCTCACCGCGCTGGCGTCGTTCGCCGGCATCTGGATCGGTCTCTGGGCGGCGATGCGCWTCGTCAATGGCGAGCCGCTCGCGGCGCTGATCGGCACCACTCGCCGCATCTCGCGCGACGGCTTCCTGAAGGGCCTCGTCGCAGTGCTGATCACTTCGCTGTTCTCGGAAGTCCTGCTCTATTGGCTGCAGCCGGAGATCGCTCGCGGCTCGATCGCCTTCTCGTCATGGCTGCTCTTCCTCGTGCCGATCGTGCTTCTCGCCTTCCTGCAGACATCCTCGGAGGAGGCTCTGTTCCGCGGCTACCTGTTGCGCGGCCTTGCCAGCCGGTTTGACAGCCCGCTGGTGTGGGCCGGGCTGCCCGGGCTTTTGTTCACCGCCCTGCATTGGAGCACGGCCTCGACGCTTGCCATCAATGCCTGTGTGCTGGTCTCGATCGCCACCTTTGCATTGCTTCTCACGCTGTTGGTTTATGTCACCGGCAATCTGGGCGCTGCCTTCGGCGCCCATCTCGGCAACAACCTCACCGGCTTCCTTCTGATCTCGCACCAGGCGAGCTACAATTCCTTCGCCCTGTTCAACGCCAAGCCGCTCGAAGGTCCAGGCTGGACGAATTGGGACGCCGTGCTGATCGCCGCGATCGGCATTGCCAGCACGCTGCTGACGATGCTCTTGCTTTTGCATCCACGCTCGCCTTTGAAGGTAGGGGCAAGCAATTCACGAACGGACGGGCTGTCTTGATGCGCATCACGCTGGTGGCGGAACGCACCATTCCCTGCAAGGGCTATGGCGGCACCGAGCGGCAGGTCGACTGGCTGGCGAGCGAGCTTTCGCGGCAAGGCCACAAGGTTGTCCTGATCGCCGGTCGCGGCTCCAGCCATCCGCTCTGCGAGGTACGGCACGCGTCTTCGGCGGCCGAATGCCGCGCCGCGATCCCGGCCGATACCGACATCGTGCATTTCCATGGCTGGTATATCGAGACGCCGCCTCCGTCGCTCTGCACGATRCACGGCTTTGGCCCGGGATTCCCGAAGCGGGGGCGGAACTGGAGCTTCGTCAGCGCCAGCCATGCGCGCAACCACGGAGGGGAAACCTTCGTCTACAACGGGTTTCCGATCGACGCCTATCGCCTCGCCGCCGCCAAGACGAACCGGCTGCTGTTTCTGGCCGGCATCGCGCGCGCCGGCAAGAATCTCAACCGGGCCGTCGATCTCGCCAAGGCATTCGATTTCCAGCTCGACATCGCCGGCGGCTGGCGCTGGCAGCTTTTGCAGCGCACGAAGGTTCGCCGCCAGGGCGTCTTCTTCAAGAGCCTGGGCCGCCGCTTCCGTTACCACGGCATGGTCGACGGCGATAGAAAGCTGCGCCTGCTGGGCGAGGCCAGGGCCTTCCTCAACCCGATCGCCTGGGAAGAGCCGTTCGGCATGGCGCCCGTCGAGGCGATGCTCTGCGGCACGCCGGT
>NZ_MDFL01000009.1 GCF_001854785.1 Mesorhizobium sp. ORS 3428
GCGCAGACCAAGGTCGAGATCATCGCCTGGAAGGGACGCTGCGAGGTCCACGAACGCTTCAGCGCGGCCGACATTCGCGAGCTGCGCGAGGCTCATCCCGGCGTGACGGTGCTCGCTCACCCCGAATGTCCACCGGAGGTCATCGCCGAGGCCGACTTCGCTGGCTCGACCGCAGCGATGTCGGACTATGTTGGGCGGCATAAGCCGGYGCGTGTGGTGCTGATGACGGAATGCTCGATGAGCGACAACGTCGCCGTCGATCATCCGGACGTGGACTTCGTGCGTCCCTGCAACCTGTGCCCGCACATGAAGCGGATCACGCTCGCCAACATCCGCAGCGCGCTCGAGGAGAACCGGCATATCGTCACGATCGATGCGCGTGTCGCCGAGCGCGCCCGCTGGGCCGTCGAGCGCATGCTCTTCGTATGACGACCTACATCCACGACATCGGCGGGGCGCCGGTCATCATCGGCGCTGGCCTCGCCGGGCTGATGACGGCACTGCATCTGGCRCCAGAGCCGGTCATCCTCCTGTCCAGGACGCCACTTGGGACGGATAGCTCGAGCACGCTCGCTCAGGGTGGGCTTGCGGCAAGCCTTGGCGAGGACGACAGCCCTGATCTGCACCTTGCCGATACGCTTGCCGCGGGTGACGGGCTTTGCAACGAAGAAATAGCCAGACGAGTGGTCGAGGTCGCGCCTCAAGCTATTCAGAGCCTCGTTCGTCTTGGTGCTCCCTTCGACCGCGCTTTAGACGGAAAACTGCGGCTCGGGCTGGAGGCAGCCCATTCACGGCGCCGGATCGTTCACGCCGCGGACGCCACAGGTCATCAGTTGTTCCATGCACTGCTCGCCGTTGCGCGGCGAACCCGTTCGATCACAATCATGGAAGGTGTAACAGCCCTTCGCCTGGTCGTTGCGGAAGGCCGCATCGTGGGCCTGTTGGCGGTCCTGCACAGTGGCGTTTTCGCATTGCCCACCCGCCGTGTAGTGCTGGCGACCGGCGGAATCGGCGGACTCTTTCGCGATACCACGAACCCGCTTTCCTCTTTCGGGCACGGTCTTGCGCTCGCCGCCTGCGCCGGCGCGGAGCTTTCCGACCTGGAATTCGTGCAGTTCCATCCGACCGCGCTCGATAGCCCACGCCGACCGATGCCACTCATAAGCGAAATCGTGCGCGGCGAGGGTGCGGTGTTGGTCGACGAACATGGCGATCGATTCCTGACTGACACGCCGGGCGCCGAGCTCGCATCGGGTGACGTGGTCGCACGCTCAATTGCGCATTGTCTCGCCGCTGGGCATCGTGTTTATCTCGACGCCCGGCAATGTCTCGGGAAAAAATTTGCGAAACGCTTTCCGGCAATTGAGGCCGCTTGCCGACAGGCCGGCATCGATCCGGCCGTTGAGCCAATTCCTGTTCGTCCTGCGGCTCACTATCACATGGGTGGCGTCGCGGTTGATGCCGACGGGCGCAGCTCTGTAGGCGGGCTGTGGGCGTGTGGCGAAGTCGCGTGCACTGGGCTGCATGGAGCAAACCGGCTCGCCAGCAACTCGCTGGCCGAAGCGGTCGCGACCTCCGCTTGGGTCGCGGCAAGCGTCGCGGGTACTTGTGCTGGCCGGCAATGGCCGAGGCTTCCCGCAACGGTGCCTGTTCGACCTGACCCTTCACCAATGGGCCAAATCGTTTCCAACGCGCTGGGCATCGTCCGCAACGGCAAGGTTCTGCGTGAGACGATCGGCACGCTGCTGCCGATCGCTGTTGGCGAGACAGCGGCGGCCGATCCGGCGCTAGTATCCCTGTTGATCGCGATCGCGGCACTTCGGCGCGAGGAAAGCCGCGGCTCCCACTACCGATCCGATTTCCCTGGACGCGATGCTGCCGCCCTCCCCTCCCGGCTGACGCTCTGCACGGCTTTTGAGAATGCCGTCGCACTCAGGTGGCAGAAATCGGAACGGAGCCGTTGATATGAGTCCACTTGCGCCGTTTCCCCAGATTGTCATGGAGCCGATCGTCCGCGCTGCCTTGCTGGATCTGGGGAAGGCCGGCGACATCACCAGCGATGCCATCATCCCCGCCGATTGCAAGGCAACGCTCGCGTTGGATGCGACTGCAGAGCCTCAGCCCGCGCCATGGCGCGGGCATTGTCGCCGACGATGATCGGCGGGATCTGCGAGCCGCTGGCTGGTAGGATGAGCGCCTCGGCCCTCTTGCCCGCGAGCGCGACCAGCCGCGCCAGCCGTTCCCGGCGATTCGATTCGTCAGCGACGATATCGAGGGCCGCTGCCGTATGGCTTTGACGTGCGCGGCATCTGCCCACCAACCGTGCCCGAAGGCACGGCGCGGCTTGGTACCTCGCTGACGCTGAATGTCGGCGAGGATGACCTCTCGGCGCTGTTCGATGCGCTCACCGAAAAATGGGAGCGCACGCCATGACGGCACGCTTCATCGTGACCGGCACCGACACCGGCATCGGCATCGGCAAGACGGTGTTTTCGGCCGGTCTCGCGGGCCTGCTCGACGGCTTCTATTGGGCCGGCGCAATCGGGCCTCGACGGGGAAACCGACAGCGAGGTCGTTGCCCGGCTTTCTGGCCTGCCTTCAGGGCGCGTCCTGCCGGAAGTCTACCGTCTGAAGACGCCTCTGTCGCCGCATCGGTCGGCGAAATCGATGGCATCGCGATCGAGGCGGCAAAGCTCTCGCTTCCGGAGTTGCCCGGCCCGCTCATCATCGAAGGGGCCGGCGGACTGATGGTGCCGCTCAATCGGCAGATGAAGTTCATCTATATCTTGCGGGACTGGCAACTGCCTGTCATTCTTTGCGCGCGTACGGCGCTCGGCACCATCAACCCCACCCTGCTTTCGCTCGAGGCCTTGCGCGCCCGCTCCATTCCATTGCTCGGCATCGCCTTCATCGGCGACGAGATGGGCGACAYGCAAAGGACGATCGCCGAGATGAGCAGGGTGCGCGTGCTCGGTCGCCTTCCGCGTCTGGATCCRCTGACACCTGCGCTTTCCGAAAACATGCGAACGACCTTCAACGTCGCCGACTTCACAGAGGCCCCACAGTAAACCGCTCCGCTGTCTGGCATCCCTTTACCCAGCATGCCACAGAACTGGTTCCGCCGACGATCGTGCGCACCGAAGGCGCCTATGTCGAGACGCGTGAAGGCAAGCGCATCCTCGACGCGATCTCCTCCTGGTGGGTCATCACTATGGCCACCGCCACCCAAAGATCGTGGAAGCGATCCGGCACGCGACCGAAACACTCGAGCCGGTGATCTTGCCGGCCTCAGCCCAGCCGGCCGAGCAATTGGCGCAGCGCTGGTCGACATGGCGCCGCCGGGGCTCGACTGGGTCTTCTTCTCCGACAGCGGCTCAACCAGCGTCGGGATGGCGCTGAAGATGGCGCTCGGCTTTCACCGCAACAATGGCTTCCCGCGCTCGCGCATCGTCGTGATGGAACACAGCTATCACGGCGACATCATCGGCACGATGAGCTCGGCGCGGCGTCTTCAACGCCGCCTACGAGCCGCTGCTGTTCGAGGTCGACACCAGCCCCTTTCCTGCCGCAGGCCAGGAGCAAAGGACGCTCGATGCCTTCCAGCGGCTGGCGCGCGACCGCAAAGCTGCCGCGCTGATCGTCGAGCCGCTGGTGCTCGGCGGCCGGCGGCATGCTCGTGTACCCCGCCTGGGTACTCGCCGAACTCAAGCGCATTGCCGAGCGCTCGGAGACACTTTTTATCGCCGACGAAGTCATGACCGGTTGGGGCGGCACCGGCACAATGTTTGCCTGCGAGCAGGCAGGGATCTTGAGGTGCTTACCGAATTTTCCCGCGAAATCGGCGGTATTTATCGGCACCGCCACCCAGTGCTAAGCAACCTTGGCGGCTACCGACAGGTTCCGCATGCCGCCAAAGACAATGCTTGATATTGAGGAGATAACCACTTGTCTCTACATCCGGAGCTGATCCGCCACCTGAAATCCCCCGACCTCTTTGCTGCGATCGACCGTGTGCCGGCGCTTGGCGCGCCGCTTGGTGGGCGCACATTCGAAGTCTTCAATCCGTCAACCGGCGAGCTGTTGGCGGAACTGCCCGATATGGGCGTCGACGAGACGCGCGCGGYGATCGACAAGGCCTATGCCGCCCAGGCCGAATGGGCAGCGCTGACCGCCCGGGAGCGGAGCGAAATGCTGTGGCAGTGGCACCAGCTGATCGTCACCCACACCGACGACCTTGCCGCAATTCTCACCGCGGAGATGGGCAAGCCGCTTGCCGAAGCCAGATCGGAAGTCTCGCATGCAGCCGCTTATCTGCAATGGTACGCCGAGGAGGCCAACCGTATCTACGGCGAAACGATCTCCGCGCCCTCGACGGACCGCCRCATGCTGGTGATCAAGCAGCCGATCGGTGTTGTCGGCACGATCACGCCATGGAACTTCCCTGCATCGATGGTGGCGCRCAAGATCTCGCCGGCGCTGGCGGCGGGCTGCGCGATCGTGCTGAAGCCCGCCRAGCAGACGCCGCTTGTCGCAGGCGCCATGTTCGCGCTCGCCGCCGAGGCCGGCTTCCCCGACGGCGTCGTGAACCTTGTCTACGCCTCCGAGGGCGCTGCGGTGGGGCGCGAACTCTGCCATAATCCCAAGGTGCGCAAGATAAGCTTCACCGGATCGACCGAAGTCGGGCGGCTGCTGATGCGCCAGTGCTCGGACCAGATCAAGAAGGTCAGCCTCGAGCTCGGTGGCAATGCGCCCTTCATTGTCTTCGACGACGCCGACATCGATGCTGCCGTAGACGGGGCGATCCAGGCGAAGTTCCGCAATGCCGGCCAGACCTGCGTTTCCGCCAACCGCCTCTACGTGCAGTCGGGCGTTCATGACGAGTTCGTCGACAAATTCGTCGAGCGGGTTCGACGGCTTCAGGTTGGTGACGGTTTCGATCCCGGTGTCGCCATCGGCCCGCTGATCGACAGGCATGCTCTGGCCAAGATCGAATCCCACATCGCCGATGCCGTGGCAAAAGGCGGTGCGATCCGGTGCGGGGGAGGYCGGATCGGAGCAGACGGCACTTTTTTCCAACCGACGGTCCTCACCGATATCTCTAGCACAATGACCGTGGCGCAAGAGGAGACCTTTGGGCCATTGGCGCCGGTCATCCGCTTCGAGGACGCGGATCAGGTCGTGCGTGAGGCCAACGACACGATCTACGGCCTCGCCGCCTATTTTTACGCCTCCAACCTGAAGCGGGTCTGGCGTGTGGCGGAGGCCCTGGAATACGGCATGGTCGGTATCAATACCGGCCGCATGTCCTCGGAGGCCGCGCCTTTCGGCGGGGTCAAACAGTCAGGCATCGGGCGGGAAGGTTCCCGCCATGGCCTCGAGGACTACCTCGAGATGAAGTATCTCTGCATGGGCGGTATCTGAGGACCGACACGCTGTTCTTCTGACCAGACCGTCTGCCTGAGCCGGCCTTCTGCATAGCGGGTCATGTCATGGGGAGCATACGCCTCCAATGCCCAGAAGCTCCGGTTGCCAAGCGCATGGCGAGTTCCGAACGCCCGGGCTGCTCGGATGAGCGCGCGAGCAGCATGTCTGGTCCACTTGTGCAGTTGATACAACTCCATCTGAGAATTTTTTTGTCCCTCCTGCTGCAGCGGCGAGGCGCGAGACCAGAAAAGGCGTTCGAAATTCTTCTGGTGATTTGCCCCTGAACGGTTAATTTTGGCGCGGCTCGGGGCTGGGGGCATTTGGCCCACAAGTGCAAGACATGTCCGCCCAAAGCTAGATGGAAAAMAAATTGATATAGACGTGCATAATGCCGAAGCTTTAGCATCTCGATCCAGGTGGTCTTACTGTCAATTCGCCAGGGACCTCAACATCAACCCGCCAAGCGCCCTCCGCCCGATTAAGAAGCTCCAGAAGCACCGCATCGCCGGTTTCCGGACCGAGACTGGGATGCGGCTGACCACTATGGAGGCAGAGTTCGAGAAGCGCACAATTCCCCGCGAATTTGCGCAAACTGCCAACTCTCAAGTTTGCCGGGCCGCCAGGCATAAATTGAGTTTAGCGCCAGCTAAAAGTTTTAGCTATTCTCTTGGGGAAGCCTGATCCCCTATCATTAGTGTCACGGTGAGCAAAACCGCCCTACCGGGCGGTATAGTTCCTTTTGCCAGAGCGAACACTATTTATTCCGGCGCCGCAGCGAGGCTTTGATGAATACTGACACTCCAGCATTCTGGGCCGCGAGAACCGGTTCTCGGTGGTTGCACCTCGCAAGACGCCAAGGGCTTTGCGTTTCCAGCGCTTCACCACGACGCAAGTATCGATTTCAACGCGAAACCACCAGGCGACAAAGGGCAGCGGGGGCCGATGTCGATGAGCCTCGCTCGTGTCCGCAAGGCGGGATGACAGGTATTCATCTCCAGACTGGTCTTCCCCTCAAAAGTACCTTTGGTGATGGTGACTCGGGGTTGCCTAAAGTAAGAGCTTCGGCGCTATAGCGTGTGACAGCCTCGGCATCGGCAATGCGGGCTTGAGAAGACCGACCATGTGGCGCGCCAATGCTCCGCACGGTTTCAGCAACGTTATCCGCCGGTGTGGCAGCGTCTAGCATCCGCGACCCTGCGGGCAGGCTATCCGAACGAACTGAGCTCGTCCGGCCCCCGCCCCGCACATGAAAGTCGCTAGTCTAGGTTAAGGAATAAGGAGCCAGGWTGAAGAGGTTTGAAGGAAAGGTCGCCCTTGTGACGGGCGGGCGCAGCGGAATTGGTCAAGCCACCGCCCGACGACTTCGGGATGAGGGTGCCCGCGTCTTCACGGCGCAGCGCGGCGAGGATCTGGAGTTCGAAGCGATCTCGATCGACTTATCGGCTCCGGCTGAGGCAGGTCGTGCTGTCGAGGCAGTGGTAGGGCAAACCGGGCGACTTGACGTCCTGGTGAACAACGCGGGAATGATGGAGGAAGTACGGATCGAGGATATGACCCTCGCGGATTGGGAGCGCACGATGGCCGTCAATCTGACCTCACCGTTAATGCTGATCAAAGCCGCCCTGCCCCACCTGCGGTCAGTGGGTGGTTCGATCGTGAATGTAGGCTCAATCGAGGGCCTGGGCTCCAATCCGAAGCATGCCGCCTACGGCACATCCAAAGCGGGCATCCACGCCCTCACCAGGGCAGTGGCGATCGACCATAGCCGTGAAGGCGTCCGTTGCAACGCGGTGGCACCGGGTTGGATCGATACCGACATCAATGTGGATTTCATTCAGAACCTGCCCGATCCAAAGGGATTTCGCCAAAAGGTCGGGAAGATCCATATGGTAGGCCGCACCGGGAAACCCGAGGAGRTCGCAAGCCTGATTGCCTGGCTGGCCTCGCCCGAAGCTTCTTTTGTCACCGGACAGGTGTGGACGATCGATGGCGGCCGGATGGCAATGCTGAGCCTGCCGCAGTAGCGGCAGGAGTGGCCTTCGAAGCACGCGCTGTCCGGAACAGACGACGCGAAGCGCAAACTGGAATATGCGTAATACCAGCATTTTGAACGGGCGCACGAAATCCAGCATTAATTACGGATATGATGCTTCATTGCCGCGAGCCTTGGCGAATGGCGTGGTTTTTCTGGCGCGTCTCGATGCGATCTAACAGGAGGTAATTAAATGGTGTCGAATGTTGCTTTGGACGAGCGCCGGAACGCTGCGGTTGCGGCCTCGGTCTCTCCGCCCTTTCCCATGTATGTCGA
>NZ_MDFL01000010.1 GCF_001854785.1 Mesorhizobium sp. ORS 3428
CACCGTTCGGGCACCACAGCCCGAACCTGCAGAAGCTGCTGCGCATCTTTCGCAGTGTCCCCATCGCCGGAAAACACGCCTTGCTGACAATCCGGCCCAATCGGAGCTGGATGCTYGTCACCCTCACRGGGATCCSMGGCCGTCCCATGACAARACATGAGGACATCATCTTTGAGGACCTGGCGGAGGCGGAGTGGTACGTGTTCCGCCAACGCTGGCGTCAACATTTCGGAACTGAGCTTGCCGACGGAGCCGAAGCATGAGAACGCTGGCGGGTTATACAAACATCATGAGCGCCARGCCGGGCGACACCGTTGAATTCAAGGTCAGTTCGCACGGTCCCTCGGGCACCTTCTCGGCCCGGCTGGTACGGCTGATTACCACCGAAGAGCACCCGCGCACACCCGGTTTGATCGAACGTGACGTCGATGCCCCCTTCAACGGGGAATATCCCGCCCGACGGCAGCCGATCCACACTGGGTCCTATGGCTATGTGGAGCATGCGACCGCTTTTTCCGGGTCAGAGGACTTCACCTTCCAGACCTGGCTCTGGCCAACCCTGCTTGGAACCACGCGTCAAACCATCGCCGGCACTTGGGACGAGAGCCGCAGCTTGGGTTTTGCGATCGAGATCGACGAGGCGGGTCGATTGACGTTCCTGATGGGCGATGGTGAAGGGACCGTGTCCACCGCCAGTTTGYCCACGCCCTTGGTCGAGCGGCGGTGGGTGTTCGTTGCCGCCAGCTACAGCGCAAAAGACCGCGCCGTTGTCCTACATCAGAGTCCCCGATGCGACATCGGTGATCTTGGCTCCGCGGAAACCCGCAAGTTTGAGATTGCTGCCTTYCAGGGGAACGCTGCGCAAAGACATTTCTTTATCGCTGCCCACAAGGCGTCGGCTAGCGACGGACTGTTTTTGGCAGGCGGGCATTACAACGGGAAGATCGATTCTCCTAAGCTTCACGCCTGCGCCCTTTCGGTTGAGGAGATGGCCTCGCTTGGCAGCGGCGCCGCAGTCGAGCGGCTCAACGAGTGCGTTTCGGCCGCTTGGGATTTCAGCATCGATCAGGGCTCGGACGGCTTCAAGGATGTTTCGGGCAATGGGCTGGAC
>NZ_MDFL01000011.1 GCF_001854785.1 Mesorhizobium sp. ORS 3428
TGGACAATAATTATCGATTGTTGGATCGGGAATTGGCCGCAGACGATCCGTGGCTGCTCGATGCCAATCCGTTCGAACGGGAGCGTCACACGCAAATGCTGCGGCTGTCGCTTTTGCATGGATCCATCACAAATGCACTTGAAGTCGGGTGTGCGGCAGGCGCGTTCACGGCAAGGCTAGCGCCCCATTGCCAACGCCTTACAGTAATCGATGTCGTGCCGCGCGCGATTAATCGAACGCGCAGACGGATGAAGGAGCTACCGCACATCACCTGGGTCGTCTCTGATGTTCAACAGTTCTCGACTGAGGAACCGTTCGATCTGATCGTCGTGGCGGAGGTTCTGTACTACCTCAATGGCATAGCCGAGATGCGCGCTGCCATCCGCAACCTTGCGCGGATGCTTGCGCCAGGGGGGCACCTGGTATTCGGATCGGCGCGTGATGCCACTTGCCGGCGCTGGGGTCACGCCGCTGGTGCCGAAACTGTCATGGCAATGCTGAACGAGACTTTGATCGCTGTCGATCTTCTGCAGTGCCAGGGCGACACCCCCAACCAAGACTGCTTGCTCGCCCGTTTTCGGAGTCCGGTTCGGCCTCCGGATTTGTCGAATTGCCTGCGTTAGACGAGGAAGCATTATGCGCATTTGTGGTATCAAGCTGACCCATGACGGGGCGGTCGCCCTTGTCGAGGACGGACAACTCGTGTTTTGCATTGAACAGGAGAAGCGGGACAATAACCGACGATATCAAGCCATCGACCATCTGGAGTCAGTTGTCTCCGCCCTGGCGGAGCACGGTCTGGATCCGCGGGACGTAGATCAGTTCGTTATCGACGGCTGGGACGGCGACTTGGAGTCGCAGTTCCGGGTCCTTAGCGAGGCGGGTCCGATCACTCTCAAAGGCGCGCCCTACGTCGAACGCCATGCCGAGGGCCTCCTCACTTCGCTCGACGGCTCCGGCCTGATGCTCGATGGCCGGCTTTTCTCTTATAGAAGCTACCCGCATGTTACCGGCCATGTGACCTCGGCGTACTGCACCAGCCCTTTCGCCAAAACCGGACAGCCCGCATTCTGTTTGGTCTGGGACGGGTGCATCTTTCCACGCCTCTATTATGTTGAACGCCGCGGCGCCCGGTTCCTGGAATGCCTATTCCCAGTGATAGGCCATATTTACGCGGCTGCGGGCCATCACTTCGGGCCCTATAAGCGGGCGGGTCGCGGCGACTGGGATCTCGGTGTTGCCGGCAAGCTGATGGCCTACATCGCACTCGGGTCGGTCGATGAAGACATCGTGGCAGYGTTTCAGGAACTCTACCAGGAGCGCTTTGCGGGCGACACAGAGCTAGCCAGCCATTACCGTGCGGATATCAACAGCGCGGAGGCTTTGCTTGCGCGCGTGCATGACTTCTTCGAAGCCAGTGCGCTCCGACTGAGGGACCAGRCACCCGAAGATGTGCTTGCATCCTTTCATCTTTTTCTCGAGCGTCTCCTTGTCAGCGAAATGGCAACCGCTGTGGAGCGGCACGCACAYCTTTCGGGAGCGCGAAATTTATGCATCGCCGGCGGCTGCGGTCTCAACATTAAATGGAATAGTGCCTTACGTGAGGCGGKTCTCTTCGATGCTGTGTGGGTGCCGCCATTTCCGAATGACAGCGGCTCGGCAATCGGTGCCGCTTGCAGCGCAATGGTTGTGCAAGATGGCTTCGTTCCTCTGGATTGGTCGGTTTACAGCGGCCCGGCCTTGCTAGAGGGCCAACTGCCTTCCGGATGGGACTCCGAACCGTGCAGTATGCGAGAACTCGCTTCCATTCTCGCCGGCAATAAGCCCGTCATTTTCCTTACTGGGCGCGCCGAGCTCGGACCACGGGCACTGGGTGGCAGAAGCATTCTCGCGGCCGCGACTTCGCCCGAAATGAAGGATTATCTCAACGACGTCAAACTTCGCGAACACTTCCGCCCCGTGGCGCCGATCTGCCTTGAGGACCGCGCGCCGGAAATATTCAGCCCCGGAACGCCGGATCCTTACATGTTGTTCGACCATCAGACGCGGGCGGAATGGCGGGACAAAGTCCCCGCTGTCGTGCATCTCGACGGTTCCGCGCGACTGCAGACCATTTCCAGAACCTCTGAGCACAAGGTGGCCGAGCTACTCATCGAATATGAAAAGCTCACGGGCATTCCGCTGCTTTGCAATACGAGTGCCAACCACCATGGACGCGGGTTCTTTCCGGGTGCCGCCGCAGCCTGCGACTGGGGACGAATTGAACACATATGGTCCGATGGTGTGCTGTTGACCAAAATTCCCGAAACTGAACTATCGCCGGGCGACGGCACCCTTAAGCTGGTTTGAGTGCGGGACCCATGGTGGCAATCGACTTTGTCGGTGTGACRAAATCATATGGCAAAAGGGTCGTTGTCGACGGCATGTCATTCACCGTTGCTCCCGGAGAGTGCTTAGGGCTGCTGGGGCCGAACGGCGCGGGCAAAAGCACGATTACACGGTTGCTCCTCGGTATGGCAACGCCTGACGCAGGCAAGATCACGGTGTTCGGAGTGCCAGTGCCGGCACGTGCCCGTTTGGCACGTGCACGCATCGGCGTGGTCCCGCAGTTCGACAACCTTGATCATAGGTTCACGGTACGTGAAAACTTACTGGTGTTCGGGCGATACTTTGGCATGAGCAAACGCGAGGTCGAAGCGGTCAGCCCATCGCTGCTCGAGTTCGCCCGCCTCGAGAACAAGGCGGATGCGCGCGTCGCCGAACTGTCCGGCGGCATGAAGCGACGCCTGACGCTAGCCCGTGCGCTGATTAATGACCCGCAACTCTTGGTCATGGACGAGCCGACTACTGGCCTCGATCCACAGGCGCGCCACCTGATCTGGGAACGCCTGCGTTCCTTGTTGACGCGGGGAAAAACGATACTTTTGACCACTCACTTCATGGAGGAGGCCGAGCGGTTGTGCGATCGGCTGTGTGTGGTCGAGCAGGGGCGCAAGATCGCCGAAGGGCGACCGCACGCGTTGATTGACGAGCAGATCGGCTGCCAGGTGGTCGAAGTCTATGGCGGCAATCCACATGAACTGAGATCGCTGGTCAAGYCGTACGCGCAACGCATCGAGCGGAGCGGCGAAACTCTCTTTTGCTATGCGCCCGATCCCGAGCAGCTGCTCACGCAGCTGCGTGGGGTTGCTGGTCTGCGCCTTTTGCAGCGTCCGCCGAACCTCGAGGATGTCTTCTTGCGGCTGACCGGGCGCGAGATGAAGGACTGAACAATGACCGAAGGTTATATGGCCGTTATGCCCGCCAATGGCTGGAATTGGGTTGCAGTGTGGCGCCGCAATTATTTGGCTTGGAAGAAAATTGCCCTTGCGGCGGTTCTCGGAAATCTCGCTGAGCCGATGATCTCGTTGTTCGCGCTCGGCTTCGGCCTCGGGATAATGATAGGTCGTGTTGAAGGCACTTCGTACGTAGCTTTTCTGGCGGCTGGCATGGCCGCGGTAAGCGCGATGACCTCGGCGACCTACGAAACGATCTACTCGACATTTGCTCGCATGGGAGGCGAACGCACCTGGGAAGCGATGCTATGCACTCAGCTCACGCTCGGCGACATCGTACTTGGTGAACTAGCCTGGGCCGGCACCAAGTCTCTTCTGGCCGGTACGGCGATTACGCTAGTTGCTGCCATGCTTGGCTATGCCGCGTGGCCATCCCTTCTCTACGCGCTTCCAATCATCGCCCTAACTGGGCTTGCTTTCGCAAGTCTAGCCATGATCGTCACGGCGCTTGCGCCCAACTACGACTGCCTCGTATTTTACCAAACGCTTGTTCTCACGCCTATGCTATTCCTGTCCGGGGCCGTCTTTCCGGTCAGCCAAATGCCAAGCGCATTTCAGCAGGTATCGTCCCTCTTGCCTCTGGCTCACTCGGTCGACCTGATCCGCTCAGTCATGCTTGGCCGCCCGGCTGAAAGCCTCGGCCTGMACATTACGACACTTTGCGTCTACGCGGTTTTGCCGTTTTTCTTGTCGGCGGCGCTGTTGCGTCGGCGCCTGATGCGCTGACGCTGCGGCGTCGGTGCCGAGGCTTGGCACTCGCCCCTGTCAGCCCAGACCGTTGTGTTGTCCCTTCGATTGTACGGTTTGCTAGAGTGCGAGCTTAATCCGACCGCAGCGAACATCCTTGGCGAGACAGTGTCGAAGATAGCAATCAGGCATCTCGTCCGAAGCGCCACCCAAACTGCCGCGACTAATGCTGGTTAGGAACACACRCAATGACTAATAGCCACATACCGCCGCCTGCGCCATTCGTAATCCTGGCCATGCCAAGAACTGGCACRCACTACCTGGAAGAATTGCTGAACGCGCATCCGAATGTGTTGAGCAACGGTGAGCTGCTCAATCCATATGCCACCACTTGGCCTGACAAGCACCGTCTGCTTCGCAGCGATCGAGAGCTGCTTGAACTTGCCTACTCGCGCCATCCCTCGCGGACCGACAAGAAGGTGACRCATGTCGGCTGCAAGATCAATGAACCTCAGTTTCATGATCGTCCGGGCTTTTTTGCCGAGCTGACCCGTTGGCCAGACCTCAAAGTCATCCTCGTGGTTCGGGAAAATACGTTGGAATCGCTACGGTCGCTTGTACAAGCGAGACAAACGCACCAATGGCTGAAGTTCAGGGCGGACAATGACGCTCCGCCGCCGCGAGTTAGATTATCGACCGCCGACTGCGAGGCATACTTCAAGGCTGCCGACGATTTCCACGCTCGGGTCGCACGATCCTTCACGAAAAGCAATATGCTTGAGATCGAGTACGAGTGCCTTCTGCGCGAACCTGGCACATGCTTGGCAGCGATTTGGGATTTCCTAGGCGTCCCGGCGCTGCGATTTTCCAGTACGGGGACGCTTCAGCGCCAGGAAACGCGACCACTAGAGCAAACGATTGAGAATTTTCAGGAGTTGCRCCGCCACTTCGCGCACGGACCTTACACGAGATTCTTTGAGGTCTGCGAGGGAGAAAGGGCAGTGGGCAATCAGCTGGCAACCGAGGTTATCGAAAACGACTAACATTCTGTCAGCATGGCCCCTTTGCGCATCGTTATTACCACGGACGGCATCTTCATTGATGATCCGCCGACGAGAGCCTACGCCGCGAGGCCTTCTCCTCAGTACTGCGCCTATCTCTTAGTCGTTCCTTTTTCAGTGCAGCGAGCGACCTCAACCAATGTGTGGGGATCATTGGGCAAGCCCCAGTTGCGCCACTTACCGCCTATGCCTTCCGCAACGATCGAATCTGCTGGTGCGAGCTTCGGCAGCCGGTCGTCAACCATGGTCGAGGGGAAATGTTCCTCGGCTCGGACGCGATCGCGCTGGCGCCATGCGCCGGTTCGATATCTCAAGGATGGCGATTGGGCCATCGTGCGCCGCAATCAGGCGCAGATCTTCGATCGACGGCAACCCAGTCGAACGGCAACGACAGCAGTCGATAGACACGAGTCTTCTCGTCAAAAAGGGGGGTAACCATCGGCACTTCATGGAGAAGGAGATCCATGAACAGCCGGAGGTGATCTCCCATGCACTCGCGCACCACCTTGACTTGGGCCTCAGGGGCTTGACGCAAGTTCGACGACTGGGTCCACTGCACAGACCGCTCTGCAAGGTCATGTGCGTACAAAGCTGTGGCTCAGGCGGTCTGCATCTCGTGGAGACCAGAATGATAGGTGTTCTTGGCGGTATGGGTCCTTTGGCGACCATCGATCTAATGCAGAAAATCATCATCATGTTGACGCGTGCGGCAACCGATCAAGAGCATATCCCCGTCGTGGCCTATTCTGACCCCACGATACCGGATCGACGGGCGGCCCTGTTTGACCCTTCGCAACAGTCACCTCTGCCCAAAATGATCGCTGGTCTTAAAGGTCTAGAACGCTCGGGGGCGGAATACATAGTCATTGCCTGCAACACCGCGCATCACTGGATTCCCATATTAACTGATGCAACTAAGCTGCCTATCCTGCACATCGCTGATGCGGTTTGTGCAGCCTTATCCATCAGGGCACGGCCGGGGACGAAGGTCGGAATACTTGCCACGAACGCTACGCTGTTTTCCGGATTTTACGACACCAGGCTAAGGCAGCACGGCTTTATACCGGTTCGTCTCACCCACGAGGAAATATCCACGTTGGAGCAGTCCGCCATCGCATTGGTCAAACGGGGTGAAATCGAAGCGGCGCGCCCGTTTGTGCGTGACGCTGTGAACGCACTGCACTCCAAAGGTATCGAGGTAGTCATATTAGCGTGCACTGAATTGCCGCTGGCAATTCCGCGGGATGTCTCCCGGTCAATGACTTATATCGACGCGACCGAATGTCTGGCCCAGTCCGCAATTAACTGGTATCGCGATCGCCGGTCGCTACTGTCCTCCCAAACCAACGTTGCCGACGCATCGCGTGGGCGTCGTTGAGATGTTCAGATATTGCGTCCGATGTTCATGAACTTTCCCGGGGGCGCTTCACGGATCATC
Organism: Mesorhizobium sp. ORS 3428; assembly: GCF_001854785.1. Classification (GTDB taxonomy): domain Bacteria; phylum Pseudomonadota; class Alphaproteobacteria; order Rhizobiales; family Rhizobiaceae; genus Mesorhizobium. The sequence goes on from NZ_MDFL01000011.1 coordinate 6,522, forward strand.
TCAGGAGCCATCCCCTCTGATCTCGGCGACCACATCGCCGTTCCAATGTCATAGCGCGAAAGCCATGCGGAGAACGGCAACGTGGCGCACGGCCAAGCGCTCGCGCAGCGCGGGTACGACCTGCGGACAAACAACGCGAACGCGGTGCACGCGCTGTCCCACGCCATGTACGAAGGGGCGCGTCGGAGGACGCCGAGAAGCTGATCGCAGATTGGCTGCCTCGCTACGACCGCACTGGCAYCCTCCACGGCCACATTGCCTGGCACGCGGCGTTGGGCGCGCTGGAGCGCGGCGATTCTGAGCGAGCACTTGCCATCTACACGGACAGTATCCAACCGTCGGTGACGGCCGGAATTCCGATCAACGTGATTAGCGATACCGCCTCATTTCTCTGGCGACTCCAAGCCTACGGCCACACAACACCGGCGGGACTGTGGGAGGCCGTCGCAACCTACTCAGAGGAATATTTCCAGAAGCCCGGCTTCACCTTCGCGGATGTCCACATGGCCCTTATAGCGGCAGCGGTCCGCGACTGGGCCGCGGTCGAGCAGCGCGTTGATGTGGTTGACGGGCTTGATCAAAGCAGGAACCCTGACGGCAGGGCCAGTCGTGCCAGCGATCTGCCGGGCTGGCTTGTCTTTCGCTGAAGAGGATTATGCCGGCTGCGTCCGGGCCAGGATGCCCATATTGTCGAGGAATTCAAAAAAACTGGCCACGCACGCTGAAGGCGCATCTTTGCGACCTGTCGCCGCGCACGAAGGTGGAAGGTGGAGCTTTGGTTCCAGGATGAAGCCCGCATCGGCCAGAAGAACGGCATCGTGCGGCAATGGGCAAGGCGCGGCACCCGACCCCGCCAGCCGGCCGATCAGCGCTACAAGAGTGCGTATCTGTTTGGCGCGATTTGCCCGGCGCGCTGCGCCGGGGCCGCTCTGGCTCTGCCTTTTGCCGACACCGAGGCCATGCAACGCCATATTGACGAGATCAGCCGCCATGTTGAAAAGGGCGCACACGCTGTGCTCGTCATGGATCGTGCCGGATGGCACACCACCGCCAATCTCAGGATGCCGAAAAACATGACGGCGATCTTCCTGCCCTCGCGCTCCCCGGAACTGAACCCGGTCGAAAACGTCTGGCAATATCTGCGGCAGAATTGGCTCTCAAACCGCGTCTTCGACGACTACGACGCCACCATCGACGCCGCTTGCGAGGCTTGGCAGAAGCTCCTCGCTGCGCCCGAAACCATCACATCAATCGGAATGCGGCAGTGGGCGCACGTCGGTCACACTCCATGACTCTTGGTATGAGCTGGTCCGAGATGCCGATATTCTACGATTCGCGGTCTTGCCTCAGCCAGACGCCGCGGAACGTAGAGGCACCGCGCGCCGTACTGGCTCGGCCATCCAGTCGCGGTCTAACCAACTGAGCTTGGGGATTCCCAGCCCAAGACTCCCTGCGATGCGGACGGCGAAATCAGGTATGAGCGGGTAGGCCGCGACACAGAGTCCGACAAGCGCGAAGGTCACTGCGCGTGCCGCAGTCCGGTCAAGCGCCTCATTTTCCTTCGCTGCAGCTGGAACGTGCAGCACTGAACATGAATAGYGGTCGATTGCGTCGACGAACGCCTCGATTGCATGTGTCAGCTGACGTACGTCCGGGTAATCCGCTTCGAAGCGCGCTCGCACTTCTGCGGTGAAGCGTCTGYACTCCGCCAGGAACRCAATATCGGTGGCTGACCACTGGCCGGGAAAAGGGAGCTCGTCAGTTGCGACCCGCTCGATGACCTGGTTTGCCTTCCCGGTCGACCTTAACAGCCGTCYGTCCCAGAAATTCCGTTTCCAGCTTTCGTAAGAACTCAGCGAGAAGTCCTCAACAGAACCGTCCGGGCGCCRGCGACACAAGTAGAAGCGAAGCGGCTCGCCGGTTTCTTTTGCAGTGATATCGTTCACCCAGATTGCGTGATTTCGTGATGTTGAGAACTTCTTCCCATCGAGAGTGAGCATCTGATWTACGAAGATCCGTCGAGGGAGYATCTCATGCAGATCAAGCGCCGAAAGTACGCCGGGAATGACCAACAAGCGTCCGAAGGCGTTGTCCGCCCCGAAAAGAATGTTCAGCTCCGGCATCTCCTCCCGCGGAATTTGGTACCACAAGGCAGGGTATCCGCTCTTTTCCCTTATCATTTCCAAGGCAAGCAAGTGCCGAGGCACGTGTTCGATGGTGATGTTGAACCGCTGACTCTCAAATCCTGGGATTGGAATGCGGATTCCCTCTCGGTTTGGGTTAGAGATGCAGACTTCCGGAAGCCCCCGGCTCAGCCAAGATTCGATGTAGTGCTTGGCGTAAATGGGTAGGAAGGACCGCGAGGCGAAGGATTCGAGCGCGTCATGCATTGGAGCGAGGTTCAGGAAAAGGCGCTTCAGGGGGCGACGTTCCAGGGAACGCCCCTCGAGATCAACCGGATCCTGAAGTTCGGCATCGAGGACCAGCGCGCCGCAATCCTCGCATTCATGGCCGGAAGCATAGCCGCCGCAATAGGGACATTTGCCGTGGACGAAGGCGTCGACCCTGAAGCGCCCGCTTTCGACGTCATATGGGACCAAATGCTCTTTTTCAGCGATCAGCCCCTTGCTACAAAGTCGCTTGAAGACTTCGAGAACGACCGCCTTGCCGCGGCGGTCTGGCTCTGTCCCAAGGAAAATATCCGGGACAGCGTTGAGCCGGTCCAGAGCCTCCTGGAAAGAAACCGTATTTTTCTCCGCGAGTTGGTAGTATTCCAGTCCTGCAGCGTCGGCCGCAATTGCAATGTGCTCAAGATGTCCGTGCGTGCCCTGCAGCACGAAGGCCTCTCGGTCGCCTGTCTCAGCAATTCGGCGCAACACATCCGCGTGGAGGAACGGCCCTGAGGCATGACCTATGTGCATGGGGCCATTCGGGGTAAGCATGGCGGGAACCAGCAACAACGGTCTGTCTTTTGCTGTCGGTTCCTTCGTGGAAATCGCCTCTTCGAACGCTGCGCGGCTGTGCCACCACACCGTCTGCATAACTGCACCGCTGTCCAAAGCCTCAATTCTGTGCCTGCGCAGCGGGTCGATCCTAATGCTCTCTCCGCCAAGCAGCAGGAAGGTCTTTTCATCCAGGTGAATTCGAACGCCGCCAGAGATCACTGTCCAGAATTCGACTTCCCCGTGGTTGTGACGGCAAGTGGTCGCGCCTGAACTGAACTTCAACAGACGTACCGAAACGTTACCCCCTTCTGGGAAGGGATCATGCCTGACGATACCGCTATCAATCGAGATAGGGACCGCACGTGCTTCATTTTTGAGATCTATTATTTGCGGATAGATCATTCGTTCCACTCTCGAATTTTGGGGGGCATTCAGCTGGCGACATATCTGGGCGGTCCGCAGGGGTTGAAAGCACGCGCGTGTCTTGCAGCGCCTTCGCCACGACCGCCGCCCGCTCGGCCAGACCGCCGAGCGTGTGCTCCGTTGGGCCCCGGAGGCCAAAAGAGTGGTTCATGAGGAAAACGCGAGGTCGCGGACCGGAGCGGCGCAATGCCGTCTGACCGAGATCCACTTCAAACGACTCGTC
>NZ_MDFL01000012.1 GCF_001854785.1 Mesorhizobium sp. ORS 3428
CAAGGCGACGGATCTCACCTACGATTGAGCGCGTTTTTCTCCCCGTCACTACACGGGGAGAAATGCCCGGCAGGCAATGTGAGGCGGTGCCAGCCTGTCAAGCAAAGCGTTAGCAGCACCCTTGAAACTATGCTCGCTCGCGGCCCGTGGTGTATGTGACTGCAAATGCCGGTGCCGCCGCTTATCCGCCTGCCGGCACCTTCTCTCCGTGAACGGGGAGAAGGTGGCTGCTCTGCGGTTGGGTCCAGAAGGCGATCTCCTGCGCCTTGGTTCGCAGCTCCGTCTTCAGCCAGGCGTCGTCGTCGTCCAGATAGCTCCATGGCGTCTTGCCCTGCGCCTGCATCTCGCGGATGTAGGAGCGGTAGCGGTAATGGCTGTAGACCGACATCGCATAGGTCGCATAGGCGGCCGCGAGTTTCCTGTGGCCGCGGATGATCACCAGGTTCTCGTCATTGGCCTTGCTCGCCGGCGCCGAGAAATTGTGGCTGCCGGTCACCACCACGCAGTCGTCGGAATGCGGGTCTGTGACCAGGATCTTCGAGTGCACGATGGCGTGGCCGATCTGCGACAGGAACTCGCGCCGGTTGACCTCCGCGATCCACGGCCCGAGCGGCGCGTCGAGGCCCTGCGGCTGCGCCACCGCGTAGCGGTCGGGCTTGAACGTGCGGTCGCTGCTGACGAGGTCGATGTCGAGGAAATTCTGGTCGGTGCCGCCCTCGTCTTCGCTGAGCGTGCTCACCACGCCGCGCACATACATGCCCTCTTCGCCGGCGCGCTGGCCGGCCAGCGTGTGCAGGCCCTGCTTGCCCGGCGTGAACATCAGGAACAGCACCGCCTGCCTGGYCGACATGATGACGTCGCGCAGTGCCTGCATGTCGGCCCCGTCCGAGGTGCGCGTGAACCACACCGTCGCTTTGGCGCCGCCGACGGAAAACGTCTTCGGCGTATCGTTGTCCGCCATCAGCGCTGTCGTGAAATTGGCCGGATCGGTCTTCGGCGGCGAGGCGTCCTTCAAGAGGTCCCAGTGCCTGCGGAAATGCCCGGCCACCTCCTTATCCTCAATCAGCAGGCCGTTATTGACCTGCGTGCACAGCCCCGTCGTGCTCCAGTTGGTGCTGCCCGTCCACACCATGGTGGGCTCGCCGCCCTGTGACACCACGACGAATTTGTTGTGGCCGAGGCCCTTCGATTTCAGCATCCGGTCGATCGTCGGGATGCCGTGGTCGTTGAGGTTCTTGCGCGCCGCCTTGTTGCCGTCCCCCGTCTTGTCCGAGCCGTTGGCGAGGATGAGGTTGAGGCGCGGCCCGAGCCCGATCAGCGCCGTCTCCAGCGTCGCGTCGCCGAGCTCGTAGAGCGCGGCGTGCAGCTCGTCGCCCGCGACCTGCGTCAGCCCGACCATGCGCAGGCCGAGGTCGCCCTCAAGGAAGGCGCGGAACTTGGCGTCGCCATTGGTCTGCAGGCTCTTCTTGAAGGCCGCCGGCGTCAGCTTGTTCTTGGCCATGTAGCGGGCGACGAATTGCGACAGCACCAGCCCGCGGTTGAAGAAGCAGGAGAAGCCGCCGCCGGCATCGGTGGAAAGCGTCTTCCATTCCGTCCAGTCGCTGGTGACGCCCTTGGTCAGCGGCCTGCCGGCGCCGGCGCTCATCATCGCGGTCACCCGGTAACGCACGACATTGCCGACATCGGCCGCATGGTCGGTCCAGTTGAAACGCTGGAACGGCCACACATCCGACGGCCTGTGGTCACCCGATTTCGGCTTGTCCTTGGCAAAGCCGACGCGGTTCTCGACCGGCTCGATCTTTTCCGTAACGCCGACCTTGCGGCCGCGCTCCAGCAGGAAGCCGCGGCATCCGGGGATGAATTCGCTCGGCGCCCAGGCGACGAAGGCGTCGTCGCCGTTGGTGTAGACGGAAACCTTGATGCTGACGGCCATATGTCATTCCTCCCGATGCAGGCCAACAAGAATCGCTGCCGGAAACAGGGTTCCGGATCGGCTGAAGCAGAAAATCAGAAAGAGGACGGCAACGATTATGTGGCGGCAGAACGTGCTCTGTCAATGTTTTGCAGCGTCAAGTATAATTCTATGAACTGCTTCACAGTGTGCTCCGTTTGCCAGCAAAACAAAGGCGAATGGCTTTGCGAACCATCCGCCCCAATTTTCAGACCGGGCTGAGCAATTCCAGGAAAAGTGCGAGCGGCTAGGTTGCCGTTTGTCGGCGGGCAGGATTTTCAGCGTTCCTTTCCGTGAAATCGGCGCAAACGCCGGGGGTTGGCGGAAGCCCCAGCCTCGGCATTCCAGGGCGGAGCAGTCGCGAAGCGGCGTCGCGGAGACCCTGGAATCCATTCCATGACCTTGATCAAAGGCTGCAGCGGAGCAGAATTCTGCACCGCAGCACCGCTCGAAAGTCGCGGCATGATCCTCGGGTCTGCGCTGCGTCGCRGCGCTCCTTGCTCCGCCCGTGGATGACGACGAGTGGGCGTTTCGGCCAATCGCCAAGGCATGCCACCTGCCAACGCAGACATTACCCGACGGTCGAAATCCCCCTGCTATGAAACCAGCCGGCCTTCGTCAGCTCTTGCTCGACGCCAGCACCAGCACCGGCTTCTCGCTGTAGAGCTTCGGGAACAGCGCCTTCAGGTTCTCGATCTTCGGCAGGTCGTTGTAGACGATATAGGGATAGGTCGGGTTCAGCGTCAGGAAATCCTGATGGTAGTCCTCGGCCGGATAGAAGGTCTTGCCGGTCTCCAGCGTCGTCACGATCGGCTTGCCGAACACCTTCGCCTTGTTGAGCTGGGCGATGTAGCTCTCGGYGACCTGCTTCTGCTCCGCATTCTCGGCGAAGATCGTCGAGCGGTACTGCGTCCCCTGGTCCGGCCCCTGGTAGTTGAGCTCGGTCGGATTGTGCGCGACCGARAAATAGACCTGCAGGAGCTGGCCGTAGGTCACCTTCGACGGGTCGTAGGTGATCTCGACCGACTCCGCATGGCCGGTGCGGCCGGTGCCGACAACTTCATAGACGGCGTTTTCGGCACTGYCGCCGGTATAGCCGGAAACGGCCTTGCTCACGCCCTTCACATGCTGGAACACGCCCTGCATGCCCCAGAAGCAGCCGCCGGCGAAGATCGCCTTCTCCGTGCCGCTTGCAGCCTTCTCGTCCAAAGCGGGCGGCGGGATCACCACTGCGTCCTCGGCCGAGCGGGCCGGCGTCTGCCAGAAGGCGGCGGCCGCGGCCGTCAGCACGAGCGCCGCGAGCGGAGCCAAGTATGGCGATCGCCGCGCGGCCTTTTTGTCGATGCCGGTCATGTCTGATCTCCTTGGTCACATTTTAAAACTATACGACGGAAGCCGCAGCAAGTTTCTCACTTTGCCGTGCGGCGGGCGTTGGTGGGGCTCCCCCTCATCCGGCCCTTCGGGCCACCAAGGGGAGAAGGTGCTGGCGCCGGCGCTGATAGCCTCCTCTCCCCAGCGGGGAGAGGTCAGCCGAGCGAAGCGGRGGCTGGGTGAGGGGGCGTGCGRCACGGGTCAGCCAATGACCTACTGCGCCGGAGCCATCGCGTCGGCCGGCTTCATGGCATCCGTCGCCGGCTTCATGGCGTCGGCGGGTTTCATCGCCTGCGTCGCCATCGCGGCAGGCTTCATCGCATCGGCCGGTTTCATCGCATTCGTGGCCGGCTTCATGGTGGCGGTTGCCATCGCAGTGGCGGGCTTCATGGCCGCGTCGTCGGCGCGGGCGCCGGCGGCGAAAGCCGTGGTTGCGAGCGCAAGCGCGAGCGCCGGCAGGAATTTGGTCATGGTGGTCTCCTTTGGGGTTGTGGCGCGCGATGCGAGCCCGTTGGTGCGCCGCCGCTTGCCGCGACTTGGYGCGGAAAAAGGATGATCAGTTCGCCGCCGCGGCGAGGATCGGCCCGCCGCCGGGGCTCTGCACGAGAACGGCTGTGCTGAGGCCGCCGCCGRCCGCGGGCAGCGGCAGCGTCGTGGCCTGGCCGTTCCAGCGGCCCAGCCTCTCCAGCGAACGGACGACATTGGCATGCGGCAGCGTGCGGCCGGTGTTTTCGCCGCGCGCCACCGGCACCTCGATGACGCCTCGGCGGTAGCGCACCAGCCAGACATCGGCCGCGCCGCCGGGCGCCGTGCCGGCGCCGATGCTCACCTTGCCTTGCCCGAGCGAAAGCGCCGGGCCCTTGGCGTGCGGGCTTGCCGAAATCAGCCGCTCGATCTCGCCGGGCTTGGCGCCGACCGCATCGGCGCTGCCGTTCACCACCACCTGCGGCGTGAACGGCCCGTCATGGCCGAGCGCCGGCTCGTAGCTGACCTGGCGCTCTGTGAACTCCTGCCGGGCGAACGTGTCCTTCCAGCCGAGATAATCCCAGTAGGTGACGTTGAAGGACAGCGCCAGCACGCCGGGCTGGTCCTTCACCTTGATCAGATTGGCATTGGCCGGCGGGCAGGATGAGCAGCCCTGGCTGGTGAACAGCTCGACCACGGTCAGCGGCTGCGCAGCCGCCGTGCCGGTCGCCGCGGCAAGCGCGATCAAGGCAGCGCCGGCGAGCGACAGCGTGCCAGCTTTTCCATTGCGTCGAGTCATGGGAAGAAGTCTCCGTTGCGGCGGGCAATGCTCCCATTTCGCCGCCGCGGAAAACTTCGTTACAGCTTCACCGGTTTGTGATTGAAGCGCCGGCCCTTCCCTTCTCCCCTTGTGGGAGAAGGTGGCTCGGCGCACAGCGCCGAGACGGATGAGGGGTGTTCCAGGGATCGCCGACGTCTCATTTCTTCCAGCACCCCTCATCCGTCGCCTTCGGCGACACCTTCTCCCACAAGGGGAGAAGGGAAAGGCTCCACCCCCACCGCTTGCCCCTGCAACCCGCCCCTGCTAAAGCGCGCCGCATGATGACGCCCCTAGACCACATCCGCAATTYCTCCATCGTCGCCCATATCGACCATGGCAAATCCACGCTTGCCGACCGGCTGATCCAGCTCACCGGCGCGCTGGAGGAGCGCGACATGAAGGAGCAGGTGCTGGACTCGATGGATATCGAGCGCGAGCGCGGCATCACCATCAAGGCCCAGACGGTGAGGCTCAACTACCGCGCCAGGAATGGCGAGGACTATGTGCTGAACCTCATCGACACGCCCGGCCATGTCGACTTCGCCTATGAGGTGTCGCGCTCGCTCGCCGCCTGCGAGGGGTCGCTGCTGGTGGTCGACGCGTCCCAGGGCGTCGAGGCGCAGACGCTCGCCAATGTCTACCAGRCCATCGACAACAACCACGAGATCGTCGTGGTGCTGAACAAGGTCGACCTGCCGGCCGCCGAGCCGGAGCGCATCCGCGAGCAGGTGGAGGAGGTGATCGGCCTCGACGCCTCCAACGCCGTGCAGATCTCGGCCAAGACCGGCCTCGGCGTGCCGGACGTGCTGGAGGCGATCGTCCACCAGCTGCCGCCGCCGCGTGAGGGCGACATCAACGCGCCGCTGAAAGCCATGCTGGTCGACAGCTGGTACGACGCCTATCTCGGCGTCATCGTTCTGGTGCGCATCATCGACGGCGTGATGAAGAAGGGCCAGACCATCCGCATGATGGGCACCGGYGCCAAATATCTCGTCGAGCGCACCGGCGTCTTCAGGCCGGCCCGCGTCAATGTCGACGAACTCGGCCCCGGCGAGTTCGGCTTCTTCACCGGCTCAATCAAGGAAGTGGCCGACACCCGCGTCGGCGACACCATCACCGAGGACCGCCGCCCGACGGCGACGGCGCTTCCCGGCTTCAAGCCGGCGCAGCCGGTGGTGTTCTGCGGCCTGTTCCCGGTCGATGCCGCCGATTTCGAGGATCTGCGCGCCGCCGTCGGCAAGCTGCGCCTCAACGACGCCTCCTTCTCTTATGAGATGGAAACCTCGGCCGCGCTCGGCTTCGGCTTCCGCTGCGGCTTCCTGGGGCTGCTGCATCTGGAGATCATCCAGGAGYGGCTGGAGCGCGAGTTCAACCTCGACCTCATYGCCACAGCACCCAGCGTCGTCTACCGCATGAACCTCATCGACGGCACGACCAAGGAACTGCACAACCCGGCCGACATGCCCGACGTGGTCAAGATCGCCTCGATCGAGGAGYCGTGGATCCGCGCCACCATTCTCACCCCCGACGACTATCTCGGCGGTATCCTAAAACTCTGCCAGGACAGGCGCGGCATCCAGGCCGACCTCTCCTATGTCGGCAAGCGCGCCATGCTCACCTACGACCTGCCGCTCAACGAGGTGGTGTTCGACTTCTACGACCGGCTGAAGTCGATCTCCAAGGGCTACGCCTCCTTCGACTATCACCTGACCAACTACCGCGAGGGCGACTTGGTGAAGATGTCGATCCTGGTCAATGACGAGCCAGTCGACGCGCTGTCCATGCTGGTGCACCGCTCGGCCGCCGAAAAGCGTGGCCGCGCCATGTGCGAGAAGCTGAAGGAGCTGATTCCGCAGCACCTGTTCAAGATCCCGATCCAGGCGGCCATAGGCGGCCGCATCATCGCCCGCGAGACCGTCTCGGCGCTCAGGAAGGACGTCACCGCCAAATGCTACGGCGGCGACGTGACCCGCAAGCGCAAGCTCCTTGACAAGCAGAAAGAGGGCAAGAAGCGGATGCGCCAGTTCGGCAAGGTGGATATTCCGCAGGAAGCGTTCATCCAGGCGCTGAAGATGGGGGATTGAGAAGCCGGTTGGCGAGCGGAGCGCTTGCTACCCCTCAGCGAAGTATCGATTTACCTCTGTGATCATGTCACAGAATTCCGCATCGAATTCCGATGCGTGGAATTCGTCCAAAACCTGAAATAACGAGATAGATATCCCGTAGGCTTCGTCAAGCGCCCGATTATAAGCGGAAAAAAACTCTTTCCCGGAAATCCGACAGCTAAATCCCCGAGTCGTCCAATCTTTATCGAATTCGCTCTTAGCCAACTTCAGGATAGTCTGGGTATCCCTCCCATCTCGTTTAAGCTGATAGTACTTGCTTGTCGAAGATTGCACGTTAATGAGGCAATCCTCACGTAGCTCCAAAGAAATAGAAGACAAGGTATCGTCGACCCAAGCATCATCTATAATTTTCTCTTTCTTTTTAGCTGCTTTCTGCGTAGCCCTGTAGATCGCATCGCGAGCGATGACATAGTTCTCTATCTCTTTGCGTCGGAGGACATGACAGAAGACCCCCGACCTTCTGAGCTTCTGCTCATGGCCTTCGATTTCCTCCAAGCATCGATAATCTCTATCAAAGATCGCGGCGATCTTTGGTTGAATTCCAAAAAGTTCTTGAAAGGCCCAAGGCAAATTGCCGACCCGAGGCCATTGTTCGTACCCACCTATCTTGAGCAGCATCGTGTCAGGATCGCTAAATACCCCATCGGGAAGCAGCATTTGCTCGAACCTGCGATAGATGGAGCGATCGTTTCCCTCGAACGCTATTATTCTTTTAGCCCTGGAAAGACGGGCAAAGTCAGCGTTCTCAGAGGAGCCCAATAGCGCATGTGCGCTTCGGTAGCCTTCTTCGGTGGTGATCCGCTTTCCAGTCTGAAATTCCGATCTCACTAGAACGACATCGCCCGAGTTGGCTTCGTTCATGATCTCTGCCGAATGAGTGGCCAGAAAAATCTGAGAGAATCTCTTTTTGGCGATACCGTAAAGTCTTCTCTGTAGGTCAGCGTGAAGGTATACGTCTGGCTCGTCCAGAACGAGGATGTCTCCTCCCGATCCTCGAAGAAAATGGRTCATGATCTGCATCCACGCCTGAAATCCAAATCCTGATAAATAGATTTCTCTTGGATACCCATTCTCAAGGTAAATCATCTCAAGCGTCGATGGCACTCCAACAATTACCTTCGGCTTCTGAACCTCGATATCTTTCCAGTTACCCTCTACCAGCGCCGAGAATTCCTGAAATTCGCCGTGGCTCTTCTGCCGCCAGATATTCCTAAAATTTCGCGCGGCAAGTCGAGTGTGTTCGACGCTTCTAACGTAGTCGGGATCGTTCGGTTTCTCCGTTTCCTCAAATTGACCCAGCGTTGGAACGACAATTATGGATTCTGGAAAGCAATCTCTGAAGTAGGCCTTTGTGCTCTTTGCTCTCTTATCTGATTGTATGAAAACGATTGGTTGGCGGTCAACATTCAGTATAAGGTGAAGAGCGGATCCATTGTCGTGAAATATCGAAATCTTAACGTCGTCCTCTGAATCGTTTGTCGGTATGTTTGCAATGGGCAGGCAGAAATTCTTATTAGTCATTTCGTATGTTGCGCAAACGCCATACGGATTCTGCGTCTTCAGGACCGGGAGTCTGTATTCCGCATAGCGGGCGACGTCCGCGAACAGCCGAAGAGCGTCGAGTACAGAGGACTTTCCAGCGTTGTTTGGACCTACAAAGATATTTCGCTCTTTGCAGGTAACGCGGAATTTGGAGTGCTTTCTAAAGTTTTCGAACTCGATTCGTCTTAGAATTTAAACCTCCTCTCGCCAAATGCCGTCCTAGGTTGGATTTTTACACGATTCTGCCAGAGTCGTAACGGTGTCGCACACCTCCTTTCGTTCCTTGCCGTCCGCCATCGAGTCCGCATCGACCCAAATCCGCTATATTCCTTCGGCAGGACGCTTTTGATATTTCAGTTCGTGGTCCCAGTTCACTTGCTAGGTGTCCTCCCTTCACCATCCCCCCACCTCGTTGTATCCTCTCCCTGCTTGGGGAGACATCACATGCGCTCCACCTCGGACACCATCGCCGCGATCGGCCTCGCCATCGGCGGCGCATTGGGCTTGGCGGGCACTTTCGTTTCCAGCGATGCGCTGCGCGAGACGCTGTGGACCATCGACGGCGTGGCGATTGTCGTCGCGGCGGCGCTGCTCACCCTGAAATACCAGCGGCTGGGCAATGACCTCGTCGCGGCCGGCTTCCTCACCTTCCTTGCCGGCGAGGCCCTGCTTCTGGCCGGCAACGCGGCAGGCCTGCAGGCCAGCGTGCCTTGCTATGTCGGCGGCATTGCGCTCTGGGCGGCGGGGCTGGTCATGGTCAGCGCCCAAAACACCTTCGCGCTCTGGATGCGGCTCACCGCTTTCGTGTCGGCCGTGCTCTTCGTCGCCTCGGCGGCGATGATCCTGTGGGGCGCGCCGCTTCTGCCCACTTCCGCGCCCTTGTCCGCCGCCGGCTATCCGTTCCTGGTCCTCACCTTCATCGGCTGGATCTGGACGGTGCTGAAATCGGAACGGTGAGCAGGCGAAAATGGCCGCGCCGCTGGAAATCCGCAACAGCCCCACCGGCAAGATTTTTCCGGCCTTCGGGCCGTTCCTGATCGGCGGCATCTTCGCCTTCGGCGCGCTGCAAGGCTTAGCCTCGGGGGCGAGCGGCGGCAACGTGCTGTGGATCGCGCTGCTCAGCGCCGCCTGTCTCGGCCTCGGTGCCTTTATCGCGCGCGGCGCCTTCGACACTTCGGTCAAGGTCACCCTTGACAGCCAAGGCTTCCGCGATGCTCGCGCCGGCGAYGTGCTGGTACCCTGGAACAAGGTGATGAGCGTGCACCTCGCCTCCGGCGGCAAGGGCGCGGCGATGCTYAATTTCGAGCTCACCGAGGAGCCGCCCGACRCCATCAAATACGCGGCCGCCAACGCCTTCGGCCTGATGCCCTTCGGCAAGACTACCGTGCACATGGAGATCTCCTCGCTCGACATCCAGGGCCAGGACATGATTGAGGCGGTGAAGAAATTCGCGCCGCATGTGGTGGTGAGGAGCTGACCCTTCCTTCCCCCCTTGTGGGGGAAGGTGGATCGGCGCGCAGCGCCGAGACGGATGAGGGGTGTTTGACGGAGCTCCGACAACGGCTAGTTTCGCTCCATGCCGCATCAGCCTGTAGCCTCAACCAAACGGGATTTCGCTCGCCGGATGCGCCGGGAGTCGACAGAAGCGGAGAGCCGCCTGTGGCAGGAGTTGCGCGGCCGCCGCCTCGACAAGATCAAGTTCCGTCGGCAGATGCCAGTGGGCAGATTCATTGCCGACTTCGTCTGCGCCGAGGCTCGACTTATCATCGAAATCGACGGCAGCCAACATGCGGACTCGACCCACGACAAGCAGCGCGACGCC
>NZ_MDFL01000013.1 GCF_001854785.1 Mesorhizobium sp. ORS 3428
AGGGCCAGGCCACTTCCGATGTCGTCTATCTGGCTTCGACGGCGACCTACATGGCTTATGCCAACCAGACGCTCATAGCACGCGACCCGCTCGATGAGATGAGCATGGGCAGTCTTTTGGTCTTCGGCGAAGATGACGTTTTCCTCGATGAGAACCCGGAATACGGAAAATCTCTGTACGATCTTCACACCGACGGAAGCGGCGTTTGTTATTCCTCACGCCTGCGACCGATCTTAACCATGTCGCCGAATGCGAAATATTGGAGGTTCGGCGGTGACGGGCATCTGACGGGTTGGCTCGATGCGCTAGGCATCAGCGCAGACGTCATCACCGACGAAGACCTTCACAGCGAAGGGGAAAGCATTCTCGTTCCTTATCGTGTCGTCTTGACTGGATGCCATCCCGAATACGTTTCTTTGGCAATGTGGGACGCGTTGAAGACTCATCTCGGCCGCGGCGGACGTTTGATGTATCTGGGTGGCAACGGCTTCTATTGGCGGACCGCGTTTCATCCCACCCTGCCTGGATTGATCGAGGTTCGGCGCGCGGAAGATGGTTCCCGCGCATGGTCGGCTGAAGCGGGCGAATATTTCATGAGCACGACTGGCGAATACGGCGGGATGTGGCGTCGCCAAGACCGAGCCCCCAACCAACTTGTCGGAATTGGCTTTTGYGCCAATGGTTTCATGTCAGGTTCATATTACCAGTGGTGCCCAGGGAGCACGGATCCGCGCGTCGATTTTGTTTTCAAAGGCATCACGAAAGGTGCCAGGTTCGGAGACTATGGCCTGTCGGGCAATGGTGCGGCCGGACAGGAACTGGACCGCTACGATCCGGCCTTGGGATCACCCAGACATGCTGCCGTGATCGCGACTTCCACCGATCATACCGATAACATGGTGCTGGCCAAGGAAGAGTTCGGCGCAATGCATTGGATGATCGGGGCGACCGAGAACAAGAACGTTCGCTCCGACATTGTCTTTTTCGAAACGACAGGCGGCGGAGCGGTTTTCTCCGTCGGCTCCATTTCCTGGTGCRTGAGCCTGCCCATCAAAGATTATGACAACGACGTCTCGCGTGTCACGCGGAACGTGCTCGAGCGCTTCCGGGATCCCAAGCCGTTCCCGTCATCACGTTCGGGGTTGGTGAGAGTAGCCTCCACGCCAGCCGCCATTACCTGATCAAAGTTAAGTAATAAGCGAGGAACAAATAATGCGGTTTTCCGGCTGCGAAATGGAATGTCGCGTTCAACGCCTGCGCGCCGAGTTGCGCGCYCGCAAGCTAGATGCGGTGCTCATAGACGACTGCGAGGCGACTGCATACTACTTCAACTACGAGTCATCYGTGACTTTGTACCGTGCTGGCCTCATCTCAGCTGATGCCGGGGCTTTTTTTGTGCTGAGGTCGATTGACGTCGCTCCGCTGCAGGAAAGGACATGGGTTGAGGATATCGTTGGCTTTGCGGACGACGAGGATCCCGTCCCGGCAATAGCACAGAAGATTCGACAGCGAGGGCTTGATCGCAAGCGCATCGGCATTGACCTGCGGAGCCATGCCCTTACGGTCCATACCTTCGAGGCCTTGAAGCGGGAGTTACCACATGTGGATTTCGTCGATGTAGACAATCTGCCGTGGAGACTTCGCAAGGTGAAGTCAAAAGCTGAACTGGAAAAACTCCGAACGGCCAGCGCAATCAACGATGCCACAATGCGGGATGTCGTCAACACAGTAAGGTTAGGCGCCACCGAACGGGAAGCTGTGCGGAACGCCGTCGAATCCTGTATTCGCCACGGGGGCGACCCGGATTGGGCTGGGGTCGTCACTGCCGGTAGAGGAAAGTGGGCATCTCTTCACGGTCATCTTAGCGAGGCACCGCTCCAGAAAGGAGACGTCCTCCATATCGAAATTGCACCTTATTTCGAAGGCTATAATTCGAGGATGATGCGCTGTGTGCTCTTGGGCGAAATACCGGCGGAGTTAGACGTCCTATCGAGAAAGATGATTGAAATTCAGGACGARCAAATTGCGGCCATGAAGCCGGGCGCAATAGCAAAGGACGTTGACCGCATTATGCGGCAAGGAGCGCTCGACAGCGGAATTCGTGATAGATACCCTAACATCACTGGATACACATTGGGTTATTATTCCAGCCGGTTGATACGTGGAAGTGATTTTACCTGGGTTTTCCGTCCGAGTTCGGAATGGACCCTGGAGGAAGGGATGGTCTTCCATATGTATACCTCGGGTGGTGGAATCGCCATTAGCGAGACGGTCCTAGTCGGCCCGAACGGTGGTGAGAGATTGACCAAAATGGAGCGCCGTCTATTTTCCAGCAATGAAAGCTWAGAATAGAGTCGAGATTAGGCATGCACGCTTTTGCTCTGTTCAAGTACAGCAGCCTCACCGACACTCGGGCCCACATTTGCGCGATTTACCATTCGTAGCAACCGAGGGGTCGATCGACGCGGCACTACTCAATCACCTCCGGCGCGTCCAAGTCGCTCCTTAAACAACTCTATGGAACCATGTCACAGAGAAATATTGCCATAGCAACCTCATGGAGCCACAGCATGCAGTCGGGCAGCCAAACCGGACTGGCGAATACAATGTGGGGTCTGTAGCGTTCGGCCACGCTCATCCGCTGTGGAAGCGCGGCAGACTCCGACCGTTTCCGGAGTAGATGGCAGTAACCACCCCGGGGCTACGTGCCTGTGACATTAACCAAAAACATGTCCGGAGATCAACATGGTATCCATTGGTATAAACACACACATAGCGGAATTGGAAAGAATCGATCCAGTAGCGTTCAAGGCTATAAATACGAGTGCAGTTACAGAGTCGCTCGATCACCTTACCAGAAGCTCCCGTAATGAGTTCACTTCGGAAGGGCGCGGGGCGGACTACCTCGACAGCATCCAACTGTCCCTGCTGGCGCGATCGGAGGGTGTGATGGATCTTCTCGGCAAGATGCATCCCAATGGTCGCAACGGACTTTGTCCATCGCTGATCATCTGCGATCTTCTCGCGGGTGACGGGTACGTGAACAAGGTAGCCCGCCGGATATTGGGTGCGGCGCGGTGCCCGGCGTTCATCAACTCCGACATATCTCAGTTCATGGTGGACCGTTGCATCCGCGACGGCCTATTTGCTATCTGGCAAAGTGCGACCAATCCGTTCTGGATTAGAGACGGATCGGTGGACGGTGTGCTCATGGCTTACGGCACGCACCACATCCCGCGCGCTCAGCGCCCCGCTGCGGTCCAGGCAGCTGCGCGAGTTCTCCGGCCAGGTGGCATCTTTGTTCTTCATGACTTCGAAGTGGGCTCACCCACTGCCCGCTGGTTCGCTGACGTGGTGTCAACTCATTCCGTGACGCCGCATGACTACCCTCATTTTACCGCGGGCGAGGTGCTCGATCTGTTCGCTGCTGCCCAGTTCGATGAGGTAACTGTCCAGCGAATCACAGACCCTTTCGTTTTCCAGGGAAGAGACGAGGAGAGCGTTCTCCAGTTACTAGCCGACTATGTCGTGAAGATGTACGGGCTAGTGAAGCTCCGGGCCCACACTCAGCGCGTGCTCGCGCTTCTTGATGAGTATTTCGGGATCGAAATAACACGAACCTCTCACGGTGAGTTCGAAGCGCGCATAGCGCGCAATGCCTTGGTCGGCAGCGGGCGAAGATGCATCGGGTAGAGCAGCACCATGGAAAACATACTGACCACCTTTCTGCGCCTGTCGCGTCAGCACCACAAGCAACTTTTTTTCGTATCTGGACCTGATGTGGTGGACGGCCTCCGTTATCGGCATCGCAATGTGCAAAAGTGCGGCTGTCTAAAGTCACATAAATGAGAGCCGCCCAAGGAGAAGGTTGGCACAGTCGGTTTGGAGATCGCCAAGCACGTCTTTCAGATCCATGGTGTAGAACGGGCGTTGGGCGTGGTAGTCGAAGCATTCCGTGCCGTTGGAGACCCCTGGTCGGGCTGTTGAYGCTGTTCGGGAAACTGCGAGAGAGATGCGAAGCAAAAACCGGGTGCGATTATCCGATCGTGTCCATTCAGGAGGCAGGCCTCGACGGATTTGGATTCACCGGGTGCTTGAGAAGGAAGGGATCGAAAGTCATGTCGTGGACCTGACGATGCGGTCGGTTTTCGCCCGTTTGCGTCCGCGCGATATCTCGCTCGACGATGGTGAGGCGTTGTTGCGGACCTTCATGGCTTACAAGCGCGGCGAGCCATGTGCCTGCGCTATAGTTCGGGCTCCGTCGCCCGAGGAGAGGCTCGTCGACGAATTTGCCGCGAGCGCAAGGCACACATCGCCGAACGCGTGACCCAGGTCAATCGGATCAAGGGGCTGCTATTCTCACAAGGCGTCACGAACTATGAGCCCGCTGCGCAGGGATCGGCGGCAGCGGCTTGAAGAGCTTCGGACTTGCGACGATCGTGCGCTGCCCGTGCATATGGAAGGCCCAGATCTGCCGGGAGCTTGAACGGCTCGAAGTTCTGATCGACCAGATAAAGACTTGTCGAGGAAGAATGTGACGCGCTCATTGCGGCGGAATCCCGAAGTTCTCACGGCAAGGACTTCGTTACCTCGCACCATGCATGGGGAGTGGACTTTCTCAATAGTCCGGGTTCATTTCACGAGGAACGTGCTGGCGCATGCCCGCGATTCTGATGCGCTCATCGGCTGGTCTCAGGGTTCCTCGATCGCCGCCATATAGAGCTTCAGCAGCACCAACCCGAGCAAATGGGCCAACAAAGCGGCGGCCGCCGCGGCGCACCTTCAGGTAGGTGGCATCAATCCATAGGTATGGCCAGTCGCCTTCGATCGGCTCGAGGAAGGCCTTCATCTTATCGTCGATCTCCTCGCACAGTCGGCTGACCTGGCTCTTGGAAATGCCGCTCATCCCCATCGCCTTGACCAGATCATCGACCGAGCGGGTTGAGATGCCGTGGATGTAGGTGCGGTCAGTTGCCCATCGATCGCGTCTGTRAGCTCCTCGACAATATCCCTCTGGGTGAAGCTGTCGAAGCGAGCTATGACCGCAAGCTGCGGAGGCGAAGCCGTCAGCAGTCAAGCTGCTGCTCGCAATCAAGGGTGTCGGCCGAGTTTGCCGCCATCCTGTAGTCGGAAGGGTTGTTCCGGCGTTTTGATAGTCGCCGCCAGGTCGTGCCGGACTGGCTCAGACTGCCGCAGCCAGAGGCAGGACATCTGTATTAGCGTTGTCCGCAGCCTTGGATTTCCGGCTTTCGATACGCCTTGCTCGCATCGATGGAGCCRCTCTGCCAGGGCGACGCGGCTGYCGCGCTCGATCTCGTGCTGGCTCAACTGAAATGATGTGTGCGCAGACTCTACAACTGAACTGAACGGTCAGCCGAGCAGGTCGAGTCCCCTCAATTGTCAGGCAGCTCCAAAACTCTTTTTAACAAAGATTCAAATAACATTTACAATTCTTTGCGCCCGGAATTCACAAGAGTGCTAACCTGTTGCAAGAGATCCATGGGCGATGCGAGAATATGGTAACAAGAGCGATAGTGCTGATCGAAAGCAATCCAATAGATACTGGTCTTYTCCAGATCAAAGCCGCGAAGCGTCTCGGCCTCCACCCTATCGTCCTGACGGCTCGTCCCGTTCCGTACGATTATGTTTTGGCGGAAGACGCTGAAGCAATCCATATAGACACAGCAGATCTCGATGCGCTCGTCCGCGAATGCTCCAGCCTAGGGGCAGTCTATGAAATTGCTGGTATCACGACCTCCTTGGAGGAATTCTGCGCAACTATCGCMAAACTTTGTGTGCATTTTAATTTACCCGGCCCTAACCTCGCATCGATTGAACGATGCTGCGATAAATTCGTTCAACGGCAACTCCTAGCTGAGGCCGGCGTTCCCGTACCTGTTTATCGCTTGGCAGCGAGTGTGGCTGATGCAGAAAGCTATTCCGTGAAGATCGGCCTGCCGCTGGTCCTTAAGCCGTTGGTGGGCGCAGGCAGCAGTGGTGTCCRATTGTGYCGGGACTCCGGCGAGGTCRCCGAGCATGCGGRCAATCTGTTGGGCGGAGAGCACATATCGGGACCTTCACGAGGGATTCTGGTCGAGCAATTCATACAGGGGCCACACTACAGCATTGAGACCATGGGGAATGAAGTCATTGGAATTGGCGCGGAAGACTTTGGTCCGCCACCGCATTTCGTCAGTCGTAAGTACATTTATCCCGCCCTGCTGAGTAATGAGGATCATAAACGCATCGTCGATGTTTCACTGAGTTCTTTGCGAGCGCTCGGCCTTGGCTGGGGGCCGGCAAACATTGATGTCCGGTGGACGGTATTTGGCCCAGTCGTCATTGAAGTTAATCCACGACTTGGCGGCACGCCCGCTTCTCAGCTGGTCCAACTGGCTTATGGTGTCGATCTCGTCACCGAGCACATCAAGCTTGTCATCGGTGACGAATGGGATTTGCGCAAAAGGCACTCCCACACTGCGGCTGCGCAATACTTTCTTCCTGATCGGGACGGCACCCTGGAAATCGGTCAAGGTAGCGCGGCGACTGCTGAATCGGGCGTAGCCGAGGTGAAATTTTACGTCGAAAACAAAACACGGATCGTAAGGAAGGGCGATTATCGAGACAAAATCGGATGCGTTATCGTCTCCTCACCTAGCCGCGCACGGGCAAAGGAGATGCTCCAATACTCCGTCGACTCAATCAAATGGTCGATCGTTCCCCTTCCGAGTCTCGACGGCAGTGACTCACACAGTTGCTCATAGAATTCCCATCGTGATTCATGCAGCAAACTAAGCGATAGGCCGCCCTGCGCTAGGGCCGGGCCGCTCTCCATCTCCACCCGAGTAGACCGGCAGTTTCGTCGTGCTTCGTCATGGCACCGATCGACCATCTGCGATCAGGGCGCTCTGCTGCTGCTCGCACATCTCGGCTTGTGCGCGGGCGTGGTTTTGCGAATGTGCCTCGCAGACCGGACTGGCGCGAGGGAAACTTTATGTGTGCGGCCGAAGGCCGCCCCGAGACCGGCTTCACTGCCCCAGGACCTCGGTGAGGAGATGATCGACTTGGCGACGCTAGTCCGCCCACCACCTGCGAGCAAATCTTCCTGCGGACTGTCGCGGGGGCGCCACCGTTCCAACCATGGTTAAGCTCGCGCTTCCAAAATGGCCAGGTATCGACAACGCTCCCTCCCGAGGGACCAAATTCCTGCGGCAGTCCGCAGCGATTAGCATGCTGCGGACCGGCGCCAAGCTGGATATGATCAGGACCGTGATTCCCATCAATCGGTCAATACAACTTCCCACAATGCGAAGGCGGACATCAACATGCTTCTCCAGATCGCGCGGCCTCGGGGAATGCGTCATCCTCAGCTAGCAGGCACGGCGAAGGAACGCGGCGACAGTCATGACCTTCTGCCGACTGCCGTGTGGATAGTCCTTCCAGCCAAGGGCGACTTGCCGTCCTGGATGGCGACGAACACTTGGTTTCCACGAGCATTCGTCGCTTCGAGCGCGGGACCAGCGCAACATTCCGCAATCGGTATGCGGCGGGCAGACGGTGCCGCGGTCTGGTCAACGACAGGCTCTGCGTGCGCCCCCGCGCCAGCAGATATAGGATATGACGGCTCGTCAACGAGCTGCGTCACATCTTCGATGAGAAGGCAAAGCATGCGCGTTCGAAGGCACCGGTGCGCTCGTCGGTTCAGATGTGAAGGAAACCGGCGGCCCGCGCCCCGATGCGCTCCTGCKCTGGCTCGTCCAGCACCGAGCGGTCGCCACTCTAGCGCTCGTGCTCGAGCGGGAGTGCGCCGGGTCGCRCAGCCGTGCGTTCCACTGGGGTTCCAGTGCTTGGCGGGATCGACCTTCAGGTGGCGCCGGCGGCTACAGCGTAACACCGTATGTCCGCTTGTGCCGGTAAGGTGGCTCGCCCTACACGGCCCGTCCGAGGGTTGCTTCTTGCCGGCATAGGTCGAGCGCCTCAGAATGACGTAACCCGGTCACCGCTATCAGTCCGAACAGGCCGTGATATATCCAACGACGCAGGGCGTTGGCGGCGGCAGCGAGAGTGCCGCCGCCAGAAGGGCCTCAATCTCGGCATCGGTATTATAAATAGGGCTTTGCCCGCGGCAGCGGAGGCATGGCGTCGCGTGGGGGCACTTCCGTCCGGGGGTCGAAATAAGCGAGATGCTAAGCGAAACAGTGCACATCGGTCACGCGGATGGACCAGCTCGGTTGCCGGCCGATCAACGTCACCCACTCCATCACTAGCGCCATGGTAATBGTCTCGGCGCCACGCGCCTCCATGAAGGTTGACGAAATCCGACAACCGTCGGGCGCGGCCGCGGTACTCGTATCCCAACCCCCGGGCGCATGCTTCGCTCGAGCGCTGTCCGAAGCCGGCCCATTGGACCGCCCAGGGCAGGCCCAGTTCGCGCAGCTCCTCGATGGTCGAGCTTGGCATACATCCTTGTGCTGTCGATGGCTGTGGCGAAAGAGGTGGGCGCCCTGGTGCGCGTAGCCATGAATGCCCGCCCGCTCGAGGGCCTCCGGAGGCAAAGCCGACGTGCGGAGCATTCGCAGAAATAGCAGGCGACACGCTGAAGCCGGTCCCCCGTGCCGGAGGTAAGCTACGATGGTTGCCCCGACGTCGTGGCTTAGCGGCATCACCGCTTGCCGCCGTCACTTACCGTGGACGAGGATACTGCCCGATTCCCAGTCGACATCGTCAACACTGAGCGCCGCAACCTCGCTGGCGCGCAAGCCGAGCTTGGCCAGGATCATAAGCGCCRCATAGTTCCGAAGCCCCATTGCCGTGGTCCGATCGCAGGTATCGAGAACCTGCCGGACCTTTTGCTGGCGGCAGGAAGGTTCGTAGGCCAGCAARYCGCCCRCCACGGATCGACGGCACGCAATCAGCCAAGACCACCGAAAGAACCCCTTCAGACGCAAGTAGCGCAAGAAGGCGCGCTCCACCCTTTGCCACTGTCGGCGGAGCATCGAGGGCATGTCGATTGGAACCGCATCATGTCACTTGCCGACTGAGGTTCATCGGGGCACCGGAGGTAGCCCATCTTCTCGGCCCGCGCTGAACCGGCAAGAGCAATCTGGCAACCGCGCTCGCCGCAGACGCTGACCGACCGTCAGTCGGTTGGCAACACGCTCTGCGGATTGGCTTTCCATGGCCCCTATGCCACAGACCCGAAGGTCATTCGGTATAGGGTCGTGATGTCGAAAACGGGCAGGCCAGTTATTCGGCGAATTGCAGATGCCACCACCGGAAAGCATGTGCACTCGAACAGAATAGCTGAAATTTCAGGGTGCTTGGCGCGGAGCCTAGCGATGCAGGCCGCGACATCTGGTTCGATATCAGCGGCTCCTGTCGGAATTCGTGGAATATTCATCTCGCATTCCCACACCTTGCTGCCTTCGACACCGCCAATAACTACTCTCTYGCGAGCGACGGGATTATCGAGGCCGAGCATATCATCGCTGAACTGGGTAGAGTCGAACGTCACGACTGCGAGCTTCGCGGCCGGCGGCAGTTGTCRCAGCAACGTCGGCACCAAAAGGAGGCTCGACAGCGCGACAGGCACGTTCACCGACGCAGCAACCGCCGCTTGGTGCCGAATGAAAAATCCGCACGTCGAGCTTATCGCGGCGGCGCCCCGCTCGACCAGCCGACGGGCCGTTACAATGCAGGCCTGCTCAAGCGCTGGATCGCCGGGGACGACGCGTTTCACCCAGGCTCCCGGGACGGTTTCCGAGATGAGCGGAAAGTCGAAGGTGGCCGGATGCAGCATACAGCCAGGCTCCGGCGGCGGCTCCACT
>NZ_MDFL01000014.1 GCF_001854785.1 Mesorhizobium sp. ORS 3428
TAGAGATCGGCAAACACCGCCACTGTCCCATAGGCCTCGAAGCGAGGCACCTCGCGAAACTCGACGCCCTTGGCAAGCATCGCCTGGTGGTCGCGGGCGAAGTCGTCGGTCTCGAGGAAGAGAAACACCCGGCCGCCGGTCTGATTGCCGATGCGGCTCGCCTGCGTCTCACCCGAAGCCTCCGCCAGGAGCAGCTGCGCGCCGTGTCCGCTTGGCGGCGTGACCGTCACCCAGCGCTTACCGCCGCCGAGGTCGGCATCCTCGCTCAGCACAAAGCCGAGTCGGTCGACATACCAGGCGATCGCATCGTCATAGTTTTCGACGACGAGCGCCACGGTCGCAAATGCTGCGCTTCTCGGCAAAGCTGCTCATTTGTTGCGGATCGCAAATTGACCGATCATGCGGCGTTCGGCGATGTCGTAGACGAAGATTGCTCTGCCGCCGTCGGCAAGCTCGGCGTCGATCGACAGGCGGTTGYCGGACAGCGCCTGGCTCACGACCTTGGCGCCTACCGGCAACACGATGTCGCCGGAGAGCGGCGCGCCGGCCGGGGCTTGGGCATCGGCGACGGGTACCGGCCCGGCACCGGGTGCATTGCGCGCTTTGTAGACAAGGGCCCCGATCACCACCATAAGGGCAAGGAACAGAAGACCGAGATTGACGACCATGAAGCYGATAAGCTTCCTGCGCACTCTCTCGGCCGCGGGGTCGAGCGGCTTTTCCCCGCCTTCAACAAACGGGGCTTCTTCGGCGTTGGGCCGGGCCATGGCTAAACATTCCGCAACGGGTTTCGATGAGCGCTCATAACGAAGACACTCCGATTTTGATAGGGCCCCGATTTTTGACAGAGGATGAATCGGCAGGCGAGGCGTTGAGCGGCGGCGAGGCGGTGGAGCTGGAAGCCGGCGCGGAAGCCGCCGGCCAGCGCCTCGACCAGTGGCTGGCCGCCAGGCTCGGTCCCGAAATTTCACGCAGCCGTGTGCAGGCGCTGATCAAACAAGGCGCCGTCTCGATCGCCGGTAAGCCGGTCGAGGAGGCCAAGCGCAAGATGGTCGCCGGCGAGCGTGTCTCGGTGGTCATGCCCGCGCCGGAGCCGTCCGAACCGCAGGGCGAGGCGATCGCCCTCGACATCCTCTATGAGGACGACGAACTGATCGTCGTCAACAAGCCGGCCGGACTGGTCGTCCATCCCGGCGCCGGCAACTGGACCGGCACGCTTGTCAACGCGCTGATCCATCACTGCGGCGACAGCCTGTCCGGCATCGGCGGCGTGAGGCGGCCGGGGATCGTGCATCGCCTGGACAAGGAAACCAGCGGCGTCATGGTGGTGGCCAAGACCGACCGCGCCCACAAGACGCTGTCGGAGGCCTTTGCCGACCACGGCCTGACCGGCGATCTCGAGCGTGCCTATCTGGCGCTGGTCTGGGGCATTCCGCAGCGGCCGACCGGCACCGTCGACGCGCCGCTCGGCCGCGCCGCCGATCGCGTCCGCCGCGCCGTCGTTCCCGAAAACCGCGACGACGCCCGCCACGCCGTCACCCATTTCACCGTGGTCGAGCGCTTCGGCGAAGGGCAGAAGGCCTTCGCCACCGCAAGCCTGGTCGAATGCCGGCTGGAAACGGGCCGCACCCATCAGATCAGGGTCCATATGGCGCATATCGGCCATCCCGTCATAGGCGATCCGGACTACGGCCAGGCCTTCCGTACCAAGGCCAACCGACTGCCGGGACCGCTCAAAAACGAGGTCAATGCATTTCCCCGGCAGGCGCTCCACGCCTGGCTCCTTGAATTCCGGCATCCGACTACCCATGTAACGATGCGGTTCGAGGCGCCGATGCCGAGGGACATGGAGGAACTCGTCGGCGGCTTTCGGAAGCTCTGAACCCGCCATCAAGACGCTTCAAACCAGCCATCAAAAAACCTGACTGGCGTTGTTCACTTAAGCGTGACACACTGTTTTGCGTTGAACAAATGCCTGTCCTTTCTGGTTTTGTTCCTATATACAGCCGTTGCCGCGGATGAGCCGATTGGCATTCGCGTCACATGCCCGCCGCGTTTAGGGGGCATCACTCCAATAGAGAGGGGGCGCAATCATGGCCCAGTCACTACCCAGTATCGTTTCCGGTGAAGGYGGTCTCGCCCGTTACCTGGAAGAAATCCGTCGCTTCCCGATGCTGCAGCCGCAGGAAGAGTACATGCTCGCCAAGCGTTATGCCGAGCATGGCGACACTTCGGCTGCCCACAAGCTCGTCACCAGCCATTTGCGGCTCGTCGCCAAGATCGCCATGGGCTATCGCGGCTACGGCCTGCCGATCGGCGAGGTGATCTCGGAAGGCAATGTCGGCCTCATGCAGGCCGTCAAGAAATTCGAACCCGAGCGCGGCTTCCGCCTCGCCACATACGCGATGTGGTGGATCAAGGCCTCGATCCAGGAATACATCCTGCGCTCGTGGAGCCTGGTCAAGATGGGCACCACCGCCAACCAGAAGCGCCTGTTCTTCAACCTGCGCAAGGTGAAGGGCAGGATCCAGGCGCTCGACGAAGGCGATCTGAAGCCCGATCAGATCAGCGAGATCGCCACGCGCCTCAACGTTTCCGAGGCCGAGGTGGTGTCGATGAACCGCCGCCTGTCGGGCGACGCTTCGCTCAACGCCCCGATCAGGGCGAGCGAGGGTGAGTCCGGCGAATGGCAGGACTGGCTGGTCGACGACCACGAAAGCCAGGAAGAGATGCTGATCGAGCAGGACGAGTTGGAAAGCCGGCGCGCCATGCTGTCGGGCGCCCTCTCGGTGCTCAACGATCGCGAGCGGCRCATCTTCGAGGCGCGCCGCCTGGCCGAGGAGCCGCTGACGCTGGAAGARCTGTCGGCCGAGTTCGACATCAGCCGCGAGCGCGTGCGCCAGATCGAGGTGCGCGCCTTCGAGAAGGTGCAGGACGYGGTCAAGGCCGCGGCCAAGCGCCAGAACCAGGCGTTGCGCACCATCGAGGCGCAGCCGGCGGCCTGACAAGCTCGACATCGAATAGAAAAAGGCGGCGCTCCGGCGCCGCCTTTTTTAATGTCCGCGATTGGCGAAAGCGGCGCGGCCAGTTCCCTTCTCCCCGTCACTATAYGGGGAGAAGGTGCCGGCAGGCGGATGAGGGGCAGTGCGAACTTCGACAGTTAGCGCGCTCAGAATCAAGTGCGGGCCTGAAGCCCCGCCCCTTGCCTATCCATCCAACGCTGGCGCCGCCCCTCACCTGCCTGCCGGCATCCTCTCCCCGTATAGTGACGGGGAGAGGGCGCTCTCATCGATGGTTTCGCCAATCGCCAAGGCCGCCAATCACGCCGTCGGCTGCTTGGTCTTGCGCAGATACGGCAGCACCGTGTCAAAGGCGCCGAAGCGCTTGATCGCGTCCTCGTTGGAGACGGCGGCGGTGATGATGACATCCTCGCCMTGCTTCCAGTTCGCCGGCGTCGCTACCTGGTGCTTGGCCGTCAGCTGGATGGAATCGATGACGCGCRGGATTTCGTCGAAGTTGCGTCCCGTGGTCATCGGATAGGTCAGCACCAGCTTGATCTTCTTGTCCGGGCCGATGACATAGACCGAACGCACGGTGGCGTTGTCGGCCGGCGTGCGGCCTTCCGACGTCTCGCCGGCACCTGCCGGCAGCATCTCGTAAAGCTTGGCGACCTTGAGGTCTTTGTCGCCGATCAGCGGATAGTTCACCGTCTGGCCAGTGGCAGTCCTAATGTCGTCCTGCCACTTCTCATGGCTCGATACGGGATCGACGGAAATGCCGATGATCTTGACGTTGCGCTTCCTGAACTCGCCTTCCAGCCCGGCCATCGTGCCGAGCTCGGTCGTGCAGACAGGCGTGAAGTTCTTCGGATGGCTGAAAAGCACCGCCCAGCCGTCACCGATCCATTGATGGAAATTGATCGTTCCTTGCGTGGTCTCGGCCGTGAAGTCCGGCGCGGTATCGTTGATGCGAAGGCTCATGACGTGCTCCCTTACCCTTGTGACATGCCGCCGGCACAGGCCAACCCGTCCGGCTCGGCTCAGCCTTCTATACTGCCGGACGGCCAGGTTCAAAAGGCTTGTGTCTGCCGGCCTGATGGAGGCGGCGGAAAAATTTCGTCTTTTCCTGGAAAAGACAGCTGGAATTTCCGACGCAGCCGCCCGACCGGGAATGGAGCGGCAGCATGTCGCTAATGCATGTCGCCCAAAAGTGCGCAGCGGTTTTGGGGGAACGCCATGCCTCGAAACACAAAGGCTTAAAGCGCGCCGTCTGAATACATTTCAGCGCGACGTGCCTTGAAGCAAGTCTCCCGAAAGCGGGAGCCGGTTTCGGGACAAAGACATGCGTAAAATCAAAAACATAAAGCGCATGGAACGTACCTGAAGGATCGCGACGCGCTTTGAGAAACTTGCAGCGGTTGGGAAAAAGACGTCGATGGAAAGAGGATTTGAAGGCGTCGCCTGAGCTCGCTTCGACGCGGCGCGCTTAGGCCTTCTTCATCGCCAGCGTCGCCGCCAGATCTTCCATGCGCTGGGCGAGCGCGCCGAGCGCCGTGACCAGCACGCTGTCGTTTCTGTCGGCCTTGATAAGCGCCTCATCGCGTGTCTTGCGCAGCGTCTGTACCTCGCTTTCCATGCCCTTGACGCGCTTGGCGAGTTCCGAGAGCTCATCCATCACCATGATGCCGGCCATCACGGTCAGCCGCTGGTCGCCGATCTCCCCGAACGAATCCTTCAGATGCATGACATAGCGGTCGAAGYGCTCGGCGAGGTCGATCAGGTGCYCCTCCTGGCCCTCGTCGCAAGCCATGCGATACTGCTTGCCGTCGATGGAAACCGTGACCTGTGCCATTGGCCTACCTGTCCAGTACCGCGCGGATGGTCTCCATGGCTGTCACCAGCCGGCGCGACACTTCCTTGTTGGCATCCTCCAGCCGTTCGGCGCGGGCTTCGGAATTGTCGAGCTCCTGTGCCAGCCGCGAGYGGTCGGCGTTCATGCGCTGCACCTCGGCTTCGGCTTCGGAATAGTCGCGCTCATGCTCAAGCCGCGCCGCCACGGCATTTTCCAGCCCTTCCATGGCCTTRCCGAGCCTGGCGATGACTTCCTTGAGGGTCGTTTCCCCGGTCATGGCCTTCGTCCTATGCCCTGCCCATCACCGAATCGCTCGCGTTCAGAACGCGTTATCCGGGAAAGATTAGGCGTCGTGTGAAGCGCGCGTCAATAAAGCTCTCGCGACTGTCCCCCGCTAACGCTAATGTTGCGCGATYGACCCCATCACAAGCCCGGCAAAAGCCGAGCGATTTGTTGACTAAAAGGCCGCGGCTGCTATGTGTCGCGGCATCCTTTCCAAGGGCTCTCCCAAGGCTCCAACCCCTATTTCCGGAGGAAGCATGACCTCGCGTGAACAACATGACCGGATGGCCAATGCGATCCGTTTCCTTTCCATGGATGCCGTCGAAAAGGCGAATTCCGRGCATCCCGGCCTGCCCATGGGCTGCGCCGACATCGCCACGGTGCTGTTCASCCGCTTCCTGAAATTCGACGCCAAGGCGCCGCACTGGGCCGACCGCGACCGCTTCATCCTGTCGGCCGGCCACGGTTCGATGCTGCTCTATTCGCTCCTGTACCTCACCGGCTACGAGGACATGACGATCGACCAGATCAAGAACTTCCGGCAGCTCGGATCGCGGACCGCCGGCCATCCCGAATATGGCCATGCCGCCGGCATCGAGACCACCACCGGGCCGCTCGGCCAGGGCCTTGCCAATTCGGTCGGCTTCGCGCTGGGCGAGCGCATCATGAACGCAGCCTTCGGCAACGACCTCGTCAATCATTATACCTATGTGCTGGCCGGCGACRGCTGCCTGATGGAAGGCGTTTCCCAGGAGGCCATCGCTCTCGCCGRCCATCTCAAGCTCAACAAGCTCATCGTCTTCTGGGACAACAACAACATCTCGATCGACGGTCCGGTCTCGCTCGCCGACAACACCGACCAGGTCGCCCGTTTCCAGGCTAGCGGTTGGAACGCCAGCCACATCGACGGCACCGATCCGGAAGCGATCGCCTACGCCATCGAGGCGGCGCGCCATTCCGACAAGCCGACGATGATCGCCTGCAAGACGACCATCGGCTTCGGCGCCMCGACCAAGGCCGGCACCAACAAGGCGCATGGCTCGCCGCTCGGCGCCGAGGAAATCGCCGGCGCCCGCAAATTCTTCAACTGGGAGTCGCCGCCCTTCGAGGTGCCGGCCGACATCCTCGACGCCTGGCGTGAGGTCGGCAAGGCCGGCGCCAAGGCGCGCGCCGACTGGGAAGGCCGGCTTGCCAAGGCGGACGCCAAGCTGAAGGGCGAATTCGAGCGCCRCATCGTCGGCAAGCTGCCGGACAATTTCGACGCCGTCATCACCGAGTACAAGAAGAAGCTCTCGGCCGACAAGCCGAAGGTCGCCACCCGCAAGTCCTCGGAAATGGCGCTGGAAGTGATCAACGGCGCGATTCCCGAAACCATCGGCGGCTCGGCCGACCTCACCGGTTCCAACAACACCAAGACCAGCCAGACCAAGAACATCACGGCGGACGACTACGGCCAGCGCTATGTCCACTACGGCATCCGCGAGCACGGCATGGCGGCGGCGATCAACGGGCTGACCCTGCATGGCGGCCTGATCGCCTATGGCGGCACCTTCCTCTGCTTCTCCGACTATGCCCGCCCCTCGATGCGCCTTGCCTCGCTGATGGGCATCCGCTCGATCTTCGTCATGACGCATGACTCCATCGGGCTCGGCGAGGACGGTCCGACCCACCAGCCGGTCGAGCATCTGGCAGCGCTGCGCGCCATTCCCAACCACAACGTGTTCCGCCCGGCCGATGYGGTCGAGACGGCGGAATGCTGGCAGCTGGCGCTGAAGTCCGAAAAAGCGCCGTCGACTCTGGCGCTGACCCGCCAGAACCTGCCGACCGTGCGCACGGAATTCAGTGAGGAGAACCTCAGCGCCTCCGGCGCCTATGAGCTTGCCGCGGCCAGCGACGAGGCGGCCRTGACCATCTTCGCCACCGGCTCGGAGGTGGAGGTTGCCCTCGGCGCCCGCGAGCTGCTCGAGAAGCACGGCCACCCGACCCGCGTCGTCTCGGTGCCCTGCTTCGAATTGTTCGCCCAGCAGAGCGAGGACTACCGCAAGAAGACGATCGGTAATGCTAAGGTGAAGGTCGCCATCGAGGCCGGCATCCGCGAGGGTTGGGACCACATCATCGGCATGGACGGCATCTTCATCGGCATGACCGGCTTCGGCGCGTCCGGATCGATCGAGCAGCTCTACCCGCATTTCGGCATCACCGCCGAGGCTGCGGCCAAGGTGGTTGAAGCCCGCCTGCACGGCAATTGAGGCATTGCATGTCGCTCAAAAGCGGGCAGCCGCTTTGAGCGACATGTAACGAAGCAATAACGTTCCGGTGCAGCGAAGCCTTTCGGACGGCTTCACTGGGCTGGGCTAGCCTAATCGATTTAAATATCGGCTTATTCGGCTGGATTCTTTGCCCGCCC
Source organism: Mesorhizobium sp. ORS 3428 (assembly GCF_001854785.1). Taxonomy (GTDB): domain Bacteria; phylum Pseudomonadota; class Alphaproteobacteria; order Rhizobiales; family Rhizobiaceae; genus Mesorhizobium. The sequence goes on from NZ_MDFL01000014.1 coordinate 7,541, forward strand.
GCCGTTATGAAGCTGCGGACCCATCCGCTTTCCAGCCCCAGGGAGAGAACAATGACCGTCAGAGTTGCCATCAACGGATTTGGCCGCATCGGGCGCAATGTCCTGCGCGCCATCCATGAATCCGGCCGCAAGGATATCGAGGTCGTCGCCGTCAACGATCTCGGTCCGGTCGAGACCAATGCGCACCTGCTCCGCTACGACAGCGTGCATGGCCGCTTCCCGCACGAGGTGACTGTCGACGGCGACCAGATCTCCGTCGGCAAGGAGAAGTTCAAGGTCACCGCCATCAAGGATCCGACCCAGTTGCCCTGGAAGGACCTCGGCGTCGACATCGCGCTCGAATGCACTGGCATCTTTACCGCCCGCGACAAGGCCGCCGCGCATCTGACCGCCGGCGCCAAGCGCGTCATCGTCTCGGCCCCGTCCGACGGCGCTGACCTCAYGGTTGTCTACGGCATCAACCACGACAAGCTGACCAAGGACCACATCGTCATCTCGAACGCGTCCTGCACCACCAACTGCCTGGCGCCGCTTGCCGCCGTGATGCACGAGACCGTCGGCATCGAGAAGGGCATGATGACGACGATCCACTCCTACACCGGCGACCAGCCGACGCTGGACACCATGCACAAGGACCTCTACCGCGCCCGCGCCGCGGCCCTGTCGCAGATCCCGACCTCGACGGGCGCAGCCAAGGCGATCGGCCTCGTGCTGCCCGACCTCAAAGGCAAGCTCGACGGCATCTCGATCCGCGTGCCGACACCGAACGTCTCGGTCGTCGATTTCAAGTTCATCGCCAAGCGCTCGACCACCGCGCAGGAGATCAACGAGGCGCTGATCGCCGCCTCCAACGGCAAGCTGAAGGGCATCCTGTCGGTCACCCATCACCCGAACGTCTCGATCGACTTCAACCACGATCCGCATTCCTCGATCGCGGCGCTCGACCAGACCAAGGTCATGGACGGCAACTTTGTCTCGGTGCTCTCCTGGTACGACAACGAATGGGGCTTCTCGAACCGCATGGGCGACACCGCCGTCGCRCTCGGCAAGACCATCGCCTGATTGCAGTCGTCCTTTTGATCGTCTGAAACGCCCGGCTCCGGCCGGGCGTTTTTCGTTCGGCACCAGCGGCCCTGGCAAAAAAGCCATGCTGCCGCCTTGCACCCGTCATGTCTTCGCCCCACTCTGCCGTAAAGCGGGAGGGACGCGGATTTGAGGGGCAGTTCTGGATGGAGCACGCGATCTATCTTGTAACGCTGGTCGGCACAGCGCTTGTCGTTGCCGCCGCGTTCTCAAGTCTGATCGCCTTCCGCTTCGGCGCTCCGCTGCTGCTTCTCTTCCTCTGCATCGGGCTGGCGACCGGTGTCGACGGCCTCGGCATCCAGTTCGACAACGCCCGCCTGGCCTATTTTGCCGGCTCGCTGGCGCTGGCCATCATCCTGTTCGATTCCGGTTTCGGCACCCCGCTCAACGCTCTGCGCCAGGCGGCGGGACCGGCGCTGTCGCTGGCGACCGTCGGCGTCATCATCACCACCGGCATCTTCAGCGTCGCCGCGTTTTATCTCCTCGACCTCAGCTGGCTGGAATCCTCGCTGCTCGGCGCCGCCGTCGCCTCGACCGACGCGGCCGCCGTGTTCTTCCTGCTGCGCGCCGGCGAGATCCATCTGCGTGAGCGCGTGCGCTCGACGCTCGAGGTGGAATCCGGCACCAACGACCCGATCGCCATTTTCCTCACCATCACCCTGGTCGAGATCATCGCCGCGCACACGGACCCGCAGGCGGACGCTCTCGCCGCCAACCTGGCGATCGGCTTCCTCRTCAACATGGGGCTTGGCGCCGTCATCGGCGTGCTCGGCGGCTTGGCGATCGTGCGTCTCGTCGAGCGGCTGAACCTCGACCACGGCCTACTGCCGATCTTCGTGCTGACGCTGTCGCTGATGGTGTTCGCCGCCGCCGGCGCTATCGGCGGCTCCGGCTTCCTGGCCGTCTATCTCGCCGGCCTCGTCGCCGGCAATTCCGATATCCGCGCCGTCACCATCCTCAAGCGCTTCCAGGACGGCATCTCGTGGCTGGCGCAGATCATCATGTTCCTGATCCTCGGCCTGTTCGCCACGCCCTCGCAGTTCCCGGCGATCCTCGTGCCCGCGATCCTGCTCGGCTTGTTCCTGATCTTCGTTGCGCGGCCGCTCGCCGTCTGGCTCTGCCTGGTCCCGTTCCGCCTGCCGCGCCCGGAGGTAGCCTTCGTCTCGTGGGTCGGCCTGCGCGGCGCCGTGTCGATCCTGCTTGCCATCACGCCCCTGCTGGGCGGCTTGGCGAACGGCCGGCTGATCTTCAACGCCGCCTTCATCATCGTGCTGGTGTCGCTGGTGGTTCAGGGCTGGACCGTCGGCCCGCTGGCGCGCCGCCTCGGCCTGATTGTGCCGGCGCGGCTCGGCCCGCTCGACAAGGTCGAGCTCGAGCTGCCGGGCTCCGCGCATCACGAGCTGCTCGCCTATCGCGTGGCGCCCGGCAGCCCGGTGGCGCGCGGCGAGCGCATCCCGCGCTGGGCAAGGCCCTCACTGGTGCTGCGCGACGGCCGCTCCATGCGCTTCCAGGACATGGGCAGGCTGGCCGCCGGCGACCAGGTCTATATCTTCGTGCCGGACCGCTATCCGCGCCTGCTCGACAAGCTGTTCGCCAGCCGCGCCGTCGTCGACCCCGAGGATGCCGACTTCTTCGGCGCCTTCCCGGTCGACCCGGCCCGCTCCGCCRCCGAGCTGGAAGCCGCCTACGCGCCCGGCCTCACCGAAGCCGAGCAGAAGCTCACTGTTGCTGCACTCGTCACGGAGCGGCTCGGCGGTCAGGCGGAATATGCCGACCGCGTGATGATCGGACCGATCGAACTGATCGTGCGCGATGTCGACGACAAGGGCAGGATCACCGGCCTTGGCCTGTCCTTCGAGCCGACTGCGCCCGTGGCGCGCGTGCCGGTTTTCCTCAGCGCCGGCGAGATCGCCGACCGCATTGGGGCCTTCATCCGCAACTGGCGCAAGCCAGCGGAAACTAAGACCGCCGAAAACGGGCGGGACGAAGCAGCAACGCCCGAGCCTGCGGCGCAAAAAGCACCAAGCGAAAGCTGATGTCTCACGCCGACATCATTTTTGCGCGCTTGCGGTAACGCAGCCCTTGCATCGTCCCCGGTGCGGGGTAAGGTCGCCCGCGTTTTCGCGGAAAGGAACGACCATGGCCGGCTTCAAGACACTCGACGATATCGACGCCGTGAGCGGCAAGCGCATCCTGGTGCGTGTCGACCTCAACGTGCCTGTTGCCGACGGCAAGGTGACCGATGCCACGCGCATCGAGCGCATCGCGCCGACCATTTCCGAGCTCTCCGGCAAGGGCGCCAAGGTGATCCTGCTTGCGCATTTCGGCCGTCCGAAGGATGGTCCGTCGGCCGAGTTCTCGCTGGAGCCGATCGCCCGGGCGACGGCCGAGGTGCTCGGCCGCCCGGTCGGCTTTGCCGCAGACTGCATCGGCGACAAGGCGGCAAGCGCCGTCGCCGCCATGAAGGATGGCGACGTCCTGCTTCTTGAGAACACCCGCTTCCACAAGGCCGAGGAAAAGAACGAGCCGGCCTTCACCGAAAAACTCGCCGCCAATGGCGACGTCTACGTCAACGACGCCTTTTCCGCCGCGCATCGCGCGCATGCGTCGACCGAAGGCCTGGCGCACCGGCTGCCGGCCTATGCCGGCCGCACCATGCAGGCTGAGCTCGACGCGCTGGAAAAGGGCCTCGGCAATCCGGTGCGGCCGGTGGTCGCCATCGTCGGCGGCGCCAAGGTGTCGACCAAGATCGACCTGTTGATGAATCTGGTGAAGAAGGTCGACGCGTTGGTCATCGGCGGCGGCATGGCCAACACCTTCCTCGCCGCCCGCGGCACCGATGTCGGCAAATCTCTGTGCGAGCATGACTTGGCCTCCACCGCCAAGCAGATCATGATCGAGGCGGCCGAAGCCGGCTGCGCCATCATCCTGCCCGCCGACGGCGTCGTAGCAAAAGAATTCAAGGCCGGCGCGCCGAGCGAAACCGTCGCCATTGAGGCCGTGCCGGCCGACGGCATGATCCTCGATGTCGGCACAAAGACGGTGAATACCGTCACCGACTGGATCGACCGCGCCGCGACGCTGGTCTGGAACGGCCCGCTCGGCGCCTTCGAGATCGAGCCCTTCGATCGGGCCACGGTGGCAGCGGCGAAGCATGYCGCGGCCCGCACCAAGGACGGCAAGCTGGTGTCGGTCGCCGGTGGCGGYGACACGGTGGCCGCACTCAACCATGCCGGCGTCGCCGACGACTTCACCTATGTCTCGACCGCCGGCGGCGCGTTCCTGGAATGGATGGAAGGCAAGCCGCTGCCCGGCGTCGAGGTGCTGAAGCGCTAAAGCAATTCCGAAARGTGCCGGGCGGTTTTCTGTCCGGAATTGCGGTGAAGCAACCCATTTTGGCGCCAGGCGGCAACGCCTAGCGGTGCAGAAATCTGGCCGGAAACATCACACGATCAACAGTGGGCGGGCCGGTTCAGGTCTGGAATCCTTTCAATCGATTCGAGCTTTCCGGCGTCATTCCTTTGGCTGTAGTGTTCTGCTAGGCGCGGAACATAACCGTCAAGGAGAGCACCATGAGCGAACGTCTCGAAGACATTGCCGCCGCGATCGTGGCCGATGRCAAGGGCCTTTTGGCCGCCGATGAGAGCTCCGGCACCATCAAGAAGCGCTTTGACGTGATCGGCGTCGAATCGACCGCCGACAACCGGCGCGACTACCGCGAGATGATGTTCCGCGCCACGGAGGCGATGACCAAGTACATTTCCGGCGTTATCCTCTATGACGAGACGATCCGTCAGAAAGCCGCTGACGGCACGCCGCTCGTCGACATCATCAAGGCCTCCGGCGCCATTCCGGGCATCAAGGTCGRCCTCRGCGCCAAGCCGCTGGCCGGCTTTCCCGGGGACACCGTCACCGAGGGTCTCGACGGCCTGCGCGATCGGCTGGCGGACTATTACAAACTCGGCGCCCGCTTCGCCAAATGGCGCGCGGTGATCGATATCGACACCGCCAAAGGCGTGCCTTCGGTGACCTCGATCGGCGCCAACGCGCATGCACTCGCCCGCTATGCCGCGCTCTGCCAGGAGGCCGGCATCGTGCCGATCGTCGAGCCGGAGGTGCTGATGGACGGCGCCCATTCGATCGACACCTGCTATGAGGTGACCAAGGCGACCCTGCTGAAGGTTTATGGCGAGCTTTATGCCGCGCGCGTGGTGCTGGAAGGCACCATCCTCAAGCCGAACATGGTCATCTCCGGCAAGAAATCGGGCAAGAAGGACAATCCCGAAGATGTCGCCGAGAAGACGATCAAGCTGTTCCGCGAAACCGTGCCGGTGGCAGTACCGGGGATTGCTTTCCTCTCCGGTGGCCAGGATGACGAGCAGGCGACAGCCAACCTCAACGCCATCAACGTCATCGGCCCGCATCCGTGGAAGCTCAGCTTCTCCTACGGCCGCGCCCTGCAGGCAGCCGCGCAGAAGGCCTGGAGCGGCAAGGCGTCCAACGTCGCCGCAGGCCAGGCTGCCTTCWTCCACCGCGCCCATATGAACCACCTCGCCGCACTCGGGAAGTGGCAGCCGGCGCTGGAAAAAGCTGCCTGATCCTACCCCTGCAATTCGTAGCACCCAGCCCGGGCCATCGCCCGGGCTTTGCTTTTCACGGCCGGCATTCCCACTTCTGATGCTGCGTCGGAAAGCGCGCCGGCCATGTCGGATCGCGCCGATGCCGAACGTCCTTGGCAGGAGAGGACAGGAGATACTCATGCATCGCAATGCCGTCGTTTCCCGCGAGGACTGGTTCGAGGCGCACAAAAGGCACCTCGAGCGCGAGAAGGAGCTGACGCGGTTCCGCGACCGCATCGCCGCCGAGCGGCGGCAACTACCCTGGCTGAAGCTTCGCAAGGATTATGTCTTCGAAAGCGAGYAGGGACCGAGGCGCCTCGCCGAACTGTTCGCCGGCAAGAGCCAGCTGATCGTCTACCATTTCATGATGACGCCGGGGTCCGACCATCGCTGCGAGGGCTGCTCGTTCCTGGCCGACCATATCGACGGCGCCAACCAGCATCTCAAGCACCACGACGTTTCGCTGGTCGTCGTCTCACGGGCACCCCTGGCCGAGCTCCTGCCCTACAAGCAGCRCATGGGCTGGAAGTTCGACTGGGTGTCGTCCTATGCGTCCGACTTCAATTTCGACATGCAGGTTTCCTTCACCGACCGCCAGATCGCAGCCGGCGACACCGTCTACAATTTCGAGAAGCGCCCGCTGAGATCGAAAGACCTGCCGGGCACCAGCGTCTTCTATCGCGACGAATGCGGCGACATCTTCCTTACCTTCATGTCGCGTGCCCGCGGCGGCGATGCGCTGATCGGCGCCTACCACTATCTCGACATGACRCCAARGGGCCGCGACGAGACCGGCCCCTATCATGGCCTGATGGATTGGGTACGGCTGCACGACGAATATCAGGACCAGGGCAAGGCTAGCCCGGATTGCTGCGCGTGACGGCTCTTTCACCTTGGAAGAAACATGCGCGGGAGCGGCAGGCTATATCCCCATCACGCCCAATGCCCAAGCACAGCCGCGAGCGAGATCGCGGCCATCGCAAGCAGCGCCAGCTTCCAGAAGTCGCTGCGGCGCCTCAGCCCCGGCCAGCCGAGCGGCTTGATGACCTGGATGAGCATGATGCCGATGATGACAAGAGCGAGAAGTTTCGTCATGCCGCCTTTGACCAGCATCGCCGCCGGCTGTCAAAGCGGTTCTTGCAGCCCGTCGCTCCTGACAAACAATCTTTTCCCGACGCTTCGCCAAGCTTTCCCGCGCCGCTGCGGCAGCCCTGCCAGGCTGCTGACAGACTGCTGTCAGCAGGGGTGTGAGATACTGCTCCCATCGAAAAAGAGGAGCCTTGTCATGAACGGTTTTACGATACTGCGCGGCGTGCAGCACTATGTCGGCAGGATCCGCACGGTGCGGAACGAGATCCGCACCGTGCGTTTTCTGAACACCTTGCCGGCGGACATCCGCAAGGACATCGGCTGGCCGGACCTGTACGACGGCCGCGTGCGCGAGAATTGAAATTTTTTGGGCTGCGACTTGGATGGAGCCCATGCCGCGCCCAGATGTAATGGCGGTTGAAATACTGGATGTCCGGGAAGACGCCGTTGGCTCCGGGTGGATTGGCTGCCGCCTCCTGACAGTATGTTGTCAGGAGGCTTGCGTTATGAGGCAGCCTCGAACCTGCGGGAACCGGCTTTGGGACCGCGGCGAGCATAGAACCGAAACCAAGGGGTCAAACGATGCGCCGCGCCGACAGACTCTTCCAGATCGTGCAGCATCTGCGTGGCGGCCGGCTGGTCACCGCGCAGAAACTCGGCACGTGGCTCGAGGTTTCCGAGCGGACCATCTATCRCGACATAGCCGACCTGCAGTCGACGGGGGTGCCGATCGACGGCGAGGCCGGCGTCGGCTACATGATGAGGGAGGGCTTCGACCTTCCGCCGCTGATGTTCACGCGTGATGAGATCGTGGCGCTGGTTGCCGGCGCGCGCATGGTGCGCGCCTTCGGCGGCGCGGCGATGGCTAGGGCGGCGGACGAGGCGCTGGTCAAGATCGGCGCCGTGCTACCCGACGCCGAGAAGGACCGCATCGCCCGCACCGAGATCCACACGCCGATGTGGGTGGTGAGCGACGCCGCGCGCGAGGCGATCGACCTGATCGAGCGCGCCATCGAGAAGCGCCAGGTGCTTACCATCGACTATTCGGACGAGGCCGGCCGCAGCACCGCCCGCGACATCAGGCCGTTGGGATTGTGGTTCTGGAGCAAAGTCTGGACTCTCGTCGCCTGGTGCGAGATGCGCGACGATTTTCGCGCCTTCCGTATCGACCGCATCGCCTCGGTCGTCATCGCCGGCCGCATCTACAAGCCGGAGCGCGGCAAACAGCTTGCCGACTTCTATCGCGCCGTGGAGCGCAGCGAAGACTACGGCATGGCGCCCGACCGCGCGGYGCGCAGTTGACTCCTCCCCAGCCGCCCGCCGACAAAAAAGCCCGCGCGAAGCGGGCTTTTTTGTCGGGTCAATTCAAGCCGCCCAAAAGAGTGCAGCGGTTTTGAGAAAAGCGCGTCGCGTCGCGTCGAAACGGAATCGAGCGCCTTAGAGATCTTATTCCTCTTCCTCGTCGTCTTTCTTGTCCTTCGACTTCAGCGCCGAAAGCTTGGCGAAGACGGCGTTGGGATCGAGCTCCTGATCCTCGTCCTTCGGCTTTTCCGGAGCCGGCGTCAGGCGTTCGGTCAGCGCTGCCGGCAGCAGCGTGTCGCCGGCGACCGGCTGCGCCTGCTCGCGGCCGCGCGAAGCGCGGTTGACTTCCATGTCGAGGTCGATCTGCGAGGTCAGGCCGAGCGTCACGGGATCCATCGGCTGCAGATTGGCCGAGTTCCAGTGCCGGCGCTCGCGGATCTGCTCGATCGTCGACTTGGTGGTGCCGACAAGCCGCGCGATCTGCGCGTCCTTGAGCTCGGGATGGTTGCGCACCAGCCAGAGGATGGCGTTCGGCCGGTCCTGACGCTTCGACAGCGGCGTGTAACGGGGACCCTTGCGCTTCGATTCCGGCACTCGCACCTTGGGCTCGGACAGTTTCAGACGATGGTTCGGATCCTTTTCGCCGCGCGCGATCTCGTCGCGGGTGAGCTGGCCGGTGATGATCGGGTCCATCCCCTTGATGCCCTGCGCCGACTCGCCGTCGGCGATCGCCTTGACCTCCAGCGGATGCAGCCCGCAGAACTGCGCAATCTGCTCGAAGGAGAGCGCGGTGTTGTCGACCAGCCAGACGGCGGTGGCCTTGGGCATCAGCAACGTATTGGCCATATCAAAAAATCCTTCTCGTTCGCCCGCGTTCCCGCGCGGGCGGTGGTTTTAGAGCCACCAAAATGGGAAATTCGCGGCGTATATAAACGCTCCGCAACGATTTCGCAATGTTTTTGGGAAGGAGCGAACCGGCGTTCCAAAAGACAAAACCCGCTGGACAGGGTCCAGCGGGTTCGGAACCGGAGACGAGCAAGCGTCTGCGACGGCTCTGGCTTYGCGGCCGCGGCCCGGCCTGTCGGCCGGGTCGCGCTTGAAATCAAAGAGCCTGGCGGGCGATCTTCTCGATGTCGGCGCGGTTGATGCCGAGGTCGTTCAGCTGACGGGCGTTGAGCCGGTTCAGCTCACGCACGGTCYCGTTGTAGAGGCGCCAGTTGCGGAAAGYGCGGATCGGGTTCATTTCAGTCCTCCATTCATCTGGATCATTCGTTGCGATGGCGCGTAGATAGGCACCGCTGCCCAGAAATTGAACGGATGCTTTTGCATACCGGCAATGCATTTGTTGCAATGCAGCATTAAGATATTTTGAACGGCCTGCCGCAGGGCGTGCGACATCCCCAGGGTGTCGAGATTCAGGTCGGATCGAGGCGGCGCCGAAGATTGCGCGAAGCGCTCAGCCTAGCCGACGTCGAGCACGATCTTGCCGATATGCTCGCCCTCCTCCATCCGCTCATGCGCCCGCCAGGCTTCCGTCAGCGGGAAGATCATATCCATGACCGGCGCCACCTTGCGGGTGCCGAGCAGCGGCCAAACCTGGGCCTCGAGAGCGGCTGYTATGGCCGCCTTGAACTCGACCGTGCGCGGCCTGAGTGTCGAGCCCGTATGGACGAGCCGCTTGACCATGAGTTTTGCGAAGTCGGCGCTTGBGACAGCGCCGGCCTGCACGGCGATCTGGACGATACGCGCTTCGACCGCCGCTGCGTCATAGTTGCGCGCCACATAGTCGCCGCCCACCATGTCGAGGATGACATCGGCGCCTTTGCCGCCGGTTGCGTCCTTGACCTCGCTGACGAAGTCCTGCTCGCGGTAATTGATCGCCCGGTCGGCGCCGAGCTTCAGGCAGGCGTCGCATTTCTCCTTGCTGCCGGCCGTGGTGATGACATAGGCGCCGAACGCCGACGCCAGTTGTATGGCCGTGGTGCCAATGCCGGACGAGCCGCCGTGCACGAGCAGCGTCTCGCCCTTCTTCAGCCCGCCGCGCTCGAACACATTGTGCCAGACGGTGAAGTAGTTTTCCGGCACGGCGGCGGCCTCCGAATAGGTGAAGCCCGCCGGGATCGGCAGCACGCTGCCGGCATGGACTTTGACATATTCGGCATAGCCGCCGCCCGGCGTCAGCGCGCAGACCCGGTCGCCGACGCGCCAACGCGATGTCTCGTCGCCGAGCGCCGCGACCTCGCCGGCCGCCTCAAGGCCGGGCAGGTCCGAGGCGCCCGGCGGCGGCGGATAGGCACCCTTGCGCTGCTGCACGTCCGGCCGGTTGACGCCGGCGGCATGCACGCGGATGAGGATCTCTCCGGGGCCAGGCGCCGGCACGTCGCGCGTCTCCGGCTTCAGCACCTTGGGGCCGCCGGGCTGCGAGATCGCGATGGCCGTCATCTTTGCCGGGATCGTCTGTCCGCTTGCCATAGTGTCCGATCTCCTATGCCGGTTCGTCGCCGGCCCGTTTGCATCCGCGCCCCCGCCCTATGTATGCTGATTGCCGGATCAGGCAAATGGCCAAGTGAGGGAGAGCGACGATGGCGATCTTCGACGACGAACCCAGGAAGAAGCCGCGCCCGCACGAGATCGGCCAGGATCTCTCGTTGCTGTCCGTCGACGAGTTGTCCGAGCGCATTGACTTGCTGCGCGAGGAGATCGCCAGGCTGGAAGCCGAGCGGGCAGCCAAGGGCGCCACCAAATCCGCGGCCGAGGCGCTGTTTCGCCGGGGATAATCCGCGCGGCGTGCCTGCCCGCCCCGGAAAAGCCCGAATGCGACTGCCAGACCTGCGCCTCGAAATTCCCAGCTGGATCAGCCCATGTTCGCAACCTACCGACCGATCCTCTCGCTGCTGCGCGGCACGGCGTTTCTGCTGGCGGCTTCCGGTCTGCACGGCCTGCTCCTGCCGCTGCGCGGACAGGTAGAAGGGTTCTCGACCGCTTCGCTCRGCCTGATGGGTACGGCCTGGGCCGGCGGCTTCGTCACCGGCTGTTTCTTCGCGCCGCGCCTCGTGCGCCGCGCCGGCCATGTCAGAGCCTTCGGCGCCTTTGCCGCGTCGGGAGCGATCATTGCGCTGCTCACCGGCCTCATCATCGACGAGTATTTCTGGATTCTGCTGCGCGCCTTCACCGGCTTCACCATGGCCGGCGCCTTCATGGTCATCGAAAGCTGGCTGAACGAGAAGGCCACCAACGAGAACCGCGGCACCGTCTTCGGCCTCTATATGATGGTCACCTACGCCTCGATCATGGGCGGCCAGATGATCGTCGCCGGCGGCGACGTGAAATCGGCCTCGCTGTTCATGATCACTGGCATCCTGTTCTGCCTTTCGCTCATTCCGACCGCCGTCTCGACGCAGTCGCACCCCAAACCGCTGCAGGACGTCAAGCTCGACGTCAAAGGCCTTTACGTGAATTCGCCGGTGTCGGCGGTGGCCTGCCTTCTGATCGGTATCGCCAACGGCGCCTGGGGCACGCTCGGCGCCGTCTATGGCGCCCGCATCGGCATCTCCACCGCCGAGATCGCGCTGATGATGAGCCTTGTGGTCATCGCCGGCGCGGCCATGCAGCTCCCGGCCGGACGGCTGTCCGATACAACCGATCGCCGCTTCGTGCTGGCGGGTGCGGCCTTCGGCGCGGCGTTGTTTGCGCTGTTGATCTTCCTGTTCGAGYCGCATTCGGGCGTCTTCGTCATCGTGCTGACCGCCGCCTACGGCGCCTTCGCCTACACGCTCTATTCGATCGCGGTCGCGCACGCCAACGACCACGCCCGGGCCGAGGATTTCGTCAAGGTCTCGGGCGGCCTGCTTCTGCTCTACGGTTTCGGCACCATGATCGGGCCGCTGCTGGCCGCTGCCTTGATGGGCTTGCGCCCGGAAGGGCTCTTCCTCGCAACCGCCTTCGCGCATCTTTGCCTCGCCGGCTACACGCTGCTGCGTATCCAGGCCCGCGCGCCTGTGCCGATTGAAGACCGCGATGCCTTCAAGACGCAGCCGGCCGACCGTGCCGTCACGCCGGAAGCCTTGCGTCTCGATCCGCGCAGAAAGGTTGAAACCGATAGTTGAGATTTGGAAAACTTTGCCTCACAAATAAGGAATGATGTTTTCCGACGCCTTCATGGCGATAGCCGATCCCAACCGGCGCTATCTCTTGGAAGAGCTCCGGCGCGGCCCGAAGACGGTTAATGAATTGGCGGCCGGGTTGCCCGTTTCACGTCCGGCCGTTTCCCAGMATCTGAAAGTCCTGCTCGACGCCGGCCTGGTCAACGCCAAGGCCGAAGGCACCAGGCGCGTCTACACCGTCAGCACCGCCGGCTTTCTCAGGCTCAACGTCTGGCTCGATCAATTCTGGGAAGTCGAGGAGATCGGCACGCCCGGAAGCTAGAATTCCACCATCAGATCCCGGAGGCCAGCGCAGCGCCAAGCGCGTCGAGCAGCTCGCCCGTTCCATGCTCGCGAGTGGCCGGCGTATCGTGGCCGTCGAAGAACGCTCCCTGCTCCGTCAGTATAAGTCGCGTACCCTTGCCTTCCGCGACCAGCTCGATCGTCGCAAGCGATACCGAGACCCGGGTTTCGCCGAACAGCAGCTCGTAGCTGTAGACGATGCGCCGGTTTGGTACGATGTCCTGATAGACCGCATTGTAGAAATGCATCTGGCCGTCGCTCGGGCAACCGGCATTCACCTCCCTGCCGCCGACGCGGAAGTCCATTTCGTGCCGGCTCGGCATCGGGTTGTCGGGATCGACGAACCAGCGCTTCTTGGCCGCCGGGTCGCTCAGCGCGAAATAGACTCTTTCGGGCGCCGCCGGATAGAGGCGCTCGATGACGAAGGTGGAATGGACGACGGATCGTTCGGTCATGACGGTTCCCTTCAGCTTTCATCCTCGGTATCAGCGAGAAAATCGCCGAGCCGGTCGAGCCGGCGCTCCCAGGCAAGGCGCCGCTCATTGATCCAGTGCTCGGCAGCCTGCAGCGCCTTCGGCTCGATCCGGCAGGTGCGTACCCGGCCGAGCTTTTCGCTACGCACCAGGCCGCTCGCCTCGAGTACGTTGAGATGCTGGACGACGGCCGATAGCGACATCGCCAACGGCTCGGCCAGTTGGCTGACCGAGGCCGGACCGCGCGACAGCCGCTCCACCATCTGACGCCGTGCGGGATCCGCGAGCGCCTGGAACATCAGGTCGAGCTGGGCGGGATCGTGCAGCATCGCCGGCTAGCCATCATTGTAGGGGAAGAGCTTGAAATAGGGCTGGGCTTCCTCGATCACGCGGGCGAAGGACGGGCGTTCGAGCAGGCGGTCGTGATAGCGCTTCACGGCGGGGAAATTGTCGCCGAACGGCTCGACCTTGTTGGCGTAGAACAGCGCCGGCGAGGCCGCGCAGTCGGCCATGGTGAAGGTCTCGCCGACCGCCCAGGTCTTTCCTCTCATCTCGTTCTCGATGATGGCGTAGGAATTGCGCAGCTGCTCCCGCGCCTGCCCGACGCCGAACGGATCGGTCTTGTCCTGTGGCCRCAGCCGGTCGCCGACGATTTTCTGCATCGGCTCCTGCACATAGAAATCGTAGAAGCGGTCGGTCTGGCGGACCTGGATGGCGAGGTCGATGTCGGCGGGAATGAGCCCGACCGGTCCCGGGTAATGGGCGGCGAGATATTCGATGACGATGGTCGATTCAAGCACCGTGCGGTCCCGTGCATCGTCCCGCAGGGCGGGCATCTTGCCGGTAGGCGATATTTTCAGGAAGGCCGCGCGCGACTCTTCATCGCCTAGGTCGACTATCACCGGCGTGAAGGATGTGTCGTTCTCGTAGAACGCGATCAGCGGCTTCCAGCAGAAGGAAGCGAGCGGGTGGAAATGCAGCGTCAGGGACATTCTTTGGCGCTCTCGGTCAAACTGTCGAAGCAATACTGAAGTGATCACTTAACTATTTTCATAAACCGATAGAGTCAAGCCTTCCTTGGCTAGCGATGCGTCGCGATCGCTTCGATGATTTGCGGCCAGTCGGCGCGGTGCAGCTCGTGGCCGCCACCCTCGACCCGCACCAGCCTGGCGCCGGGAACTGCCTTGCTCAGCRCCTCGCCATGCTCGACCGGAAAGAGCGGATCGGCGGTGCCATGGATGACGAGCAACGGCACGGTTAGATCCTGTATGTGCCGTTTCTGGCCTCCGCCTCCGAGCAGGAAATGATTGATCGCGCTGAGYAATCCACCGGAGCGGTCGAAGTCCGCCGCGACCAGCGCGCGCACCTCCGCATCCTCGAACGGATGCGCGGTGCCGGCCAGCGCGCGTGAGTTCCTGACCATGAAATCAAGCACCTGAGCTCGATTGGACCGGTCGACAGTCGCGCCCTGCGCCGCCTGCTTCCTGTAGGCCTCGGTCGTTCCGGGCAGGCCCGACGTATCGACGCCGAGCGGCGAACTGGAGATCACGGTGAGCGCGCTGACGCGCTCGGGGTATTTCAGCGCGACGGTCTGCGCGATCATGCCGCCCATCGACATGCCGGCCACATGCGCTCTAAGGATGTCGTGATCGTCGAGCACGCGAATGGCGTCATCCACCATGTCCTCGAACGTGTAGGGCGGCGCGCCCGGCGTGTATTTGGTCGACCGCCCGGTATCGCGATTGTCGTAGCGGATCACGAAGCGGCCGCGTTCGGTGAGCTGCCGGCAGAAATCTTCCGGCCACCACAGCATCGAGGCCATGGCGCCCATGATCAAAAGGATCGGCGGATCGGCCGGATTGCCGAAACTCTCCGAGGCGATTTCTGGGGGCGGCAAAGCGGCCATCCTCTTCTCCTCCCATCTCAATCTGATTGTGTTTTGCAATCAGTTGCACGATAGTCGGACCGATATCATAATGCAACCGGTTTTGGAGTAACGCATGAACACCGAGCACCGTTCCGGCTGTCCGATCAATCTGTCCCTCGAGGTCTTCGGTGATCGCTGGAGCCTGATCATCCTGYGCGACATGATCTTCGGCGGCAGGCGTCATTTCCGCGAATTGCTCAACGGCTCGCTGGAGGGCATCGCCTCCAACATCCTGGCCGACCGGCTGAAGCGGCTGATGGAGCTCGGCCTGCTGACTAAGGCCKACGATCCTAGCCACAAGCAGAAGGCGATCTACAGCCTGACCGAGATGGCGATCACCCTGGTGCCGATCATGGCGCATCTTGGCGCCTGGGGCCGGGTTTGGCTGCCGGTCAGCGAGGAGCTTTCGATCCGCGCCGAGCTTCTCGAAAAAGGCGGTCCGCCGCTATGGGAACAGTTCATGGACGAGCTGCGCCACGAACATCTCGGCGCCCCGGCAAAGACGCCGCCGGGCACGCCCGGCGTGCGCGAAAAGCTGYAGGCAGCCTACGAAGCTGTGGGCGCCCGCAAGACCGAGGCAGCCACGGCGTGAGGCTTGCGACGAGGCCCAATGCATGTCGCCCAAAAGTGCGCAGCGGTTTTGGGGGAACGACATGCATCAAAAAAGAATTAAAGCGCGTCGTCTGAATACGTTTCAGCGCGAGGCGCTTTAATTCACATTGATGTCGCGGCTCGCCGACCGCATCGACACCGAGAAGCCGGCCAGCACGTCGAACAGCGCGATGATCATCAGCGTGAAGAACACCGAGTGCGCCGCGCCCTTCACCAGCAGGAACTCGACCAGGAAAGCGATGAAGACCAGCGTCGACAACAGGTGATCCATGATCGAGGCGTTGGTCGTGCGCGCCGACTTGACCATCTCGACGAACAGGAAGACCAGGCCGATCAGCACGACCAGATCGCCGAGCCTCATCGAGAAGACCCCGCCCGACATCATGTGGAACGAGAGCATTTCGCTCGCCCATGGATCGTCGCCGCCGCCGAACAATCCGAGCAGTCCGAGATTGTAGAGGACGAAAGGTACAATCAGCAGCGGGATGGCACCGAACATCTTGGCGTCTCCAAATGAGGCACCCTTTTTGTAAAGGGCCCGGCAAGCACGCCGTCAAGGCTTTTCAGCGGCGGCGTCGAACACGCTGTAAGACCTAATGAAACAACAATGTCAGCCGGTTGGCCTCGCCATTCTCTGCAAAGCTGCGCCCGAAATCCACCAGCCAACGACCAAATGCAAAAAGACCGGCCACTGGCCGGTCTTCGATACGTCGCAAACCGTGGAAGCTTCTCAGCTTTCCTTCGGCTCCAGGACCTGGCGGCCACGATACATGCCGGTCTTCAGGTCGATGTGATGCGGGCGGCGCATTTCGCCGGAATTCTTGTCCTCGACATAGGTCGGGGCCTTGAGGGCGTCGGCCGAGCGGCGCATGCCGCGCTTCGACGGAGAGGTTTTTCTTTTTGGAACGGCCATGGATATGCTCCACTACATGGTCAAAATGCCCCGGCAACCCTCGCGAAAKGGCCGCATCGAGGCCATAATCTGAGAAAGTCGGGTGCCTATACACGCCTTGCGCCGTTTTGGCCAGCACTGCCRTGAATTTTTTTGAGCCGGCGCCGCTTCCTCCTAATCGAGGCAACCGACATAGGCGCCGGAACGCCCCGCGCGTCGCTCGATCAGATTGGCGAGACGCCTCAATCCTGGTCCTGGCCTGGCCGGGTTGCGCTCGATCGGGTTGGGCAGGGTGACGGCGAGCAGTGCTGCCTGGCGGCGCGACAACTGCTTGGCCGAGACGCCGAAATGATGCTGCGCCGCGGCCTCGATGCCGTAGATGCCCGGCCCCCATTCGGCGATGTTGAGATAGATCTCCATGATGCGCCGCTTCGACATCACCGCGTCGAAATAGACGGCCAGAGGCAGCTCGACCACCTTGCGCACGCTGCCCAGCGGCCGCGACCATAGGAACAGGTTCTTCACCGTCTGCATGGTGATGGTGGAGGCGCCGCGCGTCGCCTCGCCGGCTAGCGCATCGTCGACCACGCCGCGCAATTCGCCGAGATCGACGCCGCGATGGAAGCAGAACTGCCCGTCCTCCGACATGATCACCGAATGCGCCAGCACCGGCGCCACGTCGTCGATCGACACCCAGCGCCGGTCGTAGCCGGAGAAGGTCACGAGGTCCTTCAGCATCAGCGTCGATAACGGATGCACGAAGGGCGGCAGATAGAGGAAGGTGAGCACGACCGGGATCGCCGCCAAAACGATGGCGACGACCAGGCAGCGCCGGCCAAGGCGCTTGAGACCGGCGCGGTTCAGGCGCCGTGGTCGCACCATGTCCAGCCCTTCGGTTTCATGATCGACGATCGGTTCCGTCAAGCCGCCCCACCCGTGCCCATCAGCCCACCCGGCATAAAGGCGCCGGGCTTCTTGCGCAATGTCTGAGTGTCGGCTACCGGTCCCGGCCATGATGAAAGACGACCAGATGGCCTTCGAGACGGCGCTGTTTACGCGCGCTGCCGCGATCGAGCTCCTGCTACGGCAGATCCTCGATGCGCGCCTGCTTTCCGGGGAGATCGCCCGGCCGGAGCGCCTGATGGCGGCCATGCGCCACGGCGTGCTCAATGGCGGCAAGCGGCTCCGCCCCTTTCTGGTCATGGAAAGCGCGGCGCTCTTTTCCGCCGACGGCGAGGCGGCGCTGCGCGTCGCCGCGGCCCTCGAATGCGTGCATTGCTATTCGCTGATCCATGACGATCTGCCGGCCATGGACGACGATGATCTGCGCCGCGGCCAGCCGACCGTGCACAGGGCCTTCGACGAGGCGACCGCGATCCTTGCCGGCGACGCGCTGCTGACGCTTGCCTTCGACATCATCGCCGACGAGGCGACCGCGCTGCCGGCCGAGCGCCGGGCGGCGCTCGTGCTGGCGCTCGCCCGCGCTGCCGGAACTGGCGGCATGGTCGGCGGTCAGTCGCTCGACCTCGAAGCCGAGCGCAAGCGGCCGGACGAGGACGGCATCATCCGGCTACAGGCTATGAAGACCGGCGCGCTGATCCGCTTCGCCTGCGAAGCCGGCGCCATCATCGCCGGCGCGCCCGCCGCCGACCGCGAAAGGCTGGCCGAATTCGGCTCGGCCATCGGCCTTGCCTTCCAGCTTGCCGACGACCTGCTCGACCTCACCGCCGACGCAGCGCAGATGGGCAAGGCGACGAAGAAGGACGCCACCGCCGGCAAGGCGACGCTTGCCGCGCTGCACGGCCCTGACTGGGTGCGCGAGCAACTCCACGGCCTCATCGACCAGGCGCATGCGCTGCTCGATCCCTATGGCGAGCGGGCGGCCCTGCTCAAGGCCGCCGCGACTTTCGTGGCGACGCGGAACAGCTGACGTCGTAGGCGTCAAATCTGGCCAAGATTTTACCGCGCGGATCTGGTCCCAGATCTTGATCCTCTGCGTCTATGCTGGGCGCTCGCAGGCACCAACGAAATCTTAATGTAAATCAAGCGTAATCCCGACCGCTAAAATTGTGCGTATGGGTTGGGGTTGCGCATGCCGGAGTATTCCTCCTTCATCCGGTCGATCCGGATTCGCTATTTTTCGGGATTGCTCGTCTTTGCGCTGGCCTCGGCCGCCGTCATGTTCGCGCTCAACCGCGTGAATTCATACCGCCACGAGGTCGACGCTCTCAGCGGCAATTTCGTCATCTTCTCCCGCGACCTGCGCAACGCCACCAATTTCGCCGAGACGACCGGAACCGCCTGGCGGGCCGAGACCCGCGATGYACTGACCGCAGCCGCGCGCGGCCATTCCGAACGCCTGATGGGCGAGATCGAGATCCTCAACGCCCAGCTCGCGGCGATCCGGCCCCGCCTGTCGACGAACACGCTCAACGCCCTCGAATCCGCTTCGGTCAATGGCGATCTGTTCTGGTCGGCACGCGACATGGTGCGCAACTTCAATCTGATGTCGGTTGCCCAGAAAGTCGATGAATGGAGCTACCGCGAGATCCGCAACCAGAACGATCTCTTCGCCCAGCCGATGCTGGTGCGCGTGCGCACCGCGCTCGACGACGAGCGGCATCTCGCCGACGCCTCCAGCGACCGGCTGCTCCTGTGGGCGAGCGGCCTGCTGATTGCCGTGATCGCCGTCGCCGCGGTTCTGATCTTCCGGCCGATGGAGAACGCGATCCGCCGCGCCTTCGCCGRAACCGCCGCATCGCTGTTCAAGGCGGAGGCCGCCGACCGCGCCAAGTCCGAATTCCTCGCCAATATGAGCCATGAGATCCGCACGCCGATGAACGGCGTGCTCGGCATGGCCGAGCTTCTCGCCAAGACCGAGCTGACGCCGCGCCAGAAGACCTTCACCGATGTCATTGTCAAATCCGGCAATGCGCTGCTCACCATCATCAACGACATCCTCGACTTCTCGAAGATCAATGCCGGCCAGCTGACGCTCGACCCCGCCCCCTTCCGCCTCGCCGAAGCCGTTGAGGACGTGGCCACCCTGGTTTCGGCCCGCGTGGCCGAAAAGAACCTCGAGCTCATCGTGCGCGTCGATCCGCGCCTGCCGGCTTTCGTCRTCGGCGACGCCGGGCGCTTCCGCCAGATCGTCACCAATCTGCTCGGCAACGCGGTGAAGTTCACCGAGAAGGGTCATGTGCTGATCGATGTCGGCGGCGAAGTCGTCGACGACAAGGTGCAGCTCAAGGTCCGCGTCGAGGACACCGGCATCGGCATTCCCGCCGAGAAGCTGCAAAGCGTGTTCGAGAAATTCGCCCAGGTGGATGGATCCTCGACCCGCCGTCACGAAGGCACCGGCCTTGGGCTGGCCATCTCCGCCCGCCTCGTCGACCTGATGGGCGGCAAGATTGGYGTCGAAAGCGAGATCGGCCGCGRCTCGGTCTTCTGGTTCGCCGTGCCGCTGCCGGTGCACAGGCAGGATGCGCGCGACGAGATCGTGCCGGTGGATGTCACCGGCGCGCGCGTGCTGGTCATCGACGACAACCCGGTCAATCGCGAGATCCTGCTGGAGCAGTTGCGGAGCTGGAGCTTCGACTGCGCCGCGGCCGAAAGCGGCGCCGTCGGCCTCGCCTTCCTCGACCGCGCCTGCCAGCTCRGCGCCTCGGTCGACTGCATCATCCTCGACTACCAGATGCCCGGCATGAACGGCGCCGATGTCGCCAAGGCGATCGCCGCCGACAGCCGTCTCGCTTCCATTCCAGTGGTGCTGCTCACTTCGGTCGACCAGGTCGATTTCGGCAGGATGGTGATCGATTTCGGCATCGTCGCGCATCTCACCAAGCCGGCGCGTTCGGYGGTGCTGCTCGGCACCGTGATTTCCGCCATCCAGAAGGCGCGCATGCAAGGCGCCAAGGCGCATTTCGTGCGCGAGCCGGTGGTTGCCCAGACGGCGGCGCCGGCCTTCACCGTCATCCGCGGCCCGGCGGTTCCGGTGCCCGCCGCGCCGGAATCGGCGGCCCCGCCGAGCGGCCCGATCGATATAYTGATCGCCGAGGACAACGACGTGAACCAGCTGGTCTTCGGCCAGATCCTCAATGGCCTCGGCTTGAGCTACCGCATCGCCGGCAATGGCCGCACCGCGGTTGAAATGTACCGCTCGCTGCGGCCGCGGCTGGTGCTGATGGACGTCTCGATGCCGGAGATGAACGGGTACGAGGCGACGCGCGCCATCCGCGCGATCGAACAGCAAAGCGGCAGCCATACGCCGATCATCGGTGTCACCGCGCATGCRCTCAAGGGCGATCGCGAAAAATGCATCGAGGCCGGCATGGACGACTATCTGCCCAAACCGGTCTCCCCCGACCGCCTCGGCGGCAAGATCGGCACTTGGCTCAGCGAAACGGTGGCGGCGAAGACGGCGTAATTGCTTCCAACGACCAAGCGCACAGTTCCTTCGCGCTCCCTCTGGCCTGCCCTCCATCTCCCCAACTTCAGTCCTGCTGCTTCGGAGATTGGCGAAAGCAGAGGTGACGGCCAATCTCCCCCCAAGTGAGGGAGATGCCCGGCAGGGCAGAGGGGGGCGCTGTCCCGCCAGCGTTTCCAGATATCGTGCTTCAGCCGACCTACCGGTTGCGCATCACAACACAGGCGCCCCCGACGCTGTGCAGCTTGCCGCAGATGCCGTCCGCCTCGGCCCGGGAGTCGGCGCCGATCCTGACCGCATAGATGCCGCGCCGGCCGATCGGCGTGCGCACGCGGCTGACTACCGGATCGTGGTTGGCGAGCAGGGTCGGGAACCGGCCGCGCACGCGCAGCCATTGGCTGACCGCGGCGGAACGGCGGAAGTTGCCGGCCACCTGCACACCCCACGGCTTGATGTTGATCGAGGCCATGGCGACGGTTTGCGACATGATCACCGGCAGCCGGCGGCAGGCGACCGCGAAGCTCGACTTAGCATCGAGCGGCTGGATGGTTCCCGCGTAAGCGGTGTCGGAAAACTTGTCGACCGGCTCGCCCATGATGTCGAAGACGTAGCTTTCGGTCTCCATCGGCAGGAAGCCGCCCGCGCTCAGCCAACGCGACACGCGGTTCTCGCCGGCATTGTAGGCGGCAGCCGCCAGGCCGAGATTGCCGTAACCCACCTTCATCTCGGCAAGGTATTTCGCCGAGGCCGGGATGGCCTGCTCGATGTCGAAGGGATCGGCGAGCCCGCGCAGCTTGGCCGTTCCCGGCATGAACTGCGCGATGCCTTCGGCGCCCACCGGGCTGACCGCATTGGGGTCGAAGCGGCTTTCCTTCCAGATCAGCCGGGCGAAGAAATCCTTGGGCAGGYCGTTCTGTTCGGCCTCAGCCTCGATCAGATCGCAGACGCGGGAAATCAGCCGCTTGGCGGCCGATTGCGGCGGATCGGCCAGTGCCTGACCGGACAGGAGCAGCCCGCAGGAAAAGATCAGCGCCGCCGCGAGAGCAATTTCAGCAAAGGTGCGGAAGGGTTTTCCGTCCGCAATGGCGTCGAAACAAACGAACAGAGCGGTTCGGCGTTTCCGGGAAACGATGACCCGCTCTAGCAAACGCTGCATCGGCTTATTCGGCCGCTGCTTTGCCGTGTCCGTATCTCTGCTCGATATAGTCGGCGACCATCTTCTCGAAATCCTGCGCGATCGAGGGGCCGCGCAGCGTCGCCGCCTTCCTGCCGTCGATGAACACCGGCGCCGTCGGCGTCTCGCCGGTGCCCGGCAGCGAAATGCCGATATCGGCATGCTTGGATTCGCCGGGTCCGTTGACGATGCAGCCCATCACCGCGACCTTGAGGTTCTCGACGCCGGGATATTTCTCGCGCCACACCGGCATGTTCTTGCGGATGTCGGCCTGGATGCTCTGGGCGAGTTCCTGGAACACCGTGGAGGTCGTGCGGCCGCATCCGGGGCAGGCGGCGACGATCGGTACGAACTGGCGGAACCCCATCGTCTGCAGYAGTTCCTGCGACACCTGCACCTCGCGGGTGCGGTCGCCATTCGGCTCCGGCGTCAGCGAGATGCGGATCGTGTCGCCGATGCCCTGCTGCAGGAGGATGCCCATCGCCGCGGAAGAGGCGACGATGCCCTTGGTGCCCATYCCGGCTTCGGTGAGGCCGAGATGCAGCGCATGGTTGGATCGCGTCGCAAGCTCAGTATAGACGGCGATCAGGTCCTGCACGCCGCTGACCTTGGCCGACAGGATGATCTTGTCGCGGCCGAGCCCGATCTCTTCCGCCATCTCGGCCGACAGGATCRCCGACTGCACGATCGCCTCGCGGGTGACTTCCTGCGCGGTGAGCGGTGAGCCTTTGGCCTGGTTCTCGTCCATCAGCCGGGTCAGCAGTTCCTGGTCGAGCGAGCCCCAGTTGACGCCGATACGCACCGGCTTGTCGTGCTTGATCGCCATTTCGACGATCGCCGCGAACTGGCGGTCCTTCTTTTCCTTGAACCCGACATTGCCGGGATTGATGCGGTATTTCGCCAGCGCCTCGGCGCAAGCCGGGTGATCGGCAAGCAACTTGTGGCCGATATAGTGGAAATCGCCGACCAGCGGCACATTGACGCCGAGCCTGGCCAGCCTTTCCTGGATGCGCGGAACGGCAGCGGCGCTCTCGTCGCGGTCGACGGTGATGCGCACGATTTCCGAGCCGGCGCGATGCAGCGCGGCGACCTGGGCGACCGTCTGGTCGACATCGGCCGTGTCGGTGTTGGTCATCGACTGCACGACGACCGGCGCGCCCCCACCGACCATGACGCCGCCGACATCGACGCCGACGGATGCGCGGCGCGGGAAAGGAGAAGAAAAATATCCGGTCATGGCCGGCCGCCTCTAGCTCGGAGCAGAAGATGCTCAAGGGTCCGGGCATGAGGTGGAGGAGCAGGGAAGGCTTGTCAATGGCAATGGGCAGGCGATCGCGCAAATCGGCAGCCAGACCCGGTTGCCGAGACTATGAAGCCGACGGCCCGGCTCCGAGGACTTCCGACCTACGCCGCCGTCAAAACTAGCAAAAAATCCAAGCAAAAAACCCAAGCGCCGGTGGCTTGAGAGCCACCGGGAGGATAGTTGCGCCGCAAATGGCGCGTGTGTCTAAAGGAGCTTCAGTGTGCTGTCGGTTTCGCCTTCAGCTTTTCAATCTCGTCCTTGATTGCCAACTTGCGCCGCTTGAGAGTCGCGATCTCGAGGTCGTCTACAGAAGGATGGTTCATCGCGTCGGTCAGTTCGCGCTCGATGTCGCCATGCTTCCGCTGCAACTCGTCAAGATGGGATGCAAGAGACATGATTGGTTCTCCCTTTCATGGTTTCCTCGATTGCAGCCGTCGCAGGCACGTCCACCGCAGGTCGCTACTGTGACGGCACCGTGACAGTTTGCCACCAACCAATCTTGATGTCGAATGCCGCGTGGTAGCATTCCACGACAATGTGAAATGTGATATCAGCGGCGCGCCGGTCACAAACCCCACCGGCCCCGCCCGGACGCCATCCCTGGGCGATGCATGCGCAGACGGTAGATAATGTCCGAACAGGAACAGGCTGAAATACGCCTCGAATATTCCCGGCTCAAACAGGAACACGCCGATTTCGACGCCGCCATCAATGCGATGGTCGCCATGGGTTGCGACCCGCTCCAGATCCAGCGCATGAAGAAGAAGAAGCTTCAGCTCAAGGACCGGCTGATGGCGCTGGAAGACCGCATCATCCCCGACATCATCKCCTGATCCGACTACCGCTTCGGTTGCATCAGGAAATCGACAGCCGCGCCGCGCGCTCGCGCAGCAGCGCGACCAGGTCGCTTGTCCGCTCCTGCGATGTGTCGATCGGGACCACCAGGCACATCGTCGCCTCGACCTTGCCGGGCGCCGAGAAGACCGGTGCCGCCAGGCATTTGGTATAGGCGTCGACGAGGCCCGACGTGACGCAATAGCCGGTGGCGCGGGCTTTTGCGATGTCGTCGATGAAATCGTCGAGCTCGATCTTGCGGCCGTCCGGCAGAATGAGATCGTCCTCGGAGATCATCGCCTCGATGCGGCTCCGTTCGAGGCCGGCAAGCAGCAGCCGGCCTGAAGCCGTCCAGGGAAGCGGGATCTGCAAGCCGGTGGCGGAACTGATCCGGAAGGGGCGGGTGCCGGGGCTCGAATGGACGATCGTGTAGCGGCCGCTCTGCAGCATGCAGAGTTCCGAGGTCTCGCCGGTCTCGCGCGACAGCGCGTCGACCTCCTGCCGCCCGCGCCGCAGCAAGTCGTTGCCGCGCATATAGGCCATTCCATAGAGGTAGAGCTTCTTGCCGAAATAGACGCGGTTGCCGTCGCCGGCCATCTCCAGCAGACCGGCTTCGACCAGTTCGCGCACCAGCGTGTAGGTCGTCGAGCGCGGAGCGTTGAGCCCCTTGGCCAGCTCGCCGATGCCGATCGCCCGCTGGTTCGCGTGCAGGAAGTCCAGAATGTGAAGAACCCGGTTCAGGCCCTTCTCGCGCGAATTCGCAGGCCTCTCTTCATCCGAACTTGCGGCCTGCCATTCGGCCAGAGCTTTGCCATCTTGCATTGTCGCTTCCTGATGTTAGTATCTGTCTTGTACAGGATACATGCGTCTCTTGTAAGAGACAATTGCTATGTCGATTACCGGCGCGTGCATTCAAAGGGGAACACAACACGAAAGGAAGGTCGCCGTGAACGACACATCCGGAAGACGGGATTTTTTGAAATTGGGAATGGCGGGGCTTGCCACTGCCGGCGCCATGGCCGCGGTCAGCGCCGAGAAGGCCGCCGCGCAGGCCGCATCCGACAGCGTGCTGCGCACCGTGCTCGACCGCGGCAAGTTGATAGTCGGCACCGGCAGCACCAACGCGCCCTGGCATTTCGAGAACGATGCCGGCGAACTGGTCGGCATGGACATCACCATGGGCCGCATCCTCGCCAAGGGCCTGTTCGACGATCCGACCAAGGTCGAGTTTGTCCAGCAGGATCCGGCTCAGCGCATTCCCAACGTGACCACCAACAAGGTCGACATCACCATCCAGTTCATGACCATGAACGCGCAGCGTTCGCAGCTCATCCACTTCTCGCGGCCATATTATGTTGAAGGCGTCGCGCTGCTCACGCTGCCCGGTTCCGAGAACAAGACCTTCGACAAGCTGCTTGCGGCGGGCTCGGCCACGCGCGTCTCKATCCTGCAGAACGTCGACGCGSAAACCTCGGTGCATTTCGCCCTGCCGCAGGCGCAGGTGATGSAGATCGACACCCAGGCCAACGTGCTGCAGGCGCTGGAATCCAAGCGCGTCGACGCCGCCGCGGWCGACCTCTCCACCGTGCGCTGGCTCGCCTCGCGCAACCCGGACAAATATTTCGATGCCGGCAAGAGCTGGTACTCGATGCTTTACGGCGCGGCACTTCGGCAGGGCGATCTCGATTGGCTGACCTTCGTCAACCAGACCTTCACCATCGCCATGTTCGGCCACGAGACGGCGCTCTACGACGCCGCCTTCAAGGAATATTTCGGCCAGGAGCCGCCGCCGCGTCACCCGGGCTTCCCGGTCATCTGACGAAGCTATCCGACGCAGCCGGTGGAAGGGCGAAGCAAACGTCCTTCCACCTGTTTCTCCTCGACACGGCTGCGGTCATTGCGAATCCTTGGGGCTTCGCCAAGCTGGACCATTGAGACGGACGCATGGGCTACACGCTCAATTTCAACCTGATCTGGCGVCATTTCGACAAGCTCTCGGGCGGGCTGCTGCTCAGCCTCGAGCTTGCCGTGATCTCGATCGCCATCGGCATCGTCATTGGGCTGGTGCTGGCGGTCTGGTATGTCTCGGCCGGGCGCGTCGTGCGCGGCGTCATCGCGGCTTACGTCGAATTCATCCGCAACGTGCCGCTGATCCTGCTGGTCTATCTGGTCTTCTACGGGCTGCCGACCGTCATCGACCTCGCCTACAGCGCGCAGACCTCCTTCGTAGCGACTCTGGCCCTTTACAGCGGCGCCTATCTGGTCGAGGTGTTCCGCTCCGGCCTGGAGGCGGTGCCGCGCGGCCAGATCGACGCCGGCAAGGCGATCGGCCTGACGCCATGGCAGCGTCTGCTGCATGTGCGGCTGCCGACGATGATGCGCATCACGCTGCCGGCGCTCTCCAACACCTTCATCTCGCTGTTCAAGGACACGTCCGTCGCGTCCGTCATCTCGGTGCCGGAACTGACCTACGGCGCGCAGTGGATCAACTTCAACACCTTCCGCATCGTCGAGGTCTATCTGGTGGTGACGGCGATGTATCTGGTAACGGGCTACGCCCTTCTCTTTGCGCTACGGCTCGTCGAGCGCTGGTACAGGACGGCGCGCTGATGCTTGGCCAGATCGCCTATGCCCTGCCGTTCCTCGCCCAAGGCTTCGCGCTGACCCTGTGGGTATCGCTGCTGGTCGTGGTGCTGTCGCTGATTGCCGGCGTCGTCCTCGGCGTCGGCCTCGTCTACGGACCGACGCCGCTGCGCTGGGCGGTACGCATCTTCAGCGACACCATCCGCGGCATTCCGATCCTGGTGCTGATCTTCTTCGTCTATTACGGCCTGCCGGCGGTCGGTGTTCACCTGCAGTCCTTCTGGGCCGCAGTGCTGGCGCTGACCCTGTTCAAGACAGCCCAGGTCGTCGAGTATCTGCGCGGCGCGGTCGCCTCGATCCCGAAGGGACAATCGGAAGCGGCCATGGCGATCGGCCTGACCTTCCGGCAGCGGCTCRCCTACGTCATCTTCCCGCAGGCCTTCCGCCGTTTCCTGCCGCCTTGGATCAACGGCGTCACCGACGCGGTGAAGGGCAGCGCGCTGGTTTCGCTGCTCGGCATCACCGATCTGATGCAGGCCGTCAACCAGGTCATCGGCCGCACCTATGAGGCGATGCCGCTCTATATCCTCGGCGCTCTCATCTACTTCGCCGTCAACTACGCGCTCTCGCTCGCCAGCCGGCGGCTCGAGCAGCGCTTCGCCTTCATCCGGGAATAGCACGATGGCCACCAACTCCAACGACAGCCCAGCACTGCTCGATATCGCCGAGGTCTCGAAATCCTTCGGTTCCGTCGAGGTGCTGCGTTCGGTCAGTCTCAAGGTGGCGAAGGGTGAGGTGGTCACCATCATCGGCCCGTCYGGCAGCGGCAAGACGACGCTGCTGCGCTGCGTGAACTTTCTCGAAAGCTACGACAGCGGCTCGATCCGCATCGACGGCAAGGAGGTCGGATTTCGCGATGGCGGCGCGCGGCAGAGGCGCAGCGAACGCGACTTGGCCGCGATGCGCGCCGAGACCGGCATGGTGTTCCAGAGCTTCAATCTGTTCCCGCATCTGACGGCCGCCGGCAACATCATGCTCGGCCTCACCAAGGTGCGCGGCAAGAGCAAGGCGGAAGCGCGCTCGATCGCCGAGCATTGGCTGGGCCGGGTCGGCCTCGCCCACAAGGCCGACAGCCTGCCCGCCGAATTGTCCGGCGGCCAGCAGCAGCGCGTCGGCATTGCGCGCGCAGTGGCCATGGAGCCGAAGATCCTGCTGCTCGACGAGATCACCTCGGCGCTCGATCCGGAACTCGTCGGCGAGGTGCTGGCTGTCGTGCGCAGCCTCGCCGAGGACGGCATGACCATGGTGATGGTGACGCATGAAATGGCCTTCGCCCGCGATGCCTCCAGCCGCATCGTCTTCATGGCCGATGGCGGCGTCAGCGCCGTCGGCCCGCCGAAAGAGGTTCTCGCGGCGGAGACCACCAATKAGCGCCTCCGTACCTTCCTTGCGCGCTTCCGCGCCTCGCATTTCTGACATGGGCAAAAGCGCCCAAGGGAGCCTTCTTCCATGACGCCCTACACCCGGCTCGCAGAACTCGGCCTGACGCTGCCTGAGCCGCCGACCCCCATTGCCAATTTCGTCACCCATGCCGAGAGCGGCCGGCTGATCTTCCTCTCCGGCCAAGGGCCGCTGCGCGCCGACGGCACGCTTTTTACCGGCAAGGTCGGCGAGGACGTAACCGTCGAGCAAGCCTATGAGCATGCCCGTCTCACCGGGCTCAACCTGCTTGYCGTGATGCATGCGGCGGTGGGCGACCTCAGCCGCATCGTGCGCGTCGTCAAGCTGCTCGGCTTCGTCAACGCCACGCCGACCTTCAGCGACCATCCCAAGGTGGTCAATGGCTGTTCCGATCTCTTCGCCGATGTCTTCGATAAGATCGGCGGCCATGCGCGCTCGGYGATCGGCGTCGGCTCGCTGCCTGGCAACATCACTGTCGAAATCGAAGCGGTCGTCGAGATCGCGGCCTGACATCAACTGGACCTGCTGCCATGAAAACCTATTCCGACACCGGCTCCAACTCCAYGATTCGCGAGCGGCTGGGCTTGAGGCCTATYATCAACGTGTCCGGCACGATGACGACGTTGGGCGCCTCGATCATCGTTCCTGAGGCGATCCGCGCCATGGCCGAGATCGCCTCGCAATGGGTGGAGATRGACGATCTGCAGCGCGCCGCGAGCGCGGTCGTAGCGCGCCTGACCGGCGGCGAGGCCGGCTTCATCACCGCCTGCTGCGCCAGCGGCATCACCATGGCGATCGCAGGCACCATGACAGGCACGAATCTTTTGGCGATCGAGCGCCTGCCRGACGACACCGAAGGCCTGAAGTCCGAAGTCGTCATCCAGCTCGGCCACATCGTCAACTACGGCGCGCCGATCGACCAGTCGATCCGCGTCRCCGGCGCCAAGGTGGTGCCGGCGGGCACCGTCAGCGTCACGCAGGACTACCACGTGCGCGAAGCGATCAACGAGCGCACGGCGGCGGCGCTTTACGTCGTCGCGCACCACACGGTGCAATACGGCATGCTTTCGCTGGAGGAGTTCTGCGAGATCTGTCACGCCAAGGGTGTGCCGGTGATCGTCGACGCCGCCTCGGAATACGACCTGCGCGGCTTTCTCGCTCGCGGCGCCGACGTCGTCGTCTATAGCGGCCACAAATTCCTGAGCGGCCCGACCAGCGGCATCGTCACCGGCCGCAAGGACCTCGTTCGAGCGGCCTATCTGCAGAACCGCGGCGTAGCCCGGGCCATGAAGGTCGGCAAGGAAAGCATCGCCGGCACCATGGCGGCGCTCGAAGCCTGGGAGAAGCGCGACCATGCCGGCATCCGCCGTCGCGAGGAGGCTGCGCTCAATCTGTGGAAGGACGCCCTCCAGGGTATCCCCGGCATCGGCGCCCAGATCGTCCCCGACCCGACCGCCAATCCGCTCGACCGCCTCCAGGTGTTTGTGCGCCCGGAAAGCCGCTTTACCGCAGCCGGCCTCGCCGCAGCACTTGCCGCCGGATCGCCGCCGGTCATCGTGCGTAATCACGAGGTCGAGCGCGGCCACTTCTTCCTCGACCCCTGCAACCTCCATCCCGGCGAGGCCGAGATCGTCGCCGAGCAGATGCGGGCCGTGCTGACCGCAAAGGATCGGCCGGCGGACGCAATGAAGGYGGCACGCAAGGATTCTGCCGGCGCGCTGCGCTGGCCGGACTAGGCTCGCGGTGTGGAATAGATTATTTCATCGGAAATTCCATCGATGGATGATTCCCGTCCCTCGCTATTGCCCCCTTAGGAGGACCGCAAAAATGGATATTCCAAGACTTGGCGAATGTAGATTTGACGAACGCGACGGCTGCTACGTTAGCGATCCTATCTCGTTGGCGGTTATGAATGGGGACAAATGCCGAATACTCGTTGAAGGATACGACGAAGATCCTCCAGTTGAAGATTTCCACGAAGCAATTGCAAACTTCTTGGAAGCGCCCAATACCGTTCTAACGGCTGCAGAACCGCATATCTTCAAATATTATCTAGACGTCAAAGCAAGCATTGAAACAGAAGATGATTTTCCATCTATCGGCTCGCCCTCTGAGATATGGCAATTCGTTCAGCTTGGCGCAGAGGCCATCGTTAGCCGCCGGCCCTATGGTGATAATGGCATATATGTCTCGCTCGAGTGCGAATGTGATTGGRAGCCTGAACACGGCCTTCAGATCGTTTTCAAGAATGGTGCCGTCGTAAATAAGGTGGGGCCATATGATGGCCACCTCACAAACTCAGACGCCTATGCTGACAGCACTCTCGARAATGTTGTCTATCGCTAACTAGCCCCAGCGTCAGGCGTCACCATACGATGTTCGGGCAGTGTCTCCGAGCTAAAGGCTTGCTAGATGCTTTCGACTGTCGCGAAGAGGCGGTGCGCGGTAGTCACCACATCCTTGCGGCTGACGGCGAATTCCGCTAAGGCGCGCCTTTGCCGCCGGGAGCGAAACCTTGACCGATCAGCGTGCCGACGTCGCCATCATCATGGGCAGCCAGTCCGACTGGGCGACGATGCGCCAGGCGGCGGAAACGCTGGATGCGCTGGGCATTCCGCACAAAAGGCTGATCGTTTCGGCGCACCGCACGCCTGACCGCCTCTATGAATTCGCCAAGGGCGCAAAGGCGGCCGGCTACAAGGTCATCATCGCCGGCGCCGGCGGCGCGGCGCATCTGCCCGGCATGACGGCGGCGATGACGCCGCTGCCGGTCTTCGGCGTGCCGGTCGAATCCAAGGCATTGTCCGGCCAGGATTCGCTGCTCTCCATCGTGCAGATGCCGGCGGGCATCCCGGTCGGCACGCTGGCAATCGGCAAGGCTGGCGCCGCCAATGCGGCGCTGCTCGCCGCCGCGGTCCTGGCTCTGAATGACGAAAAACTCGCGGCCCGGCTCGACGCATGGCGCGCCGCCCAGACCGCGAAGGTCGCTACCGAACCGGCGGACACGCCGTGAGCCTGGTGCAGGGATCGACCATCGGGATCATCGGCGGCGGCCAACTCGGCCGCATGCTGGCGATGGCCGCCGCGCGCCTCGGTTACCGCACCAACGTGCTGGAGCCGCAGGCCGATTGCCCGGCGGCCCAGGTCGCCAACCGGCAGATCGTCGCCGCCTATGACGATCCCGCAGCGCTTGCCGAATTGGCTGGCGCCAGCGCCGTCGTCACCTACRAGTTCGAGAATGTCCCGGTTGCGGCAGCGGAGACGCTCGCCGCGCGCGTCCCCGTCTATCCGCCGGCCCGCGCCCTCGAAGTCGCGCAGGATCGCCTGGCCGAGAAGAATTTTCTGAACGGCATCGGCATTCCGACGGCGGAATTCTGTCCCGTCGACAATGACGACGAGCTGACTGCGGCGCTGAAAAAATTCAGCGGCAGCGGCGTGCTGAAGACGCGCCGCCTGGGCTATGACGGCAAAGGCCAGCGCGTCTTCCGCAACATGGAAACGGGCGGCTTTGCCGGCACCTGCGAGGCGATGGGCAATGTGCCGCTGATCCTCGAATCGATGGTCGATTTCGAGCGCGAGATTTCGGTGATCGCCGCGCGTGGGATGGATGGCAGGATCGCCGCCTACGATCCGGCCGAGAACGTCCATCGCGAAGGCATTCTGCGCACTTCCACCCTGCCGGCTGCGATCGGTCCGGAAACCGCCTCGGCGGCCAAGGAGGCAGCGGCAAAGATCCTCGCGGCGCTCGACTATGTCGGCGTCATCGCCGTGGAATTCTTTGTCCTTGCCGACGGCTCGCTGCTGGCCAACGAGCTTGCTCCGCGCGTCCATAATTCCGGCCACTGGACGGAAGCCGCCTGCATCGTCTCCCAGTTCGAGCAGCATATCCGCGCCGTCGCCGGGCTGACGCTCGGTTCGCCCGCCCGGCATTCCGACTGCGTGATGGAAAACCTGATCGGCGACGATATGTTGAAAGTGCCGGCGCTGCTCGCCGAGCCCGAGCTGATGCTGCATCTCTACGGCAAGGTGGAATCGCGTCCCGGYCGCAAGATGGGCCATTTCACGCGGATTCGTCGCTGAAGCAATGCCAGGAAAAGCATGTCCGGAATTGCGTCGAACGGACGCTGACGCCGCGACTACTGCATATCCTGATCTTCGTCCTCGTCCGGACTGGCGCAGCTCGGATCGCCTTCCTGGCAACTGGGGCCGGAGGTGAGCTGCTTGGTGCGCTCGTTGGTCAGCTCCGTCAGGCATTGCGAGACCTCCATCGGATGGATGGAGCCGCCTTCGCTGCCGGCGGTCGCATAGGCGCATTCGGCGTCGCGGAAGGCGATCCAGGCGCGCTGTGCCGTCTGCAGCAACTTGTTGGCCTTCTCGCCATTGCGGCCGACAATGTCCTTGTAGGCGGCGTTGAGCTTGGCATCGGCCGCCTGAAAATCGACCCCGGCGCAGATGGTCATCATCGACTGGCTGTCGTCGTTGCGGTCGCACGCCTCGGCCCAGGCGGCCGGAGCCGATGCCAGGACGACGAGGCAGGCGGACAGAATGAGGCGGCGCATGATGGGTCTCCGGTCGCTTCGCTCGGGGCCGCACCATTCCAGCCGCCTCTGAGACGCGCAATGCCGCGCGATCCGGATGGCGAATATTTGATCGGCGCGCCATTTGCAGCATAAGAGCCGCCCGCTTGCGGTTGACACGGACAAGGCTCCTCGTTTATGAGCCACGCAAGTTCAGGGCGCGCTTTTTCGGGCGCGCCTTTAAATTTCGGCCCGGGACCGGGCCTCGACCGAACAGGCAAGACCATGAAGATCAAGAATTCGCTCAAGGCGCTCAAGGCGCGTCACCGCGACAACCGGCTGGTTCGCCGCAAGGGGCGCATCTACATCATCAACAAGACCGCTCCGCGCTACAAGGCGCGCCAGGGCTGAGACTTGCGCGCGGCTTAAATGCATGTCGCCCAAAAGTGCTCAGCGGTTTTAGGCGAACGACATGCATAAAACAGCGCGCCCGCTGATGTCGATGGCCGGTTCGCCGGCCCTTTCACGCTAAAAATCATTTTGACGAACCGCGCCCCGGGACTAGATTCCTGTGATGCGGATTCTTTTTGCATTTTTCGCCRCCCTGCCCCTCTTCGGCACAGCCCTGCCCGCATGGGCGGCAGATCAGGCCGCGCCGCCAGCCAATTCGCCTCCACCTGCCATCACACCGCCGCCGCCCGCTCCGACCAAGCAGGGCCGCCTTGACCAGCTCTTTGTCGATCTCAAGCGCGAGCGCAACGAAAAGGCTGCCGAACGCATCGCCGGCCGCATCTGGAATGAGTGGAACCAGTCCGGCAGCGCCTCGATCGACCTGATGATGCAATGGGCGCAGAAGGCGACGGAAGACCAGAAATACGACGTCGCGCTCGATTTCCTTGACCAGGTGGTGACGCTGCAGCCGAATTATGCCGAAGGCTGGAACCGCCGCGCCACCGTGCATTTCCTGATGAAGAACTATGGGAAGTCRATGTCCGACATCGACCACACCCTGCACCTCGAGYCCCGCCATTTCGGCGCTCTCTCCGGCCTCGCGCAGATCATGGCCGAAACCGGCCACAAGCAGTCGGCGCTGGAAGYCTGGCAGAAGGTACTCGCCATCTATCCGATGATGCGCAGCGCCCAGGACCAGGTCTCGACGCTTTCGGAAGAACTGGCCGGCGAAGGCATTTGATATCTTTAGGGGAGTAAGGGAATAGGGGAGTAAGGCAGTAAGTGAGTGGCGCAGATTGCGTTGCGGAACACAAAACCCTGCTCCCCTACTCCCTAATCCCCTACTCCCCTACTCCCAACTAGTTCCGCCTCGCACTTCCTCCGCATGATCCTCGTCTTCACCGCGCTCCTCCTCGTTGCTGCATTCCTCTTCGTCCTTGCCGGCATCGCCCGTGCGGGCACTTGGCTGATCGAGGGCCGCAATCCGCCGGACGGTGAATTCGCCGACATCGACGGCGCCCGCATCCATTATGTGCGTGTGCCGGCGCCCGCTGGCGCTGATCTGCCGCCGGTCGTCTTCATCCACGGCGCCAGCGCCAACCTCAAGGACCAGATGCTGCCGCTCCGGCCGCTGCTCGAAGGCCGCGCCGAGTTGCTGTTCCTCGACCGGCCGGGGTTCGGCTGGTCGGAGCGCGRCACCAACGAAACGCTGGCGTCGCAGGCCGATACAGCCGCTGCGCTGATGGAGCGCCTCGGCATCGAAAAGGCGATCATCGTTGGCCATTCCTTCGGCGGCGCGATCACCACCGCCTTTGCCCGCAARCATCCCGGAAAAACGCTCGGCCTGGTCTTCCTGGCGCCCGTCAGCCATGCCTGGCCTGGCGGCGCGACCGCCTGGTACTACAAGCTGACCGCCATTCCGGTGCTCGGCTGGCTGTTTTCCGAAACCGTGGCCTGTCCGGCGGGCATGCTGCAGATCGGCAACGCCACGGCCTGCGTGTTTTCGCCGAACCATGTGCCCAAGGGCTATATCGGCGAGGTCTCGATCCCGCTGGTGCTGAGGCCGCGTGYGTTCCGCGCCAACGCCCGCGACGTCGCCCAGCTATACGATTATGTGCGCGCGGCCTCGCCAGGCTACCGCGCAATCAAGGCGCCGACTGTCGTCATTTCGGGTGACCGCGATAAGGTGGTCTACGCCACGATCCATTCAGTCGGCCTGGAGCGCGACATTCCCGGCGCCGAGYTCGTCTGGGTCCGCAATCTCGGCCACAAGCCCGACTGGATCGCGCCCGATCTCGTCGTCGGCGCAATCGGGAAAGTGGCTGGCGAGGCCGTCGACCTCGAGGCAATCGCAAGCATTGTGGAACGTCGCATCGCCGGCGACACCCAGGGCGCCGGGAGATTTCCGGAACTCAAGGCGCCGGACGCCGAACTGGCGCCAGGCTAAGCTCCGAGCGAAGGCTCGAGATTCAGGTCAGATCGGCCTCGCCTGAATATCTACCTTAATGCGTCTCCGACCCGACATACGCGATGCGCAGCATGTTGGTAGAGCCGGGCGTCCTCAGTGGCACGCCGGCGGTGATGATGACGCGGTCGCCCGGCTTGCCGAAACCCTCTTCGAGGGCGATGCGGCAGGCGCGGTCGACCATATCGTCGAGGTCGGTCGCATCCGGCGAAACGACGCAATGCGTGCCCCACAAGAGCGACAGCCGGCGCGCCGTGTTGACGATCGGCGACAGCGCCACGATCGGCACCTGCGGCCGCTCGCGCGCGGCGCGCAGGCCTGTGGTGCCGGAAGCCGTGTAGGAGATGATTGCCGACAGTCTCAGCGTCTCGGCGATCTCGCGCGCGGCGAGCGAAATCGCGTCGGCCCCGGTCGCTTCCGGCTCCGAGCGCTGCGCGTTGATGATGCCGGCATAATTCGGGTCGGTTTCGACCTTGGTCGCGATGCGGTTCATCGTGGCGACCGCCTCGACCGGATAGGCGCCGGCGGCCGATTCGGCCGAAAGCATGATCGCGTCAGCGCCCTCGAAAACGGCGATCGACACGTCGGACACTTCGGCGCGGGTCGGCACCGGCGCGGTGATCATCGATTCCAGCATCTGCGTCGCGATCACCACCGGCTTGCCGGCGCGGCGCGCGGCGCGCGTGATCTGCTTCTGGATGCCGGGCACGGCTTCCAGCGGCATCTCGACGCCGAGATCGCCGCGCGCCACCATCAGCGCGTCGGAGAGCTCGATGATCTCGGCCAGGCGAGCGACCRCCTGCGGCTTTTCGATCTTGGCCATGATCAGGGCCCGGCCGCGCGCGATCTTGCGGGCCTCCGCCAGATCCTCGGGCCTCTGCACGAAGGACAGCGCTACCCAGTCGACGCTTGCCGCCAACACCGCGTCGAGATCGGCACGGTCCTTCTCGGTCAGCGCRCCGACCGGCAGGTCGGTGTCGGGCAGGCTGWCGCCCTTCTTGTCGGAAATGCCGGTGCCGGCGACGACCGTGCAAGTGATCGACTTGCCGTCGCTCTTCACCGCCTTGAGCTCCAGCTTGCCGTCGTCGATCAAAAGACGGTGACCGGCTTCGACCGAGCTCAGGATTTCGGGATGCGGCAGGTAGACACGRCTGGACGAGCCGGGTTCCGGATTGTCGTCGAGCGTGAAGCTCTGGCCGACGGTCAGCGTTTCCTTGCCGTTGGCGAACTTGCCGACCCTGAGCTTCGGCCCCTGCAGGTCGGCGAGGATGCCGATCGGCCGGCCGACTGCCGCCTCGACGGCGCGGATGCGACCGACGAGCGTGCGCATCAGCTCGTGGTCGGTGTGGCTCATATTGATGCGGAAGACATCGGCGCCCGCTTCGAACAGCTTTCTCAGCATCTCCTCGGAGGAGGAAGCCGGACCGATGGTGGCGAGGATCTTGACCTTGCGGTTACGTCTCATTGACTGTTTGTTCCCGGAGCGGGGGCCGCTGGCGCGCCGCCCGTTGCGGGCTCGTCGGTCAGCTGGACCATCCAGCTTGCCTGCTCGCCCGTGTCATATTCCTGAAATCCGGCGYGCTGGAAGCCCCGGGCGACGCAATCATTCACGCCGGCGATCTTGAACTCTTTCTCGGCCACGCACATGTTGATCGGGCCGTCCCAACGCCCGCCGCGCTCGGCGTCTTCTGCATAAAGATAGTAAAACCTTGATGACAGGGGACCCTCGATCAGCGTCTTGCAGGTCGAGCCTTCGATGTGCCACCAGCCTTCGGTGATCCAGCCGGCCTTGGCGCGATAGCCGATGCCGACGCCCACCAGATTTTGCGTGGCATTGCAGACGCGGAAGTCGGCCCGGGCCGACGAGGTCGCGGCGACCACGCACAGACCCGCGCCAAAGATCAGGAGCGGCAGGGTCAGGCGCTTG
The DNA here is from genome assembly GCF_001854785.1 of Mesorhizobium sp. ORS 3428. GTDB lineage: Bacteria > Pseudomonadota > Alphaproteobacteria > Rhizobiales > Rhizobiaceae > Mesorhizobium. The sequence goes on from NZ_MDFL01000014.1 coordinate 44,624, forward strand.
CGCAGCCTGCCGGCGAAACCCATTCCAAATCCCTTCGCGAACCACATTTGCATCTCTCGAAGCCTTTTCAGCAAACTCCGGGCGCATGTCAACGCGCCGCTTTGTTCAATTCCAATCGATTTAGAAGGGCTTGGCGCCCGATAAGTCGCCCCATCCAAGATTTTTTGCAGAAACCTTGGCCAAACAACGGCATTGCGCCTGCGTCCTCTTCGTGGAATGACGATACCAGCCTGCCTGGTAGCCAGCGAACAGACCGTTTTCAGCCGATGACCCGATCCACAGTTTTCGCGCCTTTCGACATCGTCGAGGGCGACCGCAAGAAAGGCATCGTGCTTCTGGCCGATCATGCCCACCGCGACCTGCCGGAGGAGTATGGCAGCCTCGGCCTGCCGGCCGAAGAATTCGAACGCCATATCGCCTACGACATCGGCGTCGAGACGGTGACGCGCGAACTGGCGGCGGCGCTCGACGCGCCGGCCGTGCTCGCCGGCTTCTCGCGGCTTTTGATTGACCCCAACCGCGGCGAGGACGACCCGACGCTGATCCGCCAGCTCTATGACGGCACCATCGTGCCGGGAAACTATCCCATGGCCGATGCGGAACGGGAGAAACGGCTCGACAGGTATTATCGGCCCTACCACGATGCCGTCGGCGCGATGATTTCCTCCGTCGCCCACGCCTCGGGGAAAGCGCCGTTCATCTTCTCGGTGCATTCCTTCACCCCGCGCATGCAAGGCTTTATCCGGCCTTGGCATGTCGGCATCCTGTGGGATCTGGACGACCGCGTGGCGCGGCCGCTGATCGATATGCTGGCCGAAGACAAGGCGCTCATCGTCGGCGACAACGAGCCCTATGACGGCGCGCTGCGCGGCGACACCATGTTCCGCCACGCCATCGTCAACGGCTACGCCCACGCACTGATCGAGATCCGCCAGGACTTGATCGCCGACCGCGAAGGCGCTCTTGCATGGGTGGAGCGGCTGGCCCCCATCGTTGACGCCATCGACCGCCGTGCCGATATACACGAGGTGAAGATGTTCGGCTCGCGCACCGGGCCGGTGTGACGGGCCCCAATGCATGTCTCTCGGGACAAGACATGCGTAAATCAAAAACCCAAAGCGCATGGAGCGAATCTGAAAAATCGCGACGCGCTTTAAGCCCACGGAGTTCCATGCAATGACCGAACTCAGCGACGAGCAGAAACGCGATTTCGAGGCCGCCGCCTTCCGTCGGCTGGTCGGGCACCTGCGCGAGCGCGGCGACGTCCAGAACATCGACCTGATGAACCTCGCCGGCTTCTGCCGCAACTGCCTGTCCAACTGGTATCGCGAGGCCGCCGAAGCCGACGGCGTTGCCCTCTCGAAGGATGAATCCCGCGAGATCATCTACGGCATGCCCTACGCCGAATGGCAGGCGCTCAACCAGACCGAGGCCTCCGAGGCCAAGAAGGCCGAGTTCGAGGCAAGGCGCCCGAAGGATCATTAGTGATGCCGATCACTTCGCGACTTCGTCATCCTAGGGCGAAGCAGTCGCGAAGCGACGGCGCGGAGACCCTAGGATGACGAACGGAGAGGCGTTTCTGCAACCTCCAAAGCCGCAGCATGCCTCGAACGAAACCGACCCCTCGGTCGCCTCCTGGTCCAAGCACTTCCGCAAAGCGGTCCTTGACTGCCGATTGAATCGATCTAATTTGCCGCGCGAAGCCATTGGCGTAGCGGACTTCGGACTGTGAGCAAGAAGAACTTCATGCAGGCCGCGATCCGCGGTCGCTGGGCCGTTGCCGGCATTTTCCTGGCCAATGGCTTCCTGACCGGTAGCTGGGCGCCGCAGATCCCGGTGTTCCTCACCCGGCTCGACATCTCGAAATTCACGCTCGGCCTGCTGATCCTGCTGTTCGGCATCGGCGCCGTGATCGCGATGACCTGGTGCGGCCATCTCATTGCCAGGCGCGGTTCGCGCACAATGGTGCGCTGGTTCGGCCTCTGCGGCAGCTTCGGCCTGCTGGTCGTGGCGCTCGCGCCCAACGTGCCGCTCGCGGCCATCGCCATGCTCCTCTTCGGCGGCTCGATCGGCGGCATGGACGTCGCCATGAACTCCAACRCCGTCGTCGTGGAACGGCGGCTCTCCCGCGCGATCATGTCGTCCTCGCATGGCTTCTGGAGCCTCGGCGGTTTCGCCGGCGGCGCGCTTGGCGGCTACGCGATCCAGAACTACGGCTATCTCGCGCATGCGATCGTCGTGACGGCAATCGCCTTCGCAGTGATCGCGCTTGCCATCGGCTACCTCGTCGCGGAGGACAAGCTGCAAATTGCCGGGCATCAGAAATTCGCCCTGCCCCGGCACACGGTGGTTTATCTGGTCGGGCTCATGGCGCTCCTCACCATGGTCTCCGAGGGCGCCGTGCTCGACTGGGCAGCGCTTTATCTCAACCAGGAGCTCGGCGCCGATCTCGCGGTTGCYGGCCTCGCCTATGCCGCCTTCTCCGGCGTCATGGCCCTCATGCGCTTCCTGGGCGACGGCGTGCGCAACCGCTTCGGCGCTGTGGCGACGCTGCGCGGCTCGGCGCTCGTCGCCGCCGCCGGCATGTTCGTGGCGGGCCTGTCGCCGTCCCCTTACCTTGCGATTGCCGCCTTCGCCTTCTGCGGCTTCGGCATCGCCAACATGGTGCCGATCCTGTTCTCGGCCGGCGGTAACCAGGAAGGCATGTCCTCCGGCACCGGAATGAGCGTCGTCACCACCATGGGCTATTCAGGCATCCTGGTGGCGCCGTCGGCGATCGGCTTCGCCGCCGAGCGCTCGAGCTTCGGCCCGATCTTCATCGCGCTCTCCGGCCTGCTTGTCGTCGTGCTGTTGATGGCGGGGCTGGCTCACCGGGCGGAATTCGCCGCCGAACCGGYGCCGGCGGAGTAGCGCTTCAGCTCCTCATGCAGGAAGTCCGCCACGCGGCGGATGCGCATGCTGGTCCGCACGTCGCGATGCATGGCGAGCCACACCGGCAGGCTGGGCAAAGGCAAATCCGGCAGCAGCTTCTCCAGATCCGGATCGCAGTCCGCCAGCGGCTCCTGGCCGATGCCGATACCGTTGCCGGCCYGCACTGCCTGCCACAGCACGATCTGGTTGTCGGTCCTGAAGCGGAAGTGGCTGCGGCCGACCGGAATGCCGTAAGCGGTGAACCCGCGAATGATCTCGTCGCTGCGATCRAAGCCGACCAGGGCGTGATCGGCAAGCTCGGAGGGCTTTTCCGGCCGGCCACATCGGTCGAGATAGGATTTCGTCGCGCACACGCAGAGCGCAATGTCGGTGACCTTGCGCGCCACCAGCTCGTTCTGCGCCGGCCTGACCATGCGGATGGCGATGTCGGCGTCGCGGCGCAGCAGGTTTTCGACCTGGTTCGAGGCGACGATCTCGAGCTCGATCCCAGGCTCCTCCTCGCCAAGACGCGCCATCATCTGAGGCAGCACGCAGGCCGCGACCACCTCTGAGGCCGCGATGCGCACCGTGCCCTCGATCGCCTCGACCGAGCCCAGCGCCAGCAGCGAGAAGGCATTGGCCTGCTCGCTGACCGCCCGCCCGCGTTCGTAGAGCGCGCTGCCCGCCTCGGTCAGTTCGTAGCCGCGCCGCCCGCGCCGGAACAGCGTGACGCCGAGCGCCTGCTCCAGCTCGGCGACATGACGGCCGAGCGTCGGCTGGCTCGATGCCAGCCTGCGGGCGGCGGCCGAAAGGCTACCGGTCTCGGCGACGGCGACGAAGCTCTTGATCAGGTTCCAGTCGAATTCATTCATTCATTTTCGAATATCAGATCGCCAAACTCAGTCAATTTCCATTCGTTTCCGGAGGGGCCAGATTAAGCGGGCAAACGCAAGCAGCGGAGACGAAAATGACCAAGATCGCAATTCTGGGCGCCAATGGCCGGCTCGGCCGCGTGGTCGCCAAGGCCTTCATCGATGCCGGTTTCGACGTCCGAACCGTCACCCGCACCGGCAAGGTGCCGGCGGAGCTCAGAGGCGCCGCGGCGGTCGCCGGCGATGCGCTCGACCGCCAATCGTTGATCCGCGCCACGGAAGGCGTCGACATCATCTTCAACGGCCTGAACCCGATCTACACCGACTGGGGTAAGTGCCTTCCGATGGCTGAGAACGTCATGGCCGCCTGCCGGGCGAACGGCGCGCTGCATCTCTTCCCCGGCACGGTCTACAATTACGGCTCGCCGATGCCGCAGGTGATCACCGAGGAGACGCCGTTCCATCCAACCACCGAGAAGGGCCGCATCCGTGTTGCCATGGAGGACCTTTTCCGCCGCGAGGCCGACGCCGGCCGGGTGCGCACCATTCTGCTGAGGGCCGGCGACTTCTTCGGCGGCACCGGCACCGGCTCCTGGTTCGACCTCGTCGTTGCCGCCAAGATGAAGAAGGGCACCTACACTGCTYCGGGCCCGGCCGACCTCGTGCATGAATGGGCCTATCTGCCGGACTTTGCGGTCGCCYTTGTCGGGCTGGCGCGCAATCTCGACAAGCTCGGCTTCTACGAGGCGTTGAATTTCCCGGGCCACGCCGTCACCGACCTCGAGATCAAGGCCGCCGCCGAGAAGGCGCTCGGCCGCAAGCTGAAGCTCAGCTTCATGCCCWGGTGGGTGCTGCGCGCCGGCAGCCCGTTCGTGGCGATGTGGCGCGAGATCGTCTCGATGTCCTATCTTCGCTTCGAAGCGCACCGGCTGGTCTCGACGCGGCTCGAAGAAGTGATCGGCGAAATACCGCACACGCCGCTYGACCAAGCTGTAAGGGAAGCCATCCACGATATCGGCATCGCCGTCGCGCCCTCGCGCAAGGCCGCCTGATCAAAGCAAAGAACATCCGGCAAACGAAATGCCCGGGCTTCGGAGGCCCGGCCGTAAATCGATCAAATCCGACCCATCAGCAACAGGATCAGCAGAACGATCAAAAGAACGCCGACGATTCCCGACGGCCCGTAGCCCCAGGCGCGCGAATATGGCCACGCCGGCACGGCGCCGATCAGGATCAAAATCAGGATGATGATGAGAAGTGTGCTGATCGTCATGGTAGCCCTCGCCGTATGGTTGAATTCAAAAGGACAATGCAAAAAGCCGCCCGGTTGTTCCCGGGCGGCTTCCTGGCTCAGGGCTTTGAAATCGCGCTATTCCGCGGCTTTCGGGAAGGCGACTGCCGRCTCGGGGCCGGCCTCCTCCGCGGCCGGTTCATCGGTCGACACCTTGCCCTTGCCGCGGCGGAACAGGCGGCTGAACCAGCTGCGCCGCGCGCCGGGCTTAACCTTGGCGCGTGTGAACACCATCAGCATCGACGGCGTGACCACCAACGTCAGAATCGTGGCGAAGGACAGGCCGAAGACGATCGCCGAGGAAAGCGAAATCCACCATTGCGTCGACGGCGCGTTGATCGTTGTCTCGTGATGGAAGATTTCGAGGCCGAGGCCGAAGGCGATCGGCAGCACGCCGAGGACCGCCGAAACCGCCGTCAGCACCACAGGCYGGGCGCGCTCGCGGCAGGTCTGCAGCACCGCGTCAATCTTGTCCCAGCCCTCCTCGCGCAATCGATCATAGGTGTCGATGAGAACGATGTTGTTGTTCACCACCACRCCGGCGAGCGCGATGACGCCGATGCCCGACATGACGATGCCGAAGGCCTGACCTGTCAGGAGCAGCCCCAGGAACACGCCGATGGTCGCCATGACCACGCAGGACAAGACAAGCCAAACGCTGGTGAACTTGTTGAACTGCGCAAGCAGCACCAGGAAGATCAGGAAGATCGCCGCGCCGAAGGCCTTGCTGAGGAAGGCGCTCGCCTCCGCGCTGTCCTCGTTGGAGCCGGCAAGCTTCCAGCGGATGCCACTGCCGAGATTCATGTCGGCGACGGCCTTGGTGACTTCCTGCTGCACCGCCGCCACCTGCGCGCCGGCGCTGACATTGGCCTGCACGACCACGGTGCGCGCGCCGTCGATGCGGTTGAGGATGCCGACGCTTGGTTTTGCCTTGCGGATGACGAAGTTCGAGATCGGCACCGCCCCTTGCGAGGTCTGCACCCGAAGTTCGTCGAGCGTCGACAGCGTACGCCGGTCCTCCGGCAGACGCAGCCGAATATCGACCGCCTTGTCGGTGCCGGCCGGCCGGTATTCGCTGAGCTTCAAGCCGTTCGTCACCAGCTGCACCACGGTTCCGACCGAGGTCGGGYTGATGCCATATTGCGCGGCCTTGGCACGGTCGACCTCGAGCGCCCAGTCGACGCCGGGCGGCRGCAGGCCGTCCGAAATGTCGATGACATTGGGGATCTTGGCGATCCGCGCCGCCACCGCGCGCGCCTTGTTGTCGAGCCCGGCAGGATCCGCGGCCGACAACCTGATCTGGATCGGCTTGCCGGTCGGCGGGCCGGCCTCCGGCACGCGCACCTCGACATCGACGCCGGGAATGCCGGCCATGACGCCGCGCAGGTCGTTGAGAATCTGGTTGGCGGACTTGCGCTCGCGCCAGTCGACGAATTCGTACTGGATCACGCCGACCACGTCTTCCGGAATGTCCTGCCCGCCGCCCTGCGTCTTGCCGACGCGCGTATAGACCGACTTCACGCCSGGCCAGCCGAGCAGGCGGCTTTCCGCCGTCTTGGTGGCGGCGTCCATTTCGGCCAGCGAGAGATTGCCGCGGGTATGCACATAGAGCAGGCCGTAATCCGGCTCGACATTGGGGAAGAACTCGACCCCGGCGCCGTATTTCGAATAGGCGAAGCCGACGCCGACCAGCAGGCCGACGGTGAGCAGGATGACGGTAACCGGGAAGCGCACCGCCTGCTTGACCACGGCCATGTACCAGCCGTCGCGGTGCTCCTCCTCGTGATGCGCCGGCGCCTTGGCGAACATGGCGCCCAGTGTCGGCGCGAAGACCAGCGCATAGAGCATCGAGGCCGACAGCGTCACGATCAGCGTGATCGGCATGTACTTCATGAAGTCGCCGATGATGCCGGGCCAGAAGAGCAGCGGCGAGAAGGCGGCGATGCGCGTCATCGTCGCGGCGATGACCGGGCCGGCCATGCGCCTGGCGGCGAGCGCGAAGGCGTCCGCCTTCGGCATGCCTTCGCTCATGCGGCGTTCCGCGAATTCGGTGACGATGATGGCATCGTCCACCAGCATGCCGACCGCCAGGATGAGGCTGAACAGCACGATCATGTTGATCGTGTAGCCCATCATCGCGAGCAGCAGGATGCCGATCAGGAATGACGATGGAATGGCAAGACCGATGAGCAGCGAGGCGCGGCCCGACAGCGCATAGAGGATGACGATGAACACCAGGATCACCGCGATCATCACATGGTTCTGCAGGTCGCCCAGCAACTGGTTGACGAAGACCGACTTGTCTTGCGTGTAGGTGACATGCATGCCTTCCGGCATCGTCTTGATGAAGGCGTCGGAGACGGCGCGGACCTGGGTCAGCATGTCGATCAGGTTGGCGCCGATGCGCTTCTTCACCTCGATGGCGATGGCCGGCTTGCCGTCGAGGCGGKTTACCGTTTCGGCGTCCTTGAAGGTCGAGCGTACGGTGGCAATGTCCTTGGCCTGCACCACGGCATTGGGCGTGGYGACGACCGGCAGGTTGGCGACATCCTCCGGCGTCTCGATCAGCGACGGCACCTTGACCGCGTATTTGCCTTCCGAGCCTTCGAGATTGCCGGCGGCGACAAGGCTGTTGGAGGCGCCGACGCCCTGCATCACCTGGTCGAGCTGCAGCCCGTAGGAGGAAAGCTTTACYGGATCGACGACCACCTCGACGAGATCGTCGCGCGCGCCCTGCAGCGAGCCTTCGAGCACGCCCGGCACTTCCTCGATGCGGTCGCGTAATTCGCGTGCCRCCGACGTCAGCACGCGCTCAGGCACATCGCCGGAAAGGGTCACGACCATGACCGGGAATTCGGAAACGTTGACCTCGGTGACGGTCGGCTCCTCGGCCGCCTGCGGCAGGTCGGCCTTGGCGTCCTGCACCTTGCTGCGCGTATCCTGCAGCGCAGTCGCCAGATTGGTCTGYGGCTGGAATTCGACCAGCACGTAGCCGCCACCCTGAAAGGCGGCGGAACGCATTTCCTTGAGCCCCTTAAGGCTCTTCAGCTTGGTTTCCATCGGCCGCAGCAAAAGCCGCTCCGAATCCTCCGGCGAGATGCCCTGGTAGACCAGGCTGACATACATCATCGGAATCGGAACGTCGGGCTCCGCTTCCTTGGGCGTCGACTGATAGGCGACCCAGCCCGCGACGAGCAGGAACATAAGCGCCGATATGGTGAGGCGGGCGTTGCGGATGGCGAGTCTGATGATGTCCATGACTTATGCCTGATGTTTCTCGGGAAGCCGCGGCATGGGCCGGCGGCGCCGGTCGGCTCCCGGCGCCGGGCGTCGCGCTACTGCGTGCCGGCGGCGGCTTCGCTGATCAGCTTATTGATGGTCGCCTGGTCGGCCTCGACGGGCTTCACCAGATCGCCCTCCTTCACCAGTTCCTGGCCGGCGACGATGATGCGTGCGTCCTGCGGGATGCCGCCGAGCACCAGGCCCTTCGGTGTGTCGTCGACGAGGTCGATCGGGAAGAACGCCACCTTGTTGTCCTTGCCGACTGCGCGGATGCCGAGATCGCCCTTGTCGCCCAGYGTCACCACCGAGCGCGGCAGCATCACAGCATCGGTCGGCTCGGCGCTGAGGGTGATCTCGGCCGTCATGCCGGCGGGGATGGAGCCATCGGCATTGGGGATCRCCACCTCGACACGGAAAGTGCGGGTCTGCGATGAGGCGTCGCGGCTGATGTAGCGMACCTTGCCAGTGACCTTCTGGTCGTTGACCAGGCGCACATTGGCCTCGTCGCCGATCTTGATGTAGCGCAGGTCGCGCTCGCTGATCTCGCCGCGCGCGATCACCGGGTCGAGCGCAAGGATCGTCGCCACCTCGCCGCCCTRCATGACCGAGCTGCCGAGTTCGACCGGCACGCGGTCGATGACGCCGTCGAACGGCGCCTTCACTTGGTTGCGATCGAGTTCGGCCTGCGCCGTCTCCAGCATCGACTGCGCCGCCGTCAGGTTCGAGCGGGCGGTGTCGAGCTGCAGCTTGGGAAGGTTGCCGGTCTTGGCCAGGCGCTCGGAGGCATCGAGTTCGGCCTTGCGCTGCGCCAGGAGTTGCCTGGCATTGTCGACATTCGAGATCTTCTCTTCGGCGGCAAGCATCAGCACCAGGTCGCCCGTCTTGACGTGYTGGCCTTGCTTGACCGGCAGCTTGTCGATGACGCCGGAGACGCGCGTTGCAAGCACCGCGCGCTTGTCGGCTTCGGTCTGCCCGGAAATGCGGATGGCGCGGGCATAGGTCTTGCGCGGCGGCATCACCACCGCGACGGTGCGCGGCGCCGTCTTCGGCTCGRCCGCTGCCGTCTTTGGCTTGTCGGCCTCCGATTGCGCGGCCTTGCCTGCGTCACCTGCCTTCTGATGGTCGGCGGCACTGCCCACGGACGAGAACTCGCCCGTTGCCATCCAGGCAGCGAATCCGATGAGCACAGCAATGGCTGCAAGCTTGTGAAACCTGATTTTCGGCATCGTCATTTTTCCGTTGCAGGCTTGGCGGGTCGGCGCTTCGACTACCGGGCGCGCGGCCGATATGGGTGCGCGCAAAGCCATGTTCAATTTGCCGTGATCGGCGGAAGCGCGCTTCTACCGCAAAGTTGCGGCGCAATATAGTGAGAAAAATTGCAGCATTATTGCGCCGCCGGCGTGGATGAACCGGCCTTTTTCGGTCTTTTAGACTCCCCACTGCCCGGCTTTGCCCAGTCCGGCCCAGTTTTCCGCCGGCTCGAGCGGTCAGTGGCAGCAGGCGTCAGCATGATGCGGATTTTTTTGCGCAATCACTGTTTTGGTGGGATGAGACAGTGCTGGGACGCGCTCACACCGAAAAATAAATACTGTCAGGTGATCAAGTTAACTTCAGCGCGAACTGAAACGTGCAGGTGTTGGGAGCAATCTAGGCCTTGCGCCGAGCCGACTCCGGCTTCATGTACGCGGCAAGGAATTCCTTGACCCGCCGGCCCGGCGCTGGCCCGCGCATCGGCTTGAAGCCGTCGTCGAGTTCGCCGGACAGGTCGAGCGTCGCCCGCTTGCCCACGGCGTCGTAATTTTCCTCCAGCCAGTCGCTGGCGRCACTTCGGCCAAGGTCGCGCAGATAGGCGAGGAAGGCCCACTCGGCATTGACCTTGGACGAGGCCGAGAGGTCCTTGAAGGCCTCGTCGGCATCGATCCGGTGCATGCGGATGTCGCGATATTCGCCATGCGGCAGGCGGCCGGCCGCGATCAGCTCCTTGACGAAGGCGATCGAGCGGAATTCGCGCAGGAGCCCGGCATTGAAGGTGATCTCGTCTATGCGGTTCTGGATCTCGTTGGCCGTCTTCGGCGTGCCTTCGCGCACCACCGGGTTGATCTGCACCAGAAGCACGTCCTCGGTGGCGCTCGCCTTGAAGAACGGATAGAGCGCCGGATTGCCGCCATAGCCGCCGTCCCAGTAGGGCACGCCCTTGATCTCCACGGCGCGGAACAGCTGCGGCAGGCAGGCCGACGCCATCACCGTGTCGGCATCGATCTCGCCATCGGAAAAGACGCGCAGTTGTCCGGTCTCGACATTGGTCGCCGAGATAAACAGCTCCATCGACTTGCAGGCGCGCACATTGCAGAAATCGATCTCCTTCTCGACCACGTCGCGCAGCGGATTGAGGCCGAGCGGGTTGGCGACGTAGGGCGAGAAGACCCGCGACATGGTGTCGAAGAAGAAATAGCCGGGCGTGTTCTCGATCGACCAATTGCCCCACACGACATCCCACGGCATGCGCTGCACCGGGCTGAAGCGGYCCTTCGAGGCGACGGCGCGCCAGAAATCGTCGAGCTTCTTGCGCGCGCCCTCGACACCGCCGCGCACCAAACCGTCGGCCAGCGCCACCGCGTTCATGGCGCCGGCGCTGGTGCCGGACACGGCCGCGATCTCCAGCCGCCCATCCTCGAGCAGCCGGTCGAGCACGCCCCAGGAGAAGGCGCCGTGCGAGCCRCCGCCCTGGAGCGCGATGTTGATCTTCTTCCTGTCCTCCGCCTTGCCGTTCTTCGCCATGGCGTTCCTGTTTTCCTGGCGCGTCAGTTTGCCCGGCATTGCGTGGAGCACCCTGCCGCCAATTCATGTTGCAGTGCAGCATATAGGGGTTGACCAAGGCAAGAACACGAACACGGTCGTGTGATCCGTTGAAATTTCGGTCATGAAAAGAGCCTCTCCGCTCGCCGCGAGCGGAGAGGCTGCACCAGGCTTGCTCGAAGCGTCAGGCGACGAGATCGGGAACCGGCCCGACATAATGCGACTGTGGCCGGATCAGGCGACCGGTCGCCCGCTGCTCGCGCGCATGGGCGATCCAGCCGGCGACGCGGCCGGCGGCAAAGACGTTGGAGAACGCCTCTTTCGGGAAGCCGGCGGCTTCGAGCAGCAATGCCGTGTAGAACTCGACATTGGTTTGGAGCGAGCGCTGCGGCTTGGCGAGGCGCAGCACCTCGAGCGCCGTCTGCTCCACCGTTTCGGCGAAAGCCAGCCGGCTGCCGGTTTCATTGCGGCTGCCGAGCCGGCGCACCACGGCCTTCAGCACGTCGGCGCGCGGATCGCGCACGCGGTAGATGCGATGGCCGAAGCCCATGATGCGCTCGCCGCGCGCGATCTCGCCGCGCAGCCAGCCGGCGGCGTCGCCGCTGGCTTCGATGGYGTCGAGCATCTCGATCACCGGTCCCGGCGCGCCGCCATGCAGCGGTCCCTTGAGGGCGCCGAGCCCAGCCAGGATCGCCGAGGTCAAGCCCGCCTGCGTCGACGCCACCACGCGCGTGGYAAAGGTCGAGGCGTTCAGCCCATGGTCGCAGACCGTCACCAGATAGGTGTCAAGCACCTTGGCGAGCGCCGGCGATGCAGCGCCGCCGAGCATTCGCAGCATATCGGCGGCATGGTCGGTGCGACCGTCCGGACGAAGAGGCTTCTCGCCGCGGGCAAGCCTGAGCAGGGCCGGCGTCAACACCGCCGGCGCCGCGATCAGCCTGAGCGCATCGGCGAGCCCGTCGCCGTCCGGAAGCAGCGCCATGCCGGCGCGCATGGCGCTGTAGAGATCGAGCGGCGCGAGTTGGRCAAGCACCGGCTGCAGCCGTTCGAAAACCTCGACGCGCGCGCTGCCGATCGCCTTCTCCAGTTCGCTATCGCCGGGCACCGCGTCGAAGAAGCCGTCGAACAGCAGGCGGACCACCTGGCCGTAGCGCCAATGGCCGGCCAGCTCCGCCAGCGAATGGCCTCGGATGGTGAGATGTCCGCCGGCGCCGTCGACATCGGAAAGAACCGTGTCTGCCGCGACAACATCGTCGAGCCCGTTTGCCATGACTGTCTCCTTGATCTTTTGTGCATTGCAATTAATGCTGCGCAATCAATGCATCAATCTTGATCAATCAAATCAATATGAGCGAGATGCCATGTCCGAATGGCTGACACGGGAGGAAGCGCTGGCGCGGCTCAACGTCCGACCGCAGACGCTTTACGCCTATGTCAGTCGCGGCCGCATCGGCATGCGGCCGGACGAGGCCGACCCGCGCCGCAGCCAGTACCGCGCCGACGACATTGCCGGGCTCGCCACCCGCAGGGCGCGCGGACGAAGCCCGCAGGCGATCGCGGAAAGCGCCATCGCCTGGGGCGAACCGGCTATCACCACCGCGATATCGACGGTCCTGCATGGCCGGCTCGTCTACCGCGGCAAGGACGCGGTAGCGCTTGCGGCGACGGCGACGCTGGAGGAGACAGCAGGCCTGCTTTGGGCGTCGGACGCCCCAGTCTCCTTCGCGTCGCTGACCGGGTCGGCTGTCAGGGAGGCCGGCACGCCAACGGCCTTTTCGAGACTCTCGGCCCTTGCGGCTTCGGGCTGGCCTTCACTCGGCCGCAGGGCGGCCATGCTGCAGCAGGACGGCGCCAGCGCCACCAGCGTCCTAGCAACATCCCTCGGCGCAAGCCCGGGAGCGGAGCCGGTCCATGAAAGGCTGGCGCGCGGCTGGTCGGTCGGCGCCGCCAGCGCCGATCTCATCCGCAAGGCGCTGGTGCTGCTCGCCGATCATGAGCTCAACGCCTCGACTTTCGCCGCGCGCGTCGCTGCATCCACCGGAGCGCCGGTCGCGGCCTGCCTGCTGGCAGGGCTCGCCACCCTTACAGGTCCCCGCCATGGCGGCGCAAGCGCCGCCGCAATCGCCCTTGTCGAGGACGCCGAGCGGCTGGGGGCGAACGACGCGATCGCGCGCTGGCTGGCTCACGATCGGCCGCTGCCCGGCTTTGGCCACCAGCTCTACGCCGAGGGCGATCCGCGCGCGGAAGCCCTGCTGCCGGATTTCGAGATTGATGACGCGCTGTTGCGTCTGCGCGACGCCGTTCTCGTCGCGACTGGCCTGCATCCGAATGTCGATTTCGCGCTGGCCGCGCTGACGCGGAGGCTGCGGCTGYCCGCCGACGCGCCGTTCCGCCTGTTCGCCCTCGGACGCAGCGTCGGCTGGACGGCGCACGCCATCGAGCAGGTGACCAGCAACAGGCCGATCAGGCCGCGCGCGCGTTATGACGGACCACTACGGCCGGAATGATCTAAGGTCTAACCGTTGGGGATCAGCCGAAAGGCCCATCCTTCACGACATCGTGTCGAGCTTGCGCTGCATCGCGGCAATCTGCGCCTTCAGCTCCTGCAGGTCGTCGGCCTTGTCCGATGCTTCCTTCTTCTGCGGCTCGGCCGGGGTAGAGGAATTGCTGTTGGCGGAAGGGAACGGCGTGAACATGCGCATGGCGTTCTGGAACATCTCGACATTCCGGCGCGTCTGCTCTTCCAGCGCCTTCATCGGCGTCTTCATCATGTCCATGGGCGTCTTGCCGAAGGCGCCCTTCATCTGCTCGCGGAAGCRCTCCTGTTCCTTGGAGAAGGCGATCATCGACTGTTCGAGGAAGCTCGGCACGATCATCTGCATCTGGTCGCCGTAGAAGGCGATGAGCTGGCGCAGGAACGGGATCGGCAGCATGTTCTGCCCGTCCTTGTTCTCCAACTCGAAAATGATCTGGGTGAGCACCGGATGCGTGATGTCGTCGCCGGTCTTGGCGTCCTGGACGGTGAACTCCTCGCCCTTCTTGACCATGTCGGCCAGATCCTCGAGCGTCACATAGGTGCTGGTGCCGGTGTTGTAGAGCCGGCGATTGGCATATTTCTTGATGACGATCGGGTCGTCTTTTGYGGCCATCCGTATCCTCCCCAGGATACCGGCGCGTCCACTGTAAGCAGCCGGTAACGATTGCGCCATTTATCGAGGATATGCGCAAAAGCATCACAATTCCAAGTGCTTTGTGCACTGCGGCATCATTTAATGCATTACCCCCGGAGCAATTCATGCTGCGCGGCGAAACTCGATGCCGTGGCGATCCGCCCGCGCTCTGCTTTCTCTGCATGGYGGCCATGCCTATTTCCGGTTTGACTCGGGTTCCCTAACGGGCAAGAAAAGTCTTCAATGCTCGCCTGAAACACGACACCCTGAAGCCTGGAGAAGAAAATGTCCGCTTCCAATTCAATTGTCGTCGCCAGCGCCGCCCGCACGGCGGTCGGCTCCTTCAACGGCAGTTTCGCCGCCACGCCCGCGCATGAGCTCGGCGCCGTGGTCATCAAGGAATTGCTCGCGCGGACCAAGGTCGATCCGGCGGAAGTCGACGAGGTCATCCTCGGCCAGGTACTGACCGCCGCCCAGGGCCAGAACCCCGCTCGCCAGGCCTCCATCAAGGCCGGCCTGCCCAAGGAGACCACCGCCTGGGGCCTCAACCAGGTCTGCGGCTCCGGCCTCAGGGCCATTGCGCTCGGCATGCAGCAGATCGCCACCGGCGACGCCAAGGTGATTGTGGCCGGCGGCCAGGAATCGATGTCGCTTTCGCCGCACGCCCAGCACCTGCGCGCCGGCGTCAAGATGGGCGACTACAAAATGATCGACACCATGATCAAGGATGGCCTGTGGGATGCCTTCAACGGCTACCATATGGGCAACACCGCCGAGAACGTCGCCCGCCAGTTCCAGATCACTCGCGACGACCAGGACCAGTTCGCRCTGGCCTCGCAGAACAAGGCCGAAGCGGCGCAGAAGGCCGGCAAGTTCAAGGACGAGATTGTCGCCGTCACCATTTCGGGCAAGAAGGGCGACACCATCGTCGACCAGGACGAATATATCCGCCACAGCGCGACGCTGGATGCCATGACCAAGCTGAAGCCGGCCTTCGACAAAGAAGGCAYGGTCACCGCCGGCAATGCTTCGGGCATCAATGACGGCGCCGCCGGCGCGCTGCTGATGACCGAGGCCGAGGCCGTGCGGCGCGGCATCACCCCGCTGGTCCGCATCGCTTCCTGGGCGACGGCCGGTGTCGACCCCACGATCATGGGAACCGGACCGATCCCGGCCTCGAAGAGGGCGCTGGAAAAGGCCGGCTGGTCGGTCAACGACCTCGACCTCGTGGAGGCCAATGAGGCCTTCGCCGCGCAGGCCTGCGCCGTCAACAAGGGCATGGGCTGGGATCCTTCGATCGTCAACGTCAATGGCGGCGCCATCGCCATCGGCCATCCGATCGGCGCTTCCGGCGCCCGCGTCTTCAACACGCTGGTCTACRAGATGCGCCGCCGCGGCGCCAGGAAGGGTCTGGCGACGCTGTGCATCGGCGGCGGCATGGGCGTCGCCATGTGTGTCGAAGCGCTGAACTGAGCGAATAGCGAATAGGGAGCGAATAGGGAAAGGCGTTCGCGCGGCGGGACATCAAATCCCTACTCGCTATTCGCTACTCCCTATTCGCTCCTCCGACCAAAGGGAGGAATACGCATGAGCAAGGTAGCAATCGTCACGGGCGGATCGCGCGGCATCGGTGCGGCGATATCGGTCGCCCTGAAGAGCGCCGGTTATTCGGTTGCCGCGAACTATGCCGGCAATGACGAGGCGGCGGCAAAGTTCAAGGCCGAGACCGRCATCCCCGTCTACAAATGGTCGGTCGCCGACTACGACGCCTGCGTCGCCGGCATCAGGCAGGTCGAGGCTGATCTCGGCCCGGTTTCAGTGCTGGTCAACAATGCCGGCATCACCCGCGACGCCATGTTCCACAAGATGACCCGCGAGCAGTGGCAAGAGGTCGTCGACACCAACCTCTCCGGCGTCTTCAACATGACGCATCCGCTGTGGGGCGGCATGCGCGACCGCAAGTTCGGCCGCATCATCACCATCTCCTCGATCAACGGCCAGAAGGGCCAGGCCGGCCAGGTCAATTATTCGGCCTCGAAGGCAGGCGATATCGGCTTCTCGAAGGCGCTGGCACAAGAAGGCGCGCGCGCGGGCATCACCGTCAACGTCGTCTGCCCCGGCTACATCGCCACCGACATGGTCAAGGCGGTCGACGAGAAAGTGCTCAACGAGCGCATCATCCCGCAGATTCCGGTAGGCCGCCTCGGCGAGCCGGAAGAAATCGCGCGCTGCGTCGTCTTCCTGGCATCGGACGATGCCGGCTTCATCACCGGCTCGACGATCGCCGCCAATGGCGGCCAGTATTTCGCCTGAAGCCTTTGACTGCCAATGGCGGGCGGTTCGRCACGGCCGGACCGCCCGCCATTGTCTGCGCTCGCGGCGCGGCTGCGCGACTTATGCCTCAATTCGGCACAGAAAGGTTAACGGGCGCGCCGCGCCCTGTGCAAAACCTCGCTCGCAACCTGTGAATTGTCGGTGCGCAAGCTGTGGACAACACCATATCTATGGGTGAACAAAACGGGAAAATTGGCGGATCGCTGATTCGTCGCCGATTCGTTCCGGCTTTGGTCGGAAGGTTAACACGGAGAGCCGAAAATGGCGCCGAAATGATTAACGGCGGTTAGGAAAGATCAACCATTTCATAATGTTGGTGTCTGAGCTCGCGCCGGCCCCGGTCGTTCATCGGCAAAGGTTAACAGCGCTCCCGTGCTTGCCTTGGCCAAGCATGAAACGGGCCAGTCCACAGATTCAGCATGTGGTGAGATTCGCCATCAAAAAATCCACATATAGCCGTGAACAAACCCTGAATCAGGACGAGTCAGTGATTCGTCGCCGATTCGTTCCAGACTCGTTCCAACGGTTAATCCACAGCAGATTTGATCGACGCCGACCGGAAATTGCCGGCTTCCTGGGGAACATTCTGCTTTCGCTTCGCGCTTTAAATCCCTATGTGTCGCCCTGTCACACGCGGCGGCGTCGCCGTGTTCCCGACAACAAGCGGCAGAAAGACTTAAACTTCCGAGCCGATGAACATTCAGCCGAAACACACCCAGCCGCTGATCCTTACGGGCCGCGACGTGACGGCCGTGCTTGGGCCGACCAACACCGGCAAGACCCATCTGGCAATCGAGCGCATGGTGGCGCATGAGACGGGCGTCATCGGCCTGCCGCTGAGGCTGCTCGCCCGCGAGGCCTACGGCCGCGTCTGCGAGAAGGTCGGCGCCCACAAGGTGGCGCTGGTCACCGGCGAGGAGAAGATCGTTCCCGCCGGCGCGAAATATTCCGTCTGCACCGTGGAGGCGATGCCGCGCGAGACCGATGCGGCCTTCGTCGCCATCGACGAGGTGCAGCTTGCCGGTGACCTCGAGCGCGGCCACATCTTCACCGATCGTGTCCTGCACCTGCGCGGCCGCCAGGAAACTCTGCTTCTCGGCGCCGCCACCATGCAGGGCATCCTGCAGCGCCTGCTGAAGGGCGTTTCGGTGGTGACGCGGCCGCGGCTGTCGCACCTTGCCTATGCCGGCTCGAAGAAGCTCACCCGCCTGCCGCGGCGCACGGCCATCGTCGCCTTCTCGGCCGACGAGGTCTACGCCATCGCCGAGCTGATCCGCCGCCAGCAGGGCGGCGCGGCCGTCGTGCTCGGCGCGCTCTCCCCCCGCACCCGCAACGCCCAGGTGGCGCTGTTCCAGTCGGGCGACGTCGACTATCTCGTCGCCACCGACGCCATCGGGATGGGGCTCAATCTCGACCTCGACCATGTCGCCTTTGCCCAGAACCGCAAGTTCGACGGCTACCAGTACCGCAACCTGACAGCGGCCGAGCTCGGCCAGATCGCCGGCCGCGCCGGACGGCACCTGCGTGACGGCACTTTCGGCGTCACCGGCCAGGTCGATCCGTTCGACGAGGATCTAGTCCAGAAGATCGAGGGGCACGACTTCGATCCGGTGAAGGTTCTGCAGTGGCGCACCGCTGATTTCGATTTCACCAGCCTCGATGCGCTGAAGCGCTCGATCGAGACCAACGCGCCGGTGGAAGGATTGACGCGCGCGCTACCGGCGGTGGACGCCCAGGCGCTGGAGCATCTGTCGCGCGACCAGGATATCCGCGCGCTTGCCTCGGGCGTGGAACGCGTCGCGCTGCTCTGGGAAGCCTGCGCGCTGYCGGACTACCGCAAGATCGCGCCCGCCCAGCATGCCGACCTCATCGCCTCCATCTACATGGACCTTGCGCGGCGTGGCCATGTCGACGAGAATTACATGGCCGAGCAGGTGCGGCGGGCCGACACGACGGATGGCGACATCGACACGCTGTCGCACCRGATCGCCCAGATTCGCACGTGGACCTTCGTCTCCAACCGACCGGGCTGGCTGGCCGATCAGGCACACTGGCAGGAAAAGACGCGCGAAATCGAAGACAGATTGTCGGATGCGCTGCATGAGCGGTTGACGAAACGCTTCGTAGACCGCAGGACTTCCGTCCTCATGCGGCGCCTTAGAGAAAATACCATGCCTGAAGCCGAAATCAGCCCAACCGGAACCGTCCTCGTCGAAGGCCATCACGTCGGCGAGCTGCAGGGGTTCCGCTTCACCGCCGACCAGAGCGCCGGCGGCGAGGACGCCAAGGCGGTGCGCACCGCCGCCCAGAAGGCGCTCGCTGCCGAGTTCGAGGCGCGTGCCGAGCGCTTTGCTGCCTGCGCCAACGGCGATCTTGCCCTGGGTTCGGACGGCACTCTGCGCTGGATCGGCGCACCGATCGGCACGCTTGTTGCCGGCGACGAGCCGCTGAAGCCGCGCCTTGTGCTGCTTGCCGATGAGCAGCTCACCGGCCCTGCCCGCGACAAGGTGGCGGCGCGCGCCGAGCGTTTCGTCAACTTCCAGATCGAAACGCTGCTGAAGCCGCTGGTCGATCTGAAGAATGCCGAGCAGCTTACCGGCATCGCTCGCGGCATCGCCTTCCAGCTCGTAGAGCATTTCGGCCTGATCAACCGCCGCGACATCGCCGAGGAAATGAAGTCGCTCGACCAGGAAGGCCGCGCGGCGCTGCGCCGCCTGGGTGTCCGCTTCGGCGCCTACCACGTCTTCGTGCCGGCACTGATCAAGCCGGCGCCAGCCGGGCTGGTGACGCTGCTCTGGGCGCTGAGGAACGACGGCAAGGACAAGCCGGGCTTCGGCGACGTCGTCCACGCGCTGGCCTCGGGCCGCACCTCGGTGGTCATCGATACGGCCTTCGACAAGACCTTCTACAAGCTCGCCGGCTACCGCAATCTCGGCCGCCGCGCCGTGCGCGTCGACATCCTTGAGCGGCTGGCCGACCTCATCCGCCCGGCGACCAACTGGAAGCCCSGGCTCGGCCAGCGGCCGGACGGCGCCTATGACGGCCATGCCTTCATGGTGACGCCGCCGATGATGTCGATCCTCGGCGCCACCGCCGACGACATGGAAGAAATCCTGAAGGGCCTTGGCTACCGCGCCGAGCCGAAGCCGGCCGCCGAGGTGAAGGCCAAGCTCGAGGCACTGGACAACGCCGCCCGCGAGGCCGCCGCTGCAAAGCTCGCGGCGGAAGAGGCTGCGCGCGCCGCGCAGGCGGCCGCAGCAACGGCCGGCGATGCTGCTGCCGAGCCGGTCGCCGAAGCTCTCGATACGGACGCGCCGACTTCCACCGAAATTGCTGCCGAACCGGGTACTGGTGCGGCTATAGAGCCTGTTGCAGCAGAAGAACCGGTTGCCGTGGAAGAACCAGCAGGAGCAGTTGAAGAATCCGCCGAAAGCGCCGAGGCGCCCACCTCACCCTCGATGGGGGAGGTCGCGGCGCGAAGTGGCGCGGGTGGGGGTGACGGCGCCGACGATGCAGGCAGTGCTGACAGCACCGGCGCTCCCCCTGCGCTGCGCGCCGACCCTGCCCACGAGGGGGAAGGTAATGGCCTCGAAGCCTCCGCCGAATCCGAGGAACCAAAGCCTATCCTCCTGTGGCGGCAGGCGCGCTTCGATCATCAGCGCCCGCGCCATCGCCACGACAACCGCCGCGACAATCGTGCGCGCAATGGCCAGGCCGCGCGCGAGGGCCAGGCAGGCGGCCCGGCCGGCGATCGGCCGGCTCAAGAAGGCCGCCGCGACCAGCGCGACGGCGCCGGCAAGCCGCGCTTCGATCGCAGCAAGTTCAAGCCGAGACCGGAGGCCGGCGAACGGCGCGAAGGCCGGCCGCAGGGCGAGCATTTCGACCGCCGCGAGGGGCGGCCTGACTGGAAGGCCAACAAGCCGGACGGCAAGGGAAATGCTTCCGCCGGCAAGCCGGTCTTCCAGAGCAAGCCGCGCGAGGAGCGCCCGCAGCGCTTCGACCCGGATTCGCCCTTTGCCAAGCTCGCCGCCCTGCGCGACCAGCTGAAGAAGTAGCCCGGCAGGTTGGAATGGTTGGAGAAGGCCGCCAGCGCATCGACAAATGGCTGTTCTTCTCACGGGCGGTGAAATCGCGGTCGCTGGCGGCGAAGCTCGTCGTTGCCGRTCGCGTCCGCATCAATCGCGACAAAGCAGCGCAGGCCTCGGATCTGGTCAAGCCTGGCGATGTGCTGACCATCACTCTCGATCGGCGCATCCTGGTCTGGAAGGTCCTGGACTGCGGAACCCGGCGCGGTCCTGCCGAAGAGGCGCGGCAGCTTTATGAGGACATGTCGCCGCCCCCGACGCCAAAGGGCGAGTCCGTTCCCGACGCCATCCCGGCTTTGCGCGAGAGCGGCAGCGGCCGCCCGACCAAGCGGGAGCGCCGGCAAACGGACCGGCTGCTCGGCGAGGATACAACCTGACCCTGTTGCGGCAAGCTGTTGGAATTCCATTCCGCGACGCCGGCACAGGCAGCAAGCCCTGCCCTTGCCAGCGGCGGACAAAGGCGTTACCTCACGCTTAAAAGCCCAGCAAAAACGGGACGTCCCGGAGCCTGCAATGACCTACGTCGTGACCGACAATTGCATAAAATGCAAATACATGGACTGTATCGAGGTCTGTCCGGTCGACTGTTTCTACGAAGGCGAGAACATGCTGGTCATCCACCCGGATGAGTGCATCGACTGCGGCGTCTGCGAACCCGAGTGCCCGGCCGATGCGATCAAGCCCGACACCGAGCCCGGCCTCGACAAATGGTTGCAGGTCAATTCCGAATATGCCGAGAAATGGCCCAATATCACAGCCAAGAAAGAGCCGCCGGCGGACGCCAAGAACTTCGACGGTGAGACCGGCAAGTTCGAGAAATATTTTTCRCCGGAGCCTGGCGAAGGCGACTGACGTGTGAGGCCGGCGGCGCCGGCATGACGCTGCGTAACAGGGCCGATACAATTGCTGTCTTGACAGGCAGAGGCGGCGCTCGGCCTTAGCGAACGCAGCAAAACCTTGATTCTTCCGACTTTTTGTGTTATATGAGCCAAACATGCCGGTGACACAACGTCGATTTATGGCGCCAAACGCCCCAAATCACTGAAAGGTGAGCTTCTCAATCCGGACCAGAGCGATCTGGGGCAGGCTGTCGCATTCGTGCGGTGTGCCGGTCTCGGCCTATCCGGTGGGTTCATCCTGTTGYGCGGCTGACGGTCGGCTACACCGATCGCATGGGTTTGGGCCGGCATGAGCCGGTGACACAACTAAGGAGTTCAGGGCGTAATGGCAACGATCACCCAGCAGAAGAAGTCCACCGCAGCCCGTCACGGGTTCAAGACCGGCGAGTTCATCGTTTATCCGRCGCACGGCGTCGGCCAGATCGTGGCGATCGACGAGCAGGAGGTTGCGGGTCACAAGCTGGAACTGTTTGTCATCGATTTCCAGAAGGACAAGATGCGGCTCAAGGTGCCGGTGGCCAAGGCGACCTCGATCGGCATGCGCAAGCTGTCGGAAGAGGACTATGTCGATCGCGCGCTGAAGGTCGTGCAGGGYCGCGCCCGCATCAAGCGCACCATGTGGTCGCGCCGTGCGCAGGAATATGATGCCAAGATCAATTCCGGCGACCTGATCTCGATCTCGGAAGTGGTGCGCGACCTCTACCGCGCCGACAACCAGCCGGAGCAGTCCTATTCCGAGCGCCAGCTCTACGAAGCCRCGCTCGATCGCATGGCCCGCGAGATCGCCGCCGTCAACCGCATGTCGGAGACCGAGGCGGTGCGCCTCATCGAGGTCAACCTCAACAAGGGCCCGAAGCGCGGCGCCAAGGCCGACAACGAGGAAGCCGAGCAGGAAGAAGCTGCCTGAGCTTCTCGCTTACCGATAACAAAGAAAAACCCGGCCTCGTGCCGGGTTTTTCTTGGGACTTTACCCTCCCCCTTGTGGGCAGGGTCGCTGCGAGGCAGCGGGTTGGGGGTGCGGCGCACACCCACCGGGATCTTCGGTCCGATCTCCCGACAAGCGGGAGGTAGAGGGCTTAAGCCCCGGCTTCCTTCCGCGCCTCCTGCCTGAGCGAAGCGATGAAGCGCTTTGTCCGCTCGCGCTCAGGCTTGTCGAACAAGACCGAGGCCGGCCCCTCCTCGACGATCGCGCCGGCATCGAGGAACACCACCTCCTGCGCGATCTTGGAGGCGAGCCTCAGATCATGCGTGGCCATGACCATGGTCGTGCCCTCGCGGGCAAGCTGTCCCAACACATCGACCACCTCCTGCGCCAGTTCCGGATCGAGCGCCGAGGTCGGCTCGTCGCAAAGCAGCACGCGCGGCGACGGCGCCAGTGCCCGGGCAATCGCCACGCGCTGCTGYTGGCCGCCGGACAGCGTTGCCGGCCAGGCATCGGCCTTGTGCGCCATGCCGACCTTTTCGAGCAGCGCCATTGCCCGCTCGCGTGCCCGCGGCTGCGGCCATTTCAGCACCGTCACCAGCCCTTCCATGACATTCTCGATCGCCGTGCGATGCGGAAAGAGCTGGAAGTTCTGGAACACCATGCCCGTCTGCAGGCGCACGCGCTGGACATCCCTTGCCGGCACCTTGCCGCCGGYGTGGAATTCCAATGTCTCGTCGCCGATGYGCAAGGCGCCGGAGGTCGGAATCTCCAGCAGGTTGATGCAGCGCAGCAGGGTGCTTTTCCCGCCACCCGAAGGGCCGACCAGCGCCGTCACGCTGCCTTCGTCGATGCTGACRGTGACCCCCTTCAGGACAAGGTTGTCGCCGAAGCGCTTCTCGATGTTGGTGAGGCCGATCATGCRCTGGCCTCCAGGAAACCGCCATAACGGTTGAGCCGCACTTCCAGCCGGGCCTGCAGCGCCGACAGCACCGAGCTCATCACCAGGTAGAGCGCAGCCGCCTCGACATAGAGGATCAGCGGCTCATAGGTGGTGGCGACGATGCGCTGCGCGGCCTGGAACATCTCCGGCACCGTTATCGCCGCCGCGAGCGAGGTGTCCTTGACCAGCGAGATGAAGGTGTTGGAAAGCGGCGGCACCGCGACACGCCCTGCTTGCGGGAGAATCGTGCGCCGCATCGCTTGGCTCCAGGTCATGCCGATCGAATAGGAGGCCTCCCACTGCCCCTTCGGCACCGAGCCGATGACGGCGCGAATGATCTCCGAAGAGTAGGCGCCGATATTGAGCGTGAAGCCGATCAGCGCGGCAGGGAAGGCATCGAGCAGGATGCCGGCGGACGGCAGGCCGTAGAAGATCAGGAACAGCTGGACCAGGAGCGGGGTGCCGCGGAAAATCCAGACATAGAAGCGCACGAGCGCGACCAGCGGCTTCGGGCCGAACAGCCTGAGCAGCGCCGTGATCAGCCCGGCGATGAGCCCGAGGGCGAAGGACAGCAGGGTCAGCGGCACGGTGAAGATCAGTGCCGCCCACAACAATGTCGGCAGCGACTCCAGCATCAGTTGCAACCAGTGCGGCACGGAGCCCTTCTCCTTTCCGGATGCGACGGCATCTTGCCTAATGCATGTCGCCCAAAGGTGCGCAGCGGTTTTGGCAGAACGACACGCATCAAAACAAAGACCTAAAGCGCGCCGCGGGAATTCGTTTCGTCGCGACGCGCTTTAGGATTGTCGAATGACTATCACGCAAAAGCCGGCGGGCCGTCAAAGACGACCCGCCGGGATTCAAAGGAAGGACGATCTGGCTTACTGCGAAACGTCCTGGCCGAAATAGGTGTCGGCGATCTTCTTGTAGGTGCCGTCGGCCTTGATGTCTGCCAGCGCCTTGTTGATCGCGGCGACCAGTTCCGGATCGCCCTTGCGCACGATGACGCCGGAATAGTCGGCGTTCTCTTCCTGCGCGGCGATCTTCACATTGGCGTCGGGCTTGTGCTTCTTGAAATCGAGGAAGGAGAGGCTGTCGTTGATGGTGGYGTCGGCGCGGCCGGTCAGAAGCAGCTGGATCGACTGGTCGAAGCCGTCGGTGCCGACGAGCTCGGCGCCGTTCTTCTCGGCGAGCTTGCCGAAATTGGAAGTCAGCGACTGCGCGGCCTTCTTGCCCTTGAGATCGGTGAAGGTCTTGATGTCGTTGTTGTCGCCGCGAACGATCAGCACCGCCTTGGACGCGATGTAAGGATCGGAGAAAGCGTATTTGGCCTTGCGGGCATCGGTGATGCCGACTTCGTTGATGACCGTGTCGTAGCGGTTTGCGTCGAGACCGGCGATCAGGCCGTCCCACTTGCCTTCGAGGAACTGGGCCTTGACGCCGAGCTTCTCAGCGATCGCCTTGGCGATCTCGACATCGAAGCCGACCAGCGCTCCGGATGCGTCATGATAGGTGAAGGGCGCGTAGGTACCTTCCGTGCCGACCTTCAGGACGCCGGCCTGCTTGATCTGGTCGAGATTGGCGCCGGCATGGCCGGCGGTGACCGCCAGAACCTGCAGCGTTCCGGCGACGAGGAGCGATTTGAGCCATTTCATTTTTCTGTGATCCCGTTTTGACCGGTGCCCCGGCGCATTGTGAGAGCCGCAAACTGACAGATAGATGTCAGCGAAATAAGGAACCAGATTTCAAAAATTGGCTCAGCCAGAAATCCGATTCTCGAAATTATTCCGACTCTCGGCAGGCGGCTTCCCGGATCGATGACAAAACCACACCTGGCGCACTGCGTGTGCGCGTCCGCCGCAAYGGAACCATCCATGCGGCTGACACGTTGCAGGCTGTTGTAGGGCGCGGTGACGTCTTTTCAACGGGTATCAGCGAAGCGACTGCCAAGAGGAGCCGGCATGATCGAAGACGCGGCAGGRCGGACATTGGTCCGGGCGGCAATGAAGGCTCCTTATCTCGAGCGAGAGGAGGAGCACCTTCTGGCCTTACGCTGGAAGGAGGAGAACGACCACCAGGCACTGCACAGAATCACCGTTGCCCATATGCGACTGGTGATTTCCATGGCCTCGAAATTCCGCCACTACGGCTTGCCGCTCGGCGACTTGATTCAGGAAGGCCATGTCGGACTGCTGGAGGCGGCGGCCCGTTTCGAGCCCGCACGCGAAGTGCGCTTCTCGACCTACGCGACCTGGTGGATCCGCGCCTCGATGCAGGACTATATCCTGCGCAACTGGTCGATCGTTCGCGGCGGCACGAGTTCGGCGYAGAAAGCTCTGTTCTTCAATCTGCGAAGGCTGCGCGCGCGGCTCGCCAACGGCGCCGAGCCGATTTCCAACACCTCGCTCTACCGTGAGGTCTCCGCCGCGCTCGGGGTGCCCGAATCCGACGTGGYGATGATGGATTCCCGCCTCTCAGCTCCGGACAGCTCCCTCAACACCCCGCTCGCCGACGAAAACGGCGCCGCCGAGCGGATGGATTTCCTGGTTTCGGAGGATCCGCTTCCCGACGAAGTGGTCGGCGAGACGATCGATATCGAGCGCCGCGCGGTTTGGCTGAAGAGCGCGCTCCGCGCGCTGAACGCCCGCGAGCTCAGGATCATCGAGGAGCGCCGGCTGAGCGACGACGGCGCCACGCTGGAATCGCTCGGCGCGGCGCTCGGCATCTCCAAGGAACGCGTGCGCCAGATCGAGGCGCGCGCCATGGAGAAGCTGCGGGCGGCGCTGGTCAAGCAGAACCCGGAATTCCTGGCGGAAGCGGCCTGAACGCTGACGCGGCGACTCGAGGTCGCCAACAAGCCATCGATCAGCCATACCGGCGGCTTCTCTTCACCCGTATCTGCGGATTGTGAATTCTTTAACAGACCCCCGCGTCCTAAACTGTCTTCCTAAATGCGCCAGATCAGAGCGGATGGGGGCTTGCCATGCTGCGGTGCTACGCGTTCCTTGCAGCCTTGATCCTCGTGGGCTTCACGACGTTCGAAGCTCATGCCGATCGCAGGGTTGCCTTTGTCATCGGCAATTCCGAATACCGAGAAATCCCGGCCCTCAAGAACCCGGATAAGGACGCCGAGGACGTGGCGAAAACGTTCCGGCTGGCCGGCTTCGATGTGTTCGTCGCCAAGGACTTGACCAAGCTTCAGTTCGAGGAGCGGTTTCGCAACTATCTCGCCGCTGCGGACGGCGCCGACCTCGCCGTCGTCTATTATTCGGGCCACGGCTTCCAGATCGGCGGCGAGAATTTCCTCATCCCGGTCGATGCCTCGCTGAAGAACGCTGCCGACATCGAGGTCCAGGCGTTCAAGCTCGACGACGTGCTGCAGCAATTGCGTTCGAAGTCGAAGATCCAGGTGATCATCCTCGATGCCTGCCGCAACAATCCGTTCCCGCGCAAGGACTATTGGCTGCGCGACCAGCTGATCGTCACCGGCGGCGCCGGCCTTGCGCAA
The DNA here is from genome assembly GCF_001854785.1 of Mesorhizobium sp. ORS 3428. GTDB lineage: Bacteria > Pseudomonadota > Alphaproteobacteria > Rhizobiales > Rhizobiaceae > Mesorhizobium. The sequence continues at coordinate 71,636 of NZ_MDFL01000014.1, forward strand.
GTGCAGAGCTCGCTGAACACGCTGATCGCCTTCGCAACCGAGCCGGGCGCGGTCGCCTATGACGGCACCGGTGCCCTCAGCCCATTCTCGTCCGCCTTTTCCCGCCGCGCGCTGGYGCCGAACCAGGAGATACGCGCCGTCATGGCCGCCGTTCGCCGCGACGTGGTCAAGGCCACCAACGGCAAGCAGGTTCCCTGGGAGAACTCCTCGCTGATCGATGACGTGGTGCTGATGCTCCGCGACGGCGCCGAGGGTCAGCAGGTCATGGCCGAGCAGGAGCAGCCGGGGGCGGAGAGCGGCATCCACATCACCGGCGCCGCAGAGGCGATCGAAAACCACGATATCAGCATCCCGGTCGGCATCGGCCCGGTTCCGCTGAAGCTCGATTTCCCGACCAAGGACCCCGCGGTCAGCCTCAAGCTCGCGAGCTATCCGGCAACGGGAACGCTGTCGCTGCCGGACCGGACCCTGTCTCCGGATTCCAGCCTGACGGCCGGTGAGGTCGACAATTTGCGTTACGAGCCGCAGATCGGCTCGGCAGCTCCGGTCGAGGTTGGCTTCCAAATCCGCGCCGGCAAACTGTCCAAACAGGCGACGATGAAGCTGTCGCCAAGCGTCGACCCCTGCGACCAGGCGGCGGGCGCACCGCTCGACCTGCAGGGCGTCGCCCCCGGCCGGTTGCCGAACGAGATCGGCGCCGATGCGGTGAAGGCCTGCGAGGCGGCGGTGAAGGCCTACCCCGATGTCGCCCGCTTCCGCTACGAGCTCGGGCGGGCGCTGCTGGCGGCCGGCAAGGTCGACGAGGCCAGGAAGGCCATTCACGATGCCGCCGACGGGGGGCATGTCAGGGCCGTCTTCGAGCTAGGCTACATCGCCTCGTCCGGGATAGGGGCAGCTGTGGATCCGACGAAAGCGAACGGCTTCTATTCAGAAGCGTCCGACAAGGGAGATCCCTACGCCATGGCCGCTTGGGGACGCGCCCTGTTCAATGGTTTCGGTGTCCAGCGCGATACCGGCAAGGGGCTGGACCTGCTGCTCAAGGCGGCGGCGATGGGAAATGTCAATGCCATGAACGATCTCGCGGTGATCTTCAAGGATGGCCGCAACGGCGTRCCCGCCGACGCGGCCCGTGCCTTGGCTTTCCTCAAAGCCGGCATTGAGCGGCAAGAGGTTTATTCGATGAGCCTGCTCGGTCTCTCCGCGCGCAGCAGCCCGACGGTCGCAGCGTGCAAGCCGCCGAAAGTAATCACGAAGATAAAGGTGGTCCGCATACCCGCGCCGAAGGCGCCAACGGTGACAGTCCCGGCAGCGGTCAAACCACCGCCGAGCGATCCCGGGCCGGCGCCCTGGCGTGGYAGTGGCGGCGATCATTCCGGGCCCAGCAACGGCGGCTCCAACGGCGGCAACTCTAACTCCGGCAGCACCGGCAGCTCTAACTCCGGAAGCATTGGCAACTCTGACACCGGCAGCACCGGGCTCTTCTGACGGACCACAGCAGCAATGGAATGGGTGGACCAGCCGAATAGACAGCGCCGAGCCATTTCCTGGCGAAGCCGCCTGAGCGCGGGCGCCGACCCTATTTGTCGGTGACGATCTTGACCTTGTCGCCGGCCGAAACGGTCGCGCCGGGCGACATTGCGTTGAGCACCCGGAAGAGATCCAGCTTGCGGTCRACGCCGACCATCTGGGCCGCAAGCGAGCCCATCGTCTGGCCGGCCTGGACGGTGAGCACCCGGATATGCAGCGGCTTGAGCGCCGCCTTCTCGGCCGCGCTCAGCGTGCGGAAGGATCCRCTGACCGAGCGCGCGACCGGATCCAGCGCGGTGCTGGCCGAAGGGGCTGCGGTCAGCAGCCGGTAGACCTGCCCGYCGGCGCGGATCACCGCGATGTCGAACTGCCACCCTTGAGCGACGGCATGCGCCGCCGCGGCGTCATTGCCGTTGATCGTTTCCTGGCGCACGCTGGTGTCATCCAGTCCGGCGACCCAGCCGCTGCGAATGTAATCGGTCAGCGAAACCGACTTGTCGATCGCCACGCCGTCAAAGCGGATGGCGATGTCGCCAGGTCCGGTCGCGGTCACCGCGGCCGCAGAATTATCGATGACGAAGCCGTCCGGCACCGAGAACGATACACCGAGGCCGGGATGCAGGAAAGTCTGACCGCGCACATAGCCCTCTTGCGGCGTGTCGCCATAGAGTAGGCCGTCAATGCCGGCGAGGAACGCATCGCGGTCGCGCGTGCCGACACCCGGCGGTCCGAAATTACGGGCGAGGCGCTGCGCCAGCTCGATGCGCTGCGGCGTGTTGGGATGCGTAGCCAGGAAGTCGAGACTGGCATCGGTCGCGCCGCTGACCGAGCGGAAATCGGTATAGGCGGACATCGACTGCAGGAAGCGGCCGGCGGCGTAGGGATCATAGCCCGCCTCGCCGATCGACTTGATGCCGATGGCATCGGCCTGCAGTTCCTGGTTGCGCGAGAACTGCGCGAGCCTGAGCTTGCCGCGGATCAGCGCCGCCTTGGCGGTCGGGCTGTCGCCGAGTACATCGGACACCACCTTGGTCGCCAGYCCTTCCTCGGCCTCGAGCTGCTGGCGCTGCAGGCCGTGATTCGCGGTGACGTGGCCCATCTCATGCGCGATGACGGCGGCAAGTTCCGACGAGTCGTTGGCAAGAGCCAGCAGCCCGCGCGTGACATAGAGATAGCCGCCCGGCAGCGCGAAGGCGTTGACGTTGGGCGAATTGAGGATGGTGATGCGATAGGTCTGTGTCGGGTTGGCCGACACCACCGTAAGGTTGCCGACGACCTTGGCAACCATGCGCTCTAGCTTGGGATCGGAATATTCGCCGCCATAGGTGGCGAGAATGCGCGGATGCTGCGCCTTCGCCATCTCTGCAAGCTTGGCGTTGGYGACGACGTTGTCGACCGTGATCGGCCTGTCGGACGGCTGGAAGCCGGATTCCTGAACCTCCGGAGGCGTGAACATCTGGYAGCTCGCCAGCGCCACGGTAAAACTGGCCAGCGCGAAAAATCGCGTCAGCGGCTTCGTCCACACTTTCTCCGCGCCGGTCGGCAGATCGGCCTCCTTTCCAGATTCTCGGCAAATCAGCCCGGCCCGGGCCCGCATGGCCGGACCTAGCCACACTCCCCCGGACAAGGCAAGCAAACGCCTGAGCGCCCACTTCCGGTTTGGCCGTAAATTATGTCCGCTTCCGGGCAATATGTCGTGATTCCCCGCGCACGCCTTTGGCTCCGATATAGCGGCGGAAGGCGTCCGGTCCAGAGCGATCGAAGAAATCCTTGGCCGGTCCGCTCGCGGCGATCCTTCCTTCGTCGAGAAATGCCATGTTCTCCCCGATGCGGCCGGCATCCTCCGGCTGGTGCGTGACGAAAAGCACGGTCATGTGCCGCTCGGCATGGATCGCGGCCACGAGATCGAGCATGTCGTCGCGCAGCGCCGGACCGAGCGAAGCGAAGGGCTCGTCGAGCAGGAGCACCGGCCGGTCGCGCAAGAGTACCCTTGCCAGCGCGACGCGTTGCCGTTCGCCGCCGGAAAGCTCGCGCGGCAGCCGCTTCTCCTTGCCGGCAAGGCCGACGCGCGCCAGAGCGTCCGCAACCGCGTGGCGGTCGGCGGCGGTCAGCCTGAGCGATGGCGAGCGGCCGAGCCCGACATTGCCTTCGACCGAAAGATGCGCGAACAGGTTGTTTTCCTGGAACACCATCGACACCGGGCGCGCGGAAGGCGGTGYGTTGCCGACATCGATCCCGCCGATCAGCACTTTTCCCGCGCCCGGCGATTCGAAGCCGGCCACCAGATTGAGCAGCGTCGACTTGCCCGACCCGCTCGGCCCCATGATGGCGGTGATCTTGCCGGCGGCGAATTCCGCCTCGAAGCGGAACGATGCCTCGCCATAGCTGAACGATACGCCCTGTAGCGTGACGGCCAGCCCCTTCTCCGCTGCAACGCCGCTGCTGGTCGCTGTCATGATTTTGCTTCCCGTCCCAGCCAGTCGGCGACGACCACCAGCATCAGGCAGACGAGGCCGAGCAGCAAGGCGAGCCCCGCGGCGTCGGCGGTCCGGTAGCTGCTCATGCGAGCGAGCAGAAGATAGGGCAGGGTCTGCACCGAATCGCTGCCGAACAGYGCGATCACGCCGAGATCGCCGAGCGACAGAGCCATGGCGAAGGCAAAGCCCGTGGCGAGCGGCCGCCTGAGCGACGGCCAGTCGACCAGGCGCAGCCGGTTCCAGCCGGAAATGCCGAGCGCCAGGCAGAGCCGCTCATGGCGCTCGCTCGCCGCATCATAGGCCGGACGAACGGCGCGGATGGCGAAAGGCATCGCCATCACAGCGTTGACGGTGACGACCATGACGGGCGCGACGGCGAAGACATCCGTGACGCCGCGCAGAGCCAAGAACCAGCCGGCGCCGACCACGATCGGCGGCACGACGAGCACGAAACCGGCGCCGGTGTCGGTAGCATGTTCGAGCAGCGACATGGCGCCGCCCGCGCGGCGCCGCAAGGCCAGCGCGCGCCGTGCCGCGATCAGCGAGAGCGACAGCATCACGCAAAGCAGCGCCGAGAGGAAAGAGAGCCCGGCGCTGGTGAGCGTCGCACGGCGCACAGCGTCCTCGCCGGCCAGCCGGCCGAGGTCCGCCCCCAGCCCGGCAAGCACCGTCGCCGCCATCGGCCCGGCGACGAACAGCAGGGCAAGCACAATCAGGCCGGCATTCAGCGCGGCCTCGACCTTGCCGCTCGCAAGATAGCGGCGTGGCGCCACCGGCAGATTGGCATCGCCAACCGTATTGGCGCCGAGCCGCGTCAGCACGGCGACCACGACGAAGGTCAGGGCGATCTGCAGCAGCGTCAGCACCACAGCGCGGGCCGGGTCAAAATCGAAGCGCAGCGCCTGGTAGATGGCAACCTCCAGCGTCGTCGCGGCCGGTCCGCCGCCCAGCGTCAGCACGATGGTGAAGGAGGTGATGCAGAGCATGAAGACCAGACCGGCCACGCCCGGCAAGGCCGCGCGCAGCGCCGGCCATTCGATAAGCCGGAACGCCGGCCGGGCGCCCATACCGAGTTGGCTTGCCAGCCGCCATTGGTCGGTGGGCACGGTGCTGAGCGCCTCCAGGAACAGCCGCACGGCAAGCGGCAGGTTGAAGAAGACATGCGCGATCAGGATGCCGGACAGGCCGTAGATGCCTGGCCATTCCCCTCCGCCAATCGTGCCGAGGACACCCGCGAAATAGCCGGCATGGCCGTAGAGCGCCAACACGCCAAGCGCCGCGACGATCGCCGGCAACGCCAGCGGCACCGTGAAAAGCTGCAGGATCAGGCGTCGTCCGGGAAAACCCGGATGCCTCGACAAGGCGCGCGCCACCAGCAGCGCCGGCGCGACCGACAGCAGCATCGACAGCAGCGCCTGCCACAGCGTGAAGCGGGCGACCCGCAGGAGATAGCCGTCGAAGGCCGCGGCAGCGCCGGATGGATCGCCCGCGCCTTCAAGGACGAGGCCTGCAAAGGCGCCGCCGATGAGCACGGTGATGGCCGCAAGGGCCACGATGCCGGCGGTTATGCGGGGGTCAGGCACCAACCTTCCACCCTCCCCCTTGTGGGGAGGGTCGGTGAGTGGATGCCGCGAAGCGGCATCCACGAACCGGGGTGGGGACGGTGAGAAAATGCGCAACGTCGCTACCCCCACCCCGCTCCGCTTCGCGGATCGACCCTCCCCACAAGGGGGAGGGTGAGAGCCGCCGTCACTTGCTCATCGCCGCCAGCCACTCATCCACCCAGGCCTTGCGGTTGGCGGCGACCTCCTCCGGACTGAACAGCAGGGTCTTGGTTGGCTTCACCAGTTTGTCGAAGGCCGGATTGAGCGGCTTGTCTGTCTTGCCAGCCGGGAACATCCAGTTKGTCTCCGGAATGACGTCCTGGAATTTCGGTCCCGTCATGAAGGCTATGAACTTTTCCGCCAGCGGGTTCTTCGCGCCGGTCTTGGTGATGCCGGCGACCTCGATCTGCAGATACTCGCCCTCCTCGAAAGACGCGGCCTGGTAGCGTTCGGTGTTCTCGGCCACCATGTGGTAGGCCGGCGAGGTAGTATAGGAGAGCACCATCGGCGCCTCTCCCTTGGTGAACAGGCCGTAGGCCTCGCTCCAGCCCGGCGTCACGGTCAGCACCTTCGACTTCAGCTTGGCCCAGGCTTCCGGCGCCTTGTCGCCATAGACCGACTTCACCCAGAGCAGCAGGCCGAGGCCGGGCGTCGAAGTGCGCGGATCCTGGATGACAATCTTGTCGGAACCATTGCCCTCGACCAGTTCCTTCAGRCTTTTCGGCGGCTCTTTTAGCTTCTCGGTGTCGTAGACGACGGCGAAATAGCCATAGTCGAAGGGCACGAAAGTGTCGTCGCTCCAGCCGCCGGGCACATTGATGCCGGACACCGCGCCGTGCGGCGCGAAAAGGCCGCTCGCCTTGGCGTCCGCGGTCAGGTTGGTGTCGAGGCCGAGCACGACGTCGGCCTTGGTGCCGGCGCCTTCCAGCTTGACGCGGTTGAGCAGTGCCACACCGTCGGCGACCGAGACGAATTCGAGATCGCAATTGCATTCGGCCTCGAATTCTTTCTTCACCGCGGGGCCGGGACCCCACTCGGCTGTGAAGCTTTCATAAGTGTAGACGGTGAGTTTGTCCTTAGCCTCGGCGGGCGCAGCGCCCGTGAGCAGCGAAACGAGGCCGGTCGCGAGAATAAGACGGGACAATAACGAGCGCATCGGCGCCTCCTTTCTTCGAGTGACAAGGAATTGAGGCGTCGGATGTTCCGAAGCGTCTAATCCCTCCGCCGGTACAAACCGGATCAGGTTCAGCGGGTTGGCTTTCTGCCTCTCAGCCGGTCCGCGAAAGTCAGCGTCCGGYACCCCGTTAGAGCGCTTCGAGACATAGGCCCGGCCGCAGCAGCGTGCAAGCGGAACTTTGCCGGGGCATCCAGTGCATTGCTGCCACTTAGGGCTTGGCTGCGTTCAGTCTGGACGCGGCCCGGCTTCCGTTTCGCGGGCGGGGCTGGTAAGGGCGACGCCCATGGGCACATTCACCATCCTGCTTGGCGGCGAGCTCTTCCGCACGCCTCGGCTCGATCGCCAGATCGAAGGCTCGCGCGTCATCGCCGCCGATGCCGGTATCGGCCATGCACGCATGCTGGGCCTCATGCCGGAACTCTGGGTCGGCGATTTCGACTCGGTGCCGCCGAATCTCCCGGATGATCTGGCGGCCGTGCCGCGAAAGGTCTTTCCGGCCGAAAAGGACATGACCGATGGYGAGCTCGCCATCGCCGAAGCGCTCGCGCGTGGCGCGACCAGCCTGGTGCTGGTCGGCGCATTCGGCGGCAAGCGCGCCGACCACGCCTTCCTGCATCTAGCGCTTGCGGTTCGGCTGGCCGAGGCGGGCACGACCGTCCTCCTTACCAGCGGTGCGCAGGAAGCGGTTCCCATCCTGCCCGGCAAAGCCGGGTTCGACTATGCCGACGGCACGCTGTTCTCAGTGCTTGGCTTCTCCGACCTTTCCGGCCTGACACTTACAGGCGCCAAATGGCCGCTCGACCGCGTCGAGGTGGCGTTCGGCTCATCGCTCACTATATCAAACGAGGTCAAGGGCCGGCTCGAGATCGCGCTTGAGCGTGGCCGAGCGCTGCTGCTCGCCCACCCCTATCCTCTTCCCGAAAGCTGWCATGGCTCCGCCTCTCCTCAATCTCGACGGCATAAAACTGACCTTCGGCGGCACGCCGCTGCTCGAYGGCGCAGCACTCAGTGCCTCCGCCGGCGAGAAGATCGCGCTGGTCGGGCGCAACGGTTCCGGCAAGTCGACCTTGCTCAAGATCGCCGCCGGGATGATCGAGCCGCAGGACGGCGAAGTGTTCCGCCAGCCCTCGGCGACGGTTCGCTACCTGCCGCAGATGCCCGACATGGATGGCTTTGCCAATGTGCGGGCCTATGTCGAGGCGGGTCTTGGCCCGGCCGACGATCCGCATCGCKCCACCTATCTGATGGAGCATCTCGGGCTTACCGGCGAGGAACGGCCGGGCGACCTTTCCGGCGGCGAGGCGCGGCGCGCGGCCCTTGCCCGCGTCATGGCGCCCGAGCCCGATATTCTGCTCCTCGACGAGCCGACCAACCATCTCGACCTGTCGGTGATCGAATGGCTGGAAGAAGAGCTTGCCCGCACCTCCTCGGCAGTGATCCTGATCTCGCATGACCGCCGCTTTCTGGAACGCGTTTCGCGCGCCACCGTCTGGCTGGACCGCGGCCGGACGCGCCGGCTGGACAAGGGATTCGCGCATTTCGAGGAATGGCGCGACCAGGTGCTGGAGGAGGAGGAGCGCGAACAGCACAAGCTCGGCCGCCAGATCGTGCGCGAGGAGCATTGGCTGCGCTACGGTGTGACAGCCAGGCGCAAGCGCAACATGCGTCGCCTCGGCGAGTTGCAAGCCATGCGCCAGCGCTTTCGCAGCCATCGCGGCGCCGAGGGCACGGCCACGATGGTGGCGAGCGATGCCGCCGAATCCGGCAAGCTGGTGATCGAGGCCAGGAACGTCGACAAGAGCTTCAGCAACCTGACTGTGGTCAAGGGCTTTTCGACCCGCATCCAGCGCGGCGACCGTGTCGGCCTCGTCGGCCCGAACGGCGCCGGCAAGACGACACTTCTGAAAATGCTGACCGGCGAACTGGCTCCGGATGCAGGCACTGTACGGCTCGGCGTCAATCTGGAAATCGCCACACTCGACCAGAAGCGCGAGGCCGTCGACCCGCAGGAGACGCTGGCGCACTATCTCACTGACGGGCGCGGCGAGAACCTTCTGGTCAACGGCGAGCAGCGCCATGTCGTCTCCTATATGAAGGATTTCTTGTTCAAGCCGGAGCAGGCACGCACGCCGGTGCGAGAGCTTTCTGGCGGCGAGCGGGCGCGGCTGCTGYTTGCGCRCGTGCTGGCGCGGCCGGCGAACCTACTGGTGCTGGACGAGCCGACCAACGACCTCGACATGGAGACGCTGGAACTGCTGCAGGAACTGGTCGCCGGATTCGCCGGAACAGTGATCCTAGTCAGTCACGACCGCGACTTCCTCGACCRCACCGTCACGAGCGTGATCGCGCCGGACGGCGGCGGACGCTGGATAGAATATGCCGGCGGCTATTCCGACATGCTGGCACAGCGCGGCGGCTCCAAGCTGGAAGATCGCAAGGCAAGGCCGAAGGTCGAAGCCGCTGAGGCAGGCACGACGGCCAAGGCCGATCAGCCTGCCTCGAAAAGCCCGGCGAAGAAACTCTCGTTCAAGCAGAAGTTCGCGCTGGAATCCCTGCCGAAGAAGATCGAGGCCGTGACCGCGTCGATCCAGAGGCTTGAGAACAACATCGCCGACCCTTCCTTCTACGAGCGTGACCCGGTCTCGTTCCAGAAGACCATCGCAGCCCTGGACAAGGAGCGCACGACGCTGGCGGCGCTGGAGGAAGAGTGGTTGGAGCTGGAGATGCTGCGCGAGGAGGTGGAGGGGTAGATTGAAGATGCGCCCCCACCCGCGTATCCATAAGGTGTAGCCGGAGGCGCGTATGTCCGAACCCAGTGCCCGATCTTCGCGAAGGCCRCTGAAARGCTCTATCGATCAGCAAATAATCGAAGACACGAAGGCGTTTGAGCATCGACATCCGTCGCGCCGCCGAGTTGGGCATCGCGAATGCGATTGCCGCCGAAAAGACCGGTCAATGGCAAGAAGAGAACAAGGACGCCATTGAAAGCTGGAACGACTACGTCAGGCARAACGGACTGCCCCTCGCCAAATATCGGTTATTCTAAGGAGACGCGWTAATGTCGGCCTCGGCGCCGCCCCTCATCCGCCTGCCGGCACCTTCTCCCCGTATAGTTACGGGGAGAAGGAGGAAAACTCCGACGCCAACGCCCCTTCTGGAACGCCGGTGATTGGCGAAATCGTCGATGACAGCGCCCCTCTCCCCGTCACTATGCGGGGAGAGGATGCCGGCAGGCAGGTGAGGGGCGGCGCCGACGTCGGAAACATACAGGGGCAAAGCCACCCCAGGCCGATTTCGTTTCGGAAAACATTTAAAACCTGGCGGGCCTCACCCCGACGTCTTCGCCGCCCAGGCCTTCAGCGCCTCGTCAAAGACCTTCTCGCCGGGAATGCCCTTTTCCATCGTGAGCAGGGCGCGGCGTCCGGTCTTGTAGACCACCGGCACGTCGATCCAGTCCTGTCCCCTGAGCAGCGTCAGATTGGCGTCCTCGTCAGCCTTGGTGTCGTTGAGCGCGACGAGGAAGAAGCCGTCGGCGATCTTTGCCGGGATGCCGATCAGCGGGCTGCCGRCATCCTGCTCGGAGCTCTTCATGGCGATGCGCAGGATGTTGTCGACACCGCCGCCGTCAAATCCTTCCGGCGTCAGGAAGATCATTTCGACGATGTGGCTGGCCGGCAGGGTCTGGTCGGTGTTGCGCCGGATCGTCATGCGCAGCTGGATATCCTTGCCGGGAATCGTCGCCTCGGCGCGGATCGCCGGCTCCGGCGGCAGGTCGCCGCCGGGCGATTCCTGCACCAGCGACCAGACGATGCTGCCCGGCTCAGCCGTGCCCTGCTGCGTGCTCGTGCGCTCCTCATAGAAGATCGCCTTCTGGCCGACCGGCACGGTCGCTTGGGCCGTTGCAGGCGTGGGCGCCGCGCCGGGCGCGGGCGGTGTGGTCCCGSCTGCCGGGGGCTTGGTGCCGGCGGCGGCCGCAGCCGGATTGGCAGGCGCTGTCGGCGGCGTTCCCGCGGCAGGCGGGGTCGCGCCCGGCGTCTTATTGGTTGGCGGTGTGCCGGCCGGCGGGATCGTCGTGGCAGGCGGCGGCGTGGTCAGCGCGGCGACGGATTCGCCCTCGCCGATTGTGCTCTGCCCGGCGGYAGGGCCGGCATCGACCTCTTTGCCTTCAGGTGTCAGGCRCTGTGTGAACTTGGCCGTTTCGGCTGGCTCATTCGCGGCGGCCGCGTTATTGCCCGCGGCCGGCGGAGTAGCTGCCGTCTCGGCAGCCGGCTTTGCCGGAGYGGGCTTGACCAAAGGCTCGGTCGAGACCGTCTTGCTGCCGCCTCCTCCGCCGAAGCCGAGCATCGAGCTGAACGCATTCTTGTTCAGCCAGATGCCGTAGCCGCCGCCGGCGAGCACCAGCAATGCGACAACGGTCGCAATCAATCCGCCATAGCTGCGCTTGCGCGGGGGCGGCCGCAGCCGCTGGAAGGTTTCGGCCGCCGGCTGCTCGTCATTGGCGAAGACATCGCTGCCATCCTCCAGTTCGCCGGCGTTCATGCCGGGCTGGTCGATGTCGTCCTCGCGCGGCGAGGGCATCGGCGGCGGAGGCGCCTTCTGCCAGCTCGGCTCCGACTTCGTTGTGCTTTGCCAGCTCGGTTCCGGCTTCGCAGCAGCACTCTGCCGGCTTGGCTCCGCCTTTGGCGCGCTGTGCCAGCTTGTTTCCGTCTTCAGCGGTGCCAGCGTCGGCTTGAGCGGCTCAGCCTTGGCAGGCTCGAGCTTCACCGGCGGCTGCCGGACATGGCTCGGCTGGTTCCTGTTGCGGTCGATCGACGAGAAGATGTGTTCGAGCTCCGCCAGCGGATCGTCGGCCGGAGCGCTCTTGGCCGGAGCGGGCTTGGTATACTCGCGCTCGACGCCGGAAATGGCATCCTCGAGCGAGCGCTTCTGCTTGCTGATGACTTCGGCGGACAGCGGCGGCGAATAGTCCGCGAGCTTCTTCRCCAGCATCTCACGAGCATTCTCGTAAATCCGCTTGCGCAGCTCCGGCGAGGGTTCGCCGTGCTTGTCAAGCTGCTTTTTCAGAACACTAACGAAATCCGCCATGCGTCAGTTGACCTGCATTCTTTTCGCGRCGCCCGCAAATCAGTCGAGGCGCCGGGAAGGGCTGTGAAACTAGTCTTGAAACGGGTCAGTCACAAGTATCGTGTCGTCCCGCTCCGGGCTGGTGGAAAGCAGCGCAACCGGGGCGCCGATCAGCTCTTCGATGTAGCGGACATATTTGACGGCTTGTGCCGGCAGATCGTTCCAGCTCCTGGCGCCCGCCGTGGTCCCCTTCCAGCCTTCGAGCGTCTCGTAGACCGGCTCGACGCGCGCCTGCGCGCCCTGGCTGGCCGGCAGATAGTCGATCAGCTCGCCATCGAGGCGGTAGGCGGTGCAGACCTTGATCTCGTCCAGCCCGTCGAGCACGTCGAGCTTGGTGAGYGCGATGCCCTTGATGCCGTTAACGGCGACGGCCTGGCGAACCAGTACGGCGTCGAACCAGCCGCAGCGGCGCTTGCGGCCGGTGACGACGCCGAATTCGTGGCCACGCGTGCCGAGGAACTCGCCGATCTCATTCGTCTGTTCTGTCGGGAAGGGACCTTCGCCGACGCGCGTCGTATAGGCCTTGGTGATGCCGAGCACATAGCCGATCGCGCCAGGGCCGGTGCCCGAGCCGGCGGCGGCCTGCCCCGCCACCGTGTTGGACGAGGTGACGAAGGGGTAGGTGCCATGATCGATATCGAGCAGCGTTCCCTGCGCGCCCTCGAACAGGATGCGCTCGCCCGCGCGCCGCTTGTCGTCGAGCACTTTCCAGACACGGTCCATGTAAGGCAGGATCTCGCCGGCCACCGAGGTCAGCTCCTGCATGATCGCCTCATGCGTCGCCTCGGCATGGCCGAGCCCGCGGCGCAGTGCGTTGTGGTGCGTCAGCAGCCTGTCGACCTTCAGGGGAAGTGTTTCCAAATCCGCCAAATCCATCACCCGGACGGCGCGCCGGCCCACCTTGTCCTCATAGGCTGGGCCGATGCCGCGGCGGGTCGTGCCAATCTTGGTTCCGGAATTCGAGGCGGCGTCTTCGCGGAATCCGTCCAGCTCCCGGTGCAGCGACAGGATAAGCGCGGTGTTTTCGRCTATTTTCAGGCGCTCGGGCGTCACGTCCACGCCCTGCTCCTTGAGCTTCTTGATTTCGGCGACGAAGGCATGCGGGTCGAAGACCACGYCGTTGCCGATGATCGAGAGTTTGCCCTGCCTGACCACGCCCGACGGCAGGAGCGACAGCTTGTAGACCTTGCCGTCGACGACGAGCGTATGACCGGCATTGTGGCCGCCCTGGAAGCGCACGACCACGTCGGCGCGTTCCGACAGCCAGTCGACGATCTTGCCCTTGCCTTCGTCGCCCCACTGCGAGCCGACGACCACCACATTGGCCATGTTCTTTTCCCTTGAGCTGCCGCCTTGGCGGCTTGAAACGACAGGCCTCTATAGACTCATGCGCCGGCCGATGCGACCCTTTCTTTGCCCCCGAAACCCCAGAGCATGATCCCGAAAAGTGGGGAGCCGGTTTTTCGGAGGAGATCATGCTCCAATCGTCATCCGGAACCAGGCACAACAAATTTCGGCTTCCGCATCATTTACTTGGCCTGGCCGCTGCAATAGGCCGGCTTAGCTCCTCGAACGCGCCCCGCACCGGATTGAGCAATGCATCGAGCCGCCTATCTGTTCCTTCTCTCCACCACGCTGCTGTGGGGCGGCAATTCCGTGGCCGGCAAGCTTGCCGTCGGCCACGTGTCGCCGATGACGCTGGTCTTCCTGCGCTGGGTGTTGGCGGTGCTGATCCTGCTGCCCGTCGKCTGGCGGAYGGTTCGCCAGGACTGGCCCGAGCTGCGGCGCAACTGGCTGCTGCTTGCYGGCCTCGGCGCCWGCGRCTTCACGATCTTCAACGTCATCTTCTACACGGCGCTGAATTACACGACCGCGATCAACGTCTCGATCGAGCAGGCCGCCATACCGATCGTCATCATTCTTGCCAATTTCGTACTGTTCCGCCTGCATGTGCAGCGCCTGCAGATCGCCGGCGTGGCGCTGACGATTATCGGCGTTGCCCTCACCGCGAGCCATGGCGATCTAAGCCAATTGCTGAAGCTCGAGCTCAATTTCGGCGACGCGATCATGCTGGTCGCGGTTGTCTGCTACAGCCTCTATTCGGTGGGGCTTCGCCTGAAGCCTTCCGTCCGCTGGCAAAGCCTGATGCTGGCTTTGTCGCTCGCCGCGCTCCTGACTTCGGTGCCCTTCTTCATCCGGGAGGTGGCGGTAGGCCGGGTCATCGTCCCGGATGCGCGCGGATGGACGGTCGCATTTTACACCGCGCTCGGCGCCAGCGTCGTCTCGCAGATCTTCTATATCAGGGGCAATGAACTGATCGGCGCCAACCGGGCCGGGCTGTTCATCAATCTGGTGCCGATCTTTGGYACGCTGCTTTCGGTGCTGATCGTTGGCGAGCGATTTGAGCTCTATCAGGGTGTGGCGCTCGCGCTGGTGCTTGGCGGTATCGCGCTGGCCGAATACAGCGGCAGGCGAGCTGCCTTGCCGGCATCACTCGCACCTTCTCCAAGCATTTCAAGCCGCGGCCAAAAATAACGACCCAGCGCAGGATTGCGCCTGGCATCCCTGCACATGAGGTCAGGTAGATCTGACATTGTCAAAACGCCCCGCTTGCTGCCGCAGGCGGGGCGTTTTGATCTCAGGCGATCGGCCCGTTCATTCGCTGCCGACGTCAAACCGCAGCCGCTTGGCCGAGACGATCGACTTGTGTGCCCTGAGCTGATCCAGCACCTTTTCCGGGAAGGGCGCGTCGAGATAGAGCAGCGCGATCGCGTCGCCGCCCGGTCGGTTGCGGCCGAGCTGGAAGTTGGCGATGTTGACGCCATTCTCGCCGCAGACGGTGCCGAGCAGGCCGATGATGCCGGGCGCGTCGGCATTGGTCGTGTAGAGCATATGCTGGCCGACTTCTGCGTCGAGATTGATGCCCTTGATCTGGATGAAGCGCGGCTTGCCGTCGGAGAAGCAGGTGCCGGCGATCGAGCGCGTCCTGTGTTCGGTCTTGACGGTGAGCTTGATATAGCCGTCGAAGACGYCCGACTTGTCGCGCTTGACCTCGGCGACGATGATGCCGCGCTCCTTCACCATGAYTGGTGCCGACACCATGTTGACGTCCGAGACCTGCGGCCGGATCAGGCCGGCGAGGGTTGCGCTGACCAACGCGCGCGTGTTCATCGTCGCGGTCGAGCCGTCGAACAAGATCTCGACCTCCTTGATCGGATCCTCGGTGACCTGGCCGACAAAGGCGCCGAGCACCTCGGCAAGCTTGACGAAGGGCCTTAGCCGCGGCGCTTCCTCGGCTGTGATCGAAGGCATGTTGATGGCGTTGGAGACCGCGCCCTTGATCAAATAGTCGGCCATTTGCTCGGCGACCTGCAGGGCGACATTCTCCTGCGCTTCGGTGGTGGAGGCGCCGAGATGCGGGGTCACCACGACATTATCCATGCCGAACAGCGGGTTGTTCTCGGCCGGCTCGACCTCGAAGACGTCGACGCCGGCGCCGGCCACCTYGCCGCTCTTAAGCGCGGCAACCAGGTCGGCTTCGACCACCAGCCCGCCGCGCGCGCAATTGATGATGCGCACGCCGTTCTTCATCTTGGCGATCGCCGCCGCGTCGATGATGTTGCGCGTCTTGTCCGTCAGCGGCGTGTGCAAGGTGATGAAGTCGGCACGTGCGAAGAGCTCGTCGAGCTCGACCTTCTCGACGCCGAGTTCCTCGGCGCGGCTGTCGGACAGGAACGGATCGAAAGCCACGACATGCATTTTCAGGCCGACGCCGCGCGTGGCCACGATCGAGCCGATATTGCCGCAGCCGATCACCCCCAGCGTCTTGCCGGTGATCTCGATACCCATGAAGCGGTTCTTCTCCCACTTGCCGGCATGGGTCGAGGTGTTGGCCTCCGGAATCTGGCGGGCCAGCGCGAAGATCATGGCGATCGCATGCTCCGCCGTGGTGATCGAATTGCCGAAGGGCGTGTTCATCACGATGATACCCCTGCGGCTTGCCGCGGGGATGTCGACATTGTCGACGCCGATGCCGGCCCGGCCGACGACCTTGAGCTTCGCGGCGGCATTGATCAGCTTCTCGGTGACCTTGGTCGCCGAGYGGATGGCGAGGCCGTCATACTGGCCGATCACTTCGAGCAGCTTTTCCTTGTCCTTGCCGAGATCGGGCAGGTAGTCGACCTCGATGCCGCGATCCTTGAAGATCTGCACGGCGGTGGTTGAAAGTTTATCCGAGACGAGAACGCGGGGCGCCATGGCGGCCTCCTTGAAGGAAATTGGATGTGTCGGGAAATGGCGGCCCGCAGGCCGCCAGGGATCTCAGGCCGCTGCTTTCAGCGACGCCTTCTGCATGGCGAAGGCCCAGTCGAGCCAGGRCAGCAGCGCTTCGAGATCGGAAGTCTCGACGGTCGCGCCGCACCAGATGCGCAGCCCCGGCGGCGCATCGCGGTAGGAGCCGATGTCGTAAGCGACACCTTCCTTGTCGAGCGCCGAGACGWTCCCCTTGGCGAAAGCCGCCTGGCCGTCGGAATCGAGCGCCGCGACTTGGCTGTCCGTGAAGGAGAGGCAGACCGAAGTGTTCGAGCGTGTCGCCGGATCGACGGCCAGATGGCCGAGCCAGGGCGACTTGTCCACGAACCGGTCGAGYACCGCAGCGTTGGCATCGGCGCGGGCAATCAGCGCTTCCAGGCCGCCGATCGACTTCGCCCAGTTGAGCGCATCGAGGTAATCCTCGACGCACAGCATCGACGGCGTGTTGATGGTCTCGCCCTTGAAGATGCCCTCGATCAGCTTGCCGCCCGAGGTGAGGCGGAAGATCTTCGGCAGCGGCCAGGCCGGCTTGTAGGTCTCGAGCCGCTCGACGGCGCGTGGGCTGAGGATCAGCATGCCATGCGCGCCCTCACCGCCCAGCACCTTCTGCCAGGAGAAGGTCACGACATCGAGTTTTTCGAATTCGAGCCTTTGCGCGAAGGCGGCTGAAGTCGCATCACAGATGGTGAGACCCTTGCGGCCGGCCGGAATGAAATCGCCGTTCGGTACCCGCACACCTGAGGTCGTGCCGTTCCAGGTCAACACCACGTCGCGGTCGAAATCGATCTGCGTCAGGTCGGGCAGTTCGCCGTAGCTGGCCTCAAAGCGCCGCACGTCGGCGAGCTTCAGCTGCTTGACCACGTCGGTGACCCAGCCGGAACCAAAACTTTCCCAGGCGACCATGTCGACGCCGCGCTCGCCGAGCAGCGACCATAGCGCCATCTCGACCGCGCCTGTATCGGATGYCGGCACGATGGCGATGCGGTAGTCGGCGGGAACCTTGAGGATTTCGCGCGTCAGCTCGATTGCCCGCTCGAGCTTCGCCTTGCCGACCTTGGCGCGATGGGAGCGCCCAAGCGCGGCAGCTTTCAGYGCCTCGGCCGACCAGCCGGGACGTTTTGCGCAGGGACCTGAGGAGAAATTGGGATTTGGCGGACGGAGTCCGGGCTTGGTAAGCGTCGTCATCGTGGTCTATCCTTCCAGATAGTGGCCCCTCGTTGGGGAGGGGTGGCCCACGGACGGCGATATGCGCTCAGGCTCTCGGCGTCAAGAGCAAAGTTTTTGTCGCTGGCGGAATACCGGTACCGCACCAACTGGCCGCGCTAAACGCATGTCGCCCAAAAATGYGCCGCGACTTTGGGAAACAACATGCGCAAATACAAAGGTTTAAACCGCGTCGCAGCGCGGCGCTTTAGGCGCAAAAGCAAATGGCGGATCATCATCCGACCCGCCATTGCGATTGGATGCATTCTGGACGGTCACCAGAGGTCGTAGCGCAGCCCGACCTTGACCTCATGATAATCGATACCCTTGTGGATCGAGGGCGTGCCCGAGCTGTCGATGGTAGCGAATTTCGCCGATGGCACCGACACATATTGGTAGCCGACATCAAGCGCGACATTCCTGCTGACCTGGTAGGCGAAGCCGGCGCCCAGCATGTATGCCAGATTGTACTGTCTTTCGCGCGTAATCGTGCCGTCGTAAACGCTCGAATTGAAACAGTTGAAAGTCGTTGTCGTCGTAGTGCCGCCGCCGACCGTTGTGACGGAATCGTCCTGRCAGTCCCTGGCGCCCTGCGCGAGCGTATAGGTGCTGTAGGCCACGCCGAGACCGCCGCCGACATAGGGCGTGAACCCGACATAGGTCCCGAGATCGACAAAGGCGCTGGCCATGACGTCATACGCCTTGTTCCTCGTGTAGTCCGAGCCGTCGCAGGAGCGGCTGCCGGGACCCGAAACCTGGCTGACGATGTTGCCGGACGTGTTGTCGGTTACCGTCGTGGTCTGGGTGCCTTCGCAGGTGGTGACATATTTGTTGTCGAACTTGCTGGTCGRCATCAGCCCGAAGTTCAGTTCGCCGCGCAGGTAATCGTTGAAATGATAGCCCATGCCGATGGAGCCCGAGAGGGCGCTGACATCGGTGACGACACCGGCCGGCGTCTCCGAAAAATCGTAAGGCTTGTTGAAGGCGTAGCCGACGTCGCCGCGCAGATACCAGCCTGAGCCGACCTCGACCGGCTGATAGTCCGGCGCCTCGTCGACATAGATCGGCGGATTGTAGTCGGCCGACACCGCCTGTGCCGCCGGCATCAGCACGATTGCGGCGAGCGCCAGTGCTATACGCGATTTGAGTGTCATGGTCCCCGGCTCCTAAAGTTGGCGCCAGTCGCGAACGCGAGCACAGCTGCCGTATCAAGGAGTATTGTTAACCATAGTGGTTAAGTGCCGGTTAAGGATAACAGGCGGTTACCAAATTGATTTCGGTAAGACTTTACCAGCCGCGCACAAAGCAAAACCGCCCGGCTGATGCCGGGCGGCTGGCAAATCTCAGGATATTCGAAGCGACTACTTGGTGTAAACTGGCTGCGGCTCGGGCACATAGGGTTCCGGCGGCGGAGCGCAGTCGGACCTGCCGAACTGATAACGCAGGCCGCCGCGCACTTCATGCACGTTGATGCCGCGATCGTAGCCCGGACCGACATTGCTGTCCGAGGCATATTCGAACATCTTGCCGCCGTTGATATGGCTGTAGCGATAGCCGACGTCGAGCTTGACGTGATCGGTCAGGCAGTAGGAGGCGCCGGCCATCAGAGCGTAAGCAAAGCGCCAGCCCTTGCCGCCGGCATGCTCGAAGGAACCGTCGAGATCCGTGTTGTGCAGCGTGTCCCACTTGACCCAGGCGCCGCCGATGCCGGCGCCGACATAGGGTGTGACACCATGCCAGGTGCCGATGTCGACATAGGCGTTGGCCAGAAGCAGCAATGCCGAATAGGACGAGGTGTCGACGGAGGTACAGGCCACCGTGCCGCCGGAGCAAAAGCCGTTGGTCGAGCCGCGGAAATCGGACCTGGCCAGCCAGTCCGCGGTGAGATCGGTGCGGAAATACTGGTTGACCTGGTAGCCGACACCGGCGCCGGCAGAGAAGGCCCCCTTCAGCTTGCCGCTGGCGAAGCTGCCGGGAATTTGCGGCGGCGTCCCGCTGTAAGTCGTGTAATCACCGCCCCGAAACTTCGACCAGTGATAGTCGATATCACCGCGGATGTACCAGCCGCCGACATCGACCGGCTGAGCCTCGACTACAGGCGGCGGCGCCTCTTCGACCGGTGGCGGTCCCGCGAGGTCGGCGGCAAAGGCCGGCCCGGCCACTCCCGCGAACAGCGCGGCAATCAATGCCATTCTTGCTGTATTGAACATGCTGTCACCCCTGAGAAGCCTCGGGACGACGCCGCCCGAAGATGGTTGCCTCGGGCGTGGATAATGAATTGCAAAGGTTAAAAGCCGTTTAACCGTACCGATTAACCACGAATCTATACAATTTTAGATGGAATGCCGTTGTCCGGACGACTGTGGGCGCACAWCAAAGCCCGCCGGGCGGCGGGCTTCCGGAAGGCGAAAAGGCTCGATTGGCGGCGGCTGTCAGGCGGCGTTGCGCGTTTCCGAAATGATGCCGACAATATCGTTGACGACGGCTTCGACCAGCTGCGGATCGTCGCCTTCGGCCATGACGCGGATCAGCGGCTCGGTGCCGGAAGGCCGAATGACGAGCCGGCCGGCCTTGCCGAGCCGGTTGCGCGCATCCTCGATCGCCGCCTTGACCGGCGCCTCCTCCAGCGGCTTGCCGCCGGAGATGCGGACATTCTTCAGAAGCTGCGGTACCGGCTCGAACTTCTTCGACAGCTCGCTCACCGGCCGGTTCTGCCGCTTGATGCAGGCCAGCACCTGCAGCGCCGAAACTAGGCCGTCGCCGGTGGTCGAGAAATCGGAAAGCACGATGTGGCCGGACTGCTCGCCGCCGACATTCAGCCCGTGCGCGCGCATATGCTCGACGACATAGCGGTCGCCGACCTTGGTGCGGTGCAGCTGCAGCTTCATGTCGCCGAGGAAACGCTCGAGACCGAGATTGGACATCACGGTGGAGACCACGCCGCCGCCGGCCAGCCGCCCGCTCTGGTGCCAGGATTCTGCGATCAGCGCCATGATCTGGTCGCCGTCGATGATGTCACCGTTCTCGTCGACGATGACCACCCGGTCGGCGTCGCCGTCGAGCGCGATGCCGATGTCGGCGCGCACCTCGTGCACCTTCTTCTGCAGGCCCACCGGATGGGTCGAGCCGCATTCCTTGTTGATGTTGAAGCCGTTCGGCTCGACGTTGATTGCGACAACCTCGGCGCCGAGTTCCCACAGCGCCTCGGGCGCCACCTTGTAGGAGGCGCCGTTCGCGCAGTCGACGACGATCCGAAGCCCGGAAAGCGACATCGAGCGCGGCAGCGTGCGCTTGGCGAATTCGATGTAGCGGTCATGAACGCCATCGACGCGCTTGGCCCTGCCAAGCCCGTCGGAATCGGCAAGCGCAAGCTCGATGTCCTTGTCGAGCATGCCTTCGATGCGCTCCTCGATCTCGTCGGACAGCTTGTAGCCGTCGGGGCCGAACAGCTTGATGCCGTTGTCGTAGTAGGGGTTGTGCGAGGCCGAGATCATCACGCCGATGTCGGCGCGCAGCGAGCGCACCAGCATGGCCACAGCCGGCGTCGGAATCGGTCCGAGCAGGAACACGTCCATACCGGCGGCGCACAAGCCCGACACCATCGCATTCTCGATCATGTAGCCGGAAAGCCGCGTGTCCTTGCCGAGCACGACGCGGTGCCGATGATTGCCACGCTGGAACGAAAGCCCGGCGGCCATCCCGACCCTCATGGCCACCTCGGCGGTCATAGGAAATTTGTTGGCCCGTCCGCGGATGCCATCGGTGCCGAAATAGTGCCCTGCCATGTCTGCCAATGTCCCCGTCGGTTTTTCAGCCGCCCCTACTGCCACAATGGGGCCGCATCCGATCATCACATTTCGTGATTATATATTACCATTCCTTAGAAATTCATTGTCGCAGGCGGTCCAAGTGATTCGGCAGCCTACCACGATCTCGCACTATAGCCGCAATATACCAGCCAAGGCGAGCTTTTCCGCCGGATGCGGCTTGGAAAAACCTTGTTTGCACGAACAAATGCAAGCAATTCATCACCTTATCGGGAGGAACACACTTTGTGAGGGTATCCGCGCCGGAAGCATCTGGCGCAGTCCGAAGTTGAGAGCTATTGATTTCGTATAGGGACACCACCTGGCGGCAGCAAGGGAGAAAACGCCATGCTTATTCATAGACTTGCAACTCTGACGGGCCTCGCCGTCGCAGCCTTTTTCGTGGCGGCGCCGGCGAACGCGCTGACCATGGYCGAGTGCAGCACCAAGTATAACGCGGCCAAGGACGCGGGGACGTTGAACGGCCAGACCTGGAACCAGTTCCGCAAGGCGCAGTGCGRCAGCGACGCCTCCGCCGCAAYGGACACGAAGGCAGCAACCGACACCAAGGCGGCTGCCGAGACCAAGCCGGCCAAGAAGGCCAAGGATACCAATGCCGCGGCAGCCGACAGCTCAGCCAAGGGCCTCAGCGCGAAAGAGTGCAGCGCCAAGTACCAGGCCGCGAAGGCCGCAGGCACGCTGAACGGCATGAAGTGGAACGATTTCCGCAAGACCCAATGCGCGGCCGGCGCCACAGCCGCTGCCGCCGGCGGTTCCACGACCACGGCCAAGACAGCGACCTCCACCACCGCGCCGGCGGCTGCCTCCGGCAAGGGCCTGTCGATGGCCGAATGCAGCAGCAAATATCAGGCTGCGAAGACGGCCAACAAGCTCAACGGCATGAAGTGGAATGACTTCCGCAAGGCCGAATGCGGCGCCGCCGCTGCCGACGACGACACCGTGYCGGCTCCGACGGAAGCGACCTACACCAGCGAGCCGGCGAAGCCGACCGTCGCCGCCCCGAAGGGCGTGACCTTCCCGACGGCCATCTCGCCGAAATTCGCCAACGAGACCCCGGCCAAGGGCCGCATGCACACCTGCCTCGAGCAATACTACGCCAACAAGGACGCCAACACTCTCGGCGGCCTGAAGTGGATCCAAAAGGGCGGCGGCTTCTACAGCCTCTGCAACGCCAAGCTGAAGGGCTGATCTCTCCTTCAGTCGATCTGAACAAAGGCCCGCGCACCCCCAGTGCGCGGGCTTTTGCTGCCCATCGACCCGTTGGTCGAACCACGCCTGATCGGTTTTGCAGTATTCGCAGGCCCTCACCTGCCTGCCGGCATTCGCTCCCCGTATACCCGTATAGTGACGGAGAGAGGGCGCTCTCATCGACGATTTCGCCATCGCCACGGCGCAAGGAGGGAGCCGCGGGCGCCCCCTCTGCCCTGCCGGGCATCTCCCCGACATGGGGGGAGATTGACCGTCACGCTGGCTTTCGCCAATCGCAAACGATGCAAGTCACGGACTCTCCCACCCCCAAGCAAAACGCCGCGGCAGGACCGCGGCGTTTGTTGAGCAGTATCCGTTTTGAAGCTTACCCCTGCGGCTGCGGCTCCATGCCGCCTTCGGGCTCGGGGCCCTTCTTGCGGCGGCCGCCGGTGCCGGCCTTCGGCACGGYCGAGCCGCGGCTGGGCGGCGTGTCGTCGCCGAGGTCGCGGGCGGGCTTGTGGCCGGCGATCAGCTGCTTGATCTCGTCGCCGGTCAGCGTCTCATATTCGAGCAGACCCTCGGCGAGCGCGATCCAGTCCTTCTTCTTCTTGGTGAGCACGCTCTTCGCGGTCGAATAGGCGTCGTCGATCAGCCGGCGCACCTCGGCGTCGATGATCTGCGCCGTCTCTTCCGAGATGTTCTGCTGGCGCGCCACGGAATGGCCGAGAAAGACCTCTTCCTGGTTATCGCCATATGCGACATGGCCGAGCTTGTCGGRGAAGCCCCAGCGCGTCACCATGGYGCGCGCCAGCTTGGTCGCCTGCTCGATGTCGGAGGAGGCGCCGGAGGTGATATTCTCCTTGCCGAACTTGAACTCCTCTGCGACGCGGCCGCCCATCATGATCGCGAGCCGCGAGATCATGTATTTGTAGCTCATCGAATAGCGGTCGCCTTCCGGCAGCTGCATGACCATGCCGAGCGCGCGGCCGCGCGGAATGATGGTCGCCTTATGCAGCGGATCGGCGGTCGGCACGTTGAGCGCCAGGATGGCGTGGCCGGCCTCGTGATAGGCGGTCAGTTCCTTCTCGGCCTGCGTCATCGCCGACGAGCGGCGCTCCGCGCCCATCATGATCTTGTCCTTGGCGTCCTCGAACTCGGCCATGGTGACGAGCCGCTTGTTGYGGCGCGCCGCCATCAGCGCGGATTCGTTGACGAGGTTCATCAGGTCGGCGCCTGAGAAGCCGGGCGTTCCGCGCGCGATGACCTTGAGGTCGACATTGGGCGCCAGCGGCACATTGCGCACATGCACCTTGAGGATCTTCTCGCGGCCGACGATGTCGGGGTTCGGCACGACGACCTGGCGGTCGAAACGGCCGGGCCTGAGCAGCGCCGGGTCGAGCACGTCGGGCCGGTTGGTGGCGGCGATCAGGATGATGCTTTCGTTGGACTCGAAGCCGTCCATCTCGACCAGCAACTGGTTCAGCGTCTGCTCGCGCTCGTCATTGCCGCCGCCGAGGCCGGCGCCGCGATGACGGCCGACCGCGTCGATTTCGTCGATGAAGATGATGCAGGGCGCGTTCTTCTTGGCCTGGTCGAACATGTCGCGCACGCGGGACGCGCCGACGCCGACGAACATCTCGACGAAGTCCGAGCCCGAGATGGTGAAGAACGGCACATTGGCTTCGCCCGCGACCGAGCGCGCGAGCAGCGTTTTGCCGGTTCCCGGCGGGCCGACGAGCAGCACGCCGCGCGGGATCTTGCCGCCGAGCCGCTGGAACTTCTGCGGATCGCGGAGGAACTCGACGATCTCCTCCAGGTCCTCCTTGGCCTCATCGACGCCGGCGACGTCCTGGAAGGTGACGCGGCCATGCGCCTCCGTCAGCAGCTTCGCCTTCGACTTGCCGAAGCCCATGGCGCGRCCGGAACCGGACTGCATCTGGCGCATGAAGAAGATCCACACGCCGAGGATCAGGATCATCGGCAACCACGAGATCAGGTAGCCGAACAGCGAGTTTGAGCCGTCGGTTTCAGGCCGCGCGTTGATGGTGACGTTCTTGTCCTGCAGCCGCGAGACCAGCGAGGGATCGCCCGGCGAATAGGTCTGGAAGCCGTTGGCATTGTCCGTGTAGTTGCCCGAGATGCGGGCGCCGGCGATGGTCACGCTCTTGACCCGGCCGGCCGAGACATCCTGCAGGAACTGCGAATAGGCAATCTCGCTCGAGGCGCCGCGCGTCTGCGGCGTCTGGAAAAGATTGAAGAGAGCGATGAGCAGGACCGCTATGATCGCCCAGAGCGCGAGGTTGCGATAATTCGGATTCATCTATTGTCCTGTTGGTGTCCGCATGCGGACCCACGATGTGAAGGAAAGCTTGGGTTCTAACATAGGGAGAGCGCCTCCCCTTGCCAAGCATAACAGCACGGGTCGGTTAAGCTTTCGCCCATGCTCCGCTGCGATCATGGCCGTGAAAAGGCAGAGCCGGCAGCGGCGGCGCACCGATCAGCGCGGCGACCGCTGCGGCAGGCGGCAAATCGAAGGACGGGAGGAAGGTGGCGAAGGGCGACACCACCGGGACGATTGCCATCGGCGGCGGCGCCATGCCACCGCCAGCAAAATCAAGGCATTCGCCGTCGCGCCAGGCCGCGGGTTCGGCGGCAAGCGCCCTGCGCAGCAATCCTGCCGGCGCGCCGTCTTCTGCCGCAAGGCGTTTGGCGGCGACCGCCCCTAAGGGAGCGATCACCAAACCGCCCGATCTGTCGCTCAATGTGATCCGACGCCGACCGTCCCAAACGGCCTGGTCCTCGRCCGGAATGGCGGCGGGCAGGTTGCGGTCCTCGCGGCAAAGGAAGATACYGGTCCGCCGCGTGTCGACCACTGTCCGCGACAATGTGGCGCAAAGCGTGCCGGACCGCAGACGCTCGAACAGCGCCCGGCAGCGCGCCTCGTCGACCAGGAACGAAACGCCGCCGACCGTGGCGAGCAGGATGCGGAGCGCATAGATGCCGGCACCGCTGTCACCGCTGGCGGTGAAATCGCGGTCGAGGCGGATGAGGCCGGGACCCGGTTGGCCGGCGAAGGCGCCGATCAGCGTGGCCGCGCGCCGGCCGAGTTCCTGACGCTCCGCCGCAGCTTGATCGGTTCGCGCGATGGCCTCCTTGAACCGGCCTTCGCCATCGGTACCTGCAAGGGATGCGCGCACCCGCGGCCGCTCGAAACGCTGGTCGACATTGGTCGGATCCTCGATCCAGCCGATGCCGCGGCGCTTCAGCATCTCGCGCAATGCCGCGCGGCGCGTACCGAGCAGCGGCCGGGCGATCCATACCCGCCAATCGTAGAGCGTGGCGGGCGCCATGCCGGCGAGGCCGCGTCCCTCGCGCGCATCCTCGCGGGCCCCTTCGTCGCGCGCCTGCCGCATCAGCACCGTCTCCGCCTGGTCGTCGGCAGTGTGGCCGGTCAGGATCAGGCGGATACCTGCTTCTTCGGCCGCCTTTGCCAGCAGCCGATAGCGCGCCTCGCGCGCGGCGGCGGGCAGGCCGGTCGACGGCTTGCAGCCGGACCAGACGAGCGTGCGATGCGCAATGYCGTGCTCGGCGCAGAGGTTGTCCACGGCTCGTGTTTCCGCTGCCGAACCTGGCCTCAGGCCGTGATCGATCGTCACCGCAAGCAGCTTTGCCGCGGGCACGGTTCGGTCGAGATGATTTTTGAGAAGAAAGAGAAGGGCGGTCGAGTCGCTGCCGCCGGACACGGCCGCAACGGCGCCGTGGGAGAAGTCGAAGTCTGAGAAAAGGCGATCCGAAAGGTCAGCCCCGGTATCGAGCATCAGTGCATGTCGCCCAAACTTGGTCCCGGCTCCGGGACAACGACATGCAAGCTAGCACGATGCCAGTGCCTTTTCCTGCTTGATGCGTTCCTTCAGTGTGCCGGAGACATCCGGATAGCGCTTGYCGATCTCGTTGAAGGTGGCGCAGGCCACGTCGTTCTGCTTGAGGCCGACCAGCGAAACCCCGAGCTTGAGCAGCATGTCGGGCGCCTTCTTGGCCTTCGGATATTCCTTGCTGGCTGCGAGGAACACCTCCGCAGCGTCGCGGTATTTCTGCTGGCCGAGCAGCGACTCGCCCAGCCAGTAATGCGCGTCCGCCGCCTTCGCGTCCTTGGGGAAGCGGGAGATATGATCGCGGAAACCCTGCTCGGCAGTGSGGTAGTCGCCCGACAGGATGAATTGGTAGGAGTTGCGGTAGAGCTCGTCGGGATCGTTGGTCGAGGGCAGCGAGGCCATCACCGTGCCGCCGGACTTGCCCTTGCCGCTCTTGGCGCCGGTCTCGGCCGCGGGAGCGCTCGCGGTGGCGGTCGAGGGCGCCGCCGGCGTGCTCGCCTGCGGATCGGCCTCGGCATTGACGACATTGCCGTTCTTGTCGACCGTGATGGTGCCGAAGGTCTTCGGCGGCGCGCCGGTGATCACCTTTCCAGGGTCGCCGGTCTGCGACTCGACAATGACCTCGCCGACGGTCTTGCCGCCGCCCTGCGCGCCGGTGCCGGCCGGGGCTTTCGTCGCCGGGGCATCGGCGACGCTGGTATCGGCGCCGGCATCGCCAGCACCTGTGTTGCCATCCTGAGGCGCGGCCTCGGACTTCTTCTGGCCGGCAGGTCTACCACCCTGCGACCCGCCCTCGAGCTGCTGAAAGCGGAACTCGTTGTCTTCCTGCTGCTTTCGCATCTGCTCCTGCATTTGCAGGATCTGGAAATTGAGCTCCTCGATCTTGCCGTTCATCTGACGGAGTTGGTCTTCCAGACCGGTCGCGCCGGCGCTGTCCTGCTGCGCCATCTGGGCCTGCTCCGGCTTCTTCTTGTCGCCGAAGATGCCGAGCGTCGGCAGATGGAAGGTGAATCCRCTGTCCGAGGATTGCCCGCTGCTGTTCGCCGGCGCGGCGACGCTCGCGATGCTTGATACGAGCAGCAGCGCAAGCGTGCCGCTCAGGACCGTTCTGAAATGCATTTATGTCTCTCGCCGTGAAAACTGTTGGCCTGATGCGCCTTTCCAAATCGGAAGGGAGGAAGCGCCCCCGCGCTCATAGCAGGACGCGAGACTTCGGCCAAATTTTGTTTCACCCTGTTGCAGACGAAAAAGGCGGCCCTGGGGCCGCCTTTCGTTCCGCAATGTTGTATTTTTGCCGCCCACAGCGCCGCGCGTCGCCAGACGCGCAAAGGACGCTGTGGCGCTTATGGTCCCTTCCGAAAATCGGTACCGATTTTCGGCGCGGCGCGTCAGGAGCCGGCRCCGGAGAGCGTCGTGACGGCGCGGCGGTTCTGCGACCAGCACGAGATGTCGTCGCAGACCGCGACCGGGCGCTCCTTGCCGTAGGAGATCGTCTTCAGGCGGTTGGCCGCGACGCCCTTGGAAACCAGGAAGTCGCGGGTAGCGGCGGCGCGGCGGGCGCCCAGCGCCAGATTGTATTCACGCGTGCCGCGCTCGTCCGCATGGCCTTCGATGACGATGGCATACTGTCGGTACTGGTTGAGCCACTGCGCCTGGCGCGCCAGCGTGGTCTGCGCGTCGGCGCGGATCGCCGAGGAGTCGGTATCGAAGAAGATGCGGTCGCCGATATTGACGGTGAAGTCCTGCGCCGAGCCAGGCGWGGCGGCGCCGGCGCCATTGAGGCCGAGATCGGCCGCGCTGTTCGGGGTCTTCTTCGAGGCRCAACCCGTAATGGCGAGTGCCGCCACCAACGCGATCATCGCGGGATTTCTGGTAAGTGCTGCGATACGGCCCATGCCGCCCTCTCCTTCGCATTCGAGTGATTTCGTTGATCACCCAGTAACCACGTTTGGGTTAACCGCGGTTCAAGAAACACAGTTAATATTTGGTTTCGGCCGCCGTCCTCGGCCATTCCGACAAGCGCCCAAGATGCGCGCGGACCGTAGGCGGAAATGCGRCCAAAACGCGACCAAGCCGCGAAAAGGCGGGATCTCGGCCCGGCTTCTTCAGTTCYTCAATTCCTCAGTTCCCCAATTCCTCTTACTCCAGCAACGGCGACCAGGCCGGATCCGAGGCGAAGTTCGACGTCGGGATCTGTTGCTCGTTGCGGCCGGYGAGATCGACGGTGACGAGCTTCGGCCCGCCGGCGGAGTCGCGGAAGAACATCAGCACGCGGCCGTTCGGCGCCCAGGTCGGTCCTTCCTGCTGGAAGCCGGAGGAAAGGATGCGCTCGCCCGAGCCGTCGGTGCRCATGACGCCGATCTGGAACTCGCCGCCGGTCTGCTTGGTGAAGGCGATGAGGTCGCCGCGCGGCGACCATACCGGCGTCGAATAGACGCCGTCGCCGAAGGAGATGCGGGTCTGGCCCGAGCCGTCGGCGCCCATCACATAGATCTGCGCGCGGCCGCCGCGGTCGGAGGTGAACACGATCTTGCTGCCGTCGGGAGAATAGGACGGCGAGGTGTCGATCGCGGTCGAATTGGTGAGCCGGGTGGTCGAGCGGCTCCTCAGGTCCATGGCGAAGATGTTCGAATTGCCGTCGTCGCGCAGCAGGCTCATGATCACCTTCTGGCCGTCGGGCGAGAAGCGCGGCGCGAACGTCATGCCGGGGAAATTGCCGACCAGTTCGCRCTGCCCGGTCTCGATCTGCAGCAGGTAGACCTTCGGCTGCCCGCTCTCATAGGACATATAGGTGATTTCCTGCCGGTTCGGCGAGAAGCGCGGCGTCAGCACGATCGAGCGGCCGTCCGACAGGTAGCGCACATTGGCGCCGTCCTGGTCCATGATGGCGAGGCGCTTCTTGCGACCGTTCTTGGGGCCCGATTCGTCGACGAAGACGACGCGCGTGTCGAAATAGCCCTTTTCGCCGGTGAGCCGCTCATAAATCGCGTCGGCGATGATATGGGCGACGCGCCTTGTGTTGGCGTCGTTGGCAAAGAACTGCTCGCCCGACATCTGCTGGCCGGCAAAAGTGTCCCACAGCCGGTACTGGGCGCGGATGCGGCCGTCGGCCTCCTTGCCGACGCTGCCCGTGACCAGCGCCTGCGCATTGATCACCTTCCAGTCTTCGAAGCGCGGCGTGGCATCCGGGCTCGAGATCTTTTCGATGAAGGCGCTCTTGTCGATCGGCGCGAACAGGCCCGACCGCTTGAGGTCGGCCGTGACGATTTCCGTGATCTGGGCGCCAAGCGCATCGCCGGACTTGAAATCCGTGATGGCGATCGGCAGCGGYTCGACATTGCCCTTATTGACATTGAGCTCGACGAGGGYCCAGGCCGGCAGGGTGGTGCCGGCCGTCATGCCCAGCGCCATGGCTGCAATCGTCAGGAGCGGCTTGAGGAAAGAWCTCATGTCTTCTCGCTTCTCTTCTTTGATGGTTCAGACGCCGGGCTTAGAGGCCAAGCATCTCCCTTGGATCGAAGGTGACCCGGATGTCATTCCAGATATCCTGCT
Organism: Mesorhizobium sp. ORS 3428; assembly: GCF_001854785.1. Classification (GTDB taxonomy): domain Bacteria; phylum Pseudomonadota; class Alphaproteobacteria; order Rhizobiales; family Rhizobiaceae; genus Mesorhizobium. Next base: position 101,498 of record NZ_MDFL01000014.1, read on the forward strand.
TGCCGGCAGGAACCTGCAGGCCGGCCACATCGCATTTTTGAACTGCGCGGACGGCGCTTTCATCGAACTGCCTGTTACCRCTCGACTTCTCGACAGACGGGCGGCCGTCGAGCTTGCCGTTGGTGTCGAGATTGAACCGAACCACAACGACGAAATTCTCCGAACCTTCCAAGCCGACAGGCAGGGTCCAGCAGCCGCCGAGCTGAGCCTCAAGGGCTCCCTGCTCCGACTTCGACAGCTTCTGGCCCTGGTCCTTGTTGCCGCCGAGCGATGCCTGCTGCGTCGAGCGCTTGGCGCYGCCGCCGGATGGCTTCTGCTTGTCGAGCAGCGCGGAAATCTCGTCGGCGTTGAACTGCTTCTCATCCGACTTCGGCTTCGAGGAGGCCTCCTTGACCGGCTTTTCCGCATCCTTGCGGTCCGGCGCCTTGGCGCTCTCGGCCTGCGCCGGCTGCGGCTTTGGCCGCGCCTCCGGCGCCGGAGCAGAATCCGGAAGCTTGGCCTCTTCGGTCGGCTGTTCCTTGGCGATCGCCTGGGCGACGGCGTCAGGCTTCACCTCTTCCTTCGGCTGGATGGCAGCGGTCGTGTCCTTCGGCGGTGTCGGAGCCGGCTCCTTGGCCGGTGTCGGCTTGGGCTCCGTCTGCTTGACCGGCTGGGGCTTGACCTCTTCCTTCGGCGTCGGGGTCGGCGCCACTTCGGTGGCCGGCACCGGCTTCGGTTTTTCCTGCGGCTTCGGCACGTCCTCGACAGCCGGCTTCTCGGTCGGAGTCGGTGCCGGCGGTGGCGCCGATGTCTTTTCGACCGGCTTCGGCTTTGCCTCGTCCGTCACCGGCTTGTCGGTATCGACGCTGTTTTCGCCAACCTTCTGAGCATCGGGAACGATATCCGGACGCTTCGTCGGAACGGGCGCCGGCTTCTCATGCATGACGGCTTTCTTGTCGCCTTGCAGCGACTGCGCGATGGCCTCCATCGGCACGATGTCGACCGCCACCGACTCCACGTCGGCGGCTGGCATCGCGGGCGGCGACGACAGCGTGAACAGTCCGAAGGCCAGCACGACCGCATGCAAGATCACCGATGTGGTGAGACCCGTGCGCATCTTGGTGTCTACTGGTCCTGTTCCTGCAGCGAGATCAGGCCGATGTTCTTGTAGCCGGCAGCCTGGATGAGGCCCATCACCTTCATCGCGGCACCGTAATTGGTAGCCTTGTCGCCGCGGATGAAGATGCGCTCGTCATAGCCGGTCTTCGAGATCGCCTGCAGCTTCGCCACCAGCTCGTCGACCGGGATCTCGGTTTCCTGCAGGTGAATCTCGCCGGAGGCGCCGATCGAGATGATGATCGGCTGCGTGTCGACATTCAGCGCCTTGGCTTTGGTCTCCGGCAGGTCGACCGGAACGCCTACGGTCAAGAGCGGCGCCGCGACCATGAAGATGATCAAAAGCACCAGCATCACGTCGACCATCGGCGTGACGTTGATTTCCGACATCAGGCCATGATGGCGCCCACGCCGCCTGTGGCCGCGTCCGCCCCGCCCTATGCCACCTGCGCTAGCAGCAGACATCCCCATGATCGTACCTCAGGCCTTCTGCGCGACTTTTTCATCGATTTGGCGCGAGAGTATGGCGGAGAACTCGTCCGAGAACCCTTCCATGCGCACCGCGAGTTTGTTCGCGTCCGATGACAGCTTGTTGTAGGCGATGACGGCGGGGATGGCCGCGAGCAGGCCGATCGCGGTCGCGAGCAGCGCCTCCGCGATGCCGGGCGCCACCACCGAGAGGCTGGTGTTCTTCGAGGCGGCGATCGCCTGGAAGGAGGTCATGATGCCGATGACGGTGCCGAACAGGCCGATGAAGGGCGCGGCCGAACCAGTGGTGGCGAGGAAGCCGAGACGGCCCTCCAGCCTTTCCATCTCGCGGGTGAGCGCCAGATCCATCRCCTTGTCGATGCGCGTCTGCAAAGCCAGCGGCGATTTCGCGCCCTTCTCGAAGCTCTTTTTCCATTCGCGCATGGCGGCGACGAAGATCGCGCCCATGCCGGTGGTCTTGCGGTCGGACAGCGTGCGATAGAGTTCCTCTAGCGACTGTCCCGACCAGAACACCTGCTCGAAGCGGTTCAGTGCCAGCCRCATGCGGCTGTAGGCGACGAGCTTGTCGATGATGATCGCCCAGGTCCAGATTGAGGCGCAGAGCAGGCCGATCATGACCAGCTTGACCACCCAGCTGGCCTGCATGAACAGGGCCCATATCGACAAATGCGCGCCCGGTTCGGYGAGTGCGATGTTTTCCATGACTACGTCCTTAAGAATTTTCCGGGCATCGCTGGCGGCTCGCCCATGGGCATCCCTCTGGTCCGATCGCGCGAAGCTTGAAGCTTGCGGGACAAGCCCCGAATGCACCGTTTCGCGGCCTTTTCGGGGCAAATATTGGTGAAAGGAAGGCGCACGAATTGCGCCAATCTTCACCAATTCCTTCATGAACCGTTATGGTTAAGGATGGGTTAGGATATGAAGCGCGGCGCATTGCCGCGCCCACCCCCCGGCGCCACGCCTGGACGTGGCCGGTTAATGCCCTAAGCCGAAGCCGGCTGGAGGTGAAATCAACCGCTCGCCTTCGGCATGAAAGCGGCRATCCATTCCTTCGGAAATCTGCGCGGCCGGCCGTTCTCGCCGATGATCRCCGCCTCGACCTTCGCCTCGACCAGCACCTCGCCGCCGCGCTTCAGCTGCTGCGCCATGAAGATGCGAGCGCCGGAAATATCCTCTGWGCGCGTGTCGATGGTGAGGATGTCATCCATGCGCGCCGGCGAGCGGAAGTCGATCTCCATGCGCCGTACAACCCAGACGATGCGCTCGCCATGCTTGCCGTCAGCAAGTTCGGTATGATGAACGCCGGCAAGCCGAAGATAGTCCGAGCGGCCGCGCTCGAAGAATTCGAGATAGCGCGCGTGGTAGACGACGCCGGAGAAATCGGTGTCGGCATAGTAGACGCGAGCCATCAGGCGATGGCCGAAATCCGTCAGCGTCCCGGAAAGCCCGGCGCTGAATGTCGCCGATTCACCATGATCGTCCATCGCGCTTTCCTTTTCAGGCCCGAGCGGCACCTCAAGCCCGCGGGCTTTCATGCATGTCGCCCAAGACCGCTGCACACTTTGGGCGACACGCATAGCCGCGGCCCGGGAACCGGATGGCACTGTTGGGCGAGATGATCAAGACCTTGACGGCGGCGCTGCTGGCGCCTGACGCCATGATCAACCGCGCCGGGCTGAAGGTGATCGTACCTGCACCTCATCCCGTGCGGCGGCAACCGCCAGATCGGGACGAGTGAGTTGATGGACGGTTCCGCTATGGCGATGCCTCCGGCGGCGACAAGGCAGGGCCCAATGCGATGGATATGATCCGGTTACTTCGGCCAAGGCAGTCCTGCCTTGGCCTGGTCAGGCCGAGCCGAGATCGATCTGCACGATCTCCGGCGGCATGYCGAAGCGCACCGGCATGATGCTGAAGCCGAGCCCGCCCGAAACAATCAGGTTGCGGTCGTTCTCAACGACATGGCCATAGGCGTATCGGTTGCCGAAGTCGGACGGCACGACCGGCGAATAGCCGAACAGCCGCACCTGTCCGCCATGGGTGTGGCCGGACAGCGTCAGCGAAACCCGCCGAGGCACTTTCGGAAAAATATCGGGCTCATGCGCGAGCAGGATGATCGGTTCGCTGCCTTGCACCTTGGCCAGCGTGCCGTCGAGATCGTCCAGGCCCTTGAAGCCGTGGCGACCCAGGGCTCTGCTCGGCCGGATTGCCAGCTGGTCCGCAAGTCCGGCAACCCAGAAGCCATGTCCGTCTTTCTCCAGCCGCATGACGTCGTTTTCCAGCACCGGGATGCCGACACCCTCCAGTGCCTTGCGCGCGACCGTCGGCCCGACCTCGGCCCGTTGCGCGGCATGGTCGTGCCACCAGTCGTGATTGCCGAGGATTGAGAGCACGCCGAGCGGCGCCCTCAGTCCAGAAAGGGCGGAGGCCCAATCAGGCGCGGACACATCGGCGGTCACCAGGCGCATGCCGTCGACATAGTCGCCAAGCAGCACGATCAGGTCTGGCTGCAATGCATTCGTCTTTTCGACCAGGGAGGCGATGCGCTCCGGCGTCATCCAGGGACGGCAGGYATGGACGTCGGCCAACGCAGCGACRCGCAGCTTGAGGCCTGCCGGCCAGTGGGGTGGCGTGAGGGAATAGCGTTTCACATGGGTGAGCAGCATCGGCTCAATGCCGACCGCATAGGCGCTCAACGACACCATGGACAGGAACGAGCCGCCGACGAGGCGCAGAAAGCTACGTCTGGTGATCATCGGTCAGCCCCGGCCCCTGGGAATGCTCAAGCTTGCCTTAGAGGCCGCAATTGCGCCTTCAGCTTGGCGGAGCCAAGGAGATTTTGCGCAGGAAGGGTCTTTCAAGCGCGTCCGACGAACAAATGTCCGTTACTCTTCCTGGAACAGGCTGATCTGCTGCTGCACGAGGTCTCTCGGCGGATCCAGGCCGAGATGGCGCCAGGCATTGGCGGTCAGCACGCGGCCGCGCGGCGTGCGCTGGATGAAACCCTGCTGGATGAGATAGGGCTCGATGATGTCCTCGATGGCGTCGCGCGGCTCGGAGAGGCCTGCCGCGATGGTTTCGATACCGACCGGGCCGCCGCCGAAATTGCGGGCGATCATGGAAAGGTAGCGGCGGTCGAGCGCATCGAGGCCGAGCGCATCGACCTCCAGCCTGGTGAGCGCCTCGTCGGCGATGTGCTTGTCGACATGGCCGTCCCCGGCGACGGAGGCGAAATCGCGCACTCGGCGCAACAGCCGGCCGGCGATGCGGGGCGTGCCGCGGGCGCGGCGTGCGATCTCCAGCGCGCCATCGTCGCCAAGTGGCATTTGGAGGATGCGTGCGCCGCGGCGCACAATCTGCTCCAGTTCCTCGACGCTGTAGAAATTGAGCCTGACCGGGATGCCGAAACGGTCGCGCAAAGGATTGGTCAGGAGTCCGAGGCGCGTCGTGGCGGCAACCAGCGTGAAGCGGGCGAGGTCGATCTTGACCGAGCGCGCCGCCGGCCCCTCGCCGATGATCAGATCGAGCTGGAAATCCTCCATCGCCGGGTAGAGGATTTCCTCCACCGCCGGATTGAGCCGGTGGATCTCGTCGATGAAGAGCACGTCGCGCTCTTCGAGGTTGGTGAGCAGCGCCGCGAGATCGCCGGCCTTGGCAACGACCGGTCCCGAAGTCGAGCGGAAATTAACGCCGAGCTCGCGCGCCATGATCTGCGCCAGCGTCGTCTTGCCGAGCCCCGGCGGACCGACGAATAGCACATGGTCGAGCGCCTCGCCGCGGCTCTTGGCGGCATCAACGAAGACCTTGAGGTTGGCACGCGCCGCCGCCTGGCCRACGAACTCGTCGAGCGTCTGCGGCCGCAGCGTCTGGTCGGCGTCCTCGCCGCGCTTGTCGGGGGCAATGAGGCGGGGCGATAGGCTCATGCCGCGTTCCTCGCATATGGCTTATGGCAGGACAAGCGCTGCCTCACCGTGCCAGCTCCTTCAGCCCAAAGCGGATAAGCTTCGACGCATCGGCGCCCTCGCCGGCCGACTTCAGCGCCGCCGCCACCGCATTGGCGGCGATGTCGCGCGAATAGCCGAGATTGACCAGCGCCGAGACCGCATCGGTGATGGGTGCTGCCGCCAYGCCCTCGCCAAGCTCCTGCTTGAGGGCAATCGTGCCGTTGGCAGCGCCGGCATAGGCCGGCGCCTTGTTCTTCAGCTCCGTCACGATGCGCTCGGCCACCTTCTTGCCGACGCCGGGCGCGCGGGAAACCATGGCGATGTCGCGCAGCGCAATGGCATTGGCGAGATCTGCCGGCGCCAGCGTCGACAGCACCGCCAGCGCCACCTTGGCGCCGACGCCCTGCACATTGTTCATCAGGAGGCGGAACCATTCGCGCTCGAGCGCCGTCTGGAAGCCGTAGAGCCGGATCATATCCTCGCGCACATAGGTCTCGATGAACAGCACCACCGCCTCGCCGGGCCCCGGCAGCGATGCCAGCGTGCGCGCCGAGCAGTAGGCGACATAGCCGACGCCGTGCACGTCGACGACGCAGGAGTCTTCGTCGATCTCGTCCAGCGTGCCTTTCAGCTTGCCGATCATGTCCTGGCTCTCATGGGTGCGTTTCCGGAGAGATGATTTCGAGGTCGGGAAAATAGCTGCGGTAGCGAGCTGGGTCGCGTGTCAAAAGACGGTGCCCGGCAACGGTCGCATGAGCGCCGATGAAAAAGTCGGGCGGCGTCCTTTCCCGAACGCCGCCGGCGCGGCGGTAACGGGAATGCGCTGCTCCGGCCACAAACGCCGCCTCCCACGGCACAAGTTCGCGATCGATCTTGAGCATGTCCGTCGCTCTTCTAAGCTGCGCCTCTGTCGCGATCAGCGGCGCCAGCTCGGACCAGACGATCGTGTTGACCACCAACGCGCCTTCGCGCCGACAGGAGGCGAGGGTCTTGGCCGACCATTCCGTCGACAGCCCGACCGGGCCCCAGACGTCGATCAGCACATTCGTGTCAACCAACGTCGAGATCTTCACGCGGGCCCCTCAACCACTCCATGTATTCGTCGGTTGTCATGCCACCCAGATCCAGCGTCCCCTCCATTTTATCGAGGACCTCCCTGAATTTGCGGGAGACTTCCTCCTCGGACAGGTTTTTGTTGACGGCGATAATACGCGCGCCCTCGTCGGTCGCCACGAACTCCACCTCCGAGCCCGGCCCGATACCCAGGTGATCTCTTATCTGTTTGGGGATTGTGACTTGCCCCTTGGTGGTCACACGCATGGTAATACCTCGAAAGTATTACTTATCGTGCCGGCCGGAACAAGTCAAGAACATCGCTATCCGRCAATCGCCATCCGGTAAGCGGCGCTCTGCCGGTGATGTGCGTGGCAGATGGCGATGGYCAGAGCATCGGCGGCATCGTCGCTTTCGAAAATCGCCTTCGGCATCAGCACCTTCACCATCATGTGGATTTGCTTCTTCTCGCCGTGGCCGACGCCGATCACCGCTTTCTTGACCGCGTTGGGGGCATATTCGGCCACCACCAGCCCGGCGCGTGCCGGCACCAGCATGGCGATGCCGCGCGCCTGGCCGAGCTTCAGCGTCGCCGTCGCGTCCTTGTTGACGAAGGTCTGCTCGACAGCCGCCTCGTGCGGCATGGCCTGATGCAGCACCTCGGCCAGCCCGTCATGCAACTGGCAAAGCCGCGTCGCGAGCGGCGCCTTGTCGTCGGAGCGCACGGTGCCGGAAGAGACGAAGCGCAGCGAATTGCCGAGGCTGTCGACGATGCCCCAGCCGGTGCGCCTCAGTCCCGGATCAATGCCGATGATGCGAATCGTTTCCACCATGCGCCAAGTCTAGCTTCGACACATGGGGATGCCAGCGAAATGTGAACAAACCAGAAACGGCCACACAGGGACAGGCAGCTTCAGAATTTGGTCTGATGAGTCATATAGCGTCGTTTTCGAGAACCGGAGCGGAGCGTGCTCAACTACGTGAGCACCGGAAGCGCAGAAAACGGCGCTAGATGGCCATCGGAGCGAATTGTCAAGCGGCCTGTCAGCCGCGCGCGAAGGCCGTGTTCAGCAGACTGATCTGGTCGGAAACCGGATTGGCGCGCCGGCCAGCGGCCAGCACGTCGCTCATGGCGCCGCCGCCATAGATTTCCTCGTCCATGCGCCRCACCAGCGCCTGCAGGCGAAGCGACCGCGTGACGAGGTCCAGAAACTCCTTCGGCAATTCGTTCCAGCCGAGCGCTTCGTCATGCGCCGAAGCGGTGTCGAGCCGCACCTTGGATTTCTCCGAGGCGACCTGGTCGCGGGTCATCTCGCCGGAATTCGCCGCCCGCTGCAGCAGCAGCCAGGAAGCGACCTGCATCAGCCTGGTGGTCAGCCGCATCGATTCGGCTGCATAGAGCGTCGCTGCCGTGCRCGACAGCTTCTTGGCCTCGAGCCTGCCCTTGCCGTCGAGATATTCTGCCGCCTGCTCGACCAGGCCCATGCCTTCCTGATAGAGCGGCTTGAAGGATTGGGAGAAAACCCGGCGCTCCGCCAACTTGATGGTTTTCGCGCTCCCCTTCGAAGGCTCGTTCATCGATACGCCCCTGCACTGCCGCAAGCCGATTCGGCATCCTTGCCGATACAGCCTGCCCCTTAAACGACTGAGGCTTGAAAATGCGCTTCGACGCCCGCGAAGGCAAGCGCATGTTTAACAAACGGTTAACGCCGGGGTGCCCGTTGCCTTGCTTTGGCGGACAAAAAAAGAGCCGCGGATAAGGCGGCTCTCAGGAGTTTAACAGGGAGGCGTCAAACAAAGTGGCTCCAACCACTCGGTAAGAATCCAGAAAACTGGATGGCCTCAGTAAACGCCCGTAAAGCTTAATGAAGCCTTAACACGGAGCGGATTTTTTGACCGAACGGCCTTTCCTGTGCCGGAACGGGACAGTCGCCCTTTCCTGCCGGCCAGGATCCTCCGGCGCCTATTGCGGCGCGGAAACAACGTGACCGCCGCCGCGACATCGTTCCGAAACACGCCATGCGCTAAACGCCCGCACTCTCAACGGCCGTCGCAATCGACGCTGCAGCAATTCAAGATGGACATTCAGGGGCGCACCATGGACTGGTATTCAATCGTCAAATTCCTTCACGTCGTCTCGGCCATTCTGTGGGTCGGCGGCGGTTTCGTCCTGTTCCTGCTCGGCGTGCTTGCCGAGCGCGCCGGCAACGTCGAGGAAAAGCTGCAGGCGATGCGCGCCAGCGGCCAGCTCGGCGGCCGCTTCTTCGCGCCGATGTCGATGCTCACCTTGATCTTCGGCCTGATCATGTGCGGCTTCTGGGTCGGCTTCTCGGATCTGTGGGTCGTCATCGGCCTCGCCGGCTACGCCACGACCTTTTCGATAGGCATGCTCGTCTTCAAGCCGACGGGCGAGYGGATGGGCGCCATGGTCGCCAAGGAAGGCGTGACGCCGGCGCTGCTTGCCATGGGCCAGCGTATGATGGGCTGGGCGCGTTTCGACTATGCGGTGATGCTCGTGATCATCGCCGACATGGTGCTGAAGCCCACTTTGCATGACATCGGCATCCTCGCCGGCATGGTGATGGTAATCGCCCTCGGCGCGGCGCTCGCCCTTGGCGGCAGCCGTCAGATGGTGGCGAGCGCGGCCTGAGCATTTGTTGCTGCGGGCGGCCGGAGAGCCGCCCTCACATCAGGCCAGCGATGCCGTCCCAGAGCAGCTTCAACGCCACCACCGCGACTGTCGCGTAGGTGAATGGATAAAAGACTTCCGGCCGCATGCGGCRCACCAGCCAGGCGCCGGCAATGGTCGAGAGCGGCGCCAGCGGCATCAGCGCCAGCGATGCGGTCAGGTTGGCGCTGTCGAACTGGCCGAGCGCGAAATAGGGGATGAGCTTCAGCGCATTGGTGGCGGCGAAGAAGATCGCCGCCGTCCCCGACAGCACCTTCGGGTCGAGCCGGATCGGCAGCGCATAGACCTGGAAGGGCGGGCCGCCGACATGGGCGACGAAGCTGGTGAAGCCGGCGATGGTGCCCCAGAAAGCCGCCGCGATCCGGTTCGGCTCCGCCGCGTGATCGGCGCCGTRGCGGAACTGCAGGTAGATCCACCGCAACACGAAGATCAGCGCGACGGCGCCGACGATCAGGMGCACCATCTCCTCGGTCACCAGGGCCGCAGCCAGCCGAGGCCGATGCCGATGACGGCGCCCGGCATCATGTCGACCAGCATCTTGCGGTCGTAGATGCCCCACCACGTCCACACCGAGACAATGTCCATCAGGCAGAGGATCGGCAGCAGGATCGCTGCGGCCTGCACCGGTGGAATGGTCAGCGCCATTAGCGGCACGCCGACAAAGCCGACGGCTCCGCCGAAGCCGCCTTTCGACAGGCCGACCAGGATGACTGCCGGAATGGCGGCGGCATAGAACCATGGATCGCTGAGCAGGCCTGGCATGATGAAGGCGTCTGGGGGCGGGAGCGGGTGGCGGGAGGCCCGCAATAGACCACAAAGCCCGACGCCGCGATAGCCAATCTGCCCGCGCAGCCGATCGGCGCGTTAAATTGTCCGGTTTGCAGCGGGCCGCGCGGGCCGTACATAAGGTCGCCGGCCGRGCACGAGGGTTTGACAATGAGCGAGATCCTGATCCGCCGCGCGGAGGAGGCCGATCTCCCRGCGATCGTTGCGATGCTTGCCGACGATAGGCTCGRCAGCGCCCGGGAAGATGYCAGCATGCCGCTGGCGCAAGCCTATCTGGATGCCTTCGCGACGATCGACAGCAACCCGAACCAGTTCCTGGCGGTGATGACCGACGGCGCCGCTGTCATCGGCACTTGCAGATCGGCTTTCTCGCCGGGCTGTCGTCGCGGGGCGCCTGGCGCGGCCAGATCGAAGCGGTGCGCATCGCGGCRCATCGGCGCGGCGAAAGGCTCGGCCAGCGCCTGCTGCAATGGGCGATCGGCAAATGCCGCGAGCGCGGCTGCAGGGTCGTCCAGTTGACGACCAACAAGAGCCGGCTCGACGCGCATCGCTTCTACGAACGGCTCGGCTTCAAGGCGAGCCACATCGGCTACAAGCTGGACCTCTGATCCACCGCGGAGCGAAGCCGCCTGGCGCATTCATCGCCGGGCCTGTACCAGCAGGAACATGGGCCGCTCCAGCTCTTCGGCCAGTTCCGGCCTGGCGGCGATCTGCGCATCCGTCGGACGGAATTCCCCCACATGCCCGATGGTGAACCCGGCCTGGATCAGGTGATTGAGCGTGGTGCCGATGGTGCGGTGATGCTTCACCACGCCCGGTGCAAGCCAGTCGGTCGTGCGCGGTCCTTCGACCAGATACCGATCGACGGGCCATGTCTTTCTGCCGGCGACGTCGACGGACCACCCCGGATTGGTCGGTGCCATGAAGATCGGATGCTCCGTGGAAAAAGTCGAAGAACCCGCCGGGGACGAGAGCCTGATGAACAGTCGCGAACAGCCGTGCGACATCGCTGACATAGTGTAGGGCGAGCTGTAGGCGAGGTCGAAGCGCCCCTTCGGCAGGCTGAGCTCGTCGAGGTCGGCACGCTCATAGTTGATGTTACGATCGGAGCCGGCGGCGCGCGCCCGGGCGAGCATCTTCTCCGACAAGTCGAGGCCGAGAACCTCCTTGGCTCCATGCTCGCGCGCCCAGCGGCAGAACCAGCCGAAGCCGCAACCGAGATCGACGATGCTTAAGCCGTCGACCTTCGGCAGCATGGCGCGCAGCGCCGGCCATTCGGGCGCGCCGTCAAGTCCTTGCACCGAACGGTCGAGGCGGCTGTAACCCTCGAAGAAGTCGGCCTGGTCGTAGATGTTTTGCGCCATCGGCTCCTCGCTCTGTCTGTGCTCTCGTCCGCCGGCCAGCGGAGGACTTTCCACAGGCCGTCTGCCAATCATCAAAGATTGGCGCAAGCCGCCGCCGTCCGATACATTTCGGCCGCGATCCTTGCACGCCTCCTGTTCAAGCCGGATGCTTTGCTCTATGCCGCAATGCAACCATCTTCGCCCGGCATAGGCGAAACCGGGATCGAAGACCGATGAACGATTTAACGCCGCCCAACCGCTGCCGTATCGTGCTGATCGCGCCGAAAGATGCGCCGGCCGATCGCATTGTCCAGGCATTCGAGGGGGGAGACATCGCCTCGCTCATCCTGCCCGAAAACGGCATGGACGAGGCCTCCTTCCAGGCCTTCGCCGAAAAGATCGTGCCGATCRCCCAGGCCGCCGGCATTGCCGTCATCATCGCCGGCGACAGCCRCATCGCCGGCCGCGTTCACGCCGACGGCATCCATGTCGAGGCTGGCAGAAAAGACCTCGCCGAGACGATCGAACGCCTGGCAAGCAAGATGATGGTCGGGGCCGGCGGCGCCAAGACCCGCGACGACGCGCTGGAGCTTGGCGAGGAGCGGCCCGACTATATGTTCTTCGGCCGCTTCGGTTACGACAACAAGCCCGAGCCACATCCGCGCAACCTGGCACTCGGCGGATGGTGGGCCGAGATGATCCAGATCCCCTGCATCGTCATGGCCGGATCCGATCTCTCCTCGGTGGAAGCGGTAGCGGCCACCGGAGCTGAATTCGTGGCGCTCTCCAGCGCGGTCTTCGCCAATGGGCTCGACCCGCGCGCGGCGGTCGCCGCCGCCAATGCGCGGCTCGACGAAACCGCGCCGCGCTTCGAGGACTGACGTGCGCTGGCCTAGGCTTCCCTTCGTGGCACTGGCCGCCGCCTTGACGATCCAGGCGGCCGCGGCGATTGCCGGTGAGACCGTGCCGGTGCCGCAGCCGAGGCCGGACACGAGCACGCCGGACACACCTGCCCCCGATAATGGCGCTCCCAATGCTGGCGCTCCCAGTACTGGCGCCGCGAGCAATGGCGCCCAGAACACAAGCACCCCGAATGGAGGCGCCGCAAATACCGGCGCCGCGCATCTCGACAAGCCGATCGAGACGCCGCTGCCGCAGCCGGCGACGCTTGCGCCGCCATCGGCCGACACCGTCAATCCCGATCGCTTCGGCGCCAAGCCGCCGGACGCCGCCTACGGCGCCTTCCAGCGCGGACTCTACAAGACCGCCTACAACCTTGCCATGGTCCGCGCCAAGAATGGCGACCCCGCGGCCCAGACGCTGGTCGCCGAAATCCTGTCGCGCGGACTGGGCGTGCCGCTCAATGCGGCTGAGGCCGCGAAATGGTACGCGCTGGCCGCCGAGCAGGGCGTGCCGGAGGCGCAATTCCAGTACGCGCTGATGCTGCTCGACGGCCGTTATGTGAAGAAGGACGACAAGGGCGCCTATGCGCTGATGCAGGCTGCCGCCGAGGCCGGCAACCGGCTTGCGCAGTTCAATTTCGCGCAGTTGCTCGTCCAGCAGGATCCGGGCGATGCCGGCATTGCCAAGGCCGCCGTGTATTACCAGCGCGCCGCCGATACCGGCCTTGCCGACGCCGAATACGCGATGGCGCAAATCTACGCCAACGGCGCCGGCGGCAAGCAGCGCGATGACGCCAAGGCGCGCACGCTCTTGGCGCAGGCCGCACGCCAGAATTATGRCACCGCGCAGATCGATCTCGCCAGCTGGATGATCGAGGGCCGCGGCRGCGATCGCGACCTGAAATCCGGCTTTGGCTGGATGAAGCGCGCGGCCGAGGGCGGCAATGTCGCCGCCCAGAACCGCCTCGCCAAGCTCTATATGGCCGGCATCGGCACCGACCCGGACCTGATCATGGCCGGAGCCTGGTATATCGTCGCCYGCCGCGCCGGGCTGATCGACCCTGAGATGGACGATTTCCTGCAAGGCCTCGACGACGACCAAACCAAGCAAGCGCTCCAGAAGGCAAACCGCCTGCCCTGAAGGCGCTTTGCTGCGGCGGCCAGCTCGGTATCCTCCTTGCCGCCCTCCCTTGCCACCCAGGGCGATTTGTGGTCTTGGAGGCGCCAAAGCGCGGTCCGCGCCAAAAAAATCTCATTCCGGATCAGTTCATCATGGCCAAGATCAGTGGCAGCGAAATCCGTCCCGGCTACGTCATCGAGCACGATGGCGGCCTGTGGGTGGCGGTCAAGACCAACACCGTCAAGCCCGGCAAGGGCGGCGCTTACAACCAGGTCGAGCTGAAGAACCTGATCAACGGCACCAAGCTCAACGAGCGCTTCCGCTCGGCCGAGACCGTCGAGCAGATCAGGCTGGAGATGAAGGATTTTTCCTTCCTCTACGAGCAGGGCGACGCGCTGGTGTTCATGGATACCGAGAGCTATGAGCAGCTCGAACTGAACAAGGATTTCGTCGGCGAACGCGCGGCCTTTCTGCAGGACGGCATGATGGTGACGGTCCAGCTTTATGAAGAACGGCCGATCGGCATCTCGCTGCCCGATCAGGTGACGCTCACCATCACCGAGGCCGACCCGGTGGTGAAGGGCCAGACGGCTGCCTCCTCCTACAAGCCGGCGGTGCTGGAGAACGGCGTCCGCGTGCTGGTGCCGCCCTTCATCTCCGCCGGCGAGCGCATCGTCGTCGACACCAACGAGATCACTTACGTGCGCCGCGCCGAGTAGAGCATGATCCCGAAGTTGCAGACTTTTCGGAGAAGATCATGCTTCGAAGGAATGATTTTAGAGCGGGATGACGATTCAAGGAAACGCATCCCGCTCTAAGCGGCCAGCAACAGGAAGATAAGAATGGCACGCTCCGCGATCCTCAATGTCATGGTCCAGGCCGCGATGAAGGCCGGCCGGTCGCTGTCGCGCGATTTCGGCGAGGTGCAGAACCTGCAGGTCTCGATGAAGGGACCGGGCGACTATGTCAGCCAGGCCGACCGCAAGGCGGAAGAGATCGTCTTTGCCGAATTGTCCAAGGCGCGGCCGGGCTACGCCTTCCTGATGGAGGAGCGCGGCGCCGTCGACGGCGAGGACGACCAGCACCGCTGGATCGTCGACCCGCTCGACGGCACCACCAATTTCCTCCATGGCATCCCGCTCTTTTCGATTTCGATCGCGCTTGAGCGCCAGGGCCAGATCGTCGCCGGCGTCGTCTACAATCCGGCGATGGATGAGCTCTACACCGCTGAGCGCGGCGGCGGCGCCTTCATGAACGACCGCAGGCTGCGCGTCGCCGGGCGCGGCAAGCTCATCGATGCCGTGATCGGATGCGGCGTGCCGCATCTCGGGCGCGGCCACCACGGCAATTTCCTGATCGAATTGCGCAACGTCATGGCCGAAGTTTCCGGCGTCCGCCGCCTGGGTTCGGCGGCGCTCGACCTCGCCTATGTCGCGGCCGGCCGCATGGACGGCTTCTGGGAAACCGGCCTCTCGTCCTGGGACATGGCAGCCGGCATCCTGCTGGTGCGCGAGGCCGGCGGTTTCGTGTCCGACATGGATGGCGGGCAGGACATGCTCGACACCGGCGGGGTCGTCGCCGGCAACGAGTTCATCCAGCGCGCGCTGCTCAAGACGGTAAAAAAGCCGTTGCCAACGCGCTGACACGTTCGGCGCGCTGAACCGTCGCAGTCGCAAAACTGCCACCGAACCTTGAAATACTGATCCGTGACCGCCCAGATTTGGGGACTTCGGAATTATTCATGATCGACGCGCGGCCACAGACTCATATCGAAATGCCCTTGGTGGGGCGTTGGCACTATTCGCGCGCCGAGATGATCGCCGATGGCATCGTCCATGCCGTGGGCATCGTGCTGGCGATCGCTGCCGGCTCGGCATTCCTGGCGCTGGCCGCTTTCCATTCCGGTCCCGGCGAATATGTCGCCGCGGTCTTCTACGTCGTGTCCCTGCTCACAGTGCTCTCGCTGTCGCTGGCCTATAATCTCTGGCCGATATCGTGGCCGGCGAAATTGATATTGCGCCGCTTCGACCACGCCGCCATCTATCTATTGATCGCCGCAACCTACACCCCTTTGCTTGCCCAGCTCCGCACCACGTCGCTGGCCTTGCCGATGATCATTGTGGTGTGGGCCGCGGCGGCGATGGGTATCGCGATCAAGATGTTCCTGCCTGGCCGCTACGACCGGCTGGCGATCGTCTTCTATCTTGCCATCGGCTGGAGCGGGGTCGTGCTCGCCGGACCGCTGGCCGAGACGCTGCCGACAGCCTCGATCGTGCTGCTGGTCGCAGGCGGCATCGTCTATTCCTGCGGTGTCATCTTCTTCGCCTGGAAAGGCCTGCGCTTCCACAATGYGGTCTGGCACGGCTTCGTCGTCACCGGCGCCGGGCTGCATCTGGCCGCCATGGTCGACTGCTTGGTCATCAGCCGCTTCTGAACCTTGGCGGCGGCCATATTGCCAAGCGCCATTCATTTTGGTCACAATTCCGTTTAAAGTCGCGACCAAATTTCGGCGGTGGCATCGGAAACGGGACACGGATGGCTTTTCTCAGATCCTTCGGCAGGCGCTCGGATGTCCTGGTCTACGATCCGCACAAACTATCGAGCCCGCAGGTCTTCCTGCTCACCATGGTGATCTTCCTGATCATCGTCGCCTTCATCGCCGCCATCCTCACCCGCCAGATCTCGAGAGCCTTCTCCAGCAATCCCGGCCTTAACGGCTTGATCATCGGCGTGCTCGTCGTCGGCATTCTGCTCGCCTTCGTCCAGGTCGGCCGGCTGTTCCGGGAAGTGCGCTGGGTCAATTCCTTCCGCGCCGGCTCCGAAACCACCGAGCCGGTGCTGCTGGCGCCGATGAAGGCGATGATCGGCCGCTCATCGACCATCGCATTCTCGACGAGCTCGATGCGCACCATGCTCGATTCCATTGCYACCCGCCTCGACGAAAGCCGCGACACCTCGCGCTACCTGGTCGGGCTCCTGGTGTTCCTCGGCCTGCTCGGCACCTTCTGGGGCCTGCTCAACACCATCGCCTCGATCCGYGAGACCATCGAGGCGCTCGATCCCGGCACCGGCGACGCCGCCGCGGTGCTCGAAGCGCTGAAGCAGGGCCTGTCGGCGCCGCTCGCCGGCATGGGCACCGCTTTCTCGTCCTCGCTGTTCGGTCTCTCCGGCTCGCTGGTGCTCGGCTTCCTCGACCTGCAGGCCGGCCGCGCCCAGACCCGCTTCTATACCGAGCTCGAGAACTGGCTGTCCTCGGTCACCGATCTTTCGTCCGACATCGTCGTCGCCGACACCCACCGTGCCGAGCCGTCCGAGGAAATCCGCCTGCTGTCGGAACGGCTGCGCAGCCTGCAGGAGAACGGCGGCGGCTCCAACCCGCGCGTCGCTACCGCCATGGCCAACCTTGCCGACGGCATTTCCGGCCTGGTCAAGAACATGCGCTCCGAACAGCAGATCATGCGCGACTGGGTCGAGGCGCAGTCCGACGAGCAGAAGGCCATGCGCAACACGCTGGAGAAGATCGCCGACGCGCTGAAGAAGCAAGGGGTCCACTGACGTGGCGCTGGCAAGACGGCGCGCCGACCGCCGCATCGACTACTGGCCGGGCTTCGTCGACGCGCTGTCGACGCTGCTTCTGGCGATCATGTTCCTGCTMACCGTCTTCGTGCTGGCGCAGTTCCTGCTGAGCCGCGAGATTTCCGGCAAGGACGTGGTGCTCAACCRCCTCAACTCGCAGATCAACGAGCTGACCCAATTGCTGGCCCTGGAGCGCTCGAACAGCCAGGACAAGGAAGATTCGCTCGCCAATCTGCAGGCGTCGCTGTCGGCGGCGGAAGCCGAAAAGAGCCGCCTCGAACAATTGCTGGCCCAGGGCGCCGGCGCCGGCGACGCGGCCAACAAGCGGGCGGAAGCGCTGTCCGGCGAGCTCAGCAACCAGCGCCAGATCAGCCAGCAGGCGCTGAGCCAGGTCGAGATCCTCAACCAGCAGATCGCGGCACTTCGCAAGCAGATCGCAGCGCTCGAGGACGCGCTCAACGTCTCCGAGCAGCGCGACCGCGAATCCAACACCAAGATCGCCGATCTCGGCCGCCGCCTGAACGTGGCGCTGGCGCAGCGTGTCCAGGAGCTCAACCGCTACCGGTCCGATTTCTTCGGCCGGTTGCGCGAGATCCTTGCCGACCGCGAGAACATCCGCATCGTCGGCGACCGCTTCGTCTTCCAGTCGGAGGTGCTGTTTCCGACCGGCTCCGACGTGATCAACGATGCCGGCAAGGTCGAGATGAAGAAGCTCGCCGACGCCGTCATCGAACTGCAGAAGGAAATCCCGCCCGAGATCAGCTGGGTTCTGCGCGTCGACGGCCACACCGACAACAAGCCGCTGTCCGGCACCGGACGCTATCGCGACAACTGGGAGCTTTCGACCGCGCGAGCGACCTCGGTTGTGAAATTCCTGATCGAGAACGGCGTGCCGGCCAACCGGCTGGTCGCCGCGGGCTTCGGCAAGTTCCAGCCGCTCGATCCGTCCGATACGGATGAGGCGCGCAGCAAGAACCGCCGTATCGAACTGAAGCTCACCGAACGCTGAGCAGGCGCTGCAGCCGTTTCGCGCGAGTTGCGGCCTGATTGTGCAGCCGGGTTTTTAGGGCCCGATGCGCGAGTGACAAGGCCGGAAAACATTACCCTTTTTTAATTCCACTTGGCAGGGTACCGCCCCTAGGTTGTTATGTGGGCCGAGAACCGCCGGCGGTGACTCCCATCGCGACGCGACGGAACCAGACGGCCCGGGCCGGAAGGCGGGCCGTTCCGGCGCTGCCTTCTCAGCAAAAGGGAGGCGCAGCCATGCGCTCATTCAAGATTCCCAAGACCGCGGCACTCGCCGCACTTATCGCTGCCGTTCCGTTCACCGGCGCCTATGCCGCATCGGCGGGCTTCTACACCCCGCGCACGGCAGGCCTGATCGACCAGGCGCAGAGCGTCGATCAAGGCATCACGGCTGCAAGGCAGATGGACAAGATCAAGCCGGACGAGGCACGCAGCCTTCATGTGCGRACCGCGCACATCAGCCGAGTCGCGCAACGCGCGGCAACCGCTGGACATGGCTCTATATCGGCTCCGCAGTACCAGCAGCTGGTGGCGCAGCTCGATCACGTGAGCCAGAGCCTGCGGAACGCCACGGGCAGCAGCCCGCTCATCGGCGACGGCGCGGATGGCGGCTATTATCCGAACGGGTGAATTCCATCCATTGCAGCGCGCTTTACGCGACGGCCCTCGCGCGTCTTTTGGCGCGCGGGGCATACCGGCGGCTGCCTGGTTTCGGCACGCGGAATCGCTCGATTCGCCCGGCGCGGATGAGACGCTTAGCTAGGACCCCGCCGCATCGAATTGAACCTCACCGAAGGTTGATCCGGCATCACGCAAACTCACGCGAATTTGTTCGCCGGCTCAACTCTCGGGCGCAGAATGTCGGCAGCAAGGCCTGAAAACATTATCTTTTTTTAATTACCCACATCGACTTGGCGCTCCTAATTTGCCGCGCAGGGCCGGGGACCGCCGGCAATGCCTCCCATCGCGACGCRACGGAACCGGACGGCCCGCAAGGTCGGAAGGCGGAGCGGGATTGCCACTGCCTTCCCCAGCAGAAGGATGCGCCCTCATGCGCGCTTCACCATCTCTCAAGACTGCAACACTCGCCGCGGTTCTGATCGCCGCTCCGCTCGCCGGCGCTTATGCCGCCGGACATCACAAGGGGGTGCTTGACGCAACCGATCCAACCGATTTCACCGGACCGCGCGTGACCAGCCTCATCAATCAGATCCAAGGTGTGGACCAAGGCATCAGGGACGCACGGGAGGCGAACACCATCTCGGCCGCCGAGGCRCAGCGGCTGCATATGCGCGCCGCTCACATCAGCCAGGCTGCCGAGAGGGTCGCCGCCTCGGATCGTGGCAGGATCCCTGCCGCGCAATATCACAACCTGCTGCGCCGTCTCGACCATGTCGACCAGAAGCTGATGGTCGATACCGGCAGCGGCTTCCTGATGGGCGACGGCGCCGACGGCGGCCACTACCCGAACGGCTGAGCAATTGCGGGAACGGAAGGCGCCCGAGGGACCAGGCCCCGAGGGCGCCTTTTTTATCACCGGCGGAACCAAACCGGAAAATGGCGAGCACCGCCGGCATCGTCTGGATGGACAGGATCTTCCGGCCGGCGGTCGCCCGCCTCTCCGTCTGGCCTCCGCAAGGACGTGGCGATCGGGGTTGCCAATGTCCGCCCGTTGGTATCTTTTCGCGCCGTCCAAATTGCGGAACCCACCATGTCCTTCGAAAAACTCGACCAACTCGGCCACAAGCTCGAAGCGCTGGAGCATGCGCTCGCCATCCTCGGCGCCGACGAGGCGACCCATATGGCGGTCGGCGGCGGCGAGAAACGCGCCGAGGCGATGTCGGCGCTGGCCGGCATGCTGCACCGCCAGGCCACGGCGCCGGAGATCGGCGACTGGATCGCCGCCGCCGAAGCGGAGCCGCTGAACGACGAGCAACAGGCAGCGGTCAGGGAACTGCGCCGGCAATACACCAACCTCACCTGCCTGCCGGCCGAATTCGTCGAGCGCCAGACGACGGCGCGCATGCGCTCCGAGCAGCTGTGGCGCGACCTGCGCGCCAAGAACGACTGGACGGGATTCCTGCCGGCGCTGGAAGGCGTCGTGGCGCTGGTGCGCGAGGAAGCGGCGCTGCGCGCCGACGCGCTCGGCCTCGACCCCTATGACGCGCTGATGGAGCAATACGATCCCGGCAACCGCGCCGCCGAAATCACGCCGGTGTTTGCCGAGCTGAAGGTGTTTTTGAAGGATTTCGTGCCGCGCGCTTTGGCGGTGCAGGACGCACGGCTGGCGAAGCATCCGCGGAAGCCGCTCTCCGGCAGCTACGCCGTCGACAGGCAGCGCGAACTTGGCCTTGCCATGATGGGGGCGGTCGGCTTCGACCTCACCCATGGCTCGCTGTCAGTGTCGCACCACCCCTTCTGCGGCGGCGTGCCGACCGATGTTCGCATTACCACCCGCTACAAGACGTCCGACTTCCTGTCGGCGCTGATGGGTGTGCTGCACGAGACCGGCCACGCGCTCTATGAGCAGAACCTGCCGAAAGCCTGGTCGCACTGGCCGCTCGGCAAGGCGCGCGRCATGGCCGTGCACGAGAGCCAGAGCCTGTTCGTCGAGAAGCAGATCGGCCGCAATCCGGCCTTCTGGCGCTGGGCGTTGCCGGTGGTCGAGAAGCACCTCGGCGAGGCCTGGTCGATCGACGACATCCTGCCGCATGTCCACCATGTGGAGCGCGGCCTGATCCGGGTCGATGCCGACGAGGTCACCTATCCGCTGCATGTCATCCTGCGCTACGAGCTCGAGCAGGATCTCGTGTCCGGCCGGCTGGAAGCCACCGACCTGCCCGAGGCCTGGGACGCCAAGATGCGCGACTATCTCGGCCTGTCGACCGTCGACGACCCCGCCGATGGACCGATGCAAGACGTGCATTGGCCGAGCGCCGCCTTCGGCTATTTCCCGTCTTACACGCTGGGCGCCATGATGGCGGCGCAGCAATGGGCGGCAATGAGCAGGGAGCACCCGTCAGCGGACGAGGATCTCGCCAAGGGCGATTTCAGCGCCATCAACGACTGGCGCCGCAAAAGGATCTGGTCACAGGGCTCGCGCTGGTCAACGCCGGAGCTGCTCGAGCGCGCCACCGGCGAGAAGCTCAACGCCGCCTATTTGACCGAACATCTGCGCAGGCGCTACGGCGACTGACGCGCACCGGCTTGCGGCCGCAACCTTGGGCGCGGCTACTCGGCCGCGCCTTTGAAGGCGCTCGCTCCCGTTTCGAACTGCAGCTTGGCGAGCCGTGCATAAGTGCCGCCCTTGGACACCAGGCTCTGGTGCGTTCCCTCTTCGACGATGCGTCCGGCTTCCATGACGAGGATGCGGTCGGCCTTGAGCACCGTCGCCAGCCGGTGGGCGATGACGATGGTGGTGCGGCCGCGCATCAGGCGTTCGAGCGCCGTCTGCACCAGCGTCTCGCTTTCGGCGTCGAGCGCCGAGGTCGCCTCGTCGAGCAGCAGGATCGGCGCGTCGCGCAGGATGGCGCGGGCGATCGCCACGCGCTGGCGCTGGCCGCCGGAGAGCGTCACGCCGCGCTCGCCGACCTGGCTGTCATAGCCTTTGTCGAGCTTGACGATGAATTCGTCTGCAAGCGCTGCCTTTGCCGCCGCCTCGATCTCGGCATCGCTGGCGCCCGGCCGGCCGAAGCCGATATTGTCGCGCGCGCTTGCCGCAAAGATGGTGACGTCCTGCGGCACGATGGCGATGCGCCCGCGGATGGCGGCAGGATCGGCTTCGCGCAGGTCGACGCCGTCGATGACGACGCGGCCGCTTTCCGGATCGTAAAAGCGCAGGATCAGCGAGAAGACGGTGCTTTTTCCCGCCCCCGAGGGACCGACGATCGCCAGTGTCTCGCCGGGCTTCACCTGGAAGCTCAGGCCATGGACAGCCGCCCGGTCCGGCCGCGCCGGATAGGAGAAGGAGACGTCGTCGAAGCTGATCGCGCCTTTGGCCTTGGCCAGCAGCGGCTGCGGATCGACGGGCGGCTGGATGGCAGGCCGCTCCGCGAGGATCTCGGTCAGCCGCTCGGCGGCTCCCGCCGCCTGCGCCAGTTCGCTCCACACTTCCGACAGCGCGCCGAGCGCACTGGCGGCCAACACGGAATAAAGCAGGAACTGGCCGAGCGTGYCTGGCGACATCGTGCCGGCAAGCACGTCGCGCGAGCCGAACCAGAGCACCGCCACCACCGAGGAGAAGACCATGAAGATGGCGAAAAAGGTGAGGAAGGACCGCGCGAAGACCGAGGTCCGCGCCGCCTCGAAGGCAGCCTCCACCGCCGCCGAAAATCGTCCTGTCACCAGCGTCTCGTTGGTGAAGGCCTGCAGCGTGCGCACGGCACCGATCTGCTCGCTGGCATAGGCGGTGGCGTCGGCAAGCGTGTCCTGCGCCAGCCGCGACTTGCGCCGCACCGAGCGGCCGAAGGCGACCAGCGGCAGCACGATCAGCGGAATGGCGGCAAGCACCAAGCCGGAAAGTTTTGGGCTGGTGAAGACCATCATCGCCACAGCGCCGAGGCCGAGAATGACGTTGCGCAGCGCGACCGAGGCGGTGGCGCCGACCGCCGATTTCACCTGCGTCGTGTCGGCGGCAAGCCGCGACACGATCTCACCCGACTGCGCGCGATCGAAAAAGGCCGGAGACAAGGTCGTGACATGCGAAAAGACGTCGCGGCGGATATCGGCGACGACGCGTTCGCCAAGCGTGATGACGAAATAGTAGCGGCTGGCCGAGGCGGCCGCCAGCAGAGCTGCCATCCCCACCAAGGCGGCGAAATACTCCGCAATGAAGGTGGAGCCCGCCGCCTGGAAACCATGGTCGATCATGCGCCGCACGGCCATCGGCAGCGCCAGCGTGGCGGCCGCCGCGACCGTCAGCGAGATCAACGCGCCGACCACCATTGCCCGGTAGCAGGTGACATAGGGGAAAAGGTTCCTGAGCGGGCGGATCGAGCGCCTGCGCTCGTCTCCACTGACACCGATATCCGCCATGAGCTTTTCCTCCGGCCGCCTGCCGGTATTGCGCTTCAATATGCGCTTGCCGCGGCCTTGTGATTCAATTCCGGCTGATGTATAGGCTCGCCGACCGTTTTAGAAGCCGTGGCTTTTCATTAGCTGCGGCTTCGAGTTTTAAAAGGGGGCGCATCGACGCAGGCCATAGGCCCGTCACCAGCGCCGGCAAGCCAGGAAACACGACAATGAAGGCCGATATCCATCCCGACTACCACACCATCAAGGTCGTCATGACCGATGGCACCGAGTACCTGACCCGCTCGACCTGGGGTAAGGAAGGCGACACGATGAATCTCGACATCGACCCGACCACCCACCCGGCCTGGACCGGCGGCCAGCAGACCCTGGTCGACCGCGGCGGCCGCCTGTCGAAGTTCAAGAAGCGCTTCGAAGGCTTCGGCCTCTAAGCCGGGTAGCCTGCAGAATTTGAAAGACCCGCCTCGAGGCGGGTTTTTTGTTGCAGGTTTGGTCTCGTGCAGCGTCGGCGCTGCCCCTCATCCTTACCCTCTCCCCGTGAAGAACGGGGAGAGGGGGGCGCCGGCGCAGGAGCTTGTCCCTTCTCCCCGTTTTTCACGGGGAGAAGGTGCCGGCAGGCGGATGAGGGGYAGCGCCAACTGCGGCAAGTGGCCACCGCCGCGCCTCAAGTCTCAGAGCCTCGCCTGCTACCCACCCACCAGCTTCGTCAGCGCCATCCGCTTGCATGGCCGCGTCGCCCATCTGCCGGACGAGAAGCGCCGTCACGCGATCGCGGCAATGGCGCATCATCTTCGCATGGCGCTGAAAGCAGGGGGCAATTGCAAAGATCGCGCCTCAGGCGGGGTCTTTTTTCGTCTGGTCCTCGGATGCGTGACGCTTGCGGTCCGCATGCCCCAGATCGCGCTCCGGGTCGATGACATCGCGGACCAGTTGCTTGAGCTTGGYCGCATCCGGAAAGCCGCCGTCGCGCTTGCGGTCCCAGACAAGCACGTCGTTGCAGGCAATCGTGAAGATGCCGCCGGTGCCCGGCACCAGCGTCACTTCGCCGAGATCGGTGCCGAAGGTCGAGAGCAGTTCCTGCGCCATCCAGCCGGCACGCAGCAGCCACTGGCACTGCGTGCAATAGGTGATGCGGATGGTTGGCTGCGGCTTCTCGCTCATGCCGGATTGCGCGACCGATCAGGCCGCGCTGAGCTTGGCCATCGTCTCGTCGTCGACCTCGAAATTGGCGTAGACGCTCTGCACGTCGTCGTCGTCCTCGAGGGTGGCGACCAGCTTCATCAGCGACTGCGCGCGCTCTTCGTCGACCGGGACATTGTTCTGCGGCCRCCAGATCGGCTTCACCGATTCCGCCTCGCCGAGCGCGGCTTCCAGCGACTTCGACACGTCGCCGAGATTTTCGAAGCTGCAGTAGATGGTGTGGCCTCCCTCGTCCGACTCCACGTCGTCAGCGCCGRCCTCGATCGCGGCTTCCATGACCTTGTCGGCGCTACCGGCCGAGGCCGGATAATAGATCTCGCCGATGCGGTCCCACATGAAGGACACCGAGCCGGTTTCGCCGAGCGCCCCGCCGGCCTTGGTGAAGGCGGCGCGCACATTCGACGCCGAGCGGTTGCGGTTGTCSGTCAGCACTTCGACGATCAGCGCCACGCCGCCCGGCCCGTAGCCTTCATAGCGCACGGCCTCGTAGTTCTCGGCATCGCCCGCGGTCGCCTTGCTGATGGCGCGCTGGATGTTGTCCTTCGGCATCGAGACCGCCTTGGCGTTCTGCACGGCAAGCCRCAGCCGCGGGTTCATCGCCGGGTCCGGCGTGCCGGCCTTGGCGGCGACGGTGATTTCGCGCGCCAGCTTGGAAAACATTTTCGACCGCACCGCATCCTGGCGGCCCTTGCGGTGCATGATGTTCTTGAACTGTGAATGGCCAGCCATGGCACCCCTGTCGTATTCGGCTAGAGCATCCCGAAGCGAGGAGCCATCACCTCGCCCTCTGCAAAATGCTCGAATTCAAATTTTCAGAACGTCTGAGCTATGCCTGCGAAGGCACACGGCGCTCTCTGTCGGAATGGCCGGCTTATAGATAAATCGGCTCAATTCGTCCAGCCGCGCCATCGAGCCGGCAACCCAGCGCTCCGACAGCACTCCTACAACRCATGATCATCCTTCCAGATCCGACTTGAGCCGGTCGAGGATGCTGATCGCGTGCCCGGCATACTGGCTGATCCAGCGGTCGTGGATCTRCTTGATCGGCAGCGCGTTGAGATGGTTCCAGCGCTCGCGTCCCTCGCGCTTTGCCACGACGAGATCGGCCTCCTCCAGCACCTTGAGATGCATCATGACGGTGCAGCGGTCCATGTCCGGGAAAGCCTCGCAAAGGGTGCCCGTGGTTTGCGGCTGATCCTTCAGGCGATCCAGCAATTCGCGCCGGCGCGGATGCGCCAAGGCCTTGAAAACATGGTCGTCCGTGGTTTGGCTTGACATGTTATGTTTCTATAACATATCGTTCTGGCGAGCAAGGGAAGGAGCTGTGGATATGTCTCTCGGATTCAGGATTTCCGGACGCATCGGCAAACCGGTCGCAGAGGTCTTCGACGCTGTCGTCAATCCGACGAAGCTCAGCGGCTATTTCACCACCATCGGCGGCGCTTCGGCCCCGTTGGTCGCCGGAACCACCGTCACCTGGTGGAAAACCGTGCCTGTCGAAGTCGACGAGGTGACCAAGGACAGGCGCATCGTGCTGCGCTGGGATGCGACCGACGCCGACGGCAAGCCGGCCTACAAAACCCGCATCGAGATGAATTTCGAGCCGCTTGACGACGGCGGCACCTTCGTCACCATCGCTGAAGCCGGGTGGCACGAAGGCGAGGTCGGACTGAAGAAATCCTACCTCAATTGCGAAGGCTGGTCGCAGATGCTCGCCTGCATGAAGGCCTATCTCGAATACGGCATCAACCTGCGCGACGGCTACTATCGCGCCGAGATGAGGGGCGAGCCCGCCAACGAGACCAACATCTGAGCCCGACGCTCAAGCCAGGGAGATCGGCCGTGAAGGTAACCCCGTTCCTGATGTTCGAAGGCCGGGCCGAGGAGGCGATGACCCTCTATTGCGAGACCGTTCCGGGGAGTCGCGTCCTAGACGTCACGCGCTATGGCGCCGGCGAGGACGGCCCCGAAGGAACGGTCAAGCTGGCGCGCGCGTCGATCGGCGGCACGGAGGTGATGGTCTTCAACAGCCCTGTGCATCACGCCTTCACCTTCACGCCCTCGGTCTCGCTCTTCGTCGACTGTTCCTCCGAAGAGGAGTTGGAGCGCATTGTCGAGGCGCTGGCCAAGGACGGCGCGTTTCTGATGCCGACAGGCAATTACGGCTTCAGCCGCCGCTTCGCCTGGCTGAACGACCGCTTCGGCGTCTCCTGGCAGATCAACCTGCCTTGAGGCATCCAGCGGTTGGAGCCTTGGATGGAAGGGAGGACCGCCATGGAAATCAAAGAAGCCCCGATCGCCGAAGCCGGCATGYTGATCCGGCGGCCGGTCGCCGAAGTCTTCGAGGCGATCATCGAACCGGCGATCACCACGAAATTCTGGTTCACGCATTCGAGCGGCAGGCTGGACGGCGGCAAGCCGGTGCAATGGGAATGGCGCATGTACGGCGTCTCGACGACGGTCACGGTCAAGGAGATCGTCCCGAACGAAAAGATCGTCATGCAATGGAGCGAACCGCCGACCACCGTCGTCTGGACTTTCGCCGAAATGCCCGGCGACACCACTTTCCTGGAAGTCCGCAATTTCGGCTTCGCCGGCTCCGGCGACGAGCAGGTCAGCCAGGCGATCGRCTCGACCGGCGGCTTCTCGCTGGTGCTCGCCGGCGYCAAGGCGTGGCTGGAGCAAGACTTGGCGCTCGGCCTGATCGGTGACCGGCATCCGAAGGGCATTTCGGCCGAATAGGGCCACGCCCGTCCGGATTGGGGCTCAACGCCCGCTGCCGGACCTCTGCTTCTTTCGATGCCGCGCCAGCATGTTGAGGCCCTCGACCAGCGCGGAAAAACCCATGGCGGCGTAGATGTAGCCCTTGGGCACATGGTAGCCCATGCCGTCGGCGATCAGCGTCATGCCGATCATCAAGAGGAAGCCCAGCGCCAGCATGACGATACTGGGGTTCCTGGCGATGAAATCGGCGAGCGGCCCGGCCGCCAGCATCATCAGGCTGACCGCCGCGATCACCGCGATGTACATGATGGYGATCTCGTCGGTCATGCCGACGGCGGTGATGATGGAATCGATCGAGAAGACGAGGTCCAGCAGCAGGATCTGGAAGATGGCGCCGGCAAGGCTCATCTGCAGCGTGCCGCCCATCATCGTATCCTGATGGTCCTGTGGGTCGACCGTGTGGTGGATCTCCTTGGTCGCCTTCCAGACCAGGAACAGGCCGCCGGCGATCAGGATCAGGTCGCGCCAGGAAAAGCCGTGCCCGAGCGCCGTGAATATCGGCGTCGTCAGTTGCACGATGAGCGAAATGGTGGCGAGCAGGACGAGGCGCATGATCAGCGCCGCCGAGATGCCCAACCTGCGAGCGCGGGYCCGCTGCGCTTCCGGCAGCTTGTTGGTGAGGATCGAGATGAAGATCAAATTGTCGATGCCGAGCACGAYCTCGAGCACCACCAGCGTCAGCAGCGCGATCCATGCGGTCGGATCGGAAACGAAGGCGAAGTGTGGCGCCAGGAATTCGACAAGCTGCATGGAGGTCGTCCCCTCTACGATCTGAAGCAGGTTTTCGGCGAGTTCGGCGGGCAGTTAGGTATTTGGAGTTCCCATATCAATGTCACGACCAGAAGGCTGGCGCTGTTTCCTCGAGCCGCGGYCCGCGACGAAACGGCGCGATCTTCTCGGCAAGTCCGGTGCGGTCGGAAATCTCAACGCCAACGCCGCASAAGGTCGCCGGCCCGCTCGCCRCCTCGAAGCGGCCCTTCGGCACTTTCGACAGGAAGCGGTTGAGAGGCTCCTCCTTGTCCATGCCGAGCGAGGAATCATAGTCGCCGCACATGCCGGCGTCCGAGATGTAGGCGGTGCCGCCGTTGARGATCTGGTGGTCGGCGGTCGGTTGGTGCGTGTGGGTCCCGACCACCACGCTGGCGCGGCCGTCGACGAAATGCGCGAAGCACATTTTTTCCGAAGTCGCCTCGGCATGAAAATCGATCACCGCCGCATCGGCCTGCTCGCCGAGCGGACAGGCGGCAAGCTCGCGCTCGCCAGCCTGGAACGGATCGTCGAGCTCGGGATGCATGAAGACGCGCCCCATGATGTTGGCGACCAGCACCCGCGCGCCGTTCCTGGCGAGGTAGACGCCGGAACCGCGCCCCGGCGTGCCCTTGGGAAAATTGGAGGGGCGCAGGAAGCGCTCCTCGCGCGGCGCGAAGATCAGCGCATCACGCTGGTCCCAGACATGGTTGCCCGTGGTGACGACATCCGCGCCYGCCGCAAGGGTTTCGCGAAATATCTCCTCGGTGATGCCGAAGCCGCCGGCGGCGTTCTCGCCGTTGACGATGACGAAATCCAGCTTGAAGTCGGAAATTAGGCCCGGCAGCTGTTCCCACACCGCCGTGCGTCCTGTCTTGCCGACCATGTCGCCGAGGAAAAGAAGTCTCATACGATCCCTAGCCGAAAGCCCGCCAAGCTGCATGACTTTCGCGAAAGACCATGAGCCCCAAAGGACTATCTATAATTGGGGTGTGAACCGGCGCAACCCGCTCTCGGTGAGTATTTCCGGGATGATGACGTCGTGGTTCTCTTCCGGCACCATCGGAACCTCCTGGCAGTCGAAGGCGATACCGATTAGCCGGGGCGTCATCCCCTTGTCGGCGAGCCGGGCGATCGCCCGGTCGTAATAGCCGGCGCCGTACCCGATGCGGTGCCCGCGCGCGTCGAAGGCGGCGAGCGGCACCAGCATGAGCGCGGGGTCGAGCTCTTCAGCCTCCTCATGCGGCCCGATGGTGCCGAAGCCCATCTCGACCATCGGCGCGCCGTGCACCAGTTCGCGGAACACGATCGTGGTCTTGTCGAGGATCGCCGGCAGGCAGAGCCTGGCGCCCTTTTCGCGCAGCACAAACATCAACGGCCGCACGTCGACCTCGGTGCGCATCGGCCAGAAGCCGGACACGACCTGGCCGGGCTCGACGGCGATCTCATTCTTCGCGGTCTCGGCCATTTCGAGCGCGATCTCCACCCGCCAGAATTCGTCGAGCGCATCGCGCCGCGCCAGCGCTGCCTTGCGAAGCTGTTTCYTCAGGTCCTTTGGTGAGCTCATGCGCAGACGTTAGAAAAGGCCGGATTTGGATGGAGTTTCAGGAGCGACGTTTTCTACCGTACGAATCCCAAAATCGGGAAAGTGGCGATCCACACAACCGGTGGAGAGGTCGATCCCGGGTGCCTACAAAGTAGGTGGGCGCCGTGTGAGAAAACCCACGGGTCTTCCCAGGGACAGCTCCCTAAGGATCGATAAGGCCCCGGGGATAAGTTTCTCCTGCCGGGAAGCGCAGACCGCCAGCGCCAATATAAGCCGACACTCAGCCGGGCGCCACAAAAACGAATGGCCCTTCAAAGCTTGCACGCATCCTCATGGCTCCTTACGGTCCCGCCCGCACGGATAGGAGAAAAAATGCGTTTCGAAGGCACAGCGGCCTATGTCGCCGACAAGGATCTGATGGTGGCGGTCAACGCCGCGATCGCGCTGGAGCGGCCCCTGCTTGTCAAGGGCGAACCGGGCACCGGCAAGACCGAGCTCGCCCGCCAGGTGGCGGCGGCGCTCGGGCTGGAGTTCATCGAATGGAACGTCAAATCGACCACCAAGGCGCAGCAGGGCCTCTACGAATATGATGCCGTCTCGCGGCTGCGCGACAGCCAGCTCGGCGACGGCCGCTTCAACGACATCAAGAACTACATCAAGCGCGGCAAGCTGTGGGACGCCTTTGCCGCGCCGAAAAAGGTCGTTCTCCTGATCGACGAGATCGACAAGGYCGACATCGAATTTCCGAACGACCTCCTGCAGGAGCTCGACCGGATGGAGTTCTTCGTCTACGAGACCGGCGAGACCATCCGCGCCGAATTCAGGCCGATCGTCATCATCACTTCGAACAACGAGAAGGAATTGCCGGACGCCTTCCTGCGCCGCTGCTTCTTCCACTATATCCGCTTCCCCGACATCGAGACCCTGCACCGCATCGTCGATGTGCATTATCCCGGCATCAAGCAGAACCTGGTACGCGCGGCCCTCACCCAGTTCTACGAGATCCGCGACGTGCCGGGCCTGAAGAAGAAGCCGTCGACCTCCGAAGCGCTCGACTGGATTCGCCTGCTAGTCGCCGACGATATCGCGCCGGAAGACCTGCGCGCCGACCCGAAGAACATGCTGCCCAAGCTRCATGGCGCGCTGCTCAAGAACGAGCAGGACGTGCATCTCTTCGAGCGCCTCGCCTTCATGGCGAGACGGCAAGGATAGGCGACAGCAACAGCGATTTCCGCGTCTGTGGACCGTTGCCCGTGAGCCGTGGCTGCCGCAGCTTCGGACCAAAGCATTGGAGGAAGAAATGTCCGAGATCACCGTCCGCCCGCTGGCGCAGTCCGACCATGCCGACTGGCGGCGCCTGTGGACAGCCTACCTCACCTTCTACGAGACCAAGCTGCCGGACGAGGTCTATGACGTCACCTGGAAGCGCCTGTTCACGGCAGGCGAATTCGAGCCCAAGGGCTTCATCGCTACGCTGGACGGCAAGGCCGTTGGTCTCACGCACTACCTCTATCACCGCTCCTGCTGGTCTGAGGTCAACAACTGCTATCTGCAGGACCTCTTCGCCGACCCGGACGTGCGCGGCAAGGGCGTGGGCGCCGCGTTGATCGAGGCGGTGCGCCAGGAAGCCGGCAAGATCGGGGTGAAGAACGTCTACTGGATGACCCACGAGACCAAC
This sequence comes from Mesorhizobium sp. ORS 3428, assembly GCF_001854785.1. Taxonomy (GTDB): domain Bacteria; phylum Pseudomonadota; class Alphaproteobacteria; order Rhizobiales; family Rhizobiaceae; genus Mesorhizobium. Next base: position 132,507 of record NZ_MDFL01000014.1, read on the forward strand.
GCCACCGCGCGCCGGCTCTATGACCATGTCGCGCGCCGCACAGGTTTYATCGAATACGATCTGCTATAAGGGGCCGATGTTCATCCCCTTTTTCCTCGAACTGAAGGCCGCGCGGGTTCCCGTTTCGCTCAGGGAATATCTGTCGCTGCTGGAAGGGTTGGAAGCGGGACTGGTCGACTATGATGTCGAAGGTTTCTATTACCTCGCACGCTCGGCCCTGGTGAAGGACGAGCGCCATATCGACCGTTTCGACCAGGTCTTCGCGCATGTCTTCAAGGGCGTCGAGGCGCTTGCCGGGCCGGATGCCCTCGATGTCGTCAATATCCCGGAGGAATGGCTGCGCCGGCTCGCCGAAAAGCACCTGACCGACGACGAGAAAAAACTGGTCGAGGCGCTGGGCGGCTTCGACAAACTCATGGAGACGCTGAAGAAGCGGCTCGAGGAGCAGAAAGGCCGCCACCAGGGCGGCTCGAAATGGATCGGCACCGGCGGCACCTCACCCTTCGGCGCCTACGGCTACAACCCGGAAGGCGTGCGCATCGGCCAGCATGAGAGCCGGCATCGCCGAGCGGTAAAGGTCTGGGACAAGCGCGAGTTCAAAAACTTCGACGATGCGGTCGAGCTCGGCACCCGCAACATCAAGGTGGCGCTGAAGCGGCTGCGCCGCTGGGTGCGCGAAGGCGCCGAGGAGGAGTTCGATCTGCCCGGCACCATCCACGCCACCGCCGAGCACGGCTATCTCGACGTCAAGACGCGGCCTGAGCGGCGCAACGCCGTGAAGCTTCTGATGTTCTTCGACGTCGGCGGCTCGATGAATGATCATATCCGCAGCGTCGAGGAGCTGTTTTCGGCCGCGCGGGCCGAATTCCGCCAGCTCGAATATTTCTATTTCCACAACTGTCTCTATGAGCGCGTCTGGAAGGACAACCGCCGCCGTCTGGCCGAGACGATCCCGACCTTCGACCTGCTCCACAAATACGGCCCGGATTACAAGGTCATCGTCGTCGGTGACGCATCGATGAGCCCTTACGAGATCGCCCATCCCGGCGGCTCGGTCGAGCATTGGAATCCGGAAGCCGGCAGCGTCTGGCTCGCGCGGCTGTTGCAGCAATGGCCGAACGCGGTGTGGCTCAACCCGGAAGCTGAGAAGAACTGGCGCTACACCCACTCAATCGCGATGATCCGCGACATCTTCGGCGGCCGCATGTACCCGCTGACGCTCGCCGGGCTCGAAGCGGCGACAAAGCAGCTTTCGCGGAAACATTAGCGAACGACTGCGGCTGGGCAGGCCTGTAACAAATGCCTATGTTGGCGCGAATAGAGGCTGCAACCAACAACGAGCCGCCAAGGCCGAGGAGATTTCATGGACACCCACGCCTATCCCGTCACCCGCAGCGACGCCGAATGGCGCGCCCGGCTGACGCCCGAGCAATATGYCGTCATGCGCAATCATGGCACCGAGCGCCCCGGAAGCTGCGCCCTGCTCTACGAGAAGCGCACCGGCACATTTTACTGCGTCGGCTGCGACCAGCCGCTGTTCGAATCCAAGCTGAAGTTTGAGAGCGGCACCGGCTGGCCGAGCTTCAACGATCCGGTGCCGGGTTCGATCGAAACCACCGTCGACCGCAGCTACGGCATGGTGCGCACCGAATGCCATTGCTCGCGCTGCGGCAGCCATCTCGGCCATGTCTTCGAGGACGGCCCGCCGCCGACAGGCCTGCGCTACTGCATCAACGGCGTGGCGTTGCGCTTCGAGCCGGCGGCCTGAACGGCACTTCGCCATAGCTCCGGAAAGGGCGGCTTCGGCCGCCTTTTTTTGCACGCGCGGATACCCCGCACCGCTTACGCGACGACTGTCGCAATCAGCCAGAGCGCCGAGCCCAKCATCATCAGCGATGCCTTTGCGCCGCCTGTCTTTTCCGCGGTCCGCCAGACGGCCAGCGCAAGAAAGATGTTGTAGGGCACCGGCAGGAGATGCACCGTCAGCACCAGCCAGAGCGGAAGCTTCAGCCCGAGCAGGGCGAGCGCCAGTCCCGACGAGGCGATATTGATCGCCGTGCCGGCAAGCAGCATGTCGCGCCAGAACAGCCGGTCGAGCTGGGCTTCGCCTCTCCAGCGCGCGCGAAAGAAGCCGGCTGCGCGGTCGATTTTCGCCGGCGCGGTACCGGCTGGGTCAGGCTTGTCCATCAATCGAGCCTCATGGGCAGAATGAAAGCTTGACGCAGACGAAACAGAAACCCGCTGTCAAAGCGTGTATCATAACGGACCTGTGACCCACATCGTGTTCTGTCATTTGCACCAGCAAGCACAGCGAGGTTCGCAATGAGCGGTCATGTCTACAACGCTCTTTTTCTCTGCAACGCCAACTCGGCCCGTTCGATCATGGGGGAAGCCATCCTCAACCGCCTCGGCGGCGGCCGCTTCAAGGCCTACTCCGCCGGCGCGCACCCGAAGGGCACCGTCAGTCCTTATGCGCTCGAGCTGCTGGAAAGCCTCAGCTACGACACATCCTTCGCCCGCTCGAAGAGCTGGGACGAGTTTTCGGGCCCGGACGCGCCGGAGATGGATTTCATCTTCACCGTTTGCGACAGCACCGCCAATGAAAGCTGCCCGGTCTGGCCCGGTCATCCGATGACGGCGCTTTGGGCGGTGCCTGATCCAGCCAAGGCCGGCGGCACCGAAGCCGAGAAGCATCTCGCCTTCACCGATGCCTTCCGCATGCTGAGCAACCGCATCGCCGTATTCACGAATCTGCCGATGGAATCGCTCGACCGTCTGGCCGTGCAGCAGCATCTGGAGGAGATCGGCCGCGACCGCTCGCGGCCGGATTGAAACCGACTGCCTTGCGCGACAAGGCCTGGTGCGTGCCGCCCAAAACTGCGCAGCGGTTTTGGGGAACGGCATGCATCAAAACAAAGACTTAAAGCACGTCGTCCGAAAACGTTCAGCGCGACGTGCTTTTAAGGCTGGGCTTCGTCGCCCAGCACTTCGGTCACCGCGCGCTCGAAGCGCGAGCATTCCGTCACCAGCCAGTCGGCCATCGCCGGCCAGTTGTCCTCGGCAAAGCAGTTGACCCGCCACATCGAGTTGATGCCGAGGTTCTGCACGCTCTGCTCCGGCTTGAGCTTCAGYCGCGCCTCGATCGCCGGCCGGAACGGCTTCAGTCGCGTCCAGACATCCGTGGCGCCGAGCTTCTCGTTGCGGCCGAAGAAGACGCCGACCACATTCTCGCTGGGCGCGACATACATGGAAAGCACCAGCCCGAATTCGGGCAGCCCACGCTGCCAGAACCAGGGCCCGCGCCTAGCCAGCCGGGCCCTTTCTTCCGGATGCCGCTCGGCGAACAGCGTCCAGAACCCGCGGTGGCGGAACTCCGAAGCGCGGCGGCCGCCGAAGTCGAACTCATTCATGGCCGACCCCGGCCATGAGCTTAGACCATGCCGAGCGCGGCCTTGTAGAGGTCGAGGATGGATTCCTCCTCCTGCCGCTCGGCCTGGTCTTTCTTGCGCAGCCTAACGATGGTGCGAATCGCTTTGGTATCGAAGCCGGTGCCCTTGGCCTCGGCGTAGACGTCCTTGATGTCGTCGGAAATCGTCTTCTTTTCTTCCTCGAGCCGCTCGATGCGTTCGATGATGGCCCGCAGCTGGCCGGCYGCAACAGTCTGGCTGGTCTCGGTGATCTCGTCGGCCATTTTTCTCTCCGCGTTTTTCTGCGCCGCGGYGATTCCCGCCCGGCAAAATTGGAGCGGGTTCGATGCCCGAGCAGGCGCGACGGGTCAAGAAGTTATTGGTGCGGCATGAAAGGCCCGCTTGCTTCCAAGGCCGGCGCTGCCAGCTTCGACAATTGACTCGACGGCGGAACAATCTCGTTGCGTCGAACAATGYCTCGGAGCAGCCCGCCGACGACTACTCACCCAAACGCGATCAGCAGATCCTTGGCATCGATCTGGTCACCAGCCTTGACCAGCACTTCGGCGACCACGCCGTCGCGCTCGGCATGAAGTGCGGTCTCCATCTTCATCGCCTCGATCGAAAGCAGCACGTCGCCCGCCTTGACAGCCTGCCCTGGCGCCACGGCAAGCGCGGAAACCACACCCGGCATCGGCGCGCCGATATGCGCCTCGTTGCCCTGCTCTGCCTTGCGCCGCGCCTTGGCGGCGGAAGCGCCGTGCGCGCGGTCCGGCACTTTCACGCGCCGGGGCTGGCCGTTGAGCTCGAAGAAGACGGTGACCATGCCCTTTTCGTCGACGTCGGCGATCGCCAGGCAGCGTATGACCAGCGTCTTGCCCTTCTCGATGTCGACGAAGATCTCGTCTTCCGCCTTCATGCCGTAGAAATAGGTCGGCGTCGGCAGCACGCTGACGGGCCCGTAGGTTTCCTGCGCGGCGGCAAAGTCGGTGAAGACCTTCGGATACATCAGCCAGGATGCGAAGTCGAACTGCGAAAGCTTGCGCTCCAGCTTCTCTTCGATCTCCTTGCGGCTGGCCTTGAGGTTCGCCGGCTTGAGCAGCGAGCCAGGCCTGACCGTGATCGGCTTTTCGCCCTTCAGCGCCTTTTTCTGCAGCGCTTCGGGCCATCCGCCGGGCGACTGGCCGAGATCGCCGCGCAGCATCGAGACGACCGAATCCGGGAAGGCGATGTCCTTGGCCGGGTTCTCGACATYGGCGACGGCGAGGTCCTGGCTGACCATCATCAGCGCCATGTCGCCGACCACTTTCGACGACGGCGTCACCTTGACGATATCGCCGAACATCAGGTTGACGTCGTGATAGGCCTGCGCCACCTCGTGCCAGCGCGTTTCGAGCCCGAGCGAACGCGCCTGTTCCTTGAGATTGGTGAACTGCCCGCCCGGCATCTCGTGCAGATAGACTTCCGACGCCGGTCCCTTGAGGTCGCTCTCGAAGGCGGCGTACTGGTTGCGTACCGCTTCCCAGTAGAAAGAGATGTGGCGGATCCACTGCGGATCGAGGCCGGGATCGCGCTCGGTGCCCTTGAGCGCCTCGACGATCGAGCCGAGGCAGGGCTGCGAGGTGTTGCCGGAGAAGGAATCCATCGCCGCATCGATGGCGTCGACGCCGGTCTCGACCGCCGCCAGCACCGTCGCCGCCGAGAGGCCGGACGTGTCATGGGTATGGAAATGGATCGGCAGGTCGGTGGATTCGCGCAGCGCCTTGAACAGCACGCGTGCCGCTGACGGCTTGAGCAGGCCGGCCATGTCCTTGACGGCGATGATATGCGCGCCGRCTGCCTCGAGCTCCTTCGCCAGCCCGACATAGTATTTGAGATCGTATTTTGCGCGCGCCGGATCGAGGATGTCGCCGGTGTAGCACATCGCCGCTTCGATCAGCTTGCCCTCGGCGCCGACCGCATCCATGGCGACGCGCATGTTTTCGACCCAGTTCAGGCAGTCGAAGACGCGGAAGAGGTCGATGYCGCCGGCCGCCGCCTGGYGGACGAAATGCTGCACGACATTGTCGGGATAGTTGGTGTAGCCGACGCCGTTGGCGCCGCGCAGAARCATCTGCAGCAGAAGGTTCGGCGCGGCTTCGCGCACTTTGCTCAGCCGCTCCCACGGATCCTCGGTGAGGAAGCGCATGGCGACGTCGAAGGTGGCGCCGCCCCAGCATTCCAGCGACAAGAGCTGCGGCAGCGCCCGCGCATAGGTGCCGGCAATACCGGCAATGTCATAGGTGCGCATGCGGGTGGCGAGCAGCGACTGGTGGCCGTCGCGCATCGTCGTGTCGGTGACCAGAACCTGGCTCTGCGCGCGCATCCAGGCTGCGAACTTCTCAGGCCCGAGCGCATCGAGCCGTTGCTTGCTGCCGTCGGGAATGTTGCCGTTGAGATAGGGCACGACAGGTGGCGCGGCATCGTGCTTGGGCATCGGCCGTCCGCGCGTCTCCGGATGGCCGTTGACGCTGACGTCGGCGAGATAGTTGAGCAGCTTGGTGGCGCGGTCCTGCCGCTTCACCTGCTGGAACAGCTCCGGCGTCGTGTCGATGAACTTGGTGGTGTAGGAATTGTCGGCGAAGCTCGGGTGGTTGATGATGGCTTCGAGGAAGGTGAGGTTGGTGGCCACGCCGCGGATGCGGAATTCGCGCAGCGCACGGTTCATGCGCGCGATGGTCTCGGCCGGCGTCGGCGCCCAGGCCGTCACCTTTTCGAGCAGCGGATCGTAGAAGCGCGTGATGACCGCRCCCGAATAGGCGGTGCCGCCGTCGAGGCGGATGCCGAAGCCGGTGGCGCCGCGATAGGCGGTGATGCGGCCATAGTCCGGAATGAAATTATGCTCCGGATCCTCGGTAGTGATGCGGCACTGCAGCGCGTGGCCGTTGAGCTTGATGTCCTTCTGCGCCGGCACGCCGGATTCCGGTTTGYCGATGGCGAAGCCGTCGAGGATGTGGATCTGCGCCTTCACGATATCGATGCCGGTCACCATCTCGGTGACGGTGTGCTCGACCTGGATGCGCGGGTTGACCTCGATAAAGTAGAACTTGCCGGTATCGGCATCCTGCAGGAACTCGACCGTGCCGGCGCCGACATAGTTCGTCTCGCGCGCGATCTTCAGCGCATAGCCGCAGAGCTCCTGGCGCAATTCATTGCTGAGATACGGCGCCGGCGCACGCTCGACGACCTTCTGGTTGCGGCGCTGGATCGAGCAGTCGCGCTCGAACAGATGCACGGCATTGCCGTGCGTGTCGCCGAGCACCTGCACCTCGACATGGCGGGCGCGCTCGATCAGCTTCTCCAGATAGACCTCGTCCTTGCCGAAGGCGGCCTTGGCCTCGCGCTTSCCTTCCATCACCTCGCGGGCGAGGTCCGCTTCCGAACGGATGGCGCGCATGCCGCGGCCGCCGCCGCCCCATGAGGCCTTCAGCATCACCGGATAGCCTATCTCCGCGGCGAGCTTCTTCACCTCCTGCATGTCGTCCGGCAACGGATCGGTGGCGGGCACGACCGGCACGCCGACCTCGATCGCCAGGTTGCGCGCAGCGACCTTGTTGCCGAGCCGGCGCATCGTCTCCGGCTTCGGCCCGATGAAGGTGATGCCGGCGGYGGCGCAGGCCTCGGCGAATTCCGGGCTCTCCGACAGCAGGCCGTAGCCGGGATGGATCGCATCCGCGCCCGACAGTCTGGCGACGCGAATCACCTCGTCGATCGAGAGATAGCTTTCGATCGGACCCATGTCCTTGGCCAGATGCGGCCCGCGCCCGACCTGATAGCTCTCGTCGGCCTTGAAGCGGTGCAGCGAATATTTGTCCTCTTCCGCCCAGATCGCCACTGTTTTGAGGCCCAGTTCATTGGCCGCGCGAAAGACGCGGATGGCGATTTCGGATCGATTGGCGACGAGGATCTTCGTGATTGCCAAGGACTGGGCTCCAGCAGCGTAAGGTGGAATGAACCGGCGCAATGATTAGCGTGAAAATGCTGCAGCGCAAACAAAATCGCGCGACAATTAAAACGATTTAAATCGTTTGTTTGCGCCAAAGCCGCCGTGGCCACCCTCCGGCGGTTCAAATATGCATGCCGAGGCATCCTCGCGAAGGGCGACGCGGTCGACCCCTCGGCAAAGCACGCCTCCCGAAACTGGGAACCGGTTTCGGGACAAAGGCATGCGTAAAATCAAAAATCTCAAGCGCATGGAGCGAACCTGAAAGATCGCAACTCGCTTTAAGTCTGTTTTGATGCATGTCGTCCCCCAAAACCGCTGCGCACTTTCGGGCGGCATGCATTAGTTTCCCGGACAACAAAAATGCCCGGCGCTCGGCGCCGGGCATCCTTGAAAAGTCGGCTTTTGTTGGCCGGCTTATTTCTCGAAGTAGCTGTACTTGCCGTCCTCGCCCTTCTTCCACTCATAGATGACATAGTCCGGACGGGTGATGTCGCCCTTGGAGTCGTAGCCGATCTCGCCGATGGCCGTCTTCCACGGACCGCCCGACTTGATCGTGTCGGCAACCTTCTGCGCATCGTCAGCCGAGCCGACCTTGGCGATCGCCTGCGAGATGATCTGAATCGCGGCGTAGGAGTAGAGCGTGTAGGCTTCCGGCTCGAAGCCGGCCGCGCGGAACTTCTCCACCACCTCCTTGGCGGCCGGGTTCTTGCGCGGATCCGGAGCGAAGGTGTTCAGCGTACCAGCGACTGCGTCGCCGGCGATCGAGGCCAGTTCGTTGGAGACGATGYCGTCGCCCGAGAACAGAGGCGCCTTCAGGCCCTGGTCGGCCGACTGACGGATGATCAGGCCGGCTTCGGTGTGCAGGCCGCCCCAGTAGATCAGCGTGACGCCGTTTTCCTTCATCTTGGCGATGAGGGCCGAGAAGTCCTTGTCGCCGACATTCACGCCTTCATACATCACTTCCTTGATGCCGTTGGCGTTCAGGTTCTTCTTGGTCTCGTCGGCGAGGCCCTGGCCATAAGGCGTCTTGTCGTGGACGATGGCGATCTTGGCGTCCTTGAAGTTCTTGGCGATGTAGTCGCCCGCCACCTTGCCCTGCTGGTCGTCGCGGCCGCAGGTGCGGAAGGTGTTCCACAGGCCGCGCTCGGTGAGCTGCGGATTGGTCGCGGCCGGCGTCATGACGAGGATGYCGTTCTCCGCATAGACTTCCGACGCAGGAATGGTCACGCCCGAGTTGAAGTGGCCGTCGACGAACTTGACGCCGTCAGCGACGAACTTATTGGCGACCGAAATGCCCTGCTTGGGGTCGGAGACGTCGTCGCCGATCTCGAGCTTGAGCTTCTCGCCGTTGATGCCGCCCGCCRCATTGATGTCGGCGACCGCCTGTTCCGCGCCCTTCTGCAGCTGCGCGCCAAAGGCGGCGTTCGGACCGGTAATCGGACCGGCGACGCCGATCAGGATGTCGGCCCACGCGCTGCCRCTGAACGCGATGAACGCGGTCAGCGCCACGGCGGACAAAAGTGATTTTTTCATTGAAACGCTCCCATTTACGGAGTGGGCGTGGATGATACTTTCATGCGATGCCCACCCTTATCGCAGAAAGCATAGAATGCCGATTTTCAGGCACTTGTCACGCCGATTCATCCCCGAAACGACGTCAATCATGAACCTCAACCCTTCGGTTTCCAGCTCAATAGGGAAGCTCTTTCGTAGAGCCAATTATACTGCCTGACCATCTGGTTCGTGCGCGTGTATTGATAGCCGAGGAAGCCCAGTATCGTCAGTACGATGGTGTCGACGATGTAGTAGTGCAGCGAGAACATCGTGCCATCGAACAGGGCATGATGGATGAACCGGATGCCGATGCCGAGACCCAGCATATAAAGGAACAGCCGGAAGTGGCTGTTCCAGGTCTGCGCYGCCGCCTTGCCGGTCATCCAARCCGCCCAGCCGCCGAGCAGGCAGGTGACGAACAGGAACTGCCAGATCGAGGCTTCTTCGTAGAGAACGCCCTGCATGATTGATGTCTCCCGACCTTAGTGATGCCCGCCTTCGAGATAGGCGGCGCGCACTTCCGGATTGGCGAGCAGATCCTTGCCGGTGCCGCTCATCGTCACATTGCCATTGACCATGACATAGCCGCGATCGGCCAGCTTCAGGGCRCCGAAGGCGTTCTGCTCGACCAGGAACAYGGTCAGCCCTTGCGTCCTGTTCAGTTCGCGGATGGCGTCGAAGATCTGCTTGACGATCAGCGGCGCCAGACCCAGCGACGGCTCGTCGAGCAACAGCAGCTTTGGCCGCGCCATCAGCGCACGGCCGATCGACAGCATCTGCTGCTCGCCGCCGGACAATGTGCCGCCGCGCTGGTTGATGCGCTCCTTCAGCCGCGGGAACAGCGCGAAGACCTTCTCGGCATCCTCGTCATAATGCTTGAGATTGTCGATGCTGGCGCCCATCTGCAGGTTCTCCATCACCGTCATGCGCGGGAAGATACGGCGTCCCTCCGGCGACTGGGCGATGCGCATACGGGCGATCTCGTGCGTCGGCATCTGGGTGATGTTGGTGCCGGCGAAGGTGATGGTGCCCGCGCGGGCGCGTGGCGCGCCGAAGATGGTCATCATCAGCGTCGACTTGCCGGCGCCGTTGGCGCCGATCAGCGCCACGATCTCACCCTGGTTGACGGTGACGTCCACCCCGTTCAGCGCCCGGATGTTGCCGTAATAGGTCTGCACGCCCTTGATATCGAGCAGCGTTGTGCCGGCCATTATTTACCCCCACGCTTGGCTGCGGCCGCCCTCTTGGCGAGTACCTTGGCCTGGCCGATCCAATCCTCGCGAGCGATGCGACCGTCAAAGGCGAGATATTGTTCGGCCGCCTCGACGTCGRCCTTCTTCCAGGCCGCGATCTGGTCGAAATGGAAGATCCCATGCTCGTTGAGCGCCTTCTCGCTGATGGGCCCGATGCCCTTGATCAAGATCAGGCGGTCCGGTTTCCCGTCACGTGGCGCGTCGAGCGCATTGGAAACCGCCTTTGGCGAAGCCGACTTCGCCRCTCCCTTYGTCGAGGCGCTTTTCGCCTTGGAAGACGGTTTGGCGGATTTCGCAGAGGTTACCGACTTGCTGGCAGCCGATGCCGCGAGCRCATCGACCTGAGCCGCCCTCGAGGCGTTCTTCGACACCGTGACCTTTTCGCCCTGGTCCGCGTGTTCGACAGTATCGGAAACCGGACCCGCCATCATCGAAGCGGAACTAGCCGGCCCGTGCGCCGCATCCGGCCCGGTATCAAGCTGCTCGATGACGTCCTCGTCGCCGACTTCGGTCAGCACGGTCTCGACTTCCTCGTCGGCGACGCCGAGATAGGCGGCGATGACGCGCGGGTCGGTCCTGACCGACTGCGGGTTGCCGTCGGAGATCTTGCGGCCGTATTCGAGCACCACGACATGGTCGGAGATCTGCATGACCACTGACATGTCGTGCTCGATGAGCAGGATCGAGGTGCCGGTGTTGTCCTTGATATCGATCAGCAACTCGTTGAGCGCGGCCGATTCCTTCGGGTTGAGGCCGGCGGCCGGCTCGTCGAGGCAAAGCAGCTCAGGCCCGGTGCACATGGCGCGTGCGATCTCCAGCCGACGCTGCGCGCCATAGGGCAGGTCGCCGGCCGGATCGTCGGCGCGCTCGATCAGGTCGGCCTTCTCCAGCCAGTGCCTGGCGAGCTCGATCGACTCGGCCGAGGCCTTGCGATAACTCGGGAAGCCGAACAGGCCGAGGAAGGTGTAGCCCGAGGCCTTCATCAGCTTGTTGTGCTGGGCGACGAGCAGGTTTTCCAGCAGCGTCATGCCGGAGAACAGGCGGATGTTCTGGAAGGTGCGCGCCACCTTGGYGTGCGCCGGGATCTCGTGGTTGGGCAGGCGCTCGAGCAGATAGGTCGCACCGTCACGCCGGTTGAGCGTGATCATGCCTTCCGACGGCTTGTAGAAGCCGGTGATGCAGTTGAACACCGTCGTCTTGCCGGCGCCGTTCGGCCCGATCAGCGCGGTGATCTCGCCGCGCCTGGCCTGGAAGGACAGGTCGCCGATRGCGACCAGKCCKCCGAACYTCATCGACAGGTGYTCGACCTGCAGGATGAAATCGCTCACGGAAGCTCGCATGTCCATCAGCCGTGACCCTCCTTGGTGAAGGAGCTTGAGACCGCTCTTCGCTCCTTGAGGAAGGCCGTCGGCTCGCGGCTGCCGACAAAGCCGCGCGGCTTCCACAGCATGACGATGACCATGGCCATGCCGAACAGAAGCATGCGGTAGAGTTCAGGGGTGAAGTCGGAGCCGAAGCCCGGAATGACCGTCATGTTGCCCCAGCGCAGGCCGGTCTTGAGGAAGTCGAGTTCGCGCAGGATCTCGGTGCCGCCGATCATCACCRGCGCCGCCACCGCGATGCCGCCGAGCGAGCCCATGCCGCCCAGCACCACGATGGCGAGGATGATCGCCGATTCCAGGAAGACGAAGGATTCGGGGCTGACGAAGCCTTGCCGTGCGGCGAAGAACGCGCCGGCGAAGCCGCCGAACATGGCGCCGGTGGCGAACGCCGTCAGCTTGGTTGTGGTGGTGTTGATGCCGAGCGAACGGCAGGCGATCTCATCCTCGCGCAGCGCTTCCCAGGCCCGGYCCACCGGCAGGCGGCGAAGCCTGATCGTGACGAAGGCGGTGAGGAAGCAAAGCCCCAGGATCAGGTAGTAGAGGAAGATTTTGTAATAGGCGCCCGACTGGGTGATGTGCAGCACCTTGGCGWTGTAGTTCGGATCCGAGACGTTGAACGACATCAGGCCGAAGAACGACACCTTCGGAATGCCGGAAATGCCGGCCGACCCATGGGTCACGTCGCGCCAGTTGATGAGCACGAGTCGGATGATCTCGCCGAAGGCTAGGGTCACGATCGCCAGATAGTCGCCGCGCAGTCTCAGCACCGGGAAGCCGAGCATCATGCCCCAGAAGGCGGCCATGGCGCCGGCCGCCGGGAGCAGGATCCAGAAAGACAGGCCGAAATGCGTTGCGAGTAGCGAATAGGCATAGGCGCCGACCGCGTAGAAGGCGACGTAGCCGAGGTCGAGCAGGCCGGCCAGCCCAACCACGATATTCAGCCCCCAGGCCAGCATCACATAGATCAGGATCTGGATGCCGAAATTGTCGACCCACTTCAGCGAGCCCTGGAAGCCGAAAAGCGAAACCATCGCGACGGGATAGAGGATCAGCACCGCGGCGCCGATCTTGTTGAAGTTCCGCCGCACGAAACCCGGTTCCGCCACGGCCGCGGGCGCCTTGGCCTTTTCGGCCCTGGACCGCTCGATCGCCGGCACCGCGTAGGCGACATAGATGAAGCGGCCGACGGCGACCGCGATGACCACTGCGGCAAGCAGGCCCCAGCGCTGCACCAGGATCAGTTCGTTGCTGATGTTCTGGTCGGTTCTCAGCCCGATGAACAGCACGAACAGGCCGAGGGCGATGGCGCCGGCATAGAACCCTTCGCRCAAAGCGCGCTGCATGGGAGTGGYGACGACCTTGCTCCCCGAAGATACGGTAACGGCCATGGGATCAGACCTTTTCGACTTCAGGCCGGCCTAGTATGCCGGAGGGCAGGAAGATCAGCACGATCGCCAGGATCGAGAAGGCGGCCACATCCTTGTAGTCGATCGAGAAATAGGCCGACCACATGCTCTCGATGAAGCCGATGAGCAGCCCGCCGAGCACTGCGCCCGRCAGCGAGCCGATGCCGCCGAGCACCGCCGCGGTAAAAGCCTTCACGCCCGGCACGAAGCCGTCAGAGAACACAACCACTCCGTAATACATCAGGAACAGCGTGYCGGCGACGGCGGCAAGCGCTGCGCCCATGATGAAAGTGATGGAGATAGTGCGGTCGACATCGATGCCAAGCAGCGCCGCCATCTTGCGGTCCTGCTCGCAGGCGCGCTGCGCCCGCCCCAGCGACGTCCTGTTGACGAGATACCAGAAGATCGCCAGCAGCACGGCGGTGACCAGCACGATGATGATCTGCTTCAGCGAGACGCTGATGCCGTCGATCGTGTAGACTTGGCTGACCAGCGGCGGGATCGGCTTGTTGCGCGGACCTTGGGTCACCTGCACGAAATTGGACAGCGCGATCGACATGCCGATTGCGGTGATGAGCGGCGCCAGGCGGAACGAGCCTCGCAGCGGACGGTAGGCGACCTTCTCGATGGTCCAATTATAGAGGCCGGTGAGCAGCATGCCCACGATCATCATGATCAGAAGCGCCACCACCACCGGCACCGAATAGAACATCGCGCCGAGGATCAGGAAGACGATGAGGGCCGTGAAGGCGCCGACCATGAAGATGTCGCCATGGGCGAAATTGATCATGCCGATGATGCCGTAGACCATCGTGTAGCCGATCGCGATCAGCCCGTAGATAGATCCCAGCGTCAGCCCGTTGATAAGCTGCTGGACGAAGTACTGCATATTTACGCGGCTCCCCTGGAATRTCGCCTTCGCGGACGCATTCCTTTTCGTATTGCCCCTAGTCGTAAAGTTTCGAGCCCGGATTGCAACGTCATTTTTCAATCGTCGCGCGTGGTTTGGAAGCACGCCGCCCGATTGCCCGTTTTTTCGCACCCGGCCCCTTGGACTATCGCGGACCCTATCATTGGCACAACGCAATGTCTTTGACGATTCAGCCGTATCATGCGCGCGGTTTCGAAGAAATCGCCGTCAAGATAATTTGATGTGAAGATTCCTTGCGTCAACGGGAGCGTCCGATTTTGCCCTCCCACACATTCCGCAGGGTCAGGATTCTGCTCAGTATGACGGTCATGTGACGGCGAGGCGACGCCGCGAATATTCGCCTCGCCGATGAAGCATTCTCCCAGCCCGAAGTTTCAGTAAGCGGAGCCGCTTCCCCCGTCGAGAGTATGCCGCTCCGTTCCGTGGAGCGGCGGATTGAAGACACTGACCAGCACCATGTCGCCGGCCGCATCGGCGCGCAGGTAGTGATCGTCATGGGCATCGAGAACRTAGATCGTGCCAGGTTCGATGCGGTGGACCTCGCCCGACATATCCTCGACCTCGCCGCTGCCGGAGATGCAGTAGCAGGCCTCCAGGTGCCGCCGATACTGAAGCCGCGACTCGCTGCCAGCACGCACGACCGTATGGCAGACTGTGAACCCCATACCGTCCCGCTGGGTGAGGAGCCGATGGCTCGTGCCATTCCCCCAATCAACGAAGAAGTCAGTTTTTTCTACATCAGCCAATTGCCTGGTGAACATGGCATCTCTTTCTTCTGAGTTATAGCGAGAGCGACAATGCTCTCGGATTGATGTGGTTTTTGCCGTTTCGATGCGCTATTTTTCGAAACCGGGTCAAGAAATGTCGTAAGCGGCCGCAAAGTTCAAATGACCGATTTTCGCCCAACACATTAGAAAAATTTACAGATGGACTATTTGCCGCTGAACGCCATTCGCGCTTTCGAAGCCGCCGCGCGCCATCTCAGCTTCTYTGCCGCCGGCGAGGAGCTGCACGTTACCCATCCGGCGATCAGCCATCAGATCAGGCGACTGGAAGAGTGGCTCGGCGTGCCCTTGTTTCACAGGGATGCCCGCAAGGTCCGCCTGACCGACGCCGGGCTGGCTCTCCAGGCCTCGGCGAACGCAGCGCTCTCCGACCTCGCGGCTGCCTGCCGGCGTATCCGCAGGAACGCAGTTGTCGCGTCGATCTCGGTGGGCTGCATTCCATCCATTGCCAGCCGTTGGCTGGTTCCACGCCTGCCGGACTTTACCGCCCATCACCCCGAGATTGCGATCCGCGTCGCCTATGCGAAGGCCGAAGACCGGCTCGATGACGACGACAACGACATCCTGATCACGCTTGGCGCGGATCCATCCCCGAGGGCCACCAGCCTGAAGCTCTTTTCCCGCGTCAGCCAGCCCGCCTGCAGCCCGCATTACCTGACCCGCAAGGGCCGGCTTGGCACGCCGACGGACATTGCCGCAGCGGACCTTTTGCATGACGAGACACGGCAGGGCTGGCGCGAGTGGTTCTCGCAAGCTGGCATAGCCGGGGCCGATGTCGGCAACGGGCCTGTCTTTGCGGACTTCAACATATTGGCGACCGCTGTCATCGCCGGCCACGGCGTCGCCCTTTGCCCAATCGAGGTTTTCCGCGAGGAGTTGCGACGCGGCGATCTCGTTGTCGTCTCCGACATCGCGACCGATAAGGACAAAGGCTACTATCTCACCATGTCGGCGCAGCCCTCGGCCGCCGAAATCACCTTTGCCGATTGGTTCCGCAGCCAGGTTTCGACGGACGGCGAAGCGGCCTGACGCGTCGACCGGGAGCGATCAGGTGACGATGAACCCATGCGCGAACGGATCGCGGTCGTCGATGAAGATGGTGTTCAATCCGGTCATGCGCGCCCAGCCGCCGATCGAGGGGATGATCGCCGGTTTGCYGGCCACGCTGACCTCCTTTTCGACCCTGCCCTTGAACAGCGAGCCGATGATCGATTCATGCACGAAATTGTCGCCCGCCTTCAGCCTGCCCTTGGCATGGAGCTGCGCCATCCGCGCCGAGGTGCCGGTGCCRCAGGGGGACCGGTCGATCGCCTTGTCGCCGTAGAAGACGGCGTTGCGCGCATCGGCCTCGGCATCTCTCGGCTTGCCGGTCCACAGCATGTGCGACAGCCGGTTGATGCCCGGGTTTTCCGGATGCACGAATGAATATTTCTCGTTGAGCCGCTGCCGCACCACCGGGCTCCAGGCGATGAGGTCGCCGGCCGAATAGTCGGCCATGTCGCGGTAGTTCTTCTGCGGTTCCACGATGGCGTAGAAATTGCCGCCATAGGCGACATCCACACTGATCTCGCCAAGCACCGGGCACTCCACCGTCAGCCCTTCGGCATAGAGGAAGGACGGCACGTTGGTGATGCGCACCTCCTCGACGTATTCGCCCACCTGCTTGTATTCGGCGACGACCAGGCCGGCCGGCGTGTCGAGCCTCAGCACGCCTGGGGTCTTGGGCTTCACCAGCCCGTGCTCGACCKCCATGGTGACCGTGCCGATCGTGCCGTGGCCACACATCGGCAGACAGCCGGAGGTCTCGATGAAGAGGATGGCGATGTCGCAGTCCTCGCGCGTCGGCGGATAGAGGATCGAGCCCGACATCACGTCATGGCCGCGCGGCTCGAACATCAGGCCGGTGCGGATCCAGTCATACTCGGCGAGGAAATGCGCGCGCCGCTCCATCATCGTCTTGCCCTCGAGCAGCGGGCCGCCGCCGGCGACCAGCCTGACGGGATTGCCGCAGGTGTGGCCGTCGATGCAGAAGAATGATTTCTTGGCCATGGTGCTTCCTAAAATATCAGAACCTGGAGGATGTCAGAACCGTTGCGCACGGAAAGGGGTGAGATCGAGCGGCGGAATCTGCCCGAGAACGAGATCGCGGATCAAGCGGCCGGTCGCCGCCGCCTGGGTCAGGCCGAGATGCCCGTGGCCGAAGGCGTAGAAGACGTTCGGCGTCCGCGCCGCACTGATGACCGGCAGCGAATCCGGCAGCGAGGGGCGAAAACCCATCCACTCGCGCCCGCCAGACGGATCGAGCCCAAGCAGGAAGCGCCTTGCCTTTTCCAGCATCGCCTTGGAGCGGGCGAAATTCGGCGCCCGCTCGATGCCGCCGAGTTCGACGGCGCCGCCGACGCGCAGGCCTGTCTCGAGCGGCGTGATGACGAAGCCGTGCCCGGAAAAGATCAGCTGCCGCTTCACGTCGAAGGCCGAGACCGGCAGCGTCGTGTTGTAGCCGCGCTCGGTCTCCAGCGGGATGCGGTCGCCGAGATTTCTGGCCAGGAGATGCGACCAGGCGCCTGCCGCGACAACGAGCTGCCTTGCTGTCCGGGTCGTGCCGCCGGCAAGCACGATCGCGGCACCGTCCGCGCCGGCTTCGACGCGGTCGATGCGCGCATGCTCGAAGCGGGCGCCGAGCCGTTCCGCATAGGCCCAGACTGCCTTGCCGAGCAGCTTGGGATCGGCGACCGTCTTCCAGCCCGRCACGAAGGTACCCTTGACGAAGCGCGGCGAGAGACCCGGCTGCAGCGCCGCCATCTCCTCGCCCTCGACATGGCGGAAGCCGATGCCGAAGCGCTCGCGCGCATGCCAGCCGGACAGCGCGGCACGGAACTCCGCCTCGCTTTCGTAAAGCTCTAGCGAGCCGTCCTCGCGCAGCATCGGTCGCGTGCCGGAGCGGTCGAGCAGACCCATCAATTCGGCCTCGGCGAGCTTCATCATGCCGGCCTGCGCCGCCAGGCTTGCTTCATAGTGCTTCCCGGCACCGGCGCGCCAGAAGCGCACCAGCCACGGAAGGAGCTTGGGCAGATAGGCTGGCGGGATGGCTAATGGCCCGAGCGGATCGGCAARCCATTTCGGYAATTRCCTGATCATGCCCTTATGCGCCAGCGGCAGCACGTCGGAGAAGGCGAAGGCGGCGGCGTTGCCGGAACTCGTCTCCTCGCAAATGCCGGTGCGGTCGAAGACGGTGACGCTGCGCCCCGCCTCGGCGAGAAAAGCCGCGGCGCAGATGCCGATGATGCCGCCGCCGACGATGGCGATATCTTCCCCTTCTCCCCGTCTATGCGGAGAAGGTGCCTGAAGGGCGGATGAGGGGCGGCCCTCTTCAGTCGACTTGGTATTTCCTTGCACGTTGGCGCTGCCCCTCATCTGGCTGCCGCCATCTTCTCCCTGTGAACGGGGAGCAGAAAGCTATCAGAACGCCGGCAGTTCCGACCGCACGGCCAGCGCATCCCYGACGATCGTTTCCACCGTCTTGCGGCGCTCTCCCGACAAAGGCTGACGCGRCATGCGCACACGGTCATTGGTATCGATCGCCAGCACTTCGGCAAGCTTGATGTTTTGTACCAGATAGGTCGAGACATCGAGGTCGAGCAACGGCCGGAACCAGCGATAGATCTTTAGAGCCTCCTCGCGACRGCCCTTTCTCATCAGCTGGTAGATGGCGACGGTTTCGCGCGGGAAGGCGGTGACCAGGCCGGCCACCCAGCCGATGGCACCGACCGAAAGCGCTTCGAAGGCGAGGTTGTCGACGCCGGTGAAGAGATCGTAGCGGTCGCCGAGACGGTTGATGATCTCGGTCGAGCGCCGGATATCGTCGGAGGATTCCTTGATGGCGACGAAGCGTTCGTCCGATGCCAGTTCCTCCATCAGGTCGACGGTGACGTCGACGCGGTAGGCGAGCCGGTTGGAGTAGATCATGACCGGCAGGTCTCCGGCTTCCGCGACGGCGCGAAGCGCGGCGACCGTCTCTTGCCGGTCGGTATGGTAGATCGGGCTCGGCACCACCATCAGGCCGTTGGCGCCCTCCCTGGCGGCGCGGCGGGCGATGCTTGCCGCCTCGCGCGTCCCGGGCTCGTTGACGGTCAAGAGCACCGGCTTCTTGCCGGCCACCTTCTGCGCCGTCTTCAGCACCTCGATCTTCTCGTCATGCGACAGCATCGGCCCTTCGCCGAGCGAGCCGCAAACGATGATCCCGTCGCAGCCGGCCTCCATCTGCAGGGAAAAGCAGCGCTCCATCTCAGCATGATCAAGGCGGTCGTCGGCCGTGAATTTGGTCGTGACTGCGGGGAAAACTCCAGCCCACATGGCTATCTCTCCATCTGATATATCAGTCGTATATTTATTAAGAACCGGGCTGTCAATGCTGAATCCGCTATGATATATGAAAAATATATCAGGAGCTGCGCATTGATATCCATCGAAACGGGGGCGGCCTTCGAGCCGGTTGCGACCAAGGCCTATCGTGTGCTGGAGCACATGATCGTGACGCTCGAACTGGCGCCTTCGAGTTTCGTCACCGAGGGCGCGTTGATCGAGCGGCTGGGCCTGGGCCGCACCCCTGTGCGCGAGGCGATCCAGCGGCTGGCCTGGGAGGGTTYGCTGGACGTGAGACCCCGCGCCGGTATCGCCGTCGCGCCGCTTCACCCCGGCGACTGGCTGCGAGTCATCGACGCCAGGCGTGGCGTCGAGGTGGTGCTTGCCCGCTCCGCCGCCCGCTTCGTCACCCGCGAAGCCGCGGACCTGTTTCACGAAGCCGCCCTTGCCATGCAGAAGGCGGTGATCTCCGGCAACGTGCTTGCCTTCATCCAGGCCGACAAGGCGCTCGACGAAGCGCTGGCGATCGCAGCCGATAATCCGTTCGCGGCGCGCGTCGCCGCACCCCTGCAGACGCACAGCCGTCGGTTCTGGTTCCGCTACAAGGCAGACACCGGCCTGGCCGAGTCGGCCGAGCACCACGTTGCGCTGATCCGTTCGATCCTCGATGGCGACGAGGAGGCGGCCGCCAGGGACGCAGACAAACTGATGGCGCTGCTGCGCGGCCACGCCGAGGCGGCCGCGACACGCTGATCGGGGTATCTAGCCGCCCGGCTGCCCGACTGAGGTGGCCAGCGTGTCTTCCCATCCCTCACCGGCCGCCAGTATGCAGCTCTGGCCCTTTACGTCGGTCATCAGGATGGTCCAGGTTCCGCTTGCCGAGACGAACACCTCGAAGATGGCGGCTTCTCCGGCCACGCCGTAGCCGAGCCGTTTCTCCTCGAATGCCGTTGCCAGCCTTGCGACCAAAAGGTCGTGGCCGCCGCAGATGACTTGCGCCTTCGCGGGGAATGCCGGCAACGCCATCGCGACGCCAACCGCCGCCAGCTTGATCCATCGAAACGAAAATTTGCGTGCCATTGGGCACCTCCTTCGCCTAAGCATTCCGGCAAGGGAGGCACATTCGGCCGCCTCAGTGTGCCGGAATGCACCAGGCCGGATTGGACGTCTTCATCGCGTCACTCCTTCTGGTTTTCCGGTCTGTCGCAGGGAGCACATGGCTCCCTGGATTCGATATGGTGGGCCTCCTCACCATAAACAAGCGGGAGCGCGGTGGAGGGTTCCGTTGAGCGCGCGGACARCAAGAACCGTGGCGAGATGCCTGGCTCGGCCCTGCGGGTGTATCAGGCGCCCGGCATGGCCGCCCTGATGGAAGGGCTGTCCCAGCCTTCGCCGACGGAAAGGATGYAGCTCTGCCCCTTGGTGTCGGAGGCAAGCACGGTCCAACTGCCTTGGTCGGACACAAAGATCTCAAGCACCACGTTCGGATTGATCAGCCCGTGCCCGGCTTCGCTTTCATGGAACTTGTCGCCGAGCGCCTTGATGATGTCGGCGCGCGGTGCGCATTGCGCGGCCGCATTGGCTTGCGCGGTGCCGCCTAACACCGCCGCCGTCGCAAGGAACGTCGCCGCCATAAGAAATCGTGTCATCTGACACCTCCTCGCGCCAGGCGAGAAACCCCGGCTGCAACCGGCGCAGTTTGTTTGGCCTGCACAAATGGCAGGAATACAGGCTAAGGCGGATGGTGGCCTGTTGGTTCCATCTGACAGCAGAGGAATTATTAGAGAATCGGAAGATGCTCTCGGGACGCGCTGCGCCGGGAACCCATGGACCTAGAGTTGCGCTTCGCTTGGGGGCTTTGATGGTGACAGGCTTGCCCTCTGCATGGACGAGACGAGAGGCAAGCGGCCCTCCTCTGCAGGTCCATAAATGAAAGCGCGGTCTTGCAYCGCGCTTTCTCAGTGAAGTGGAATTTCGACCGATCGGTTCATCGTCGGGATGACGAATTCCGCACCGTCCTTGATGCCTGCCGCTCGCCCGCAGCCGCAACGCGGCGAGGACGCGCAAGCTGGAGATCGTCCGGTCAGTTCATCGTCGGGATGACGAATTCCGCGCCGTCCTTGATACCGGACGGCCAGCGCGAGGTGACCGTCTTGGTCTTGGTGTAGAAGCGGAACGCATCCGGGCCGTGCTGGTTGAGATCGCCGAAGGACGACGCCTTCCAACCGCCGAAGGTGTAGTAGGCGATCGGCACCGGGATCGGCACGTTGATGCCGACCATGCCGACCTGGACCCTGGAAGCAAAGTCGCGCGCGGCATCGCCGTCGCGGGTGAAGATGGCGACGCCATTGCCCATCTCGTGGTCGTTCGCGAGCTTCAGCGCATTCTCATAGGTCGGCGCGCGCACCACCGAGAGCACCGGGCCGAAGATCTCTTCCTTGTAGATGCGCATCTCCGGCGTCACGTTGTCGAACAGGCAGCCGCCCATATAGTAGCCGTTCTCGTAGCCCTGCATCTTGAAGCCGCGCCCGTCGACGACGAGCTTCGYGCCTTCCTTGACGCCGAGATCGACATAGCCCTTGACGCGCTCCAGCGCCTGCGCCGTCACCAGCGGGCCGAAATCGGCGGAAGAATCCGTCGACGGACCGACCTTCAGGCTTTCGACGCGCGGCACCAGCTTTTCCATCAGCCGGTTGGCGGTGTCGTTGCCGACCGGCACGGCTACCGAGATCGCCATGCAGCGCTCGCCGGCCGAGCCGTAGCCGGCGCCGACCAGAGCGTCGACCGTCTGGTCCATGTCGGCGTCGGGCATGATGATCATGTGGTTCTTGGCGCCGCCGAAGCACTGCACGCGCTTGCCGGCCGCGCAGCCGCGCGCATAGATGTACTGGGCGATCGGCGTCGAGCCGACGAAGCCGACGGCCTTGATGTCCGGATCGTCGAGGATGGCGTCGACTACTTCCTTGTCGCCGTTGACGACGTTGAGGATGCCTTCCGGCAGGCCGGCCTCGATGAACAGTTCGGCAATGYGGATCGGCACGCCCGGATCGCGCTCCGAAGGCTTCAGGATGAAGGCGTTGCCGCAGGCGATTGCCGGAGCGATCTTCCACAGCGGGATCATGGCCGGGAAGTTGAACGGCGTGATGCCGGCGACGACGCCGAGCGCCTGGCGCATCGAATAGGTGTCGATGCCGGGGCCGGCACCGTCGGTGAACTCGCCCTTCATCATGTGCGGCGCGCCGATGCAGACCTCGACCACTTCGAGGCCGCGCTGGATGTCGCCGCGCGCGTCGGCAATGGTCTTGCCGTGCTCGCGCGCCAGTATGTCGRCCAACTCGTCATAGTCGCGCTGAACCAGCTCGAGGAACTTCATAAGCACGCGCACGCGGCGCTGCGGATTGGTGGCGGCCCACTTGGGCTGCGCGGCCTTGGCATTCTCGACCGCGGCGCGCAGTTCCTGCGCCGAGGCCAGCGCCACGGTGGCGCGCACCGAGCCGTCCATCGGCTGCATCACATCCTGYTTGCGGCCGCTGGTCCCGGCGACGCGCTTGCCGCCGATGAAATGACCGTATTCGATCATGGTTTCTCTCCCTTTTGGTGATGGCGCATTGTCCGCCTTTGCGGCGGCGATGGYAACGCGAGCCAGAACGCAACCGTTGTGCGGAAAATAGACAACGGCAGCCGGACGTGCATTAATTGTCGCAAATAGCAGATATGTCGGTCGTTAGGATACCTAGGTTGAGCTTCGTCGCGCCCCCCTCTGTCCTGCCGGACATCTCCCCCACTTGGGGGGAGATTGCGCTCTCATTTTTGCTTTCGCCAATCGCCAACGTCGCAACAGATGAGCCGGCGGCGGAACCGCTGATCTCCCCCCTTGTGGGGGAGATGTCCGGCAGGACAGAGGGGGGCGCGAAGGAACGCGACTTTGACCGTTGTCACCAAAGTCACCCCCATGAATTGGGATGACGTGCGCATCTTCCTAGCAGTAGCGCGCGCCGGCCAGATCCTCGGCGCGGCGAAACGCCTGGAGCTCAACCACGCCACCGTATCGCGCCGCATTGCCGCGCTCGAGGAGGCGCTGCGCACAAAGCTTTTCCGCCGCCTGACCACTGGCAGCGAGCTGACGCCGGCCGGCGAGCGCTTCCTCGAAATCGCGGAGCGCATGGAAAGCGACATGATCGCCGCGCGCTCGACCATTGCCGGCGAGGGCGACGATGTTTCCGGCACGGTGCGGATCGGCGCGCCAGACGGTTTCGGCGTCGCTTTCCTCGCCAAGYGGCTCGGCGAGCTGACGGCGCTTCACCGCGAGCTGACCATCCAGCTGGTGCCCGTGCCGCGTTCCTTCTCGCTGTCGCGCCGCGAGGCCGATATCGCGATCACGGTCGAGCGGCCGACCGAGGGCCGGCTGGTGGCGGGAAAGCTAGTCGACTACACGCTCGGCCTGTTCGCGTCCCGTGCCTATGCCGAAGCCAACGGCCTGCCGAAGRCGGCGGCCGAGCTCGGCCTGCACACGCTGATCGGCTACGTGCCGGACCTGATCGTCAGCCCCTCTCTCGACTATGCCGCAGAGTTCAGCCCCGACTGGCGCTCGAGCTTCGCCATCTCCTCGGCGCTCGGCCAGGCGGAAGCGGTGCGTTCGGGCGCCGGCATCGGCATCCTGCACACTTTCGTCGCCCGCTCGATGCCGGAGCTCGTGCCGGTCGACATCGTCGCGCCGATACGCCGCGCCTACTGGCTGGTCTATCACGAATCGGTGAGGCCGCTGCGCCGCGTCCAGCTGGTCGCCAATTTCATCACCAGGGCGGTCGAGCGGGAAAGGAGCTTGTTCGTGTAGATCCGCCTTCAGGCCGCATCCTTCGCACCCGTCAAACGATAGCGCAACCGGCATGCCGCCTTGCGCTTGCCACAAAGTCGCGGAGTGTGGCAGCAACGCGCTTCGCCTTTCCACGGAAGAGCGCGAGGGGGACTTCTCGGAAAGCCGGCGCAGACATGCGAGCCATTCTTGCCATCCTGCCGCTGCTTTGCCTTTCCGATTGCGCAAACCCGTGGGCCAAGGTTCCCGAAGCCGAACTGCCGAAGCCGATCCGCTCTGCGATGGCCCGCCCCTCGCCCTTCGTCTTCGGCAATTACTGCGGGCCGGGAACCCGTACCGGCGACCTTTCGGCGAAGCCGGTGGACCGCCTCGACGCCGCCTGCCGCATCCACGACGCCTGCTATATCGCCCGGCATGATCATTGCGACTGCGATGGCGCGCTGATCGCCTCGGCACGGGCGATCCGCGACGACAGGACGGCGCCGAGGAAGATGCGCGGCGAAGCCGAGCTTTTGATCGCCACTTTCGCGCTTCCGGTCTGCAAGATCTTCCCGCAGGGCTTCATGCCGCCGCGCGACCCGGCCGAGCTCAAGGCCATGAACGGGGCGACCGGGTGAGCTCAAGCGCCGTTGCGACAAGGCTGCTGCTCGCACTGATGCTGGCCGCCCTGGCCAGTTGCGCCGGCATGCCCGGCCACTCGGCTTGCGCGTTCTTTCCGGGCGACGACGCCTGCGCACGTCTGCCCATCTCGGCGGACGGCGCCGGCGCCGAAATCGCGACGGCGCATTATTTCGCGGATGATGGCAATGCGGCCTATGAGAAGCAGTTCGAGGCGCTGCTGGCCCAAAGCCGGATCGACGCGCTCGACCGGGCCAACGGCACCGGCCGCTTCGGCCACGACTGGCGCGACGTCCTCAACGACGGCTTCCGGGCGACCTATCGGGGACTGCGGCGGCTGGCGAAGCCGCTCGACAAGACGGAGCTGCAACCTGCCGCGGGCAGACCGGGCGAAGGTCGTTTCACCGGTCGCTGGCGCATGTCGCGCCAGACGCTCTATCTCGACGCGGCTGCCCGGCCATCCGCCCCCAAGACCTTCGGCTTCTCCGGTCTGGGAGCGCGCTCGGTCGAGATCGTGCTCCTCCAAGCCGGCCGGCAACCGGTCGACATCGGCGGCACCTGCGATGGTCCCCTGGCGATGCGCGTGTCAGGCCGATCGCGCACGGTCGCCAAAGGTGCCCCCTTCCATCTCCGCCTGCCGGCGGCGGAGGCATCCGCCAGCCTTTTTCCGAGCCAGGCGCTCACCCGCTGCGACCTCCGCGTCAGTTCCGGCCTCGCGCCGGCCGGCGCGCCGCTGACCATACTGCGCGAGGAGACCGCCGACCCCTGGATCGCGGCGCTCGACAGCCGCTACGATCGCTGCCCGGTGCCCGATCCGGCCGGGCTCGAAGCACTCGACCGCGTCTTCTATGCCGGCCGCTGGCTGTCGCAGACCTGCGCGCTGCCGCTCGGATCGCCGACCCTGCTGCGCAAATCGCGCGACGGCTTCAACGCCAAGGTCGAGGCGCTGCTGGGCAAGACATTGCCCGACAGCGCCTTCGACAAGGCCGACCCGGAGCTGCCGCTCGACTTCTCCAACGCCCCGAAACTGAGGCTCATCTATCTGTCGTCATTGGAGTTCAAGGCGGATTTCTCCGGCCGCATCATGGAGCGACTGATCCGCCATCACGCGGCGCTCGGCACCAAGGTGCGCATCCTGGTGACCGACGTGCTGGAGCGCGAGAAGGACGATGCCCTGCTGCACCGGCTGGCGGCCGAATTTCCCAATGTCGCGCTGCAGGAATATCGCTGGCGCGCCGACCATGGCGCGCCGGTCGACGAGCAGTTTTCGCAGCTGCACAAGACGCATCACATCAAGATGCTGGCGACGCTGGCCGAGGAGCCGGGCCGCTCACGCGTCATCGTCGGCGGCCGCAACATCCATGACGGTTTCCTGTTTCACAGCCCTGTCGACCTGACGCGCTATCCTAAGCTTCAGCAATACGGCAAGATCGACGGCTTCTCGCTGAACTACTATTCCAATTGGAGCGACTTCGACATCGAGATCGCCGACCGCGCGACGGTCGAAACGCTGGCCGCGCATCTCTCGACTGTCTGGTTGCGCGATGCCGACACAAACATTTCCCGGCCGTTTTCCATTCCGGTGCGCTCCGGCGGACGACCCCAGGGCGCGGCGCGGCACTTCATTTCCGTACCTTACGAGGATGGCCATGCGCTCGAAAACTACTTCGTCGAACTGATCGACGCCGCCGCGCATCGGATCGAGATCGTCAACCCTTACCTCAATCTGACGCCCAGCCTTGCCCTGGCCTTCGACCGGGCGCTGGCCCGGGGCGTCAAGATCGACATCATCGGCCGCATCGATCTCAAGGGCGATATCGGCGGCAGGTTCCTCACCGCGCTCAACAAGCTGTTCGTCGAGCGATATGGCGACCGCATCAACATCCGCGAGTTCAAGGCGCCCGACGTGGTGCTGCATGCGAAGATCATGATGATCGACGAGCGGCTGGTGACCATCTCTYCGGTCAACCTCAACAACCGCAGCTTCTTCCATGACAGCGAGAACGGCATGGTGGTGCTCGATCCGGCTTTCTACCGCCGCATGAAGCCGGTCTATGACGACTATCTCGCCCATTCGCAGCCGGTCGCTTCCAATGTCACCATTGGCTGGGCCTACCGGGCGCTGTTCAGCGGGGCATGGGTCAGGCAGGCGTTCTGAACCACCTACTTGAGGTAGCGGTCCGGGCTGAGGTCGAGCGCGTTGATCTCCGGCACCCGGTTGGAGATGATGTCGGCAAGCACCCTGGCCGAGCCGCAGGCCATCGTCCAGCCAAGCGTGCCGTGACCGGTGTTGAGATAGAGGTTGGACAACTCGCTGCGCCCGATCAGCGGCGGCCCGTCCGGCGTCATCGGCCGCAAGCCGCACCAGAAACTCGCCGCCTTGAGATCRCCGCTGCCCGGAAAGAGATCGCCGACCGAATGTTCCAGCGTGCGGCGGCGCGACTCATGCAGGCGCAGGTCATAGCCGGAAATCTCCGCCGTGCCGCCGACGCGGATACGGTCGCCGAGCCTGGTGATCGCCACCTTGTAGGTCTCGTCCATGACGGTCGAGACGGGTGCTGCCTCGGCATTCGTGATCGGCACAGTGATCGAGTAGCCCTTGACCGGATAGACCGGGATCGGCCTTTTCAGATCGCGCATGAATTGCGGGGAATAGCTGCCCATCGCCATCACGAAGGCGTCCGCGGACCTCCACCCGCGATCGGTCAGGACGGTGGCAAAGCGGTTGCGGTCCCTCACCATGCGGTGGATCGTCAAGCCGTATTCAAAGGTTACGCCGCGCGCCACGCAAAGCTCGGCGAGCTTGTCGGTGAACATCTTGCAGTCGCCGGTCTCGTCGCCGGGAAGCCTCAAGCCGCCGACGAACTTCTCGCGCACGGCGGCGAGCGCCGGCTCGGCCGCGATGCAGCCGTCCCGGTCGAGGATCTCGTAGGGCACGCCGTATTTCTTCAACACCTCGACGTCGCCGCCCGTGCCGTCGAGCTGCTTCTGCGTGCGGAAGAGCTGCAGCGTGCCCTTGGCGCGTTCGTCATAGGTGATGCCGGTCGCTGCACGCAGCGCCTTCAGCGTGTCGCGGCTGTATTCGGCCAGCGGCACCATGCGCGACTTGTTGAGCGCATAGCGTTCGGCGGTGCAGTTGCGCAGCATCTTGAGCAGCCAGGACCACATATGCGGATCGAAGGCCGGCCGCACCACCAGCGGACCGTATTTCATCAGCAGCCATTTGATCGCCTTCACCGGAATGCCGGGACCGGCCCACGGCGAGGCATAGCCGGGCGATATTTCGCCGGCATTGGCGAAGCTCGTCTCCAGCGCCRGCCCCGGCTGTCGGTCGATCACCGTGACTTCGTGTCCGGCTTCGGCAAGGAAGTAGGCGGTGGTGACCCCGATCACGCCGCCGCCCATTACCAGGACTTTCATTCAATGCTCCCTCAAAGGCCGATCATGCCGCCGAAGGGCCCGGATCGTCCCCTTCTGTCTGCCGGATTCTGCCACGCCCGCCAAGGGGCGAATGATCGGCGGTGGCGCTGTACACGAGTCTAAGGCCGTGGGGTCGCTGCCCGGCAGCGTCCCGCGCTGCGCGCCGCGCGGCTTCCGGCTGGTAAGCCACCTCCTCGAGAAGGATCCGTTCGCCCTTGCCATCGGTCTGGACGGATTGGCCCGTCCTCATGCCGAGCAGGCAGAGGCCACGCCCTGTGCCGACCGGCAGGCCGAACCCGACCGGAACGGAGGCATCGCCAAGCACGAGCGTTCGCGTCTCTGCCGGACCGCCATCGACGCGGAAGATCACCCGGCTGTTCAGCGTGGCAACGTCAGGCTCGWCCGTGCCGAGGGGAATGACACTGCTCTCGGCGAGCTTGCGCTCGAGCATCRGCACGGCTGGATCGGCCAAGGCGCGCCGGCGCATCAGCATCACTTCGAGGACCGAGAAATCCTTCATGGTGAGACAATACACGGCCCTGGTCATGGCGCCCTCCGCGGAGAGGGTTGCTCGACGGCGTGGATGGCCGCTGAAAGCGCCCGGCCGTCACGGCTTCGCCAGCGGACCGTGCGGCCGGCGCGAACGCCGATCAGCGCCGTTCCGAGCGGCGTCAGCACCGAGATGCGTTTCTCGGCGATGTCGGCTTCCGACGGATAGACCAGCGTGACCCTTTGCACGCTTCCATCATCGTCGCGAAGCGTCACTGTCGAGCCCATCCGCACCACATCAGCAGGCATTGCGGATTCGGCCGCGATCCTGGCGCGATCCATCTCGGCAAGYAGGTCTTCGGCCATTTCGGGCGAACGATCCAGAAAGGCTCTGGCAAGGCCGCTCAGCCGGTCGTGATCCGCGTCGCTGACGACGATCTGGTTTCTGGAACGCGATTGCGTTGTTGTATGCATAGCAAACCTCATGGACTGGCGCATCGACGAACCAATGCGCGCTGCCGCCTGCTCAAAAGGCGGCGGACAAAAGCCTGCAGCCCGCAAAGGGCTGGCTGGGTGACGATGTCAAGAACTCAAACGCCCCGGCTCGGCGGACGCCAAAGCGACCGCGCCGGGGCTACGCTCCCGCGATAGGGCAAACCCTGAATAAGGTTCTGGTATGGGCGAGGATGCTCATGCCTCGAACCTTGCCGAGAAGCACCGGCTTGTCAAGCAAGGTGCCTCTCTGGAGCAATTCCGCGAAGCGCGCAGCGGTTTTCCCGGAATTGCGAAAACTCGAATATTTAGAATGGATCAGCGATCCGTCAAACGCTGAACCGGTCTAAATCAAGCCCGACATATCGGCGGTGAAAGCGCGCACCCAGGCTGGTCAGCACCTCGTAGCCGATGGTGCCGGAATGCGCGGCCGCATCGTCGACGCTTTGCGATGGGCCGATGAGCTCGACAAGGTCGCCCTCGCCCAGCCTGCCGGCCGGTAGTGCAGAAATGTCGAGGATGATCGAATCCATCGAGACGCGCCCGACGAAGGGCAGCCTCACGCCTTCGAACCAGGCGGCCGAAGCCGCACGCCGGTGCCAGCCATCGGCATAGCCGAGCGAGATCGTCGCCAGCCTGAGCGGGCCTCGCGCATGAAAGGTGTGGCCGTAGCCGACGCCGGTGCCTTGCCCGACGCTGCGCGTCTGGACCACCTTGGCCTGCAAGCGCACCACCGGCAGCATCGGGTTCGGATCGCCCGGYGTCGGATTGATGCCGTAGAGCGCGGCGCCCGGCCGGGCGAGATCGTAGTGGTAGGACGATCCGAGAAAGATCCCAGACGAATTGGCGAGCGAGGCCGGTGCCTTGGGCAGCATCCGGCGCAGCCGCTCGAAGGCCAGCCGCTGCGCTTCGTTGGCCGGATTGCGCGGCTCGTCGGCGCAAGCGAGATGGCTCATCACCAACCGGATATCGATGCCGTCGAAGGCATCCTTCGCAAGTGCCTCGACTTCGGCGGGCGGCATGCCGAGCCGCGACATGCCGCTGTCGACCTGGATGGCGRCCGGCAGCTTTCGACCGGCGGTCCGGGCCGCTTCGCGCCACGCCTTCAGTTGTGCGGTGCTGTTGATGACCGGATGAAGTCCGGCCGCGATCGCTTCCGATTCGGAGCCCGGCGGCAAGCCGTTCAGGACAAAGATGTCAGGTCCAGGCCCGAGCGTTCCGCGCAGCGCAATGCCCTCGCCGAGCAGCGCAACAAAGAAGATGTCGCATCCTTCCTCAATCAGCGCCGATGCCACCAGCGCAGCGCCGAGACCATAGCCGTCGGCCTTGAGCACGCCTGCGCAGCGGGCGCCCGCCAGCCGCGCCTTGAGACGGCGGTAGTTCTGACGAATGGCGCCGAGATCGATGGTCAGGATCGCRCCGGCTGCAGCTTCGCTGAGCATCGAGTTATCCGTGGYGGCCGCTTGCGGCAAAGGCGTTTTGGCGTCGCTGATCAAGGCGACCGCCCCGGATAAAGACTGTTTGCACTTGTTGCGCAGACGCGCGGTTGTCGACGCCGGCGCTGCCCCTCATCGCCCTGCCGGGCACTTGTCCCCGTATAGCGACGGGGAGAAGGGGCTGGCGGTAACCTCGGCGCCTTTCTTGTAACGCTGGAGATTGGCGGAACCGGCGATGACAGCACCCCTCTCCCCGTCACTATACGCGGAGAGGATGCCGGCAGGCAGGTGAGGGGCGGCGCTGACGCTCCGCTGATATGCGCTTGYCATGCGTCATTCATGTCCGCCTCTTATTGCGGCACATCGGCATCAATATCAATGGAGTCTGACCCCGAGCAGCGCGAACCCATCTGCTCAGCCGAACCTGACCGGGAGAGTTAGGGCATGCCTCCGGCACCCGCGACACTACGAGACCAGATGCTGGAATGCTGCCACCACCTGCTCGTAGACCTTGCGCTTGAACGGCACGATCAGGTCGGGCAGTTCCTGCATCGGCTGCCACGCCCATTGATCGAATTCGGCCTTGTGGTCGCCCGGCGGCGGATTGATCTGGATCTCGCTCTCGTCACCGTCGAAACGGTAGGCGAACCATTTCTGCGTCTGGCCGCGATAGCGACCCTTGAAGGCGACGCCGACCAAATGCGGCGGCAGGTCGTAGTTGATCCAATGCGGCGCCTCGGCGAGCAGCGAAACGCTGCGCATGCCGGTCTCCTCGTAGAGCTCCCGCCCTGCCGCCGTGAGCGGCTCCTCGCCGGTATCGATACCGCCCTGCGGCATCTGCCAGAGCTTTGTGGTGCCGGAAAACTCGCTGTCCGGCTCGGCGATGCGGTGCCCGACCCAGACCAGCCCGGCAGGGTTGAGGATCATCAGYCCGACGCAGGGACGATATGGCAGCGTCTCCGGATCGATCATTTTCTTGGACATCAGTAAAGATTTTCCAGCCTTTCGAGAATTCCGGCGAGACAGGTGGTGCTATCCCTTTTGCGGATCAATGGCGACCGCGGAAATCGGCACGATCTCGATGCCGCGCTTCTTTGCCTCGGCCACCCAGGATGTCACCGTGTCGACAGTGATATCGAAGGCCGAGCCGATGCCGACGGCGGTGCCCTTGGCCCGCGCCGTCGCCTCGAGGCTGTCCAGCTTCTTCAGGATCTCGCCGCGGTCCTGAACCGCGTCGATCGCCATGTCGCCGGCGACGAAGGGCACGCCGTCCTTCAGCGCAAGGTCGGGCGCCAGGCTCCGCGAGGACGACCCGTCGTCGATATAGGCAAGCCCTCGTTTCCCCAATTCGGCCATGAACGGTCCCATCGCGTTTGCATCGGCCGAAAAGCGCGCGCCCATATAGTTCATGACGCCGGTATAGTTGGTCGTCCTCGACAGCGCCCAGTGCAGGCTCTTCAGGTTCTCGTCCGGGCTCGCCGAGACCGTCAGCGTGTTGCGCCCCGGATTGACGTTCGGATAGTCGAAGGGCTCGAGCGGTATCTGCATGACGATCTCGTGCCCGCTCTGCCGCGCCGCCTTCATCCAGCGGTCGATGCTGTTGCCCTGCGGCGCGAAAGCCAGCGTCACTTCGGCCGGCAATTTGGCGATGGCCGCCTGCGTGCCGGTCTGCGAGACGGCGAGCCCGCCGATCACGATCGCCACGCGGGCGCCGCGCGCGCCGGACCATGGCCGCGCATAGACGTCGAACGGCCGCCTGCCGTCCGCGGAACGGATCGGCAGCGGGCCGCTGTCGCCGGCCTCGATCAGCGCCCGGTCCGGGATATGCGCGACCTTCAGGTTCTGGCCGAGCGTGGAAGGATCTCGGATGACGATCCCCGCTTTCGGCGGGCCATCGCCCTCTTCGGTCTGCACGTGGATGATCTGCGGGCCACCGCTCTTCATCGGGGTGCTGGGTTTGGGGGTCGCTGCCGCTACTTCGGTCCGCGCTGGCGCCGGGGCCGGCGCGGGCGTTGGCGCTACGGTCACCTTCGGCGTCGAAACGGCTATCTCTTCAGGCTTGCGAAAAGGCTTTTCACGCAGCGCGATCGCCCCGGAGACGCCGGCCACCGCAAGCACCGCGAGCGTGGCGACAAGTGTACTGGTGCTGATGCCGCGCGAAGCGGAGCGCTGAGGCCGGATCGTCTGTCCGAGTGGGCGTTCGATATCCTTGCCGATGTCAGCCAAGCCGCAGCCCCAAGCCCRTGACGCAATCACCGAAACGATCACGTGCGAATTCAAATCCATTCGCGCGCCCGGCGCGTGCTCTCCGAATCAAACTGCCGGAACCTCGCGGTCCCGGCAGCATTGCATTGCTTCGCTCGGTCGGCCAGTGGCTGGCCGTCCGGCCTTTACTGGTTCATCACAGCCTTGTCCGGGTTCGGCGGGAACGCCGGATCGGTCTTTTGGCCGCGCAGCAGCTGCTCGGCATAGATCAGCTGCAGATCGTTCTTCGGGTCCGGCGGCACATAGGCGGCCGAGCCCGAACCGGTGGAGCTCTCGTCGGCRCCCTTGATGTGGCCCTTGAGATCGGATTCACCGCGGGTCAGGTCGCGGCCCTGCAGGTCCGGCGGCAGCGGCTGCTCGACCTTGATGTCAGGCGTGATGCCCTTGCCCTGGATCGACTTGCCGGACGGCGTGTAATAGAGCGCCGTGGTGAGCCTGAGCGCGCCATTTTCGCCGAGCGGGATGATGGTCTGCACCGAGCCCTTGCCGAAGGACTGCGAGCCGACCACGGTGGCGCGGCGCAGGTCCTGCAGCGCGCCGGCGACGATCTCGGACGCGCTCGCCGAGCCGCCATTCACCAGCACGATCAGCGGCTTGCCGTTGATGTCGTCGTTCTGCTTCGGCTTGGCGTCGAAACGGGTGACGTCCTTCGGGTCGCGGCCGCGGGTCGAGACGATCTCGCCGCGCTTCAGGAACGCATCCGACACGCTCACCGCCTGGTCGAGCAGGCCGCCCGGATTGAGGCGCAGGTCGAGCACATAGCCCTTCAGCTTGTCGTTCGGCACCTGCTTCTTGATGTTCTCGATGGCGTTCTCGAGGTCGTCATAGGTCTTCTCGGTGAAGGAGGTGATCTTCATGTAGCCGACGTCGTTCTCGACGCGGTACTTCACCGCCTTAACCTTGATGATGTCGCGCACGACCGTCAGCTCGATCGGCTTGTCGGCGCCCTGGCGCAGGATCGTGAGCTTGATCGGCGTGTTGACCGGCCCGCGCATCTTCTCGACCGCGTCGTTGAGGGTCAGGCCGCGCACCTCCTCGCCGTCGATCTTGGCGATGTAGTCRCCCGCCAGCACGCCCGCCTTGGCGGCCGGCGTGTCATCGATCGGCGTGATCACCTTGACCAGGTCGTTTTCCATGGTGACCTCGATGCCGAGGCCGCCGAACTCGCCCTTGGTCTGCACGCGCATATCCTGCGCCTGCTCCGCATTCATGTAGGAGGAGTGCGGGTCAAGCGAGGCCARCATGCCGTTGATGGCGTTCTCGACGAGCGACTTGTCGTCCGGCGGCGTCACATATTGCGCGCGCACCCGCTCGAAGATGTCGCCGAAGATCGCCAGCTGCTTGTAGGTCTCTGAACCCGCAGCATTCGCCGCCGAKCCGGGTGCGCCGTAGACCAGGCTCATTGCCGAAGCGCCCATCAGCGCGCCAGCAAACAGAAGCGACAATTTCCGCATCATTTCACGTCCTTCCAGAAAATCGGYCCGCCCACCAAGGTGCCGGATCGACGGGTTTTCCATCCTTGCGGAACTCCACATAGAGCTCCGGCGTCGCATTTCCATTCTGCGAAGCCGAGGTGCTTGCCACCCGGRCCTCTCCCATCGCGCCGATCGGTTCTCCTGCGAGCACCGACTGTMCAGTCGCGACGCTGATTCTGCTCATCCCCGCCAGAACGACATGATACCCGTCGCCCGCATTGAGGATCAAGAGTTGACCATAGGAGCGAAACGGCCCCRCATAAAGCACGTTTCCATCCGCCGGTGCGGTGACGATGGCTCCCGATTGTGTCGCAACCATGTCACCCTGCATCATCGCGCCATTGCCGTCGTCGGTGCCGAAGCGCCGTTTGATCTTGCCGATGACCGGCAGCGCGATCTGGCCCTGCAGTGCCGCGAATGGCGCCGAGGCGGTCAAACGATTGCCTTCAGGCACCGGCTGCGGGGCGGGCTCGCTCGTGGACGCCGTTGTGTCGCTGTCCGCCGATTTTCGCTCGGCAGCCTTGGCCTGCTCGGCTGCCTTGCGCGCCTTGTCGGCTTCGAGCGAGGCGATGAGGTCCTTGAGGCTGCTTGCCTTGGCCRCCAGCTGCTGCGAGTGCTGCTGCTCGGCGGCTAAAGCCGTCTCCGTCTGGGCCTGCAGCTTCTGCTTGGCTTCCAAAAGCATGGTGAGCCGCTTCTTTTCCGCCGTCTGCTCCGTCACGGCGCTGGTGAGCCGCGCCCGTTCGGCCTCGATCGACGCGGTCACCCGGGTCTGCTCCTTGAGATCGGCAACCAGCCTGTCGGTCTGCTGGCGCAGCTCCGGCACCACGGCGCCGAGCAGGATGGCGCTGCGCACCGACGACAGCGCGTCCTCGGGCTTGACCAGGATCGCCGGCGGCGGGTTGAGCCCCATGCGCTGCAGGGCGCCGAGCACTTCGGCAAGCACGTCGCGGCGCGCGGCGAGCGAGGCGCGCAGCTTTTCTTCCTCCGCCTTCAACCCTTCCAGCTTGGCGCCGATGTCCTCGATGTCCTGGCCGAGCTTCTGCTCGGTCATGGCCGACTGGATGAGCGCCGCGCTGATCGAGGCATGGTCCTTCTTCACCGTCGCGACATCGGCGGCGAGCTTGGCCATCCGCTCGGACGAGAGGGTGATTTCCCTGGAAACCTGCTCATACTCGGCCCGGCTCCGGTCGGGATCGGGCGCGCGGTCGAGCGCGTTTTCCGCCGCCCGGGCCGGCCCGAGCGCAATCAGGGCGGCGACGAGGGTCAAGCCGCAGCGGCTGCGCCAGGCGCGCGTTCTGAAATTCCAGCCTTCAGACATCAGGCCTCGACTCTAAACGCCGCTTCGTTAACGAACTATCAACCATGATGAAAGGGCCTGCGATGGCTTGATGATGTCGCGCCATTGGGGCGGAAATCCGGGCAAGAGGCCGTGACCCCCAGCTTTCGGCCGGGATCTGACGACCAACGGCTCACGCGCGGTGGTAGGGATGTCCGGACAGGATGGTCGCGACCCGGTAAAGCTGCTCGCCCAGCATGACGCGTACAAGCTGATGCGGCCAGGTCAGGGCTCCGAACGACAGCACCAAGTCGGCCTGCTCGCGCAAGGATTTGTCATGCCCGTCGGCGCCGCCTATGGCGATGACTAGCGCCTTGCGGCCGCCGTCGCGCAACTGCCCGATGCGGGCGGCCAGATCCTCCGACGACAGGGTCTTGCCGCGCTCGTCGAGCAGGATCAGCACGGAGCCGGGCTGCAGCTGGGACTGCAGCTTCTGGCCCTCCTCGCGGCGGCGCTCGTCGGCACTCTGTCCGCGGCTTTCAGGGATCTCGAGAATRCCGGTAAATTCCAGGCCGATCGCAGGCCCGCTCTTGGCGAAGCGTTCGAAATAGCGGTCGGCGAGTTCTCTCTCGGGGCCGGTCTTCATCCGGCCCACGGCATGAACGGTAATCTTCATCCTCGCCCCGGCGAGCCTTCACTCGGTGCCGCACCGCAATGGTCGCGGCACGCGATATGGCTCAGTGCAAGGTCTCTTCTTCGAGGTCCGGCGCCTGCCACATCTTCTCGAGATTGTAGAATTCGCGGACTTCTGGACGGAAGACATGGACGATGATGTCGCCCGAATCGATCAGGACCCAGTCGGCGCTGGCCAGTCCCTCGACGCGCGCCATGCCGAGGCCGGCATCCTTGAGCGCCTTGAGGAGATGATCGGCAACAGCCGAGACATGGCGGTGCGATCGGCCGGATGCGAYGACCATATAGTCGCCGAGGCTCGATTTACCCTGGATGTCGATTGAGACGATGTTTTCGGCCTTGGAGTCTTCCAGACTGGCAAGGACTGTTTTGATGGCAAGGGAGGCAGYATCGTTTCCGCTGATCCCGGCCGGCGAAGGCACGATATCGGCCTTCTTCCGCAGTGCTGTTCTCAGTGTGTTTCCTTTCCCAATAAGAACAACCAAATCACCCGGCAAAGCGGGTGACACCACTTAGATAGGCAGAGTTCCATTGCAGTTTCAAGACGGGTGCCCCTGCCCGAGCCAACGCGGCGCGGTTCGGCAGGTTCCGTAGTCCCGAAAAAATCGGAACCCTTTGCGCTCGGCACGGGTTATYGGCTGACCGACCGACGGGACTTCATCCATGCCGACCGACCCGCAACACGCACTTCTCACCCTCCAGGACGGACTTGCGCAGCTCAGCACGCTCATCGTCTCCTATGCCTTTTCTGCAATAGGCGCCGTCATCCTCCTGGTCGTCGGCTATCTCGTCGCCGGTCTTGCCGAGCGCTCGATCTACGCGGGCCTTGGCCACATCCAGGGCTTCGACGTAACGCTCCGCCAATTCTTTTCGAAGATAGTCCGCTACGCCATCCTTATCCTTGTCGTCATCATGGTGCTCGGCCAGTTYGGCGTGCAGACGGCATCGATCATCGCCGCCATCGGCGCCGTCGGCCTGGCTATCGGGCTGGCGCTTCAAGGCACGCTGCAGAACATCGCCGCCGGCATCATGCTGCTTGCCCTGAGGCCTTTCYGCATCGGCGAAAATGTCGAGGTCGGCTCGATCGCCGGGACGATCGAGGAGATCGGCCTGTTCGCCACCAGGCTGCGCACGGTCGACGGCATCTACATCCTGGCGCCCAACCAGACGCTGTGGAACCAGCCGGTGCGCAACTTCACCCGCAACGGTGTGCGCCGCACCGACATCACGCTCAACATCGGTTCATGGAACGACATCGACCGCGGACAGAGGACGCTGCTTGCCGCCGCCAGTACCGACAAGCGCATCAGTCGCGAGCCCAAGCCGATCGCCTTCGTGGCGGGCCTCGGCGACAGCACGGTTTCGCTCACGCTGCGCTATTGGACATCGGCGGCCGACTACGTCGCCACCCAGGCCGACATGACCAAGCGCGCCAAGCAGGCCTTCGACAGCGAAGGCATTTCGATCCCGTTGCCGCCGCCCGAGGCGCCGCCGCCGGAGGCTCGCAGGCATCAGTAGGGCAGTTGCGAGGCGGTCAGAATTTCAATCGTTGCTCCGCCGCGGCTCATCGTCGTCCGGCGCGAAGGCAAGCTCCACCGGCAAGGGCGCCTGCGCGCTCATCGGCGCGAAGCTGCCCGTCGCGATTGCGGGAGCCGGCCGCGCCGCAAACACCCGCCACAGCACGAACAGGCAGAAGGCCGAGGCGATGAAGATGCCGACATAGATGAAGGTCTCGGTGCCGAAGACGGCGGAAAGCGCCGTCACGATGCCAGGCACCACGAAGCCGGACAGCGACCAGGCAAAGAGCAGCGAGCTCGACAGGGCGAGCAGCTCGTCCTTGCCGGCGCGGTCGGCGGCATGWGCGCTGGAGAGCGAATAGATCGATTCCGAGGCTCCGTCCCAGATCAGATAGATCACCGCAAGGATGGCCAGCGCGCCGCCGTCGAAGCCGATGGCAAGCACGCTCGCGACGACCGCAAGAGCCGCGGCGCCCGCCAGCACGTAGCGTCGGTCGGTGCGGTCCGAAATCCAGCCGAGCGGCACCTGCAGGATCAGCGTGCCGATCGGCATTGCCGACAAAAGCAGCGCCACATCCGCCTGGCTGTAGCCCTTGGCCGTGGCATGGATCGGCGCGAAACCGGAAATGCTCATCGACAGGCCGCCGACCGCCAGCATGCCGACGACGCCGACCGGCGAGATCTTCCAGGCAAGCCCCAGAGCCACGGAAGCAGCTTGAGGTGGCGGCGGCTGGGCAAGCCGCGTCATGCCGACCGGCAGGATCGATAAGGCTGTGAAGGTGATGCCGATCAGCGGCACGGCCGCGGTCAGGATATCGACTGTGGCGAGCGTCGCGTAGCCGACGCCGAGGCCCGCGACGTAGGCGACATAGAAAACCGCCATGATCCGGCCGCGTATCGCATTGGGCACGGCATCGTTGAGCCAGCTCTGCGCGACGATGAAAATGCCGCAGATTGCGAAGCCGTAGAGCGCCCGCGCCGCGATCCACAGCAGCGGCATCGGACCGGCGCCGATCGCGGCATTGGAAAGCGCAATCAGCGCCGAAAGCACCATGAACGCGCGGGCGTGGCCAACCCTTCTGACCAGAGGCCCRGTCAGGATGCAGCCGGCGAGCCCACCGGCCGAGAGTCCCGTGACGATCAGCCCGGCCCAGGTCGGATCGAAGCCGTCGACACCGAGACGCACGGGGATGTAGGCGAACATCAGCCCGTTGCCGATCGCAATCAGCGCCATAGACACGATGACGCTGGCAATGGCGATCAGCGGCGCCGATTGCGCGGCTTGTCCCAGATCCGTGGTGGTGGGGCTCTTCTCCAGCATGCCTTGCCAACATCGCTCGCCGGAGGGCGAAAAGCAGCCACAAAAGCGACATGGCCAGGCTTCCCTTGTGGGAAGATGCTCAGCCCTTTGTGGCGTTGCGGATCGCAGTGGAGGAGAGCGAGGAACGCGGACCGTGGATGAAGGTCCAGGCCGGCGCCCGCATGCGGGCCAGCCGCGGCGCATCGCCCTCGTCGATGCGGGCATAATCGAAGGTCTTGGCGACGACCGACGACAGGAAGGAGAGCGTGGCGCCCGGCCGGTCGATGACCGCGATCGGGAAGGTGAGCACGATCTCGCGCCAGCGCTGCCAGTGGTGGAAGTCGCGCAGCGAATCCGCGCCCATGATCCAGACGAAGTCGACGCCCGGGTTGCGTGCCTTGACCAGTGCCAGCGTGTCGGCGGTGTAGCGGACGTGATGCGCCGCCTCGAATGCGGTGACCTTGATCTTCGGATTCTTGGCGATCTTTTCAGATAGCGCGACGCGCTCGGCGAGCGGCGCCAGCTCGCGTGCGCTCTTCAGCGGATTGCCGGGCGTCACGATCCACCACAGCTGGTCGAGCGCCAACCTTCTCAGCGCGATCTCGGCGACCAGCGCATGGCCGGCATGCGGCGGGTTGAAGGAACCGCCGAACAGGCCGACGACCAGGCCCTTTCCGGCATGCGGCATACGGAGATAGCGGGTGGGAACGGGTTGTTCAGGTTGGGAAAGCATGGTGCTAAGCACCCCCCTCTGCCCTGCCGGGCATCTCCCCCTCAAGGGGGGAGATCAGCAGCTCCACCGATAGCGCTTTTCTTCCAACGTTTGCGATTGGCGAAAGCCAGAGAGACATCTGATCTCCCCCCTTGAGGGGGAGATGTCCGGCAGGACAGAGGGGGGTGCCCAGGCGCAAGCGTCAGACCTTCAAGGCAGAAAAGAT
Organism: Mesorhizobium sp. ORS 3428; assembly: GCF_001854785.1. Taxonomy (GTDB): domain Bacteria; phylum Pseudomonadota; class Alphaproteobacteria; order Rhizobiales; family Rhizobiaceae; genus Mesorhizobium. The sequence goes on from NZ_MDFL01000014.1 coordinate 172,304, forward strand.
CAAGGCCTCACCTGTCCCGACCCGCGAACGCGGTATTTGAACGAAGTCAGTTGCTCGACGCCGACCGGTCCGCGCGCATGCATCTTGCCGGTGGCGATGCCGATCTCGGCGCCCATGCCGAACTCGCCGCCGTCGGCGAACTGCGTCGAGGCGTTGTGCAGAAGGATCGCCGAGTCGATATCGTTGAAGAATCGTTCGACCGCTTGCGCGTTCTCGGCGATGATCGCCTCGGTGTGATGCGAGGAGAAGGTCTCGATATGCTCGATCGCGCCAGCGACGCCGTCGACCAGCTTCACCGCGATGATGGCGTCGAGATATTCCGTCACCCAGTCGGCATCGGTCGCGAGGCTCGCGTCGGAAAAAGCCTGCATCACCTCGGTGTCCRCGTGGACCTCGCAGCCGGCGGCGCGCAGCGCTTCGAGGATCGGCACCAGATGCGTGGAGGCCACCGCACGGTCGACCAGCAAGGTCTCGGCCGCGCCGCAGACGCCGGTGCGCCGCATCTTGGCGTTGACGGCGATCTTCACCGCCATGTCGAGTTTCGCCGAGCGGTCGACATAGAGATGGCAGATGCCTTCGAGATGCGCGAAGACCGGCACCCGCGCCTCGTTCTGCACACGCCCGACGAGGCTCTTGCCGCCGCGCGGAATGATGACGTCGAGATTGCCGCCGAGCCCTTTCAGCATCTCGCCGACGGCGGCGCGGTCGGTGGTCGGCACCAGCTGGATGGCATCTTCCGGCAAGCCGGCGGCCTTGAGCCCCTCGACCATGCAGGCGTGGATCGCCGATGAAGAATTGATCGAGTCCGAGCCGCCGCGCAGGATCACGGGATTTCCCGCCTTCAGGCAGAGCGCGCCGGCATCGGCGGTCACGTTCGGACGGCTTTCATAGATGACCCCGACGACGCCGAGCGGCGTGCGCACGCGCTCAATGTGAAGGCCGTTCGGCCGGTCCCATTCGGCGGTGACGTCGCCGACCGGATCCTTGAGCGCCGCGATCTCGCGGATGCCGTCGGCCATGGCCTTGATGCGCGAGGGCGTGAGCTTCAGCCGGTCCATGAAGGACGCGGACAATCCGGCTTCCTCGCCATTCGACATGTCGACGGCGTTGGCCTCGAGGATCGCCTGCTCGTTGCGCAGGATGGCTTCGGCCATGGCAACCAGCGCGTTATTCTTGGCCTTGGTCGTGGCGACCGCCAACGGTCGCGCGGCGGCGCGGGCGCGGCGGCCGATATCGGCCATCGTCGCCACCGTGTCTTCCCCGGATTTTTCATGCAGCTTCAGCATGGTTCATCCTCTGCTGGGTCATTCGTCGCCAGCCAATACTTGGTCGCTGGTCAATATTTGATCGCCGGATTGGCTTACCACAAGGTCGTCGCGATGGATCATCGCCGAACGCGCCTCGTAGCCGAGCACATTTTCGATCTCGGCCGTCTTCAAACCCGCGATCCTTACGGCATCGGCGGCATCGTAGGCAACCAGCCCGCGCGCGATCTCATGCCCCTCGGGCGACAGGATCGCCACCGTGTCGCCGCGCGAGAAATTGCCGCTGACCAGCTTGACGCCGGCCGGCAGCAGCGACTTGCCCGACTTCAGCGCGCCGACGGCGCCGGCATCGACGGTGAGCCGGCCGGCCGGCTCGAGCTGCCCGGCGATCCAGGTCTTGTAGCCCTTCACCGGACTGGCGCTCGGCCGGAAGAAGGTGGCGCGCTCRCCGCGCTCGATCGCCATCAGCGGTGACAGCCGCGTGCCGGCGGTGATGATCATCGCCGTGCCGGCGGCGTTGGCGATCTTGCCGGCATCGAGTTTTGTCCGCATGCCGCCGCGCGAYAGTTCCGACGCTGCAGCACCGGCCATCGCCTCGATGTCGGGCGTGATGCGGTCGACCACCGGAATGAACTTGGCTTGCGGATCCTTGGCCGGCGGCGCGGTGTAGAGCCCGTCTATGTCCGAGAGCAGCACCAGCAGATCGGCGCCCATCATGGTCGCGACGCGTGCCGCCAGCCGGTCGTTGTCGCCATAGCGGATCTCGGAAGTCGCGACCGTGTCGTTCTCGTTGATGACCGGCACCGCCTTCATCTTGAGCAAGGTCGAGATCGTCGCGCGCGCGTTGAGATAGCGGCGGCGCTCCTCGGTATCGCCGAGGGTCAGAAGAATCTGGCCCGACTTCAGCCCGTCCTTGCCGAGCGCATCCGACCAGGCGCCGGCAAGCGCGATCTGGCCGACGGCGGCGGCGGCCTGGCTTTCCTCGAGCTTCAGCGCGCGCTTGCCGAGGCCGAGGATGGTGCGGCCGAGCGCGATGGCRCCCGACGAGACAACGAGCACTTCCGCGCCGGCATTGGCGAGCACCGCGATGTCGTCGGCCAAAGAGGTCAGCCAGTCGCGCTTGAGGCCGCTCGCGCGGTCGACAAGCAGCGCCGAGCCGATCTTCACGGTGATGYGCCGGTATGATTTCAGCGATTTCATGGGTTTTGCTGCCAGCGCGTGTCGACAGGRGCGGGAACGGCATCGCGCGCCTCCGCGACCACCGCCATCAGCGCGCGCTGAACAGCCTCGACGCCTTCGCCGGTGACTGCGGACAACAGCATCGGCGCGCGGCCGGCGGCACGCTTCAGCGAGGCTGCCTTCTTCTTGCGGGCGTCCGCGTCGAGGACATCGACCTGGGAAAGCGCGACGATCTCGACCTTCTCTGCCAGGCCATGGCCATAGGCTTCGAGCTCGGCGCGCACGGTCTTGTAGGCCTTGCCCGGGTTTTCCTCCAGCGCCGAGACGAGATGCAAGAGCACGCGCGTGCGCTCGACATGGCCGAGGAAGCGATCGCCGATGCCCATCCCCTCGTGCGCGCCCTCGATCAGACCGGGAATGTCGGCCAGCACGAATTCGCGGCCGTCGATGCGGGCAACGCCGAGGCCGGGATAGAGGGTGGTGAAGGGATAGTCGGCGATCTTCGGCTTGGCGGCGGTGACCGCGGCAAGGAAGGTCGACTTGCCGGCATTGGGCAGGCCGACAAGGCCGGCATCCGCGATGAGCTTGAGCCGCAGCCAGATGCTGAGCTCCTCGCCCGGCTGRCCGGGATTGGCGCGGCGCGGCGCCTGGTTGGTCGAGGTCTTGAAATGCTGGTTGCCGAAGCCGCCATTGCCGCCCTTGGCGAGCAGGAAGCGCTGGCCGACTTCGGTGAGATCGCAGATCAGCGTGTCGTTGTCCTCGGCAAAGACCTGGGTGCCGGCCGGCACCTTCAGCGTCACATCGGCGCCCTTGGCGCCGGTCATGTTGCGGCCCATGCCGTGCATGCCGGTCTTGGCCTTGAAATGCTGCTGGTAGCGATAGTCGATCAGCGTGTTCAGCCCGTCGACCGCTTCCACCCAGACATCGCCGCCGCGGCCGCCGTCGCCGCCGTCGGGACCGCCGAACTCGATGAATTTCTCGCGGCGAAACGACATCGACCCGGCGCCGCCGTCGCCGGAACGGATGTAAACCCTGGCTTGGTCGAGGAATTTCATCGGATTTCAGGTTTCTTCTGGTGGCCTTGCGCGACTGCTCTAACCCAAGGCGAGGCCCAGGGCGAGGCTGTTTTGTGACGAAAGCGCGGGCAGGTGCTTTTGCGTATGCCGCGAACACGCTAGCACTGTCGGCTTACGAATGATCTCGCGCGACGATCGTTTCCGGTTTTCGCGGCTCTGCGTTGGTGTTGGAGACCCGCAATGAAGATCGTCACCTACAACATCCAGTACGGCATCGGCCTCGACGGCCGCTACGATATCGGCCGCATCGCCGACGCCGTGCGCGGCGCCGACGTGATCGCGCTGCAGGAGGTCACCCGCAACAACCCGCGCAACGGCGACCGCGACATGGTGGCCGAGATCGGTGAAGCGCTGCCGGACTATTTTGCCGCCTATGGCAGTAATTTCGAGGTCAATGTCGGCTCGCGCCTGGACGCCGGCCGTGCCGTCACCCGGACCTTCCAGCTCGGCAACATGGTGCTGTCGAAAACGCCCATTCATCTGTCGCGCAATCTCCTTTTGCCGCGCAGCCGTAGCCTCGAGGCGATGAACTTCCAGCGCGGCGCGCTCGAGGCGCTGATCGAGACGCCGCTCGGCTTCGTCCGTTTCTACTCCACCCATCTCGACCATCGCAGCCCGGTCGAGCGCCAGGGCCAGATCCGCTTCCTGCGCCAGCGCCTGTTGAACTACGCGCTGGAAGGCGGCGGCCTTTCGGGCGTTCCCGAGATCGGCCTGCCGGACCTGCCCTATCCGGAAGCCTTCATCGTCATGGGCGACTTCAACATGCTGCCGGGGTCGGCCGAATATGTCGAACTCGCCGGTCGCCCGGATCWTGAGTTCGGCATGCCGCTGACCGCCGATCTCRCCGTCGACGCCGCTGAGCGCCTTGCCGCTTCCGGCCTCGTCACCTCCGTCGATCCAAAGCGGCCCGACGATGCAAGCCGCCACAAATGCATCGACTACATCTTCACCAGCGCTTCGCTGGCCCGCTCACTGAAGCGCCTCTGGGTCGACCGCCAGGCGGTCGGTTCCGATCACCTGCCGGTCTGGGTCGAGCTCGGCTGAGCCCATCCGCAGGGCCCCCTCAACCGGCCGCTTCGCGGGCACCTTCTCCCCAAGGGGAGAAGAGGTAGGCGCCGGCGCCTCGAGCTCCTCTCCCCTCGGGGAGAGGTGCCCCGAATTGCTCTCCGCAATTCGGTCGGCAATCCGGGTGAGGTGCCTTTGCTCAGCCTTCTGAAGCAATCATCAAAAATGCACCCAGTTGCGCAGGCTGGTCCAGGTCTTGCGGTCTAACCTATAGCGCTCGACCGGCACCTGGYCGGCGACGATCGAGTTCAGCATGCCCTGGCCGGCATACTGGAAGCCGCACTTGTGGATGACKCGGCGCRAGGCCGGATTGATGACCCTGGTCGAGGCGTGCAGCACCTGGATCGTGGTCTTCTGGAAGGCGAGGTCGACCAGCGCATGCGCCGCCTCCGTCRCATAGCCGCGCTTCCAGTAGGGCTCGCCGATCCAGTAGCCGAGCTCCAGCCCGCGATCGGTGGTGTTGAGCCCCGCGCAGCCGACGAAGGTGCCGGTGCCGGCAAGCGTCAGCGCATAGACGATGCCGGCGCGGCGCGACGAGGCCATGGCGAGAAAGGCTCTGGCTTCGGCTTCGCCATAGGGATGCGGCATGCGGGCCAGCATCTCGGCGACGTGACGGTTGTCGGCGAGCGCCACCAGTTGCTCGAGATCGCTCTCGCGCGGGGCACGCATGACCAGGCGCTCGGTGGCGAGCACCGGGCAATCGATCGCATAACTTTCGTCTTCGCTGTCTTCCGCTTCGGCAACCATTTTAGTCCTCCAGGCAAAGAAAAATGAAAAAGGAGAGATGGATGCCCATCTCTCCTGATCCTTTCCTGGCCTGGCCAGACACCGGTTCCCGAGATGGGCGCCGGTGTTATGGTGCGGAACCGGCTACTCCGCTGCTTTGGTGATCGGGTTTACCGACACGTAGGTTCGGCCGTTGGCTTTTTTGTTGAAGGCGACTGCGCCGGCTTCGAGCGCAAAARGGGTGTGGTCCGTGCCCATGCCAACGTTGGTGCCGGGATGCCATTGTGTGCCGCGCTGACGAATGATGATGTTGCCGGCGACCACGGTTTCGCCGCCGAACTTCTTCACGCCGAGCCGCTTGGAATGCGAGTCGCGACCRTTGCGCGACGAACCGCCAGCTTTCTTGTGTGCCATCTAACTAACTCCGATGCGCCATGAGGCGCTTGAATGGTCTTATGAACGCGTTCGCGTTCCGTTTCAAGTGCGTACCGGCGGTAATCGCCGGCCCGTCTTACGTATTCGCTCGTCTTACTTCTTCGCCAGTTCCTTGGCCTGCTCGCGCCAGTCCTTGATCTGGTCGGCGCTGAACGGCATGTGCTCGTCGATCTTGGCGACATCCTTGTCGGTGAGCTTGGCGAGCTGGGCGAAGGTGACGATGCCCTGCTCGGCGAGATCCTTCGCCGCGACCGGGCCGATGCCCTTGATGACCGTCAGATCATCCGGCTCGCCCTTCGGCGCCTTGAACAGCGGCGCAGCCGCGGTCTCGGCCCTGGCTTCCTCCTTCGGAGCAGCTTCCTTCTTGGCCTTGGCCTCCTTCGGAGCGGCCTCGGCCTTCGCCTCGGCGGCGGCTTCGGGCTTGGCGGCGGCCTTCTTCGACGGCTTGGCGCCACCCAGCAGGATCTCGGAGATCCTGACGGTGGTCAGCAGCTGACGGTGGCCGATCCGGCGACGCGAATTCTGGCGGCGGCGCTTCTTGAATGYGATGACGGTGCGGTTCTTGCCCTGTTCGACGACTTCCGCCGTGACCATGGCGCCATCGACGAATGGCGCGCCGAAGGTGACGTTCTCACCCTCGCCATGCGCGAGCACCTGGYCGATCTCGACGATATCGCCGACCTTGGCTTCGACTTTCTCGATCTTCAAGAGATCGTTTGCGGCGACGCGATACTRCTTGCCGCCCGTTTTGATGACTGCGAACATTTTTTGCCTTTCGCTGTTCGGTCGACCTTGATGAGCCGCCTCAAGCGGTTCGGCCGTCTTTTTGTCAGTCTGCGGGTTCAAAAAACAAGCGGCGCGGAGAAGCCTCCACGCCGGATGCGGGCCGTCCCTAACCGAAGGTTGCGCGAAAGTCAAGGCGACGGGCCCGCCCCCTTCGGAGGGCTGCAACACTCCCTGGGTAGCGCCGGCGCCCGATGCCGCGTCGGCTCCGCGGCTGGTGGCGAGCGCCCCGTCTCGGCCGGCGGCGCGAAGCGCGCAGCAGAGCGGGCGACGACCTGCCGAGCCTTCCGCCGGCAATGGCCGACCACCGCGGCCTTGCCGCTCTCCACAGAAGCGGCAAAATCGGTGGAATAAGGCCTTGTAACTGCAGCGGTCAGCCGTTATCTAGTGCGCCGCGCCGGCAACGGCCGACCATGACCTCGCGGAGAGGTGGCAGAGTGGTCGAATGCACCGCACTCGAAATGCGGCATACTCGCAAGGGTATCGGGGGTTCGAATCCCTCCCTCTCCGCCATCCTGCTTCGCGCTGCGCGCCTTGCAGGACAGGTCCAGCAAATTCTTCTCAGCGCGAAGCAGGCTGCCGTCCGAAGCCTTGCGAAGGAGGGCTTTGCGCGATTCGCTTTGAGCTCAGCGGCGTTCGTCCATATTCCCTGCGATGTGCAAGGAGTATCCGTTTTTCCYGCCGCCAGCGGGGATTTTGCCGCGACCGCCGCCTGTCCCCGCCTTGCCGCACGCGGAGCTGGCATTCGGGCAGACGCCCCACTGGCGGCCGCAGATGCCGGTAACCCAACAGTCCATTTTTGCATCCTCCGCGAGCGCGCTCATGYCGCCAGCCTCTGCATGGTTTCGGYCATTTCAGCCGAGACGCGGCGATCGTAGTCGTCGRCAAGCACCCGCAGGGCGGCGGCACCGTCGCCGCAAAATGACGGACCATGCATGAGCGCCAGCGTGCGCGGCGCGAGCTTGGCAAGTTCGCGGATCGTCGTGCCCATGCCGGGATTGAGGGCCGAATATTTGAACAGATCCTCGGCTGYGATCGCCGGYCCGACAACATCGCCGTCGGTCAGCGCGCGGTCGTTGCCGAGCTGGGTGAACAGATCGCCGCAGAGCAGCGTGCCGGTCGATTCCTCATACATGACGCCGGCGTCCCAGCCATGCGGCGTGTGCGGCGTGTCGATGAAGCGCACGCGCTTGCCGCCGCCGAGGTCGATCACCTCGCCGTCCTTGAGCACGCGCGGCGCGCGGTCTGCGAAATCGTTGAGCGACACGTAGACGCCGGTCTGTCCGTGCGCGGCTGTCGCTTGCGGCGCAACRCAAAGCCATTCGTTCATAGCGCCGCATTCGTCGGCCTCGAAATGGCCAAATCCGATCCAGCGCAGGCGGTTCGGCGGGATGATGCGGGCGAGCGCGTCGCGGTTCAGCGCGAACATCTTCCGCAAGCMGGTGTGGAACATGAGTGGCTCGTCGCCGAGGACGAGGAACTGGTTGAAGGTGAAGCCGACAGGCGGCGCAATATCCGGCACATAGGTCGAGAGGCGATAGATGCCGTCGGCGATTTCGTCGATTTTCGTTTCCATGGGTTCTCCTCAAACACGGTTGCGTTTCCCCTCCGGTCGCCCCGGGGCTGGACTTCGGGAAAAATCGAAGTACATATGTGTGTAGTGAAATCTTAGAGCCCTGTCAACAATGGATGCACACGTGCGTGCACTCAAAATGATATGACCCGCAAATACACCCTCAAGCGCCGTGCCGAGCAGCAGGCGGAAACCCGACGCCGCATCGTCGAAGCGGCCATCGATCTGCACGGCAGCGTCGGCCCCGCGGCGACGACCTTCAGCATGGTTGMCGAACACGCCGGCGTTCAGCGCCACACGCTCTACGCTCACTTCCCCGATGAGCGCAGCCTGCTGCAGGCTTGTTCGAGCACGCACATGGAAACCAATCCGCTGCCGAGCCCGGAAACGTGGCGTGCGGTGGCCGATCCAGGCGAACGGATGCGGATCGCTCTGCTGGCGATCTACGAATGGTACGGGCGCAACGAAGGCGTGGTGGCAAGCGCGTTACGCGACGCCGAACATCACCCGCCGACCCGCGAGGCTGTCGCGACGAGCATCGGRCCGTATTTCGCGGCCTGCCACGAGGTGCTCGGCGAAGGCCTCGGCGGCAGCCAGCGGGCGATGCTGCAGGTGGCGCTAAGCTTCYTCACCTGGCGCACGCTGGTGCGCGAGGCCGGCTTGCAGCCCCTTGAAGCCGCAGACACCATGGTCCAGGCCGTACAAGGCGCGAGTTGAGCGGGAGGCTCCGGCGGCAACAAGCCGAGATATGCGTGTCGTCAGGTTTCTGACAAATGCGCCTCTATGGCGCCCAAAAATATCTCGCCGAATTCCCTGAGCTTGGCCTCGCCGACGCCGTTCACTTCGGCGAAGGCGGCGAGGTCGCGCGGGCGGCGCTCGGCCATGTCGATCAGCGTACGGTCTGAGAAGACGACATAGGCCGGCACCTGGCGTTCCTTCGCCAGGCGCAGCCGCACCGCCTTGAGCGCGGCAAGCAGTCCGGCGTCCACCTCTTCGCCGCCTGGCGCGGCGGCACCCTGAGCCGGGCGCGCCTTGTTGCGCAGGGAACGGTGCCGCGTCTCGACGCGATACTCGAACGCAATCTCGCCGCGGCCGAGCGCGCGGCCGCTTTCGGAAATGGCAAGGCCACCATAGCCGTCCGGGTCCGGAATCAGGAACCCGCCCGCAACGAGTTGGCGGATCAGCGACAGCCATGCAGGTCGCTTGTGCGCCGCGCCGGTGCCGAAGCTGGCAAGCCTTTCATGACCCCTGGCCAGCACTTTCTCAGTCTCGTGGCCGAGCAGGACGTCGATAACATGCGCGGCGCCGAACCGCTCGCCGGTTTGCGCGACGGCCGCAAGGATGATGCGCGCTTCGGCGCTGCCGTCCGCGCGCGGCGCCCGGTTGAGGCAGTTGTCGCAATTGCCGCAGGGCGAGGCGCTTTCGCCGAAATAGCCGAGCAGGACCTGGCGGCGGCACTGCGCCGTCTCGCAATAGCCGATCAAGGTGTCCAGCCGGCCGTGCGAGCGCCGCTTGTGCTCGGGCGAAGCATCTTCGTCGTCGATGAACAGGCGACGCGTGCGGATGTCGCCGAGACCGTAGAGCATATGCGCCTCGGCAGGCCGCCCGTCGCGGCCGGCGCGGCCGATTTCCTGGTAATAGGCCTCCAGGCTCGCCGGCAGGTCGGTGTGGAAGACATAGGCGACATCGGGCTTGTCGATGCCCATGCCGAAGGCGATGGTCGCCACCATGACCACGCCCGACATGGTCATGAAGGCGTTCTGATTGGCCTCGCGCGCGTCCTTGCTCATGCCGGCATGGTAGGCGAGCGCGGTAATGCCGTTTTGCTCGAGGTAGGCGGCCATCTCCTCGGTCTTGCGGCGCGACAGGCAATAGACGATGCCGCTTCGCCCCGCATGGCGCTCGACGAAGCGCAGCAGCTGGCGCTTGCTGTCCTGCTTCGGCTCGATCGCAAGCTTGATGTTCGGCCGGTCGAAGCCCAGCACCAGCGTGTCGACGCGATCGGCAAACAGGCGCGCCGAAATGTCCGTGCGCGTCGTCTCGTCCGCCGTCGCCGTCAGCGCGATGATCGGCACTTTCGGAAAGATGTCGCGCAGCCGCGCAAGGTCCTCATATTCCCGGCGGAAGGCCGGCCCCCATTGCGAGATGCAATGCGCCTCGTCGATGGCGATCAGGCGAATGTCGAGCCGGGCAAGCGCGTCGAGCATGCGGTCGGTCATCAGCCGCTCGGGCGCGAGATAGAGCAGGCGAGTCTGGCCCGACGCGACCCGGCGCCACGCCGCGACATTGGCGTCGCGGTCGAGCGAGGAGTTGATCGTCTCGGCGGCGACGCCGGCTAGCCGCAGCGCCGCGACCTGGTCCTGCATCAGCGCCACTAGCGGCGAGACGACGATGGTGAGTCCGCCGAGCACAAGCGCCGGAACCTGGTAGCAGAGCGACTTGCCGGCGCCTGTCGGCATGACCGCCAGCACGTGGCCTCCCGCCAGCAGCGTGTCCATAATGTCGGCCTGGCCGGGCCGAAAATCGTCGAAGCCGAACACGTCCTTCAGCACGCGCCGCTTCGGATCGCCTTCCTCGGCAAGGAGGCCTGCCGTCGATGTCCACATCGCTTGCGATTCCCGGATTCGGCTGAGGCAACCTTCTTAAGAAGAAGATCGCCCGAGCGCCATCGCGATCGGACCCGTTAAACCAATCTTCACCATGTTGCGGCACCGTTCTCGTCCTGCGGCAATGTTTGAGTACCGCGGCGGCGCCACGAGCGCCCAGGCAACAAGCCCGCGCCCACAGCGCGGGCTTTCTTGCACCTGCCCTCGGCAGCACATTCCCAGGCGGGGAGTCATCAGATGCATCGCGGACCAGCAAGATGCCGCAATGTCGATTAATCGGAGCTGACAGGCCTTCTTGCGGCAGCGGAGAACAGGTGGTACGCCGCGTCTGCTCCATCGCACGCGACATCGACATGCCGCACCGTCGAAACCTCTCAGCCGTTTTGATGCCATGACTTCCCGCCGCCTTTCCGACAAAACGCTACGATCATTGCCAAGCGAGGTCTCGGTTYCCGCCTATGATCGGACTGCGGTCACRCCCGRCATCGTCCATCTCGGCGTCGGCGCCTTCCATCGCGCCCACCAGGCGGCTTACGTGGACGCCTGCCTGGCGAATGGCGAGACAGGCTGGGGCATCATCGGCGTCTCGCTGCGCAGCCCCGACACGCGCGATGCGCTGTCGCCGCAGGACGGTCTCTACACGCTGGCGGTACGAGACAGCGCCGGGGAGCAGTTGCAGGTGATCGGCTCGATCCAGTCGCTGCTGGTGGCGCCAGAGGATCCCGGCACCGTGCTCGCAGCGCTGACCGACCCGCGCACGCGCATCGTCACATTGACGATCACCGAAAAGGCCTATCTGCGGGCGGCCGATGGCACACTTGACGGCAGCCACCCCGACATCGTGCACGACCTGGAAAATCCGGCATCGCCGAAGACAGCGCATGGCTTCCTCGCCGAGGCGCTTGCGCGCCGCCGCGCCGCCAGCACGGCCCCCTTTACCGTGCTTTGCTGCGACAACCTGCCGGCCAATGGCGCTACGCTGCACCGGCTTCTCATCGAGTTCGCGAAGATGCGGAACGCCGGGCTTGCGCGTCACATAGCCGACGATGTGGCCTTCCCGTCGAGCATGGTCGACCGCATCGTGCCGGCGACGACGGATGCCGACCGGGCGCGTATCGCGCAAGATCTCGGCCTGGAGGACGCCTGGCCGGTGATGACCGAGCCGTTCCGGCAATGGGTGATCGAGGATCGCTTCCCGGCCGGACGACCGGCCTGGGAAAGGTTCGGCGTCACCATGGTCGCGGATGTCCGGCCGTTCGAGGACATGAAGCTCAGGCTGCTCAATGGCTCGCATTCGGCCATCGCCTATCTCGGCCTGCTCAGCGGCTTTGCCACCGTCGACCGGGCCTTCGCCGATCCGGCGATCCGGAAATTTGTCGATGCGTTGTGGGCGGTGGCGATCCCGACCCTGCCTCGGGATGCCGGGCTCGACACGGCCGCCTACACGGCCGAGCTCGCCCAGCGTTTTTCCAACACCGCGCTCGCCCACCGCACCGCGCAGATCGCCAATGACGGCAGCCAGAAGCTGCCGCAGCGTATAGTTGCCTCGGCAATGGAGCGCATCGAAACTGGGGCTRTGCCCAAGCATTTGATGCTGGTGATTGCCGCCTGGATCGCCGCATGCGAAGCGCGCGGCAGGACCCTGCCCGAAGCTCATTTCACCGACCCGCTCGACGCCGCCCTCGGCGAAGTTTTCGCCCGGCATCTGCCGCCAGCGCAGATGGTGACGGCTGTGTTCGACCTCGCCGGCTTTGCCAAGGACCACGCCGATCGCCGGGTCCTGATCGAACTCGTGACAACTCACCTCAGCCGTCTCAGGCAGGGCGRCCCGGCGCTTGCCATGGCCGCACTCGACATAGGCGACGCGTAACGGAGAACTTGCGGTTGCTAGCACGCCATATTCCCGGCTGCAGCGCCGYGACTACCTGGCTGCGTTCACGACCTGGCGCGAGGAATAATCGACCCCGTTTGAGTTCCAGAACAGGCGCACCGCCTTGCCGACGAGATTGCCGCAAGGAACCGTGCCCATGGTGAAGCGGCTGTCCGCCGAATTGTCGCGGTTGTCGCCCAGCATGAAATATTCTCCGGCCGGCACGACGATTTCCGGCGTGTCGTCGCCGGCCGAGGTCACATCATTGTCGATCACCAGATAGGAGACGCCTTCCGGCAGCGTTTCCCGCTGCAGCCTGGCCGAGCCTGTCTCTTCGGTGGAATAGTCCCCGAGATCCTCGAGCTTGACGGGAACGCGGTTGATGTAGAGTCGGCCGTCGACCATCTGGATCCGGTCGCCAGGCAGGCCGACAATGCGCTTGACGTAGTCGGTATCAGGATCGCTGCGCGGCCGGAACACAACGACGTCTCCCCGCTTAGGCAGGCTGCCGAGGATCCTGCCTTTGATCGACAGCAAGCCGAAGGGAGCACTGTAGCGGCCGTAGCCATAGGCCGATTTCGAGGCGAAGAAGTAGTCGCCGAGCAGAAGCGTCGGCTCCATGCTGCGGGACGGCATGGAGAATGGCTGGAACAGCAATATCCAGACCGCGAACGCCGCCCCGCAGGAAGTGAGAAGGACAAGCATGAGGACGGCAAACCCATGCGCATACCACTTGTCCGGCCTGAAGCGGGGCGCGAACGGAACGACGATCGCCACCGAAAGAACCGCCATGCCGAGCACGGCAATGGCGCCGGCCGCAGCCGGACCGGCATCGGGAAAGACCGGGAGTCCGATGTAGCAGACTGYGAGCGCTGCGAGGCTGAGAACGATCAGCCAGGCGACGGCCGGCCTACCGGCGCCGACCCACAGGAAGCCGCCGAACGGTCCGCCGAACACAGATACGAGCGCGGTCGACCATTTGGACCGTGAACTTGGCTCGCTGGACATCCGGCGCCCTCAAAGCAATCCCAGGAAAGTGCGAGGCGGTTTTCCGTCAGGGATTGCGTCCGAACAAGAGAAAGAGCGGCTAGCCGTTTCGGTGAAACGGCAAGACGCTCTGGGCGGACTGTCCCCCAAACGAGAAAACAGGGCAAACAAAAAAGCGGGGCAAGCCCCGCCTTTTCAATCCATCGTCAGGAACGGTCTAGGAGCCGTTGTCAGGCCGGCAGCAGCGCGCCTTCCAGCGTGGTGAGCTGGCTGAGGAACTGCTCGGCCCTGGCGCGGCTCTCGTCATCCTTGGCGTCGGCCGCGTCTTCCCTGGCTTCCTGGATTCGGCGGGCAATGTCGGCGCGGTCGATGTCGTTCACATGCGTTGCCGATTCGGCAAGCAGYGTGCAGCCCGACGGCAGGATATCGGCGAAGCCGCCGAACACGACATAGCGCTCTTCCTTGCCGGCCGCGGTCTTCACCGTGACGACGCCAGGCTTGATCGTGGTCATGACCGGAGCGTGCTGCGCCAGCACCGTCATCTCGCCTTCGGCACCTGGGATGASGACGGACTCGACCTGCTCGGAAAGCAGGAGCCGCTCCGGCGAGACCAGTTCGAACTTGAAAGCTTCAGCCATTGTCAATTTAGCGAGTAGGGAATAGCGAGTAGCGAGTAGTGAAGAAACTCGCCAGGCCCGTTGATCCCTATTCGCTACTCCCTATTCGCCATTCGCTTTCTTATGCCGCTTCAGCYGCCAGGCGCTGCGCCTTCTCGACCGCTTCCTCGATGCCGCCGACCATGTAGAAGGCGGCTTCCGGCAGGTGGTCGTAGTCGCCGGCGCAGAGGCCCTTGAAGCCCTTGATGGTGTCGGCGAGGTCGACCAGCTTGCCCGGCGAGCCCGTGAACACTTCGGCGACGAAGAACGGCTGCGACAGGAAGCGCTCGATCTTGCGGGCGCGGGCCACGGTTTGCTTGTCCTCTTCCGACAGCTCGTCCATGCCGAGGATCGCGATGATGTCCTGCAGTGACTTGTAGCGCTGCAGGATCGACTGCACCTGGCGGGCGACCTGGTAGTGCTCTTCGCCGACGACCATCGGGTCGAGCATACGCGAGGTGGAATCCAGCGGGTCAACGGCCGGGTAGATGCCCTTTTCCGAGATGGCGCGGTTGAGCACGGTGGTGGCGTCGAGGTGGGCGAACGAGGTCGCCGGCGCCGGGTCGGTCAGGTCGTCGGCCGGAACGTAGATGGCCTGCACCGAAGTGATCGAACCCTTGGTCGTCGTCGTGATGCGCTCCTGCAGCGCGCCCATGTCGGTGGCCAGCGTCGGCTGATAACCCACGGCCGAGGGGATGCGGCCGAGCAGCGCCGACACTTCCGAGCCCGCCTGCGTGAAGCGGAAGATATTGTCGACGAAGAACAGCACGTCCTGACCCTGGTCGCGGAAATACTCGGCGACCGTCAGGCCGGTCAGGCCGACGCGGGCGCGCGCGCCCGGCGGCTCGTTCATCTGACCGTAGACCAGCGCGGCCTTCGAGCCCTGGYCGCCGCCCTTCTTGTTGACGCCCGATTCGATGAACTCGTGATAGAGGTCGTTGCCTTCGCGGGTGCGCTCGCCGACGCCGGCGAACACCGAGAAGCCGCCGTGAGCCTTGGCGACGTTGTTGATCAGTTCCTGGATCAGCACGGTCTTGCCGACGCCGGCGCCGCCGAACAGGCCGATCTTGCCGCCGCGGGCGTAAGGGGCGAGCAGGTCGAGAACCTTGATGCCCGTCACCAGGATCTGCGCTTCGGTCGACTGGTCGACATAGGCCGGAGCCGGCTGGTGGATAGCGCGCTTTTCGACGGCGTCGACCGGGCCGGCCTCGTCGACCGGCTCGCCGATGACGTTGATGATGYGGCCGAGCATGCCCGGGCCGACCGGCACCGAGATCGGCGCGCCGGTGTCATAGACCTCCTGGCCGCGGACCAAGCCTTCGGTCGAGTCCATGGCGATGCAGCGCACGGTGTTCTCGCCGAGATGCTGGGCGACCTCGAGCACGAGGCGGTTGCCGACATTGTCGGTTTCCAGCGCGTTCAGAATTGCCGGCAGATGGTCTTCGAACTGCACGTCGACGACGGCGCCAATGACCTGGCGGACCTTGCCGGCGACGCCGCTCTTCTTCACCGCAGCGCTCACCGCCTTGGCGGTGGCGGCCTTGGCCGGAGCTGCTGCCTTGGCCGGAGCGGCCGCCTTCTTCGCCGGAGCGGCCTTCGCGGCTGCCGGGGCCTTTGCCGCTTCCTTGGAGGCCGGTGCCGCCTTGGCGGCGGTCTTCGGGTTAGCTGCTTTCGCCATCGTCTTTGCCCTTCTCGTCTATCTGTTGCTCACGCCACTGCGAGGTCTCAAACCCCGCGCGTGCGTGCCTAGAGCGCCTCGGCGCCCGAAATGATTTCGATGAGTTCCTTGGTGATCTGCGCCTGCCGCTGGCGGTTGTAGGTGATCGACAGCCTGTTGATCATGTCGCCGGCATTGCGCGTCGCGTTGTCCATCGCACTCATCTTGGCGCCCATCTCGCCGGCCGCGTTTTCGAGCAGCGCGCGGAAGATCTGCACGGCGATGTTGCGCGGGATGAGGTCGGAGAGGATTTCGCCCGGCTCCGGCTCGTACTCGTAGACAGCGGTGGCGCCGTTGCCGGTCTCGGCAGCGGCGGAAGCCTGGGCGGCCGGAATGATCTGCTGCGCGGTCGGAACCTGGCTGATCACCGACTTGAACTGCGAATAGAACAGCGTGCAGACGTCGAAGCCGTCCTGGTTGAACAGGTTGATGACCTTGCGCGCGATCGCGTCGGCATTGACGAAGCCCAGCGTCTTGACCTCGCGCAGGTCGACGCGTTCGATCACCAGCGAACCGTAGTCGCGGCGCAGAAGGTCGTAGCCCTTCTTGCCGACACAGATGATCTTCACCTGCTTGCCGTCGGAGAGAAGCCGGCGGATGTGCTCACGGGCAAGGCGCGCGATCTGCGAGTTGAAGCCGCCGCACAGGCCGCGCTCGGCGGTGYAGACGATGAGCAGGTGCACGWCGTCCTTGCCGGTGCCGGTCATCAGCGCCGGGGCGTCGCCGCCGCCGCCGATCGCCTGGGTGATGTTGGACAGCACCGCGCTCATGCGCTCGGAATAGGGGCGCGCCGCTTCCGCCGCTTCCTGTGCGCGACGCAGCTTCGCCGCGGCGACCATCTGCATCGCCTTGGTGATCTTCTGCGTCGCCTTGACCGAGGCGATACGGTTACGAAGGTCTTTTAGTGAAGGCATGCTTCAACCCGATCCCGTGCGTCCGGCTGCTTCTTAAGCGAAGGTCTTGGCGAAGGCGTCGATCTCGGCCTTGARCTTGGCGCGCAGGTCGTCCGACAGCGCCTTCTCCTTGCGGATGGCGTCGAGCACGTCCTTGYCGGCCGAGCGCATATGGCTGAGCAGGCCCTGCTCGAACTTGCCGACCYGGTTAAGCGCCAGCTTGTCGAGATAGCCACTGACGCCGGCGAAGATCACCGCGACCTGCTCTTCCGTCTTGAGCGGTGAGAACTGCGGCTGCTTCAAGAGCTCCGTCAGGCGCGAGCCGCGGTTGAGCAGGCGCTGGGTGGCGGCGTCGAGGTCGGAACCGAACTGCGCGAAGGCCGCCATTTCGCGGTACTGCGCGAGCTCGCCCTTGATCGAGCCGGCGACCTGCTTCATCGCCTTGACCTGCGCCGACGAGCCGACGCGCGACACCGACAGGCCGACATTCACCGCCGGTCTGATGYCCTGGAAGAACAGGTTGGTTTCGAGGAAGATCTGGCCGTCGGTGATCGAGATCACGTTGGTCGGGATGTAGGCCGACACGTCGTTGGCCTGCGTCTCGATGATCGGCAGGGCGGTCAGCGAGCCGGCGCCGTTGTCGTCATTGAGCTTGGCGGCGCGCTCGAGCAGGCGCGAGTGCAGGTAGAAGACGTCGCCCGGATAGGCTTCGCGGCCCGGCGGGCGGCGCAGCAGGAGCGACATCTGGCGATAGGCGACGGCCTGCTTCGACAGGTCGTCATAGCTGATCAGAGCATGCATGCCGTTGTCGCGGAAATACTCGCCCATCGTGCAGCCGGCGAACGGCGCCAGGAACTGCATCGGCGCCGGGTCGGACGCGGTGGCGGCGATGATGATGGAGTAGTCGAGCGCGCCGCGCTCTTCCAACACCTTGACGAACTGCGCGACGGTCGAGCGCTTCTGGCCGACGGCGACGTAGACGCAGTAGAGCTTCTCCTTCTCCGGGCCGTTGTCGTGCACCGACTTCTGGTTCAGCATCGTGTCGAGGATGATGGCGGTCTTGCCCGTCTGGCGGTCGCCGATGACCAGCTCGCGCTGGCCGCGGCCGACCGGGATCAGCGCGTCGATCGCCTTGAGGCCGGTCGACATTGGCTCGTGCACCGACTTGCGCGGAATGATGCCGGGCGCCTTGACGTCGACGCGGCGGCGTTCGGTGGCCTTGATCGGGCCCTTGCCGTCGATCGGGTTGCCGAGCGCGTCCACCACGCGGCCGAGCAGGCCGGGGCCGACCGGGACGTCGACGATTGCGCCGGTGCGCTTGACGGTGTCGCCTTCCTTGATGTCGCGGTCGTTGCCGAAGATGACRACGCCGACATTGTCGGCTTCGAGGTTCAGCGCCATGCCGCGGATGCCGCCCGGGAATTCGACCATTTCGCCGGCCTGGACATTGTCGAGGCCGTAGACGCGGGCGATGCCGTCACCGACGGACAGAACCTGACCGACTTCGGAGACTTCGGCCTCCTTGCCGAAATTCTTGATCTGGTCTTTCAGAATTGCGGAAATTTCCGCGGCGCGGATGTCCATCAGCCGACCTCTTTCAGTGCAAGCTTAAGCGAATTGAGTTTGGTTTTGAGCGACGTATCGATCTGGCGGGAGCCCATCTTGACGATCAGGCCGCCGAGCAGCGACGGATCGACGGTCATGGCGATGGCCACGTCCTTGCCGGCGATGCTCTTCAGCGTCGCCTTGAGCTCGGTCTGCTGCGCGGCCGTCAGCGCATGCGCCGAGGTGACCTCGGCRGAAGTCTCGCCGCGATGATCGGCGGCGATCTGGCGGAAAGCCTTGATCATGCCGGGGACCGCGAACAGGCGGCGGTTGCGGGCGACGACGCGCAGGAAGTTGCCGACGAGGCCGGTGATCTTGGCCTTGCCAATGATGGCGCCGATCGCCTTGGCCTGATCGTCGCTGGAGAAGACCGGGCTGTTGATCAGCCGGTTGAGGTCGGCACTACTGTTGAGCAGCGCCTCGAAATCGTTGAGGTCGGCCTCGACCTTGGCGACCGAATTTTCCTGCAGGGCGAGCTCGAACAGCGAGCTTGCATAGCGTTCTGCGACAGCTGAGATTGGCGATGACGATTGGGCCACGGACCGTCTTTTCTCTTGTCTGACAGGCCGCAGATTGTTGGCGCGAGCGAAAACTCTGGCTAAATCTTTGACCTTACTGCAATTTTTCCAAGCACGGAGGCGCGGCTTCCGCTATCCCCGGCCGAAAGTCGATTGCCGTCTAGCACAGGCCTTTTAARACCGCAATGCATCGTCCGGCATGGTTTTCAGGCACTTTTRTCGCATCGGGCGGCGAAGTTCAACCGGCGGCCCCGAGGAATTGAAGTTCCCGCTGTTTCGACCACGCCGRCATCTTCGGATTTCAGGTCCGGACCCCTCCGATTCTGTGGCGATGCCGAAGTGAGGTGGAAGCCGGATTTGCCCCTGCAGCCCTCCACCGCGGGTGTCCTGCATCTGTGGCTATGGCGACCGCGGCCGGAGTTTGATACGGAGCAAGGATYATTGAAGCGAGYCGGAAACGTAGCGACGGTTGAAGCGGCTCTTTTCACAATTGCGGTGGTAGCTTGCAGCCGGTTGATGAGCGACGGGAACTTCGGCCGGAGATACAGGGTCTGCGCGGTGTGGCCGTTGCGCTGGTCGTCGCTTACCATTTGTGGCCGACAGTTCTTCCCGGCGGATATGTAGGCGTCGACGTCTTTTTCGTCATTTCAGGCTATCTCATCACCGGCATACTTGCGCGCATGGCGATGCAGGACGGCCGCATATCGCTGCTCGTATTCTATGCCAGACGGATCCGGAGGCTTTTGCCTGCCGCGACCCTCGTCCTGCTGGCAACGCTGTGCGGAACGCTGCTGTTCCTCTCGAAGGCGCGCTGGGAGGAGACTRCCAAGCAGATCCTGGCCAGTGCGCTCTATGTCCAGAACTGGCGCCTAGCTTCGATCGCGGTCAGCTATCTCGATGCGGACAGTTTGCCGACACCGGTGCAGCATTATTGGTCGCTCTCCATCGAAGAGCAGTTCTACATTGTCTGGCCGGTCCTCATGATCGGCGTGATCTGGCTGTCGCGCCGCAGGGCTCTGYCCCTCGGACGCTCGCTCGTTGCGGCGCTGTCGCTTGTGTTTGWCGCGTCGCTGATCGCGTCGCTGGTCACAACAAGGCTGGATGCCGCCCAGGCCTATTTCGTCACACAGACGCGCATCTGGGAACTGGCGCTCGGCGGGCTGCTGAGCCTGGTCGAGGACCGGATAAACCTGGCGAGCCCGGTAAAGCGAACGCTTGCGATTGTCGGCGTCACCTGCATCCTCGCATCGGCGGTGCTGTTCTCATCGGCGACCCCCTTCCCGGGCGCCGCCGCCTTGCTGCCGACCTTTGCCACCGTTTTCATACTTTTGGCCGGCAATACCGGGGGCGGCCGGTTTCTAGGCATCGATTCGCCGATCCTGCGATTCGTCGGCGACCGGTCCTACTCGATCTATCTTTGGCACTGGCCGCTGCTGACATTGTACCTGGCGCAGGGCTATTCGCCGACGCTTGCCGGCAACGTCTTCCTGGTAGTGCTGACCATTGTGCTGTCGGACCTGTCTTATCGGCATGTGGAGCAGCGCTACAGGCAGGTTTGGCCCGGCGCCTGGTGGAAGCCGCTGAGCTATGGCACGGTCGCGGCACTGACATGCGTCGCCGCCTCCGGCGGTCTCCTCCTCGCCCTTCGGTCCGCGACCATCGACACCGCCTTGATCGGCACGCCTGCCTACCCCGGGCCGGCTGCCCTGCTTTCAGGCGCGCTGAGCCCGCCCGATGTCGATCTTCTTCCTCCTTTGGCGACACTGCGGAGAGACGTTCCGGTCGTCTATTCGTCCAAATGCCACCAGGAGGAGGCGAGCGCCGAACCGGTTGCGTGCCTTCTGGGCGACCCCGCCGGCGCGAGGACCATCGTGCTGGTGGGCGATTCCCATGCCGCGCAATGGGTTCCCGCACTCGACCGCATCGCCAAGGAGCGCGGGTTCAGGCTCGTCAGCTTCACGAAATCG
>NZ_MDFL01000015.1 GCF_001854785.1 Mesorhizobium sp. ORS 3428
GGGCAGCGCCGACGCCTCGTGGTGATCACCGCTGCAGTTCCTGCCACTGCATCCTTGACAGCCAGCGCCGACGGGGACATGTGTCGGACAATCTCTGAAACCGGATTCTTGAAATGACCAATCACTATGATGTGGTGGTGGTGGGCGGTGGCCATGCCGGGTGCGAAGCGGCAAGTGCGGCCGCGCGGGCCGGCGCCAAGACCGCGCTGGTGACACTGCGTTTCGACACGATCGGCGTCATGTCCTGCAACCCGGCCATCGGYGGCCTGGGCAAGGGACATCTCGTGCGCGAGATCGACRCCATGGACGGCCTGATGGGGCGCATTGCGGACGCCGCCGGTATCCAGTTCCGCCTGCTCAACCGACGCAAGGGGCCGGCGGTGCGGGGACCGCGAACTCAGGCCGACCGCAAGCTCTATCGCCTGGCCATGCAGGCCGCGATCACTGAGCAGGCCAATCTGGATGTGGTCGAGGGCGAAGTCGTGGATCTTGAAATTGAAGACGGGCGGGTTGTCGCCGTTTTGGTTTCTGGAGAACGCCCGCTCGCCTGTGGCGCCGTGGTGCTGACCACCGGCACTTTCCTGCGCGGCCTGATCCATATCGGCGAGAAGAAGATCGTGGCCGGCCGGATGAACGAGCAGGCAAGCCACGGCTTGTCTGCCACAATGGCGCGTGCGGGCTTTAAGCTTGGCCGTTTGAAGACCGGGACGCCCCCTCGCCTCGACGGCCGCACCATCGACTGGGCGTCGCTGGAAAGCCAGGCGGCGGACGAGAATCCGGTGCCGTTCTCGCTGATGACCGAGCGGATCGCCAACCCGCAGATCCATTGCGGCATAACCCGCACGACGACGGCGACGCATGAGTTGATTCGCCTCAATTTGACGCGTTCAGCGATGTATTCCGGCTCGATCGAGGGCGTGGGACCGCGCTACTGCCCCTCGATCGAGGACAAGATCGTCAAGTTCGGCGACCGCGAGGGTCACCAGATCTTCCTCGAGCCGGAAGGGCTCGACGATGACACCGTCTATCCAAACGGCATCTCGACGTCGCTGCCGGAGGACGTGCAGCTCGACATATTGAAGACAATCCCCGGACTGGAGAAGGCGACGATGCTGCAGCCGGGCTACGCCATCGAGTACGACCATGTCGATCCGCGCGAGTTGAAGACGACGCTGGAGACAAAGCGGGTCGCCGGTCTGTTCCTGGCCGGCCAGATCAATGGCACCACCGGCTATGAAGAGGCCGGTGCGCAGGGCCTGCTCGCCGGCATCAACGCCGCGCACAAGGCGTCAGCGGGCGAGCCGGTCGTGCTCAGCCGCACCGAGGCCTATATCGGCGTGATGATCGACGACCTCACCAGCCGCGGCATTGCCGAGCCCTACCGCATGTTCACGTCGCGGGCGGAGTTCCGGCTTTCGTTGCGCGCCGACAATGCCGACGAGCGGCTCACCCCCCTCGCCGCCAGGCTTGGGATCGTCTCCGTCGAACGGATGCAGCGTTTTGGCGCGATCAGCAAAAAGCTCGACGATGCGCGCGCGCTGGCAAAGTCGGTCAGCTTCACGCCGAATGAAGCGGCGCGGCATGGGTTGGAAATCAACAGGGATGGTGTGCGGCGCTCGGCTTATGAGCTGCTTGCCTATCCGGGCGTCGATATGGCCTGGCTCACGCGAATTGAGCCCCGCTTCAGCGAACTCGATGCCAACACGGTGGAGCGGCTCGACACGGAGGCAAAATATTCCGTCTATCTCGAGCGGCAGCAGGCTGACGTTGCGCAGATCAGGCATGAAGAATCGCGGCTGATTCCCGAGGCCATCGACTTCTCAAACGTGCCTGGCCTCTCCAATGAGCTGAAGCAAAAGATGAAGGCGCACCGGCCGCRCTCGATTGCCGATGCAGAACGCATGGAAGGCATGACGCCGGCGGCTCTTGCGATCATTGTCGCCCATGTCCGCAATGCAGAGCTGGTTGCGCGAAGGTCGGTGGCGTGAGCGCCGACGCCTGGGAAGAGCTGCAAAGCGCGGCGGGTCCGGTTTCACGTGAAACATTCGAGCGCCTCAAGGCCTTCGAGCAGCTCTTCCTGAAATGGAACCGCAGCATCAATCTGGCGGCGCCRTCGACGTTGGACGACGTCTGGCGCCGCCATATTCTGGACAGCGCCCAGCTGGCGCGAATCGAACCGGCGGCAAAGCGCTGGGTCGATCTCGGCTCGGGCGGCGGCTTTCCCGGACTGGTCTTGGGATTCCTGCTCGGCGAGCGGCCGGGCGCCTCGATCGACCTGGTCGAGAGCAACCGCAAGAAGGCCTCGTTCCTGCAATCCGTCATCGGCCAATTTGGCCTGCCGGCGCGGGTCCTGGCGCGCCGCATCGATGACAGCTATGCCATTGTTTCCTCGCCGGAAATCGTCACAGCGCGTGCGTTGGCCGGGCTTCCGGACCTTCTCGACCTGTCGGCGCCCTGGCTGACCAAAGGGGCGCGGGCGCTTTTCCACAAAGGCCGGGATTACCGGGCCGAAGTGGAAGAAAGCACTCACCGCTGGGCCTTCGATCTGGTAGAACATCCAAGCATGACCGACCCCCACGGCATCATCCTGGAAATCACCGATCTGCGCYCGGCGACCCCACAATGAATCACTGGCATAGACCCATGAAAACTGGACCGCGTATCATCACTGTTGCCAACCAGAAGGGCGGCGTCGGCAAGACGACGACGGCCATCAATTTGGCCACCGCGCTGGCCGCGATCGGCGAGCGCGTGCTGATTGTCGACCTCGACCCGCAGGGCAATGCCAGTACCGGCCTCGGCATCGACCGCAAGGACCGCACCGTCTCGTCCTATGACGTG
>NZ_MDFL01000016.1 GCF_001854785.1 Mesorhizobium sp. ORS 3428
CCGCCCTCGCTCAATCTTTTGACTTTGAATTCAATGGCGGCGGCCGATTCTGTTCTCGTGCCGCTGCAATGCGAATTTTTCGCGCTGGAAGGTCTCAGCCAGTTGCTCGAGACGGTCGAGCAGGTGCGCGGCTCGATCAACCCGGATCTCACCATACAGGGCATCGTGCTCACCATGTTCGACGGCCGCAACAACCTCGCCAACCAGGTGGTGCAGGATGTGCGCGCGCATATGGGCGACAAGGTCTACGAGACCATCATTCCGCGCAATGTGCGCGTTTCCGAGGCACCGTCCTACGGCAAGYCGGCGATCCTTTATGATCTCAAATGCTCCGGCAGCCAGGCCTATCTRCAACTTGCATCCGAAGTGATTCGCCGCGAGCGCAAGCTGCGCGCGGCCTGAGTCGCGCTGGCAGATTATCCTGTTAACGAATAGCCGATTCGATCCCGAAACGATCTGGACAGAATAATGAGTGAAGACCAATCGAGAAAAAGACTGGGCCGTGGCCTTGCGGCGCTGATCGGCGAGATCGACCRCCCGGCGGCGCCCGAAAAGCCGAGCCCGGCGGCCGACGGCAAGGTGCCGATCGAGTTTGTCAGCCCCAACCCGAGGAACCCGCGCCGGCATTTCGGCGATGCCGAGCTCACCGATCTCGCGCAATCGATCCGCGAACATGGCGTGGTGCAGCCGGTGGTGGCAAGGCCCTCGCCATCGCAGCCCGGCCGCTACGAGATCATCGCCGGCGAGCGGCGGTGGCGGGCGGCGCAACGTGCCGGTTTGACCGAAATCCCGCTCATCGTGCGCGACGTCAATGACCGAACAGCGCTGGAGCTGGYGATCATCGAAAACGTGCAGCGCGCCGACCTCAACCCGGTCGAAGAGGCGCAAGGCTATCAGCAGCTGATCGACGAGCATGGCTATACGCAGGCCGATCTCGGCCAGGTGATCGGCAAGAGCCGCAGCCATGTTGCCAATACGCTGCGTCTGCTGAAATTGCCCGAAGTCATTCGCGACATGCTGGTCGACGGCGCGCTGTCGGCCGGCCATGCCCGCACGCTGGTGACGGCCGAGGATCCGGYGGGACTTGCCAAGCGGATCGTCGAGGAGGGGCTTTCGGTACGCCAGGCCGAGGCGCTCGCCCAGATGCCCGCCGGCCCGACTCCGGCCAAAACGAAATCTGCGTCGACCGCCCCGGAGAAGGACCCCGACACGCTGGCGCTGGAAAAGTTGATGACCGACACGATCGGCATGATCGTGACCATCGAGCACAAAGCGAGGGGCGGTACGATCCGTGTCGACTACCGGACGCTGGAACAGCTCGACGAGCTCTGCCGGCGGTTGAAGGACGAGCGGTAGGTACCTGAAGCGGCAGTAAATTAGCCGGCAAATTAAGTTCTGGCAGAGGTTTAATGAAGGGGCTGGCCATGGGTCGGCCCTTTCACTTTTGCGGCACCGGCGATCGGGGCGCGATGCGTCAATTCTGGCGACACGCTCCAAATCCTTGATTGGGGCTGCAAAACGCAGCGCAGCTTTGGGCGACAGGCGCTGGAAAGCGCTGGGAACAGCGTCCCTCGCCCTCGTTTATGGAAGACGATGCCGGCAAGCAGCTGATCCAATTCGCCGTAGCCTGGGTCCAGCCACCGATTGAACAAGACCAGGCTCGCCGTTATCTGATGGAGGYGACGAAAACGCGGAAGGCCGGCACTCATGCACGAATTGACACCTGTCCTCTCCACCGTGACGGCTTCCTTTCTGGCGTCTTTCGTCGAAGTGGTCGAAGCCTTCACCATCGTGCTGGCCGTCGGAGTGACGCGCAGCTGGCGCCCGGCGCTGACCGGTGCGGCGCTGGCGCTCGCCCTGCTGGCGGCGCTGGTGCTGGCCTTCGGGCCGCTGCTGGCGCTCATACCCATCACGGTGCTGCAGTTCGTGGTCGGCGTGCTTTTGATCCTGTTCGGCATGCGCTGGCTGCGCAAGGCGATCCTGCGCAGCGCAGGCGTCCTCGCGCTGCGCGACGAAGACAAGGCCTTTTCCAGGGAGACCGCGGCCTTGCAGCGCCAGGCAGGCGAGGGCCGTGCCGACTATCTGGCTGGCGTGACGTCCTTCAAGGCGGTGCTGCTCGAAGGGGTCGAAGTGGTGTTCATTGTCATCGCCGTCGGCGCGGCACACGGCCAGACGCTCTATGCCAGCCTTGGCGCGCTGGCGGCTTTTGTGCTGGTGACGCTTATCGGGCTCGCCGTGCACCGACCRCTGGCCCGCGTGCCGGAAAACGCGCTCAAATTCGTCGTCGGCCTGATGCTGACCAGCTTCGGCATTTTCTGGACGGGCGAAGGCCTCGGCGCCGGGTGGCCCGGCGAGGATTTGGCGCTGCTTGGCATCTTCGCCATCATTGCCGCCGCATCCTTCGTCATCGTGCGCTGGCTGCGCAGCGCCTATGCCGCGCCCGCTGAAGGAGTTGCCCGATGAACGTCGTCCGCCTTGCCCTGAAGGAACTCGTCGGCATGTTCGTCGACGACGGCAGCCTTGCGCTGCTGGCGTTGATCCTGATTGCCTTGATCGCCGGTGCCGTGAAGCTGCTGGCGTTGCCGCCGCTGATCGGCGGCATGCTGCTCCTGGTCGGCTGCCTGGCGATCCTTCTGGAAAGCACGCGCCGCGCCGCGCGCGGGCGCTAAGCGTGTCGGCCAATGGTCGTTCGAATTCGTCTCGACACGACGTGCGTCAAAGGCATTTCGCAGCCAAGCGAGTTCTCTTGGCATTTGACAGACGCAGCCAAAACGAAGCGACAGAGCCGTTCGGTTTGCGTGAATTGGTGAACCGTTCTGATCAGTAGATGGTAAACAAGGTCGGCAGCACGCCGGTCAGGCGAAGATACTCGACCGTCTCGATCAGAGGGAACAAGGCCAGGAAATAGAGGCCGTCCCGGAACGTGCTTTTCAGCGCGCTGGTGGAAAAGACCCACTGGTCCTGGTCGCGATAAAGCATCGGGTTCGGCCAGAACCGCGGCGTCCGCTCGGCATAGGCGGTGTAGGCGGCGCCGAATTTCCCGAACAGGAACTCGGCCTCCCGGCTGGCGGTGAAACGGAACACGAGGAAGCTTGCGAGACCCAGCAACGCGGCCGCCAGAAGCGATCCGAACATCAGCCCGATACCGACCGCGCCGACGGTCGAGAAGAAATAGAGCGGGTTTCGGGTCATCGAGAATKGGCCCGAGACGACCAGTTCGTCGTTCTTCTTGCCGCCGACATAGAGGATGCTCCACAGCCGRCCAAGGAAGCAGGCCAGCACAAAGCCGAAGCCGACCGTTTCCATCAGTTCGTGCGCGCTCGAGCCCTCGCTAAGGTGCGGCTTGGAAAACAGCAGCAGGACGATGGCGGTCACTGYGGCGACCTGGACGACGATCAGGCGCTTGTGCTGGTCGAACGCTTTCGGCGCTGACTTGAGCGATGTGTAAGCCATTCGGGTTCAGCCACTCCTGCAGGCAGAGACGATACGCTCCACTAGGGCGGTCCGTCGTTTCACGGAAAAYGCAGTACCGCCATAGCTCGTTGTTTTGGCGCAATTGCGGGCGGAAAATCGTTTCAGACTTTTTCCTGGACCTTGCTCTAGCCCTTCTGCTGCCCGATGGCGAGGGCCGGGGGGCATTTTCGGCCATTCTTACGAATTTGTAAGGCCGCGGACAGGCTGAGGTGAATTCATCTCGCTAGCGTGAGGCCCGGTCGCAACGCCGAATTTCAAGGCGGGCTGGTCGAGCGCCGCCGAAGACACCCCCAAAGTCAGGAAGCTGTACCATGAACAAAATTGCTCTTGGCAGAAACCTGGGACAACATAGCGCTATGCGACTTTTGYTGATTGAGGACGATCCAAGAACCGCCGACTACGTCGTCAGGGGGCTGACCGAGGCCGGCCATGTCTGCGACCTGCTGCGCAACGGCCAGGACGCGCTCTTTGCCGCGACCCGCAATTCGTACGACGTCATCATCGCCGACCGCATGGTCCCCGGCCTCGACGGCCTGTCGATGATCAAGGCGGTGCGCGCTGCGGGCGTCAAGACGCCGGCCATATTCCTGACCTCGATCGGCGGCGTCGACGACCGGGTCGAAGGGCTGGAAGCCGGCGGTGACGACTATCTCGTCAAGCCGTTCGCCTTTTCCGAGCTGCTCGCCCGCGTCAACGCGCTCGGCCGTCGGCCGGCGGCGCAGGAGCAGAAGACCAGCTTGCGCGTCGCCGACCTCGAAATGGACCTGATCCTGCGCCGCGTGACCAGGCAGGGCCAGGCGATCGACCTGCAGCCGCGGGAGTTCAGCCTGCTCGAGGTGCTGATGCGTGGCGAAGGCCGTGTGATCACCCGCACAATGCTGCTCGAACGCGTCTGGGACTTCCATTTCGATCCCAAGACCAGCGTCGTCGAGACCCATATCAGCCGGCTGCGGGCCAAAGTCGACAAGCCGTTCGCCGTTCCGCTCATCCACACGGTGYGCAACACCGGCTACAGCCTGCATGCACCGGATTGACGACCCATGTCCGATGGGATCTCGCGCTTCCAACAGGCCGTCCGTATATAAGCGATATGTCGATGCTGGACACTGCAAAGCAATGGGCGCGCACAATCAAGCGCGATACGGTGGCATTATGGTTTGCCGCTCGCGATCCTCGCGTTCCCTGGTATGCGAAGGCCGTCGCCGGCGCGGTCGCGGCCTATGCCCTCAGCCCGATCGATCTCATTCCGGATTTCATTCCGGTCATCGGCTACCTGGATGACCTGCTGATCGTCCCGCTCGGCATCATGCTGGCGGTCAAACTGGTGCCGGCYGGTCTCATCCAGGAATTTCGCGACGAGGCCATCCGCAGCGCCAGGCCGGTCAGCAAGGCTGGCCTGATATTCATGATCGCGGTTTGGATATTGGCGGCACTGGCGCTGCTGCGGCTGTTCTGGCCGAAGGCAAGCTAAGCAAATTCCAGGAAAAGCGCGACGCGGTTTTCCGTCTGGAATTGCTTAAAAGCGAGTGGCCCCTTGTCAGTGCTGGCCCGTCGCGAAAAAACATTCGCCACCTGTCGGGAATTCTGACACCCATAGCTCCGATATGAAAGAGACGCGCCCCAGCCTGCTCCGCAGCACGCCGTTCCGGCTGGCGCTGACCTTTGCCTTCCTGTTCGTGCTCGCCTTCATCGTGTCCGGCGCGATCGTTTACCAGCTGATGAGCACCGACCTGGCGAGACGGCTCGATGAGTCGATAAAGGAAACCTATTCGGTCGTGGCCCTGACCTATGYGGAGAAGGACGAGGAAGACCTCATTGCCACGGTCAATAACAATGCCGACCTCAGCCCGAACAAGGACCAGCTCTTCTCGCTGACCGATCCCGACGGCAACCATCTGGCCGGAAACTTCACCGCTTCCGGCCTGCCCGACGGTTTCTCGATGTTCGGCGCCAGACTGCCGGGCGTGCCCCCCGACACAATGTACCGCGCCTATACCGGCGAGGTCGGTGGCGACAGCCTGACCGTCGCCTTCTCGCTTGCCGAGACCGACGAGTTGGAGACCATCGTGCTGATGAGCTTCGGCTGGGGCACGCTGTTCATCACAGGTCTCGCGATCGCCGGCGGTGCCTTGCTCGCCTCGCGGGTCCAGCGGCGCCTCGACGGCATCGCCGCCACCATGGTCGACGTCTCGCAGGGGCGGCTCGACGCGCGCATCCCGCTGATCGGCAATGGCGACGACATCGACGCTGTCTCCGCGCAGGTGAACGCCGCCCTCGACCGCCTGTCGGCGCTGGTCGACGGCATGCGCGAGGTCAGCGCCAACATCGCGCACGACCTGAAGACGCCGCTCAACCRCCTGCAGATGATCATGGAGCAGGCCGCCGACAAGGCAGCCTCGGGCGAGGATGTCGCCGACGACCTTGCCGACGCGCGCGCCGAAAGCCGGCAGATCAACGAGACCTTCGACGCGCTGCTGCGCATCGCGCAGATCGAAGCCGGGGCCCGCAAGGCGCGCTTCGTCGATCTCGATGTCGGCGGCGTGGTCGACACCATCGGCGAGGTCTATGCCGATGTCGCCGAGGATGACGGGAAGTCATTGTCGACCAACCTCGTTCCGGATACGGAATGGTATATTCACGGCGATCGCGACCTGCTGATGCAGATGCTCGCCAATCTGGTGGAGAACGGCTTGCGGCATTGCCCTCGGGGCACCGCGATCGAGCTGTCGGTGACTAGGCAGGACGACCGCGTCCTGGTCAATGTCCGCGACAATGRCCCCGGCATACCGGCCGAGGAGCGCGACAAGGTGTTCCAGCGGCTCTACCGGCTGGATTCCAGCCGCACCACGCCGGGCAGCGGCCTTGGCCTTAGTCTTGTCAAGGCGGTGGCCGACCTGCATGGC
>NZ_MDFL01000017.1 GCF_001854785.1 Mesorhizobium sp. ORS 3428
GTTGCGACCAGCGGAATACGCGCGCCGACCCTGCCGGGGATCGACAATCCTAGCGCCGCGCGGTTGGAATAGGCGATCACCATGGCGTCGCCGTCGAAGACCGCCAGGTTTGAAGGCCAGCCGATCTCTATATGCAACTGCTCCACCACAGGCACTGCTAACTCGATCAGGCGAAAGTGAGGGTCATATCCGCGGCTCAGGGCTAGGGTCCGTCCAGTCACCTTGTAGGTCGCCTTTCCTGCCAGGCGATAGACGTAACCGCCCTCGATCAGCGTTTCAACAAGGCGCACCACAGTTGGCTGCGGTAATTTGCAGAGATTTGCGATGTCCGAGACAGCGATTGGTCCCTGCTCGCTGATGGCTCGCAGTACCGCCAGTCCTCTTTGCACAGCTCTGACCGGCTCAAAAACCGACATTGGGCAGTTGTCTCGGTTGTAATCCCCAATCGCCTAGCTTATGGCCTCGACCGGGT
This sequence comes from Mesorhizobium sp. ORS 3428, assembly GCF_001854785.1. GTDB lineage: Bacteria > Pseudomonadota > Alphaproteobacteria > Rhizobiales > Rhizobiaceae > Mesorhizobium. The sequence continues at coordinate 473 of NZ_MDFL01000017.1, forward strand.
CCAGTGGCTTATTCCGCAGCCTGCGCGCGAGCGGCAGACGATAACGCGGCAGCCATGATCTCCCTTTGCTCCACCTCGTGCCGCTCAATCGATCCCCCCGCGGCTGCCGCCATCGCCGGCCGCCCGACATAGGTCAAGGGCCAGTTGGGCGCCATCTCGCTCAAGCTTTCCCGCACAAAAGACCACGCCCCTTGGTTGCAAGGCTCCTCCTGACACCAGACCATAGGGACACCTTGGTACAGCTGCAGTACCGCGGCGATTGTTTCGCTTGGGAAAGGATAAAGCTGTTCGATGCGGACCAGCGCCACATCGTCGATGCGCTCCTGCGCCATTGCAGCCTTTAGGGCGTAGGCCACCTTGCCCGAGCAGAGCACCACCTTGCTGCATGCCGCGGCAGTGGGGGGCTTGACGATGACTGGTTGGAAAGATGTTCCCTCGGCGATCTCATCGAGCCTCGAGACGCAGTCGCGCAAGCGCAGCAGCGACTTCGGCGCAATAAGGAACAGTGGTTTGCGGATCGTTGCTCGAAGCTGTCGGCGATAAAGGTGGAACAGGTTTGCCGGTGTCGAGGGATTTGCGACAACAAGATTGCCACCTGCGCAAGACTGAAGGATGCGCTCGATGCGGGCCGAGGAATGATCTGGACCCTGACCTTCGAGCCCATGCGGCAGGGCAATGATGAGGCCTGAGCTCATACGCCATTTCGCCTCGGCCGTTACAATGAACTGGTCGACGACCACCTGGGCGCCGTTCAGGAAGTCGCCGAACTGGGCCTCCCAAACCACMAGGCGCTCGGGGTCGGCCAGGCTCATTCCGTATTCGAAACTCAGCACGCCATATTCGATCAAAGGTGAGTTCACCGCGTCGAAGCGCGCGCCCGCTCGCGCTAGAGCCGCGAGCGGCGTTGTCGTCCGACCGGTGTGCCGGTCGTGCAAGGCCAAATGGCGCTGCGTGAACGTGCCTCTGACGCTATCCTGTCCGCTCAGCCRCACCGAGTTGCCTTCATCCAAAAGAGAGGCGAAAGCCAGAGCCTCTGCGGTTGCGATGTTGAAGCCGGCGTCCTTCTCGATTGTCTCCAGTCTTGCCTTCAGGAAGCTGCGCACTTTCGGGTCGGCTTCGAAGCCTTCGTCGACCACACTCATGYGTCGAGCCAAATCCACAAGGCGACTGCGAGCCACACCGGTCACGGTGCCGAAGGGGAAGGGGYCGGYGGGCTGCGGCGGGGCAAAAATGTCCGTCTGCCGTTCCGGTGTGCTGTTRAGCACCTGGTCATAGGTCGCATAGGCATGCTCGAGCGCCTCATGAAAGGCCTTGCGCTTCGCGTCCGCCATATCGAAGGCTACGGCTGAAGTGGCCCTGACGCGATTCGAATGTAGTTGCTTCAGGGTTGCCCGGTCGTCGACCTTGGACCAAGTCAGCGGCTGCGTGAAACGCGGTTCGTCGAGTTCGTTGTGGCCGTTGCGCCGGTAGCAGACCAAGTCGATGATTGCGTCCTTCCCGGTCGCGTTGCGCCATGCGACCGCAACGCGGGCTACTGCGGCGGCCGCGATTGGGTCATCGCCATTGACATGGAAGATCGGCACACCGAAGGCCTTGCCGATATCGCTCGGATGCGGCGAAGAGCGGCCCTCGGACGGGAGGGTCGTGAACCCAATCTGGTTATTGACGATAAGGTGGACTGTGCCCCCGACACTGTACCCGGCGAGCCCGGAAATTTGGAACAATTCCCAGACGAGACCTTGGCCGGCAAAGGCAGCATCAGTATGCATCAGGAAAGGCAGGACCTGCGACGCGCCATTTGCGCCAGCATTGGCCCTCGCCTTCTGCTCTTGCCGGGCGCGCGCCGCTCCAATGGCCACGGGCGCGACGACGATGAGATGGGAGGGGTGTGGCAGCAGGCGCACAGCCACCTGACCTGCGCCAGTATCGACCTGCGCTGCCAGACCGTTGTGGTAAGGCACGTCGCCGGTAAACGTCGCATCTTTGTCGGTGAGGTCGCGCCCTTTGATCTCGGCAATTAGCGCTGGGAGYGATTTGCCGAGAACCGTCGCAAGCGTCGCCAAGCGGCCCCGATGCATGCCACCAATCACTACCTCCTTAACACCCGCCTCGGCTGCGCTGCGAAAAATCTCGCGGGAGATGACAGCCGACGACTCTGCCCCCTCTATGCCGAAGCGCTTCTTCGTCGGCCATTTTGTTTTGATGAAATTTTCGAACTCGTCGGCCAGCATCACCGCCTCGAGCGTTCGCGCATAAACGTTTTGATCAGCTTCCGCGAGGATCTCGCGTTCAAACCGCTGATGAACCCATTCACGTTCACCAGCATCGAGTACATGACTGGCCTCGATCGCAGCCGTGCCGCAATAGATCGAGCCAAGTGTGGTGATCGCCTGCGATTTTGGCAACGTCATTTTCTGGCCGGCCAGCGTCAAGGCGATGGGCTCTTCGCCGGCTACAATCGAGTTCAGTTCCGGCACTGGGCTGCGGGCACTCCATTCAAGTGGATCGAGGCGGGCCTGCCGGTGACCATAGATCCGAAACAACTCGGCCAATCGTTCGCCGTTGTCGCTGATGTTCTGCGCCGGCGCCTCCATCATAGCGAGCTTGACGCGCCAGTCGGCTGGGACTGAGGCCGGGTCTTTCACAAAGCGTGCGTATAAATCCAGGAAAAAGGCGCTGTCGCCACTAAAGGGCAGAGTCATCGACGCTCGCTCTACGGCTTCATTGTTTCGGCGCCGATCAATAGAGGGCCCAAGAAGAAAGTCGTGGATTTTCGGATGCTATATTCATCTGATGAATAGATGGCGCCGTTTTCCTTGATGAACGAAGATACCTTCAGCATGGGGTGGGTCGGATCTGAACGAGGCTGAGCCACAAATGTACGGACTTCTTCACGGTACGCGGGTAATCGAGGGAGCCTCCTTCATAGCCGCTCCCTTCTGCGCCCTCTCGCTCGCCCAACTGGGCGCCGAGGTCATTCGCTTCGATCCGGTCGGCGGTGGTCCCGATTTTCATCGCTGGCCGCGCTGTCCAGGGGGCGGCAGTTTTTATTGGGAAGGTCTAAACAAGTCGAAGAAATCCATTGCCATCAATCTCTCGAACCCTCGGGGACGCGAGCTGGCCGTGGCACTGGTGACGGCCCCGGGTGATGGCGCGGGCATTTTCGTTACGAATTATCCGGTGGCCGGGTTCTTGTCGCACGATCGACTAGTCAGCCGACGTCCCGACCTCATCACGGCGCGTATTATGGGCCATGCCGACGGCGGCAATGCCGTCGATTATACTGTCAATTGCGCCATGGGCATCCCGATGATGACTGGCCCAGCCGACAATCCCATTCCGGTCAACCACGTTCTGCCCGCCTGGGACCTTTTGACCGGATCAATCGCCGCCACCAGCGTTCTCGCGGCGCTCATTAGTCGTCACGCCACCGGGTTGGGTCAGGAGGTCCGGGTGCCACTAAGCGATGTCGCCGCGGCAACTCTCGGCACGCTGGGCCAAGTGGCGGAGGTGATTGTTAACGGGCGTGATCGCCCCAAGATAGGCAATGACCTCTTCGGAGCTTTTGGTCGCGATTTTGTCACGGCAGACGGTCAGCGGTTGATGATTGTGGCTATTACCGGTCGCCAATGGGGCGGTCTCGTGCAGGCTCTTGAAATTCAAGCCGAGGTTGCGTCGCTGGAGGCTGAACTTGGTGTCTCTTTCGCGGAGGATGAAGGGCTTCGCTATGAATACCGTGATCGCCTGGGCGCGTTAGTTGCACATGTGGTTTCAGCGAGCTCGGCTGCTCAACTGACCGAACGGCTTGATGAAGCCGGCGCATGCTGGGGACCTTATCGCACAGTGTCAGAGGCAGTTGCCAGGGAGAAACCCTTCCAACCAGAAGGCCAGCTCTTCACAGAGGTGGACCACGTCAGCGGTTACACCTACCCAACGCCAGGTTATCCAGCGACGTTCCGAGAATTCCAGCGACATGCGCCTACACGAGCCCCGAACTTGGGGGAACATACGGAAGAGGTGCTGGCCGGCGTTCTCGCCTTACCCAGCCACGAGATAGCAGCCTTGCATGACAGCGGCGTCGTCCAGAGCGCAGGAGCCAAAGTGTGACAGTTAATCCAGATTTCGCTTCAGGCGCGTCGCTTATAGCTTTGGCGAACGATGCCATAACCGCCGCTGAATGCTACCTCGCTGGCGTCCGCAAAAAAATCGAAGCCCTGGTTGCCCCCCAGGGGGAGGTGGTTTCGCGCTCGCTTGATCGGTTTCAGCGGGCGGCCCACGGTTTTGCTTGGGTGRCAACATCGGTGGCTACACTCAATGCTGTTGCTGCCTGGGGTGCTCGGCATCTACAGGAAGGCAGCTTGCAGCGCGGCGACGAACTCGTAATCGCTATCGGGTTCGGCGAGTATCTTGGCCAGCTGGTGGGTGGCCTGCCGATGAGTCAAAACGAGATTTTGCGCCCGGCTGACCTTGAAGCTACCGGCGAGGCGTTGGTGCTTCAGCGCCATCCCTCAGTCGAGTCTTTCGTGGCTCATGGCAATTCTGCCGCGCACCGGGAGGAGCTTGTTTCTCTGACGGCGCAAGGAGAAGCCGTAAGTGAAAAGCTTGGCGACGACGATCTCGACATGATCCGGCTCGAGATGCGACGCTTCGCCAACGAGCGCATCCTACCCAATGCCCAAGGCTGGCACTTGAGGGACGAGTTGGTCCCGGACGAAATCATCGCTCAGATGGCGCAGCTCGGAGTGTTCGGCATCTGTATCGATCCCGCGTTCGGCGGATTGGGCCTCGGCAAACTCGCGATGTGTGTTGTGACCGAGGAGTTGAGCCGGGCCTGGATTGCAACCGGCTCGCTCGGCACACGCTCAGAGATCGCCGGTGAACTGATTGCAACTGCGGGAACCGCCGAGCAGAAGCAGCGGTGGCTTTCCCGAATTGCCTCGGGAGAAATCTTGCCGACCGCGGTGTTCACCGAGCCGGACACCGGGTCTGATCTTGCCAGTTTAAAGACCCGAGCGGCCAAAACGCTCGACGGCGGCTGGGTCATCCAGGGCAACAAGACATGGATAACCCATGCTTCGCGGAGCGATTTGATGACAGTGCTGGCCCGTACCAATCCCGGGTCGATCGGTCACGGGGGCCTTTCCATGCTGGTTGTCGAGAAGCCACGCGGCACCAGAGAGGATCCTTTTCCGTGTCCCGGCATGAGTGGCGGCGAAATAGAGGTTCTCGGCTATCGGGGGATGYGCGAGTACGACATCTCTTTTGATCGCTTTGTCGTGCAGCCTGGCGGTTTGCTTGGCGAGGTTGAGGGGCAGGGCTTTCGACAGTTGATGCGAACATTCGAGGGCGCGCGCATCCAGACTGCAGCTCGCGCGGTCGGCGTTGCACGTCGGGCGTTTGAGTTGGCGTTAGGCTATGCGCTGGAGCGCCGGCAATTTGGCCGATCGATCGTAGCCTTTCCGCGGGTATATGATAAGCTTGCGATGATGATCACCGAGATGGTGATGGCCCGCGAGATAACTTATTCCGCCGCTCGCCAGAAGGATTTGGGTGCGCGCTGCGATATCGACGCTGGCATGGCCAAGCTGCTCGCTGCCCGAGYTGCTTGGTCAAACGCCGACACCGGACTCCAGATCCACGGAGGTAATGGCTACGCGCTAGAATACGAGATATCGCGCATTCTCTGCGACGCCCGGATCTTGAACATCTTCGAAGGCGCTGCCGAGATCCAAGCACACGTCGTTGCCCGAGGCATCCTGCAAACRCAGTCCCGGGCCCGGCCTCAGTAAGGCATGCATGCTCTGCTCTCTAAGATCCGTTTCGTCAGCAGAGCGTCGGTTAACCCTCTGAAGGAGAAATCGAAACGCGGGAGCGAGGATCAGAGCTGGACATAGCACGTGACGGTTYGCCGCATGTAGTAGGAATATGGCGCGGTAACGATCTCGTCGGTTCCAGGCGAGAGCATGTTGCATGTTAACCCGCCCCGCCCGGTTCACATTCTTTGCTTAATGCAGGCGGTTGCGCGGGCATTCGCCAAGGTCGATCGCTGTCCGTCTTGAGTGAACGCGTCAAGCACTCGATTCCTGCATGRCAATGCTAGGTGGTTCGCTGACAACGTCAGATTGGAAGGCTCTTCGTGCCGTTCAACACACGTCGATCATCGACTCGTGGAACGCCTCGCGGCTTGTTGGGCAACAGCGGTTTGATCACACGCGACTCGAAGTCGGTCAGGGTCACATCGRYATGAGYCGATATGTGCTGAATCATGAAACGGCACGATCTTCTGGGTGCCGAGATCTGGGGCGCCGTGGCGCGACATGCCCGAGCCCTATGGGCCGCGCACCACCTGTTACAATCGCTTCATGCGATGGCGCAAGCCTGGCGTCTGGGATCGGAGATGGACGCCATCATCGCCGCCCACGATTGCGACATCCAGATGATCGACAGCACATCAGTTCGTGCCCACCAGCAGGCCGCGACGGCAAAAAAGGGGGGTGCAGATCACTGTCTCGGTCGATCGTGCGGCGGGCTCACGACCAAGATCCACGTCGTCGTTGATCGCAAGGCCTCCCGATGCGGCTCGACTTAACCGCTGGACAGACGCATGATGGGGCAGATCGCCGACACGCTGCTCGACCATGTCGGTCCGCGCACGATCATACTRGCTGACAAACATACGACGCCGACCGTATCCGCGAATTAATCCAGGCCAGGGTGCCAGGCCCAACATCCCGCCCAAGAGCAACCGACGTTGGAAGCCCTGCTCAACAAGCGCCTTATTCGAGGGCGCAACCTGATCGAACGCTTCTTCTCCAAGCTGAAGCATTTCCGCCGTATCGCAACCCGCTACGACAAGCTCGCCGCGAACTTCCTCGCCATCGTCCAGTTTGCCTCAATGCGTCTGTGGCTGCGCGCCAGTGCGTCTACGGCCTAGAACTTCTGTTGCAGAGGCATCGCGAGTTTCAGATCCGGCCGCGCGTGGAACCACCAGGTGCGGCCTATGGACGGCAATGTGCTTGCAATGCTGGTTTCGAACCCTACCGGCGGGCCAGTGCAGAGGAGTATGAGCACGCTTTCGGGCTGCTTCTTCCGCGAGCAAATTCCGGTCGGACGCGTCTGGGCAGCGGCATCGACTACAAAGTCGAGATGTTAGAACCCTCCACCTCGAAGCGCACTGGATTTGCCAGAGATGTGGACGTCCTCCCGGCACCGAGTCTTCTCCCCCAGGAGACCTTCGGCTGTGAGAACCTATGCCGATTTGGTATATCTGATAGCGACCCGGAAGACCTCCATTGGCCTATTCAACGGAATACGCTGCGATTAACGCGCAGCGCTCGCTTGTTACAGTTTGGGAACTCCTAGCTGAGCTGGATAAGGCCTCCATTCGCGCCCGCGATTGAGATGCGGCCCCGAAAGGCAGCTGATGCGCGCCAGGTATTAATTGTGTACGAGGTCGACAAGAATTTTTTGGGCGTTCTCAGGGAATCCGCATGTGATACATTTCAGAAAACAGCGGCCGTAAAGTAGAAATCAACACGGTAATAAGAAAGGAAGTTTTAATGCAGTTTTCAAGCGGCGAAATGYAAGATCGCGTACAACGGCTGCGCGCCGAATTGCGCGCTCGCAAACTAGATGCGCTGCTTATAGATGACTGCGAGACGGCTGCATACTACTTCAACTATGAATCGTCCCTGTCGTTTTATCGTGCTGGCCTCATCCCAGCTGATGGCGAGGCTTTTTTTGTATTGAGGTGGGTTGACGTCRCTCCGTTGCAGGAAAGGACATGGGTTGAGGACATTGTCGGCTTTGCCGACGAGGTGGACCCGGTGACGGCAATTGCACAGAAGATTCGCCAACGAGGGCTCGATCGCAAGCGCATCGGTGTTGACCTGCGGAGCCATGCCCTCACGGTCCACACCTTCGGGGCCTTAAAGCGCGAATTACCGCATGTCGATTTCGTCGACGTAGACAACCTGCCGTGGAAGCTTCGCAAGTTGAAGTCAAAAGCTGAACTGGAAAAGCTCCGCACGGCCAGCGCAATCAACGATGCCACAATGCGTGACGTAGTCAACACAGCAAGGTTAGGCGGCACCGAACGGGAGGCTGCACGGACGGCTGTCGAATCCTGCGTTCGGCACGGGGGTGACCCCGACTGGGCTGGGGTCGTCACTGCCGGTAGAGAAAAATGGGCCTCCCTTCACGGCCATCTTAGCGAGGCCCCGCTCCAGCAGGGAGATATCCTCCATATCGAACTGGCGCCTTCCTTCGAGGGCTATAGTTCGAGGATGATGCGCTGCGTGGTCTTGGGCGATATCCCGACGGAGTTAGACGTTCTATCTAGAAAGATGATTGAAATTCAGGACGAGCAGATTTCGGCCATGAAACCCGGTGCAGTTGCAAAGGACGTCGACCGCATTATGAGGCAAGGAGCGCTCGATAGTGGAATTCGGGATAGTTACCCAAATATCACTGGATACACACTGGGTTATTATTCAACCCGCTTAATACGCGGAAGTGATTTTACCTGGGTCTTCCTCCCGAATTCAGAATGGAACTTGGAGGAAGGTATGGTCTTCCATATGTATACCTCGGGCGGTGGAATTGCCATTAGCGAGACGGTCCTAGTCGGCCCGAGCGGTGGCGAAAGGCTAACTAAAATGGAGCGCCGGCTATTTTCCAGCAACCAACGCTTGGATTTACAATAAGTGCCGTCCTG
>NZ_MDFL01000018.1 GCF_001854785.1 Mesorhizobium sp. ORS 3428
ATCATGCCAGATAATCTTGATCAGATTGCCGCTGCGACCGCGGAAGACATAAAGATCGCCGGCATGCGGATCCCGGCCCAACGTCTCTTGAACCTGCAGAGCGAGGCCCTGCATCCCGCGACGCATATCGGTCCGGCCGACCGCCAACCAGATCCGCACCTGGCTCGGAACCGGAATCATGAAACGCCCAGCGCCTTCACCATCGCCGCCGCCAGTGTCGGTGGCGTGGTCAGCGGAATCCGCAGCCGCATCTTGCCGGCGATCTCCAGCTCGATCACCRCTGGTGGCGCCGCCGGCCTCAAAGCGGCGACAGGCTCATCGGGAACCACGACAACTTCGGCAAAGCCCGTCCCGCGGGCTCTCATCGTGCGGCGCCACTTATAGATCAGGCTGGTCGCGACATCGTACTGACGCGCTACCGCCGCAACCGTGGACCCGGGCGCGAATGTCGCGGCCAGTATCCGGCACTGATCCTCTTCACTCCAACGACGACGACGCTCCGGCCCGGTCAATAACATCATCTGGCTCATGCTGTGCTGCAAACTACGCTCGTAAGGACGACCTTAAGAGCGCAGCCTCGCTACCGTGCCATGCTCGCGCAAGGCGGCCTTCGTCGGAGGCGTACGCTGCAACACAACCACTCGCTTGTCTAAGTTGGACCCAAAGCTATCGAGCATCGCAAGCAGGCCGTCTCTATTCTGTTGCCGCTGGCCCTGGTACCAAACTGCGTCTGCAAGCACGCCCTGAGAATTTAAACTTAGCTTGTCGCGTAGGAGGCTTCGGTCGATATGGCGCAGATTTTTAATAGCCTGTCCAACCACAACCTCGTAGTCGGAGACGGACAGACCTCGATTGACCTTATCCGAGCCGCTTCCTTTCACGTGGATCAAGGTAAGACTAAGAGGCTCAGTTGTCTGATCGATGTGAGTGAAATCCRCTGACTCCATGGCGCCGTCGTCACAAACTAGYCAGCCAGTTTGCGGACCACGAGTCTTTAGATTGGGCCAATGCCTGGCCACCAAACCGAACAATGATTTATCGTTGGCGTTGCCGGTATTCTGGCAAATCGCTGACCATCGAGCGGCTTCTCCTGCCAGAATTCGGTGGCATCGATCCCCATCGGAACCCATTGCCAGTTTGAAAATTTGGCGTCTCGAAACCTGGTTTCGTAGAAGTGGCCCCGCGAAAATGTATGACCAGTGTCGAAGTAGATCGTGAGATTTTCGGAATTCCGGCAAATCCTCAGGATTTCCCTGTCCCGCTGATCCCGGTCGAAGCCCTCCACCTTGCGTATCACCAAGCGGAGATCGTGGGCCGACGACTGTTCAAATTCAAAACGGAGCTGCCCTAGCTTCAAGTCTCCCCGATAGACGATCGCATCAAAGTCGGGGCTTCCGGCCGCCCTAGGTGCAATCTCGAACCGGGCAGCATCACCGAACTGCTGAAGCCACCTAACCTGGTCTGACTGATTGTCCGCAGACCCATCATTGACCTGCTCGGGTACGTTGAGTGCAATATCGTAAGGTTGCTCGACACCCCACCGGACTGGCTACTGCGGATGCGAGAGCGGGAAGCGGTTTGTCGGTTCGCGTCGTGTCGTCCATGCAGGTAGAAGCCCGATCAAGAACCTGTGTGATCGCATGTGTGAAGTCCTCCCAGGAGCTGGTAGGGCCAATCCAGATCCTGCTTCCGCTTGGGCTGGCGCCGACCACAGGACGTTGCATCCGCATGGTGCTGCGCACTGAGCTGAAGTAGTATGTTTCGTCGCCGAGAGGGTCGAGCGACGTCTCAAGCTCCAGCCCGGAGAGAATTTTTGAGTCAGCCTTGATGAGGTTCGGCGATGSGTCCCACTCAGCAAAGCGTTCGGACCCGGCTCTCGACAACCCCCTGTTGATTTCACTTGGACTTAGACCCCTGATTGTTGCCAGTGGTCCTCTGGTTGCGCGCAGGATCTTTTTAGAAACGGCACTTCTGAGCCCGATATCGGAGAATAAAAGCGAATAGAGATTTCCTCGTCTGRCCACCACGATCATTTGGTTGACGATGTCAGTCAGACAGTCCCCGACAAACCAGTTCGGCGGGCGCTTCTCGACATAGTGAGCCCAGCCGAAGGTGGTTCCGCCGCTGCTCATATGCGGGTCATGAGGTGCCGGGAATCTTGGTCTTTCCCGCCTTTTTCTGTCGGCGATTTCTCCAGCTATCTCACGGCAGGCGGTGAGCAATGCACTCGGCTCTGTCCCGTGTCGTCAATCGCTTTGCAAAGCGAAATCGATAGGAAAGGTGCACATTGACTACTGGCTACARCCACCGAAGTGCCTTCGGCGATAGCGAGTCACAATGCGCCGCGGCCATTGAGATGATCTGTCCAGTCATCAATTTTCRACCTCAAAGGCCTGAGGTAGATTTTGCGGCTGATACGACGGAACTAGTTCCTTTCGCTCAAGAACGGACACGTGGATCCGTGAGCCTTCCGGAATCGGCCGCGGTTCACATCGCGGCAAATAGAATCCCATTAGTGGACTGCGAGCAGGCCATTCCCGACGCTTCTGGCTTTTCGGCAGCCATTCAAGAATGCGCCAGGCGCCGGTTGCGGAGTTGTGTAGCGGAGCGGCGRCATCGGGCTCTTGGTAGCTATGCTCGCTGCCTTTGCGGGGCTTGCCATCGACAAGATGGTTGACCATGGCGGTATTAAGCTTCACCCCGTTGATCTTCGCTTCTTGCGTCATCCAGCGCAGGGCAAACTTTGACAGCCCGCTTTCGCTCTCAGGATAACCACCGCCAATGTCGGAGTGACAGCCAGCAAACCAGACTTGGCGAACGTCTTGCTTTTGCGGCGGCGAGGTGGAAAAGCGGTTCGGCTTGTAATCCTGGTCCTGTTTCCATTCCCGCAATCGAAACRTCCGACGAAATTCATCGATCGCAATGGCGTGCCGAACGACTTCAACGCCCGGATTTTGCAGCGTATAAGGAAGCGACTCGAGACTGGGGATGTAAAACCGATCTGGGCGCGGAACAATGACGGATGCTACAGTGTCCCATACTCCGAGAAACTTGATCGGTACTGTTCGACCACCAACAATGCGTCGGAAATGCCAAGCTGCGGAAAGGCCCGAACCATCCATCGCTGCTTGTTTATACGCCGACAGCGCGTATCCCACGTAATTAAGTTGATCCGCTCGCAACAGGCCCAGCAGGTGGATGAAGCCGGCAAGCACTCGGACGCTATACGCGCCGCGGCTGAAGCCAAAAAGAAATATCCGGTCRCCTTCAATATAATTTGCTACCAAAAAACGATAGGCATCCAACACGTCATCGTCCAGTCCATATCCCGTTGCGAGCCCCAGGACACCCTTCGTGTTTTGACGTATTCTCCCCCATGTCTTTCTTTGACCCAAGGTACCGATGCCAGGATCATAATATACCAGCTGGTTCTCGTTTTTCTCAAGCATTCGATAAAACTTGAGCACATTGGACATATTGACGCCGATCTCGTTGCCTGTGCCATCACAACAGACGACGATATTCTTGGGCAATTCCATCTCCCGAACATYCAGTTTTTGTTCTCAGCCTACGGTACTGTTAAGTGCAGGCGCTCTGCGAGCGGCAATCGTTGGTTGTCCACACCTTCATTCGCCTTCTTGGCCRCGGACTTAGGCATCCCGTTCTGCGTTGCCGATCGAGATCCGAGGTGCCCGTGCCAACCGCTGCGAGAGTAGGAGGCCGAGTTCACATTCGCATGCGCCGCATTTGGTGGACCTRCTGAGCATTCAGGTCCAGCCGGCCAGGCAGGCACCATGACTAGCGGACAAATCATGGGGTGCAGGCCGTGTGTTCGTTGCCACGGTCCACAGAAGGCCGGAAGCCTTCGCGTCTGTTCGCGAGCGCAGCGGCCGCGTGCATCTTCACTGAGATAGGATCACAATAGGCGGCAGGTCGGTACCATCGGCTTGTGGATGACAAGCTTTTTCGGCAGGTGGTCGGCGTGGAGCTCAAGGAGTGTCAGCTTGATCTCGGGCTTTCAGCGGCTGCAGTCGAACTTCAACTTGAAAGGATCTGCGCCACCGCCATACACCATCGTCAGGTCGGCTGAACGGCAGTAGCGCACCTTTCCGCAGGCGCATCCTTCCTTCAAAAGCATATTGTGCCCGGTCGCCTTGCCGGCATTTCATGCCCGATAAGAACAAAAAAGGAACATTCGTGGAATCGTTTTGCAGCTGAGGGAAGATGTCACATGCCGCTGCGCTATGCCGTCAAGACGTGCCCAAACAATCCAAACGGTGCTGCACATGAAGTTAAACTGGCCGCCGACAATGGCGGCCGCGGCCCGAACGTTATCTGGCAGCAGGACCATGCATCAACAATCACGATACCGACTATGCCCCGCGCATGAAGGTCGACGCTGGCTATATGATCATCCTGGAATACTTCGAGCCCGAACCATGAGCGACGAGCCGACACGCCCCGGAGAGGGCGCCCAGACGCGCGAGCGCGGCCCGCTTGGGCAAGTCTTCGAGCATTCCGGGTGCGGCAAGGATGCGGGACGGGGTTTTTGCCAAGCCGAAACGAGCGCCCCACTAGTTCTGCTACGAGCACCGAGGCGACGGGGAGGCTTTCCTGTGATTAGGCAGCCCGGCGGACTGGCGATTATCCCGACCGAGAAATCGACGGCCAGGAAGCAATGGAGCCGGGCTTTCAGGCGATCCTCGACTGCATGGTAGAGGCCGGCTGGACGCGGGACGAAGCCTCAGTCGTGCGGCCCTGATGGGTCTTCGGCCTGGGCGTCAAAGGYCTCGCCGACGGAACCGACCGGCCAAGTCTCAACGACCGGCACCGGCTTTGCTTCGTGAGGCGGTGCGTCGCGGCGGTCCCATGCCTTGTTGAGCTGCTCGGCAATCGTCTACCGCGGCACCAACGAATGGGCGAAAAAGGCGTCCGCACACGAGAGGATTGGGAACGCGCCTGGAAATACATCGCTCCGGATCCGACGCGCGGCTGCCCTCTGAACAGYGCGCGCATGTACTTGCGGATGAAGGTTTTGGCGTCGTCCGGCGTGAGGAGCTAACCGCCCACTTCACCGCAGCCTGATCGAGCCGTCAGCGGAAACGGGCCACGTGGTCGGCCGGGGCGCGTCTTCGCCGATTTCCGCTGATCCCTAGGCGACAAAGCGTCCCACTATCTCTGTCTGTTGTCCCCGGGCGGCCTCAATGGATAGGCCAAGGCTCGCAGGCATCCGCTGCCTTTCCGGATGCTCAAAGACAAGCGCGATGTGGCCTCGCCTGGTTCCTGGGGAATGTGTCCTCCTAGCCCCCGAGCGTGCGGTCCGAACGGCCGCTGCTCTCGCCCGTGGACGAACTAGTCCCGCATCAGATGCGCGATGAGCTGCGTGACCCTTAGGAAGCCGCGGGGGTTCGCTATCTCCGCCAGTCCCAAAGTGATGAGAGTTCAATCCCGGATACGCCGACTCGAGCGATCGACGGTACCGAACCTTTGGCTCGATCGCGCGCGCCCATTTAAGAACGGTGGTAGTGACTACAGGCCCTTTTCAGGAACCGAACCTATCCACAGAAATATTTTGTTGGTATTTCTGTTGGTAGCAGCTGCGGTTGGCCTACCCGTAAGCATTTGAAAGCAAAATAGGATTTTCTTTACTTGGATTCCGCCTCTGTCATCTGGTGTTCCTCGAACCGCAGTGTCACCCAAGGTGAGCAAGAACGCACGAACGCCTTATCGCCTAGGCATCGCGGATCGAGACGTGCRGAACTGTATGCCAACCTGTAATGGCGCCGCGTAACCAGCTGCGAAAAAGGGCCAAAAAAACTGAATATTTTACGGCGTAAGTAAAAATCGGGGGGCGCACTGTCCGCCGCTTCAGATACCTGAGATTGATCAGTTTCGAGCGCCGAGCAAGCCGATCTCTAGCCGCGTATCGCGAAGCCAAGTCTCTGCAACGCTCTATTGCGGCGATTCATCCGGTTCACACGCCCTTGCCAGTTTGTGCCGAGACACCCAGTAAGGCCTCTTCCGMACGCGTCGCGCCTTATCTAAGTGAGCACGATCTACCCCCGCGGCTGAACTCGTATGAAGATGACCTTTGTGTTGCGTCACCAACACTCGCCCGATCTTAAGAAACGAAACTCCCCCATGTGGCACTGCCGCTGCTCCAACCATCCGAGCCAGCGTCGATGAATAGTGACGCAGTTTCATATCCGCCGCGAGGCCTTTCTCGTGAAGAAGCGGCCCGTTATGTTGGTGTCGGATCCACTCTTTTTGACGAGATGGTCGCTGATGGGCGCATGCCGAAGCCTAAGCGCATCAACAGCCGTGCCGTCTGGGATCGCGTAGCTCTCGACATCGCCTTCACATCGTTGCCGGACAAAGACAATGGTCTCCAAGTGTTGTTGGAGCGAAGCAGACGAGACGGACAACAAAGATGAGAGATACGCTGATTGCGTATACGCTAAAGGCGTAGTAAGGTATCAGGAAGGCTTGAAGTGAGCGAGAATGAGAAGCTTGCCAAAGATGTGAAAGCCTGGCGGGCCAGGGAAAGGCTCACTGCTGAAGCTGCGGCCAAGGCATTGGGAATCCCGAGGCGCACATTTGAGGGGATCGAGCAAGGCAGAGGCTTTCCCTATCCTCTGCTCCTGCGGATCGCGATGGAAAGCAATGCTCYTTCACCCAACGCAGTGCAGGACAAATCGTCGCGTAATGATTAGCTGCGGCAGAAGTGTCGGAGGAGATTATTATGCCCAGACCCTTCAAGGATGCTCGCTATCCCGGCGTCTCTTCGCGCACAAAGAATGGCAGGATCGTTTACCGCTATCGGGCAAAGGGCATGCCCRAAGTTCGRCTTCCCGGTAAGCCGGGCGATCCGGAATTTGAAGCCGAATATCAAAAGGCCACGCAGGGTTTCGGCAGGAAGGCGGCGATTATCGATCTGCCTGGTCGGGCCCTACCAAAAACGTTTGGCCATGCCTCGCGCCGGCTTGAGACCACGATGGAGTGGCTGGACTTTGACGAAGCTACGCAAAAGAAAAATGTGCGGCTAATCGAGCGCTTTCTCAACCTGCAGGTTAATCCAAACTACCCTCTGACCTGGCGCGATACGCCAGTCGAACACCTCGATGCGGATCGGCTTCGTGCCATCATCGAAGGCATCTTTGCCACAAACCGCAYGGTTGCCAAGCACATGCTGGTCGCCATCAAGAAACTGCTATGGGTGGCGATCGAGATTGAGAAATGGATCAAGCCTCAAGACGACCCCTCGCTCTCAATCCGCGTGCGTGTACCTAAATCGACAAAGAATCCCGCTTGGCCGATCGCCGTTCGCGAGAAGTTCGAGGCACGGCACCCGATCGGCACGGCCGCGCGTACATGCTATGCGCTGGGCTTTTGGCTTGGAAATCGGCGCAGCGATATCGCCGCCCTGGAGTGGGACGATCTCGTTTCCGAGGAGATTGAACTGTTCGACGGCTCATTGGAGCTGATCGAAGCTTTTGATTTTCGCCAGAAGAAGAACCGCAATCGCCACGGCGGAAGGGAAATGTTCATCCCGGTCGTCGACAAGCTGGCGGCGGCCTTGGAACCGCTCGACCGCTCGACGGGCGGCACCGTGTTGAAGAGCGCGTACAACCGGCCCTTCTCCGAAAAGAGCTTGACTGGCATGATRCAGCACTGGACGCGCCAAGCGGGGATTCCCGACGGCTACACGCTCCATGGTTTGCGCCGCACCTTCGGCACATACCTCGCTGAGTGCAATGTTCAGGCGCGCGCCATTATGGAGGCAATGGGACATTCCTCGATGACCGTGACTGACGACTACGTGCGTGAGGCAAACAAGAAGCGGATCGCAGTTGATATCGCCCGTGCCATCAACGAGCGCGAGGCCAAACGCGATGCCATGAGGCGACGAGCTGYCCTGCGAGTCGTCAATTGAACAAATCGATCAAGAACAAACATGGCCGCGCCGACTCTCTGGGCCCATAATGGGCCCAAGACGTTTTGGGCCGATGTCACTTTTTATCAATGAAATCAAGGATTATGGTGGGCCCGGAGGATGTGTGCAAGCTATTGATTTTATTGATTTTTTCGCGGGCACRAATCGAGAATCTTCCCGTATTGTCCCGTATGGTTCCGCCGCCTGAAGCCCGAACCGCCAGGGGATTTCACAACGTCCATCCCATTGTTAGCTCTGTCGACCACCTACGTCTCGCCGGTGCCAACCGCAAAATGGGGCCGTTGCCGGCCTGGCGGTTTCGGCTGACATTTGCGATAAGCTGCGGTTCGCAGGCGATCTCACAGCCCTCATTCGCAGTCAAATTCGAGAACCAAGATAGCGGCCACTCGTCAGCGTCACGCTCGGCGAACTTGTGTTAGAAAACTCCTTAGSGCGGAGCGCCTCTCAGGGGGAAATGCACGACTTATCAGCCGCTTCTCCAGCGCAAATTCCCMTGCTGAGCGACGAGTTTTCACAAGTCAACCTCTTTTCGTGCTTTGTTGTCTACTGCGGGAGGGCCAAGCCAAGATCGGAGTATATCGGCCCGAGTTCCTCATCGGTCAGTAAACCGGGCGAGGTGGCGATGCTCGGAAAATTGCCCACCACGAAGTAGAGCAACAAGATCGTAGGCAACGCGAATAGCGTCTGGTCCTCTAGCCGATCCTTGATGCGCCCCATGATGAAATCCTTGGTGTTCAGCCAAAGAAGGATGTCTTCGATTGAACTCTCGCCGGCCAGTGGGAGGTACGCGTCGATCAGCTCGCCGTCGAAAGTGGTGACAGTCGCGTCTACGCCGATCTTGTGTCG
>NZ_MDFL01000019.1 GCF_001854785.1 Mesorhizobium sp. ORS 3428
CTGCCCGAGATCGACAAGGGCGGCGAGTGTATTTTGGGAGGTGGTGGACTTGCCGATGCCGCCCTTGCCGTAAAAGGCGATCTGACGCAGACCTGACATGTAGCTTTCCTTCCTTCGTTCCATTCATCGCGGCTGCCCGCGATATGAATGCCGGTCGGCAGCTTTCGCCGCCTCGTAACGCAAGGCTCAAAACTCATGCCAATTTTATTGACCGATCGAAGAAAGTTTTTTTGTTCTTCCCTTTCAGATATTTGACCTGAGCAAAATAAAGGAATGGCTAGCCGAGCCTATGTCGCGAACCTGACAAGACCAACGAAACATGTCAGACAGCGTTAAATATGACAGCCATTAACCTCACGCCGGGACCGARAGACACAAACACTGTCGTCCACTCCTCGTGAGCGGCACGCCYCCCCGGCCAAATTGYGCCGTCAGAACGTTAATCCTGGATCACGCATCTGTCTTCTGRCACCAATCGAGAACGCCACGGCTGCTGTCGGGTCGCGACCCGCTGAGTGGTGTAGCTCGGCGGTAGCGCAGCCGCTTGCGAGCGCGCCCTCAACAGCGCTGAAGCGAGCGAGCGGCGTAGCGGCGATCATCGATGTTCCCCGTTAGGCTCGGGTTGCTGAGACCAACCTGATTCGAAGGAACCACCGATGACCGACGACATGATGAACCTGCGCACGCTCGTGGAGAAGACCCCCGACGCCGATATCCTGCGCGAGATGATCGGCTTTGCCGCCGAGCGGCTGATGGAGCTGGAGGTGGGCGCCGCCACCGGCGCCGGCTATGGTGAGATGAGCGCGCTGCGGATCGCCCAGCGCAATGGCTATCGCGAGCGCGACTGGAAGACGCGGGCCGGAACGGTGGAGCTGCGCATCCCCAAGCTGAGGAAGGG
Source organism: Mesorhizobium sp. ORS 3428 (assembly GCF_001854785.1). Lineage (GTDB taxonomy): Bacteria > Pseudomonadota > Alphaproteobacteria > Rhizobiales > Rhizobiaceae > Mesorhizobium. The sequence continues at coordinate 899 of NZ_MDFL01000019.1, forward strand.
CTCCTACTTCCCGTCGTTCCTGGAGCCGCGGCGTTTGGCCGAGAAGGCGTTGACGGCCGTCATCCAAGAGGCCTACGTCCAAGGTATCTCGACCCGCTCGGTCGATGATCTGGTTAAGGCGATGGGCATGAGCGGCGGCCGATGACGGTCATTTTCGGAAGCTAACGCAGGACATGCGCCGGGAACTCACGCTATGTTCTTCCATCGCGCTACGATGCTGACGCGCCGATGTCTCGCGCCACGTTTACAGAACGGTGGAAGGGCTGCTTGCCGACTTTCACTGCGGTGTAATAAAATGTCGGAACTTACCGGTAATTACCGACAGTTTGATACATGACCGAATCGTTGAAACCTCTCAGCGCGACCGTTGCGAAAGCGGAAGCAGTCCACGATCGATTTGGCCGGATCGAAGATCCGGACAGGCACCGAATCGATGGTGTAGGTCTTGACGCTTGCCGTCGGTCTGATTGAGCGCCATGGGATCATGCGCCTGTCGGACCTGAAACGCCGTCGGCCTTGACGTTGCAATGGAAGCGCTGCGCATGGGATGGCGATCCAGAAAGGCTAAGCCCGACGCTGCGCGGAAGCTGCAGCGTGATCTCATGAAACTGGAGCGCCGATACGAGGCAGATCACGCCTTTCGGAACTCGAGTTGCGATCTCGGCCAGGGAATGAGAAATGTCGACGTCGGCATCCGCGCGTCCGTAGAGCCCTCGTGAGGGGCGATGGAGGATGCCCTCGTCAACCAGACGAGCCAGTGTAGCCGGATTGATCCCTCGGCGTCTGGATCGCAATCGGCTCCAAGGACCGCAAGCCGACGATCGACTATCCGCCGATCCGGGTTGCTCGCTTCGGCGAAAAGGCGCTCTCCATTGGCGACATTGCCCGATATGCGCAGGCGCTGCGCATCTGGAGCGTCGTTCGTCCTTATCTTGAAAGCACAGTTGCTGATGAAGGATAGGCCGGCGAATCTTCCAGCATCGATTCTTGCTCGGCTCCGCAACATCGCGCGGAGCAAGCAGACGGACAATCAGCTCATCCTGAGGCGATACGCCATCGAGAGGCTGCTTTATCGGCTGAGCATCTCCCCGCATCGCGATCAGTTCATCCTGAAGGGCGCGATGCTCTTCACAGCGTGGCTCAACGATCCGAATCGCCCTACGCAGGACCTCGATCTTCTCGGATTCCGCAATCCAGCCGTAACGGCGATCCGATCCGTTTTCGAAACGATTTGCCGGATCGAGGCCGAAAAAGACGGACTGGCGTACGATGCGAACGGCCTAAGCGTCGAGGTGATCCGTGAAGGCCAGCAATATGGCGGCGTCAGGGTGCAGACGACAGCGTCTCTCGGGAGGACCCGGATCCCGGTACAAGTTGACATCGGCTTTGGTGACGCTGTTACGCGAGGGCGCAGGAACTGGAATTTCCGCCGCTTCTGTCGGCCGAGGGTCCTCGACTGAGAGCCTATCCCAGGGAAACCGTGGTTGCCCAAAAACTCCAGGCAATCGTCTTGCTTGGCCAGGCGAACAGTCGCATGAAGGATTTTTACGACCTGCTGGCGCTGTCGCGGCTGTTCGCGTTCGAAGGTGGATCGCTGATCCAGGCAATCCGAGCGACATTTGAACGCCGTGACACGCTACTGCCAACAGAAGAGCAGATTTTGCGGAATGGCCTGAGCGGCATCGCGTAAAAGCGGAATTTGCGAAATCAGCAGAAACTCCTTGGGGATGCGCTCCTGGAGGTCTCCGTCTTCCTTCGGATGGTAGGTGCTGAGAGGCGTACCGATTGCCGCAATCGTGCGCCCGCCGTTAGTCATGGCCGTTTCGTGGGCGACACGATCGATTCCGGCGGCTAGGCCCGAAACGATAGTGAAGCCGTCCTTCCCAAGCGCGCGTTTGCGGACGGTGAGGTCGCGCGCCAGCTGTCTTGAGCGCTGCTTTTTGTCGTCGGTCGCTTCGTGGGCGCCGACCATGGCTATGCAGCGCGTCACCGTGAGTCCAATCGAGCTTTTGTATTCCAAGGCATCTGCGACAGGTGGCGCTCTTCCAGTCACATCGCTGAGCCTACCGGTTGTAACGAAGCGCGGTTGACTGTGCCTCCTATCCGCAAAAGCTGCGAGACGCCAAGCGCCACGGGTCGGCTGCTGCGGCTCGAATTTCCACCTGTCGGTGTCTTGTGGGATAACGTCATGGTCGCCCCGATTGTGGGCTCTTTTTGCGGCAGGCCAATGCTGATTTTGCGTTGCGGATGACATTTGTGCGTTGCAATATCTAACGCGGAAGCTACTATGAGGGTGTCGGCCATCAACTCTCTAGATGCGATGCCGAACTTGAATGCGGCACACCCCCTCTAGTGCCGTTTTCGAATCGGGCCCGTTGCCACCTCCTCCCGGCAGCGGGCCTTTTCTCTCCAACGCTGCCTCTTGGCCAATCACGGTGCCCCCATCAATTCGAGCGCAGAATTTCGAGTTGAATTTCTGGCGATCCGGCAGTTATTGAACTCCGGCGTTACGCTATACACCGAAGCCCTCTCGGCGGAGATATCGCTCAAGGCAAGATGAGGTCCGCCGGAAAATACGATAATTTTCAGCTCCTTGATGAGCGGCAGACCCTAGGAATTCGCGCTATTCGGTAGCAACGCCACCAAATCCCTTATCGGTATTATTCAACCGTAGGCAATGCGTCTTCTTCGAAGGGCCAGTTACCCGAAGGCTCCGGCTATGGCGTGGATTTGGGGTCGGGAATAGCCTCTGCAATCTCCCTCATGCGATCGAGGCAGATGTCGGCAATGGGTCGCCATTCTTCAGCGATATTGAGTTCCCCCAATTCATTGCGAACATAATCTTCTTGGAGATTGATTAACCTGATGCCAATAGCCGCTTTCAAATGCGACACGAAATGTAGGTTGTCCTGGAGCAAATCCGAGAATAAGTAGTCCACTACTGCGATATCGAATACGTCCCGGACCTTCAACAAAGGGCCACGATAGTTGAGCTTCTTTAAGGCTATCTCCACCGGGTGTTCAATTTCAATCGAATGGGAAAGTCCCTCACTAAGCCCACTCCCGCCAATGATCTTCCGCTCCGTTGGCACATTAGTAATGTAAGAAGCGACGATAAAATCGATCTCGCCTTCTGGGTAGATGAGTTTGAGGTAGTTTGGCGCCTCATCATATGCCTGATGGWCCCAGGCGCCTTCRCCACCCAATCGGGGTGAAAGGACCGACAAATACTGGGGGTCATCGATGAACGCGTCGATGTCCTTGCTGAGGCGATGACCAGTGWGGACCATCAGAGCGGTACCGCCCCCGAGCACCCAATCGGGGACGGGTTGCCCTTTCGCGCGGACTCGGTCGAGGCCTGCTACTGCTCTATCGAGGAGAAGGCGCCAGTGAGACAAGTTCGGTCTCCAAATCCGGATTGTACTCGCCCGTCGCGGCCTTCATTGCCATGTAAGCCTTGRYGAGCTTGGATTTAGAGATACCGTGAGCGCTTGCAAATTGAAAAACGAGAAAAGGCTCCACCTCTGTGAAGAAAGTGGCGACATGGACGGGCCAGTCGTCCAGTTTGGCTTTGGCAATACACTCCCGCAGCGCCGCTACGCTGATATCCCGCTTGTAAGGCGCGTTGACCGTAGCCAATACAAGCCCGTCCACTGCTGAAAAACCTTCAGCAGCGCCAATGAAATGGGTCTTCGTGATCGCGTGAACCATGCTCGGTATATAGTTCTTTCGCCTGACAAAGTCGACCCACGAGCAATTTGGCATCGTGCCTCATAATAGAGTTCAYCGCGGCACAACGACCGTTCCGCTCGTCAGCCCCAATGCAAGGGACCGATCGACTCCTGCGGCCACGCCCACCAAGGACTCGCCCCATGATGAGGGGACAAGCATACGACGCTGATTTCGAGGGCTTCCCTCGGCCGCCGCTTCGCCATTGCATAGCGACGACTGCCCAGCCCAGGAGTCTGAACATGAACCCCAGCCTCTAATTCTTCTTCGCACCCCCTGGGCCCCAGGATTCTGGAGCGTCCGGAGTGGTTGGAAGATAGCCATCGCGATCCGAGAATGAAACGCGGGGTTGTGAATACCGAACGGCCAGCATTTCCTGATGTCCCCGGAATGCCGGGACATGCYGATCCAGCAGCTCGTCCAGATTGACGAGGAGGAAGCCTACGCGATCTTCCGCCAGTTCCGCTGGCCAAAGGCGAATGGCGAGCCCGTCTGCTCGCATTGCGGCCTTCTCGTCTGCTACGCGCTCCGCAGGCGCGCTTTCAAGTGCTCCGGCTGCCGCGAGTTCTTACCGGCTTGCCGAAAACAGCACAGAGTTCATTGCCATAAAGGAATTCAGTCCGGGCCTTTCCCATTCGGCCACGCGCGGACGAAGCTGCGCTTCGGTTCACATGAGTATCGTCTCCGTTCCACCACTTTTCACTTCTCGCGGCCCGGCCCCCTGCCCTTGGTAGAGCTTCCGACATTTTCGTCCACCTTCTGACACAAGAAGGTTCGTCGAGTCGTCACGTGGAAACGCCTTGTATGTTTCCCGAGCATTAGCTGCTTGAAATGTTACAAGTTCAGCCCGATGACAATCGCCGTCTTAGAAGGAAGCCTTTCCTCCATGGCGACCCCGAAAGCAAGYCTCTCTAGTCCAGGTAAAAATCGCTTCCATCCCTGCTGCAAGTCAGATGGCACGGCATTTGCGACGGCTCGTTAAGAACCATCGAACCACAAACAATGCGACGAGCGAACCATTGATGACTGCGTACAAGCGCTTGAGGCGACGGTGACAATTGCGGATAAACATCGGGAGGTCATCCCCTCCAGACGTCAGTGCTCGCTAGCTTTTCTGCGCAGGTGTTGTTGGAGGCCGACATCCAACAGCGCGGCATGCGCCCAATTGCTGCTTGCCGGTCCTTATCAGCATGTGAATGCCGAAGCACTGCATCGAAGGCTCACCCCAATCGACGTCGAGGCGCCACCGGCAACCATCTACAATACGCAGAACCATTTTCGTAAAGCGAGACCTTTGCGCGACCTCAACGTTGCGGCACCACACGGCTATTTCGAGATTGACACTGTCGATCGCCACCACTTTCTCCTCGACGAGAAGCAGCTAGTCATCGACATCCCTTGYAGCGCCAATTGCCCTAAAGGGGTTGCTCGGACCGCCCAAATCGCCGATATCGATCCAGCCATTCGGATGACGAAGAGGGTGGGCCAAGGCCTTCCCGTACCACCGGATGGAAGAGCGATTTGGAAGCCGCGAAGGCCTTCATCTCATGTCCGGCATGCCTGCCGAGTCGACGTTACGTCGGCCCAAACCGAGAAGCCATGCCAGTTTTCTTATAAAAGGAGCACTTGATGACCATCACGAAGAAGGTTCCCTTCGTTACCTTTCGCACGCGTGTTCGCGACGAGTCCATCGAGGGGCCAAATCCATACCGCTGGGAAAACAAGACATCCGACGACTATTTCGGTGGCAAGCGCGTTATCCTGTTCTCGCTTCCTGGCGCCTTCACTCCGACCTGCTCGACCTACCAACTGCCCAATTTCGAAAAGCTCTACGACGAGYTCAAGAAGGAAGGAATTGACGCAATCTACTGCCTCTCCGTCAACGATGCCTTTGTCATGAATGCGTGGGGCAAATCCTTGGGGCTGCAGAAGGTCGAGCTTATCCCGGACGGCTCAGGCGAGTTCACGCGCAAAATGGGTATGCTGGTTGCCAAGGACAATCTCGGCTTCGGAATGCGCTCCTGGCGCTACGCCGCCCTGATCAACGATGGTGCGGTGGAGCAGTGGTTCGAGGAGGAAGGTTTCTCCGACAATTGCGAGAGCGATCCCTATGATGTCTCATCCCCGCAGAACGTTCTTGAAACACTGCAGGCCGCCGCATGATCAAGTGAGCGTCTGGCAATCCCATTAACGCACGGCCAAGAGCCTCCTMGATTGGAGTTTCGCGCTCAACATGCTGTCTTCGGCAAGGCTGCTTCAACGCCAGAAGCAATCTATGGTGGCATCGCCTCAGCTCATTGAGTCGATCCGCCTGCTACAGTTAGCTCGCGCCGAACTGCATCAATTCGTGGAGCAGGAACTCGAGAAAAATCCGCTTTTGGAGCAAGCTTCAAACGACGATGAGRCTCTTGGCGGCGTGCCGATTTCGGCAGACCAGCCCACGGGCGCACGCGAAAAAGACATGGATAGGCCGATGAGCGCGGCGGCCACRGAACGACTGGGGGAATGGAAATCCCCGCGCAACACGACGAACACCCCTGCGGATAGCCGCCCTGCCCTGGAYGAGTTCGCCGCCTGCACCGAAACATTGCACGACCACGTCGCTGRTCAAATCGCGCTCACTGCATTCACACCACAGGAGCGGCTGATTGCAGGCGAGCTCGCAGCCCATCTGGAAGATACGGGCTATCTTCGCGTGGACCTTGTGGGACTGGCCGGCAAACTGAACGCCCGCGAGACGGATGTGGAACGGGTTCTCGCAACCTTGYAGCAATTTGATCCACCGGGAATTTTTGCTCGCACTCTCAGCGAATGTCTCGAGATCCAGTTGCGTCAGCGCGACCGGTTCGATCCGGCAATGGCCGCTTTGGTCGCGAACCTTGAGATGGTTGCCAGACGCGATTTTCAGGCGTTGAAGCAGCATTGCTGCGTCGATGAAGAAGACCTTGTCGAGATGTTGCATGAAATCCGTGCGCTCGATCCCAAGCCTGGCAACCGATTCCAATCCGGAGCGCCGGAATCCATCATACCCGACGTCTGGGTCACGCCCTCGCCCGGAGGTGGATGGCAGATCGAACTTGATCCGGACGCCTTGCCCAAGGTTTTGATCAACCAAACCTATTTCACCGAAATCTCGCGGCACGCCGCCCGGAATCCGAAAGATCAAGCGTTTCTGAACGAATGCCTGCAAAACGCGAATTGGTTAATCCGCAGCCTGGATCAGCGTRCCAAGACAATTCTTAAGGTTGCGACTGAAATCGTGCGCCAACAGGATGCCTTTTTCCAACATGGCGTGGCTCATCTGCGGCCTCTCAATCTCAGGACTGTCGCTGAGGCGATCAACGTGCATGAATCGACGGTGAGCCGGGTGACCTCGAACAAGTATATGCTTACCCCGCGCGGGGTGTTCGAACTGAAGTATTTTTTCACCGTCGCGATTKCCTCCTGCCAAGGCGGCRACGCGCACTCCGCCGAAGCTGTCCGCCATCAGATCAAAGCGATAATTGCTCAAGAATCGCCCGGTGACGTGCTTTCCGACGACGAGATTGCCGCCCGGCTGAAGGAAACCGGCATCAATGTTGCGCGCCGCACCGTCACAAAGTATCGGGAGGCGATGAACATTCCCTCCTCCGTGCGACGGCGCCGGGAAAAGCGGCTATGGCTCATTGGCGATCAAGATTGAAGCAGACGTCTGGCCC
>NZ_MDFL01000020.1 GCF_001854785.1 Mesorhizobium sp. ORS 3428
TATTCGAGCGCGCGCTTTGAATCTTCGTAATAAACGCGACCGGCATCCGTCAGTCCCTGGCGTCGTGTGGTGCGCTCAAGCAAGCGCGCGCCGAGGCTGTCTTCAAGCTGGCGCACATATTTTCCWACCATGACGGCCGACATTTCGAGCYGCTGCGCAGCCTCGGTGAAGTTGCCTCCTTCCACGACGGCAACGAAGGTTTCCATGGCCCGTAATCTATCCATATTGCTAACCACCAGTTCGCAAACAACGAAGTYGTGGCGCATTTATCACCGCAATGGTTCGGTGAATAGTAGCGACGCTTCAGCCTGAAATTTGAAAAGGAATATTCTATGAGGATCGTTGTAATCGGCRCCAGTGGCGATGTCRGTCGCTTCGTGGTGGAAGAGCTTGCGCRCGATGGCAGGCACGACATCATTCGTGTCGGTCGCACCCAGGGTGATCACCAGGTCGACATCGCCGATGATGAGAGCGTGGATGCGCTGTTCAGGAAAATCGGACGAGTTGAYGCCATCATTGTAGCCGCAGGCAATGTCATCCTGGCGCCGATCGAAAAAATGACGGCGGCCGAGTTCCACAAAGGCTTGCAGCATAAGCTGCTCAGTCAGGTGCGTGTTGCGCTGGTTGGTCAGCATTACCTTGCGGACGGAGGGTCGATCACGCTGACCTCCGGCATCGCTGTCGATGATCCGATTGCGCAAGGCTCCAATGCCGCAAGCTCCAATGCCGGGATCGAGGGGTTCGTGCGTGCCGCCGCCTGCGATTTCTCCAGAGGCATCCGCATCAATGCGGTCAGCCCGACGATGCTAACGGAATCGATGGACCGCTTTGGTCCGTTCTTYCCCGGTTATGAAAGCGTCTCGGGAACGCGTGTCGCAATGGCCTACAGACGCAGCATTGAAGGCGTGCAGACCGGGCGCGTGTATCGGGTCGGCCATTGAGCTGAAGGCCCGCGGCGCTCCAACCGCCGCGATAAATGCCTGAGCCTGGGTGTCGCGCGAGTCCGAATTTCGCGACACTCCGATCTTTCCTGAACGCTTCGAAGGCCCGAACGCTCTAAAGGGACGTCTCGCAGTCGTCCGATCTGCGACAGCCCATCCACGCTGCGCATCTCCTCGCAGCACATCGCCAACTGGCTGCGCCACAAGGTGTGTTCGGAGATCCAGGTCCGGGATTCGCTGCAGCGCATGGCGGCGATCGTCGACCGCCAGAATGTCGGCGACCCGTTCTACCGGCCGATGGCGCCGGATTTCGACAAGTCGATCGCCTTCCAGGCCGCCTGCGACCTGGTATTCAAAGGCGCCGTTCAGCCCAACGGCTACACCGAGCCGGTGCTGCATGCGCGCAGGCTGGAGCTGAAGGCGAAGGACCGGGCAGGGTAGCGCCGGAAATCCGCGCCAGGGACGTTACGCCGCCTGCGCCATGCGCTCCGCGCTCATCCGGTAGGAGATCGCCTCGGCGAGGTGGATCCGGCCGACGGTTTCGCTGGCGTCGAGGTCGGCAAGCGTCCGCGCCACTTTCAGCACGCGGTGATAGGCCCGCGCCGAGAAGCCGAGTTTTTCGCTGGCATCCTTGAGCAGCGTCAGCCCGGCGGTGTCGGGCTTGGCGATCTCCTCGATGATCGCGGGCGGACAATGCGCGTTGGTGCCGGCGCTGGTGGCGCCCAGTCTCTCCAGCCGCTCGCGCTGCATGGCCCGCGCCCGGGCCACGCGCTGCGCCACCGCCGCACTCGTCTCCGCCCGGTCGGGCCGGATCAGGTCGCTTGCCGAAACCGCCGGCACTTCGATCCTGAGATCGATGCGGTCGAGCAGCGGGCCGGAGATGCGCGCTTGGTACTCGGTGCGGCAGCGCTCCCCGCGCAGGCAGCGATAGCCCGGCTCGCCCGACATGCCGCAGCGGCAAGGATTCATCGCCGCCACCAGCTGGATGCGCGCCGGATAGGTGACGCGGTGGTTGGCGCGGGCGATCACGCAGTCGCCGGTCTCCAGCGGCTGGCGCAGCGCATCGAGCGTCTGCGGCGAGAATTCCGGGAATTCGTCGAGGAACAGCACGCCGTGATGGGCGAGCGAAACCTCGCCCGGCCGTGCCCTTAAGCCGCCGCCCACCATCGCCGCCATCGAGGCCGAATGATGCGGCGCGCGGAATGGCCGGCGGTCGGTGAGCTTGCCTTCGCCGAGCTCGCCCGCAACGGACGCGATCATCGAGACTTCGAGCAGTTCCTTCGGCGCCAGCGGCGGCAGGATCGAGGGCAGCCGCTGCGCCAGCATCGACTTGCCGGAGCCGGGCGGGCCGACCATCAAGAGGTTGTGGCCGCCGGCCGCCGCCACTTCCAGCGCCCGCTTGGCGCTTTCCTGGCCCTTGATGTCCGCGAGGTCCGGCAGGTCGCGCGCCGAAACCTGGATGCCGGCTTCGGGCCGCGACAGCACCTGCGTGCCACGAAAGTGGTTGGCAATCGCGACCAGGCTGCGCGGCGCCAGAATATCGAAATCCTTGCCGGCCCAGGCGGCTTCCGGCCCGCAGGCGAACGGACAGATCAGGCCTTTCCCTTCCGCATTGGCGCCGATCGCCGCCGGCAGCGCGCCGGCAACAGCCGCGATGGTGCCGTCGAGCGACAATTCGCCGAGCACCACATAGCCGGCCAGCATGTCGCCCGGAGTGGCGCCAAGTGCTGCCATCAGGCCGAGCGCGATCGGCAGGTCGTAATGGCTGCCTTCCTTGGGGAGATCGGCCGGCGCGAGGTTCACCGTCACCTTCTTCGACGGCATCGACAGGCCCGATGCATGCAGCGCGGCCTGCACGCGCTCGCGGCTCTCGGCCACCGCCTTGTCCAGCAGCCCGACGATCTGCATGCCGACCTTGCCAGGTGCTACCATCACCTGGACATCGACGGGCACGGCCTCGATGCCCTGGAAAGCCACCGTGCGAACCCGCGCCACCATTGTCTCAAGCCCCCGATGCGGCTCGCGCGGCTTTGCGACCAAGCGGCGAGCGAAGTCAGGCTAGACAACCACAGATTTGCGGCTTAGGCAAGAACATTACGGGAACATTGCTGCTCGGGCTAGCCGGCGAACYAATGCCGGAGACGAAATTACTTCCTCTTCCCCTCAACGCAGTCCCAGAAAAGTCCCGCAATATCGGCGCCGCCAAAACGTTGCACCTCGCGGATGCCGGTCGGCGAGGTGACGTTGATCTCGGTCATATAGTCGCCGATCACGTCGATGCCGACGAGGATGAAGCCGCGTTCTCGCAAGGCAGGGCCGATGYGGGCGCAGATCTCGCGCTCGCGCTCCGTCAGTTCGGTCTTCTCGGCGCGGCCGCCGACATGCATGTTGGAGCGGGAATCGTGCTCGGCCGGCACGCGGTTGATGGCGCCGACCGCCTCGCCATMGATCAGGATGATGCGCTTGTCGCCCTTGCGCACGTCCTTCAGGTAACGCTGCACGATATAGGGCTCGCGGAAAAGCTGGCCGAACATTTCGAGCAGCGAGGGAAGGTTCCGGTCGGCCTCCAGCAGATGGAAGATGCCGGCGCCGYCATTGCCGTAGAGCGGCTTGACGATGATGTCGCCGAACTCCTTGCGGAAGGCGGCAACTTCTCGCGGATCCTTGGTGATCAGCGTTTCYGGCATCAGGTCGGGGAATTCGGTGACGAAGATCTTTTCCGGGCTGTTGYGCACCCAGGCCGGGTCGTTGACCACCAGCGTCTTCGGGTGGATGCGCTCCAGTATATGCGTGGTGGTGATATAGTTCATGTCGAAGGGCGGATCCTGCCTGAGCWGCACCACGTCCATCTCGGAGAGGTCGGTGCGCACCGRTTCGCCGAGCGAATAGTGGCTGCCCTTCTCATCGCGCACCTRCATCTCCTCGACGCGTGCGAACACCTTGYCGCCCAGCATGGACRGCCGGTCGGGCGTGTAGTGGAAGAGCTTGTGGCCGCGCCGCTGCGCCTCCAGCGACAGCGCGAAGGTCGTGTCGCCGGCGATCGACACGGTGGAGACATGGTCCATCTGGACGGCGATTTTCAGCGGCATCTGCGGTCTCCGGAGGGGCTTCGTCGCCGATATAAGGAACTCGGAGGCTTCTGCCAATCGGCCACAGGCTATCGGTCGAAGACCAGCCTCGAATAGCCGAGGAAGGAAAGCGCCATGGCGACGACCGAGGCGAAGGCCAGCGCTGCGAGCGGCGGCAGCGTGGGTAGTGCGAAGAGAGTAGCGCAGTAGACGAGATAATTGACGATGCTGGTGGCGATGCCGACGCCGCCATAGCGCGCGCCCTCCTGGGCGATGYCCCGGCTCGAAGGCGAAAAGGTAAGGTGGCGGTTGATCTGCCAGGTGACGCAGAGCGCGAAGCCGATCGACAGCATGYGTGCGATCAAAGGCCCAAGCGGCGTGACGGAGAGCAGCAGCCAAAGCGCCGCCGCATCGGCGACGAAACCGATGCCGCCGGCAAGCACAAAGCGGGCAAGGCGACCCATCAGGCCGCCCGCGAGGCCTTGCCCGGCTCGCTCTTCGGGGGCACCTGCCCGTTGACGTCGGCGCGGCGCTCGATGCGGCCGGACGGGATCGAAAGATAGAAGATGCGCTTCTGTTCGGYGCGGCCGYGCGACACCGAATCGAGGATCAATCCCGTCACCGCCGACAGCATGGAGAGCAGCAGCATGCCGACCGACAGCACCCAGGTCGGCATTCGGGGCACAAGCCCGGTCTCGGCATATTCGACCAGCACCGGGATCATCAATCCGACGCTCGCCGAGAGGAAGAACAGGGCGAAGGTGCTGAAGAAGCGCAGCGGCTGCGTTTCCTTCACCAGCATTGCGAACATCCAAAGGATCCTGGCGCCGTCGCGGAAGGTCGACAGCTTCGACGAGGAGCCTTCCGGGCGGCGGCCGTAGTCGAGCGCCATCTCATTTACCGGCAGCTTGAGTTGCGAGGCGTGGACCGACATTTCGGTCTCGATCTCGAAGCCGCCGGAAACCGCCGGAAAGCTCTTGACGAAGCGCCGCGAAAACACCCGGTAGCCGGAAAAGATATCGGTGAAATCCGCCCCGAACAGGCCCTTGTAGAGCCGATTGAAGATGCGGTTGCCCAAGGCGTGGCCGTGGCGGCCGGCATCGTCTCTCACGCCGCGCCTGGTGCCCACCACCATGTCCGAGCGCTCGGTGAGCAGGATGTTGATCAGCTGCGGCGCGTCTTCCGGCGCATAGGTGCCGTCGCCGTCGGCCATCACATAGATGTCGGCGTCGATGTCGGCGAACATGCGGCGCACGACATTGCCCTTGCCCTGGCGCGGCTCGCGCACGACGATGGCGCCGGCCGCGCGGGCCCTGAGCGCGGTAAGGTCCCTGGAATTGTTGTCGTAGACATAGACAGACGCGGAAGGCAGCGTTTCGCGGAAGCGCCGCACGACCTCGCCGATCGTCAGTTCCTCATTGTAGCAGGGCAGCAGCACGGCGATCGCCGGCTCGTTGCGGACTTCGTGCGGCATGTCTGTCTCTCCGGATGCCTGGCCCGGCCCTCCGGCCGCGCCAATGCCGGCCCAAATGCCGGTGTCTCCAGGCCGCTTTACTATTTATTGAAGCCGTTAAGGCTAGGTTTAAGCCCCCGATCTCCAAAAGGCCTCGACGATGCGCACAGCCAAGGACGGCGCCGCCACCTGGAAGTCCGATCTCATGCTGGCGCTGCTGGCTGCTCTGTTCGCGCTCGCCGTCAACGCCTGGATGGGCTTCAGCGAACTGGCCGATGGCGGCGGCGACAATGACAATCTGCTGCGGCTGGTCGAGGTTCGCGACCTGCTTGCCGGCCAGGGCTGGTTCGACCTGCATCAGTACAGGATGGGTCCGGAGGGCGGCTTCGTCATGCACTGGTCCAGGCTGATCGACGCTCCGATCGCCGCCATCATCCTCGCCGCCTCGGCGCTGACGGGCACCGTCCCCCTGGCCGAAGACATCGCTCAGGTGCTTTGGCCGGCGCTGCTTTTCTGCTTCACCMTGTTCTTCACCATCCGCGCCGTGCGCATATTCGCCGGCGAGAGCGCGATGCTGCCGGCGATCGTTGTCGGCGGCGCCGCCTTCCATTTCCTTGGGATCTATTCGCCCGCCGCGCTCGACCATCACAATGCCCAGCTGTTGCTCACCATGGCGAGCCTGGCATTGCTGCTCGAGGCGCCGGTCCATCGGACGGCGGCGCTGTTTTCCGGCCTCTGCGCCGCGCTGACGCTTGCCATCGGCATGGAAACCGCGCCCTATGTCGCCACCATTGGGGTTTGYGTTTCCCTGCTATTCGTTGTCGACGGAAGCGGCGAGCGCGAGACCGCCCGGGATTTCGGCCTCGGCTTTGCCGGTGTCTCGGCGCTTGTCTTCCTGGCCACCATTCCGGCGTCCGCCTGGGGCGAGGCGCAATGCGATGCCTTCTCCACGGTGCAGTTCGTCGTCGCCGCCATAGCCGGTGTTGGGCTCTCGGCAATCGCCTCGATCGACGCCGCCTCTCGCAGCGCGCAGCGGCGTCTGCTCTCGCTCGGGCTGCTTGCCGTCGCGCTCGGCGTGGTCGCCGTGGTGCTGTTCCCGCAATGCTTGGCGGCGCCCTATGCCGATCTCGATCCACGGCTGAAGGAGCTGTGGCTCGATCATATCGACGAGGCGCAATCGCTCTTTACGCTCCTTGCACAGGACCCTTCCCGCGTGGCGGCGCGTTACGCGACACCGGCGGTGGCGCTCATTCTGATGGCGCTGCGCCTGGGCCGGGGCGGCTGGCGCCGACAGGACAGCCTGGTCGGCGCGCTGCTTGTCGTCGCGTTCATCGTCGGCGTCTGGCAGGTTCGCGGCACGACATTCTCGGTCGCCTTTGCCGTGGTTCCGCTCTCCGCCTGGATCGCGAAATGGCGCACACGTGCCGAGACCAGTTCTTCCGCCGGCGTGGCGCTGCGGCTGGCTGCCGTCTGGCTGGTGTCGGTCAATCCGGTCTGGACTGGCGCCGCGGCAGCCACCTCAGTAGTGCTTGAAAAGCAGACCATTCCCACCGAGGAAAGCGGCGCGGACGAGGCTTGCGAGAAGAAGGCCACCTTCGCGCCGCTCGGCCGCATGCCCGCCACCACCGTCCTGGTCATCTCCAATCTCGGCTCGCCGGTCCTCGCCTACACCGGGCATCGCGTCTTTGCCGGACCCTATCACCGCAATGTAGCCGGCAACCTTATGGCGTTGGACGCCTTCCTCGGCTCGGCCGACGAGGCGCGGCGGATCGCGCAAGCGCATCATGTCGGCCTCGTCGCGGTCTGCCGCGGCAACAGCGAAAGCCGGATGCTGGCGGAAAAGGCGCCGCAGGGCTTTCTCGCCGGCCTGATGCGGGGCAGTGTGCCGGACTGGCTCGAGCCGGTCGCCGAGACCCAAACCAGCCCGATTGAGCTCTATCGCGTCARGCAAGCCGGCTAAAAAGCAATTCCAGGAAAAGTGCGCAGCGGKTTTCCGTCCGGAATTGCGAAAGAGAGTCGSATCGCGGTCCGCTCCGGATGATCAGAAAATCGATTTTCCGATACTTTTCCTAAACGCTTTGCTGCCAGTCTGGCGGAAAATACCCGCCATCAGAACAGGGACATGATGCAAACGACGTTTGGCACAGGGCAGCCAGGCAGGGAGAACACGGATCTGGCCTTTACCGATCCGCTGACCGGACTTGGCAACCACCGTCGCTTCTTTGACAAGGTCGATCGCCTGATCAGCGACCGTGCAGACGATCCGGTGCCCTTCACCATCGGCATCCTCGACCTCGACGGCTTCAAGCCGATCAACGACCTGTTCGGCCACAAGGCCGGTGACGACATCCTGATCCAGGTGGCGATGCGCCTGCGCGCCTCGATGGACGGCTATTCCACCGTTTGCCGCATCGGTGCCGACGAGTTCGCCTTCCTCTACCCGATGGTGTTCAGCGAGGAGCAGGCGGCCGAGAAGTCGCGCATGCTGATCGAGATCCTGTCGGCGCCCTATGATGTCGGCGAGCGCACCGCCAGATTGTCCGCCTCCGTCGGCTGCTCGCTGTTCTACTTCGGCGACGAGACCACAGAGATCCTCATCAACAAGGCGGAGACCGCGCTCTACCACGCGAAGCGTTCGGGCCGCGGCCGCGTCGTCGTCTACACCCGCGAGATGGAGGAGGCCGCCAAGCGCGTCACCCGCATCGAGCAGGCGCTGCGCCGCGCCGTCTCCGCCGGCGAGGTCGAGCCGCATTTCCAGCCGATCGTCGATCTCAACACCCGCC
>NZ_MDFL01000021.1 GCF_001854785.1 Mesorhizobium sp. ORS 3428
CCTCCTCTGCCGGCCAACGTTCTTTACTGCCGCATTCCAACGCCTCAGTTGATGTCTAGGATGAAGCGCCGATTAGGTGAACGGATAGGCCGTGCGTTCTGGGGATATAGCGAGGTAAATCGAGCAATATCCGCGGCGTCGACCTCAATCGGTTCTTTTGCCAACATCCATTCAACGTTCTCGGTGCATGGCGGCGTCGTCAACGATCCCTCATAGGTCCAGTAGCAGAGCGAGGCCGGGAGAAGCCCGCTGGGATCGATGTCGGCGGCCGTTGAGGCGCCTGGCCACGCAGGGAAGACTGCTGCCAGGCTTGCAAAGCTAGYGTTTGTCGCGCCTGGTATCAGAAAGACTCCCAGGACGCCAAAGCTGTCGCTCTTTGTGTCCTTGTGGACGAAATGCGCTTCCATCGGGAAACTCTTGCCAGCTATGCGATGCTCGCTTGGCGCATGAAAATGGAATTGGATCAATTCGAAAGTGCGATCCCCGCGGGTCAGCGTGCTGCCCTCCGGCATATTGATTTGAATGGTATGGCCGTTATTCACCATCTTGCGGCGGCCCTTGTGCCAATCTACTGCGATGCGCGGCATGTCGGCCTCAACAGCGCCGGTAATATCAACGGGTGATTGCTGCGTACCCGCCGAACAGACGAAGTTCTTCCTGTCCAGATCGGCCCAGTGCTCAGGCCCCACCTGACCGGTGTATCCCCAATGGACCCCCTCCGCACGCGCGGACGCCRCACAGATGAGGCAAGCGCCCTGTGCAATGAAGCCTTTGATCAGGCGACGACGATGCATATTGCTTTCCTTTCCGACCTTATGCTCTTCGAATTGAAAAAAGGGGGTCGTTGCGAGGACAGACGCATTCGATCCAGCGAGTTGCCTCATTTCAAAAAAATCGCAAAATCAATYGTTTTGATTAAACTCATCCACACCGTGGATCGTGGGGTGGCTGCATAACGATTGAACGGCGACTTTTCTCTCATCCATTGCAGAAGCGATTGCCTGGGCATCGGCGGCTGTTGCAATCCAATCGACTATTGTTGCATGCATTCCACCGCCCAGCTCGCCGAACCGCGGATTGGGATCGTCTTTCTGATTTCCAGACAATCATATGGTCGTCGTGCGCCGTTGTGAGCAAGCTCCTCACATCAGCCTGGCGATGGGTCTGGTAGCTCAGTTATGCGGCTCTTCAGTTTCATRTCGCAGGCCATCGTCGAGACCGGACGAGAAGAACACGGGAGCAGAGTCGAAGAACGTTTCCGTTGATGAGATACGGTGGAATTTGTTATGCTCTGTCGTGGCGAACCGATCAACGAGAGCGAATCTCGCCTCAAATGTTTTCCGGCAGATAAATCTCAAACGGCAAAAACGTCTGCCATGGCGCCTCCGCGGTGCCTGTCTCGATTGCCCTGACCATCAGCGTCACCAACTCCTGGCAAAGCTGGCGCAGGGGCGTGGCAACCGCCATCGTAATGATGTCGTCCGCGAGTGCTGCCCGCGACTCTGGCGTGATCTCGTTTACGATCGCGAGGAGATCCCGGCCATCGCCCTCTTCCCGGAGCGCAGCGATGGCGCCCTCCGTACCTCCGCCGGCGACATACAAACCGACAAGTTCGGATTCGCGTTGTATGACGTCGCGAGTGGCCTCGTAGGTGGTTTGCCGCGTATCGAGGTTCACGCGCGTGTCCAGCACCTCGAACGTCGGCGCTTTCTCACGAAAGTATGAGCGAAAGCCGGTTTCTCGCAATTCGGGACCCTGAAAACGATGGCTGACGACCAAGACCRCCACCTTGCCTGGCCTTTTTGCAACCTTGGAAAACATCCAAGCGGCCGTCCGTCCAACCTTGCGGTTGTTGAGGCCCAGATAGCCCTCGCGCACGCCGGCGGCAAAATCGGAAAGCAGGGAAAAAACCGGGGTTCCGTTCGATTTGAGTGCTTCGACAGCTGCCGTGACGGTTGGATGATCCGGTGCCATCATCGCGATCGCGTGGCAGCGTGCACCCATGTCCTCAAGCAGCTCGACCAGGTCGCTAGGCCTATGCGAGGGCGCAAATTCAACGACTGGAATGCCCCGGAAGGAATGTGCCGCGCTGACAGCAGCTTTGATCYCTCGCGCGAAATCCTGATAGAAATGATCGGCCGGCATTCTGAGAATAAAGCCTAATCGGTACTCCGGCAAAATCCGCTGAGCGCGCTGATGCATCAGACCAGTTGCGTTGTAGCCGATGGCGCGGRCCGCCTCGCAGACCCGTCGAGCGGTCTGTTYCCTCACCAGTCGACGACCGTTCAAAACCCGATCGACGGTCGCTACGCTAACGCCGGCTTCGCGGGCGAGATCTGYAATTGTGGGGCGCTTGGTCATGATTCGAGTCTAACAGGAAGTCACGGGGAACATAGAGGACGGGWCACGGAATTTTCAGGTATCGGAGCCAAAAAGGACTGATCCCAAACTGCCCGATCGTCAGGGCCCGCCTCACGAGACGATCCGCACACTGCCAGAGCGCGCCCCCGACGTATCCGCACCGGTGAAGTATTGTTGGGCGCAAGCAGCTCATTTTTCCGGTGCCCACAAGCCATAGCAGCCTTTCGGCGGGACTGGCGAGTTCAAGAACAATCGCGGCTGCTTCGATACAGGCCCGGAATTATTCCATAGCGTTTCAGCTTGTCGTAAAAGGTTTTGCGAGGCACCTGGAGAAACTCGGTCGTCCTCCTCACGTCGCCATCGCATTCCCGCAAAGCGTTGCGGATAACGGTCGCCTCATAAAGACTAACCTTTTCGGAAAGAGAGAGGCTTAATTCAGCGCCTCCTTTTCCAGGGAGCGAATTCGGCGCCCCCTCAAGTCCCAATGCAACCCGATCCGCGAAATGCGCAAGTTCGCGGACATTGCCGGGCCAATCATGGCCCATGAGATGATTACGCACGGCCGCGGTTATCTCCCACACTGGCTTGCCGAAGCGTTTGCACGCGCGTTCCAGGAAATGCGCAAAGAGGATCGGGATGTCCTCGCGCCGCTCGCGAAGAGGCGGGATATTGACCGTCACGACGTTCAAACGGAAATATAGATCTTCCCTGAAGTCACCGCGGGCGGCCGGATCGCTCAGATCGACCTTTGTCGCAGCCACGACACGAACATTGATGCTGCGGGTTTCATTGGTTCCAAGTGGCGTGATCTGGCGGGTCTCGAGTACTCTTAGGAGTTTGATCTGGAGTGCAGGCGGCATGGACTCAATTTCGTCGAGGAATAGGGTGCCGCCATTCGCGTATTCGAGCCGACCGATCCTGCGCCTGTGCGCACCGGTAAACGCGCCTGCTTCGTGRCCGAAAAGTTCGCTTTCGATGACACTTTCGGGCAGCGCCCCGCAGTTCAAGGCCACGAACGGCTTGGTAATTCGACTGCTCCAGCGGTGAAGCAGGTCCGCGACCACCTCCTTGCCCGTGCCGGTTTCACCCTCCACAAGGACGTCCACACCCGTATCGGCGATCTGTCGAATCGTGTCTCGCAGCCGTGTCATACTCGGCGCGTTCCCTAGGAGAGGCATATCGCCCGCGGATCGGACGACCGCATCCCTGAGGCGCCTGTTTTCCAGGACCAGGTGCCGGTTTTCGGAAGCGCGATTCAGCGTCACCAAAAGCCGGTCGGTCTCATATGGCTTGGAGATGAAATCGTAAGCGCCGTCCTTGATGGCGGCAACGGCGAGTTCGACGTCGCCGTGCCCAGTGATAAGGACAAAAGGGATGTCCGTATCGATTGCTTTCACTCGTTCAAAGAGCTGAAGCCCGTTCATTTTGGGCATGCGGATGTCGCTGACGACGGGACCATTGAAGTTCTCGTCGATTCTGGCGAGTGCCGCCTCGGCGGAATTGACGACGATAGGGCTAAAGCCGGCAAGTTCCAGCATCTGCCCTGCAGCGGGCAGCAGGTCATCGTCGTCGTCAACGAAGATGACAGGTCCTTTTTCGCAACTCATTCGGCACGCCTCAATTCGATGGTGAAGGAAGTCCCCCTCTCGTGGCTGGCATCGAGCCGCAAGGAGCCGCCGAGTTCGCGGGCGATTTCCTCTGAGATAAGCAGGCCAAGGCCGAGCCCCTTTTCCTTGCTTGTGGTAAATGGCATGAAGAGGCTCTTGCGAATTTCAGGCGCGAGGCCGGCACCGTTGTCTCGAACCGAAATGGTGACTGTTTCCTTGTTCTGRCCAAGTGCTATCTCGATCCGCGGCTGCGGCAGGCCTTTCAGGGCATCGAGTGAATTCTGCAAGAGATTGACTAGGATTTGCTCCAGCCGAACGCAACTTGCCATCACCATCGGAGACGGATCTGTCAGTTGCCGTTCGATCGTCACGCCAGATTCGCGGATTCGGCTCGAAAGGAGCGAAAGCGCCCCGTCGATCGCCTCCTCCGCCGATATTGGCCCCACGGAACCGGTTGCGCGGCGAGAGAACGACCGCAGCGTCTCGGTGATCGCCCCGATACGTCCCGTTATAGCGATGATCGATTTCAAATTCCCTGCGGTCTCTTGCGGCCTATCGCCTTGGAGAAGACGTGAAGCATTTTCGGCATAGGTGCGAATTGCTGTGACCGRCTGGTTAATCTCGTGAGCAACTCCGGCTGCGATCTGACCAAGAATTGAGAGGCGATTCGCCTGAGAGAGTTCATCACGTAACCGGCGCACTCTTGCCTCGGCATTCTCGCGCTCGGCTATCTGAGCTGCGAGCGCTTCGTTCGAACGTAGGAGCTCTGCCGTACGCAAGTTGACGCGATGTTCCAGTTCCGCGTTCATGCGCGCAAGCGCGTCCTGCCGTTGTCGGATCATCCGGCGCCGTCGAACAATAATGAAAACGGCAAATGCCACGAGCACGAGGGCAAGTAGTGCTGTGGCGCGGGCTGTCATCATCGCCGCGGAAATCTCTGCGTCGGCAGGAATGAGCAGTGACAGCCGCCAACCTGGGACCACTTTGCCGAGATCCTGCGAAACTGTGACAAAGCCGGCTGCCTTGTCGGCGGTACTTGCGGTGACCAGGTTGCCGCTGCGGTGCGAWAGCGGAACGGGTTCGAACGCCGCGCCAGGCAGTTGCAAATGATCGCGGGCGATTTTTGCCTCTTTTTTGGAAAGCGGGGAGAGAGCGCCAAAACGCCATTGAGGCACGCTGGTCGAAAGGACGACGCCGCGCTCGTCGCTCGTGAAGACCACGAAACCGCTCTCGCRCCAGCTCGCCTCCACACGATCGAGCTCGACCTTCACCACGACGACACCGAGTGGCCCCTCCGGTCCATCGATCCGGCTCGACAAGAAGAGGCCGGGGCGCTTGCTAACGGTACCAAGTGCGTATTGCGTGGCCATGCCGCTCACCATCGCTTCAACGAAGTAGCGACGGAAACGGTAATCGCGGCCGACAAAACTGGTGGGTTCGCCAGCATTGCTCGCAGCAACCGTCGTTCCCTCACTGTTGATGACGTAGA
>NZ_MDFL01000022.1 GCF_001854785.1 Mesorhizobium sp. ORS 3428
GACGAACAGCGCAGCAGCGTTCGACCGGAGCGCAGCGATCGGGAATAACCCGGGGAGAAGAGGCAGTGCCAAGATCCGGTCTGGGAGAGAGATTTATGTTGACCGCAAAGGGCCCCAACGCAAATGTCCCGCCTCGCAAGCCTTTCTATGCACGGCTTTACGTGCAGGTGATTGCCGCCATCGCACTGGGCGTCGCGCTCGGCCATTTCAACCCCGAAATCGGCGAAAACATGAAGCCGCTTGGCGACGCCTTCATCAAGCTCGTCAAGATGATCATCGCACCGGTAATCTTTTTGACCGTCGCGACCGGCATCGCCGGCATGCACAGCCTTCAAAAGGTCGGACGGGTAGCCAGCAAGGCGATGGTCTATTTCCTCACCTTCTCGACTCTGGCACTGATCGTCGGCCTCATCATGTCCAATGTCGTTCAACCCGGCGCCGGCCTGAACATTGATCCGGCCTCGATCGATATCCAAGCCGTCAATCCCTATGCCGCAAAGGCCCACGAGCAGTCCGTGACGGACTTTCTGATGAACATCATTCCGACCACGATTGTGGCCGCCTTTGCAGACGGCGATATCCTTCAGGTCCTTTTCTTCTCGGTCCTGTTTGGCATTTCGCTTGCGATGGTTGGAGAGATGGGCAAGCCGATCAGTTCCTTCCTCCAGGCGCTCACTGTGCCGGTCTTTGCGCTCGTTGGCATCCTGATGAAGGCTGCCCCGATCGGCGCGTTCGGCGCCATGGCCTTCACAATCGGCAAGTACGGCATCGGCTCCGTCGTCAATCTCGCAATGTTGGTCGGGACGTTCTACGTCACGGCCTTTCTATTCGTGTTTATCGTTCTCGGCGCGGTCTGCCGTTACAATGGCTTCTCGATCGTCTCTCTCATCCGATACATCAAGGAAGAGCTGCTATTGGTTCTTGGAACGTCCTCCTCGGAGGCCGCGCTGCCCACTCTCATGGAGAAGATGGAGAAGGCTGGCGCCAAGCGTTCAGTCGTAGCGCTGGTCATTCCGACGGGATATTCCTTCAATTTGGACGGCACCAATATCTATATGACGCTTGCGGCCCTCTTTATCGCCCAGGCGACGAATACGGATCTCTCGATCGGCGATCAGATCCTATTGCTGCTCGTTGCGATGCTTTCCTCTAAGGGGGCGGCGGGGGTCACCGGCGCCGGCTTCGTCACACTGGCCGCTACTCTTTCTGTGGTGCCGTCCGTTCCGGTGGCTGGCATGGCATTGATCCTCGGTATCGACCGTTTCATGTCCGAGTRCCGGGCCCTTACGAACATCATCGGCAATGCCGTGGCAACGCTCGTGGTCGCCCGTTGGGARGGCGAATTGGATCAGGTGCAGTTGGAAGCGGCGTTTGCAGGGCGTCATCTTGCCGAGACATTGGCCGGCCAGCCACGCGTCCCGCAGCCGCCAAGTGAGGCCGCCTCGTTGCGAGTCGTCCCTTCGCCGGATCGGTCACCACCACAGCACGGGCGAGCCGCAGACACCAAGCGAGGACTCGCGGATTGATGAAAACAAACGCGCCGAAAGCCGGCTAAATACCAGCGAGAACTCACCTACAACACGTAAGAGTAAGCATAGGCACAAGAGCAAATGGATATACTGCTGCCTGAGATGTCGTAGATATTATTAATACCAGAGAAGTATGTAGAATCCAGTCTGCCTGTAGAAACCATATTTATATCCCCGCAGAAAGCGGTTGCTCGCAAAAATATGCCGTTGTTTTGATCGCTTCTAGCTTCGTCTGAAGTAAGGACCTTCCGCGTCAAATCGGGAGACAACAGAGTGAAAAACGTCTTG
>NZ_MDFL01000023.1 GCF_001854785.1 Mesorhizobium sp. ORS 3428
AGTGGTGACCATGGTCCAATTCATGGTTCTGGCAAAGGGTGCCGAACGCGTTGCAGAAGTGGCGGCGCGATTCACGCTCGACGCTCTGCCAGGCAAGCAAATGGCGATCGATGCCGAGCTAAGAAATGGCCACATCGACGAGAATGAATCTCGTAGGCGGCGCGCCATGTTGGAGAAAGAAAGCCAGCTTTATGGCGCTATGGACGGGGCCATGAAGTTCGTTAAGGGCGATGCCATCGCGGGGCTGGTGGTTATCTGTATCAATTTGCTGGGCGGAGTTTCCATCGGGCTGTCTAAGGGGTTGCCCTTCGGCCAGGTGCTGCACCAATATACTCTGCTGACCATAGGTGATGCACTAATCTCACAGATTCCGGCACTGCTGCTGTCGATTTCATCGGCGACCATAGTCACGCGTGTGGGTGGGGCCGGGAGACTCAACCTTGGTGCCGACATAGCCGGCCAGCTCACCGCCAATACGCGGGCATTGAGGCTGGCTGCTGGTGTCTTAGTTGCGATGGGGTTTGTTCCTGGCTTCCCTCTGCCCGTCTTTCTGGTGTTGGCCGCGGTCTTCGCGACGRCAAGTTTTACCAAAGGCGATAAGCAAACCGGCGACGATGCCACTGCTACCACTGCAGCTCCAGGGACGCCAAAAAAGCAAACCCCACCTGCGGAAGGAGGTCCGGTCACCCTGCTCCTTGCACCGAGCCTTGGAGATGCGATCAACCAAATCGAATTGCAACAGCACATTAAGCGCGTTTCGGAACTGGTCTCATCTGACCTCGGCATTATTGTTCCCCGCATCCCTGTTGCAGTCGAACAGCAGTTGCCGGA
The DNA here is from genome assembly GCF_001854785.1 of Mesorhizobium sp. ORS 3428. Lineage (GTDB taxonomy): Bacteria > Pseudomonadota > Alphaproteobacteria > Rhizobiales > Rhizobiaceae > Mesorhizobium. The sequence continues at coordinate 832 of NZ_MDFL01000023.1, forward strand.
GTCGCAATTCAGGATAGATGTCGAGGGCGTCCCGGTCGAACAGGATGCGATTGATCCGACGCAGCTAAGGCTTACCGACGATCTGGCCAATATTGAATTGAGCGGCATCCCCTTCCAGCATGACCCACAAGCGGGCAAGATCTGGGCCGAACAAAGCCATGCATCGGCTCTCAATGACGCCGGCATTGGCTATCACAGTCCCATCGAACTTATTGCATCGCGAGTCCAGGCAACGCTCGCGCGGCGTGCGCGGCGCTTGGTGGGCATCCAAGAGACCCGTGAATTGCTGGGCCGGATGGAGCAGGAATATGCCGAGTTGGTGAAGGAGGTGCTACGCACGACGCCAATCCCCCGGATCGCCGATGTCCTGCGCCGTCTACTGGACGAAGATATCCCGATCCGCAACACCCGCCTCGTCTTGGAGGCATTGGCCGCATGGGKGGAGYAGGAGCAAAACGTCGCATTGTTGACGGAACATGTCCGTTCCGGTCTGACGCGGCAGATCTGTCATCGTTTTGCCAACGCTCAGGGTGTCGTGCCCGCCGTTGTTATCGAACGTGAAACCGAGAATTTGGTGCGCAGCGCGATACGTGATTCGGCTGTTGGTCCCTACCTCGTGTTAGGAGATGCTCAAAGTGAGATGCTGCTGTCACAAATGCGGCAGATCCATTCGAACCCTGCGCCGGGTCAGCGCCGTCCTGTCATATTGGCTTCAATGGACGTCCGACGCTTCGTCCGCGGTTTCCTTACGCGCAACGGGATCGATCTCGTCGTTTTGTCTTATCAGGATCTGGATTCGGAGTTTACGATTCAGCCGGTCGGATCCGTCAAGCTCACCGCTGCAACGAATCATGAACCGTCAGGAGAACGTAACGATTTGCGCGTTGAGCCAAGCTGAAGTGCGTAGCATCAGTCGTAAGGATAGCTGCATTCACATGTTAACAACAGTCGTTCCGCCGTTGCGTTCAGTTCGTCTGGCGTCAGTTCCCTTCGCAATACTTGCAATTCTTCCTCTCGGYGGTTGCAATAGCTSGGGCACGCAAGCTCTTTCAGTGAAGGAGACGCCGTCACCCGAGTTGCTCGGTGCCAAGGATATCAATCCGGCCATGCGCGAACGCATCTTGACCTCCGTTGGTGAGGATGCTCACGAGCGGGCTTTGCGGGATCAGCTGCAGCAGGAACCAGGCAATGTCGACGCCGCGATCCATCTTACGAAAGCCCTAGTAGCAAAGAAACGCCCGAAGGAGGCGCTTCAGGTGCWCGACGGGGTTTTGATTGCGGCTCCAGACAACTTGCGCACATTGAACGCGAAGGCAGTTGTGCTCGACATTTGCGGTCGGCATGGCGCGGCACAAGCGCTATATCGCCAAGCTCTCAGAAAAGAACCCGGGAACCAGATGTTGGTCAACAACCTCAACCGGTCGCTCGCGCTTGATGAGAAGTCAGGACGGAGTGCGCCGGCACGATCGGGGTAGACTGGCATTCGCGCGGAAGCTCATCGCAGGCGATCAACATAGTCGCAGCAGCTTTTCATCAGTTGTTCCCCCCATTGTTCCCGCAAAACCTGACGAGCCCGAAATCAGCGCGAAAAATCGTGGTCCATAGGTACGCGAATTGATCTCTCAAATGCTTGAATCCAGAAAGTGGACGCCTTCCACGGTAATCAAACAGAGTATGTCTCCGAACGTACGTGCCTCTGCGTTCTTGAAACTTGAAGGCGCAGAAGAGGGTGCTTATCGCTACGACATGAGATGTCGTTCAGAAAGGGCGCGGCATTTTGTTGTCAATGAAGACCTGGCGTGTGGTCTCTTGGGTGATGTAGCTCAGTACCGGGGCAGCGCGGTTCAGCAAGAGCGACCAATTGGAATTTTTTCGAGTGTCTATTCTTGTGAAATCAGGCGTAGCTTTCAGCTGGCCGACTGGCGCGAGGGTCTATGAAAAAGGGGCCTCTAACCGACCTTTTAGTCGAACGGTTTGAGTCGATGCCGCCTCAGCTCCAGCGAGCTGCCCGGTTCGTGTTGGACTATCCGCAGGATGTCGCGTTGATGTCCATGCGCGAGCAAGCGCAATTAGCGGGTGTGTCCCACACGACCATGATGAGGCTAGTCCGATGGCTCGATCTCGACCGCTACGAAGACATGYGCAGCATTTATGCGAAGGCCCTGCGCACGTCTGCCGAATCGCCGCTACCTGAGCGTAGGCAGGAGGGCGATGGCGCTTACTCAACGGTCGGAGTCCTCGCGGGCACGCTGGCAGCGGAAATCGCGAGGCTTGGGGAATGCGCGAACACGATGCAGCTAACGGCTGCTGCCGGTATCCTTGCCGAAAGCCGAAATCTCTTCAGCCTTGGCCTGCGCGCAGAGCATCCGGTGGCGCAGCATTTTGCCTACACGCTGTCACGGCTCGGCCGGCAGGCGATCGTTCTTGATGCAGCCGGGGGACTCGGCATCGATGCCTTGCGGGGCGTCGGCAAAGGCGACGTATTGCTGGCGGTAGGTATCGAGCCTTACTGCCGTGCAACCATCGAAACGGCTAGGCAAGCAGCGCGCCAAGAAGTGGCTGTGGTTGCCATCACCGACAGCAGCGTATCGCCGCTCGCCCGTATGGCCAAGGCAAGCGTCATTGTAATCAGCAACCCTCAATCCTTCTTCAAAAGTATCGCGCCGGCTCTGGCAGCAAGCGAGATCTTGGCCAAGTTGATCGCCGCCAAGTCCGGAATGAATGTCGATGAGGTCGTGAAGGAAATCGAGCGTCAGCTCGCGGAGCTCGATGTCTTCTGGAAACCGCCAGATAGTGGGAAGCGCAGCAGGTGGGCGAAATGTAATCAAAACCGCTGGAATCGGGATTAGCGGAGTGATTATCCGCGCAAGGCGACATGGAAGGGTGCGCCTGTCACAAGCGCCTGGACGGCTCGGCCTGGTACCAGACCCTGCACGTGCGGAGAAACCAGCAACTGCTCGGGATCGGCAGCGCRCAGGAGAGATGATTTGAGCGTGAAAATGGCAGCGAGCTCCAGCCTGACAAGTCCGCACTCAAACGACTGATAGCTCAATGCTCTCCTTGCAAAACGGCTGGCATCCACACGGGTTCAATCGCGCCAACAAGGTGCTTTACCGGCTCAACCTACATTCGCGACATTGCTCGCCAGATCGCCGGCCAAGAAGAGCCCGAGGTGAAGATGACCACTCTACCAGGCTTCAGCGGTTCCGGAGCATCGTCAGCGCGAGGCTACAAACACCCGCGCATGAGGCAACGCTTGAATTTCGCGGATCATCGTTACGCGAGGCAATACGCACGCTCACCTAGGCTGCCACGCCGCAGGGCGGCATAGGCGAGGCGCGGCATAACCAGATCCSGCAGCTTCGCAACGAGGCCGGAGGGGGGCTCGTCGAACGGGAAGATCGGCGGGCCGTGCAGCGATGGAGTGATGATCTCGACTGCGACCTGCCGCGCTCTCGGTCCGTCAGCCTGTCGACAGCTAAGCCCCATAGAACAGTTTTCCAGCCGCCAGGGCGGCTTGAGCTGCTCGGAACAGGCAAGGGAGATATCATGGATCCCTTTAGCAATATCAATCGATCCCACGTCTCAGATTTCCCTCGCAAAGACGATGCAGGCTCGAAACAGCAGCAGACCGACCAGGCGAGTTTTCAGGAGCATCTGAACGCGCTGCAGCCGGGCCAGCTTCGGCAAGCTGTTCCAAACAGCCGTCTCGCCAGGCGGCGGACCGGCTTACATGCAGATGCGGTTGGACCGAGGAAGCTGCAAGGGGAGGGCGCCGGGGAAGGCGGTTCGCACTTGCCCTTTGCTCCACCAGCTCACTCACCTGCGCATAGTTTTGACCAGGACGAGCTCTTTGCCGCCGCCGACCGCGCCGGGCCGTTGCCGGCTGCAAGTTTCGCTTCGGCGCAGTTCTGGCAGGATGTGGAGCGGGTGGTCCACTCAACCGCGGAAAGTGTAGATCAGCCGCGGAGCCGCGCAGCGATTGGGGGTTATGAAGCTTTGAATTCCGTCCCGCCGTCGCGGGTCAACGTGCCCGCCACGGGATTTGGAAGCGCACCCGGTGGTGTGAGCCTTCCTGTCGCGAACGCATATCGGCCTGCGGCCAATCAACAGGGCGATGTGACCGGCGCGCGCCATAAAACGCTGGCCGAGGCACCRCACCAGGCTTCCGTCGTTCAGCGAACGCGCAGCCGCAAGCGCGACCGCGAGCACCCGGACGAGGCGCTTTTTGCCGCCTACCGTGCCGAGGCGGCTAAAACAGCCAAGGTGGGTAAAAGCTCGATTTCTGGCGATATAACGGCGCTGCGCAAGTTCAGCATATGGCTTGACGAGAATCATCAGAGCCAAATCTGCGGTCGGATTGAGGACGGGCAGCTGGTCGGYCTGGTGGAGGACTTTGCGAGCAACGATGCCGTACTACTGGGCGACACCAAGGTGGCGTTGGGAAGGCTCCGGCAGCATTCTGCCGGACAGCCTGTGACGGCTGGTTCGGCTATTCGACCCGGCACGAAGGACGATGAGGAACTCTTCGCCCAATACCGGRCAAAAGCCGTGGTCAAAGAACCGGCCGTGAGGCGCGATTTAGCGGCCCTGCGCCAGTTCAGCAAATGGCTCGACGAGAACCACCGGACGCAAATCGCCGGCCGGATTGAGGATCCCGGATTGGACACGCTGGCGAAGGACTTCGCGGAGCGCGTGAACGAGCGTATCAATCCGGCGTTGAAGAGGCTCCGGCAAGCTTCTGTCAGACAGYCTGGGACGGCTGCTTCGAATGTTCGACTTGGCACCAACGACTACGACCAACTCCTTGCCCAGGCCGCCGGCCTCGAAGAAGGAACCATGGGAGGCGATTTGACCGGCGCGCGCCAAACGATGCCGGCCGAGGYGCCGCACCAGGCTTCCCTCGTTCAGCAAACGCGCAGCCGCAAGCGCGTACGAGAGCACCCGGACGAGGCGCTTTTTGCCGCCTACCGTGCCGAGGCGGCGAACACAGCCAAGGTGAGTGGACCCTCGATTGATCGCGATACAACAGCGCTGCGCAAGTTCAGCAAATGGCTGGCCGAGAACCACCAGAGCCAAATCGATGGTCGGATTGATGACGAACAGCTCGACAGCATGGCGAAGAACTTCGCGCGCAACGATGGCAAACTACTGGGACAACTTAGCGTGGCATTGGAAAGGCTCCGGCAGCATTCTGCCGGACAGCCTATAACAATTGCTTCAAATATCCGGGAATTTGGCACGAAGGACGATGAGGAACTCCTAGCCAGATATCAGACAAGAGCCGTAGCTGCCCGCCTCAAAAAAGGAACCATGTGGCACGATCTAGCGGCGCTGCGCAAGTTCAGCAAATGGCTTCACGAGAACCACCGGACGCAGATCGCCGGCCGGCTTGAGGACCCGGGGCTGGACAATCTGGCGAAGGACTTCGCGAGCAACGATGCAAAATTACTGAGTGAACTTAATGTGGCGTTGGGAAGGCTCCGACAAGCCTATGCCGGAGAGACTGTCACAACAGCTAGATCGCGCCCTGTCAGCGAAGAGAACCAGGTGATCGAAGATGCATGTCGGGCAGCTGCAAGCAGGTACAGTCAAGTCACGCTTACGATCTATCGGAGCCATTTGGGTCGTTTCAATAGCTGGCTTAGCCAGCACTTCGGCAAGGGCATTGCCCAGATTGAACCCGCGATGCTGAGCCGGGCAGTTGACGAGTACAAGATGACCGCAGCCCCCGTTTTCGGCACAGCCTGGGGCTTTCTGCAGAAATACCTGCAAATGGTCGCAGCCAACAACGCGCTGGGCTTGGCAGCCCATGGACAAGYGGCCCCGCGCGAGCAGCCACGCAACCCGCCCACTGGAACTATGCAGAGCACCTCACCCGCCTTCTCGCCCATCCCCATCGCCCCGGGCGACCCGGCCTGGGACGTCTTGCGAGCCTTCCATGAAGAAGAGGTTGTAAAGCGTGGCGCGCCAATGGCTACCGATGTGCCGCAGTTCCATCAGACGACATCGCTCCCGCCACAGTTGGCCCCCGCGCTGKCCCCTTCCTCGCCTGCTCAAAGTGCCGGCTCGTCCTCGATCTTCGCCGGCTTCGCGCCGCTATCGCCCACACCTTATCGGCGTCCGGATTTTGCTCTGAACGCRCTCACGCCCGGGCAGCTGACTGAGGAGGGTAGCGCCTCGGGCCATTGGACCRCAGTTGGCGGCTCGGCAATTGCCCAGCCCGGCTCGTCACGTAAATCATCGCAGATCCATGCCGATCTTGATGACATTGTCGACTTGCAGGACGATGCCGGCTCGGCGCCTCGGTCGGATGCTGCTACGTCGAGATTGATTGCCGGGCCATCGCCGTCATCGAGCGTGCCTGGCGAAGGTTCCGCGGCGTCGAGCGCTGCACATGGCAGGCTCCCGGATCTCGGGCCACAGCTTGGCTCGTGGGCGCAGGCCGGTCGGGGGGCAGGGCCTRCCGCCTCGCAGGAAAGCTACGACCAGTCGCAGCTCTGGCGCGAGGTGGACCAGGCCGGAAGGCAAAGACCTGCCGGTTGGGAGCGTCCCTGGTCAGGGTGGTCGCCGCAATCGGATCAAGATCGGGGGCCAACGCGGCGGTCCGCGTCAGCTCGCTCGTCAGATATCTACCGCGGCCTTGGCTCCCTGGTCGATCTGCCCTCCACACCGGCCGAGCTGCGTGACGATGCCCATTATGCCCCGCCTCCAGCCACAGCCTCCGAGGCTCGGGCTGGGGCGCCCGATCCGCGAGCCTCCTCGTCCGACCGCAGCGAGCTGGCGCTCGGCGCCACGCAATGGCTGGGGGATCAGCACATCCATGCAGACTACGAGCTGCTGGAGCAGGAGCTGCAGAGGGACAATCCGGATCTCGCCGCCCGAACGCGGCTGGTCGATCCCCTGGTCGCGCATTACCAT
>NZ_MDFL01000024.1 GCF_001854785.1 Mesorhizobium sp. ORS 3428
TCGCTCAGCTGAGACGAGTATCAAACCGGAATGACGGCAAGCGTTGATTGGCCCTCACCGTCGGCGGCACCCGAGTGCTTGCGCTTGCCGCAGGCCTTCTACAGTTCCGGCACCAGCACCAAAATATGAGAAAATACAATAAATTCTCTTATTAAGGGGATTGACATATAAATCTCATAGTGGGAATTTCGACTGAAACGCGAAGCAGGAGAATAGGGGAAGCCTAAGCGTTAGCCAATCGTGCAGGCAATCTCTGGGTCGATCAGTTCTGGGAGGAACGATGTCAGAACAAAAAGAGAAGAGCCCGAACGTCCACTGCGATATGTATGGCGGCGTATATTTCTTTGCCGAGCGCGAGCGCGATGACTTCATCCTGGCGCAGCTTGTCATTGCCGCCATATGTGTACTGGTGACGCTAGCTTACTTGTTAATACTTTAACCTAACGCATTCCGCTACCTGCTAAAGGTCGCGGCCATGAGAACAGGCGGCTGAACTTACCTTTGCCAGGCCTCGAGGTGGGGCTCACGGATCGAGAGCCGGCCGGGCGACACCGCAATAGTTCGCTTCAGCACCCACCTTGTTCCATTTGTTGAGAATTCGATCTCAAGGCTATGCGCGAGGGAGAAATGGCTTCGCCTGTTTATGACTGTGTTCCCTTTTCCTGCCTGGAATGGGTTCACTACGATCTGCGGCAGAATGAACGTGGAGGACCGCCACATGGGCGTCATCGTTGGCAGTGGCGATTATACATATCGGGTCGTGGAGGGGTGGGAGAAACTGCCGCCGGGATGGGAATTGGGCGACGTGGCGGCTGTCGGAGTGGACCAACGCGATCGCGTGTATGTATTCAATCGAGGCGAACATCCGATGTGCGTGTTCGACCGCAACGGCGAATTCATCACTTCCTGGGGTGAGGACATCTTCCGGCGTGCACATGGCATACATATGGGCCCGGACGACACCATCTATTGCACTGATGACGGGGATCACACCGTTCGCAAGTGCACGCTCGACGGCAAGGTTCTGCTGGAAATCGGTATTCCAGGGCGTCCATCGGCCTTCATGAGCGGGCTTCCGTTCAGCCGTTGCACTCATACAGCCCTCTCGCCCGACAACGACATTTATGTCTCCGACGGCTACTCCAATGCGCGCGTGCACAAATACTCTCCAGACGGCAAGCTTATGCGGTCCTGGGGCGAACCCGGCTGCATGCCGGGACAATTCAACTTGCCGCACAATATCTGTTGCGACGCAGACGGCTGGGTCTATGTAGCGGATCGGGAAAATCATCGGGTGCAAGTATTCGATGGCAACGGCAAGTTCGAAACGCAGTGGCACAACTTGCATCGGCCGAGCGGCCTCTTTATGCCGGCCGGCAAATGCCCGATCTGCTATATCGGTGAGATTGGTCCGCAACTCGCCTTTAATCGAGGCGCTCCCAATCTTGGTCCCCGCATCACCATCGTTGATAACAGCGGCAAGCTTCTGGCGCGGCTTGGCAATGAACCGACCACAGGGCTGAAGCCTGGTCAGTTTATCGCTCCGCATGGCCTAACGGTGGACTCAATTGGTGACATCTATGTCGCCGAGGTTTCGGTGACCGCTTGGCCGTTGCTTTTCCCAGGGGAGCCGGTACCTAAACCGCTGCGCACGCTACAGAAATTCGTGAAAGTTTCTCCGGGAACGACCTCATAAACCATCTAGCGCCAGCAACGCCCGCGCACATCGATGCGTGACCAACACTTCTTCCATTGGCCAACTCTCCGCGTCCTTGCGTTATTTGGGTCTAGCGCGCTTCGGTATGCGATAGCCTGGTATTTCGCCTTGGCTCGCCATCCCGCGCAACCACGTCGCTGATGTGATCTATTGCTAGAGGAGAGGCTCTGCTCCGAGGCCAAGTAAAAAAGAAACCGGCAAATCCGGCCATCAAATCTCATTGCTAACGTTTGGGGGACCCATGAACTTTGCACGTGTCGCGGCGGATCTATATGGCGCCGCAATGGTCAGCGCTGCCTTTGCGGTGTTACCCTTCAAAGATGAAGAAGGGAAAGCCGTTTGACCATTATTTTCCCGCTCAATCCCGTTCCGGCTTGGGGTACTATAAACAGTATAGTCCGCCTGCAAGCTCCGGTAGCTTGCCCTGGCATTGGATCGCTCTCTGATCGTCACTTCATCCTAGAGACGATACATCGCTACTGCTGGGGTTACGATGAACGCCGTGAGGATGTGATCGCCGCGTGCCTTACAGCCACTGCGGTCTTTAGTGGGTCGGTCGCCGGCAATTTCGTCGTGGGCCCTTATGAAGGTCGCACGCGCATCTTGCAATGGCTCAAAACCCTTTGGGAGACTCAGGCCGACCAGCGTCGCCACTGCATGATGAACATTTTGGTCGACGATCTCAGCGGATTGAGTGCTGTCGTCCTCGCCTCGCTATTTCTCACTGGCGCCGAAAATGGCCTTGCCCGAGTGATAGCAACTGGCTTCTACCGCTTCCAGATGGCTAACGAAGAAGGGGTCTGGCGGATCGCCGATATCTACGCGGGACTCGATACGGGAATCTGAACGTCGCGGTCCGCGTCGCGTGTGCCGATGCTGGGCGCCGCAAGCCTGCCAGGCATAGGTCAGGCCGTCCTCGATGCTGCCGGCGACGTACTTACCGCCTCGGTTTCTAGGTCAAACGCGGATCATCTTACGGGCAAATTTATCTGATAACAAGAATTGACTGAATAATCAGATAGTGCGAATTTGTGGAATGCGCAAAGTTCACGAACTGGCGCCGCTGCCACTACGAGTTTCAGGCCGCCTCTTGGCGCGCCGCACGGAGGTTGAATCATGCTGCAGAAAACCAGCCACTACATGCGCCAGGCTAACCTGATTGGAGGAGAGTGGGTGCAAGCCGATTCCGGCGCGACCATCAACGTGACCAATCCGGCCACCACGCTGTTGATCGGCACAGTGCCGAAGTCTGGCCAGTCAGAAACCAGACGCGCCATCGAGGCCGCCGAGGCTGCATTCCATGGCTGGAAGAAGACTTCGGCATTTGAGCGCTCCAAGCTCCTGCGCAAGCTGCATGATTCCATCATGGATAATCAGGACGCGCTTGCCGAACTGCTGACGATGGAGCAGGGCAAGTCGCTGGCCGAGGCCAAGGGCGAGGTCGGCCTTTCGGCTGCGTACGTGCTATGGTTCGCCGAAGAGGCGCGCCGCACTTACGGCGATGTCGTACCGTCGCCATGGGTCGACCGCCGCATACTGGTGACCAAGGAGCCGGTCGGCGTTGTCGCGGCCGTTACGCCGTGGAATTTCCCGTCGGCAATGCTTTCGCGCAAAATTGCGCCAGCGCTGGCTGCTGGCTGTACTGCAGTGATCAAGCCGGCTTCGCAAACGCCTTATTCGGGCCTCGCTTGGGGCGCGCTCTGCGAGGAAGCTGGTTTTCCGAAAGGGGTCGTCAACATCGTTACCGGTTCGGCCGCCGAGATCGGCGACGAACTCTGCTCCAATCCGCTTGTCAGGAAGCTCACATTCACCGGATCAACCGAAGTCGGAAAGATCCTGATGGCGAAGTGTGCCGGGACGGTTAAGAAGGTGTCGATGGAACTTGGCGGCAATGCTCCCTTCATCGTCTTTGACGATGCCGATCTCGACCGGGCGGTCGAAGGAGCCATGATTGCCAAGTATCGCAACTCCGGCCAGACCTGTGTGTGTGCAAACCGGTTCTTCGTGCAGGCCGGCATCTACGCCGCGTTCGTCGAAAAGCTGGCGGTGGCAAGTGAGAAGTTGAAGGTCGGGCCGGGACTGGAAGCGGGCACGCAGCAAGGCCCCCTCATTGACGAAAATGCGGTCAAGAAGGTCGAGCAGTTCGTTAGGGACGCCACGTCGAAAGGCGCAAAGGTGGTGTCTGGCGGCAAGCGGCATCCGTTGGGCGGCACCTTCTTTCAGCCGACCGTGATAGCGGCCGCCACCCCCGACATGATGTTCATGAAGGAGGAGATTTTTGGCCCTGTCGCTCCAGTTTTCAAATTTGACACCGAGGAAGAGGYGGTCCGTCTCGCGAATGAAACCGAGTTCGGCTTGGCAGCTTACTTCTACAGCAGCAATCTTGGCCGCGCCGTTCGCGTCATGGAGGGGCTCAAATACGGGATGGTCGCCGTCAATGAAGGGTTGATGACCACCGTCGAGGCTCCATTCGGCGGCGTCAAGGAATCCGGTCTCGGCCGCGAGGGGGGCCACCAAGGCATTGAGGACTATCTCGACACCAAATACGTCTGTCTTGGTGGCTTAGGCATCTGAGCCGGCCTCAACCTTTCGGCGGCAGCCGGTTTTCTCAGCGGTGAGGCTTCGACGCTGGCTGCCCGGTGCTGCGAGCGTATTGGCGAAAGCAAGAAAAGAGCCGGCGGATCTGTCTAAACTAGGCTCGGCTCGGCGGGGTTTCGCGTCGGCCGAGCTGCCCTGGTCTGGCCGAGGTCGTTGGCGACAGGAAGGTGTACAGATGGGCGGCGGGGTCTTCTTTCTTTCGGGCGTGCGTACCGCGATAGGCGCATTTGGTGGCAGCCTGAAAGACATGTCGCCCACTCGACTGGGCGCCGCGGTGGGGGCCRCAGCAGTTGCACGTGCTGGGCTCGAGCCCGGTGGGCTCGACCACTCGGTATTCGGCACTGTAATACCGACCGAGGCAGCCGACCTTTTCCTCGGTCGGACGATCGCTCTCGAATCCGGCTTGCCGAACGGCTCGGGCGGTCTGACGCTGAACAGGCTCTGTGGTTCGGGTGCGCAGGCAATTATCACCGCGGCTCAGATGATCCGTAGCGGGGACTCTCGCATTGTGTTGGCGGGCGGCGTAGAGGTAATGAGTCGTGCGCCATTTTCAGTCGAGGGCATGCGCTACGGCCGGAAAATCGGCAACGGTGTCGTCTACGACTGGCTGAGCAATACACTTGCCGACCCCTTCGGGCATGGCGGTATGGGCGACACGGCGGAGAACGTCGCCGAGAAATACCAGATTTCCCGGGAGAGGCAGGACCATTTCGCGCTGGAGAGCCAGGAAAAGGCCGCCCGGGCAATCGCACAAGGGTATTTTAGGGGTCAGACGGTTCCGATCGAGATCAAGACCCGCAAAGGGATGGTCGTGTTTGACACTGACGAGCATCCGCGTCCCGACTCGTCGCTGGAGATGCTTGCAGGGCTCCAGCCCGCGTTTCGCAAGGACGGCACCGTTACCGCCGGAAATGCTTCCGGCATGAATGATGGGGCGGCAGCTGTCGTCCTCGCGCATGAGAACGAGGTTGCCACCCGTAACCTCAAGCCGATTGGCCGCSTGGTGTCTTGGAGCGTTGCGGGCGTTCCGCCTGAAATCATGGGCATCGGGCCGGTAAAAGCGGTGCCTGTGGCTCTCGATCTCGCCGGCCTGACAATTTCCGACTTGGATGTGATTGAATCCAACGAAGCGTTTGCGGCACAGGCGCTGGCGGTCATGGATGCGCTCTCGCTCCCAGCCGACAAGGTCAACCCCAATGGCGGCGCGATCGCTCTCGGACACCCGTTGGGAGCGACAGGCACGATATTGACTGTTAAGGCGCTCAACGAGTTGAAACGGATCAACGGCCGCTTCGGCCTGGTGACCATGTGCATTGGCGGAGGTCAAGGGATCGCGCTTATCGTCGAGAACCTCTGGTGATCGATTCCCTCGGCGATTCAAAGGGCAATCAACGACGATGGATGAAGCAGTTTCTCACGCCTCCGGCAGGGTCATGGTCCCTTTGAGGGCCGATGTCGGCTGATCCGAGCAGTCGTCATCGGCGCCGGGGCCCATGGGATCAGGTATATAGCTGCCCAACTTGCCAATGCGTCACCGGCTTACAGCGCGTTTCCAGCGAACAAGTTTTGACGGACAGTTTCAAGATGTCCGCGCATAGCCGTGGCCGCCGCTTCACCGTCCCGGCRCATGAGAGCTTCGACGATCTCGCCATGCTGGCGGCAGTAGATGTGACGCCGCTCCATGCTGAAAGTGCGCTGCTTGATTTTGCGCCATTGCTCTTGGGTTCTGGCCACCACACACAGAACCTCGTGAAGATGGGTGAGCAGTTCGTTGCGCGTGCCCCTGACTATCTTCAGATGTAACTCGGCATCCCAGCGCTCGAAATCCTCCATTTCAAGTGCGGCGACGGAAGAGCCATAGGCAGYGGCTATTGCGCGCAATTCGTTGGCGTTTGCGTTGATCGCCGCAAGCGCCGTTGCGCGCGGCTCCAAGATCAGGCGGACCGCCATCACGTCGATGGGACTGGCACCCGACAATCTGTGCAACATTTTGAGGATACTGCCGCGATTGTCCTGACGTAGAAACGTTCCGCGCCCAACATGGCGCACCAGGGTGCCGTCACCGGCAAGTCTGTCGATCGCGCTGCGCATTGTGTTGCGCGCGACGCGATATTGCGTCGCAAGCTCCCTTTCGTTGGGGAGCCGTCCCGATTCGCTCCACTCCCCAGCGTCAATGCGGTTGCGCAGCGATCGCGCGATCTCTCTCGCGATGTATTTAGGCATCGTGTCGAACCAATGTGTCCGCTACTGAACCAACCGCGCCTTCATTTCGCCGCCGACGAACTTGCCAATGGGCGGCCCAGAGGGGCGAAAGCGCCTTCGTTCAGCGGGCTCGAATATGAAAATTCAACAATTCCCCATGAATTGACAATAGAAAAAATTCTTAGAATATGCAAATTATGCTTGATTTTTGAACTCCAATGACGTCTGATGGTTCAAGTTGGCGACTGGGAGGAAGCCAGTGAAAGTTGCAACTTATCGCGTCGGCGACGAGCGCTGCGTCGCTGTGGTTGATGAAGCCACGCGCACAATCTCGCCTTTCGATCTCCCGCTGGTGGAGGCCGCCAACGGCTTGCTGGCCGTCATTGATCGCCCAGTAATGCCGCRCGTCCTCTCACCGGTGCCGTTCAGTGAAGTTTTAATCGAAGCGCCGATCGTGCGCCCACGGCGCAACATCTTTTGTGTCGGCAAGAATCACCGGGAGCACGCTGCGGAGTTC
>NZ_MDFL01000025.1 GCF_001854785.1 Mesorhizobium sp. ORS 3428
CCGCCCCCGAGCAGCAGCAACCGCGCAAAAAGAAGCTCAACCAGCAGCAGGAAGCCGCGCCTGCGGAGCAGCCGTCAGAGCAACAGCCAGCAAATGACAACCAGCCCGGGAAGAAGCGGAAGCAGGGCCAGCAACCTGCCGAGCAGGGCCAGACCCCTGCCGAACTGGCCCCCGCAGGCCAGGGCTCTCGCAAGCTCAAGCCGTTGCCGGCTCCAGGGACCGAACAGGCACCGGCTGGCACCGAGCAGGCGCCGGCTCAAGAGGAACAGCCTTCGAACCAGAACAAGAAGCAAGCTAAGAAACCGCTGACGGAGCAGCCCGCAACGGGACAGCAGCAGCCTGCCACGGGCGAACAGCCGGCAAACAACAATCAGCCCGCGACCGGCGGAAATGCCGCGCAGGGCGAAGCGCCCGCCAAGCCGAACGAGGCGCCTCTCCTCGACARCCAGAAGGATGCCGCGCGTCGGCACAAGGGCCGCCAGCCGGCCGGGCAAAACGAGAACGGCCAAGTGGAAAATGGCCAAGCCGGCACCGAGCAAGGCGGAAACCAGGCCGGACAGCAAGCTGGCCAGCAGCAAGCCCGGAAGCCGGCTTCGGTCAATCAAGGTCCGCCGCCCAGCGACGACAAGACGGCCCAGCAGGAGATCAAGCCTGAAAAGATCGCTCCTGTTACCGAGGAAAAAGGCAAGCGCGTCGAACTCACGCCCCAGGAGGTCGTGCGCGAGCGCCGCCGGCCTCAGGGCGCAGACGTGCTGAGGCAGTTCGGCGACCGCACGATCGTCCAGTTCAACAACCAGATCATCGTGGAAAGCAATGAGGCTCCCCGCATCACCCGCGGCGCGAGGGACGTCTACTACGAGGATCTTTCGGGCGGCCGCACCCGCGAAATCGTCGAGCGCGACAACGGCATCCAGATCGTGACCATCCGCAACCGCAATGGCGACGTCATCAGGCGGTCGCGCATCACGCCGGATGGCCAAGAATATGTGCTGAGCTATGTCGACGAGCGTTACTACAACGATGTCGACGACTGGCGCGATCCGGGCGACGACCTGCCACCGCTGCAACTCGACATTCCGCAGCGGGAATACATCCTCGACTCCGAGGAAGTGCAGAGTCCGGACGACTATTACACTTTCCTCGAGCAGCCGCCGGTCGAGAGGGTGCAGCGCCTCTACTCGATCGACGAGGTCAAGCGCTCGGCCCGCATCCGCGATATCGCCCGTCGTATCGACCTTGACACGCTGAACTTCGATTTCGGCTCGGCCACGATCTCCGACACCGAAGTCCAGAAGCTCGAAGGCGTAGCCACCGCCATGGAGAAAATTCTGAAGAAGAATCCGGCGGAAACTTTCCTGATCGAGGGCCATACCGACGCCGTCGGCACGCCTGAGGCAAACCTCGCACTGTCGGACCGGCGTGCCGAGGCCGTCGCCGAGGCGTTGACCAACTCATTCGGCATCCCGGCCGAGAACCTCACGACACAGGGCTATGGCGAGCAGTATCTCAAGGTCAATACGCCTGGCCCGAACCGTGAGAACCGCCGTGTCGCCATCCGCCGCATCACCTCGCTGGTGGCTCCGGTGGCAAGCAACGAGCAATGATCAATACATGTCGCCCAAAACTGCGCAGCGGCTTTGGGCGACATGCATAAGCAAAGACCTGAAGCGCGTCGCCTGACTCCGTTTCCGCGCGACGCGCTTTGGCGTTTGATTTCAAAATCCTGGCCCGATTTTCGGAATCAGGGCGAGAAGACAGGGGCCCGGCGGGGCCCTATCCTTGAAAAGTCAAGAAGAATCGCCCGCTTGCCACGCCGCGCTCATTGAATCGCCGCATTGCTGTACCCAGATTCTGCTCAGGGCGTTCCCTGCCCTGTCCCGACTCCAGCGGGACACATGAGCCCCGCCGGTGCCCCTCTCCGGCGGGGTCTTTTGTCTAGATAAGCCAACCCGCCATCCAGGAAGCGGCGTCCGCACCGGCCTCAGTAGATGGTCCTGATATCGGTTTCGGTTCTGGAGAACACCTCGTCCGGCACGAAGAAGTCGCCGGCGAGCGGCCCCTTGGCGCCGGGCGCATAGATGGAAAAATCCGTTACACCCTCGGCCCGCAGTACTTCCTCGTCGATGTAGAAATTGCCTGTCGCCTCGCGCGCCGGGCGCAGGAAGATCGCATACGCCGCATCGGCCATGATGTCGGGCGAGCGGCTCATYGCCGCCACCGTCGCGCCGCCCAAGAGATTGCGCACGGCGGCGGTGTCGATGGTCGAGATCGGCCACAGCGAATTGACGGCGATGCCGGCTTCAGCGAACTCGGCGCTCATGCCCAACGTGCACATCGACATGYCGAACTTCGCCATGGTGTAGGCGACGTGGTTCTTGAACCATTTGGCCTTCATGTCGAGCGGCGGCGCCAGATTCAAGATGTGAGGGTTCTTCGCCAACCTCAGGTGCGGAATGCACATTTTGGAGACCAGGAAGGTGCCGCGCGTGTTGATCTGGTGCATCAGGTCGTAGCGCTTCATGTCGGTCTCCAGCGTGCCGGTAAGTTGGATGGCGCTGGCGTTGTTGACGCAGATGTCGATGCCACCGAAGCGCTCGACGGTCTTGGCCACGGCATCGGCGACCTGTCCCTCCTCGCGGATGTCACAGACTACCGGCAGCGCCTTGCCGCCGGCCTTTTCGATCTCCTCGGCCGCGGAGTAGATCGTCCCCGGCAGCTTCGGATGCGGCTCGGCGGTCTTGGCCGCGATCGTCACATTGGCGCCGTCGCGCGCCGCGCGCAGCGCGATCGCGAGCCCAATGCCGCGCGATCCGCCCGAGATGAACAGCGTCTTTCGCTGGAGCGACATGCTTCCTCCGGTTCTTTTGTGAGCGATCCTTGCCCGCGCCGACGGCGAACACAAGGGCCCGTTCCTCCGCCAGAAGGTGACGCAACGGAGGCAGGGCGGCGATCTCGCGAAATCCATTTGAAGAGTGGGAATCTTGTATATATTCTATACAGAAAGGTAGAATTTAGAATGGCGCTATCGATCAAGAATACCAAGGTCGAGCAACTGGCGCGGGAGCTTGCCCGCCGCCGGCGCGTCTCTGTGACCGAAGCGATCCGCCAGTCGCTGGAGCACGAAGTTGCACGCGAGCGGCTGGTGCCGAGGGACGACGACGATCTGTTTCGGCGCCTCATGGCGATTTCCGACCGTGCCGGTCAGATACCGGGTCGCGAAAATGCGATGACAGAGAACGACATCCTCGGCTACGACGAGCTTGGAGTCCCGACACGGTGATCATTGATTCCTCGGCCTTGGTCGCAATTCTGCGTGCGGAGCCGGGCCATGACCGTTTCGTTCGGGCGATCGCGGATGCCAGAAGACGGTTGATCGCTGCGCCCACCCTCCTTGAGACGGGCATGGTRCTTGCTGGCGGTTGGCAGGACGAAATCCTGGAGCAGTTCGATGCCTTCCTGCGCACTGCCTCGAWCGAGACGACGGCATTCACCGCTGATCACGCCGCCGTTGCGCGCCAGGCCTTCCTGCGCTACGGCAAAGGCCGACACCCGGCCGCGCTGAACTTTGGCGACTGCATCTCATATGCCACGGCACGGCTCGAAGCGATGCCGCTTTTGTTCAAAGGCGACGATTTCCGGCTGACTGATATCGATCCGGCTATTTGACAGGGCGCGTCAAACCAGAACCAACCCCTGCCGCATGGCTATGGCGATCGCATCGGTGCGGTTCGCCGCGCCGAGCTTGATCAGGATCGCGGCGACGTGGAACTTCGCCGTGTGCACGGAAATGTTGAGCCGCCGGGCGATCACCTTGTTGGGTGCGCCTTCCGCGAGCAGCGCCAGCACTTCAGCCTCGCGCGGCGACAGCGCCCCGCGAGGCTGGTCGTCGGGGGTCTCGTCCTCGGACAATTCGTGGAAATCGCCGTGAGCGGCGATCTCTGCCGACCCGGCTTTGCTGATGCGATAGCCGGACGCCGCCAGCCGCAAAGCAGCGGCAATCAGCGGGYCGTCGGCCGAGGCAGGCAGCACGGCAAGCACGTTGGCAGCCAGTCGCTCACGGCCGGCGCGCCGGGAAAGCAGAACGGTGGGCACGGTCGACCCGACGGCCCTGCCTTCCAAACCCGCTTCATCGATCAGAGCGACGTCCGCCGTTTGGTTTGTGCCGCTTCCAGCGAGCGCAGGCAGCAGATCGTCGCCCGCCGCAAGCGCATCGGCCAGTTGCTCGGCGCGCGCCGCGTCGCCGAGCGCGATCAGCACCGTCAGCCGGTGACTTGCCGGCTCCGGTCTCGCGATTGTTCGTGCCGCGCTCTCAGCCATCCGCCCTCTCAGCTAAGCGGCTTCTCGCCGATGGTGATCGAGATGTCGCGCCGCGCGCCGCCGCTCAAGACACTGAGCGTTACCGCCGTGCCGGCGCTGTCCGGCCCGAGCTTGCGGATCAGCTCGCGCGGCCCGTGCACCGTCTCGCCGTTCCAGGCGACGATGATGTCGCCGACATGCAGGCCGGCGGCCTTTGCCGGGCCGCTGTCGTCAAGGCTCATGACCATGGCGCCCTGCGTGTCGCCGCTGCGGATCGGATGCAGCCCGGCGCCGAGATAGCCGCGCGCGACATGGCCCTTCTCACGCAGCGTCGCCACTGCGCGCTCGATCGTCTCGTAAGGCATCACCAGCACCCGCCTGCGCGGCCCGAACAAAAGCATGCCGATCAGGCCGCCTTTGGCATCGAGCACCGGACCGCCCTCGAAGCGGCCGCCGGTGTTGATGGCAAGATTGATGCGCCGGTCGATGGTGCCGCCGCGCATCGAGCGCCAGGCGGGCCCGACCTCGCCGACCGTGCCGAACACGGCAAGTGCTGTGCCTTCGCCGTTGCCGACGGCGATCGCGACATGGCCCGGGCGTACGGCAGCGGCCTGGGCCAGTTGCGGCAGACCGGCCGGAGCGGAAGCGGGCTTCAGAAGGGCGACGCCAGTCGAGGGATCGCGGCCGACGCACGCGGCCTTGAAGGTTTGCCCGGAGGCCAGCGTCAACTCGATCTCCTCGCMGGCTTCGACTGCCTCCTCGGCGGCGACGAAGTAGCCGTCCCGCCAGTGGAAGGCACTCGCGGTGCGATGGTGGTGCGTGGCGAAGCTCGCCACGGCCGGCGCGGCGGCTGCCGCGATATCGGCGATGGCGTCGGAAAAAGCACTGAGGTTGAAGTCGCTCATATCATTCATCTCCTGGGTTCTGTGACCCAGATATCGCTCGACGGCATGTGCGGGTACTCGCCTGACGGCTAGTCTGCAGCCGGACTGGCCATGTGGTCAGGTCGCGGCAATCGCGGCCGCTCCGCACATATAGTGCGTGTCGCCCGAAAGTGCCGCGCGATTTTGGGGGAAACGACACGCGCAAAAGAAAAGCATCACTGCGCCAGATCACATGGAGCCCGCCATGGCCTTTGCCGCCGAAAAACTGCAACCCGATGACGTCCTGCTCGACGCCTATTCGGCGACGGTCGCCGATGCGGTCGATCGCATCGGCCCCGCCGTCTGCCGCATCGAGCGCATCGGCGCCGCCGGCGGCCATGGCTCGGGCTTCGTGATCGCGCAGGACGGGCTCGTCGTCACCAATTTCCATGTCGTCGGCGACGCGCGCGGCGTGCGCGTGACGATGCCGGACGGTGCCGCGCGCGAGGGCCGCGTGCTTGGCCGCGATCCCGACACCGACATCGCGCTGGTGCGAGCCGACGGCAGCTTCGCCGATGTAGCGCCGCTCGGCGATTCAAAGCGCCTCAGGCGCGGCCAGATCGCGATCGCCATCGGCAATCCGCTCGGCTTCGAATGGACCGTCACCGCCGGCGTCGTCTCCGCGCTCGGCCGTTCGATGCGCGCCTCGACCGGGCGGCTGATCGACGACGTCATCCAGACGGACGCCGCGCTCAACCCGGGCAATTCCGGCGGGCCGCTGGTGTCTTCGGCCGGTGAGGTAATCGGCGTCAACACCRCCATGATCCACGGCGCGCAAGGCATCGCCTTCGCGGTCGCCTCCAACACCGCCAATTTCGTCATCTCCGAAATCATCCGCTTCGGTCGCGTGCGCCGCGCCTTCATCGGCGTTTCGGCCGACACCACCAACCTGCCGCGCCGGGCTGCGCTGCTCTCGCAGGTTTCGACCAGCACGGCTGTCCGTCTGCGCGGCGTCGAGAAGAACGGCCCCGCCGCCAAGGCCGGCCTGAAGGAAGGCGACATCATCGCCGCCATCGACGGTCGCCCGGTCACCGGCGTCGACGATCTCGTGCGCTTGCTCGATGCCGAACGCATCGGCCGTGAGACGCTCTGCACCGTCGTGCGCCGCTCCGGGGTGAGCCAGGTGGTGGTGACGCCGGTGGCGCGGAGCTGATTTCTATCATGGCCTGACGATCAGCTCGGGCGGTGCCTGCCTGCAGGCCGCCGCCTTCGGCCGGACAGCTCTTGCCTCGAAGCAAGCGCAGGCGAGGACTCGCGCGCCGGACCAATGGCGGCTCATAGACCGCTTGTCTCCGGCTCCTCTTCCGTCCACTCGCCCGGCTCCATCTCGTGGAAACAGCCGAGTTGTCGCTTGAATTCATCGATCAGCCAGGAAGCCGCAGGCTTTGGACTACGGTCGGTGCGGTGCATCGCATAGAGCGGCGAACGCACCTCGCGGTAGGGTTCCAGATCGAGCGCAACCAGCCGGCCGTTGGCGAGATCGTCGGCAATCAGCCAGCGCGGCAGCCCGCCCCAGCCAAGCCCCTCAAGCATCAGCGCGTGCTTGGTGCGCACGTCGGTCAGCCGCCAGGTGCGATAGGCAAAGACGCCATAGTCGCGTCCGCGCGTCCGCTCCGACTGGTCGGAGACGACAAGCTGGATATGCTCGCGCAAATCCTCGACGGCGATAGGGCCCGGCAGTTTCGCCAGCGGATGGTCGGGGGCCGCCGCCGGCACCAGCGAGGTGAAGCCGATGCGCAGCAGATTGACATCGGCCTCGCCTATCAGACCGCCGAACCCAAGATCCACCTGGCCGCCGACCACATGATCGACGATCAGGCCGAGCGAGCCGATCTGGAGGCGCAGCATCACCGCCGGAAACTGCGCCTCGAAGGCCTTCAGCACCCGCACGAGCGCCGGCGAAGGCAGCGTCACGTCGACCGAAATCACCACTTCCGCCTCCAGTCCTTGCCGGTAGYCGTCGGCGCGCGAGCGGATGCGCTGCAGGACGCCGAGCATGCGCCTTGCATCCTCCAGCATCGCCTTGCCGACATCGGTCAGTTGCGGCTCGCGCACGCCTTCGCGCTCGAACAGCTTCAGGCCGAGCTGCGCCTCGAGATTGGCAATGCCGTAGCTGATCACCGACTGCGCCCGGTTGAGCTTGCGGCCCGCGGCCGAAAAGCTGCCCGTATCGGCCACTGCCACCAGAATCTGAAGCTGGTCGAGCGTCGGGTTTGGTTGCATGATCAATCCAAATTCCAGATAGATTACATGCAAATTATACCAGTTTTCCAGATAGAGCGGCAATCCCATATTGGCGGCGAAAGTTCAAACCAACCCAAGGGACACCGCCATGTCTATTCTGCTCGTTACCTCCAGCCCGCGCGGCGCTGCTTCGCATTCGACCCGCGTCGCCAACGATCTCGCCCAAAAGCTGCTTGCCGCCGACCCGTCGGCCAAGCTCGTCGTGCGCGACCTCGTCGCCAATCCGCTGCCGCATATCGACCCCGACTATGCGACCGGCATCTACACGCCCGTGGAGGCGCGCAGCCAGCGCCAGGCCGAGGTGGTCGGCGTGTCCGACGCCGCGCTCGAAGAGTTGTTTGCGGCCGACACGATCATCCTGGCCACCGGCTTCATCAACTTCAACATCTCCTCGACGCTGAAGTCGTGGATCGACCACGTCGCCCGCTCCGGCAGGACCTTCGCTTACGGCGCGAACGGCCCGAAGGGTCTCGTCACCGGCAAGAAGGTCTACATCGTGCTCGCTTCCGGCGGCATCTATTCGGAAGGCGCCGCAGTGCAGATGGATCACGCCATCCCCTATCTGCGCAGCATGCTCGGCTTCATGGGCATGACCGATGTCGAGGTCATCCGTGTCGAAGGCGTCGCCATGGGCGACGACGCAGTCACCGCAGCCCTCGCCAAGGCGACCGCCAAGGTCGACGCGATCGCCGCCGCCAGTGCCGACCAGGCCGCGATCGCTRCATAGCCCCCAAGACGGAAAAGGCAGGCGCCGGTCGGCGCCTGCCTTTTTATGCTAGCTAGGAATACTTCCAAAAAGCTGGCTGACCTTCAGCCGAACAGTCTCTCGCCCTGCTCGTCGACCAGCTGGATGYCCTTCTTGATCGAGATGTCGACGGCATCGTCCAGCCCGGCGAAACGGTCGGCGCGGATGAAGCGGTGCTCCTTCACCGCGCCGTCCACTTCCTTGGAAACGACGCCGCAGGTCTGGTACTGGCCGTCCGCCTTGTAGGGCGTGGCGCTGATCAGAAATCCCTTATGCTCGACCTGCTTTGCCGGCTTCGCCGACGCGGAGTCGCCTGCCTCACCGCCACCGCCGCCAAAAAGACGTTTCAGAAAAGACATGGCGCATCCTCCAACGGCAATCGTCCTGCATCACATAGCGCGCTGCAGCACGATTTTCACTACAGCATGATCCCGAAAGTGTGCAGCGGTTTTCGAGGAAGATCATGCTCAAACAAAAAGATAAAGCGGGACGACTTTTCGAGGAAAGGTCGTCCCGCTTTAGCGATCAATGATTGCACCGGCAATGGCGCCTTCGGAGCCGGCCGCGGCTCAGCGGCGCGACAAAGCCTCGAGTGCTGCGGCAGCGTCTTCCAGGATGCTGATCGCCTCCGCCTGCTTGTCTTCCGGCGCATCGACGATGTCGCTGAGCGCGGCGCGCAGCCGGTGGC
>NZ_MDFL01000026.1 GCF_001854785.1 Mesorhizobium sp. ORS 3428
GGGAGCGCGGACGTAGTGAGGGAATGAATCAAGGCGCTGAGGAAATGGCGCGGCTGATTGCGCAGACCGTCTCTGAAGCGGCACGCCAAAGGGCAGCGCTGGAGCAGCAATTGCCACAACTCGTCATGGAGATCGTAAGCGACCTGCTGGGCGCTTTTGACCCCGGTGAGCTGTTGGTGAGCGCCGTTCGTCACGCGATCGAACGGAAAGGCGGCGCGGAAGTCCGCCTCAAGGTGTGTCCCACGCAAGCCGATGCCGTCGCAGGTGAGTTCGCTGCGTATGATGGACGGGAAGGCCGGCCGAAAGTTCGAGTTGATCCGGATCCGGCGCTGTCGCCGCAGCAATGCGTGCTGTGGAGCGACTATGGCAATGTCGATCTTGGACTTGATGCGCAATTCCGGGCGCTGCGCCTCGGCTTTGGATTGCATGCTGAACAAGGCAAGCTGTGACCGAACTGCTACCACAACACGGCGGTCCGRCTGTAGACGGGACAATGGATGCGGCGCTCTCGTCTCTGAGATCGACCGCAAAGCATATCGACACGCGTGTCGTGCGCGGACGCCTGACTAGAGCCGTCGGTACGGTGCTCCATGCCGTGTTGCCGGATGCTCGAATTGGGGAACTTTGTCTGTTGCAGGATCCGCGCACCGGACACTCTCTCGAAGCCGAGGTGATCGGTTTCCTCCAAAATGGCGTGCTGCTCACCCMGATCGGTGACATGGTGGGCCTGTCCAGTCGCGCAGAAGTGGTCGCTAGCGGTCGAATGCATGAAGTGCCAGTCGGCCCCGATTTGCTTGGCCGCGTGATCGACAGCTTTGGCCGTCCCCTCGACGGCAAAGGCGCTCTCAAAGCCGACCAAACGCGCCCGCTTCGGGGCAAGGCGCCCAACCCCATGACAAGGCGCATGATCGAGCGACCATTCCCACTTGGCATCCGCGCCTTGGATGGTCTCCTGACATGCGGCGAAGGCCAGCGGATCGGGATCTATGGAGAGCCTGGTTGCGGCAAGTCAACGTTACTATCACAGATCATAAAGGGCGCGGCCGCCGACGTTAACATAGTTGCCCTCATTGGCGAGCGCGGGCGAGAAGTGCGCGAATTCGTTGAGCGACACCTTGGGGAAGCGGCTCTTCGTCGTACGATCATTGTGGTCGAAACATCCGACCGCTCGGCAATGGAGCGGGCGCAATGTGCTCACATGGCAAGCGCACTTGCCGAACATTTTCGCGAACAAGKGCAACGCGTCGTTCTGATGATGGATTCCTTGACACGCTTTTGCCGGGCCATGCGCKAAATCGGACTTRCTGCGGGCGAACCGCCGACCCGGCGAGGCTTTCCGCCTTCCGTGTTTGCCATGCTGCCAGGCCTGCTGGAGCGCGCGGGCATGGGCGAGCGTGGCTCAATTACAGCCTTCTATACAGTGCTTGTCGAAGGTGACGGCATGGGGGATCCCATCGCAGAAGAATCGCGCGGCATTCTCGATGGCCATGTCGTCCTCTCACGCACGATCGCTGCGCGATCCCATTTCCCCGCGATCGATGTGCTGCAAAGTCGCAGCCGCGTAATGGATGCCGTCGTGCCTATGGCACATCGCAAGGCGGCATCTACGTTCCGTGATCTCCTCTCGCGCTATGCCGAGTCCGAGTTTTTGGTCAAGGTCGGCGAATACAAGCAAGGCAACGATCCGCTTACTGACAGGGCTATCGACTCGATCGGCGACCTGCAGGAATTTTTGCGCCAGGGAGAAGACGAGGCGAGCGACTTTGAGGAAACCGTCGCATGGATGTTGCAGCTGACCACATGAACTGTCTCCACGCTACGAGCTTGCGGCGTTTGAAGGATATACGAGAGCGTAGCGCCCTTCGTGAGCTGTCCAAAAAGGAAGCCAAGGCCCACCTAGCGGCCGAGGCCGCACAGCATGCTTCCCGCGAGCTTGCAATCGCACAGCAACACTGCGCGAGGGCGGAAATGGAGCTTTACCAACGGTTTGCATCGCTCGATGCCTTGTCCTTCCAGGCGCTCGATCAAGGCCATCTCCACATAGAGCGGCTTGAGGCTGAGGTCGCCTTGAGGCGCAAGACGCTTGATAACGCTTGCATCGCTCAAGAACAGGCCGAGACAGCGGCGTCTGAGGCAAGGTCGCACTGGATCAGCTGTTCGGCGGCAAGGCACAAGTGGGAACAAATTGAGGACGACGTCCGGCGCGGCGTCGATATCCACTCTCAGACCGCAGCCGAGACGGAGGCCAACGATGAGATCCTGCTTCGGTACGCGAGCGCCTCGCTGCACGAGGTGACGGGCAAGTCAATCTGATGACCGCTAGCATTCTTGTCGTGTCGCGATGGTGCCGTCTTGTAGAGCCGAAAACACTTTGAGCACACACGATTCACTGCAGCCAAAGCTAAGTCTGTCCCACGACGTCGTCTCATGGCTCAACGAGTGCGCACACCCCCRCACGCCTTTTCAGTGCCGACTTGGCGACGAGCCGCTATCGGTGCGAATGGGACGGCTTGTCTGGCAGCCGGAATCRCTTTCCATTCCGATGCTCGAATGCGTTTGGCAGCTCGGAGATGAGACGATCGTTTTGTCGATCTCCCGTGCACTGATAGAGAGGTTCATCTCGACCGTGYAGAGCGGCATCGGCTTACCTTCCGAGCCAACCGKTTCACTCGTTCTCGAACTCGCGCTCGAGCCACTTATCGCTCGACTCGAGGCCCAGTCACAGCAGGACGTGCAACTGGCTCAACTGCGCGAAGCCACCATGCCACCTCCCTATCTCGAATTTGACGTCGCCTGCGGCCCGATCAACGGCAAAGCTCGTCTGTGCCTATTCTCGCCTYTCGATGGCCCGGTGCCGTTCGCGTTCCACGYCCTGGCGGATCTGCTTCGACAATTGCCGCRACAACCGTGCGAATTATCCGCTGACCTCCCGGTCCTGGTTGCAGGAAAGATCGGCTCGCTTTGCGTTCCGGCGGCGCTTATTCGCACGACATCTCCCGGTGATGCTTTGATACCAGACGTATTACCGTTCCACCGCGATCAGGTCATCCTCTCTGCGGGCCGGCTCTGGGCCGTGGCAGACGTTGCGGACGACCGCCWGATCCTGCGYGGGCCTTTCCGCCTRCACCCATGCCCTTTGGAGTATGCGCACATCATGACAGAACCGGAATTGCAGCAAGGGCCATCGGATGCCGAGCTCGACGATATCGAAATCACTCTGGTCTTTGAATGCGGCCGCTGGCTGATGCCGCTGGGGGAACTGAGGAATGCCGGCGAAGGGCACATCTTCGAACTTAATCGGCCGGTCGACGGTCCGATCGATATAGTTGCCAACGGCCGGCGTATCGGCCGTGGCGACATCGTGCGCATCGGCGACGAGCTTGGCATCAGGCTACGTGGCAGGTTGGCTTGCAATGAGTGAGATCCAACCAGGGATCCTGGCGCTTCTTGCGGTTACGGCTGGACTGGGTCTGCTGCTGCTCACAGTCGTCACAACCACGGCCTTTATAAAGGTATCAGTGGTTCTATTTCTCGTCCGCAATGCGCTCGGGACGCAGACGATACCCCCGAATATAGTTCTTTACGCGACGGCATTAATTCTCACCGTTTTCGTCAGCGCGCCTGTTATCGAGCAGACCTATGCGCGCGTCACGGACCCGAAGCTCCACTATCAAACCTTCGATGACTGGGTTGCCGCTGCTGAGGAGGGACGAGAGCCTTTRCGTGCCTATCTCAAGAAGTTCACAAGCGAAGAGCAGCGTCGATTTTTCCTATCGTCGACCAAAAAAGTCTGGCCAGAGGAAATGCGCGCCAGAGCGACACCTGATGATTTCGCCATTCTCGTACCGTCCTTTCTAATTTCAGAACTCAAGCGTGCCTTCGAAATTGGCTTTCTTCTTTATCTTCCGTTTATCTGCATAGACCTCATCGTAACGACAATTTTGATGGCGATGGGTATGTCAATGGTCTCGCCCACAATGATAGCTGTCCCTTTCAAACTCTTTCTATTTGTTACTATTGATGGTTGGTCCCGGCTAATGCACGGGCTTGTGTTGAGTTATGCAACACCGGGAGGTTGAGATGGATGAGGCCAGCATTGTAGCCCAAATGAGCCAAACCTTGATCGTTTTCATGATTTGGGTTCTGCCGCCACTCATTGCCGCTGTGGTTGTCGGCCTGGGCATCGGTATTATCCAGGCGGCAACACAGATTCAGGACGAAACCTTGCACCTGACAGTGAAACTATTGGTCGTTGTTGCGATCATTGCTCTGTTTGCTCCTGTACTAAGCGCTCCGCTCATCGAGCAAGCCGATTACGTGTTCTCCCAGTTTCCCGCGATTATACCGAGTTACTAGGCTTCACCATGTCTGGTTCGTTGCCCACCGAGGCCCAAATGCTCATCCAGGGGGCCATCGAACTCATCATCGCCGCCGGTCTTGCTGCGGCTCGCGCTGTCGGCATTATGCTGGTCCTGCCTGTATTTACGCGGTCTCAAATTGGCGGGCTGATCAGAACATGCCTTGCTGTCGCGTTTGGGCTACCGTGCTTGGCACCCATCAGAGACGGGTTACAGCTGCTCGATCCCGATACACGTTTCATCCAAGTGACACTGCTCGGTTTGAAGGAGATTTTTGTCGGTCTGCTACTTGGGATTCCACTCGGAATCCCGATATGGAGCCTCCAGGCCGCCGGTGAGCTTGTCGACACCCAGCGCGGCATCACCAGCCAAGTCGGTCCGGTAGACCCTGCGACCAACACTCAGGCATCCGCGATGGGACTTTTTCTCGGAATCACGGCGATCACGATCTTCGTCGCATCGGAAGGTCTGGAGAACATGATCAGCGGCCTTTATGGCAGCTACTCAATCTGGCCCGTATATGAATTTCACCCCGCGCTGACCGCACAAGGGGCAATGGAACTAATCGGGCTCCTCGACCGGATTATGGTGACGAGTTTACTAGTCTCCGGGCCTGTCGTGGTCTTTCTGTTACTGGTTGACATTTCGGTAATGATTCTTGCCCGCTTTGCCCCGCAACTCAAATCGAACCGTCTTTCCCCGACGATCAAAAATATCGGCTTTCCGATCATCATGGTCACCTACACTGCGTATCTCATCGACGCCATGGCGTCAGATATCGCACAGGCCAATGGCGGGCTCGAGGCGTTCGAAAAGATGCTTAAATGAGCACGAGCGAAGAGAAGAAGCACCCGGGCACTCACAAGAAGCTAAGGGAAGCACGCAAGAAGGGGCAGATTGCGCGCAACACCGATTTCGTCCGCGCCGTCGGCACCTGCGCCGGTCTCGGCTATCTGTGCTTGAGAGCCAGCGCGATCGAAGACAAATGCATCGAAGCGGTATTATTGACCGACAAGCTGCAGAATCTGCCTTTCAATATCGCTGTCGGGCAAGCGCTAATTCTCTTGACCGAGCTCACCGTGACGACCGTCGGCCCGCTGCTTGGAACTGTAGCCGCCGCGGCGGTCTCGGCCGCATTCATCTCTAACGGTGGACTACTCTTCTCGTTCGAGCCGATGGCGCCCAGGTTTGAAAAAATCAATCCTTTTCAGGGACTGAAGCGCATCGTGTCGATGCGCTCCTTAACCGACCTTGGCAAGGCGCTGGTGAAGCTATTACTCCTCGGCGCAATCTTTCTTTTTTCTATTCTGGGCATGTGGAGAACGATGGTCTATCTGCCGTTCTGCGGCATTTCGTGCCTCGGCTTCGTCTTTACGGAGGTGAAACTGCTGGTCGGGATTGGTGCCGGTGCACTTCTGGTCGGCGGCTTGGTCGATCTCCTGCTCCAGCGCTGGTTGWTTCTGCGCGACATGCGCATGACTGAGACCGAGGTCAAGCGCGAAAGGAAGGAACAAGAAGGTACGCCAGAGTTGAAGCGTGAGCGACGTCGCCTACGTCAAGAGATGGCTGGCGAACCTCCGCTTGGCGTGCATCACGCCACATTGATTTTGAGAGGGCGGGCGATATTGGTCGGTCTGCGTTACGTGCGGGGCGAGACTGGGGTGCCCGTCTTGGTTTGCCGCGGCGAGGGCGAGGCCGTTTCACCTATCTTCGCAGCGGCGCAGGCGCTACGTCTAAGTATTGTCGACAATGATGGGCTGGCGCGTCAGCTCATCCGAACGACCAAGTTAGGAAAACCTGTTCCCAGGCAGTATTTCGAGCCTGTCGCAAGAGCGCTCCATGCCGCTGGCTTAGTCTAGACAAGTGGACAAAATCGGTTCTCCGTGATTGCGCAGGTTACTGTGCCACTATGGCCCATGGGCAAGCGAGAATCGTCGAAGTGTCCGGGCGACCTCACATGTTTTGGAGAATTATCGCAATGTTCGCGGGCACTGTCAGGAATTCTGTACGCGAGGTCATGATGATGGAAAGGAGGAAAATCACATGGCTATCGAGAGGCAACTTCTTGACCAACTGCTTTCGGGTGGCGAGGTATTTGCCAAGGACGGGTTGCCGGACCACGTGAAGAAGGCGCTACAAATTTCCAGGCCCTCTCTCAGGCTGCAGCTCGCGCCCGCTGCCGCAGGAGTTCCAGTGGTCTTCTTTTGGCAACTTCAGCATTTTAGCTGAGCGCAGGTCAGGTTTATGTCAGGTAAGGACGGCTATGTTTGATGGCCAAAGCTTTGTCATTGTCTCAGGAAAGAAACATTTGCGAAAGATTGATGTCTGTCGGGTGGTACGGGCGGGATTGGGATGAGCGCCAAAGAATGCGAAGCACCCACGCGCGCAAGGTCATCACGGCGAGAAGGCGAAGCCAGAACCTGCTTGCGCCCAGGAAGACAGCGTCGCCTTTGGCGCATGGCTCGATGTCTGCGGTTCCCGTTATTTCCATGCCACCAACGTGCGTGCGACATCGCCTGCCGCGACTACTGCGCGTGCTCCGGATTAAACAAGCTTTTGGGGATCGCCGCCGATGCCGTGCAAGCGATCGCGTTAGGGCGATCCAGGAGACCTCGAACGAAACCGATGGGATCTCGCGCAGCTTGAGCTGACCAATCTGCGAGTACTTGGGTCGCATGCGCTTCGAGCGCGCTGATGAGGGCATGGCCAACGTCAGACTTTTCAGCCCCCCATTTCGTGAAGACCATCTTCGCGTGGGCACCCGGTCCATCGCACTTCTCGCTCTCCAGATGAGCGAATCAGGCCTCGACACTATAGGCGGCGCATTGCCCGCATTGGAGATTGGATATGACGGGCATTGGACGATCGGGAAGGTCGCACCTTGGAGGTGCTGAGTCCGGCAGCGCGCTGGGATCGAGCGCTTCGCGCCCGCAATCAGGC
>NZ_MDFL01000027.1 GCF_001854785.1 Mesorhizobium sp. ORS 3428
CAATCATCAATATGAGTTCCGTCACTGCGCGCATCGCGCTGCCGAATCACGTGCCATACTGTACGTCAAAAGGTGGGATAGAGACACTTACGAAGGTCATGGCGCTTTCCCTTGCACCTTACGGCATCCGAGCGAACGCGATCGGTCCGGGCTCGATCAGAACGGACCTGTCCATGCCCTTTGCCACAGACCCGATCATGAGGCATCGGCTGTTGTCGCGTACCCCTCTCGGGCGCATCGCCGAACCGGAGGAAATCGCCTCAATTGCAACCTTCCTCGCATCCAAGGAAGCGAGCTACATCACCGGTGAGACGATTTTTGCTGACGGCGGGCGTCTTGCGCTGAATTACACAGTACCGGTCRTGGAGTCCTGAACCAAGCCGCTCGCGGCGCCGCTGYGCGCCCAGGCGCGTGAGACGACGAGTAGCCTTTTGCCACAACAAACTGCGCCGGCTCACCGTGCCGGCAACCTGAGGGCAATTCTATCTGCACCCCGTTCGATCATCTGGCCATCCCTATGGGGCACGAGCTGCGGCGCATACAGGCGACAACGAAGCAAACCCGGACGGTCCGCCCAGGACCAGACCAAGAACCAGGAGGAAAGCGTGACGAATCAAAACTACCAGACGACCAAAGTCGCCGTGATCGTGGGGGCGACATCGAAATGGCAATCGGACGGCAGCAGAACCGTCTCTTTGGCTGGCGGCAAGATTTCCGATGCGGACGTGCCCCTCGGCATCCGCTGGGGCATCGGTGGCGCGATTGCGCAGAAGTTTGCAGCCGAGGGGTATACGGTAGCCCTTACCACCCGCCACCGGGACAATGCCGCGGCACTGGCGGCAGCAATCAGCGATCAGGGCGGCCGGGCGATTATCGCCGAGCTCGACCTCACGAGCCGCGAGTCAATCGCCGAGGCTTTCGAAATGATCCGCAAGCAGGCTGGCGAACCGGAAGTCGTCATCTATAACGCTGGCTATGCCAGCGGGCGGGAACTACCTCCCGAGAAAGAACTGATTGAGAATCTGCCCGACGAGGTGTTCGAGACGGCCATAGACATCGCTTGCAGGGGACCATACCTGGTCGCCAAGGAAATTCTTCCAGCAATGCGCAAGAGCGGAAACGGATCCTATTTCCTGACCAACAACCACAACAGCTTGCACGGAACAAAGCGGAAAACGGGGGAATCGCTCTACTACCCACGGGTCATGATGCGCACTCTGGCTCAGGTGTTGACCGAAGAATATTCGCCGTTGGGGGTCCATATCGCCAACATAGTCGTTGACGGTATGATCGACTCTCCCGGAACTCGGGCCCACGGTGAGGCCATGTATAAAGACACGGGTGAAATTATGCTGGACCCCACGCGAATTGCGGAAGCGTACTATTACTTGCACACCCAGCATCCAAGTTGCTGGACACACGAAGTTCAGCTGACTCCCTACAATCGCCCGGTCACCCGTTGACCGTCCGCCATGGCAACACGATAACGAGAGCTCAAGCGGGGCGGCCTGCGGCGAAGCCGTTGCCTTTGACGAAAACTCCAGTGTGTTTACATGCGCCAGCGGAGATCCGTCGAAAGTGGGCGGCGTTCGGCTTGATCCAAGGCACCTAGACTGGTTGTCGAAATCACTGCAATATTGCGAATTATGCGAAATTCACATCTTCGGAGATTCGAAGCTTGACTGACACGACGCATTTGAGCTCCGAAACCGCTTCGGAGGCCTTGTCGGGCAACACGCTCGAGAAGGTCTTGGGTCTTCTCGGTCTTTTTACGCCGACACGCCCCGCCTTGACGGCTGAAAAGATGGCAGCGGTCGTTGGGTGCTCGATGGCGACGATCTACCGCTATGTGAAGGTACTGACCAACGCGGGATTGCTCGCCCCTGCTGCCGGAGGGACATATGTGCTCGGAGCGCGCATCATCGAACTCGATCGGCAGATTAGACTCGGTGATCCGTTGCTGGCCGCAAGCCGAGATCCGATGGTCGAATTGTCACGGCGCGTTGGAGAAAACCTGCTGTTGTGCAGTTTTTACRGCAACAACGTCGTGTGCATTCATGAAGAGTGGCCTGACCCTAGCTATAGGACAAGTTACGACCGCGGAAGGCCGATGCCACTTTTCCGGGGCGCAGCATCGAAAGTTATTCTTGCCAATTTGCCACCGCATAAGCTTCGCGATCTCATGCTGAAGCATGCTGAGCAAATCACATCGGCAGGGCTCGGGCCTAACTGGAACGCGTTTAAGTCCAAATTGCGCGAGTTGCRCAAGGCAGGTTATTGCACAGCAGCTGAGGAAGTCGATCCGGGGCTGGCGGCCATAGCAATCCCGTTATTTGACGGCAGCGWTCAGATCTTGGGTTCTCTTTCCATTACCCAGACACTGGAGCGGTTCAAGAGTCAGCCGTTGGACAAGAAGCTCGCACTTCTGCGCGAGACAGCGGCCAAGATCACCGAGAGCCTGGAGGATCAGGCAAGCAGGTTTTCCGCCTAGTCTGCGAATACCTGATTTGTCTGCGATCACACATTGAGGGCGAAACCTGGTCCCTCTACGTCTGGGCGCCACCGGCGCCGTGTTTCCATCCGTTTTTTGCCGACGCTTTGCGGCGCGGCTCGCTCAGCTGAGACGAGTATCAAACCGGAATGACGGCAAGCGTTGATTGGCCCTCACCGTCGGCGRCACCCGAGTGCTTGCGCTTGCCGCAGGCCTTCTACAGTTCCGGCACCAGCACCAAAATATGAGAAAATACAATAAATTCTCTTATTAAGGGGATTGACATATAAATCTCATAGTGGGAATTTCGACTGAAACGCGAAGCAGGAGAATAGGGGAAGCCTAAGCGTTAGCCAATCGTGCAGGCAATCTCTGGGTCGATCAGTTCTGGGAGGAACGATGTCAGAACAAAAAGAGAAGAGCCCGAACGTCCACTGCGATATGTATGGCGGCGTATATTTCTTTGCCGAGCGCGAGCGCGATGACTTCATCCTGGCRCAGCTTGTCATTGCCGCCATATGTGTACTGGTGACGCTAGCTTACTTGTTAATACTTTAACCTAACGCATTCCGCTACCTGCTAAAGGTCGCGGCCATGAGAACAGGCGGCTGAACTTACCTTTGCCAGGCCTCGAGGTGGGGCTCACGGATCGAGAGCCGGCCGGGCGACACCGCAATAGTTCGCTTCAGCACCCACCTTGTTCCATTTGTTGAGAATTCGATCTCAAGGCTATGCGCGAGGGAGAAATGGCTTCGCCTGTTTATGACTGTGTTCCCTTTTCCTGCCTGGAATGGGTTCACTACGATCTGCGGCAGAATGAACGTGGAGGACCGCCACATGGGCGTCATCGTTGGCAGTGGCGATTATACATATCGGGTCGTGGAGGGGTGGGAGAAACTGCCGCCGGGATGGGAATTGGGCGACGTGGCGGCTGTCGGAGTGGACCAACGCGATCGCGTGTATGTATTCAATCGAGGCGAACATCCGATGTGCGTGTTCGACCGCAACGGCGAATTCATCACTTCCTGGGGTGAGGACATCTTCCGGCGTGCACATGGCATACATATGGGCCCGGACGACACCATCTATTGCACTGATGACGGGGATCACACCGTTCGCAAGTGCACGCTCGACGGCAAGGTTCTGCTGGAAATCGGTATTCCAGGGCGTCCATCGGCCTTCATGAGCGGGCTTCCGTTCAGCCGTTGCACTCATACAGCCCTCTCGCCCGACAACGACATTTATGTCTCCGACGGCTACTCCAATGCGCGCGTGCACAAATACTCTCCAGACGGCAAGCTTATGCGGTCCTGGGGCGAACCCGGCTGCATGCCGGGACAATTCAACTTGCCGCACAATATCTGTTGCGACGCAGACGGCTGGGTCTATGTAGCGGATCGGGAAAATCATCGGGTGCAAGTATTCGATGGCAACGGCAAGTTCGAAACGCAGTGGCACAACTTGCATCGGCCGAGCGGCCTCTTTATGCCGGCCGGCAAATGCCCGATCTGCTATATCGGTGAGATTGGTCCGCAACTCGCCTTTAATCGAGGCGCTCCCAATCTTGGTCCCCGCATCACCATCGTTGATAACAGCGGCAAGCTTCTGGCGCGGCTTGGCAATGAACCGACCACAGGGCTGAAGCCTGGTCAGTTTATCGCTCCGCATGGCCTAACGGTGGACTCAATTGGTGACATCTATGTCGCCGAGGTTTCGGTGACCGCTTGGCCGTTGCTTTTCCCAGGGGAGCCGGTACCTAAACCGCTGCGCACGCTACAGAAATTCGTGAAAGTTTCTCCGGGAACGACCTCATAAACCATCTAGCGCCAGCAACGCCCGCGCACATCGATGCGTGACCAACACTTCTTCCATTGGCCAACTCTCCGCGTCCTTGCGTTATTTGGGTCTAGCGCGCTTCGGTATGCGATAGCCTGGTATTTCGCCTTGGCTCGCCATCCCGCGCAACCACGTCGCTGATGTGATCTATTGCTAGAGGAGAGGCTCTGCTCCGAGGCCAAGTAAAAAAGAAACCGGCAAATCCGGCCATCAAATCTCATTGCTAACGTTTGGGGGACCCATGAACTTTGCACGTGTCGCGGCGGATCTATATGGCGCCGCAATGGTCAGCGCTGCCTTTGCGGTGTTACCCTTCAAAGATGAAGAAGGGAAAGCCGTTTGACCATTATTTTCCCGCTCAATCCCGTTCCGGCTTGGGGTACTATAAACAGTATAGTCCGCCTGCAAGCTCCGGTAGCTTGCCCTGGCATTGGATCGCTCTCTGATCGTCACTTCATCCTAGAGACGATACATCGCTACTGCTGGGGTTACGATGAACGCCGTGAGGATGTGATCGCCGCGTGCCTTACAGCCACTGCGGTCTTTAGTGGGTCGGTCGCCGGCAATTTCGTCGTGGGCCCTTATGAAGGTCGCACGCGCATCTTGCAATGGCTCAAAACCCTTTGGGAGACTCAGGCCGACCAGCGTCGCCACTGCATGATGAACATTTTGGTCGACGATCTCAGCGGATTGAGTGCTGTCGTCCTCGCCTCGCTATTTCTCACTGGCGCCGAAAATGGCCTTGCCCGAGTGATAGCAACTGGCTTCTACCGCTTCCAGATGGCTAACGAAGAAGGGGTCTGGCGGATCGCCGATATCTACGCGGGACTCGATACGGGAATCTGAACGTCGCGGTCCGCGTCGCGTGTGCCGATGCTGGGCGCCGCAAGCCTGCCAGGCATAGGTCAGGCCGTCCTCGATGCTGCCGGCGACGTACTTACCGCCTCGGTTTCTAGGTCAAACGCGGATCATCTTACGGGCAAATTTATCTGATAACAAGAATTGACTGAATAATCAGATAGTGCGAATTTGTGGAATGCGCAAAGTTCACGAACTGGCGCCGCTGCCACTACGAGTTTCAGGCCGCCTCTTGGCGCGCCGCACGGAGGTTGAATCATGCTGCAGAAAACCAGCCACTACATGCGCCAGGCTAACCTGATTGGAGGAGAGTGGGTGCAAGCCGATTCCGGCGCGACCATCAACGTGACCAATCCGGCCACCACGCTGTTGATCGGCACAGTGCCGAAGTCTGGCCAGTCAGAAACCAGACGCGCCATCGAGGCCGCCGAGGCTGCATTCCATGGCTGGAAGAAGACTTCGGCATTTGAGCGCTCCAAGCTCCTGCGCAAGCTGCATGATTCCATCATGGATAATCAGGACGCGCTTGCCGAACTGCTGACGATGGAGCAGGGCAAGTCGCTGGCCGAGGCCAAGGGCGAGGTCGGCCTTTCGGCTGCGTACGTGCTATGGTTCGCCGAAGAGGCGCGCCGCACTTACGGCGATGTCGTACCGTCGCCATGGGTCGACCGCCGCATACTGGTGACCAAGGAGCCGGTCGGCGTTGTCGCGGCCGTTACGCCGTGGAATTTCCCGTCGGCAATGCTTTCGCGCAAAATTGCGCCAGCGCTGGCTGCTGGCTGTACTGCAGTGATCAAGCCGGCTTCGCAAACGCCTTATTCGGGCCTCGCTTGGGGCGCGCTCTGCGAGGAAGCTGGTTTTCCGAAAGGGGTCGTCAACATCGTTACCGGTTCGGCCGCCGAGATCGGCGACGAACTCTGCTCCAATCCGCTTGTCAGGAAGCTCACATTCACCGGATCAACCGAAGTCGGAAAGATCCTGATGGCGAAGTGTGCCGGGACGGTTAAGAAGGTGTCGATGGAACTTGGCGGCAATGCTCCCTTCATCGTCTTTGACGATGCCGATCTCGACCGGGCGGTCGAAGGAGCCATGATTGCCAAGTATCGCAACTCCGGCCAGACCTGTGTGTGTGCAAACCGGTTCTTCGTGCAGGCCGGCATCTACGCCGCGTTCGTCGAAAAGCTGGCGGTGGCAAGTGAGAAGTTGAAGGTCGGGCCGGGACTGGAAGCGGGCACGCAGCAAGGCCCCCTCATTGACGAAAATGCGGTCAAGAAGGTCGAGCAGTTCGTTAGGGACGCCACGTCGAAAGGCGCAAAGGTGGTGTCTGGCGGCAAGCGGCATCCGTTGGGCGGCACCTTCTTTCAGCCGACCGTGATAGCGGCCGCCACCCCCGACATGATGTTCATGAAGGAGGAGATTTTTGGCCCTGTCGCTCCAGTTTTCAAATTTGACACCGAGGAAGAGGCGGTCCGTCTCGCGAATGAAACCGAGTTCGGCTTGGCAGCTTACTTCTACAGCAGCAATCTTGGCCGCGCCGTTCGCGTCATGGAGGGGCTCAAATACGGGATGGTCGCCGTCAATGAAGGGTTGATGACCACCGTCGAGGCTCCATTCGGCGGCGTCAAGGAATCCGGTCTCGGCCGCGAGGGGGGCCACCAAGGCATTGAGGACTATCTCGACACCAAATACGTCTGTCTTGGTGGCTTAGGCATCTGAGCCGGCCTCAACCTTTCGGCGGCAGCCGGTTTTCTCAGCGGTGAGGCTTCGACGCTGGCTGCCCGGTGCTGCGAGCGTATTGGCGAAAGCAAGAAAAGAGCCGGCGGATCTGTCTAAACTAGGCTCGGCTCGGCGGGGTTTCGCGTCGGCCGAGCTGCCCTGGTCTGGCCGAGGTCGTTGGCGACAGGAAGGTGTACAGATGGGCGGCGGGGTCTTCTTTCTTTCGGGCGTGCGTACCGCGATAGGCGCATTTGGTGGCAGCCTGAAAGACATGTCGCCCACTCGACTGGGCGCCGCGGTGGGGGCC
>NZ_MDFL01000028.1 GCF_001854785.1 Mesorhizobium sp. ORS 3428
GCTGGTTTTTACTACTTTGTCGCCGGGGACGAAGGAGAGGCCATGGCGAAGGATTTTGCCGGGCAGATCGATGAACTGCTGCGCCGCTTTGGCGGCGAAAACAGGCGTCTGGCTGTTGACAAGATAGAGATCTCGGGTCTGCGCGCTCTAGACGCCTTCGGCATCGAGGTGTGCAACGGCATGCAGCTTATGGAGCATGCGCGGGCTCTCAAGGGGATTGACGAAATCAACGCGATGCGCTGTTCAATCGCAACTTGTGAGGTTGCCGTCGCCAAGATGCGCGACCGTTTGCAACCAGGTATCGCCGAAACGGAATTGTGGTCTCTCCTTCATGCTGAGAACATCGCCCGTGGTGGCGAATGGATCGAAACGCGCCTTCTCACGTCGGGCCCTCGTACAAATCCGTGGCTGCAGGAAGCGGGGCCACGTCGGATTAATACAGGCGACCTTGTCGCATTCGACACCGATGTTGTTGGACCTTACGGCATGTGTGCGGATTTCTCCAGAACGTGGTACTGTGGCGACGGCCGACCGAGTGACGAACAGCGAAGGCTGCATACAATTGCTTATGAGCACATGATGGCAAATATAGCCATGCTCAAGCCAGGCATATCGTTCACGGAGCTCACTGAACGCAGTCACAGRCTCCCTGCGGAATTCGTCGCGCAGCGCTATGGCGTGATGATGCATGGTATAGGCCTTTGCGACGAGTATCCTGCCATCCTGTATCCGGAAGATTTCATCCCAGGAGCGTTCGACTATGTACTCGAAGCGGGCATGACGCTTTGCGTGGAGTCATACATTGGAACGGTTGGCGGGCACGAGGGCGTGAAACTTGAAGAGCAGGTGCTGATCACAGAAAACGGCGTTGAAAACCTCACAAAATGTCCCTTCGATCCAGCTTTGATGGGCGCAGCTTGAGGCACCTCTTGTATTGCTAAATCACGTCCGCGGTTACGAATTGATTGTGATGAGGTGCCAGAGGCTGCTTTGATTCAACGCCTACTTGCCGGAGCGGACCACTGGGAAGTTCTGCGGCATTGGGTCGGACTTTGCACGCAATCATGGGCTACTTCCGTAACCGGATTGGCGGGAGAGCATTGCCTGTTAGGTGCACTGAATCGAATATCATAATCGCGGATACAATAACAATTGAGCCGATCGGCTTACCCGCCGGTCATAACCAAACTTGGGAAGGACATCGGTCGCAGGTGTTTCCCGTTCTTTTTCGTTTAAGGATTCGCTATGGCACTGGAGATCAGGGATGCGCGGCCGGAGCATGAACGTGCCTGGCGCAAACTGTGGGACTGCCATGTGCGGTTCTTCGGGATGACACTTGATCCCGAGGTGACTGCGACCGCCTGGAGGCGCATTATCGATCCGGCATCGCCRGTGAACATGCGGGTTGCCGAGCAGGATAGCACGCCTGTAGGCTTCRCCATCCATTTCCCTCACCCTTCGTCGTGGGTCAAGAGCAATGACTGCTATCTCGAGGATCTTTATGTTGACGAGCATTTCCGCGGTTCGGGCATTGGCCGGGCGCTCGTCGACGACCTCGTCGCAGTTTGCAAAAAGAACGGCTGGGAGCGGCTTTACTGGCACGCCGATAAGGACAACGCCCGCGCGCGCAGGCTCTATGATTCCTACGTCGAGGAAGATGGGCACGTGCGTTACCGGATGCGAATCTCTAAGTAGGAGGTATTCTCAGATAACTTCGAAGGAAGAAGGGAATGACACGAAGTGCGTCGTCGATGAACCTAGGCGCTATCGGTCAGGCGAGCAACTTCGTGGGCCTCAAGACAGCCGTAGATCAACTTGAGATGCGGGCAGCGGGTGCAAGAGGATGCCACAATATCATCTAAAGATGAACGTGGGCTGCGCTCGCTCACCACGATGTCAGTTCAGTCCGAGTCTCACCTGACAGCCATGCAGACCTGTTTGGAGCATTCACTGCCTGACACACGCGTCGGAACGTCGCTGCTGCTGTAGGGAGGATGYGGAGGGCGTGTCGGGGCGAGCGTTCCGGCCCGTAAGCCACGTTTCCAAAGCRCAGGATGTGGTGGAGAACATCTGACATCTGGCGGCAAGGTCCGTGATTACGTCGAAATGGGCAAGTTCGCGACCGCGAGGACAATGATCCCCACACAATGGCTTGTCCCCTGTGAAGCTCGGAAATACAGCAGCGCGCGCGGCATCTCGCCCAGTTCTCCGAACGCCCGCTGAGGCCCCRCTTCCGCGGCGACGTCAACGTAAGGTAACTTCAAGTCCCACAATGTCAGGTCTGTCGTCAACCATACACGCCTGRCTAGATCCAACCTGTCAGCGCGCCTCAGCCCAAATATCGGAAAATGCTCATAACGTGATTTCTTGGACGACCTTTGGCCCAACTGGCACGAGCTTTGATGCCCCATTGRCAGTTAGCGGCATGTGCAGACGGCGCGCTGCTCATGACGACCCTAAAAGGCAAGAGCTGCCATGAATACCGTTGATAACACAGAACTGGGCAAACCGCCACGACAGYGCACCAAGGACGCCCCTACCCTCGACGCCGACGTTTGTCGCTTGTCGCACTTCTATCGGAATGGGCCTGTGCCTACGGACTGCGTCACTTATCTCGACGTCTTTTCATGTCTCGGCGCTCGGCCACCGAGCGTAAACTTCCCATTGTTAAACAGGTAAACCAATGTCCAAAGATCTCTTAGTCAGTCTAGACGACAAGTTGCATGCGCGGCGGGAACGCTTTGACAAAATACCGATCGTTGATATAGGCCCACTGCTCGATGGCACTGACAAACACACGGTTTCTCGGGACATACGATGGGCACTATCCAACGCCGGCTTCATGTATGTTAAGAACCACGGTATTCAGCACGACTTGATCGACTCTGTTTTCTCGGCGAGCCGCAGGWTCTTTGATCTGCCACTTTTGGAGAAACTACTACTGCACATTAGCAACTCAGACGTGGCCTTTCGTGGCTACATTGAGCCGTTTRGGGAGAACACCGATCCTGGYAAGACCAAAGACCTTAAGGAGTGCTTCGACTTCGGCCCTGAGCGTTCGGTGTTGGAAGGTCCGTTTTTCGGTCCTAACCAGTGGCCTTCAAGTTGGCCCGAGTTTCGGGAACTGACATATGGATACCATCAAAGGATGGTGGCCCTCGCAAAAAAACTTCTGCAAGGAATTGCCCTCAGTTTGGACCTGTCGGAGGGCTATTTCGAGAATCTCATGCGCAACCCGATCAGCATTCAGCGCCTGCTCCACTACCCGCCGCAGAGCGGCCATGTTAGCGAGGATATGATCGGAATTGGCGCCCACACAGACTATGGCAATTTGACCATACTGGCACAGGATGACGTGGGCGGCCTTCAGGTCCTGAACCGAGATGGCGATTGGGTACAAGGCACGCCGATCCAAGGTACTTTCATAATCAACATCGGGGACCTAATTCAGCGGCTCACCAACGATGTCTACCTGGCTAACATCCATCGCGTTGTTAATAGCTCGGGGCGCGAGCGATACTYAGTCCCCTTCTTTATCGACGCTGACTTCGATGCGGTCATCGAGCCATTAAAATCATGTGTCACGGACAACAACCCACAGCGCTACCACCCGGTAACTTGCGGCGAACATAAACTCCGACGTTTCGCAGCAAGTTACGCTCATTTGGCCAAAGCGTGAGCAAGGCCGCAGGCATCTATCCCAACGGCGAAGGCTGGTGCACATCTTGTCATCGAGCTGCCCGCCAGACTTTGTCGGCTGCACTTCTCGATTCTCGCACAGAGAGACGCATAAACTGCGATGGTCGCCCTCGGACTCCGTTTCGGGCAAAATTGTGCGACCCCGCCAGTTCGATGGCAGCTGGACGAGCATAGACCGCCCCCTGCGRCGGCCGATCAAATCGCATCACGTCTCCTGCCCTCCACGGTCGGAGCCAGAGCCTCGTCCAGCACACCATAAGACATCTCGTGTCAGGTTTGTCAGGAACGCTAAAGACCTCTCGTTTAGCCATTCTCTTGTTTGCCTAAGACAGATGGCCGCAAGGCATCACGAAATTTTTTCTCCGGCTCGACCCGTCAAATTGGCACGGACTTTGAGGGTTCTTTAGTGGGGCAGCGGCGCTGCCGACAGGCATTCATGTCGGGGAATCGCCGAAGGAAGGAACGCTACAAGCCATGGCGTGTAATGTTCCTTCGTGGCAAGTAGGATCRCCAAATCCACAGCTCGTAGCCTAGCACTGTTTGGGAATGCCGAGCAAAAACGCCCCAGAGGACAGAGTGTCACTCTCTACAACTTAAGAGTCTCATCTCACCGGTATTACTCTTTGATTGAAAGGAAATAGGCCGTGCCGAGTTCTAACATAAGCGAAGGCTTGTCTATTTTAACGGATGATGTCGCCTGCGCAAAGCAGCTCAATGCCCACAACGTAAGCATCCTCAGCACGGGTGGCGATAGAGGGCGCGGGGTATTCACCGCCCGCGACTTCTTGCCAGGGGAGATTGTTATCATAGGGCTAGTCGAGCGGATGGAGACGACACGAACGACGAATTCGTTTCAATTGGACTGGAATGTCCACGCTCTCTTTCAGGAGCCGGCTGTCATTGTGAATCATTCTTGTGACCCGAACCTCGCGATTGTGCCTAATCGCTTCGGCGCCTACGACTTTGTTGCCATTCGGCGGATCTCTGCCGAAGCCGAAGTGACGTGGAACTACGCAACATCGGAATTCGAGTGCATCGGGGTATCGGTGTGTCTTTGCTCATCGAAAAATTGCCAAGGTTCAGCCGGAGGCTTCTCCACGCTGCCTCGTGATCATCCTTTGCTCGTGTCCGGATTCTACGCACCATACCTCAAGGAGCCCGTGATACCTTCCAAGAGAGATAGGATTGCTCCCCAAGCTCGTCGTTCATAGCAGCTGGAAATTCTCCAACACACGAGTCGAAATGTCCATTATTTGCTTGTGGTGTTGCCTGAAAGAC
This sequence comes from Mesorhizobium sp. ORS 3428, assembly GCF_001854785.1. Lineage (GTDB taxonomy): Bacteria > Pseudomonadota > Alphaproteobacteria > Rhizobiales > Rhizobiaceae > Mesorhizobium. The sequence goes on from NZ_MDFL01000028.1 coordinate 4,978, forward strand.
GCGAGGGTTCGTGAACGGCCCGCCGCGTTCGCAAGGGGTATTTTGAAGATAACTCTGTTTAGTCTGCAATGTATCCGGTTTCGGGGTCGTGGTCCGGCCAAGATGGAGATCCGCGCAAGCTGATCCTCATCAGTGCTGTTGTGCCATCGCCGTGAGGCGACGACTGTACACGGCCAGAAACCGCCATCGGCTGACAAAATGTCCGGTTCAAGACAAAAACCGGCAAAATGTCGGTTTCACTACATTCGGCCCTCTTGTGTTACAAGGTTGTCATTCAGGCCTATTATGCAATCACTGGGCGTTCAGCACGCTGGCACAGACCTTGCTAATCGAGATGTGCAAAACTGATTGACGGCTGACCGCATCGCGGCCCGCATGACGATCGAAACGCTCCTTCAGTTGGCCCGGGTGCAACGTCTCTCAGGAACAGCTTGGGCCGTAAAACCGCGCAATGACGTTGGAGAGCAATGTGTTTTTGCAGATGGGGTCGCCGCTTCCTCCGATCAATTTGAAGACTTGGCTGCGCGGCGAGCCTATCGCACATTTTCAGTCCAACGAAATGTACGTCGTCGGATGTTCGGCGACGCGCCACCCGATGCAGTTGCAGGAAAGCTTCAAGGACAGTTGCCTAGAGGTCATCGGAGCCAAAGTTCACGAACGCACGCTAACGTCGGTTGAGGCGCGAGCCAAGCCGGACGCCGTTGAGGCAAAAGTGGTCGAACTTGAATTGCCCGATAGCGCTCGACTACACAGGCGAAATGGAAAAGCCTTGGCTGGATGCCAGCTTTTCTGCCGCAGCTCCGACCTTGTTTCTGACCGATCTAGATGGCCGTATAGTCTTTATCGGTCACCGGACAGAACTCGATGACGCCTTTCGAAGAGTGCTCAGCGGCAGCTGGCGCGGCTAATGCCCCAGCCAACGCGAAGTGGATCGCGGAGGGAGAACTCACAACGAGCGAACAAGCTAAATCGATCAATAGGAGATTTTGGGCGGCCGTGAGGAACCAGGACTGGGGTACGGCCCTCTCGGCGGTCCAGGAGGGCGCCGCCTTGATGCCCGGCGACATCAATTACCGCCTGGCTCATGCGCATCTATTGCTTCACAGAATGAAGGATATGCGGACCGGGTTGCCTGTCATGCGCCAATTGGTTCGCGACGCCATCGAAAGGAACTCCGAACATTGGATGCTGGCAACACTAGACCAACTCTTCGGTCCGGCGCATGATCACTCGCATTTTCCGTCACCTGAGCGTTTTGCGCTCGGCAACGAGCTGGCAGAGAAGCTCCTTGCACTCAATCCACAACATGGCGACGGCCGCAAGTTCCGGACATATCCGGCAGTCGCTCGATACTATCACGAGAGCGGCAACCAAGATCGCGCGATTGAGTTGGTCGAGATCGCACTGAAGTCGCTGGACAGTCCGGAACCTATGCTGGACGAACTGAAACAGCACCTTCTACCAAATTTGGTGCAGGCCTTGGCCAACCACAAGGGTGAGGAGGTTTGTTACGGCAATCTCTGTGCAGCTCCGCAAACCAATTTCCTCAAGCCGCGTCCGCGGCGCGGGCCGAAGAGAAAGCATAAAAAGGAGCGATAGCATGGCTTTCCGGCCAATGCGTTACTGCAAATGGATCCCATCGCAGTGCTGAACGAATTGGCATCGATTACAGTGATTTTACACAAGGATCGTTTTTCGGACGCTTTTTAAATCATTCTGGAACGGAACGAAGGCTCAGCACCTAACGAAGAAGGAGCTTTAGCTAATGGCAAAATTTCAATTCGGATTGATCAACGGCAACCAATGGGGGCGCCAGATTGGCCTGGCATTTCGAGCGCACGGCGATCAGATCAGGCCGTCAGCGCTGATTGAAAATCTTGCGTTTCCGACGCGACAGGCGGTTAGCCATAAGCTGCCCGAGCCTTCGAAGGCAGGAACTCTGTTCGTCAGGCGGTCGCTCATGGCGATGCACAAGCCGATGCTCGCTTGGCCGACCGGGCGAAGGGGTCGCCTCGGCTATGCGTCGGAAGGTGTTCGGGTCAAACCGGGCTCCTGCGAGCATCTCATGGACGGGGCGGTTGGCGGGGTGAACGGCGAGAGGGCACTCGCATGAAGCCTTTTGTCGGGAGAGTCGCCTTGGTGACCGGGGCCAGCAGGG
>NZ_MDFL01000029.1 GCF_001854785.1 Mesorhizobium sp. ORS 3428
AGCCTCGCGTCGAGGCCGAGATCGCCTTTGCGATGAAGGCACCGTTGAAGGGGCCAGGCATTACGGTGTTAGATGTGTTGAACGCCACGGACTACGTCATACCAGCGCTTGAGGTCCTGGACACCCGGATCGTGCGCGTCGACCCTCAGACCAACAAAACCCGAACCGTCGTCGATACCATCTCAGACAACGCAGCCAACGCCGGCGTCGTCACGGGCGGCAAGGCCTCGCGCCCTGACGGCATTGACATGCGCTGGATGGGCGCCATCGTCTCGCGCAACGCCGAGGTGGTGGAAACGGGCCTGGGCGCCGGCGTCCTTAACCAACCAGCACGCGGCATCGCATGGCTCGCCAATCGTCTCGCCCAGTACGGCGACGGTATCGAGGCCGGGCATATCGTACTCGCAGGCTCCTTTATCCGCCCGATCGAAGCCAGACACGGCGACACGATCGTCGGCGATTTCGGTCCGTATGGCACTGTCAGCTTGTTTTTCGCCTGAGGACGTCGATGCCTGYGCCCAAGAACACCTTCAAGCAAGCGCTCAGGGACGGAAAGGTACAAGTCGGCCTGTGGCAGGCGCTCGCCAGCCCTTACACGGCCGAGCTGTGCGCCGGCGCCGGCTATGACTGGCTCCTTCTGGACGCCGAGCACGCGCCGAACGATGTGCCCCTGCTTGTCGCACAGTTACAGRCCATCAAAGGTAGTACCGCCCATGCGATTATTCGTCCCCCGATCGGCGAGACTCACATCATCAAGCAACTTCTGGATATTGGTGCGCAGACGCTGCTGGTTCCGATGGTCGAAAGTGGCGCCATGGCCCGCGATATGGTTCGGGCGATGCGCTATCCACCGCATGGTGTGCGCGGCGTTGGCGCTGCGCTTGCACGTGCATCGGCCTTCAATCGCATCCCGGACTACCTTCAGACAGCCGATGGAGAGCTCTGCCTGCTTCTCCAGGTAGAAAGCCGCGCCGGGCTCGCCGCACTCGACGAGATTGCCTCAACTGACGGCGTCGACGGCGTCTTTATCGGTCCAGCCGATCTCGCGGCTGACATGGGTTTTCTTGGTCGGCCCGGAGCGCCCGAGGTTCAGAGAGAGATCGAACAGGCCTTCGCGAAAATCCTCTCCCATTGCAAAGCGGCAGGCGCACTGATAGGCGACCTCAAGTTGGCGCGGCGATACGTGGAATTGGGTGCGACGTTCATCGGGATAGGCAATGATGTAACGCTACTGGCAAACGCAACGACACGTTTGCTTTCCGATTTTTACGATACAAAGCCTCCGGGCTCGCCGGCTGGATTAGAAGTGAAGGTCTACTGACTGACGGTGGGACGCGCTGTCCGCCCCCTAGGCACTTCGAAAAGCAAGAAGGCGTCGCTCCGAGAGGCTGCCGATGCCGAAGGCCGCTCTTAGCCGGACCTTGGACGAGGTGCGCCTGACAGACTTCCGGTAGCGGCCGTGTCGGTCCACCCTAACTTATGGTTCGCTCTCGATCGCGTCCTGTGTCGAACGGCCCATGTCGCGCACTTTGTCGGCAGCATTCGTCCGTTTGCCGGCCCGGATTGGAGCTCGTTTCGGAGCGGATCTTGCGGCTTCCGTGTTGGGTTTATGACGCTTCCACGACCCGTTCGCGATCGCGGTGGCCTGTAATTCCTCAAGCAGCCCTTGCAGGGCGGTCAGACGCTCCGATCCGAACGTCTCGCTGAGTTCGGCGTAAATTGCCTCGGAAGGCGGCGCAATCAACTCGACCTGCTTTCGGCCTTTCGGTGCGAGCCGAACCCACTTGCGACGTTTGTCGTGTTTGTCCGCCCGCGTCACGATCAGTTTCTGGTTCTCGAGGTCGCGCAGGATCCGAGCGACGCTCGGTCCCAGGAGATATGTCGATTCGACCAGCTGAGTGACGTCCATTTCATCGTTCTTGGCGAGCACGCGAAAGACCCGCCACTGCTGTTCGGTGAGCCCGTGCTCATCCAGCAACTCCCGAAATGGGGCCATGACGGCCTCTCGAGCCCGCAACAGCATCATCGGCAGCGACGCCGAAAAACTGCGCATGGCTTTGGATGGATCGGGCTTGGGTGATTTGATCATGAGATCGGCTATACCAGACATGCGCGACAGGAGCCAGACAGAGAGAGGGGGCGCACGGTTCAGGATCAGGAATCTTGAATGTTCGCTTGACAATTACCTAACATGTTAGATAAGATAATCCGACTTGCATGATACGCAACGTATACCGCGCGTTGGGCAATTTGGAGGAACGTACGTTGATGCAAGGCCGCTGGTCGCCAAGAGCCGAACCAAACGGCGCGATAGCAATGCCGCAACTACGCTAGGGAGTGATCGATACGTCCCACTGAGGGGCGGTTACAGGTAAACCACCGGACAACAAAATTGGCGTGYCCTGGAGGCACGGGACGGTGGAGGTGAGCGTTTTAAGGCCTGGGAGGAGAATTTATGGAAGGCGCCGGCAGGAACGCGCAAGAGCCGCAGAGCGGAAACACAGTCATTTCGGCTCGCAATCTGTGGAAGAGCTTTGGTAACAATGACGTCTTGCGCGATGTGAGCCTGGATATCCGGGCCGGTGAAATCCTCGTTCTGCTCGGACCAAACGGGGCGGRCAAATCGACCTTTCTCAACCTGGTCGATGGGACATTGGCCCCGAGCGCTGGCATGCTCTTGGTGAACGGCCAGCCGGTTGAATCCGGACAACGCGTGGGGAAGAACTCACGCACTCCGGGTATCCAGCGGGTTTTCCAGGAGCTTTCCACCTTTCCGAACCTGACGGTGGCCGAGAATCTGGCGCTTACGTCGGAACACAAGGGCGCCGGGTCACGGCGAGAACTTGTTCGCCGCGCACGTGAACGCATGAAGGTCTTCCCAGGAAACCGCATCGATGTTCGCGAGGAAGTCGCGTCACTGTCCGTGGCCGAACGTCAGATGGTCGAGATCGCACGCGCTATGACGGAGCCTGACACAAGGGTGGTCATCCTGGACGAGCCGACTTCCGCGCTGTCGTCCCGCGAGGCTGACCAACTCGCGGACTTAGTTATGCGTCGGGCGGCGCACGGGGTGGCTGTCATCTATGTGACCCACAAGCTCGAGGAGGCTCTGCGCCTGGCCCATCGTGTCGTTGTTCTTCGCGACGGGAGGCTTCATTTCGACGGAGACGCACAAAACCTGACGCATGACGAACTCCTCTCACTACTGGGAGCGATGGTCGAACAACACAGCCCCGTTGCGCCTATGCCGGTCGGTGACATGTCCCGAGATATTCTCACCGTTGACAAACTGTCATCGGGGCGCCTTCACGAGGTCTGCATCCGAGTGAGCGCAGGCGAGGTAGTTGGAATTGCCGGACTGGAGGGTGCGGGCCAGCGCGATTTCTTGCAGGCCGTCTTCTCGGCGAGAACGCGGAATACCGGATCTATTCACTCATCGACGGATGTGGCCTATGTCAGBGGCGACCGGAAAAACGAGGGCCTCCTGCCGCTTTGGGACGTCGAGGAAAATGTCGCCATTTCCGCCGCTCCGCGGTTCTCCCGAGCTGGCCTGGTCGATTTCCGAGGGCTGAAGGCGACGRCCAATGATTGGCTTTCGGAACTGGGCCTGGTCAATCGTGCAGCTTCGCCGATTGTCAACCTCAGCGGAGGCAATCAACAACGAGCGCTGCTCGGACGCGCGCTTGCGAGCGAAGCGCCTCTGCTCCTGCTGGACGATCCCACGAGGGGGGTCGATGTCAGTGCCAAGGCATCGATCTACGCTATCCTCGACAAGCTGAAGGAGAAGGATCGGAGCGCGATCCTATACTCGACGGAACTTGCCGAGTTTCGTCGCTGTGATCGGGTCTATGTCATGGCCCGAGGCCACGTGGTAGCGGAGTTAAGCGGCGCGGACATCACCGAGGAGCRCATAACCCAAGCGTCATTCATGAATCCGGGACACGCGGCGACCGCGGCATCGCGAGAAGCCCCATGGGCGAGGGAAAGGCTGTCGGGAGATGCGTCTCTGGYGAAGCTGCTTTCCTGGCGATCTTTGCCCGCAGCTTTTCTGATGCTTGCTATGTTTGCATTGGTCTTCTGGCAGCAGCCCAATGCCTTTAGTACGTTCGGGCTGGAGCTTCTGTTCCAGGCCTCGTTACCCTTGGCTTTCGCCGTCATCGCCCAGATGCTCTTCATTCTCGGAGGGGACATCGATCTTGGACTGGGCTTCTCCATCGGTCTCGCCAACGTCCTGGCGGCTACCTATCTTGGAGATTCATTCGCCGTCGGCGTCCTGGCTTGCGCCGCGTTGATCGCGGGTTACGCCGTGCTCGCATTGATCGTTGAGCTTCTTGGCGTGTCGTCTGTCGTCGCGACGTTGGGTGCTTCGTTCATCTGGCTGGGGATCGGGCTGACGATTCGCGCTACGCCGGGGGGGAGTTCGCCTGAATGGCTTTCCACCCTCATTCACATCAAACTGTGGCCTCTGCCATTGAGCTGTTACGTGCTGGCTGCGGTAGCCTTGCTCGGTCTTTGGATCTGCCAGGGCTGGAGCTACAGCATCCGGCTCCGCGCTTTGGGGCAGAACCGAAGGACCTATATTTCCCTGGGCTTCTCGGCGCTTGCGGGACGCGTGACGCTCTACGCACTGGCGGGATTCTTCGCGGTCCTGTCGGGGCTGCTGCTGACGGCAGCGACAGGTGCCGGCAACGTGAATGTAGCGGCAAGCTTTACGCTGGCTACGATTGCCGCCGTTATCGTTGGCGGCGCGAGCTTTGCCGGCGGTTTGGTTTCCCCCATCGGCGCCGTGATGGCGGTCATCGGGATTTCCCTCGTCACGACTAACCTGACCTTTCTTGGGATCAGTTCGGAGTATTCCACCGCTATCGGAGGCTTGATCCTGGTCCTGACCTTGAGTTTCCGTTCGCTGACGAGGTCTACGGCATCATGACCCGAAAAGCTCAATTCGCGGTTGGCTCCGTCACTTTGATGAGGACGAATGTTGGGGTGAAGATCTGGCGAAACCTCCTGAGGAAGTCCTGGGCAGGCGCGTTGGCCGGGGTGGTGTTGCTGTGGGTGATCGCCGGGCTGGTTACGGGCGAGCTCTCGTGGTCCTTCCTCATCGCCAACGCAACAATCGCCGGCTTATTCGCTCTCGCGGGAACAGCCCAAATGGCCGTACTGGCCAGCGGATCCGGAAATATCGACCTCAGCCTTCCCTATGTCGTCACTTTTAGYGCCTACGTCATGTCGGCAGGAGTTCTTGGGCAGGACAACGTCGCCGGCTCAGTGTTGCTTAGCGTGCTCGTGGGAGCTCTCACCGGGGCGGTTAACGTAGCGTTGATCGTCCGGCTGCGTATTCCCGCGATCGTGGCAACGCTTGCATCCGGTTATATTCTCTACAGCCTGACTGTCTCCATCCAGAATTGGCCGTCCAAACCTGTTGGCGGAATGTTCGAGGCCATGCTGCGGGCGCGCTTTGCGGGGCTCACCGGCGTGCTGATCGTCGCGGCGCTCATCCTTGCCGTCGTAGGTGTGCTGCTTTCCAGGACCGTGTTCGGACTGCAATTTCACGCTATGGGCCAAAACGCCGAGGTAGCGCGGCTGGCAGGCGTGCGTCGTGGCTGGGTTTTGCTGGGAACATTCGTCCTGGCGGGGGTGCTCGAAGCGCTGCTGGGTGTGTTGCTGGCGACTTATCAGGGCGGCGTCTCGGCCGATCTCGGCCGAGCCTATCTGCTAGGCTCGGTTGCCGCAGTTGTTATCGGTGGCACGCGGCCGACCGGCGGCGTGACATCGGTATTCGGAACGGCGGTGGGCGCCCTTGTCCTGACACTCGCCCAATCCGACCTGATCCTGCTGAACTTCGGGATCGGCACGCAATACATCATTCAAGGTCTGATTGTTCTGTCGACGGTTTGCCTGGTCGCGGCCCGTTCGCCAGATCGAAGGTAATCCGTAAACGGATGCAATCCAAAAAGGGAGGAAAATAGAATGCGCAAAAATACCCTGAGCAGGCGTGCCGTCTTGGCCGCGGGACTGTTGATTGGGGGAGTGATGGCATGTGGTCAGGCTTCCGCCAACGACAAGACATTCGTCATTGGGGTGGCCATGCCATTCCAGACTAACAGTTGGCAGAAGGGGTTCTYCGCTTCCGCGAAGTACGCGGCCGAACAACTCAATGCCAGTGGCAAGAAGGTGGAACTCAAGATAGTGGACGCCGGAGGCGACGCRCAGACACAGATCCAGCAGATCAACAATCTGACGCTGCAGGGCGTGGACTTCATCATTATCGAGCCGCTATCGGATACAGCTCTGAACGGGGCCGTGGACAACGCCGTGGCTGYAGGCATCCCGGTTCTTGCCACAGGGACGGGCGGGATCACCAACCCCAAGGCGATCGAACTTCAAAACGATTTCAAAACCCTCGGCGACAAATACGTAAAGCTCATTACGGACAGGGTCGGGACGAAGGGCACTGCGATCATGATACGCGGCTTGGCCGGAAACGCCGCGGAACAGACTATCCAGGACTCTTATACGCGCGCGCTTGCCAAGTATCCGGACATCAAGGTTGTCTCAACAGTCTACGGCGACTGGAACCAATCGGTTGCTCAGCAGCACGTCACCACCATCTTGCCAACACTGCCGCCGAAGGTGGACATCATCTTCTCCCAAGGCGAAGCCGCCTTCGGCGCGGCACAGGCCTTCCTAGCGGCCGGCCGCGAGGTTCCCATGCAAGTTTATGGCTTCTCGGGCACTGATGTGAACCTGTTGATTAAGCTGAACGAGAAGTCCGGATATGATTCC
>NZ_MDFL01000030.1 GCF_001854785.1 Mesorhizobium sp. ORS 3428
ACCGAAATCGACGGCGTCTTCGACGTCTTCTTCCGGCACCAGAAAATCCAAACCATCGACCTCAACACGATCCGCCGATAGCATGGGAAACTGTTCGCGATGTCTTCGCACACCTGTTCGCGATGTCCCCAGTCCATACAGGGGGGAGATCGGCAGCTTGGGCGGCCTACTCAATCCTGCAGCCTGGACAATTAGCGAAAGCTGCGGTGCAAGCTGATCTCCCCCCTTGTGGGGGAGATGTCCGGCAGGACAGAGGGGGGCGCGAAGGAACGCCAACCCCCGCATTTGAACGCTGCCTCCCGGAGGCTCCCCAATGACTGCCCCCGATCACATCATCGTCGGCAGCGGCATCAACGCCCTGGTCTGCGCGGCGATGCTCGGCGCGAAGGGCGCCAAGGTACTCGTGCTCGAGCGCAACGACCGCATCGGCGGCTGCATGCGCACCGAGGAGATCACGGCGCCCGGCTTCGTCCATGACGTAATGGCGACGACCTTCGTGCTTTTCATCACCTCGCCGGCCTATGCCGCGCTCGGCAAGGACCTTGCACGGCATGGCCTGGAGTTCTGCCACACCGCAACACCCACCGGTGTGCTTCGGCCCGACGGCAGCCATGCGGTGCTCACCACCGACCGTGCCGCCAATATCGCGGCGCTGAACGCAATTGCCTCCGGCGATGGCGACCGCCATGGCGGCGATGTCGGCGACATCGAGCGCAATGCCGGGCTGCTGTTCGGCCTGCTCGGCGGTTCGCTCTGGTCTTACCCGACGACGAAGCTGCTCGCCGGTGAGGCCTGGCGGCGCGGCCCGCGCAACCTCGCCGCTTTCATGGGCGAGGCGCTGGTACCGGCGCGCGGCTGGCTGGAGACCGCCTACAAATCGGAACCCGTGCGCGCGCTCTGGGCGCCCTGGGTGCTGCATGCCGGGCTTGGCCCGGAAGACGCCTTTTCCGGCCAGATCGCCAAGGTCATCGCCTTTGCGTTGGAAGCGGCCGGCGCGCCGATCGTCAAGGGCGGCGCGAAGAACCTGCTCGCCGCTTTCGAAGCGCTGATCAGGGAGCGCGGCGGCGAAATCCGCGTCAGTGCCGATGTCGCCTCGATCGTGGTGACCGGCGGCCGCGCCACCGGCGTGCGGCTGGCTTCCGGCGAAACGCTGACGGCGAAGAAGAGCGTCATCTGTTCGGTCACGCCGACTCAGCTCTACAGCCGCCTGCTCGGCAAGGATGCGCCGGCGGCGGCTACCGAAGCCACGCTGAAATATCGCTACGGCAAGGGCAATTTCCAGATCCACTACGCCCTGAACAAGCCGCCGGCCTGGCGCGGCGGCGAGGGCTTGGACAAGGTGGCGCTGCTGCATCTGACGCCGGGGCTCGACGGCGTCTCGAAAGCCTGCAACGAGGTCGTGCGCGGCCTGCTGCCGGAAGTGCCCACCATCTGTGTCGGCCAGCCGCATGCGCTCGACCCGTCGCGCTGTCCGGAAGGCAAGGCGATCCTGTGGCTGCAACTGCCGGAAGCGCCGCGCCACATCAAGGGCGACGCCGTCGGCAAGCTCGAGGCGCCCGCAGACGGGCGCTGGACCGAAGCGCTGCGCGAGGCCTATGCCGACCGCGTCGAGGCGATCCTCGCCAACCATATCGACGGCTTCCGCGGCAGCGTGATCGCGCGCCGCGCCTATTCGCCGGCCGATCTGGAGGCGATGAACATCAACCTGGTCGGCGGCGATCCCTATGGCGGCTCCTCCACCATCGACCAGTCCTTCCTGTGGCGGCCGTTCAAGGCAAGCCGCAACCACCAGACCGCTATCCAAGGCCTCTACCATATCGGCGCCTCGACGCACCCGGGCGCGGGGCTTGGCGGCGGCTCCGGCTTCCTGTTGGCGGGGAGGCTCTGATGGAACAGAAGGTTCCGGAAAAGCGGCAGCGCATCTCGACGCTCGGCGAGATCGGCCTGCAGCAATTCGCGCCCTATCTGATGAACCGCATCATGGGCCGCTACAACGCCACGCTGCGCGAGGATTTCCGCAAGCAAGGCCTGACCATCCCGCAGGTGCGCACGCTGGYCRTGCTCTCGGTCACCGACGGCGTCACTGTCAACGATCTCTCGGTCTACACCGTGATCGAGCAATCGACCTTGAGCCGGACGCTGGATGCGCTGGAGGGCCAAGGCCTGGTGCGGCGCGAGCAGGGCGTCACCGACAGCCGCTTCCGCCATGTGTTCCTGACCGATGACGGCCGCGCCCTTTTCACGCGCGCGTGGCCGGCCATGCATGACGCCTTCGAGGCCATGTTCGACGGCGTCGACGATGCCGAATATGCCGCGCTGATCGCGATACTGCAGAAGATGCTGAAGAATATCCGCAAGCACGACATTTGAATTGACGTACACGCCGCCCGCCAAGGGCGGCAACGGAAGGAGGCAGAAATGGCCGAACGGTCTTTTGCCAAGGAAGTCGAAAAGCTGAGGCTCGGCGCCGGTGAGGAGTTCGCGGGCGAGGGGATCCTCGCCATCACCAAGGCGCTGCTGCAATGCGGCGTCGGCTATGTCGGCGGCTACCAGGGCGCGCCGATCAGCCATCTGATGGACGTGCTCGCCGACGCGCAGGACATACTGGGCGAACTCGGGGTGCATTTCGAGGCGAGCGCCTCGGAGGCAACCGCCACCGCCATGCTTGCCGCATCAGTGCACTACCCGATCCGGGGCGCGGCCACCTTCAAGTCGACGGTCGGCACCAATGTCGCTTCCGATGCGCTCGCCAATCTGGCGTCGGGCGGCGTCACCGGCGGCGCGCTGATCATCGTCGGTGAGGATTACGGCGAGGGCTCCTCGATCATGCAGGAGCGCAGCCATGCCTTTGCCATGAAGAGCCAGGTCTGGCTGCTCGATCCGCGCCCGAACCTGCCTTCCATCGTCAAGGCGGTCGAGGACGGCTTCGAGCTGTCGGAAGCCTCCAACACACCGGTCATGCTGCAGGTGCGCATCCGATGCTGCCATGTCCACGGCCATTTCATCGCCAAGGACAACAAGCGCCCGCCGATGTCGGTAGCTGATGCGTTGTCGGCGCCGCRCCGCGACACCGGCCGCATCGTGCTGCCGCCCGCCTCCTTCCTGCATGAGAAGGAGAAGGTCGCCAAGCGCTGGCCGGCGGCGGTGGACTTCATCCGCAGCCGCAAGATCAACGAGTTCTTCGGCTCGGACCACGGCTCCGTYGGCATCGTCATGCAGGGCGGCATGTACAATTCCGTCATCCGCGCGCTGCAGCGTCTCGGCCTCGCCGACACCTATGGCGACACCGACTTGCCGCTCTATGTGCTCAACGCCGTCTATCCGCTGGTCGACGACGAGTTCCTCGCCTTCTGCGAAGGCAAGCAGGCAGTGCTGGTCGTCGAGGAAGGCCAGCCCAACTACATCGAGCAGGCCTTTGCCGCCATGTTGCACAAGGCCGGCCGCGGCACCAAGCTGGTCGGCAAGGAGCATCTGCCGATGGCCGGCGAATATACCGGACAGGTGATGCTCGACGGCATCGGCTCCTTCCTGCGGGCCAACGCCCCGCATCTGCTGCCGGGCGAGGTTCGCGCGCCGAACAAGCAGGGCGAGGGTGTCGACACCGCCGATCTCGTCAATGTCGTCCCGGGCCGGCCGCCCGGCTTCTGCGTCGGYTGCCCCGAGCGGCCGATCTTCGCTGCGACAAAGCTGGTCGAGCAGGAACTCGGCAACCACCATATCGCCTCCGACATCGGCTGCCATCTCTTCTCGATCATGCCGCCCTTCGAGCTCGGCGCCACCACCATGGGCTACGGGCTCGGGCCGGCCTCGGCTTCAGCCTTCAATTCGCCGGAAGCGAAGCGCCGCTCGATCTCCTTCGTTGGCGACGGCGGCTTCTGGCACAACGGCCTCACCTCCTCGGTCGGCAAWGCCGTCTTCAACAAGAATGACGGAGTCATCGTCATCGTCGACAATTACTACTCGGCCGCGACCGGCGGTCAGGACATCCTGTCCTCGCGCGCCTCGAACCGGACGAAGTCGACCAAGCATCCGATCACCGAGGCGGTGAAGGGCATGGGCGTCAAATGGCTGCGCCACATCGACCGCACCTACGATGTCGGCAAGATGCGCGACACGCTGCGCGAGGCGCTGACCACCGAAGAGAAGGGACCGAAGGTCATCGTCGCCTCCTCCGAATGCATGCTGAACCGCCAGCGCCGCGAGAAGCCATTGGTCGACAAGGCGATCAAGGGGGGCGAGCGCATCGTCAAGCCGAAATTCGGCGTCGACGAGGACATCTGCACCGGCGACCATGCCTGCATGCGGCTGTCGGGCTGCCCGTCGCTGTCGGTGAAGACGCTCGACGATCCGCTGCGCGATGATCCGGTCGCCAGCATCGACCAGAATTGCGTCGGCTGCGGCAATTGCGGCGAGGTGGCGGATGCGGCCGTGCTCTGCCCCTCCTTCTACCGCGCCGATGTCGTCCACAATCCCGGCCGCTGGGACCGTGTTTTGGAAAGCGCGCGCCGCGCCGTCATCGGCCTTTTGCAGCGGCGTCGCGAGAGCCGCCGGTTGATGTTCGCCGATGCTTGAGCAGGCTTCACCCTTGCGCCCGAAGGCGGGCGCCCATGACGACGAGCGCGTCATCAAGCTCGCCGTGCTCGCCGTCGGCGGCCAGGGCGGCGGCGTGCTCGCCGACTGGATCACCGACGTCGCCGAGCGCAACGGCTATATCGCGCAGTCGACCTCAGTCGCCGGCGTTGCGCAGCGCACCGGCGCCACGATCTACTACATCGAGATGGCCCGCGACACCGGCCGGCTGCCGGTCTTCGCGCTGTCGCCCTCTCAGGGCGACGTCGATATTTTGATCGCCGCCGAGCTGATGGAAGCCGGCCGCGCCATCATCCGCGGCTTCGTCACGCCGGAGCGCACGACGCTGATCGCCTCTTCGCACCGCATCGCCGCCGTCTCGGAAAAGATCGAGCCGGGCGACGGCCATGCTTCATCGGAAAAGGTGCACACGACGGCCGAAGCCGCGGCCAAGCGCTTCATCGCCTTCGACATGGAAAAGATCGCCGTCGAGAACGGCTCGGTGATCTCGGCGAGCCTGCTCGGCGCGCTGGCCGGTTCCGACACGCTGCCCTTCACCCGCGAAAGCTACGAGCAGGCGATCGGCGCCGGCGGCCGCGGCGTCAACGCAAGCCTTGCCGCCTTCGCCGCCGCCTATGATCGCGCGCGCGGCATCGCGGCCGCGCCGACCGGTGACAAGGCGGCGAAACCTGCAGCTCCCGAAGCCCGCCCGGCGAAGGTCCGGGGACCGGAAACCTTGCTGAAGGGCTGGCAGGACCTCGCCGCCCGCATCGCGTCACTGCCGGAGCCGGTGCGCGACATGGCCGAACGCGGCTTGAGGAAGGTCGTCGACTTCCAGGATATCGCCTATGGCGGCGAATATCTCGACCGGCTGGCAAAGGCGGTCGGGCTGGACGATACGGAGCGCGGCTACGGRCTGTCGATCGCGGCGGCGAAACATCTCGCCAACGCCATGTGCTACGACGACATGATCCGCGTCGCCGATCTGAAGACACGGTCGGCCCGCGACCAGCGCGTGCGCAGGGAGGTCGGCGTCAGGGAAGGCTCGGTCCTGCAGGTCACCGAATATTTCCATCCGCGCATCGAGGAGTTCTGCGGCACGCTGCCTGTCGGGCTTGGCAGCTACATCGAGAACCGGCCGAGGCTCGCCGCCTTCCTCGACCGCCGCATCAACCGCGGCCGCCACATCCGCACCGACAGTTTCACCGGCTTTGCCATGCTGTGGCTCATCGGCGGCCTGCGCCGCTGGCGCCGCCGCCTGCTGCGCCACAAGGTCGAGGTCGAGCATCTTGAGCGCTGGTATGAGCTGGCACTCGCCCATGCGCGAGAAGACTATGCGCTCGGGCTGGAAATCCTCAACTGCCGCCGGCTGATCAAGGGCTACAGCGACACCCATGCCCGCGCCCAGTCGAAATTCGATCGCGTGCTGTCGGCGCTTCCCATGCTCGAGGGCCGCGACGACGCCGCCGACTGGATCCGCCGCCTGCGCGAGGCGGCGTTGAAGGACGAAAAGGGCGACATGCTGGACGGCGCGCTGAAGACCGTGGCGACGCTCAACGAAAGCATCGCTCGCTAACGAAGATGTGATCTCTGCCGCTGCGACGGGCGTTCAGCCGGAATTCCGTTCAACCGTGATGGGGGTGATCACGGAGACAAACCTTATGCTCACAAGACACATTCTGCCCATCGCCTTGGCCGCCGGCACCTTGATGCTGTCCGGCGCCGGCTCGCAGGCCATGCCGCTTGTTAAGCCGAGTGCTGCGCCGTTGCCGATCGAACCCGTCGGCTGGCGCTGCGGTCCCGGCTGGCACATGAACCACTCGGGCAGATGCGTGCCRAACCGCCGCGTGATCATCCGGCCGGTGCGCCACTGGCACCCGGGCTTCTGGTATCACGGCCGCTGGCACCCAGGCTATTGGAGCTGGTGATCGCCCTTGGATCGTCTCGACGCCTGCCCCGGAAACGGTGCGGGCGTTTTGCTTAGGTTCTTGCACAAGAAGAAATCTCGAAACGTCGGCGGGACAGCGCCCCCCTCTGTCCTGCCGGTGGTGACGGCCGATCTCCCCCTTGTGGGCAGGGCTATCGCATATGGGTCAGGGCG
>NZ_MDFL01000031.1 GCF_001854785.1 Mesorhizobium sp. ORS 3428
GGCTTGCTTCACCGTCTCGCGCCAAAGGAAAACGGCGCCGCGTCATGCCCGTTCCGCGCAATGCGGAAGCGAAAAGTCGTGGTTGACCAATGGGGGCGCGGGCGGGCCGGTCCTGCGGGGTATCATCACCGCGGCCTGCGACGCGGCTGGAGGAAGCTTCGCCAGCCTGCGGCTCGCGGTGCATCCGCTCGACAATCGAGTTGAACGCGTTTCCACCTTCTGATGCGGCGGGTGACCTGCCGTCCGGGGTGCCACCGGCTGGAGTGTCTCCGATGCGCGATCTTCCCGCCCGGCCGATGTTGGTCATGTTTCGTCTCCCATCCAGACAACAACGCATCGCCTAAAGTGTGTGGAGCAACGACAGGCGAGCCAACATGGTCGCCGCTCAGGAACCCCAAAGCGCGCCTAGGGCACCGAASCCGRSAGCTCTGAAGGAAGCACCCTGTCCGATCGGTAAATCGAGCATGYCCTTAGCCGGGCGACGCTCGAATGCCTTTCGCTCGCAGTCGGGAGGTCGCAATCACCTTCAACATCACAACCGTTGCTCCCTTGAGTCGGAACGTAGCTTGGCTGACCTGACAACAAACTGACGCGCTATGAGAGCTGAGCAGAATCTGAGAGCCGCTGGAGCAAACCGACGCGATGTTGATAGTGAAGCCCGCGGGTTGATGAAAAGCTTTCCTCTGCTCAGCGCCAGCAGATTTGGCGGACGTATCTTGAACAGTGCTCATGCGAGCAAGTGATTTATTTCAACTTAGCTTAGATGCTCACAAGTGGGGCAGTTGACCGACTGCGCCATGCTCCAGGCCCGAATCCAGTGCTCGATGCCCACTCATCACCGACGCGTCGCTACGATCACCGTCGGAAGAAGATGCTTGCGGACTGATCCCGCCTGCGAGGCGCCCCGGTCGGCCGCTCGATTGCAAGCCTCGTGCGGGGCGGCAGCTCTCCCGCATGCAGTTCGATGAGGCGCTGGTCCACCTCCTTGTCCTCCGCGATCAGGCGGTGGTTGAGGCGAAGGTAGTCCATCCAGGTCGGCGTGCGGAATGTCTCCGTCCAATGCGAGGGCTCCTGAAGGTCGCGCTGGAGGTTCCAGTGCCGGGCCCCGGCTCGGCTCTGCACCCGGCGGCGTTCCCGCATCAGGTCCAGGAAAGCTTCGACGTTGGCCTCCGGTATCGAGTACTCGATCTTGGCGACGATCGGGCCGCTTCTCGACTTCAAGTCGAGGGCGAGCGCTGGCGTTTCGAAGCCAAGGGAATCCTGATCGGCCTCTTTCCACTGGCGGATCGGAAGCAGCAATCCGGTGGCAGCAACCAACAAGAGGGCGCCAGCAGAGATCTCCAGCGCCAGGGTGAGCGAATAGCTTTCAGCCACCACGCCCCACAACCAGCTTCCGGCCGCGACGCCGCCCGACGCGAGGGCCGAGTAGATGGAAAGCGTGCGACCAACGACCCATCGCGGGCTCGACARTTGCACACTCACGTCCAGTCCGGTCCAGGTGACGACCCAGCCTGCACCGCCGAGTGTTAAGGCAATCGTCGCCACCACCAGCGAAGGCGTGAAGGCAAGGGCAAGGCAGCAGGCGGCGCAGGCGATGCATGCGAGCGTTGWCAGCCGCTCCTGTGACAGCGACCGTCTCAGCGCGTTGTTGGAGATGCCGGCGCACAAGGCCCCCGCTCCAAATCCGGCCATCAGGACACCATAGGCGATTGCCCCTCCCCCGAGTTGATCCCGTGCAACGAGAGGCAGAAGCGCGAGGATGGAGATGCTCGTCAATCCGAACAGGGCTCCTCGCGCGATTGCCGCCTTGATCTCTCTCGAAAGCGCCGTAAAGCGCGCTCCGTCATGGATGGCCGTGGTCAATGGCTCACGGGGAAGAGGCGAAGAGCGACCGCTCCATTTGTAGAGTCCTATGGCCCACAGCATAGCCAAATAGGTCAGTGTCGCTGCGGCGAAGGCGGCCAGGGGTCCGAAGGAGGCGACAACGACGCCGCCGAGCGCCGGACCGATGCTTCGCATGGCGTTGTAGCCGACCGAGATCAGCGTGACCGCAGCCGGAACTTCGCGCTTTCGCAGGATGTCTCCGACGGAAGCATGCCACGCCGGATCAGTAAAGGCGGCGCCACATCCGRCAAGGCAACTGAACGCAAGGATTAGCCAGGGATTGTAAAATCCCAGCGCCACAAGAGCGGTCAACATGATCGACGACAGGGCTATCACGCACCAGCCGATGGCCATGACATGGCGGCGGCTGAAATTGTCCGCAATGGCCCCCGCGAAGATCGATAAAATGAACACTGGAAGCGTCGTGGAGGTCTGCACCAGGGCGACCATCACGTCCGAGGTCGAGATGRTCGCCATCAGCCAGCTGACCRCAACCGTCTGAAACAGCCAGCCCAAACCGGACAGCTGAGCGGCAAGCCAGATCGCGCGAAACGTGGGGTTTTCCAGCGGCGCGAATGTCGCCGACGAAACCGAAGCCGCGTCCGCGCGAGCCAGTCTGCTCATTGGGCTGAGCCTCTGTTTTAGAAGTTAAGTTGGAGATTTCTCCTTTGGCGCACTTGCCTGTGGAGAGTGGCAGGATCAGGGCATAATAGGTGGCGAGCTTCGGTAATTTTGTGTGGCTGCTTCAAACCAAAACCGTTCTGCTAGGACTACCTAGCCGTGCATAGGCGAAGCACAAATCAATCGTCCCGTTAGAATATGCAAGGGCGGCAAGTCGCAATGCCTGTGATTGCGGCCTGGTGCCAAGCTGGAAGAAGGTATTTTGGAAAGACCTAGCACAACTTTGAWTGCGTTCTGCGGCTGCCTTCTCTAATGAAGTCGAGCTTCGCAGAAGCCATAAAAACAGGAGCATTTCCGTGACAGAAGAAGCCGAGAACAATACTGACGCTCTCATCGAGCTTACCGCCGACGTCGTCTCTGCCTACGTTTCGAACAATCCGGTCCCCGTGGGCGAGCTTCCAGGCCTGATCGACCAAGTGCATGCCGCGTTGAAGGGCACGATCGGCGGCCCCGTCGCGAAACCTGAGGCCCGCCCGCCAGCCGTTGCCATCAAGAGGTCGGTCACGCCCGACTACATCATTAGCCTGGAGGACGGAAAAAAGTTCAAGTCGCTGAAGCGGCATCTTTCGACCCATTATGGTCTCACGCCTGAGGAATACCGCGCAAAGTGGGGCCTGCCGGCAGACTACCCGATGGTTGCGCCGAATTATGCCGCCGCTCGGTCTGCTTTGGCCAAGACGATGGGRCTCGGTCGAAAGCCTGGTCAGACCGAGCAGGCTGCACCTGCAAAAAGGACCCGCAAAAACGGCACGGACTGAGCGTTGTTCCGGTGCGCTGACTTGAAAGGCGGGGAGAGCCCCCGCCTCTTGCACTGCGTTTCCCGGCTTAAAACGATTTGCGCAAAGCCTCGTCGATTCATCTCACTCGCAATTTGGTCTGCGGGTCGGTGTTCGCTGCCGGGCGGCGGTTGTCCGTGGGCAAAATCCGTCAGCCTACTTTACTTTGCTGAGATTGCCGGCTGAGGATTTTCCGGTGCGACGGTCCTGCTCGATCTCGTAATTGACCTTTTGGCCGTCAGCGAGGGTCGAAAGACCCGAACGCTCCACAGCGGAAATGTGGACAAAAACGTCCGGGCCACCCCCATCGGGTTGAATAAAGCCGTAGCCCTTCGTGCTGTTGAACCATTTGACAGTTCCAGTTGCCATGCATTCTCCCTTTATATCGGTTGCAGCGTTGGTTTGCCCAAGCCGGTTAACATTCTGACCTGGGGATAGGCGCAGCAAAAACAAGAAATCGCAAGGGCTTCAATTGCCAGAAGGAAAATCAACTGAACGATACCGGCTGTGACGTTAACAACTGCTTTGTCCCGCAGCGGCCTCGCTTGGCAGGGGCCGGTCTGCCGGTCGGTCAGCCCAAAAAGCGTCGCGTGCCACGCGCCATCCATGGACGGCGAAACTTCTCTGTGATGCGAACGAGAGGTGCCGGTAATACGTGTGCTAGACTATCTCAGCCTGTGATTGTGCTCGCCGCGTCTTGACGGCGGGCAAAAGCCCTGCCCTTCCCTTGCGGTACCTACCGCGGCTGTCGCGTTTGGACCAGTTTTATGCAAGTGCGAGCACCAGTCGCTCTACGAGCGCGTCCGGCGGCGCCAATCGAATGGCCGGCCTTTGCCGATGACATCGACGCCATCCTGGCGTTGAAGCGGGAGCGCAATGCGGTAATCCTGGCGCACAATTATCAGACGCCAGAGATCTTCCACTGTGTTGCCGACATTGTCGTCGACAGCCTGGGGCTGGCCCGCAGGCATTGACGGTCGATGCGGATGTCACCGTTCTGGCCGGCGTGCCTTTCATGGCGGAAACGGCCAAGCTTCTCAATCCTCACAAGACCGTGCTTATCCCGGATTCTGCCGCCGGCTGTTCGCTGGCCGACTCGATCACGGCCGAGGACGTGCGGCCGACGCGGCAGCGCTACCCTGGCGTTTCCGGTCATCACCTACGTCAACACCTCTGCAGCCGTGAAGGCCGAGTCCGACATTTGCTGCACTTCTGGCAATGCGCTCGCCGTCGTGAAGTCCCTCAAAGTGCCGCGGGTGATCATGCTGCCCGACGTCTCGCGCAGCGCTGCTCTCTCGACCTCAGATGACCGCGCAATATTCCCACCCCGTCTCGTTGGGAATAATCTTAAATGACTTGGTAACGGCTCTTTCAGAGCCGCTCCTTAAAGAAGCCCTGCTAATCTTAAAAGATCCAACATGGCGCCTCGAAGCAAGCGTATTCTAGGCAAGTCAACGGTCGTGACGATCATAGCAATCGTCGCGACCTTTGGTCTGTCATTCACGGCAAGAACCGCTTTGCACATGCCGATCGATTGGCTGAGTTGGGTGGAATGCACCCTCATTCCCATCCTGATCGGAATGCCGGTCAGTGCCTACATCTTCGCCCAGGCGGAAACCATCCAGGATACATGTGACAAGTTGGAGAAGTCGTATGCGGCCCTGAGCGAGACGCACGACAGGCTGGCATTCGTCACCAGCCACGACCCGATGACGGGGCTTCTCAGCCGCGGCGGATTCATGGCAAAGATGGACAGGGAGCGCGACGAGGATGAATACGACACACTTCTCCTTATCGACCCGGATCACTTCTCCTTGTTCAATGACAAGCATGGGCATTCCAAAGGTGACGAGGCTTTGGTTCGAATTGCAAAAGCACTTGTCTACTTAACGCGCTCTGGCGATTCAGTTGGGCGCCTTGGTGGCGAAGAGTTTGGGGTCCTGCTACGAGGGGTGCGCAAGGAGCAGGCAATGACCATCGCGGAGAACATCCGCCGTCTAATCGAAGGAATCCCTTGGACCAAAGCGCAACAGGACGATGTCAAGGTGACCGTCAGCATCGGCGGTGCAGAAATTGCTCGCAATGCAGACAMCCAAGATGTTCTTCGCACGGCAGGACGATGCCTCTTTGAAGCGAAACAACGTGGCCGAAATCGCGTTGYGTTCGACTACGAGATGTCCAGATCGCGAGTCGTGGCACCATAGCTGGCCCCCCGTTTTGGCCAGTCTTTTCGGGCGCATCCGCTGGCTTGTCGCCAAGGTCTTGCCAGAGACGGCCTGTGTGCATGGCGCGATGCGCAATGATGTTGGCGAATGAAGTGCTGACGGRCCCCCCGGCCGGGCATGCGCCAAGTGCAGATCGAGYAGCAGTACTCCGTGTCCGGCTCCGGGTCCGTCGCCCTTGCCAAGGCAAAGGGGAAACTATGGGGCAGGATTCTCTCATAGGCTCTTCGCCCCCACGGTTGGAGGGGTTATCATCTGATCCCAAGCTGACACCGTCGTTCCCCAGCCTGCTTCAATCGAGCGTCTCGGCAATCAGTCATCAGTTCCGGGACACTATCTCGACGGACAACAGYAACCACCGAGCTTGAAGAAGCTGTCGTGGCGGCCGACCGCTCGACATCTATAAGCGCCGCTTCAGCCCCAGCTATATCACACGTTAGCGGAGCAGTCGGGTTTGCAGCGCCTGGCGACCGACGACAAGATTGTCAAGGTGCGGCACGGCTGGGTGCCGACCCTGCCCCAGTTGCCTGACCAGGGCCCGCGTGCCGTCAAGCACGAAGACCC
>NZ_MDFL01000032.1 GCF_001854785.1 Mesorhizobium sp. ORS 3428
ATCCGGGAGTCGGCGGCATGGCGGTGAACGTCGCGGTAGCGAAGCTCAGTGGGGAACCGGTGCCCATGACGATGGAGGCTCCCGTTCCGGTCCTCTCTGTGGCGCAATTGAAGGCCGATCATGGTAATCTGGCCGATAGCGATATCCTGTGGCTCAAATACTCATACGACTGGACCCTCAAAAACATCATCGGCAAGAAGTAAGCCTAATTCGCCGCGCCTCTCGCTAAGGCTTGGCGAGAGGCGCGATGATCAAGCGCTGCGGTCGTCTAATCCTGACATCCGCCTGGCGGGCTGCCCTCAAGCGGCGTTAGGATCAGGCAACCGTCGGTCGGTCGGTGCGAGCGCCTCGCAACTGCGACCCCGACAGCGAGCGGTCTGCCCCAGATTTGATCGAGACCGGTGCCGGGACGCTTGACGATTAGTTAACATGTTAGATATATTGATCGAGTAGAGGCGTTAGCGGTGGGGGAGTGCTGTCCAGGATGAGTACCCGCATAGAACGACCCGGAGCGGCCGAGTTCCCATTTGCGCCTGATCTCTCCACGTCTGCGGGAATTGCGGGAACAGCCCATCAGCAATTCGGCGCGGGCGCGAGCGACGCGTGCTTGCGGACTACCTGCGCAGGCTGGCGGGGCGTGAAAAGCCTACACCAGCCGTCGGGCTCTGCCGGGACCACACATCCACGATCAGATGAGGTGAACCGCAAGGACGCCGTGGATGATCGCGGTTTTGCCGGCCGGACTGCGGCGGACAACGTGCAGGAAAGACTTCAGTCATGAGATTCCTGGACAACGTCAACATGGATTTCGTCGCCGAGGTGATCGGGGTCGGGCCGGCCGAGGCCGTGGCGGCGTCCCACACTCAGGACGAGGGCTACTACCAAGCCGCTTCCACGGCCTTTGAGGACATGAAGTATGTGGTTGCCCTCCTGACGGCCATCCTACTGACCGATTTTGCTTCATCGGACCGGGGGGCGTTGGGTGCTGGCTTCCATTGGCGGCTCGCCGAGCCACTAGAAAGGGCGAAGCAATCGCTTATGACAAGCCGAGCTACCACGCAGGGTGCGCGCCATCACAGGCATCATCTGGTTGTAGCGCTGGAGAAACTGGACGCAATCGCCGGAATGGTTCGCGACGGCGCCGACATGCGTGATGATCCGCGTTGCGCGTCCGTCATGGCGGGGTTGCGGCAAGTCGTCCRGGAACTTCGCACCGTCAGCAAGCTTGCCGCCGGCTTCGATGTCGWCAACTTCGCGRCGAGTTGCTGCGCCACGCATGCCAAGCCGCATCAATTTCCAGGCAACCGGGTCCAGAGTTCATGACAACCTATTCGATCCATGTCGTCGAGTATGCCACCGCACCGGACAATCCCATCGGTGCCTTCCTGAATGGGAAATACAACGCCGGTGTGTGTCCGATCTTGTTCGGCTTCATAGTGATCCGGGGCGAGGGCATCGTGGCGCTGGTTGATGCCGGCTTCGATTGGGAGCTTCACGACAAGAAGCATACCTCCGGGCTCACCGTCGACAAATGGGAAAGCCCAGCAAAGGTGTTGCAGTCGCTTGGCATTRCACCCGCCGATGTGACGCATGTTCTACCCACACATGCGCATTTCGATCACCTGGGTGGTTTGYGCTATTTCCCGAACGCCCATTTCTACATGCAGGAACGTGAGCTTTCCGACTGGGTTTGGCGGATGTCGCTGGACAGCCGCTTCCGCTGGCTAACCAGTTTCGTGGACTCTGCCGATATCCTTGAATGCATCGATCTCGCGCGGAAGGGCCGTTTCACCCTGCTCAAGGGGCGCAGCGACAACGTTCTGCCCGGTATCGATCTCGTGCCGGCCTTCGACACGCATACGGCGGGTTCGCAGTATGTCGTAGTGAGGAACTCCGCCGGAACCCAGGCCGACAGCTGGATACTGGCCGGAGATCTCGTCTACCAGTTCGAAAACCTCGACGGAGGCGACGCCGAAAAGCCGTTCTATCTGCCTATCGGTGCTGCCTCGGGAAGCGCGTTCAACCTGGTGATGACAACGCACGAGATGATCGAGGCCGCCGGCGGCGATCGGACGCGGGTCATTCCGGTCCATGAGAGCAGGCTGGCAGAGCGTTTTCCGTCTGCAACGTCCGAGTAYGGCCTGAAGGTGATCGAACTGTGCCTGGGCGACGRACACGAGAGCGTGCTGCCGTCGGTTGAGGCTCGCGCCGCGGCGGCGTCGAACCGGTGAGGACGCATAGCCCCATACCCGTCGACCTTTGAAATCGAATGATGGGCGTATTGGCATTGGGAGGCGAACAAGATGAGCCGCATCTTCGGTAACATCCAACAGGCCGGTTACATTGTTCGCGACATCGATGAGCGAGTGGGATTTTTGTCCGAACAAGCCGGCATCGGACCCTGGTTCGTGCGTAAGGATGTCCCCATGCAAAGCTGTATCTACCGCGGCAGGCCCATCGAACTGCGGCTTCACGTAGCCATGGCTAATAGCGGTGCGCTCCAGATCGAGCTCATCCAGCAAGCGAGCTCCGAGGCGAGCATCTACACCGAGTGGCTTGAGCGTTACCCCGATGGAGGTCTTCTTCAGCACGTGGCTGCCTGGCAGGAAGATYTCGATGGCGCGTTGGGCCGAGCCCTCGATGCAGGCTGGACAGTCGTTCAGGAGGTAGGCTCCACCTATGGCCCTTTGGTCTACATGGAACACCTCAGGGACCCCCAGACCATTTTCGAAATTGCAAAAATGGGTCCTGAGCGCCAGGCGATCTTCGCGCGAGTGGCAGCGGCTTCGGAGGCTTGGGACGGGTCTGATCCGATCCGTCACGGCCTGCCATCCTGATTGGCGGTGAAAATGAGTTTTCTACAGTCGCCTATTGGCCAGTCGGTTGACGAGGCGCCCATCGCCTCGGTGAACGTTCCTGTGCTTCCATCGATCCCACAATCGTTTTGCGCTCTATCTGGCGCAAGGCGGTTCGTCCCTCACTCCCGCAGGAGCTTCGCGCAACTGGGGTCCAATTCAAGTTTGCAAGGACAGGCAGAAAATGACGAGGAAGGCACTGATCACCTGGGGCGGCCGTGAATTTCACACGCCCAAGCAGAGCGCGTTGGTTATTCGCGATATGCTCGCGGCCCATGATTTTGAGGTTGTCGTCGAGAACGGCACGACAGCCTATGGTGACCCCGAGCTTGCCAGCTTCGATCTGATCATTCCGGTAATCACCCTGGGAACCATCGAAAAACCCGAGCTGCAAAACCTGCTGCAGGCCGTTCGGGGCGGAACTGGGCTGGCTGGTTTTCATGCCACTATGTGTGACACGTTCCGAATGGAGACCGACTACCAGTTCATGACGGGTGGGCAATGGGTGAAACATCCCGGGGATATTATTGATTATCGCATTAACATCGCCAAGCCGTCGGATCCGATCATGCGTGGGATCTCGGACTTCGACTATCGCTCGGAGCAGTACTACATGCACGTTGACCCCTCCAACGAGGTCCTTGCCACCACGACGTTCACGGGCGAGTATTTCGGCTGGATCGATGGCGTCGTGATGCCCGTCGTATGGAAGCGCCGCTTTGGGACGGGGCGCGTCTTCTATTCGGCCCTTGGCCATACTTTCGAGGAATTCAAAGTTCCACAGATGCACACGATCATGGAACGCGGACTTCTCTGGGCAGCTCGGTCTCCAAATCCGTAGCCCTAGCTGCCGCGGTGCGGGTTGCCTGGCGCCTGCGTTCATCGCTGCTCAACCTTGCCTTTTCTATCAAATATCCAGCATCCTTGCCGAGCCTTGCAGTGAGAGCGTTGGACGTTTCGCGAAGCAGAGGTAAGTGTTCCAGCAGTTCGTTCGGAGCAGCGCCATAACATGCTATTGAAATTGCCGCGAACGTGCCAGCTGTCGCGTCCCGCAAAGGAACAGCGAGGCAGCAAAGATTGTCTGCGGCCTCATGCATGTCGAGGGCGTAACCCTGGGCTAAAACCTGAGCCAGATGGCGCCGCAGCTTCCCAGGGTCGGTTATGGTCCGCGCGGTCAGGGGTACAAAACCGCCGCTGGAAAGATATTCCTCCCGGTCGGTTGCTGGCAGGGCAGCAATCAGGACCTTTCCGACCCCGGAGCAGTAGGCCTCAAGCTGCATCGCTTCGCGCGTGAAGATCGCAGTTCTGGTTGATCCTTCCTTGATCAGATAAGTGACCATGTCGGCTTCAAATATGCCGAGATGAGCCGTAGCTTTGGTTGTTCGCGCCAGACGCCTGAGGTGGGGCCGTGCGATCGCTGAGAGTGTATCCGTTGGCCTGACAAACATAGCCCATTTGGCCAAAGCAAACCCGCCGGCATAGCGACCTGCGCCAATCCCTATGACCAGCCCCCGTTTCTCCAGGGACGCGACGAGCCGATAAGCCGTCGACATTGGAATGTTGAGTYCTGAAGCAATGTCCGAGAGACGGTAGCGCGCCTCCGACAGAACGATCCGTTCGAGCAATTCCAATGCCAGATCCAGGCCCATCCTATTCTCCGAATCCGCCCCGCCGCAAAGATATCTCTGCCCGGCCCATTTCAGCACATGATCATGATTACCCTTGCGCATGGCATATTACGGGTATATACCCGTTCTCATGGAAGAGCAATGCTACTGTACGATGCTGAGGAATGCCGCGCGCAAAGTCAGTGCGCACTACGACGAGGCTCTTGCCCCGATCGGCGTTGGCGTTGCGCAGTTTGGCCTGCTTCGCAAGATCGCAAGGGTTGAACCTGTCACTTTGTCCGAGCTGGGTCGGTTGAGCGAACTCGATCGGTCCACCGTTGGACGAAACGTTCGAGTGCTCGAGCGTATGGACCTCGTCTTGCTCTCCCGCGGCGATGCTGACCAGCGTGAAACGCATGTCCTTCTCACGCTCGCTGGGCGAGACGCGTTGGCAAAAGGTGAAGAGCTTTGGTGCGGGGCTCAAAGATCGATTGAGGCGCGCCTGGGTGCAAATGGCGCCGCTGAATTGCTCGGGACACTAAACGAATTATAGTTTWTCACCACGATGTGGGTATATACCCCTAAATCCAACTGTAGGAGCTGAAATGCCTGTAGCTATTTTCAATCTGAAGAAGGGCCGTACGCCGCAGTCAAAGAGGAAGATGGCTGATGCCGTCCAAGCGGCCATTGTTGCGAATTTGGGTATTCCTGACGAAGATCGCTATCAGTTGTTCCGCGAGTATGATAGCGACGACTACATCCATACCGAGGGTTATTTGGGGCTTTCTTATTCCTCTAAGCTGCTTATCCTTGAGATCACCTTTATCCAAGGGCGCCCCGACGAAACAAAGAAGGCCTTGCTGCGAGATATCAACGAACGGCTGGTTGCAACAGGCGAGATCTCCGCGGACGATATCTTCATCACCATCCACGAAGTTGGGCGGGCCAACATTTCGTTTGGACGAGGACTCGCGCAACGCGCGCAGTAATTGAACGACGCGCCACTGCCGGAGCCGGAGACTTAAGAACAGACCACTGCGCTGGCCCGCCCAGAGTGGACCGAACAGCGAAAATGYGAGCACAATGCCGTTTTTTCGGCTTCGCCGTGCGTCCATTGATCTTGCGATCGAAACTCTCACCATGTGAGAGGATTTCGCGACGTGAGTTTTAACACCGCGCCGGAATAAACTATCGTGTCTGCGCGGTTTGGTTCCACGAACGGATTGAGCTGAATGGAAGACGTGCATCGACATTTGGCCGATCGCTTGGCGACCGCCTACCGGGGTAGCCCGGTGGCGCCGCTTCGTGACGGACTGGATCCTCTTGATGTTGA
>NZ_MDFL01000033.1 GCF_001854785.1 Mesorhizobium sp. ORS 3428
GACACCGTGACTTTCACCAACGCCGACTCCAAGACGCACACCGCCACGGCGGACGACGGTTCCTTCGATACCGGCCAGCTCGCCAAGGGCAAGAAAGCCAAGGTCAAGATCGCCGAAGCCGGCGCGCACCCGTTCCATTGTGCGATCCACAGCTCGATGACGGGCACTGTTACGGCGAAGTAGGAGGCACCGACGGCGGAGCGCCAATCTCCCGCCAAAGGTCGATCTGCAGGCAGAGAGGTTGGTGCGAGGCACCCCTCTGCCCTGCCGGGCATCTCCCCCACAAGGGGGGAGATTGACAGCTTGAGCTACGGCGCTCGTCCTGCAACGTCAGCGATTGGCGAAAGCGACGATGACATCCGATCTCCCCCCTTGAGGGGAGATGTCCGGCAGGACAGAGGGGGGTACTGTCCCGCCACCGTCTCAGCTGTCAGAGCAACTTTTGGAGGATTTCGTCCGTTCGACAAAAGACGAGCGCCGCGATCCTTCGCGCCGCCCACTGGCCTGCCGGCCATCTCCCCCACAAGGGGGGAGATCATGCTCTCCATCCTTGGCCCATCCCTCCCGCCTTTATCCGCCAGCCCGTATCGGCTAAGGGGCAGGCACCAAACTCTCTTGCCCCGGACCTCCGCCCCCAAATGACCGCCAAGCCAAAACCTCTCTTCCTCGGCATCGACACCGGCGGCACCTATACCGATGCCGTGCTGTGGTCGGAGGAAGGCGGGCCGAAAGGCAGGGTGCTGGCCAAGGCCAAGGTGCTCACCACGCGCCACGATCTCGCCGTCGGCATTTCCGGTGCGGTGGATGCGGTACTGGAGAAGGCCGGCACCGATCCGGCCTCGATCAAGCTTGTCTCGATGTCGACCACTTTGGCCACCAACGCGCTGGTCGAGGGCCAGGGCGGCCGCGTGGCGCTCGTCATGATCGGCTTTTCCGAGGGCGACCTTGCCCGCGACGGGTTGAAGACGGCGCTGGGCACCGATCCGGTGGTGTTCTGCCCCGGCGGCCATGACGTGCACGGCAACGCCGCCAAGCTCGACCTTTCCGGCCTCGAGGCGGCACTGCCGGAGCTTGGGCGTTCGGTCTCGGGCTTTGCCGTCTGCGCCTATTTCGCCACCCGCAACCCGGCGCATGAGCTCTCGGCCCGCGACCTCATCCGCGAGAAGACCGGCCTGCCGGTCACCGCCAGCCACGAATTGTCGGCCAAGCTCGGCGGCCCGCGCCGGGCGCTCACTACATTGCTCAACGCCCGCCTGATTTCGATGATCGACCGGCTGGTCGCGGCGACTGAAGGCTTTCTCGGCAAGCGCGGCATTGCCGCGCCGCTGATGGTGGTGCGCGGCGACGGCGCGCTGGTGTCGGCGGCCTTTGCCCGCCAGCGGCCGATCGAGACGATTCTCTCCGGCCCGGCCGCCAGTCTGGTCGGCGCCCGCCACATGACCGGCCTCGACGACGCCATGGTGTCGGACATCGGCGGCACCACAACGGATGTCGCGGTGCTCGACGGCGGCCGCCCACGCCTCGATCCGGAAGGCGCCACCGTCGGCGGCTTCCGCACCATGGTGGAGGCGGTCGCCATGCGCACCTTCGGCCTCGGTGGCGATTCGGAAGTGGCGCTGGAGGACGGCGCGCTCACCCCAAAGATCCTGCTAGGACCCCGCCGCCTGGTGCCGCTGGCGCTGGCCGGCCTGGTGCATGGCGAGGCCGTCACCGCCGAGCTCGAACGGCAGCTGCGCGCGCCCAATCCGGGCCGCGGGCGCTTTGCCGTGCGCACCGGCGTGCCGGACAGGCTCGCCGCCGGCCTCACCGCGCCGGAAGCAAAACTCTACGAGGCGATCGGCGCCACCCCGCTGCCGCTCGACAGGCTGCTCACCTCCAACGCGCAGAACGCCACGCTCAACCGGCTGGTGGCGCGCGGCCTCGTGCACATCTGCGGCTTCACGCCCTCGGACGCCGCCCATGTGCTGGGCAAGCAGGCCAACTGGGATCCCGCCGCCGCCCGCCTCGGCGCCGAGCTCTTCGCCCGCCGGCGCGACGGCCGCGGCCAGGTGATCGCGGCGACGCCGGAAGCGATCGCCGAGCGCGTGCTCGCCACGCTCACCCGCTGGTCGGCCGAATATATCCTCGAAACCGCCTTCGCGGAGGACGGGCTGGACGGCGCCGCGACCGTCGCCCATGCGCTGGTGCAGCGCGCCGTCGATGCACATCCCGGCATCGCCCGCTTCAGCGTCGCGCTCGACCGGCCGGTGATCGGCCTCGGCGCCTCGGCGCCGCTGCATTATGCCGGCCTGCCGCCGCTGATCGGCAATGGCTGCGTGGTGCCGGAGGATACCGACGTCGCCAATGCGCTCGGCGCCGTGGTCGGCCAGGTGCGCGTCTCGGCCGAGGCGCGCGTCAGCCAGCCGAGGGAAGGGCTCTTCCGCYTGGCGTCGGGGCAGACCGTGCGCGACTTCACCGACGAGGYGGCGGCGATCGCCGCGGCGCAAGCGGATGTGCGGGCAATCGTCGCCGAGCGCGCCAAGGACGCCGGCACCGACAGCGCCGAGATCGACGTTTCCACCGAATTCCGCGTCTCTACCGTCGAAGACCAGCGCATGTTCATCGAGGCGCATGTGGTGGCGGTGGCCTCGGGAAGGCCGAGGATCGCGGTGTGATGGAGAGCTGATCTCCCCCCAAGTGGGGGAGATGGCCGGCAGGCCAGAGGGGGGTGCTGTCCCGCCGGCGCCTCCAAGAGGCGCGCGCTCATACTCGACTTCGACCGACTGCACGAAATACCGAAATCTGCCAGGTTGGCGTTCTTTCGCGCCCCCTGTGCCCTGCCGGGCATCTCCCCCACTTGGGACCCACTTGGGGGAGATTGGCCGCTCCCCCGCCGCCGCAAACCTAAAAACCTCGCCCGATCGCCCTACTTCCCCTTAAGCCGAATTGACCCTTGAACCCCGGCATGCCAAAGGCCGCCCAAGACCGATGGCCGGCGAGCCGGCAAAGCCTATATCTGGAGACATGCTGATGACCGACCGCATCGAGATCGCCGGGTTGCGCATTGCCCGGGAGCTCCATGACTTCGTGGCCGATGAGGCAGCAGTCGGCACCGGCATCGATCCGCAAGAATTCTGGAACGGCTTTTCGGCAATCGTCCATGATCWGGCGCCGAAGAACYGGGCGCTGCTCRCAAAGCGCGACGCCATGCAGGAAAAGCTCGACAACTGGTACCGCGCAAACGGCGCGCCGGTCGACATGGAGGCCTACAAGGCCTTCCTGAAGGAGATCGGCTATCTGGTGCCGGAAGGCCCGGCCTTCGGAGTCACCACCGAGAAAGTCGACCCCGAGATCGCCGTCGTCGCCGGGCCGCAGCTCGTCGTGCCGGTGATGAATGCGCGCTATGCGCTCAATGCCGCCAATGCCCGTTGGGGCTCGCTCTATGACGCGCTCTACGGCACCGACGCCATCCCAGAGACCGGCGGCGCCGAAAAGGGCAAGAGTTATAACCCGGTGCGCGGCGCCAAGGTGATCGCCTGGGCCAAGGACTTCCTCGACCAGTCGGTGCCGCTGACCACCGGCAAATGGGCCGGCGTCAACGGGCTCTCGGTGGCGAATGGYGCGCTCAAGGCGGGCGAGGGCGCCGGYGCCACCACRCTCGCCGATCCCAGGCRGTTCGTCGGCTATCGCGGCGATGCCGCCACGCCGGAAGCCGTGCTGCTGGTCAAGAACGGGCTGCATATCGAAATCGCGATCGACCATGCCAACCCGATCGGCAAGACCGACCCGGCCGGCATTGCTGATATCCTTCTCGAAGCCGCRCTTACCACCATCCAGGACTGCGAGGATTCCATCGCGGCGGTCGATGCTGAGGACAAGGTCGTCGTCTACCGCAACTGGCTCGGCCTGATGAAGGGCGATCTCGCCGAGGAGATCACCAAGGCCGGCAAGACCTTTACCCGCAGGCTCAACCCTGACCGCAGCTACACTTCGCGTGGCGGCGGCACGCTTACGCTGCCCGGCCGCTCGCTGATGCTGGTGAGAAACGTCGGCCACCTGATGACCAATCCGGYGATCCTCGACCRCGACGGCAACGAGGTGCCGGAGGGCATCATGGATGCAGCGCTCACCGCTCTGATTGCGCTGCATGATGTCGGCCCGAACGGACGCCGCGYCAATTCCCGCGCCGGCTCGATGTATGTGGTGAAGCCCAAGATGCATGGGCCGGAAGAGGTCGCCTTCGCGGTGGAGATCTTCGACCGCGTCGAGGCGCTGCTCGGCATGGCGAAAAACACCATCAAGATGGGCATCATGGACGAGGAGCGGCGCACCACCGTCAACCTCAAGGAGGCAATCCGCGCCGCAAGCGAACGTGTTGTGTTCATCAACACCGGCTTCCTCGACCGTACCGGCGACGAGATCCATACCTCGATGGAAGCCGGCCCGATGATCCGCAAGGGCGACATGAAGCAGGCGGCCTGGATTTCCGCCTATGAGGCCTGGAACGTCGACATGGGGCTCGAATGCKGGCTAGCCGGCCACGCCCAGATTGGCAAGGGCATGTGGGCGATGCCGGACCTGATGGYGGCGATGCTGGCCGAGAAGATCGCCCATCCCAAGGCCGGCGCCAACACTGCCTGGGTGCCCTCGCCGACGGCCGCAACGCTGYACGCGACGCATTACCACAAGGTCGACGTGAACGCCGTGCAGGCGGCGCTGAAGAGCCGGCCGAAAGCGAAGCTCGACGACATTTTGTCCGTGCCGGTGGCAAGACGGCCGAACTGGACGCCGGACGAGATCCAGCGCGAGCTCGACAACAACGCTCAAGGCATTCTGGGCTATGTCGTGCGCTGGATCGACCAGGGGGTGGGCTGCTCGAAAGTGCCCGATATCAACGATGTAGGCCTGATGGRGGACCGCGCCACGCTGCGCATCTCCTCGCAGCACATCGCCAACTGGCTGCGCCACAAAGTGTGCTCGGAAATCCAGGTCAGGGACTCGCTGCAGCGCATGGCGTCGATCGTCGACCRCCAGAATGTCGGCGATMCGCTCTACCGGCCGATGGCGCCGGATTTCGACAAGTCGATCGCCTTCCAGGCCGCCTGCGACCTTGTATTCAAGGGGACCGCCCAGCCCAACGGCTACACCGAGYCGGTGCTGCATGCGCGCAGGCTGGAGCTGWAGGCGAAGGACCGGGCGGGGTAGCGCRCTTCTTCCTGATGGGTTGCATCGGCTGCTCCTCCGTTGCCCTCGCCCCACAATGATGAGACGGAGCCGGGACCGGCAAATTGGTCTGGTGTTAGCCTCTTCGGCTTTACGCCAATTGCGGACYTCAGACCCATCCGCCACGAAATGAGCTAGTATGCCTCCCGCTCCCTGACATGCGCGAGCAAATGCCCAATGAAACGAGTAAGCTTTGGGAGCGGTCGTCGATCCCGTCGATGCACGATATGGACAGGGCGCGGTTCGGGCAAATAGGCTTGTAGGACTGAAACCAGCGCCCCGTTTGCCATATCCTGGGCCACCAGAACTTCGGGCTGCAGTAACAATCCCGCACCGGCCAGCGCAGCCATGCGCAATCCGTTGCCATCGTTGCRTGTGAAAGACGGTGCGATCGGTGGCTGCACCTCATCCCAGCCTTTCAGTTTCCAGGCATTGCGGCTGTTCCATACCGTATGAAAGAGGCAGTGATGCGCGCCGAGATCGTGCGGGGTCTG
>NZ_MDFL01000034.1 GCF_001854785.1 Mesorhizobium sp. ORS 3428
CGACAAACTCGACAATCGAGGTGAAGTCGAAAACTGGGATTCCCGTGGCGCGCTGGACTGCGGCAGCATACGGAGGCAACTCTGAACATTCAAAAAGCAGCATCCCGATCTCAGGTCGATCGGTGACAAGCTTGACTGCGGCATCGACTGTTTCTCTCTCGACGGCACTCACGTCGAGATCGGCGCTGGCTGTGAGAAATGTCGCGGCGAAGCATGGAGAGTTTTCGAGACCAGCTATGACCAGGCGTTCTGAGCTGGTATTCAGCCCTGCCATTTCCAGCATATCCCCAGTCAAGGAGGACGCCTTCGCCGTGACAATCCCAAGCGCTCTGTCGCGAGGAAGCATCTGCAATAAGATTGGGCCCAATAGCAGCGGGGAAAGGAGTACCGGTACGTCAACAGCGCTGCGAACAGCTTCTTGATGTCGAAGCATGAAACCGCAGTTTGCGGTGATCATTTGTGCCCCTTCTCGGACGAGTTTCTGGGCAGCCTTCACGGTAGCCGATGCGTACGCGTCGGCGTCGGAGGCGATAAGCCTGCTGAACGAAAGACCTGGAACGGTCTTGTACCGCGCCGGCACACTCCAAGTGGTGGAGTTGCCAACGCTTCCAGGAATGAACGGGCGGTCAAAGACATCGTGGCTGCCGCCACGGTCGAGAAGCAATATCCCAACAGGTGCTCCGTAGAAGACTTGGTTTGGACGCCGCGAGAAGCGAGGATCCTTGTAGCTGCCGACTTGGTGGCCGTTGATGATTCTCCAAGATCGGGAATCCGCCATACTAGCGGTGAACATTTTCGCTCAGATAAGCGATTGCGGCTTCCGTACCGCCGTTGCCGTGGGGTATCTGCAGCGCCTTCAGCCCAGCCTCAACCACACCGAGCGTTCCTAAGATCATCGGCGCGTTAACATGGCCCATATGCGCGATGCGGAATGCCCTGCCCTGCAGGTGGTTTATGCCAATGCCAAGGGTAACTCCGCATCTATCTCTGCTGTATGTGTGAAGCTTAGCAGGGTCATAGCCGTTGCCCACTAATATGGTTGTAACCACGTTGGACCGCTCGAGGGGATGGTCAATGTTGAAGCCGAGCACCTTACCTTCGCTCCATACCGCCACCGCACACCTCACTGCCTCGCCCAGAAGTTCGTGGCGGCGGAACACGTTCTCCAGCCCTTCGTCGAACAGGATGTCAAAGGACTGACGTAACGCAAACAGGAGGTGCACAGGTGGCGTGCCGGCATACCGGCAGTAATGTTCGGCGCCGTCGCGTTCAGTCCAATCCCAATAGGGCGAGCGCATGTTCRCCGTCTTGTGAACGACTCGCGCACGCTCACCGACCGCAATGAAACCGAGCCCCGGCGGCGCCATAAGTCCCTTCTGAGAACCTGACATGGCGACGTCAACACCCCAGTCATCCATCTTGAAAGGCATGCAACCGAGTGAGGCTACGGCGTCAACCAGGTAGAGCGCCGGATGTCGAGCAGCGCGGATTGCCTTGCCGATCGCCTCGATATCGTTGACCACACCTGAAGCAGTATCGACCTGGACGACAAGGACGGCCTTGATCTCGTGATTTCTGTCGGCACTCAAGCGCGCCTCAACTTCGCTAGGCCGAACGGCGCKGGACCAATCTCCCGTCAATACTTCGACGTCTGCACCCATGGCGCGCGYGGTGTTGCCCCACCCGACCGCGAAGCTGCCGCTTTCCAAAACCAGGACCTTGTCGCCTCGCGACAGGACATTTGAGAGCACCGCTTCCCAGGCGCCATGGCCGTTAGCGATATAAATGTAGGAATTGCCCTTAGTTRCAAACAGCTTCGACAAGTCCCGCAAGAGCCCGTCCGTTAGATCGGCCATCCGCTCCRAATATATATCAAGGGCCGGTCGGTGCATGGCCCGCAGCACCTCGTCGGGTATTGTTGTAGGCCCCGGGATAGCCAGAAATTCCCGGCCGGCGCGAACGGTCATGGATTGCGAACTCCTCGATAGCTAGACATGCTTTTGTAGCTGGATATGGGTTCGGAATTCCGCGAACCGAGGGCTAGATCTGCAGAAAGTCAGCATTTGTACAGCGTCCACGCAAGATTCGTAAAATGGCTAGCCAAGGAGACGCCACCCGCAGTGGGCGACGGCCTTACAGCTAATGCTTCAATTTCGTTAGCCAGAGATGACCTTTAAGGCCGACAACCGAGTGAGAGCTCTACGCCAAGGACCTGCGATCGATCGGCCCGAAGTCGCGAATTCGACACTTCGCACCAGATAGCGAGCCCAGGGGCGTGTAGGCTACTACCACCGACAGATCGATCCGACTGCTCCGCCACTCCCCAAACACTCCACGCTGAGCGCAGGCCGATATCGTCCGCCCAAACTCGAATGTTGCAGGTCGACGAACGCCTTGCCTGAGGTCTTGTGTTTCCAAAGTGGCCCGGTCCACGCGCCGGGCCCATATAGCGCAAAGCAAAAATCTGTGGAGCGGCCAGGGAAACCCGAGGCGTTGCCCACTACCCGCCTGCGGCACCGATTGTTGAATCCACCCGCGAACGTGATGCAATCGCCGGTACCTCTTCGACTCCCGGGGCCTCGGCGGCAGAAAACGTTCGTTTGACCGCCGACCAGTGCAGATTTTAGGCGCTTGTCGCTGCGGGATTGGTGAGCGCCAGTGTGCAACCAGTGGCTATACTTATGGACGAACGTTTTTGGCGCTTTCCCGCGTATTTCGCGAACACTAGATATAGGTGTGCCTATGCTGTCCTTTCGTCGCCCAGAAGAAGGGTACGTCGACGCGTCAGGCTCGGAGCCCGGATGTCGCACATTTTGCTTTTACCTCCTACCCGCCTTTTCACTTCAAGCTCTCTCGTCAGCGATAGAGGCTCTTAGGATGGCGAACGAGGTGATCGGACGGGACGTTTATGCTTGGCAACTTGTAACGAATGACGGACAATCTGTCGCTTCGAGTTGCGGTCTAGTGATCGGCGTCGATGCTTCGCTCACGTGTCAACGCGACAGAGGTTGGCATTCGCGCTTGGATTCCGTTGTCGTGGTCGTCGRCAGCGGTAGTTTTCCTGGTCCGAACAAACAACTCGATGCATGGCTAAGGGAGTGCCGCAACCGCCGCACCTGCTTGGTAGGCATCAGCAGTGGCACCATCGTGCTCGCCCGCGCTGGACTTGCAGACGGCCGGCGTTGCTCGGTGCACTGGGAGCAATTCCCCATGTTTGTCGAACGCTTCCCTGATGTGTTGGCTGCTCAAACCAGTTTCGAAAACGACGGGGACTTTCACACCTGCCCCGGTGGCGATGCCCCATTTGACATGTTCTTGGGCTTCGTTGGGCGGGATCACGGCCTGAATGTTGTCAATCGGATCTGCGAGAAAGCGATCGCATGCAGAATGCGTTCAGCCGGTGATCGTCAACGGTTACCTCTTCATTCTCGAGTCCAGCTGCATCATGCGCGGGTGATCAAGGTAATCGATCATATGGAGAAAAACATCAATGATCCAATTCCTGTTGATGCRCTTGCGTCATCAGCAGGTCTTTCTCGCCGGCAAATTGAGCGCCTTTTTAAGAGAGAACTTGGATGTTCTCCTGGCCGCTACTATTTGGATCTTCGTCTGGAGAAGGCACACTTGCTGCTAATCACTTCTCCTCTGCCGGTTGTGTACATTGCGATGGCTTGTGGGTTTCTTTCTGCATCGCACTTCTCCAAAGCCTATCGCCAAGTCCACGGATGCGCACCACATCAAGCGCGGCTGCAAGCCCATGGAGGTAAGCAAATCCGYCCGCCCGGCATAGGCGCCAAAAGGCGCGAAGAGTTCACAGAAGGCCGGCCAAGAAGGAACGTCAAAACAGGTGCGTCTTAGTCGTCAACGGCCGAATGCTAGCGAGGAGGTTCCCGCCACGATTAATAAGGAACGCTTGCAGGCTGCCGGTGATGCGGTGTCTCTAGTGCCGATCCAACCGTGCTTCCTCATGTCGAGATGGAGAGTTCACCGGGATGCTACCACTCATAGCGGTGCGCCGGCTCGACTGGCTCCAGGTTTTTCAGCCGCGACGGGCCGGCGCGTGCCGCCGGCTAACCGTCGCCTGCGACACGCTGCTTCGCACGGCGATGTGTTTGCCGGTCAGGCGCTGTCGGCGCAGCGCAACGATTGCGTCCACACCGCGTTCCAGAAGACGACGTCCCAGGCCGTGAGGCGTCAAGTATCTCAAGAACCTAAGAAATTAACAGAAGATATCTGATGATTTCCGGTTAGCAGGAGCCGGAACTGGCCGCATGGGAACGCGGCCCGAAGACAGGAGATCCTTCCTGGAGTTCGTCAAACAGCCACCTCGCGAGACTGGAAGCGACCATGAGGTCGAAGCACGGTGTTTCGTCGATCTGCCGCAGRACACATGGCAGATGGGCCACTAGTGTCACCGCGCAACGTCCCGGGCCAAAAACCCGCGGGTGCAGGTCGAGCCGGCAGCAGCGGGCGAGAACCTCGCGCGACTTGGGTCCCAATAACCGCAGGACACATTTGCCGTGGGTTTGGTCCACAACAGCAGCGATGCCAGCCAGCAACGACGCTAATTCCATGAAGAGTGTCTCACTGACTTCCGTAGGCCCATGGAGTAGCCAACTCCCGGGCTGGACCCAGAGCAGTGTGTAGATGCCATTGCTGTAGGAATTCCCCGGTTGTGGAAGGTTCAGTCCGAAGCGCCGCCCTAATATTTCAGCAAGYGATGGCAGCTGACCTCGCCGTACGGTCATCTGCATTATTGTGGGGTGGTGTTCCGAGATCGACACGAAATTCGACTCGGATGACGGTTCAAAAGAAGGGTTCATCGGTTCCCCAAATTGGGAGGAAGGATCAGGTCCTGACGTTAATATTTTCTGGGTCGACATGGTGAGGACTGGAGATCAAAACCTCTGCCGCCTCGTCGTGTAGAGGAGAGACAGCGTAAACGGTCTTGCCCAACATCGCTTCGCCGTTCTCAAGCATAGCTAAGCCGATCCATTGCGCCAGTTCGGCTGACCGCGTTACGCTTGTAACCCAGCCCACACTCCTGCCCGAGCCCGGTTGTAAGAGCAGTTGAGCTCCGGCCAACAGCCGCGAGCAATCTTTCATCGGCCGGATGCCGACGAGTCGCGGTCTGTCGGCACTAGCGAGTCCCGAGCGTRCACTCAGCACACGCCCGACAAAATCCCCAGACTTTTTCATCATACGGCCGGCACCGAGATCAACGGCTGTCGTCTGCCCGTTCAGTTCAGCACCCGCGATATGGCCCTTCTCGATCCGCATCAGCCCCATCGCTTCCAGACCGTAAGGCTCGATCCCAAACTCCTGACCTGCAGCCAAAACCGATCGCCAAACGAGCTCAGCATGTCTTGCCGGCACGGCTAACTCGTACGCGAGTTCACCCGAGAAGCTTATCCGAAACAGCCGAACGGGCACTCCAGCTACCCGCCCTTCCCCCACCGACAGAAAGGGGAAGCCATGGTTGGACAAGTCGAGCCCGTCAACAGCCTTGGYTAGCGTCGCGCGACTTAGCGGACCGGCGACAGCGATTTGGGCCCATTGGTCGGTCACCGAACAAAACTGGACATCAAATTCTGGCCACACCGTCTGCGCATAGAACTCCATGTGTTC
>NZ_MDFL01000035.1 GCF_001854785.1 Mesorhizobium sp. ORS 3428
CCGCCTCGGTGATCGAGAACACCTTCTTGTTGCCTTCGCTGGACGAGACGGCATAGCCCGCCTCTTCAAGGAAAGTCAGGGTCGGATAGACCACGCCCGGGCTCGGGCTGTAGATGCCGCTGGTGCGCTCCTCCAGTGCCTTGATGATGTCATAGCCGTGGCGCGGCGCCTCGGCCAGAAGCGATAGCGTGATCAGCTTCAGATCGCCATCGGCAAGCATGCGCCCGGCGCGGAACATGTCGCCCGGACCGCCGCGACCGCCGCCGCGCATGCCGTGCCCGAACGGCCCGAAGCCGCCGCCGCGACCGCCGAATTTGCCGGCCATGTGCATGAACATGCGCTCGCCGAAATGGTTATGTCCGTGCATCCTTCACTCCTGCGTTATGTCTTACGATATATCTTAATTAAGCTGCGACATCCGCAGAGTCAAGATATATCTTACGATGTATCGGAAGCGAGCAGGGAAACTATCGATCCTGCTTCACGCTCATGCGTGCATTACGGTATTCGCGCACCACGAGATCCRTCAGCTCCTGCACGGAGGTCTCGGAGGTAGGCTTGTCGAAAACGATTGCGCCGCCCTCGATGAGGTTGATCCTGTCGCAGACGTCGAAGATCTGGGCATAGTTGTGCGCGATGATCATGATGCCCATGTCGCCRCCCTCCTTCAGCTGCTGGATCAKGTCGAGGACCAGCGCCGATTCCTTTGCTCCCATCGCCGCCGTCGGCTCGTCGAGCAGCAGGATCTTGGCCTTCTGGTAGACAGAGCGGGCGACTGCGATCGCCTKGCGCTGGCCGCCCGACAACCGCGACACCTCGGCATCCACCGAAGGGATGCTGACTCCCATGCGCTCCAGATGYGCGAGCGCCGCACGCCGCATGGACGCGTCATCGAGGATTCCCAGGGGACCGCCGAACACGGCCTCCCGCTGCAGGAACATGTTGCGGTAGACGTTCAGTTCATTGATCAAGGCAAGATCCTGGTACACCGCTTCAATGCCGAGGCTTCGTGCGTGCGCAACCGAACTCAGCGTCACGGGCGCGCCGTCGAGATAGAGYTGTCCGCTCGACGGCTTCAGGAAACCGGTAAAAATCTTCATCAGCGTGGATTTGCCGGCGCCGTTGTCGCCGAGCAGTCCCAGCACCTCGCCGCGGGCCAGCCGCAGATTGACGTCGCGCAGCGCCGTGATCTGGCCGAAGTGCTTTGAGATGTGCTCGGCGCGCAGCAATTCGCCGGAACCCGTATTCTGTTCCATCATCCGCCTCCCTGGTCGCGCAGCCGGCTGAGATGGACGTTGACTGCCATCGTCACCAGGATCGCCGCGCCCAGGATCATGTCGAACGTGAAGGCGCTGACGCCCAGCAGGGTGAAGCCGTCCTTGAGGATCGCGAGCACCAGCGCGCCGAAGAAGGCGCCGATCGTGGTGCCGAGCCCGCCGGTCAAGAGCGTGCCGCCGATGACGGCAGAAGCGATCGCCGCGAACATGATCTCGCTGCCGCCGGCCAGCGGGTCGATCGAGCCGATGCGGAAGGCATCGAGCATCCCGGCAAAGCCGCCGAGYGTACTGCAGAGGATGAAATTGCCGAGCTTGATGCGACGGACCTTGATGCCGACTTCGGCGGCCCCTATCGGATTGCCGCCTGTGGCCACGGTGTGCRGGCCCCAGCGGGTCTTCATCAGCACGAATTGCAGGCCGATCGCGATCGCCACCGCCCAGGCCAGTTCTGCCCAGGGATTGGCACCGAGGATCTGCGTAAAGAGATCGCCCGCCTGCGGCTGGACCGGAAAGCCGCCGGAAATGGTCAGCGTGAAGCCATTGATCAGGAACAGCATGCCGAGCGTGGTGACGAAGGAAGGCAGCCGCAACAGCGTGGTCACGAAACCGTTGATGGCGCCCACCAGCGCCGCCGCCGCAAGCCCCGCGATCACCGCCAGCCACGGTGGTGCGCCGCCCTCCGCGGCGAAATACATGACGAAAGGTGTGAGCGCATAGACCATGCCCACCGACAGGTCCAGTTCTCCGCATACCAGCACCATCACCTCGCCCCCGGCGATGATGGCGGTGGCGGCGGTGAACTGGACGAGATTCTCGAGGTTCGACTGCGAAAGGAAGGCCGCGCTGGAATATTGGAAATAGATGATCAGCAGCAGGCCGGCGATGACGATGCTGGCTTCGCGGTATCGAAAGATTATAGGCGCGGCCCGACGCCACGCGCTGCGCGGCGCCGGCGCGCCGCCCGCCTTCGCGGCTGTGCCGGAAAGGCGGCCTTGGCTGGCCGGAGAATGCCGGGCGTTGTCGGCCATGCCCTAAGTCCTCAGCCGCCGATCGGGCCCGAGCGCTCGACCAGTGTCTGCTTGCTCGCGCTGCCCTCGTAGCGGCTTTGCGTCTTCAGATAGCGCTGGACGCCCTCCTTGGTGACGAATTTGAGGCCGGTGTTGATATCGGCCGAGCCGGTAAGGCCGCCCGACATCTGGAACAGGAACAGTTCCATCACCGTGTAGAAGCCCTGCAGATAGGCCTGCTGGTCGATGGTGAAGTCGAGATGGCCCTTGCCGAGAGCGTCGAGTGTGTCGGGCAGCAGATCGAAGCCTCCGGCGCGAACGCCCTTGGCGTGCAGACCGTATTTCTCCATAGTCTTGCCGACCGCCATGGTGCTGCCGGCGTCGACGGCAAACATGCCCTTCACGTCCTTGTGGCCGACATAGTAGGCATCGACGCGCGATACCTCCTCATTGACCGTCGGCCCGCTGGCGATCTGTGTAAAATTGATTTTCTTGCCAGAGGCCTTGATCGCATCGGCGGCGCCATCGAGGCGCGGCTGGATATTGAGCTGGCCGGGCGTGGCGATGAACCCTACCACTTCGCCTTCGTCCACCAGGCTTACGATGCGCTCTCCAAGCGCCTTGCCTGCAAGATACAGGTCCTGGCCGACATAGGCGAGCCGGGCATTGCCTTTGGCATCGGCATTGTAGGCGACGACCGGAATACCGGCTGCGAGCGCCTTCTTCACCGGCTCGTTGAAAGCGTGCTCGTCCACGAGGCTGACGGCGATACCGTCGACGCCGGCGGTGATAGCTGTGTTCATCGCGTTGACCATCTCCGAGGCGATCGATTTCTGCGACCCCGTCCACTGAGACGAGCAGCCGAGCAAGGCRCAGGCGTCCGCGATGCCGTACTGCGTGGGCACGAAGAAGGGATTGGTGGTGACGTGGTTGACGAAGACGAACTTCCACTTTTTGTGCTCGGGAAAGTCGCCCTGCGTGGCCGCCGATGCCGRCAAGGCGCCCAGCGCCGCCAGCGAGGCCGCGCCGCCTACGCCCAGTCCCATTTGCAGCAGCGTGCGCCGCGTGGCCGCTAGGCCTTGCCCACAATGGGTGTTTTCATGATCCGTGACCATGGTCGATCTCCCTAGATTTTCAATTTGCTGTCATGCGTCCTCATTGCCGGATGGCCGGCGAAAGCTGATGGAAGGAGTACGAGGAGCCTTGCAAGAACAACTAGGGCCCTAAGCAGGGTCCAGTAGATGGCCGCGGTGTAATTACCTATTTTTGAACGCGCACAGTTCCGCGCGGATAAGCCGCCAAGGCAAACCGGTTATTCCCCCTGGAACGCGGTCTACCAGCGGCCCTTGCAGCGGTTCCAGGCGTAAAGCAGGTCGGCGAAACGGTCATAGGCAAAGCGCGTCAGCGGCAGCGCAAACGGGTTGCCGAAGAATGCCGCCAGCCAGCCTTCGCCGGGCGTCATCCGCCAGACCGCGATCGCCACGTCCGCGCCGACCAGCAGCCTGCCCCCGGCGTCGGTCGCATGCAGCCGGCGGCGGATGTCCTCCAGCGAGGCGCCGTATCCGGAGAGCGCCGCCGGCTCGAAATTGATGTCGCGGAACTCGATGCGCCCGGCCTTAACCGCCTCGACCAGCCRCCGTCTCTGGCGCCTGATGCCGGCGTCGCACACCGGGCAGCGCGTATTGTACCAGACGGTCAGTAGGGGCACGGACATGGCAAGACTATCGGATGCGCCGCCGCACTCCGCAACACCGCGCCGTGACCCTGGAACCATTCCCGAAAAGTGTGGAACGGTTTTCAGTCCGCAATTGCGTCAAGACATAGAGGTAGAGCGGTTCTGCGTTTCCATGAAACGGTGAACCGGCCCAACGGCGCCTATCCTAGTCGCTCTAACCGCGCCTATCCTAATGAGCTGATGATCTCGCGATAGGCGAATTCCGGAAACGCCTTCATCGTCCGCGTCCTGACGTTGCCGCCCGACGCCAGCATCAGCGCGAAACGGGCAAGCACCGCATCGTCCGGCGCTTCGATAATGGCAACCATGTCGCATTCGCCCATGGTCAGATAGAATGCCTTGAACGATCCGCCCATCTCGCCCAGCAGCTTCTTGGCGGCATCGAGCCGCTTCGGAGACTCGCGCACATTCTTGGCGCCCAGCTCAGTCCAGTTGATCAGCACGATGTAGGTTGTCATGGCACACCTCCTTCCGGTGCCACGGAGCGCGGCGCCTGGCCGTCACGGCCGACGCCGGGGCGGGCATCCGGCTTGTCGCCCAGAAATGCATCCGACAGGGAATTATCCTCCCGGCGGGCAGCCCCGGCAAGGCGCAATGCGGTGTCCGGAAACGCAAAAAAGGGCGCCGGAGACGCCCTTTTGATTTGYTGTCTGCTTTCGGATCAGCTGTCGAGGAAGCTTCTGAGCTTACGGCTCCTGCTCGGGTGCTTGAGCTTGCGCAGCGCCTTGGCCTCGATCTGGCGGATGCGTTCGCGCGTGACCGAGAACTGCTGGCCGACCTCTTCCAGCGTGTGGTCGGTGTTCATGCCGATGCCGAAGCGCATTCTGAGAACGCGCTCCTCGCGCGGCGTGAGCGACGCCAGCACGCGGGTCGTGGTCTCGCGCAGATTGGCCTGGATCGCCGCGTCGATCGGCAGGATCGCCATCTTGTCCTCGATGAAGTCGCCGAGATGCGAATCCTCCTCGTCGCCAACCGGCGTTTCGAGCGAGATCGGCTCCTTGGCGATCTTCAGCACCTTGCGCACCTTTTCCAGCGGCATGGCGAGCTTCTCGGCCAGTTCCTCCGGCGTCGGCTCGCGCCCGATCTCGTGCAGCATCTGGCGCGAGGTGCGCACGATCTTGTTGATCGTCTCGATCATGTGCACCGGAATGCGGATGGTGCGCGCCTGGTCGGCGATCGAACGGGTAATCGCCTGCCGGATCCACCACGTCGCGTAGGTCGAGAACTTGTAGCCGCGGCGGTACTCGAATTTGTCGACCGCCTTCATCAGGCCGATATTGCCTTCCTGGATCAGGTCGAGGAACTGCAGGCCGCGATTGGTGTATTTCTTGGCGATGGAGATGACGAGGCGCAGGTTCGCCTCCACCATTTCCTTCTTGGCGATCGCGGCCTCGCGCTCGCCTTTCTGCACCTGGTTGACGATCTTGCGGAATTCCTGGATCGAGATCGCCGTTTCGGTGGCGAGGTTCTGGATCTCGGTGCGCAGATCCTTGATCGCGTCCTTCTCGTTCTTGGTGAACTCCTTCCAGCCGCGCGACGTCAGGTTGGCGATCGAGCGCGTCCAGTTCGGATCGAGCTCCGAGCCCTGGTACTCCTTGAGGAATTCCTCGCGGCRCACGCCATAGCTTTCGGCCAGCCGCAGCAGCTTGCC
The DNA here is from genome assembly GCF_001854785.1 of Mesorhizobium sp. ORS 3428. Lineage (GTDB taxonomy): Bacteria > Pseudomonadota > Alphaproteobacteria > Rhizobiales > Rhizobiaceae > Mesorhizobium. The sequence goes on from NZ_MDFL01000035.1 coordinate 5,671, forward strand.
TTCGTTCTGCACCAGGCGCTTGTTGATGTCGTAAAGCTGCTCGACCAGCGCTTCGATGCGCGCGGTGTTGAGCGACAGCGACTTCACCGCCTTGATGAGCTGGTCCTTCAGCTCCTTAAGCCGGCGATCCTGGCTGGGCGAGAGCGTGCCGGCGGCTGCGAGACGATTTTCGACCTGCTGGTCCTGCAGCTTGCGCAGCTTCWTGTAAGTGTCGGCGATGACGTCGAGCGTCTCCATGACCTGGGGGCGCAGTTCCGCTTCCATCGCGGCGAGAGACAGGCTTGCCTCGTCCTCGTCGTCTTCCTCTTCTTCAAGTCCGCGCGTGTCRCCGCCGACATTGGTGATGTCGTCCTCTTCGTCGCGCGCCGCGGCGCGGCCGCGCGGCTTTTCGTCGGCCTTAGGCGCTTCCTCGACGCGTTCGACGACCGGCGCCTGCTTGGCCTCGGGGCCGGCATAAGTCGCCTCGAGATCGATGATCTCGCGCAGCAGGATCTTCGATTCGTTGAGCTCGTCGCGCCAGATGATGATGGCCTGGAAGGTAAGCGGGCTTTCGCACAGACCCGCGATCATCGTCTCGCGGCCGGCCTCGATGCGCTTGGCGATCGCGATTTCGCCTTCGCGCGACAGAAGCTCCACCGAGCCCATCTCGCGCAGATACATGCGCACCGGGTCGTCGGTGCGGTCGGTCGGCTCTTTCTTGGCGGTCGTGGTGGCGACCGCGGTGCCGGTCTGCTCGGCGAGTTCGTTGGCCTCTTCATCCGAGTCCGCACCGGCGTCGCCTTCGGCCTCCTCGCCCTGCTCGTCGTCCTCGACGACATTGATGCCCATGTCGGACAGCATGGCCATGGTGTCCTCGATCTGCTCGGAGGTCACTTCCTCYGAGGGCAGCACCGAGTTCAGCTCGTCCATGGTCACATAGCCGCGCTTCTTGGCGGCCTTGATCATCTTCTTGACAGCATCATCGGAAAGGTCRAGCAACGGGCCATCGGTGGCGCCTTCGCGTTCGGTATCGACCTCTTCCTTTTCCTTTGTCGCCATTCTTTGTCGTCTCCAAGCGGCCCAGTATCGAAGCCGCGCAAGCTACCCGACCGGTCATACCGGATGCGCTCGCACCAGAACGCCTCTTACCGGGCCAGTAACCGCATCTCTTGTTAAATCCAGATTAACCCTGGTATCTGTGGCAGGCCTTTTGCCTGTCCAGTGACCAGCACCTCACATCGCTCAAAATTTCCCGCCGACGCCCGGGTACGGTTAACGTTTCGAATCGTCCTGATTCCGCCAATCTGCCAGAAGGTCAAGCGCCTCTGGCATGATTCGCATGAAAAAAGCGAATCAATTACCCGACTTACAGGCGTCGATTCGACGCGCCTGTGCATTTCCACTTCATTCGGCGCCGGTCCGGACCTAAACGCGTCCGGCCCTGCCCGATGAAACGCCGAACCCTTCAATCAGCGCTTCCGTTGCCTGTACATCGTTGAATTGCGCTTGAATCTCGACGAGATGCCGGAAGTTTTCATCCGAAGGGTCGGCATCGAGCGCCGCTTGCGCCTGTTTCAGCTCCCTATGTAAGGTGCGCGCGCTGCGCTGCAAGTGCAGGGCCTGGTTGAAGGCGTCGCGGGCGTCGTCGAGCGCCGCGGTTTCGAGCGCCGGCCACTGCCTTGCCCGCTTGATCAGCGCCACGGCACGCTCCCAGATACCGCCGCACCCGGCGCGCTCGATGGTGGCGATCACCGCGTCGCGGTTGTCGGCGGCATCATGCGCCATCGCGTCGAGGATCGCGGCGTGCAGCCGCCTGAGATCCGAGTTGGCGAGGTCGAGGAATTCGACATGCGCGAAATTCTCGTCGATCAGTGCGGGGTGGTTGATCAGCGCCACGATGATCGTCGCCTCGCGCACCGACATGCCCTCGCCGGTGCGCTTGACCAGCGCCGAGCGGCCGAGGCTTTCGGTGATCGCGGTGCGCGCGCCGATGGCCGCGCCCCGGCCAAACGCGCCGCCGGGTGCCGAACCCCTGCCGCGCTCGCCCGCCCGGCCGTCCTGGCGTCCCCCGTGATGACCTTGCCGCGCGCCGCGCTGCGAGCCGAAGAAGCTCAACACGCGCTCGCGCATCTCTTGGCTGTAGTGGTAGCGCAGGCTTTCGTCGCGGATGCGGCTGGTGAGCTCGCGCAGCGTCTTTTCAAGTTCCGCCCGTCGCTCCGGCGTATCGAACACGCCGCCGGCCGTCTCGCGCATCCAAAGCAGGTCGGCGAGCGGCCTGGCTTCCGAAAGCACCGCGCGAAAAGCGTCGGGACCGTCCAGCTTGACGAGGTCGTCCGGATCCTTGCCTTCAGGCAGCAGCGCAAAACGCGCCGAGCGGCCCGGCTGGATCGCCGGCAGCGCCAGATCGGCGGCGCGCCAAGCCGCCTTCAGCCCGGCCTGGTCGCCGTCGAAGCACAGCACCGGCTCACCGGCCATGCGCCATAAAAGCTCGAGCTGGTTTTCGGTAAGCGCGGTGCCGAGCGGCGCCACGACATTCTCGAAGCCGGCCTGCGCCAGCGCGATCACATCCATATAGCCTTCGACCGCAATCACCGTGCCGCCCTTCGCCACGGCCTTGCGGGCGCGGGCGAAATTGTAGAGCACATTGCCTTTGTGGAAGAGCTCGGTCTCCGGCGAGTTCATGTATTTGGCCAAAGCGTCCGGCGCCAGCRCCCGTCCGCCGAAGGCGATGATCCTGCCGCGCGAGTCCGGGATCGGAAACATGATGCGGTCGCGGAACCAGTCATAGGAGACGGGGACGTCGTCGCCGTGCCGCACCAGCCCGCAGGCCTCGATGTCAGTTTTCGGCACGCCTTTTGCGGCAAGATATTCCTTTAGCGCGTTGCGGCTATCCGGCGCATAGCCGAGCCGGAAGGACTGCTGCGTTGCCGGCGTCAGGCCGCGGTYGCGCAGATAGGCACGCGCCTTCGCGCCCTCTGGTCCCTGCAGCCGCTCCTGGAAGAAGACGGTCGCCATCTCCATGACGTCGGTGAGGCTGGCGCGCTCCTTCTCGCGCCGTTCCTCCGCGGCGTCGCGCACCGGCATCGGCACGCCGGCCATCTCGGCGATCCTTTCGACCGCTTCGGGGAAGCTCATGCCGTCGAGTTCGGTCAGGAACCTGAAATGGTCGCCCGAGACCGAACAGCCGAAACAATGGTAGCGGCCCTTCTTGTCCTCGCAATGGAAGGACGGGCTCTTCTCGCCATGGAACGGACAGCAGGCCCAATAGTCGCCGCGCGACGCGTTGGTCTTCTTCCTGTCCCAGGAGACGCGCTGGCCGATGACCGAGGAAATCGGCACACGGTCGCGTATCTCGTCGAGGAAGGCGGGCGGAAAGCGCATCAGGACAGGCTCGTTTGCCCTCCATATAATCAAACCGCCCGGGCGCGACGACTCGTCAAGGTCGATCGTACCCGCTTTTCACAGACAAAAAGAAGGCGGCCGAGCGGCCGCCTTCCGGTGTTTCGGGCCGTTGCCCGGATCAGTGCGCGGCGATCGCGCCGAAGATGATGCCGGAGACGACGCCGACCAGCAGGTAGTCGTTGCCGACGCGGATCCATTCCTGGCCGGGACCCGGGCGGCGCAACCCATAGCGATGCCAGTCGCGCACCGCCTGGTGGCGCTTCCAGGCCGCGTATCTCTGGCCTTTGCGCCAATGGCTGCGCTTCACCACCAGCTTCTTCTTGACCACGACTTTCTTCTTCGTGACGCCCGGCTTCTGCCAGTCGACCTGAGCGTAGCTCGACTGCGGCGCGCTCGGCTGGTTGAGCGGCGCGGCCTGGCCCGAGAAGGCCGAGGCGGCCAGCATCGAGGCGGTGACGGCGGAAAGTACGAGACGCTTCATGGTCGGTGCTCCTTGGTTTTGGACGGKCAAGGAGATAGCCAAGCCCGGATGAACCGAATCTGAACGCCATTGTTACAATTCTGCAATGATTTCCAAGGCTTATAAAATCCGCTTCAACCAACCAAATCTCCCGGATCGGCCATTGGCCGGGTCACCGCGTGCCATTTGCCGCCAGATCCGCCTGCGGCATGCAACCAATGAGCCTTCCATCCATTTCCGACACACGCCGTCGCGCGCCGAACGTCGGCCGAACCGGGCAAAATTTATTACCCGGCTAAAATTGTTTGGAGTACTCTCGCGGCCCGAAATGCTCATGATTCGCGCCCTTTTCCGCTTCCCTGACGCCACGCCGCGAGGCCGGGCATGAGCGGTTCCGTCGTCATTCTGCACCTTGCCGGCGCAGTGGCGCTGATGCTGTTTGCCACCCGCCTGGTGAAGACGGGCGTCGAGCGCGCCTATGGCGACGTGCTGCGCCACCGGCTTCGCGCAACCATGCGCAATCCGCTGACGGCGGTGCTCGCCGGCTGCGGTCTTGCGATCGCGCTGCAAAGCTCGACCGCCGTCACGCTGCTGGTCGGCTCCTTCGCCGGCGCCGGCATCGTATCGGGCGCCGCCGGGCAGCTTGCGGTGCGCGGCGCCGAGATCGGCTCGGCGCTGGTAGTCAAGCTCTTGACCTTCGACCTGTCGCTTCTGGTTCCGGTCTGCCTTGTCGCCGGCACGGTCATGTTCATGGCTACGGAGCGTCGCGACTGGCGCCAGTTCGGCCGTATTCTTGTCGGCATCGGGCTATTGCTGCTGTCGCTGGAGATGATCGGCCAGGCCTCGGAGCCGCTGCGCCAGAGCAAGCTGATGCCGATGATCGTCAACTATTTCTCCGGCGATTTCGTCACCGCCTATCTTCTTGCCGCCCTGATCACCTGGCTGTTCCATTCTTCGATCGCTGCCGTTCTCCTTATGGTGACGCTGGCCGGACGCGGCTTCATCCCGCCGGAACTCGGAATCGTGCTGGTGCTTGGTGTCAATCTCGGCTCTTCGGTCATCGCGCCGTTGCTTACCCGCAATGCCGATCCGGGCGTGCGCATCGTGCCGGTCGGCAATCTGCTGATGCGCGGGATGGRCTCGCTGATCATGCTGATCCTGTTCATGACGCTGAAGCCGCCGGTCGGCTTTCTCGGCACCACAGGGCCGGATCAGATCGTCAACGCCCACATCCTGTTCAACGTGACCATCCTGCTTGCCGGCCTGCCGCTCGCCGGCCTCGTCTATCGTGCGTCCGAAAGCATCGTGGCGCTGGGCATAGCGCCGCAATCGCCGGCACCCTTCGATGTCGTCGAATTGTCGGCCCTGAACGAAAGCGCGCTCGACACGCCAAGCCAGGCGCTGGCAAACGCCACCCGCGAAGTGGTGCGGGTGTGCGAGACGGTCGAGATCATGCTGAAGCGCATCATCGAGCTCTACGAGAGCGCCGACAGCGATAAGATCAAGGCGCTTGCGGCGCTTGACGACCGTGTCGACAAGAAGCACGCGGCAATAAAGTTCTATCTTGCCAAGGTCACCAAGAACCGGCTCAGCGAGGACGAGGCGCTGCGCTGCCAGGAACTGATCGGCGCCTGCGTCAAGCTGGAGCAGGTCGGCGACATCATCGTGCGCAATATGCTGGTGCATGTCAGGAAGAAGCTGGAGCGCGGACTGGAATTCACGCCCGAGGGCTGGCGCGAGCTCTTCGCCTTCCACGCCTCGGTGCTTGCCAATGCACGGCTTGCCTTCAACGTGCTGGTCTCGCGCGACCCCGAAACCGCCCGGCAACTGGTGCTGGAGAAGGATCTGCTGCGCGAGCGCGAGAAAGAGACAAGCGCCAGCCATTTCGTGCGGCTGCGCGACGGCACGGCCAAAAGCGTCGATACCAGTTCCATCCATCTCGACACCATCCGCGACCTCAAGCAGATCAACTCGCTGCTCGCCTCCATGGCCTATCCCGTGCTCGAGGAACGCGGACTGCTCGGCGGCTCGCGGCTGAAGGCAAGTTAGCCCATCAAGCAAAAAAGCTATCGACCTTGGCGCGCCGGGCAGAAAATTAATCTTTGCTCATCCTCGCCTCCGTCGGCTAAGGAAGGATTGAGGTCCACTCACTAGGAGGATGACGTAGTCGATGGACACCCATTCGCGCAGCTTCATCAAGGCGCTTTCCTGGCGAGCCACCGGCACGGTCGATACGATGATCATCTCGCTCGTGGTGACCGGAAGCGTGAAGCTCGCTGCAGCCATCGGCGGGACCGAAGTTGTAACCAAGTCGCTGCTCTTTTACCTTCATGAGCGAGCGTGGCTGAAAATTCCTTACGGCATGAACGCGAAATCGGCCTCGTCCTCCGCCACCGAGGCAGCGCTAAACCCGGTCAAGAAAAGCTAAAGCGGCGTCGACAATTTCTGCATTGCCGGCGGCACGCATCCGTGGTTTGACGCCCTGCCATGCTGCCGCTGATTGCACTCTTCATTGCCGCCTTCGCCTTCGGCACGACCGAATTCGTCATTGCCGGCGTGCTGCCGGAGGTGGCGGAAGGCCTCGGCGTCTCCGTGCCCACCGCGGGCTACCTGGTCTCCGGCTATGCCGGCGGGATTGCGATCGGCGGCCCGCTTCTGGCGCTTGCCACCGGCAGGGTGTCGCGCAAGGCGCTGCTTGTCGGRCTGACCGTCGCCTTCACCCTTGGCCAGGCAGCCTGCGCGCTGTCGCCCGATTTCACGTCGATGCTTCTTCTGCGCATCGCTGTTGCCGTGGCGCATGGCTGCTACTTCGGCGTCGCCATGGTGGTCGCGGTTAGCCTGGTGCGTGAGGACCAGCGCGGTGTGGCTGTCGCCGTGATCCTCTCCGGGCTCACCGTCTCCAATGTCATCGGCGTGCCCGCCGGCACCGCGATCGGCGGCCTCTGGGGCTGGCGGGCAACCTTCTGGGTGATGGGCGCGCTGGGCGTCGTCGCGACTTTCGCCATGCTTGCGCTGCTGCCGCGCTCGGCAGGCGCCGCGAACCGGCCCGCCGGACTGGCACGCGAGGTGCGCGTGCTGGGGCGCCAGCAGGTCTGGACTTCGCTCATCCTGATGCTGATGCTGATGATCGGCCAGTTCAGCCTCTTCACCTACATCACGCCGACGCTTCTCGAGGTTACCGGCCTCGACGAAAGCCTGATCCCCTGGGTTCTGCTGCTCAACGGCGTCGGCGCCACGATCGGCGTCTTCCTCGGCGGCAAGCTTGCCGACTGGAACCTGATGCCCTCGCTGATCGCCATGCTTTTGCTGCAGGCGGTCATGCTGGCCGTGATCTACGCAGTCAGTCCCTACCCGGTGCCGATGGTCGTCRCCATCGTTGTCTGGGGCGGTCTCAACTTCGCCATCGGCGCACCGATCCAGACCCGCATCCTCGCCTGGACGGCCGATGCGTCGAACCTTGCTTCTTCGCTCATCCCGTCGGGCTTCAATGTCGGTATCGCTTTGGCCGCCTCGCTAGGTGCGGCGATGCTCAATGCCGGCTTGGGCTATCGCAGCCTGCCGGTCGCCGGCGCGCTCGCCATGCTGGTGGCCGTGGCGGTCGCCCTCGCCTCGCAGGCGTGGGAATGGCGCAGCCGCGCAACGCCGCCGCTGCCGGCGGCAGCCGAATAAAACGCCGCCTGCAGTTTTACTGCCTCAGACCGCGGACGGCGCGTGTCCGAAGCCACCCGCCAGGATCGTCAGCAAACCGCGAACGCTCCTTGCAGGGACAGACAAACGCCTAGAGATCAATGCGGAATTTAAGGCTTTCGGCGCCGCCATAGGCCGCATCCTCGAAGAAGCGGCCGATCAGCCTGCCGCCATTGGCTGTTATCACCTTCTGCGAAGCCGGGTTGTCCGGTTTCGCGGTGATCTCGACATAGTCGAGACCCACTGCCCTCGCCTCTTCCAGCATCAACCGCAGCGCCTCGGTGGCATAACCGCGCCCCCGCTTCCACGGCACCACCGCATAGCCGATATGGCCGAGCACATGTGAAGGCAGGGCGGACGTTCCGAGCTGCCAGCGAAGGCCGATAGAGCCCGCGGCCTCGCCGTCCCAGATCCAGCGCCGGTAGCCGGGCAGGCGCGGCACGCTGGTGCCGTCGGGCAAGGTAATGGGCGGCCCCTTCGCCTCAGGATCGTCAAGGCTGGYGAGGAAGGCGACAGGGTCCTCCTCGATGGCCGCAAGTTGYTCGCGCGTCGCTTCCAGCAGCCGCACATTGTCGGGCGACCAGCCGCGCTCCAGCGCCGCCTTGTAGGACGGCAAGTGCTCGAGCGCAGGTTTGACGATTTCGATCATCTTGTACCCGCTTCCTATAGGGTGCCGCTAAACAAGAAGTGTTTCGCCGATTGGCGCGAGGCCTTCTATGATCAGCACCTGGTGATTCACTGCAAGAGACAGTGGTTTGGAGAGGGGAATTCATCCGGTGCGGTTGAGATCTGTTCCGCTGGGCGTCACGGGCGCCCTYGGCTTGCTCGTTGTGGCTTTGGCCCTGACGATGTCGGCCCGGTCCTTCGCYGCGTTGCGACCMTCGGGCATTCCGGCCTGGCTGCAAGCCCATGTCGGCGAAGGCGACGGTCAGATCGCGCAAGTGGTCCTGGAAAGGGCACGTGCGCTTTACCTGAAAAAGGTGAGCGAAGGTTCCGTGAAAAATCCCTGCTACTTCGCCATGGACGCGACCCGTCCCGGCGATCTGGGAAATGGGGTGTTGGGGCGCCGCTACTACATCATCTGCGAGGCCGAGCAGTCGTTCCGCGCGGTTTCTGCGGGCCATGGTGGCGGCCGCAACCTCAAGGGCGTCGCGGATTTCAGCAACGGCAGACGCTGCGCCAAGAACTTCGGCAATGCGATGGATTCGGAACTGACGGCCGGCGGCGCCTATCTGACCGCCGATACCAAGACGTCGTTCAAGGGCTATTATCGCACCGCTGCGAAACAGGATGCGGCTTTCATGCGCACCTTCGTGCAGTTCGACGGTGAGGGCGAAACCGCGAACGCCAGGCAGCGCGTGATCGGCGGACACCCGGCCGCGTTGCTGCGCGGGATGTGTCTTCTGAAGAAGCCGAAGAGCTCCTATGCCGACCACGACGGCTACGTCCCGTTCGGCAAGCTGGTGAACTACGCCGGTGGCCGCAGCAATGGCTGCACCAGCTGGTCGCCGGCGGACGCGGCGCTGATCATTCCGATGATCAAGGACAATCCGACGAYGCTCTACATCTATCCTGAATCACGTGACATCGCGGCGGTCACACAGAGAGCTGCATCCAGGCAATCGCTGTCGGGCGCGGGGCTCTACTGGAATACATCCTGCCTGAAGGAGATCGGCTCTCCGAAATTCTGGCCAAAGAAGACGCTTGAGYCGATCATCGCGCAATACAAGAAGGCTCACCCGCTGCCGCCTCCGCAGCCGGTGCCGATCTGCAAGAATCCTTGAGGTTCTGCGGACGGGCGATGCCTCCTATTCGGGCCGCTACTGGAGCAACGTCTTGGCGGCGCTTCGCCTTGGCCAAGTCCATCCAGTCGTCACGGCCTGCGCCCGTTCGCTTGCAAACATTGTGATGCCCCATTCCGATCGACGTTCATCGTAGCGCAGGATGTAGAGCGCGCCATCGCTGCCCTTGACCTTGCAGTAGCGGTAATCGGCGCCAAACCATTGATCGACCATCTCGAGAACATCCACCTGGTCGCCGTCGAGACAGAACCTGAGGGGCACTTCGATGTCACGGTCTCGCCGGGTTTCGACCTTGATCCGCATAAGCAGCTCCGCGTTTGATAGAGGCTGTTCACCTCACCACGTAGGCACTGATCCAACCACCTTCCAGCGGCTGRCTTCGCCGGTCAACGCCGGCGAAGCGCCGAACGCGGGCGACAGCTTCAACGGGCGCAGGAAGCCGCTATTCGCAGGCCGGCCCCACCTGAATCTCGACACACCTACAGCACTTGTTCCAGGAATGCCTTGGTTCGCGCCTCTCGCGGGTGATCCAATATTTCCTTCGGCGAGCCGTGCTCCACGATGACACCCTGATCGGTGAAATAGATGTGGTTGGCGATCTCGCGCGCGAAACCCATCTCGTGAGTGACCAGGATGCACGTCATCCCCTCCCCTGCCAGTWCGCGTATCGTGACCAGCACTTCCTTGACGGTCTCGGGGTCGAGCGCGGCCGTCACCTCGTCGAACAGCATCAGATCCGGGCGCATCGCGAGCGAGCGGKCAATGGCGACACGTTGCTGCTGGCCACCTGACAATTCTCCCGGATAGGTATCTTCCTTGCCTTCGAGGCGAACCTTTTTGATGAGCGCCCGTGCGCGCGCCTCGACCTCGCGGCGATCCTGCTTGAGGACATGGATCGGGGCCATCATGATGTTTTGCAGCGCGGTCTTGTGCGGAAACAGATTGTACTGCTGGAAGACCATGCCCACCTTGCGGCGCAGCGCCAACTTGTCCACTGCGGGATCGTTGACCTCCTGTCCTTCGACGGTGATCGAGCCGGAATTGATCGGCACCAGCGCATTGATGGACCGGATCAATGTCGATTTGCCGGAGCCGGACGGTCCTATGATGCAGATGACCTCGCCCTTCATCACCTCAAGGCTGATGCCCTTGAGCACTTCGGATTGGCCAAACGACTTGTGCACGTCGTGGAGACGCACCATCGGTTGATCGGGAGTCCAAGCTGCCATGGCAATCTCAGGTCTTGACGTTGAAGCGCCGCTCGAGACGAACGGTCCAAATATTGATCGGGTAACAGTAGACGAAGAAGCACAGCATGGCGAAAGCGTAGAGCGGTGCCAGCAAGTCCGTTCGACCGCCTTCGGCATTGTGAACCTGTGYGGTCAGCGTCAGCATCTCGTTGATGCCCACGACAGAAGCCAGGACCGTCGCCATCGTGACCAGCGAATAGAGGTTCATCCAGGGTGGCAGCATCCGCTTTACACACTGGGRCAAGATAATCATCCACAGCGTCTGCCGGCGACTGAAGGCCAGCGAGTCTGCCGCTTCCCATTGGCCGCTGGGGATGGATTGCACCGCCCCGCGTACGATCTCTGCGACATTGGCCATGACCGGCAGCGCGAAGCCGATAACGGCTTTGACCCAGTCCGGAAACGGAACGGTGACGTCGCCGAAGCGGAACTGATAGGGGATCAGGTACATGGCGAAGAACAGCAGCACCAGCCACGGCGCGTTGCGGAAGAACTGTGTCAGCGCCCAGGCGCACCGGCGGAGCCAGCGGAACGCGCTCAGTTGCATCAGGCCAAGCCCAAGCCCCACGATCGTGCCCAGCGCCATCGACAGCACGGAAATAACAAGATTGAAGCCGAAGCYGATCAAAAGCAGCGGCATCCATTTGATGATGACACCGATTATCGACAGCTCTTCCGAACCTGTCTGCGCATCCGCAGCGGACGCGAACAGAAGCACTGCCGCGACCAAAGCCAGGCCGTGGCAGGCACGAAGCCGTAAAACCGGCGCTGAAGGGGGTCGAACCGGCAGCAGCACGGGCAGGTCAGTCACCGGCGTGGTGCGCCCTTTCTTCATTGGCCGAATCCTGGAATGCGCAGCGACCGCTCCCAACGGTGCATGACCCATACGAGCACGCCGACCAACAGAACGAAGGTGGCCAGCAGGACGCACATCATTTCGGTCACGTTCTGGGATTCGGACCAGATTTGCGTGGTGGCGTAGAGCGTCTCGGGAACCGCAATGGCGTAGGCAAGCGTCGTGGTCTTCAGCAGATTGACCAGATTGTTGTCCAACGCCGGCAGGCAGACGCGCAGCGCCAGCGG
>NZ_MDFL01000036.1 GCF_001854785.1 Mesorhizobium sp. ORS 3428
GGGCATGCTTGAGCTTGGGTGCCGCCAGAAATCCCCCGATTTCCGTTTCGTTAGAGGGACCGCGACCTTTCTGGTTGCGCATATTGTGTTTGAACTGTCCACGGTTTCGCAGGCGCCAATCGAAATCCTTGGCTCTTGGCCCGATAGGCGTCCATTTCCTTCTTGAGTTCCTTGATCGTTTGGCGTCGGCCGTTTCCATCGGAGACGCCGCCAGCTCTCGTCGTTCATAAGACATAGTCGAGATGCTCCTCCAGCGCGATATCCGGCTTCACGCTGGGCATGCGCCGCAACACCACCCTTGGCGAGGGTGCGCGGATTTCAGACTCCGACACCCAAGTCTTCAGCATTTGGCGGATGCGCCGAAATATTTCGAGCGCGCGATCGCGCGTGCGGCTGTTGGCATTCTTGTGCTTGTCGATCTCATCCGGGCTTTCGCCAGGAGGATTACGACCGGATCGTAGCCGAGCTCTTGCCACGGCAGCTGCTCGAGTGGCTTGCACTCGAAGAACAGGTTGGTGTCCGCAACCAGATGGATATCCATTCAGTTCCCCCACGCCAGCCGGTCCACATACCTGTTTTCGCTCAGGCGAATTCAAGCGGCTGGCGGTGCCTTCTATCTGCGGCAGGACGAGTTGCCCTTCGGCGCCACGTCCGTGGTGCGTGCCCCTAGCCGGAAAGACTGTCGGATCAGCCTGCGCGGCGCCATGGCTTGCTTTCTGAACAATGCCTTCTAGTATTTCAGTCTCGCCTGATGTATCCTGTAATAACTAGACTACGCTCAGCGGGTATCATATTGGAAATTGGAGTTGGATCAGAATCTACGCCGACTAACGGCGTAGCGATCGGAAGATCTGCGTGGGTTTCTTTACAATTCCCTATGGGCTGCGGGGGAGGGGAACAAAGAATGACCGTCGCCGACTCACAACGACTGCGAAGCGTGGCGAGGCAAATAGCTGACGCGAGCGCTCCTGAAGTGCTGGCGAATATTAGCCAAGTACAGAATGAGTTCGAGCATCCGCAGTGGGTAGCCGATGCCACCAAAGCGATGAATGCCCGCTATGGCAATTTCTCGGCGACGACACCTCGATTGGTTGACGAAGGCGTGGCGCTAGCCGGAGGGCCGCCCGGACCTGGATCGGCGCCCCCACCCGCGGCCGCCGCTCCGGCGCAGCCCCCACCGCCCGTCACTAATGACGAAACCATCGTGTTCGCCGTGGGCACGCCGGTCTTCCTCGTCCAAAACAACGCGATCGATATCGGCAGCGCCCGAGCCGAGGCGACGGCGTGGCGGCAGATTCTAACGGCCAAGGCGCCGTTGCTGAACCGCAGCATGGCCTCGATCGGCCGCGTCGACGTGAGCAATTTCGACAACCCGTTCGTCGGGACGGCCTGGGTGATCGACGACGGGCTGGTGATCACGAACCGGCATGTCGCCAATCTCTTTGCCCAAACCAGCGGGGCAGGCTTCACCTTCAAGCTAGGCTTCGACGCGCGTACGCCTATCGGCGCCRATATCGACTTTCTCCAGGAATACGGGAGCGCGGCTACCGACCCCGTCACCGTCGAGCGCATCGTCTGGGTGGCCCCTGACGGCCTGCCGGATATCGCCTTCCTAAAGCTTGCGCAGATGTCTTCCGCTGTCGGCAGGGTGAAATTGCAATTGGCCAGCGAACCGCCTCCTGCGAAGCTGCCCGTTGCCGTGGTCGGGTATCCGGCCAGCGACATCCGGTTCTCGGATCAACAGCTCGCCAACAAAATCTTCGGAGGCATCTACGACAAAAAGCGGGTGGYGGTGGGGAACTTGCTCGGCGTCGGCGACGACAACATCACCCATTCATGCTCGACCCTTGGGGGAAACTCCGGCTCGCCTGTCATAGACATCGGCACCGGGCAGGTGGTCGCGCTACATTATCGTGGCATTGAATTCATTGAAAACGACGCAGTCCCGATCGACCAGCTCAAGCGCTGCCTCGCGCGCGCTCGCGGCCTGTTGGAAAACACTGGAGGAATCGTCATGGCCGACAATAGCGGCGGGGGAAGCAATCAAAACCCGGGGCGTGGGGGAGTCACGTTCACGGTGCCGCTCAAGATTACGGTGGAGATCGACGATGGGGCGTTGCCGACGCTTGCTGCTGYGGTTCCAATGCATGGTTCGGCGCAAACTCCTGGTCCCGGTCTTGGCCCCGCGACTTCGGCGCCGCCGCCCGGAAGTCCTCCGCCCACCCGGGAAATGACGCTAGCCGCCGTGCGCACGGCCCGCGCCCTGCTCGCGAACCGGGAAGACGTGGTCGCGGTCAAGCCAGGCTACCGCTTCGAAAACGGCGAGATCACGGACGAGCGCGCGGTGGTGATTGCGGTCAGGCGCAAGGTCGATCTCGGCGCGCTCGAGTCGCGTGGCGTCGTGCCGCTTCCCTCGTACGTCGATGGTGTCCGGACGGACGTGACGGTCGCCTCGACCGCCGATCTCATGGGACTCAGTTATGGCGACGAGGCACCTCCGGCCTGGCACACCAGTTATAAGAAGCGGCCAGACCTGCCGCTTACGAGGCGGAAGACGACGACGACGTTCACGGTGCATACGGGACCGGACGCAAGCTGGCCCGTGCTAGGGCCTTTCCTTGCGTCGACGACAAAGTCGCTGGTGGTGGCGATGTACGACTTCGGCGCCGTCAACGTGCTGAAAGGCGTACTGGACGCGGTCAAGAACAAGGCCGAGACCATGTCTCTTGTGCTGCAGATGGGTGGCAAGGTACACGCCGGCGACTTCACCGACTATGAGGCGGTGGACAAGATACGCGAGGAGAAAGGCGACAAGTTCAACTTTGCGCCCGCGAGCGTAGGCAAGGCGGGCATCTTCGATTCCGCCTACCACATCAAGGTCGCCGTTCGCGACCGGGCCGCCATGTGGCTGTCGAGCGGCAATTGGCAGAGCTCGAACCAGCCTGACGTAGCGCCGCTCGCCAACCCTGCGGACGCGAGCGCGCTCAGGCTCTACAACCGCGAATGGCATGTCGTGCTCGAAGACAAGGATTTAAGCCAGCTCTTCGAAGCTCATATCCTGCGCGATCTAGAGGAGGCGAAGGCAGCGCCGGAGACTGTCGCGGGCGAGCCGCTGGTATGGGTGCCCGCGGACCTAACCGTCGATGAAGCAGCAGCGAAACCGCGCTACTTCCAACCTTTAACCGACACCCGCGAGATAGACGTGCAGCCCGTCCTGACGCCCGACAATTACATCGACATGGTACTGCCGTTTATCCAATCAGCGAAGAGCACGATCTACTTTCAGAACCAGAGCTTCAACACCAAGACCGTGGGCGACGATTACCGGAAGCTGCTGGATGCGCTTTTGGCGCAGCAGAAGGCGGGCCGCGATGTCCGTATCATCTTCCGCTCGTTCGGCCCGGACGACCGTGACACAATCAGCAGCGCGAAGGACTACGGTTTTGACACCAACAAGATTCGCAAGCAGAACAATTGCCATACTAAAGGCATCATCATCGACGGCGAAGCGGTGCTGGTCGGGAGTCACAACTGGACAACGGCCGGCACCGGATTCAATCGCGACGCCAGCATGATCTTCTATGACCGCGACATCGCCAAGTTCTATCAGGAAGTCTTTCTCTACGACTGGGATCGAATCGGGCCGGCCAAGATCGACGAGTCRCTGCCGATGCCGATAGTCGTCACTGCAGCCAACGAGACGACGCCGCATCCAGGTTACGTCGCAGTTCCGCTGTCCGAAATCCTCGGGCGTTGATCGGCTGAGCAGGCGCCCGTCGCAAGCGGTGTCGGCGAGCCGTCGAACGGGACGGCGGAAACCGCGATGGCTCAGAGCGGATACTCCGCGATGCGGGATTCTCGCTGCCGCCCGACGATGTTCCAGAAGCCGTGAAGGTGAAAGAAGGATCAGGCCTGGACTACCGGAGTGCGGGAAAGTTCGCTGGAGCTGCGCTCGAGAAGGAAACGACGCCGCTGCTGGCCGATATGCGCGCGCTTGTGGTGACGCACACGTTTCCGTTCAAATACGGTAGAGCGTCTGCTTCAGTTCCTGGAGGGAAACACCTTTGAGTCGCAAACCTCCAATTCGCTGTCGTCCTCCCAAAGCGCCAGCGCTCGGCATTCCAGGTCACGGCTTTAGGCGTCGATCCGGCCGCTCATGCTGAATTCCAGAAGGAGGCATTGGCAGTCGCTAGGGAAGGTGCTGCGAAATTCCAAGAGCGGTACAGGCGGTGCTGAACGCGCTTCGCGTCGTCGACCCCGTGGTCATCCCCGCCTGCTTCGCGAGCTACGGACTTCAAGTCCGCCTGGGGCACGACGGGAGGGAGATAAAGGCGACATAACCAACATCACGCCGAGATCCTCCAGGCATGCTTTTGACACTTCCGGCGACGGAMTGGGCACAGGAGTGCTGCTGCCTCAGGTGCCGCATGCCTGACGGCCGTCCCAAAGCCTTCAGAGGCCTTTTTCGTTCAGCGCATGGTGGACAGCGAGGCCATCAAGGACGACCAGGATAAGATCTCGGTGCGTTCGCTCCAAGAGAGGATTCGGCTGCACACGCACGGGATGCGGAACTGGGGCTAAAAGGGGATGTGATCAAGCTGTCCGTCAATCTCTATGGCGCGCTTGATGCGGCCATGATCGCTCGCCATGGCTTCGGCGCCACTGATGTGATCGAGATCGCCCGGGTCGTCCTCGCCGAATTCGAACGGAAGCAGGGCACCCACTGGGAGAAGGTGCGAACGATCACCCTAGGTGGCAAACAGCGGCTTGACAGGAATTATCATGGTACTGCTTGCCGACGGCCTCGGCCCAGCAGGAATTGCCAAACTGGTCGGCTGCTGCAAATGCAGTTCTATCGGATCATTAAAGCCTTCAATGAATCTTCTGCTGCGATAGCCAAAAGCGGTGGACTAACGCCGACATAAGCAGATCACGCTGGCCTTCCTCGACAAAGCCGGTAAAAGCGTTCCCCGTGTTGTCACGGAATAGGAGTAATTGAATGCACGAGGACACCGCAAATAGCCGAGGCCTGTTGATTGAACTTACGGCAGATATTGTATCTGCCTATGTCAGCAAAAACGCMGTTCCCACCGCGTCACTGCCAGAGCTTATCGCAAGCGTGAATTCGTCATTGTCGAATCTTGGGCAAGCGGTCGAGCCAGAGAAGCCAGCCCAAGCGCCTGCGGTTAATCCGAAGCGGTCGGTGTTTCCCGACCACATCATCTGCCTAGAGGACGGCAAGAAATTCAAATCGCTTAAGCGGCATCTCAACGTCCACTACGGCCTGACGCCCAACGAATATCGCGAGAAATGGGGATTGAAGCCCGACTACCCCATGGTAGCGCCGAACTATGCGGCCCAACGGTCGGCGCTGGCGAAGTCGAGCGGTCTCGGCCACAAGGCTGTCAGCAAACCCGAAAGGAAGTCGGCGGYACGCAAATCTAGGTA
>NZ_MDFL01000037.1 GCF_001854785.1 Mesorhizobium sp. ORS 3428
CCGATGGCCGGGTTGCAGGACATGACGCCGATCGTGTCGAAACGCAGTGTCACCAGCGCGGTCTTGGCGCCGGCCCGCGCGGCCGCACTTGCCGCTTCGCACCCGGCATGGCCACCGCCCACCACCACCACATCATAGTGATTGGTCATTTCAAGAATCCGGTTTCAGAGATTGTCCGACACATGTCCCCGTCGGCGCTGGCTGTCAAGGATGCAGTGGCAGGAACTGCAGCGGTGATCACCACGAGGCGTCGGCGCTGCCCCTCATCCCGCCTGCCGGCACCTTCTCCCCGTACAGACGGGGAGAAGTGGGCTGGCCGCGACGCCGGCTCTCGACTTGGAACATCGGCGTTTGGCGAAGCCGCGAAGACAGCGCAGGCAGGTGAGGGGCAGGGCGAACCTCCGACACTCAGTCGCGCCTGGACGACTCGTTTCACGTGAAACACGCATCAGGCGCATCCTGCCGCTGTTTCACGTGAATCACCAATCATCGCAGACCGCAAAGTGTTTCACGTGAATCACTTACCGATGCAGAACTGCGAAAAGATGACGTCGAGCATATCCTCGACATCGACCGAGCCGATGATGCGCCCGATTCGATCCGTCRCCAAACGCAGATCTTCCGCGCGCAGCTCCTGGCTCTGTCCCGCCAGGGCTGTGCCAAGAAAGTCCTTCCCTTGCTTCAACAGTTCGACATGCCTAAGCCTGGACGGCAGAACGTCCCCCGCGTCGCCGATCGCCGACGCCRCCCGGCGGCCGATTTCTTCCAGCAGCCCAGAAAGCCCCGTGCCGTCCTTGGACGAAATAACCCAGTCATAGGTATCATCGTTTGCCGCCTTGAGGTCGGCCTTGGTCCCGATCGTCAGCAGCGGAACGCCAGCCGGAACCGTACCCACGGGCTGCGGATCCACCATGTCCTCCAGCAGCAGGACGAGGTCGGCGCCCCCGGCCTTGGCGCGCGCCCTCTCGATACCAATCGTTTCAACCTTGCCGGCGCTCTCGCGCAGACCGGCGGTATCGACAATCCGCACCCGCATCCCGTTGAGATCCAGCACCACTTCCAGCAAATCGCGGGTCGTGCCCGGCTCATCCGTGACGATTGCCGCCTCTCGTCGCGCCAGCGCGTTGAACAGGCTGGACTTGCCGGCATTCGGCGCGCCCAGGATGACCACCTCGAAACCATCGCGGATAATCTCCGCGGCTTTGAACCCTTGGATGTGGCTTTCGATCTCGCCGATCATCGCCGCGACGTCGGACCATACCGCCTCCGAGACGGAACCTGGCACATCCTCCTCGTCGGCAAAATCGATCTCCGCTTCGATCATAGCCCGCGCATGGATGAGGCGGCGGCGCCAGCTGGAATAAAGTTCGCTTTGCGCCCCTTCCGCATTGCGCACGGCGAAGCGGCGCTGCGCTTCCGTCTCGGCATTGACCAGATCGGCCAGCGCCTCCGTCTCGACCAGATCGAGCTTGCCAGTCAGAAAGGCGCGCCGCGTGAACTCTCCAGGYTCGGCGTGCCGGACGCCGTCAAACCCGGTAATCGTCTCCAGCATCTTCGCGGCAACGGCGCGGCTGCCATGCACATGGAACTCRGCAACATCCTCGCCGGTGAAGCTGCCCGGTCCGGGAAAGAACACGACAAGGCCGTGGTCGATGACCGAGCCATCGGGCGCCATCAGCTTGCGCAACGTGGTGAATCGATCCTTAACATTGCCGCCGGCGATCGTTTCGACCACGAATCGAGTCTTCGGGCCAGAAATGCGGATAACCGCGATTCCGGCCGGCAGGCGGCCGCTCGAAAGCGCGACGATCGAATCCTTCGAAGTCATTTGGGAAACCATTTGCCGGCCCTGCCGAACCGCCCTACCTATTTTGTTCCGACGCAATTCCGGACGGAACGCCGCTGCGCAGCATTTCCGGAATTGTCCTGCTCATCAACAACCAAGCCGAGCCGTTCATCGTGACCCTGCCTGCGCGAAACCTGCTTGCCGAAGAGGCCAGCCCCTATCTCCAGCAGCACAGCGACAATCCAGTGCACTGGCGGGCGTGGTCGCCGGCCGCACTTGCCGAAGCGAAGGAGCTGGAACGGCCGATCCTTCTCTCCATCGGCTATGCAGCCTGCCACTGGTGCCATGTCATGGCGCACGAGAGCTTCGAGAACGACACCGTCGCCGCCGTCATGAACCGGCTCTTCGTCAATATCAAGGTCGATCGCGAGGAACGCCCGGACATCGACCAGATCTATATGGCGGCGCTCCAGGCGATGGGCGAGCAGGGCGGCTGGCCATTGACCATATTCCTGACCCCCGAAGGCAAGCCCTTCTGGGGCGGCACCTATTTTCCCCGTGAGCCGCGCTATGGCCGGCCAGGCTTTATCCAGGTACTGGAGGCAGTCGACAACGCGTGGCGGGAGAAGCAACAGAGCCTCGCCGAGAGCGCCGATGGGCTTATCGCCCATGTCGAATCGCAGCTCGCCGGCGCAAAAGGCAAGGCGGTGCTCGACCGCGACACGCTTGCCGACCTCGCCGGCCGCATCGACAGCATGATCGACCGCGAAGCCGGCGGCCTGCGCGGCGCGCCGAAATTCCCCAACGCGCCTTTCATGCAGACCTTGTGGCTGTCCTGGYTGCGCGACGGTCACACCGCGCATCGCGACGCCGTGCTGCTCAGCCTCGAGAAAATGCTCGCCGGAGGCATCTACGACCATGTCGGCGGCGGCCTCAGCCGCTATTCAACCGATGCCGAATGGCTGGTGCCGCATTTCGAGAAGATGCTTTACGACAACGCCCAGCTCGTTCGCCTTTGCAACTGGGCCTATGCCGCAACAGGCAATGATTTGTTCCGGAGGCGAATCGAGGAAACGATTGCCTGGCTGCTGCGCGAGATGCGGATCGAAGGCGGCGCCTTTGCCGCCAGTCTCGACGCCGACAGCGAAGGCGAGGAAGGGCTGTTCTACACCTGGAGCAGAGACGAGGTGGAAGCCGCACTCGGCCGCGATTCAGCGGCCTTCTTCGACTATTTCGAACTCGCTGCTCCGCATGGCTGGGAAGGCAAGCCGATCATCCGCCAAAGCGAGGCGCAGCAACGGAAGGGCATCACCGAATATGCCAACCTGTCGCCACTGAAGGCAAAGCTGCTGGCCAATCGGGAACAGCGCGTCAGGCCCGGCCGCGACGGCAAAGCTCTCACCGATTGGAACGGATTGATGATCGCGGCGCTGGCGGAGGCYGGCCGCTCTTTAGCGCGACCTGACTGGATCGGCGCCGCAGCAAAGGCCTTCGCCCATATCGTCAATGCCGGCGAGGACGGCCGACTGCCGCACTCCATGCTGGGTGAGAAGAAACTCTTTCCGGCGCTGTCGAGCGACTATGCCGCGATGACCAATGCCGCGATCGCGCTGTTCGAGGCGACCGGTGATCCGGCCTATTCGGATCACGCCAGGCAGTTCGTCGGCGAGCTCGACCACTGGCATCGGGATGGCGAAAAGACCGGTTACTACCTGACGGCATCCGACAGCGGCGACGTGCTGATCCGTATCCGCGGCGATGTCGACGAGGCAATTCCCTCAGCGACGAGCCAGATCGTCGAGGCGTTGGTTCGGCTTTCCTCGCTCACGGGCGATCCCGATCTTGGGGAAAAGGCCTGGACGACCRCCGAGCACGCCATGGGCCGCGCCGCCCGCCAGGCCTATGGCCAGGCCGGYATCGTCAACGCCTGTGCCATGGTGGTCGAACCGCTGAAGCTCGTTCTTGTCGACAAGCCGGATTCTGCAACCCTTGTTCCGGTGGCGAATCGAAATCTTGACCCGCGCCGGGTGGACATCGTCGTGCCGATCGGTACGCAAGCGAATCGACCGCTGCTGCCCGGCGGCGTACTGCCGCCGACGGACAAGCCCGGCGCCTGGTTCTGCACCGGGCAGGTCTGCCTGCCGGCAGTGACGGAGCCGGCGGAGTTGGAGAAGCTGTTGCGGCGGGGGTAAGGGCTGAGCGGCGAATAAAAGCGCAACGCTATCCCTCGGATTGTCTCGAGCGTCGGCGCCGCCCCTCATCTGGCTGCCGCTATCTTTTCCCCCGTAGTACGCGGAGAAGGGCGCCGTCGCCACCGATTTCGCCAATCGCCAACGTTGCAAAAAGAAGCGCTGCAGCCACAGCTGCCTCTTTCTCCCCGTTTACGGGGAGAAATGCCCGGCAGGGCAATGAGGGGCAGCGCCGGCGTCCACCATTGGCAACAACCGGAGGAGGAGCCATCCTCGATGYGATCCTCGCCTCAACCCAATCACGTATTCATCGAATCGAAGAAATCGGCGTTGGTCTTGGTCTGCTTRAGCTTGTCGATGAGGAACTCGAWCGCGTCGGTCGTTCCCATTGGCGCGAGAATCCGGCGCAGCACGAAGATCTTCTGCAAATCCTGGCGCGGCACCAGCAGGTCTTCCTTACGGGTGCCGGACTTGAGGATGTCCATGGCCGGATAGATGCGCTTGTCGGCCACCTTGCGGTCGAGCACGATTTCCGAATTGCCGGTGCCCTTGAACTCTTCGAAGATGACTTCGTCCATGCGGCTGCCGGTGTCGATCAGCGCGGTGGCGATTATGGTGAGCGAGCCGCCTTCCTCGATGTTGCGGGCGGCGCCGAAGAAGCGCTTCGGGCGCTGCAGCGCGTTGGCGTCGACACCGCCAGTCAGCACCTTGCCGGATGACGGCACCACAGTGTTGTAGGCGCGGCCGAGACGCGTGATCGAATCGAGCAGGATGACGACGTCGCGGCCATGCTCGACCAGGCGCTTGGCCTTCTCGATCACCATTTCGGCGACCTGCACGTGGCGGGCGGCCGGCTCGTCGAAGGTCGAGGAGACAACCTCGCCCTTTACCGAGCGCTGCATGTCGGTCACTTCCTCGGGACRCTCGTCGATCAGAAGCACGATCAGATAGCATTCCGGATGGTTGGTGGTGATCGAATGCGCGATGTTCTGCAACAGCACCGTCTTGCCGGTGCGCGGCTGCGCCACGATCAGCGCGCGCTGGCCCTTGCCGAGCGGCGCCACCAAGTCGATGACGCGCGCGGAGATGTCCTTCGAGGTCGGGTGCTCCATCTCCATCTTCAGCCGCGAGGTCGGATAGAGCGGCGTCAGATTGTCGAAGTGGATCTTGTGGCGGATCTTTTCCGGGTCGTCGAAATTGATCGAGTTGACCTTGAGCAGCGCGAAATAGCGCTCGCCCTCTTTCGGGCTGCGGATCGGTCCTTCGACCGTATCGCCAGTCTTCAGCGAAAAGCGCCTTATTTGCGAAGGCGAGATATAGATGTCGTCGGGACCCGGCAAGTAATTCGCATTGGCCGAGCGCAGGAAGCCGAAGCCGTCCTGCAGAACCTCGACCACGCCGTCGCCGATGATCTCAACGTCCTGCGCGGCGAGCTTCTTCAGGATCGCGAACATCAGCTCCTGCTTGCGCATGACGCTGGCGTTCTCCACCTC
>NZ_MDFL01000038.1 GCF_001854785.1 Mesorhizobium sp. ORS 3428
GGCCTGGCCAATGACGGCCGGGTCGATCGCAAGGGAAGGCCCTATCCTCTCCAGGCGGCAGTGATCGCCAGGGAGTTCGCCGATGTCATCGTGTTCACGCAGCCGCCGCCGGYCGTCCAGCGGATCGCATTCGGCATCCTCGCGCCGATTGCTCGCGGGCTCGGCTACCAGGCYATCATACCACGCTATTGCAAGCCGCATGCACGCGTGACACCRGCTGCCGATGCGCTGGCGGCGGCAGGGCTGGYTGCGGAATAGAGCAGGTTTCAGGAAAAACAAACCGGCGCCGAGAATCCGGCGTGGCAAAGGTGTACGAATTGGCGGCTTGGCTGATCCCGTTGGCAGTCGGGATAGATGGTGCCCAGAAGAGGACTCGAACCTCCACTCCTTGCGGAACACGGACCTGAACCGTGCGCGTCTACCAATTCCGCCATCTGGGCTGGTGCGGGCTCATGTAAGCGGGTGGACRATGCCTGTCAACGCGCTTTTTTCGACGGGCGTCGCTTGCCGGCTTAAGCTGGCAAAGCGAGATTATTTGGGAATTCGCCCAAGCTGTGCTGCTGATGTCAATTGTCGGCGTCGGCGCCGCCCCTCATCCGCCTGCCGGCACCTTCTCCCCGTATAGTGACGGGGAGAAGGGAGTGGCCGCGGCCTCGGCGCCCTTCCTGCAACGCTGGCGATTGGCGAAAGCGGCGATGAGAGCGCCCCTCTCCCCGTTCTAGGGGGAGAGGATGCCGGCAGGCAGGTGAGGGGCAGCGCGAAYGCCGGACAGGTCAAGCGCAGGAACGGGAATCTGAAGTGATTTGCCCGGCAACCGCCCTGTCCGATGGGTGCCCCAGCAGGCGAGAGCCCTCACCCCTCCAGCACTTCCTTCTTCGCCACCGTGGAATCGGCGTTGAGCTTGTAGATCACCGGCACGCCGGTGCCGAGCTCGAGCTTGACGATCTCCTCGCCGCTCTTGCCGTCCAGCGCCATGATCAGCGCGCGCAGCGAATTGCCGTGGGCGGCAATCAGCACCGTTTCGCCGCGCAGCACATGCGGCTGCACATCGTGCAGGTAGTAGGGCCACACGCGCGCGCCGGTGTCCTTCAGGCTTTCGCCGCCGGGCGGCGACACGTCATAGGAGCGGCGCCAGATATGCACCTGCTCCTCGCCCCACTTCTTGCGCGCGTCGTCCTTGTTGAGGCCGGAAAGGTCGCCATAGTCGCGCTCGTTGAGCGCCTGGTCGCGGATGGTCTTCAGATCACTCTGGCCGACAACGTCGAGGATGTGCTGGCAGGTCTTCTGCGCCCGCTTCAGCGCCGAGGTGTAGGCGATGTCGAATTTCAGGCCACGTGCCTTGAGCTTCTCGCCGGCGGCAAGGGCTTCGGCATTGCCCTGCTCGGTCAGGTCAACATCGCGCCAGCCGGTGAACAGGTTCTTCAGGTTCCATTCGCTCTGGCCGTGGCGCACGAGCACGAGAGTTCCCGACATGTTTGCTCCTTCGAATTTGTGGAAAGGGTATCTCAGCTCAGGCCGAGCACGTCCCGCATGGAATAGAGCCCCGGCTTCTTCGCGCGCGCCCAGAGTGCCGCCTTGACGGCGCCGCGGGCAAAGATCGCCCGGTCCTCCGCCTGGTGGGAAAGCGTGATGCGCTCGCCCGTGCCGGCCAGGATCACGCTGTGCTCGCCGACCACCGAGCCGCCGCGCAGCGTGGCGAATCCGATCGTTCCCGCCTTGCGCACGCCGGTGTGGCCGTCGCGCACCCGCACGCTGTTGTCCTTCAGCGCGATCTCCCTGCCCGTCRCCGCCGCCTCGCCGAGCAGCAGCGCCGTGCCGGACGGCGCATCGACCTTGTGCTTGTGGTGCATTTCGAGGATTTCGATGTCGAAATCTTGCGGGTCGAGCGCACGCGCCGCCTGCTCTACCAGCACCGCCAACAGGTTGACGCCGAGGCTCATATTGCCCGATTTGACGATGGTCGCGTGGCGCGCGGCGGCGGCGATCTTGGCGTCGTCGTCGGCCGAACAGCCGGTTGTGCCGATGACATGGACGATGCGCGCCTGCGCCGCATAGCCTGCGAATTCCACGCTTGCGCCGGGCGCGGTGAAATCGAGCACGCCGTCAGCCTTGGCGAAGGCCGGCAGCGGGTCGTCGACGATCGGCACGTTGATGATGCCGATGCCGGCGAGCTCGCCGGCGTCCTTGCCGAGATGCGGCGAGCCCGGCCGCTCGACCGCGCCGGCAACGCGCGCACCGGGCATCGAGTGGATGGCGCGGATCAACGTCTGGCCCATCCGGCCGGCGGCGCCGACCACAACCAGGCCCATATCGCCCGTTTCGCTCATGCGCTTCTCCTGACAGGCTTCTTCGCGCGCGTGCGCGGCAGCGGAGTTTGAATTGGCTTGGCGTCATCGACAAGCCCCAGCCCCTTCTTGCCCTGCACCCGGTGGAAGCGGGCATAGACGCTGTGCGGATCGGCCATCAGCGAGGCATGCGTGCCCTGCTCGACCAGCCGGCCCTCTTCCAGCACGATGATGTGGTCGGCATTGACCACCGTCGACAGCCGGTGCGCGATCACGATGGTGGTGCGCCCTTCCATGACATGGGTCAGCGCCTCCTGGACGCGYGCTTCCGCCTCGTTGTCGAGCGCCGATGTCGCCTCGTCGAGCAGCAGGATCGGCGCCTGGCGCACGATGGCGCGGGCGATCGAGACGCGCTGGCGCTGGCCGCCCGACAGCGTCATGCCGTTCTCGCCGACCGGCGTGTCGTAGCCCTGCGGCTGCTGGCGGATGAACTCGTCTGCCGCTGCCTGGCGAGCCGCCAGCTCGATCTCGGCGTCGGTGGCGGAAAGCCGGCCATAGCGGATATTGTCGCGGATCGTGCCCTCGAACAGATAGGGCGCCTGCGAGACATAGGCGATCGAACCGCGCAGCGACTGCTTGGTCACCCTGGAAATGTCCTGGCCGTCGACTTCGATGCTGCCGCTATCGACATCGTAGAAGCGCTGCAGAAGCGCGACCAGGGTCGACTTGCCGGCGCCCGAGGCGCCGACGATCGCCGTGACCTTGCCGGCCGCGGCCGTGAAGCTCAGGTTGCGCAGCACCGGCATGTCTTCGGTGTAGCTGAAGGTGACATTGTCGAATCGCACCTCGCCGCTGGTGATTTTCGCTTCGACGGCGCCGGGCGCATCGCCCTGCTGCGGCTCGAGGTCGAGCAGCTCGTAGATCATGCGCGCATTGACCAGCGACCGTTCCATGCCGACCTGCATGCGCGCAAGGCGCCTTGCCGGATCGTAGGCGAGGATCAGCGCAGTGATGAAGGAGAAGACCGCTCCCGGCGGCTGCCCGAGCACGAGCGCCCGATAGCCGGAATAGGCAATGACGCCGGTGACGGCGAGGCCGGCCAGCATGTCGGAGATCGGCGTCAGTCGCTCCGACACGCGGGCGATCTTGTTGCCGCGCTGTTCGGCGCTCTCGGAGAGCTTGCCGATGCGCCGCGACAGCTCCTCCTCCATGGTGAAGGCCTTGACGATGGCGATGCCTTGCGTTGCCTCCTGCATGGCGCCGATCAGCCGCGAGTTGATCTGTACGGATTCGCGCGAGATGCGGCGCACCCGGCGCTGGAGATAGACGACGGCCCAGATCAGCGGCGGCCCGATCAGCAGCGCGGACAGCGACAAGAACGGGTCCTGGTAGATCATGACGCCGATCAGACCGACCAGCGACACGCCGTCGCGCGCGATCGAGGTCAGCGTCATCGACAGGAGGTCGCGGATGCCGTTGATGTTCTCGTTGACCCGCGCCGCGAGCTGGCCGGAACGCGTGTCGGTGAAGAAGCCGACGCCGAGCTTCATCAGATGGTCGAAGATGCGGCGCTGGTAGCGCGCCACCAGATTGTTGCCGATCTTGGACAGCGTCACCGCCTGGCCATAGGTGGCAAGCCCGCGCAGCACGAAGGAAGCCATGATGCCCGCGCAGATCAGGTAGATCAGATCGCTGCGCCGATCATAGAAGATCTGGTTGACGACCGGGCTCATGATCCAGGCGGCGAAGGCCGTCGTTCCCGAAACGACCAGCGAGCAGGTGATCGCGACGACGTAGGACCAGCGGTATTCGCTGCCGTTCTCGACGATGATGCGGCGCAGGATCGCCCAGGTCTCGCCCGGCTGGGCCTTCGCTTGATGTTGAAGCGACTGGTTCAAATCGGGATTTGTTCCGTGATTTTCGGTTGGCTTCGCAGCAGGGCTGCAATTCGGCGCCCCTCTTAGCGCTCCAGTCGCGGCTTGCCTATGGCAAAACTTCGTCGCGGCGGCCAATCGCCATCCCGAACCCGGACGTGATCACGCCCGCCAGTGCCGTCCCGTGGTCTGGACGCCGAACAGCGATGGGGYCCTGGCATAGGCGGCGAGGCCGAGAAGCGCGGCCAGCGGATGCGTGATGACATAGACCGGCATCGAGCGCATCAGCGCGCTGTGCGGCGCCTTGTCCTCGAAAGYGGCGCGGAAATTGCCGGCTTTCAGCGCCGGCACGATCTTCTGCGCGATGCCGCCGGTGAGGAAGACGCCGCCGCGGCTCATGAACACCAGTGCCAGATCGCCGGCGGTGCGGCCGAGGCAGGTGACGAACAGCGACAGCGCTTCCTCCGCCACCTGGTCGGATTTGGCGAGYCCGGCCGCGGTGATCTCGGCCGGCGTCGTGAACGGTGTCGGCATGGCGTCGGCCTTGGCGACGGCGCGATAGAGATTGACCAGCCCGCGGCCGCACAGGATCTGCTCGCCGGAGATGCGGCCCTCGAGCTTTTCGATATGCGGGAAYACCTCGAAGTCGCGCGGCGTGCGCGGGCCGATATCCATATGCCCGCCCTCGCCCGGCACCGGTATCCAGTGGTGCAGCGCGTAGATCAGCCCGGCGACGCCGAGGCYGGTCCCGGGGCCGAGCACGACCTTGCCCGCGCTCGGCTCCGGCGTGCCGCCGCCGATCTTTTCCATATGCTCTTCGCCGAGCGCCACGACAGCCAGCGCCTGCGCCTCGAAATCGTTGAGCACGACGATCTCGCTTAAGCCCAGATTGGCAAACATCTGGCGCGGCTTGACCACCCAGGGGCAGTTGGTGAGCCGGATCTCGTCGCCGTCGACGGGGCCGGCAACCGCCAGCAAGGCCGAATTCGGCTGGACCGACGAGCGATCGAGCACCGCCGCCTGGATCGCCTCGTCGATRGTCTTGAAATTGGCCGTCTRGACAATCTGCGGCTCRGTCGCTTCCGAATTGGCGTCGAGCACAATCGAGAAGCGAGCATTGGTACCGCCAATATCGCCGATCAGGACGGGAAACCGCATCGCTGTATCGTCTTCGCCTGCCATGCTTCTTGTTCGTCCCCTCTTGGCCATCCGCCTTTGCCTGTTCGTTGAACTAGCGCATGGACTTGCAAAGGGAAAGCGGATTGGCCGTCAGGTTCATGGCATTTGCTTCAACGGCGAGGCCGCCGTC
>NZ_MDFL01000039.1 GCF_001854785.1 Mesorhizobium sp. ORS 3428
ACTTGTGCAACCAAAGCCTCCTCGTCTACCACGCCCGCAGATGGTGATGCTCGAGCGAAGATTAGTCGGACGACAGCCGTGCTTTGATTGAGGTTCGCTATCGCAGTCGGACAAACTTCCCCTTCCTGCCAGGCTATTCTAAGACCCCGCCAGGAACTGATCGATTGAAGGCTACGCTACGCGTCCATGATCGGCATGCGGAACTTGTTGTCAGCGACATCCACGACATCCTTTTGGATGGTGCGCCGACTATGCAATGGATGATCTATCGCACCATCGAGGGATCCACCCCGCCGCAACCCAGCCCACCAATCAGGGCGGCAAAGTTTGTGCAGCCGCTGATTGGCAGGATAGGCAATCCGCGCGGAAGGAGACGCGGAGTGATTTATCAGGCTATGTTTTGAGGCATGCCTGCATAGTCGGGAACGCCTGCGGCTTGCATTGGGCCAGCCTCAAGGCGTGCCTTCAGATTGTTTAGATAATCTTCTGCATAGGATTTCGCGGCCGCAACCGGTAGATTGACGCCGGCCGCGACGGCCTCTTCTACCGCCGCCTTCACGAGACCGTTGCGAATTGCGAGTTTGACCTCGGGGCCGGCGACAAGGCTTACAGCCTGAGCCGCGAAATCGAGGCCTGCTTCGGCCAAAGCCATCTTAATGTTGCCTCCGCTAATGGCGGTATGGATAAGCTTCGCCGCTTGCGACGCCCCCTCAATCGCCATTGAAACAGCATCGGCCACTTGGCCCAGGCCCGGAACGAAGCTGAGCAGCCCCGCCGCTGTCGCGGCCCAATCAAAAACTTGCGAGCCCACTTTGAGAACGCCGTCGATGGCGTGCATCAAAGCCCCGCCATTCTTCTTGACAGACTTGATATCGGGCTGGTCCGCCATGCCCATCTTCATGTCCGCGACCGCGTCCTTATCTGCCTGGGTTTTGGGAACATGGGTCTTTGCCTGCTGAATCGTGCGGTTCGCAACCGTCATATCGTTGTAGAATTTCGTGAAGTCCCGGTTGCTGATGTTACCGGAATCGACCGTATGTCCCCCTCCGAAGTCGAAGAACCCATGATGGGTCTTGTAGCCCGTAATTGAATTGTTCAGCAAACCGAACAATAAAGGATCTGACAGTAGCTGCGACGCCGCTTGCCGTACCTTCGGACCGAGACTCTTGTCGTCGGCCATCTTCGCCAGTTTGTCACGCGTCAGGACACCGCTCCCGAAAAAGTCACGCTGATTGCGGCTAATTGTATCGAGCGTGTTCAGCTCGGGTTGCGTGAGGCTCATCGACGATGAGGCGACTTGCAGGAAGTCATATTTGTGCACCTTGTCGATCGARCCACCATACAACTGCTTCCAGGCATCTGGATGAGTGAGGAAATATTGGGCGGCTGCAATGACTTGGGGCGGGCATTTGCCGGTTTTTGCTGTGCCGTCAACGATCTTGTCGAAATCAGCCAGGCTCAGGTTCTTGGGTAGGTTGTCGGAGTATCGGTAAAGCTCGCGCACTGCATCGTTCAAGGTCATGACCGTCGGCTGACCATTTCCAGATCCGTCGGATGGGATGTAGTTCTGCTCGTAGCTTCGTGCTTGCTGGTCCTGGAAGGCGGCGACTTGTGGGTGATGGCCTGAGAACCCGGACAAATCATTTGCCTTGATCTTGCCGCCGCAGCGGCCATCACCCTGCGAGCCGATGGCATAAAAGAGCTCCGGGTCCTGCTGCAAGCTTTCGATAGCAGCCTTAAGATCCGGCGGCGTGGACGGATCATTGGCTAGCTCGCTCAGCGAATCCCAACTGAGCGGGCATTTGTCCTTATGGCGGTTCAGCACCGCTACAATCTGCAACTCGGGCTCAGTCAGCTTGCCGCCACACCACGTGATCCGCGTACCCGCTATCGGCGCCGGCGCGATGGGAGGTGGTGCGATGGGAGGCGAAGCGCCCGCAGAGGCTTGACCCAATGATTTGAATGCTTCCCTCAGAGCGGGTGGCATGAGCTCGAGCGGGTRCTCTCGCAAGTCTCGCAGCGACGCCTTCACATCTKGCGACAGTTCGTCCAGCGGGTGCTGCTGGAATTCGTCCATGGCCGACTTCAAATCCGCTGGCACGCCCAGTTGCGCGAAGGAATCGGGCACTTTGTCCTGCGGCGAGCAGCTGGAAAGCATCGCCTGGAAGGGCAGAAGCGCGCCTTGCCCGGTCTGGGCGACAATTTGCGGAGAAGGTTCTAGGCCCGCGCAGGCCTGTGGGGAGAGGGCGGGGGTGGAGCTATTTGCTGCCGAAAGGTTAAGTGACATCGTGCATCCTCACAGTTGAGATCAAAAGCCGTCACATTTGCGTCACCTGGTGCCACCGTCGTTCCCGACGGAATACCGAACGCCGGCCGCATGACTAACGTGCGGCTATCAATGCTGCTGATTTTTAGTTCCTCGTCAGCGACAACACCGGTTACAAGCTTCAGCTGTCGAACAGCTGACGAGTGCGGAAGGAAGCGCAATTGTTAGCGAATGGCGGCCTTGTTGTTTCCTAGGGGAAGCTGCGGTGAATCCTCAATTGTCATCTCTGGCTCTGTGCAGGCTCACGGACGACGCTGTCCTGATGCGGCATTTCGGAAGAGAACGGACCTTCAGGTCGCCCATCGCGAACGACCACGGTCGAGGAGCCACGAAACAACATCAATTCCGTCTCCTTTGGGGGCGTCCCGGTGTCGTGAGGTCGCGCCTGTGCCTCCGCTACGAGGCCGTTGTACGTCTGCTCCACAAGCACAATGAAGCRGGGTGGGCCGGAAACCATGACTAGGCCCTTTCCCGGTGCCGGTCTCACGACGTAGCGCTCGTCGGAAATTCCAAGCTCATCAAGGGCCGCCTTGAACACCTCGAAGCGGACTGAAGTCAAAACCAGCATACGAGTCTGCGCTTCTTTCGCAGCAGATACGTGGAGCACAAGCCCATCATAATACCATTGGAGATCGTAGAGGTCGGTCAAGCGATCCAGAAACGCGCGCGGCGACATACTCGGCATACGCCCGCGGATGCGCCCCTTTACCTCGGAGCTGACGTTGACGTGGACATTGAGGTTGTTGCCGAATTCTCGCAAAGCGGCGGACAGGTCCTGATCCAGAACTGTATACCTATAAGGCGTCGACGGCAGCGACAGAGGGGCCGCCAGCGTCGTATAAATGCCGGTGGAGAGAAGAACCCCGAGAAAGAGAACTCTCATCGCAATGTGCAGAATGGWAGATCGGATCGTATTTTCCGGCATCTTGTCCAAAATCGAAAGTTGAAGTTCGTGCTGACCTGGACGCCGAACGTGGCCTTTAAATGACGCTTGGTGGCCAGTTCGTCAGCTTGTCGTCAGTTCGCCTCCCTAGGACAGCAGCTCGACAGCGGGTGATGAACGATCAAATCATCACACCTCAAACAGAATAACTGAGTCTTTGCATGACAATTGGTGTTACGTCCATCTCTGCCAATTTTGCCGATAACCTGTCTAGGGTGGGGGAAAGGTCAGCATGCGGCTCGCAGGCTCAGTTTGAGTGCGCACTTGTAGAGGCGGTCGCTTCGATCAAAAACGATGGCCCGTCGGCGACGGCGGGGGCGGGGCCTGTTGCTCCAGTCCTGCAGGTTCCGCGCGCGACCAGCGAGACGAGCCCATTGGGCGACCGCGTGCTCCAGACCCTTTCATCGCTGTATAGGGACAATGCCGTGACACCTGCCACGCCCGACCAAGAGGTACCCGTTGTGAAGGACTTCCTACTCGGGCCGGCGGAGCAGTCCCCTTCCCAAGCAGGGTCGGGAATGCGCATGTCAGGCGCTCCGCCAGGAAGGGAGAATTACGAAGCGATGATTGCCAGTCTGCGGGAAGTATACAGCGCCGTCACTGAGGTTTCCCTTGTCACCAAGAGTATCAGCGGCGCTACGTCATCCGTGAACACTCTAATAAAACAAGGATGAACGAGGCGCATGATCGCGTCACCGCACGGCGAAGGCATTGATCGCCGCCCGGCTGGTCGGCGATCGTGTCATTACGTTTTGCCGCTACTCTTGCTTCTGAGTGGWTGCAAGGACGATCTCTACACAAAATTGCAGRAACGCGATGCCAATGAGATGCTCGCGCTTTTGCTTGACAACGGCGTGGATGCGGTCCGCGTCGAAGCCAAGGATGGGACCAGCACGATTCAGGTCGAAAATGAGCAGGTTGCCTTCTCAAYCAACCTGTTGAATGCGAAAGGGCTGYCGCGTCAGGTTTTCAAGAATCTCGGCGAAATATTCGAAGGATCGGGCCTCGTTGCCTCGCCGACCGAGGAGCGCGCCCGTTACGTCTATGCGTTGAACGAAGAATTGTCGCATACCATTAGCGAAATCGACGGCGTTTTCTCAGCACGTGTCCATGTTGTTTTGCCTGACWACGACCTGTTGCGGGAGCGCGCCACACCATCCTCGGCCTCGGTATTCGTCCGCCACGATGCCAACATAAATGTCTCGGCTCTACTGCCGCAGATAAAGATGCTCGTTGCAAACAGCATCCAAGGGTTATCCTACGACAAGGTAGAGGTCGTATTCGTGCCGGCGGAACGGCCGGCAGTTGAGCAACGGCCTGCCTTGACCCACGCAGCTAAATCAATTCCGGTGCCAATTCTGGCGGTCATTGCGGGTCTCGCTGTGGCAGTATTCGCGGTGCTGTTCTACTTGGCTACTTCTCTTGTCTATGGGMGGAGGCAGCTATCGCAACGAGCCAGGCTCGAGGGGCGCTCGGGTGTTTCAGCAATCGCGGCCGCTCGTAAAAACACCATCGGCGATGCCGCATAGGAGGTATTCCCAATGCCGATACGGATGCAAACCCTCAAACGCAACGACTCGTTCAAATTGCCTTTTACGGTCCTGGGCGAGCTTGCCGCTTCAGCCCATCCGACCCGCCTTGCTGCACGCCTTGACCCGGYTTTGTCGGCTGCGACGTTGGTGCGGTTRCAGAACAACCAAAGACTGCAGCCAAGACTGGCAAAACTACTCCTCGACGATGGAATGGACCTCAATGGAAGCGGTTGGGGGCCGGACCTTCTGCATGGGCATGATCCGCGCCAAGCGGCTGTGTTTGCCGGTAGTATCTGGCATGYCCGTTCGCTGGTGAAGCTGGTTTCCAAGTCTGAACTTACCGTTCTGATCGAACGTATCGGCGCTGAAGCGCATACGTTTGGCATCCGACACCAGGCGCAAGCGATCTCAACCAGCTTGATCGCAGATCCGGAAAAACTCGCCCAACGGATTGAACACGATGGATTAGCCTGTCTGGGGGTTTGGCTCGATGAGCATTCTTTGCTCGACCGCCACCGGGTGTTCCTACGCTTGCCCGTCGGGACCGCGGCCGAGAATCCTGCGACCGAACACCGCGATGCCGCATACCAATTGTTTTCGCTTGTGCTGGCGTACCTGG
>NZ_MDFL01000040.1 GCF_001854785.1 Mesorhizobium sp. ORS 3428
CACGCCACGCCAGGCTGTTCTATTGCGCTGGCTAACTTGTCAGTGAACCGAAAGGCCCGAGCCAGCCGAGCGCGCAATTGCCTGTTTGTGGTCTTTACCCCAAGTTTTCGGCGAGCGTTGCCCAGCTGAAAACACGCCCTGCGCCTTGGGATTCCAAGGATGCATTGCCTAATCGGACTTGCCTCTTGCCTCCCACTGCAAGCACGCGTGTTCGCGCCRCGCCAAAGCGACACCATCCARCATTCGATCGGCAGATGAAGGCCGAGAGACCATCATCACTGTGTCCAAATTCAAGTATGCAATGCTTCACCCGCCTGATCAAACTATTGAGCTTCTCCGCAACGGGAGGTCCCATCTCGACGTAATCGACTATGACATCCCGTCCAAGAGGTTCGGTCGCACTTTCAAACCTTCGTCGCCTGGTGTCTCTGCATTCCGGTCTTGGTCTTCGAGATGCCGGCCCRGACTTTACGGCGTGCAAAGGGAACGGTTTCTGACGAAGCCAAGCGTCTCGCTCGATCTATGAGAAGACCACACCAGCTTTGGTGAAATCATCTCGGAAGGGGTATGAAATACTAGTACCCTGCGGCATGCACAGTTATTGCGCTCGAAAGTTCGACGGAGCCACGGACTGGTTCGTTTGGGATTAGAAATCCTTCCATGTGCTCACCGGGACATCTGCTTTCGCATATGCGCATGGCATCTCATTCTTCCGCCGGGCGCTGATCGCCGCCGTGGGTTTGRGAGTGCATAGGTCAGCGCCGGAAAAGGAAGCCCGTCGATTCATGTCGCCTGCGAGTCGCACCCGTCGGACGCTCGATCAAAAGGCTGGTGCAAGGTGGAAGCTCTCCCGCATGCAATTCGAGGAGTCGCTGATCCAGTTCCTTGTCGGTCGCTGTCAGGCGATGGTTCAGGCGAAGGTAATCCATCCAGGTCGGTGTGCGAAACGTCTCGGTCCAAAGCAACGGCTCCCGCAGATCGCGCTGGATGTTCCAGTGTCGAGCTCCCACCCGCCTTTGCACACGACGTCTTTCCCGCATCAGCTCCAAGAAGGTATCCACATTCGGCTCCGGAATCGAATACTCGATCTTCACCACGATCGGRCCGCTTCTAGGCTTCAGCTCCAGCGCAATTGCTGGTGTTTCGAAGCCAAGAGGGTCCTGGTCGGCCTCTTGCCATTCACGGATTGGAAGAAGCAAGCCAGTGCCGGCAACCAACAGCAGAGCGCCTGCGGAGCTTTCCAGCGCCAATGCGAGCGAATAGTGCTCAGCCACTGCGCCCCAAAGCCAGCTCCCGGCGGCAAGGCCGCCGGAGCAAAGGGCATAGTGGATCGAGAGCGTCCGACCAACGACCCACCGAGGGCTCGACAATTGTACGCTGACGTCAAGCCCCGTCCAGGTGACGACCCAGGCGGCGCCGCCGAGCGTCAAGGCAACACTGGCCACCGCCAGGGAAGGCGTGAACGCAAGAGCCACGCAGCACCCAGCAGCGGCTATGCACGCAAGCGTCGTTAACCRCTCCTGAGACAGCGACCTTCTCAGCAGGTTGTTGGACAGGCCGGCGCACAAGGCGCCAGTGCCGAAACCGGCCATGAGGATGCCGTAGGCGATTGGTCCCCCTCCCAGCTGATCGCGAGCAATCAGGGGAAGCAGGGCCAATATGGAAATGCTCGCCAGGCCGAAAAGCRCTCCCCGCGCGATTGCTGCCATGATCTCCGCCGACAGTGCCGTGAAGCGCGTCCCGTCATATACGGCGGTGGTTAGTGACTCACGTGGCAGGGGCGACGGGCGACCAGCCCATTTATAGCGTCCGATGGCCCACAGCATGACGAGGTAGGTCAGCGTGGCGGCCGCGAAAGCGGTTAGGGCTCCAAAGGACGCAACGACAACRCCGCCGAGCGCCGGACCGATACTTCGCACTRCATTGTAGCCCACCGAGATCAGTGTGACCGCAGCCRGAACTTCGCGTTTTCGCAGGATATCRCCGACCGAGGCGTGCCAARCCGGATCGGTAAAGGCGGCTCCGCACCCAGCCAGGCAGCTGAATGCCAGGATCATCCATGGATTGTAAAACCCCAGACCCACAAGAGCTGTCAACATCGTTGATGATAGCGCTATAACGCACCAGCCCATCGTCATCACATTGCGCCGGCTGAAATTATCGGCGATAGCGCCAGCAAAGATCGACAGTATGAACACCGGCAGCGTCGTGGAAGTCTGCACCAGTGCGACCATCACATCGGAGCTTGAGATGGTCGCCATCAGCCAACCGACGGCAACAGTCTGCAATAGCCACCCAAAGCTGGACAATTGCGCGGCAATCCAGATGGAGCGAAAGGTTGAGTTTTCCAGCGGGRCAAACGTTGCCGACGAAACTGCCGCATCTCCACGCGTCACCCTGCTCATCCGGACGAGCCTCTTTCTGCGTGTACAGACTGCATGAAGGACTTCTCCTCGGTGCACCTGCGTGAGAGAGTGTCAATCCTCTACATCGGCACGGCGACCACTAATCACCTGAAGCATATTCCACGCACGCCATCTAGAACGYGGGTCATGGACTCGCTGACTGCTCGCCGCCCGGCCCGCGAAACGGACCAGCAAGTTTGGGCACTGCGATTGCGAGCCGGCCCGAGGCGATGGTGACGCTGACGGCGCCCTGCTCTACCGACATTCCTGTTATGCGGCCGCCTATCGGCCGCATGCATCCACAGCATCGATCGCAACATCGCGTTTCATTGCCTCGTGCTTAGCGATTGCGGACGACATAGCAGCGGTGATCTTGCGCAGGGAAACTGCTCCGAGGGGCTTGCCAGCGCTATCGACAACAGTGGCTTCGTAAGACGGAGAATTTGTAAGCTCCACGGCCGCGGTCTCCAGGGTCGATCCAGACCTAAGCGTCGGCAGCGATCTGTTGACGGATGGCGGAATGGGTTCCATGACAGCATCCACTTTTAAGAATCGCGCGCGATTGACGTCCTTTACGAACCTGGCGATGTAATCGTCGGCGGGGTTTAACAGAATGTCTTGGYTGTCACCTTGCTGGATGATCGAACCGTCCCGCAAGATGACGATCTGGTCCCCAAGCCGCAGCGCCTCATCAAGGTCGTGCGTGATGAAGACAACGGTCTTCTTCAACTCAGCCTGCAATTCAAGGAGCATGGTCTGCATGTCGGTCCTTATCAACGGATCGAGAGCCGAGTAGGCCTCGTCCATTAACAGGATGGAGGCATCGTTGCTGAGGGCGCGCGCCAGTCCCACCCGCTGTTGCATGCCGCCAGACAATTCTTCCGGATAGCGCTTCTCAAACCCGACAAGCCCAACGCGCTCGATCCAGCGCATRCCAATGGCGCGGCTCCTGGCCTTGTCAATGCCGCGCACCTCCAATCCAAAAATCACGTTGTCGAGAACGGTCCGGTGCGGCAGGAGCGCAAACCTCTGAAAAACCATCGCTGTCTTGTTGCGACGAAATTCCCGCAACTCCAGTTCGGACATCTCCAAAATGTTGCGTCCGTCAATCATGATCGAGCCAGACGTTGGCTCGATCAGGCGATTGATGTGCCTAATTAGCGTCGACTTGCCGGAGCCGGACAGCCCCATGATGACCTGGATCTTGCCGGCCGGCATGGATATGTTGATATTGTTCAGCCCCAGTATGTGTCCATGAACTTTTCCAAGCTCGGCCTTAGACAATCCACTGCGGACTCGGCTGACGTGTTGCTCCGGCGACCTGCCAAAGATCTTGTATAGATCGYGTATCTCGATCGACGCCTGGCCATTAATCATGCGCGGGTTGCCTGTCGCATCTGGAGCCGGCGGCCATAGGCCTGGCTGGTGCGGTCGAAGATAATTGCAATCCCAACAATGGCAAAGCCGTTGAAGATGCCCTGCGTAAAATACTGATTGGCAATTGCTTGCAGGACGTTCAGACCCAGCCCCTGCACGCCGATCATTGAAGCGATGACAACCATGCCGAGGGCCATCATGATCGTCTGATTAACGCCCGCCATGATCGTGGGCATCGCAAGCGGCATTTGGACCTTCCAGAGCTTTTGCCCCCGCGAACAKCCGTAAGYATCGGCGGCTTCCAGGACTTCTTTGTCCACCAGGCGAATCCCCAGGTCAGTAAGACGGATAATCGGTGGCACGGCGTAGATCACTACAGCAATGAACCCAGGCACGCGGCCGATGCCGAGCAGCATGACGACCGGGATCAGATAGACGAAAGGCGGCATCGTTTGCATTACGTCGAGTACTGTCTGAATCGCAGCACCAACGCGCTGAAAGCGGTTCATAAAGATGCCCAGAGGCATACCGAGGGCGATGGAAAAGACCGTAGCTGTRAAGACGAGCGAAATCGTCTTCATCGCATCCTGCCACAGGCCAAGAAGGCCGATCGCGATCAGAGTTCCGACGACAGCCGCTACCACGGACCAACGCCGCGCCGCAAACCACGCCACACCGGCTAGCACAACAATCACGAGCGGCCATGGCGACCCGGTGATTATGTCTTCGAAGAAAATCAAAACCTGCTGCAGCGGGTAGAAGAAATTCTCGATCGTGTCGCCATAAAGTCTTGTCAAGCTTCGAAGTGACCCGTCGGTCGCCCGTTTGATGGTCAGTAGAAAGTCAGCGTCTAACTGCGGAAATTTAAACAGCCATTCCATATCGCGCCCCTAGGCATGTTACCGCTGAAAGCACGTCACAGCCACCAAAGTTAGCYGCTTCGATGCAATTCGCGACTTTACTTGGCCGCAGCCTTGACTTTCTCGGCGACGTCAGCCGTGACCCACTTCGTCCAGACTTCAGGCATGTTCTGGATGAACCACTTTGCGCCGTCCTCGCCGTTGGCCTGGTTCTCAGTCATCCATAGCATGACCTTGCCAACCTCGGCCTGGCTCCAACTCCGCTTTGCGAAATAATCCTTTGCCGGAGCCACATCGTCGCGCTTCAAGAACTTTCCGGAGGCGAGTGTGATTTCTTCGGCCGTCTTCCAGTAATTCGGCTTCGGATCAGGACAATCTTGCTTTGTGGTGCAACGCACCCACTCGGCCTCGTCATGGGCGGCTTCAAGGCGCACCATCGGATACTTTACGAGAAGCGAAGTAGGAGCCCAGTACGCCGCGATGAAGCCCTTCTTGCCCTCATAAGCCTTGGCGATCGCGCCATCAAGCGCTGCTGCAGATCC
>NZ_MDFL01000041.1 GCF_001854785.1 Mesorhizobium sp. ORS 3428
CCGCTATGTTTCGCGTGGCGAGGCGATGGCGCATGTAGCCGGTTACGTTCTCGTCAATGACGTGTCGGAGCGCTCGCACCAGCTGGAACGCGGTGGCACCTGGGACAAAGGCAAGAGCCATGATGGCTTCGGGCCAGTGGGACCTTGGCTTGTCACAACGGACGAATTGGGCGAGGGGCGCGGCCTGTCGATGTTCATGAATGTCTCCGGGCAGCGCTGTCAGACCGGAAACACTGACACCATGATTTTCGATGTGCCGACCGTTGTCGCATATGTCAGCGAGTTTCTGACGCTCGAACCCGGAGACATCATCACGACGGGAACACCTCCCGGTGTCGGCATGGGTATGAAACCGCCGCGCTATTTGGCTGCCGGCGACGAAATGCATCTTGGCATCAAAGGACTTGGCGAGCAGCGTCAGCGCGTCGTCATCCATGACGACTAATGTGGAAAATCCATGAACCTCGATCCGACGCAAACGAAGCTCTACATTCAGGACGTGACTTTGCGCGACGRCATGCATGCCGTGCGTCACAGCTACGRCATCGATCAGGTCCGCGCCATTGCTAGCGCCCTCGATGTCGCCGGCGTCGATGCAATTGAGGTCGCRCATGGGGACGGTCTCAATGGTTCCTCCTTCAACTACGGCTTCGGCGCCCACACAGATTGGGAATGGATCGCGTCGGTTGCCGACGTAGTGCAAAATGCGCRGCTGACCACCCTTCTCATTCCTGGCATCGGGACCGTTCATGATCTGAAGCAAGCTCACGCCCTTGGTGTTCGTTCGGTTCGGATCGCGACTCACTGCACTGARGCCGATGTAGCCAAGCAGCATATTGCGGCAGCACGAGACCTTGGCATGGACACGGTCGGATTCCTGATGATGAGCCACATGATCGAGCCAGAAACGTTGGCCCGGCAGGCGAAGCTCATGGAGAGTTATGGCGCGACCTGCGTCTATATCACCGACAGTGGTGGCGCGCTCGACATGGACGGATACCGCGCGCGTTGCGAAGCCTATGACCGGGTACTAAGGCCGGAGACGGAACGCGGCATCCATGCTCATCACAATCTTTCGCTTGGCGTCGCGAACTCGATTGTCGGTGTTCAGGCCGGCGCTATCCGCGTCGATRCCAGCCTTGCCGGGATGGGAGCGGGGGCGGGAAACACGCCTCTGGAGGTCTTCATCGCCGTAGCTGACCGCAAAGGCTGGAAACATGGCTGCGACCTTTTCAAGCTCATGGATGCGGCCGAAGAACTGGTTCGCCCCCTCCAGGATCGGCCCGTCCGGGTGGATCGCGAGACGCTGACGCTCGGCTATGCAGGCGTCTACTCAAGCTTCCTCCGTCACGCGGAAAAGGCCAGCACCGGATATGGCGTCGACACGCGAGCAATCCTTGCCGAAGCCGGCCGGCGCGGTATGGTCGGGGGGCAGGAGGATATGATTGTGGACATTGCCTTGGATCTTGCGAGAGCCAAGGCCTAAGCAACCGTCCGGCTCACTACTCCGGGCTAGCATCCGTCTTTACCGGGGGAAAAGAGCAACTACGATCCTTCACGGCGAAGACGGCATCTGTGCCTGTGGGAAGCCCGRCTGCCCGCCTCGCCATTTGATGCCGCCGTTATGGCAACGAGGCGTCGATATGCCCCGGACATCAACGGTGGCTCGAGCCGCAAAGCCACCTAGCCGCATCGCGGCTCTGAAATTTGCGTCTTTCCCCACGGGGAGCTATCGCTGTCCGGACTGACAGTTCCTGCCTGCGGCAAACGCGGCAACGGCTGGCGATGTCGACAAGGGGACGAACGATGCCTTCATACAGACCCGTCAACGCGGTACTTCGCGCCCTAAAAGTCTTGAACGTCGTTAACAGCCGACGCCAATCGACCGTGAGCGAAATCGCTCGCGCCTCGGGGTTGACGTCCTCCACGGCTGTGCGTTTCCTGGAAACCCTCGAGAGCGCCGGATACGTCCTCAAGGACACGAGCAACGCCGCCTATGTCGTTAGCGGCAAAGTGCTTGAGTTGAGTTCTGGCTTTGAGGCTTATCGCGAAATGGGTGTGATAGCTGGACCGTTTCTTTATGCGCTGCAACGCGAGATCTCCTGGCCATCCGACGTCGCGGTGTTCRACCGCGACGCGATGATAGTTGCCGAGACGAGCCGCTCCGAGAGCCGGCTCTTCTATCCCCGTCCGCCTGGCTTCCGTGCTCCCATAATGGGTACATCTCTTGGCCTTGCCTATCTTGCCTTTTGCACAGAAAGCGAGCTCCAAACCGCGGTTGAGGTCTCGGCGCAAGTCGCTGAACCATGGAACGACCTAGCCCGCGACCGCGGAAAGCTGCAAGGTGTGCTCGCCAGGGTGCGCGAATGTGGCTACGCAGTCATGAGCCAGGAATATTCAGCCCTCGTCTACAACCGTGCCATTTGGGCGATCGCCGTTCCCATACTCCTAGCTGGGCAGGCTATCGCGTCGATAAATGTCACGATGAACCGCGAAGTTTCGGAAAACGAGGCAACATCGAAGTACCTCGCTTCATTGCAGCGCACGGCTGCTCGGATCTCACAGGCGATCGACAAAGCTAGGCACCCAAGCGGATAGCCACTTGTACCCGCTCCCGCAGCAGCCGGGTCCGGCATGGCCGTCATCCGGTATCGACCTTCCGGCCTCAAACGGCGCGAAAGGTTGACGTCTAGCGCAGGTCCCCTTCGAAGATCAGGAGTTCGCGTTTGGATGCTTGCAGTGCATAGCGGCGAGCCTCGTCATAGGCCGGGTCGCGATAGCATGCCCTCGCCAGTTCTATCGATGGGAATTCGATGACGGTCATTCGACACGCATCCCGCTCCTCTTGAAGCACAGGCGGCTCTTTAGACGGGTTGACACGGGCTTGATACTTCTGGCCGATGGGTTTCCACAATCTGCGGTACTCGGCTTGYGCCGCCTCATCCGATATCTCGGTGCCGATTATGAGCCAATATCCCTTCATGCCAAGCCGCTCCTTGCGCTAGTCCAACACACCGGCATCATGGTCAGCCCGAAAGCCGAACACTCGTGCTCGCGCACCTGATYGCAGGCGCGGCCCCACTATCCAACCAAAGATGAAGCCTGCAGTCGAAGCCTGCATCGGCGCCGTGTCGATAGGGCAAGGACAATGCGTACTGGCGACCACGCAAGCCCGCCTGCACACTGGTGGTCGGGACAGCTCGAATCCTGCATGCCCGRCAAATGGCTTGTCGACATCCACGGGCAAAATCTTAGAGCCTCAGCGCGATCTGCGACTGTTGCAAAATTCGCATATAAAGAGTATCTGGTCAATTCTCGAAGGATGGAGTTGTGGAACTCATGCGAAACGGTGGAAGAGTTTTGGCGGATCAGTTGATCCGACATGGTGCCGACACCGTGTTTTGCGTGCCGGGCGAGAGCTTCCTGGCGGCCCTGGACGCCTTCCACGATCTTGAAGACCGCGTAAGGGTCATCTCCACACGAATCGAAATTGGCGCCGGCCATATGGCCGAGGCGTATGGAAAACTCACGGGCCGCCCAGGAATATGCTTCGTCAGCAGAGGACCCGGTGCAAGTCACGCGATGGTTGCGGTTCATACCGCCTTCGAAGATTCCACGCCGATGATTCTGTTCGTGGGTCAGGTGGCGCGTGAGACATCAGAGAGGGAGGCTTTCCAGGAGATCGATATCAAGGGGATGTTTGCCCATACGGCGAAATGGGTGGCCGAAATCCAGGATGCACGCAGGATCCCGGAATTTGTCAGTCGCGCCTTCCACACTGCGGTCTCTGGCAGGCCRGGTCCCGTCGTCCTGTCCCTGCCGGAGGACATGCTCCTCGACCAGGTGGAAGCCGACGACATGAAGCCTTACAGGGTTGTCTGTGCCTCGCCGAGCGAGCAAGACATTGAGGAATTCGCGCATCGCCTGAAAGGTGCCGAAAGGYCGCTCATTCTGGTCGGCGGCGGCGGCTGGAGCGATGCAGCCAAGCAGATGCTGCTGCACTTTTCCGAAAGACATTCCATCCCCGTCTGCGCTTCATTCAGGTGCCAGGATCGTTTTGACAACACGCACGAGAACTATATCGGCGATTGCAGCCTGGGCATCATGCCTGCCCTCGCCGATGCGATCCGGCGAACCGACCTGCTGATTACGATTGGCGCGCGGCTCGGCGAGTTGACGACCCAGTCCTACACGATCGTCCAGGCACCCACGCCGATCCAGCCGCTGGTGCACGTCCACCCCGACCCGAATGAATTGTGYCGGGTCTATCAGGCCGTGCTGCCCATCAATGCCGGTCCCGAACAGTTTCTCGCCGCCGTGCTGGCAGCTGTGCCGGTGGCGCTTCCGATGATGACGGCACGTAAGCGCTGGTGCGCCTCCGGCCGACACGCTTTCGAACAAAGCGCGGTCCCGGACACTACTCCGGGCGCGCTCGATATGGCTATTGTGATGAAGGCGATAGGCGACATGGTTCCCAGCGATACAATCGTGACCACCGATGCCGGAAACTTCGCCGGATGGGTCAATCGCTATCATCGTTTCCCCGGACCGGGGAGGCTGCTTGGTCCCGCCAACGGCGCGATGGGATATGGTGTTCCGGCTGCGGTCTCCGCTAAGCTCACACACCCTGAACGCGTGGTGCTGTGCTTCGTTGGCGACGGCGGCTTCCTGATGACGGGACAGGAACTGGCCACGGCCATGCAATATGAGGCCGCTGTGATAATTCTTGTGGTCAACAACGGCCTATACGGCACAATTCGTATGTATCAAGAGCGGGAGTTTCCTGGACGTACGCCGGCGACTTTCCTGAAGAACCCTGATTTCGCGGCTTATGCGCGAAGCTTCGGGGCGTTTGCAGAGCAGGTGCGCGAAACATCCGAATTTGGGGCGGCATTTGAGCGCGCCCTGAGCGCAAAACGTCCCGCCGTTCTTGAGCTCCTGATCGATCCGGAAGCCATCACGACACGAACGACCCTGACTGGGATCAGGGAGGAAGCATTGTCGCGGCGGGCTAAACTCGCCAGGGTTTGAGAGACGGCTGTCATGCGCTCGATCGACCTGGAAAAA
>NZ_MDFL01000042.1 GCF_001854785.1 Mesorhizobium sp. ORS 3428
CCACAGCCTCATTCGTCAGCAGGTCGACCTGAGAG
This sequence comes from Mesorhizobium sp. ORS 3428, assembly GCF_001854785.1. GTDB lineage: Bacteria > Pseudomonadota > Alphaproteobacteria > Rhizobiales > Rhizobiaceae > Mesorhizobium. The sequence goes on from NZ_MDFL01000042.1 coordinate 36, forward strand.
CGACGGCGCGCACCATCGAGATCTTCCACCGTGGCAAGCGCGTCGCGGCGCATCAGCGCCGCTATGGAGGTCCTCGCCATGGAACCGATCCGGATCACATGCCCAGCTCCCACCGGCGCTATGCCGAATGGACACCGGAGCGCTTTCGGCGCTGGGCCGCATCCATCGGACCGCAGACGGAAGGCCTGGTCATCGCAATCCTCTCCAGCCGTCCGCATCCCGAGCAGGGCTTTCGAACATGTCTGGGCATCCTACGCCTGTTTCGCGACATCGATCGCAATCGGGCCGTAGTCGTGTCAGCCCGCGCTGTCGAGATTGGTGGCCTGAACTGCAAGAGCATTGCCTCGCTCATCGCCAACCACAAAGCCGCACGCCATTCCACCGAACCAACCGCCATCGTCGATCACGCCAATCTGCGTGGCCCTGATTACTTTCATTGAGAGATCCACCAATGCTGATCAATCCCACCATAGACATGCTGCGAGAGCTCGGCCTTTACGGCATGGCAACCGCTTTCCAGGAACTCGAAGCCCAGTCCGAAGCGTGCGGCMTCGAGCACGGCGAATGGCTTGCCATGCTGCTCGAACGCGAGGCGACCATGCGCCGCCAGAAGCGTTTCGAGGCTCGCGCCAGGGCGGCCAAGCTTCGCCAGAACGCGCAGATCGAGAATGCCGATTTCCGTGCCGCACGCGGTCTCGACCGTAATCTGTTCATGGCGCTTGCCGGCTGCGACTGGATCAGAAAGCATCACGGCCTTCTCATCACCGGGCCGGCCGGCGTCGGCAAAAGTTGGCTTGCCTGCGCTCTCGGTCACAAGGCCTGCCGCGAAGACTTCTCCGTCGCCTATCACCGGGTTCCCCGGCTATTCGCCGCTCTCTCGCTTGCGAGAGGCGACGGGCGATACGGCAGGATCCTCAAATCTCTTGCCAGGACCGACCTGCTGATCCTCGATGATTGGGGACCGGAAAAGCTCAATGACGACCAACGTCGCGATCTCCTGGAGATCATTGAGGACCGCTACGAGCGACGCTCAACCATCGTCACAAGTCAGGTGCCCGTGGATCGCTGGTGGGAGATTATTGCAAACCCGACTCTTGCCGATGCCATCTTGGATCGCCTCGTTCACAACGCCTACCGCATCGATCTCACCGGTGAAAGCATGCGAAAACAGCGCCCGCCAGTCGCATCCGAAAACACCGAAGCTTGACCTGAAACAAAACCCAACCCAAACATCAACGAGACCCAGGATCAGAMCGAAAAACGTCCGGCTTCAAATCGGAATGGTGGCCGGAACGAAATCGGAATGACTGGCCGGCTTCAAATCGGAATCGGTGGCCGGCTTCGTCGGAATACGCAACTGAGGCCGCGCCCGGTCAATTTGCGCAGGAATTGCGTCCAGATCGGGTCGGCTTCTGAGGGCCAATCTCCATGTTCAGCACCTCGCGTCGGTCATACGCATTGGCGTGCACGACAATGATGACTGCGACCGGGACCATGCTGCCACCGCGGCGCACCTACAGTTGGCTGGCATCAAACAGTCGCCTTCGATCGAACGGTCGAGGAAGACCTTCACCTTACCGTTCGATCAACCCCGATGGGGCGCCGGGTGCTGAACATGGAGATTGGCCCTCAGAAATCGAGCAAAGCGAGCCCGGTGATCACCCGCTTCCATTGCCGAGCACGGGGCGCCAGGGACGTCTGGCGTAGTTAGCGCCAAGATCAGACTTACCTCCCCAATGCGTCGGTCTGGCCTGAGGAGGAACGCTGGCCACTTGCCCCGCTACGATGGYCAGCCAAAGGCACACTGTGCCCGCGACGACCGCCCGTAGGAGYGCGAGCAAAGCTCTTAAGGAAGAAGCGACGGGACCGCGATGATCCCGGGAATCAAAGCACGCCGACTAGCCGCTAGCCATACCACGTCTGCAATTCGGGCGACCAATGCAGATCGACGTCTCAATGGATACTAATCGGCTAAGGCCCATGCTTGGTCCAATAGCCAAGCACGCATTGTTGACGCAGGTTTTGAGAGCGGCTTCCTGTTGTTCCAAGCCAGACAAAAGCCGACAGGGTCACGCATAGCGACATCGGAGAACCGGACGAGTCTTCCCTGGAGCACCATCGGTCTGACCAGTGAATCCCATCCCAATGCCAAGCCTTGATTTGCCTCAGCCRCCGTAAGGAGAGCCGAGTATCTGTTAAATCTGCTCCCGCGCAATCCTTGGTAGGGAACAGATGCGTTTTGCAGAAAATCGTGCCATCGAGGCCAATGCGGATTATTCCAATCTACATGAAGCAGCGGAAGGCTCGGCAAGTCTGTTGGCTTGGCAAAACGGTGCTCTTCCGCAAAAGCCGCACCACAAACAGGATAAATGAGATCTTTTAACAGGGGCTCGGTGCTTTCGTTCGCCCATATTCCTGCTGCGGGTCTTACGAAAAGGTCTACTTCAGCATTACGAAAGTCACGAACCTCATCCGATATGAAATGATTTACGGTAATGTGCGGAAACTTACCCCAAAAATCCGTCATTCTTGGCATAAGCCAGTGCGTGGCGAAAGCATCAGTACACGCCAAAGTTACGATTTCGTCGTCCTTTTCAATCCTTAAGGCCTGGACCGCTTCAGAGCAACGCGATAGACTAGCAGCTACCTCAGAGAACAAATCTTGCGCCGCCGCGGTCAGCTGAACTCCATTTTTGAGTCTAATGAAAAGTTTAAGACCAAGTTCATCCTCTAGTGCCTTTATCTGCCGGCTTACCGCACTGACAGTTACGTTCATTTCATCTGCAGCGCTTTTGAAGTTAGCATGCCGAGCGGTCGCCTCAAACACAGCCAAAGTCGTCAATGGCGGGAGGTTGTAGTACTTGCGGACGATCGATTTTCTCCTTTGACCTATCCTGCAACCGCTTAATATAAACACCTTGCGCTGCTTTATCTTGGCGCGCTCACAATAATTCGCGACAGGTTCGATTGCAAGAAAAACTGAAAAGYACTACCCATCTCAGTGGTGAGAAACCTCTGGCCCCATTAAATCGGCGCGCATGGCATTCCGTGGCAGCTCGAAAGCCGCTCGGAGTTAYGGCCGCCGCGGATCGGGGCACGTCGGTATCCCGGGAAGCTTGGGGCAGTCCAATGCTCCACTTCCAGGTATCAATCTCACCGGCTCAGCTGAACTCTCGGCTGAACTTCTTTGGATTCCCGCTCTCGCTTTGTGTCAGCCACCCTGCAGCTCGTTGTGYCCACATTGAGCGGCGGCTGCATCGACGCGTCTGGCTTCCTCGTTCTCTTTTAACCAAGGGGGTCGCCGAATGCTACGCATCCAGGGGACTTTTCTTAGCCGCTGGGTAGATCGATCCTTAAAATGGCCGGCGCTTGCCCGAGGGGCAAAAAGTGCCGGCTAATTGGTGCTCTGGAGATGGACTTAGGCGTCCAGCCAAACCTTCTGGAAATCCATTGTGTAGGTTGGGTGCATGGCGTAGTTCTTAACCTTCTTGTTCATATGGCAGTAGAGCTTCTGCCAGAATGGCTGGATCATAATGCCGGAGTCCTGCAGGATCTGCTCGACGTCMTTCATAACCTCTTTGCGTTTGGCAACGTCTATCAGTGATAGCGCATCTTTGAGCTTGGYGTCGAAATTGGGATCGGAGTAAGCCGTCTCATTCCAAGCCTCGCCAGTGCGGTACGCCAATGCGAGGACCTGAACCCCGAGCGGGCGCATGTACCATTGCGTTGTGGAATAGGGATATTTGTTCCAGTCGTTCCAATAGGTCGAGGCTGGTATCACAGTACGTTTAACTTTGATACCAGCTTCGCGCAATTGAGCAGCAATTGCGTCAGCGGTGTTCTTCTGCCATTCGTCGTCAACCGAGATTATCTYGTGTTCGAACTCGGCCTGTCCTGCGTCCAGCATCAGCTTCTTGGCGCCCGCCATATCTCGCGCTTTTTTGGGGAGCGGATAGTACTCTGGATGGATTGGGCTCACATGATGGTTCTCGCCGACGGTGCCATGTCCACTATAACCCAGCTGCAGGACGGCGTTGTTGTCGACTGCCATCTGTAGCGCGTTCCGCACCCGTTTGTCGTCATAGGGTTTGTGGGTGGTGTTGGTCCGGCAA
>NZ_MDFL01000043.1 GCF_001854785.1 Mesorhizobium sp. ORS 3428
GGCTTCGAACGCGTTGCCGACAAGGTTACCACTGTAAAGACCACGAACGGCAATTTTGCCTGTGACCAACTCCTAATCGCCGCTGGGCCGCAGACCGGTTCACTATCGCGGCTTCTCGGCAGAGAAGTTCCGGTAACCTCGGCGCGAGCCGAAATGATAGTGACCGAGCCCGTCCCGCTGATGCCGATCGGAGGCGTGGATGGCAATGGGCTTTTTGGCCGCCAGACGCTCCGTGGCAATTTGGTTTACGGTGGCGGACCACATGAATGGCTCCCTGAGGGCAGTATCGACGCTGAGCGCCCGTCAAGTCCACTTTCACGTAGTATTGCTAAGAGGTTGGTGGAGATGTTCCCTAAGGCTCAGCACATTCGCGTCATTCGAAGTTGGGGCGGCATTATCGAGAACACGCCGGACGGTCGCCCAGTAATTGATCACCTGCCTGGCGCCAGCAACGTGGTGGTAGCGACGATGTCAAGTGTGGGCTTCGGTCTTTCTCCAGCGAGTGGGCACGCGATTTGCGAGATGCTGTTGGAGGGAAAATGTCAATTCGCCAATCTGTCTGACTTCCAGCTGTCGCGCTTTGACAATCTTTCACCAGGCTGGCGCGAAGAATGGGGATGGGTACCTCCGCAAACGTTGGGGGCTGTTGGACGTGCGCTGTAAGAAACTCCAAGACCGTTATTCAGGCTGGCGCCTTCTCAAAGAAGCGGTGAGTGGCAATCGGGGTTGGAAACCGGCCTGGCGCAAAGCAGAGCCGAAAGGCCAATACGATGTCGTAATTGTTGGGGGCGGTGGTCACGGCCTGGCCACGGCGTATTACTTGGCCAGCGTACACGGCATTACGAATGTCGCGGTGATAGAGAAAGGYCCAATCGGGCTGGGCAACGCCGGGCGCAACACCACTATTGTGCGATCAACCTACCTGCTGCCAAGCAATACACGATTTTACGAGCACTCGCTGAAGCTGTGGGAAGGCTTGGAGCAGGAACTGAACTACAATGTGATGATGAGCCAGCGCGGCACCTTAAGCCTGTACCATTCGGATTGGCAGCGCGACGTAGCTGTGCGACGCGGCAACTCGATGCGAATTCAAGGTGTTGACGCGGTATTGCTGGACCGGGAGCAAGTTCAATCAGCATTGCCTTTTGTAGATATGGATAATCCCATGTTCCCGGTCCTTGGCGGGTTGCTTCAGCCGCGAGGAGGCACGGCACGTCATGATGCTGTCGTGTGGGGCTTTGCCCGCGCAGCGGACCGACGCGGCGTGGACATTGTCGAGCACTGCGAGGTGACCGGCCTTCGGCGGGAGGGCGACCGTGTTGTGGGGGTCGAAACGAGTCGCGGTTTTGTTGGTGCCGGTAAAGTCGGCATTGCAGTGGCCGGTAATACCTCGCGCCTCGCAGCGATGGTAGATATGCGCCTTCCCGTAGAAACCCACCTGCTCCAAGCGTTTGTGTCGGAGGCGATTAAGCCGATGATAGACTGTGTTGTTAACTTCGGTGCGGGTCACTTCTACATCAGCCAATCTGATAAGGGCGGCCTTGTTTTCGGAGGCGACCTCGACGGCTACAACTCGTACTCGCAACGTGGAAATTTGCCAGCCGCTGAACATGTAATGAGCGCTGGGGTTTCTATGATTCCGGCTTTGTCCCGGCTGCGTGTGTTGAGGCAATGGAGTGGAATGGTTGACATGACGATGGACGGCTCCCCGTTCATCTGCCGAACGCCGATCGAAGGACTTTATTTAAACGGCGGTTGGTCCTACGGCGGTTTCAAAGCCACGCCCGGCTCTGGCTGGTGCTTCGCCTATACCATTGCGAAGGATGAGCCGCATCAACTCAACGCCGACCTCACCATCGATCGTTTCGTCGAAGGCCGAATGATCGACGAGGGCGGAAATGGTCCAAACCCTTGGGCTCAGTAGGGCTAAAAATGCACTTGATATCATGTCCATATTGCGGCGAGCGGCCCGAGGACGAATTCCACTATCGCGGCGACGCCACGGTAAAGCGCCCGGCGCCCGATGCCGGGCTGGAGGCGTTTTACGAATTTGTCTATGCGCGGACCAACCCTCGTGGATGGCACCTGGAGTGGTGGCACCACTACGCTTCATGCCGGCAATGGCTGAAGGTCGAAAGAAACACCCTCACGCATGAAATCCGGACAACTGTTGGTCCAACCGAAGACGTGCCACGGGTGGTTTCATGAGTGCGTATCGTTTGTCAGGAGGCGGCCATATCGACCGCAATAAACAGCTGGTTTTCGGATTTGATGGCCGGCGTTATTTCGGTCATCCCGGCGACACACTCGCTTCCGCCCTTCTTGCCAATGGTGTCCGAGTGGTCGGTCGTAGCTTCAAGTATCATCGGCCGCGCGGAATTATGACGGTGGGACCGGAAGAGCCGAGTGCCCTTGCTGAACTGCGAGAAGGTAGTCGCGCTGAGCCCAACACCAAAATGACCGACATTGAGCTCTATGAGGGGCTGGTTGCGCGCAGCCAGAATTGCTGGCCCTCGGTCAAATTTGATTTGATGGCAATCAACGGTATCGCCTCGAGCCTGATTTCTGCCGGGTTCTACTACAAGACCTTTATGTGGCCGGCTTCGTTCTGGGAGAAGGTCTACGAGCCGCTCATAAGGCGAGCCGCGGGACTCGGTCGTGCCACCACGCAGCCCGATCCGGATCGCTACGAAGCGGTCCACGCGCATTGTGATGTGCTCGTAGTCGGCTCCGGGCCGGCGGGGCTCTCAGCAGCCAGGGCAGCCGGAGAGGCAGGTGCGCGTGTCATCATATGCGAACGAGATTTTCTAGTCGGAGGCGGGCTATTGCTCGATCCGGCTCAGGAAGCCTGGCGAAAGGAAATGATCGCGGCTCTCCAGATGTTGCCGCAGGTGCAGATTCTGACGCGCACGAACGTCTTTGGCTACTATGATCATAATCTTTTAGGCGGCGTGGAGCATGTGGGTGATCACTGCGCGGAGCCGGACCAGAATGACGTTCGCCAGCGATACCGTACCTTCCGGGCTGCGCAGGTCGTCTTGGCAACAGGCGCAACTGAAAGGTTGATTGCGTTTCCTGGCAATGATCGACCTGGCGTGATGATGGYGGGTGCAGCGTTGAGCTATGTCCGCCGCTTCGGTATTGCCCCCGGCAGGAAGGCCGTCGTTTTTACTAATAATGATTCTGCCTACGAGACCGCCTTAGCCTTATCGGAGGCTGGCCTTGAGCGCGTTGTGCTAGTCGATTTCAGGCAGGGCAATCGCCTCGCCACAAAGCTTCGAATGCATGGCGTCGACGTCCGGTCCGGGCTTGAGGTAACTGGTTTTCGCAACGGCAAGGTAACACTTCGGAGGCGGACGGGCGGCAGCGAAACCCTTGCAGCCGATCTTCTCTGCATTTCTGGAGGCTGGAATCCGGATGTACACCTGGCCAGTCAGTCAGGTGCTAGCCTAAATTGGGATCCCACACTTTCCAGTTTTGTGCCCGGCGCGCCGGTCCAGGCTGAGCGTTCGGCCGGCGCGGCCAGGGGACTGGTAGGTATTGGGGAGGCAGCGCGCGATGGATTGGCCGCCGGCCGTGCTGCGGCCCGCGCTGCGACGTATGATGCGCGCGTCATCGATTTCCAGCTACCGGCGCTGCTGGAGCCCGGCGTCCCACTGGAGCCATTGTGGGAGGTGAAAAGCCCGGGCAAAAGCTTCGTTGACCTGCAACACGACGTCACTGCGGCCGATATTCGTCTTGCCCATCGCGAAGGCTTCAGCCACATTGAGCACGCTAAGCGTTACACAACCCATCACATGGCCACRGATCAGGGCAGGCTTGGGGGCATTGTGGGCGCTGCGATCCTTGCGGAGGCTCGCGAGGAAGCGCCGGAAACAATTGGGCTGCCGAAATTTAGGCCTTACACCAAACCAGTCGCTATCGGGGCRCTGGCCGGTGGYAAAACAGGCCATCGATACCAGCCGATCCGTCGCACCGCTCTGCATGACTGGCACATCAACAATGGAGCGGTGATGCAGCCGACGGGTGCTTGGCTGCGACCATTCTACTACCCCAAAGCCGGGGAGACTGGATGGGATCCGATCTTCCGCGAGGCACATGCTGTACGGCGGAAAGTCGGTATCTGCGATGTGTCGACGCTTGG
>NZ_MDFL01000044.1 GCF_001854785.1 Mesorhizobium sp. ORS 3428
AATCTGGAAACGTGCCCAAACGAGAAGCTGACTTTCCCAATGTCGAGCGTCAATGCTTGCCGGTTGCAGTWAACTGTTCACGCCATCGCGACCGCCGGGGGAGGCCATCTTGCCCGATGGTATGGCGGACCAATCGCATCCGTATCAGTTTGTTACACAGATCAAGGATGTTTCTGCTTTGAGGCAGCTGTCAATTTACGCTAAGTAATTTAAAACATTATATTATTAGAAGAGTTTCTGGCGGAGAGAGCGTCTTTCGATTTGACCGCTATCGCGTTGAAAACGTTGATCTTTTTACGTTGCGTRTTACGCAGTTTGTTACACAGCTACGTGACGAGTCGGGACCGTTCAAAGTCGCCGCCACAGAGTCCGGCAGCTTAGCCGTCCGAGCTCACGGGACCGGCTTGGAACCGCTTCCGCCTAGGCACCCTACGACCTTGGGGCGCAGGTGATCCAATGCAAGCCGCAAGGCAGGCGAGGGTGTTTCGTATCGGAAACCGCCTCWGAGACCGCCTCTTACCCAATAGCGACTTAGAGGATGGCCCGCCTCATGCTTATCTATGTTCCGAAACATGGAACATCGAAAAGCGGTAGTCTATTCAGCTTTGTGATCTCGTCGCGGCGGGGCCGAGCGATCCTTGGTTTCTCCGRGGCACGTTGAAGGGGTTTAGGACGCTGGCAATAGCAGGTGGACGTCCGCCATCGAGGGAAGAGGCGCACGCCCGTCAATGAAGTCCAAGACATGGGCAGGGGGTCGGCGGCTGRCAAAACCGCCCGGGATAGACCGCATGAACTCTTTGATGAGCTGCAAGCGATTCCACTTCAAGTCCCTGGGCTTACAACAGTCGGCATACCGCAACGTTTCCGAGCCGCAGCCGCATAGCTCATTGTCTTTGCACTCGCTGAGGCGATAGTGGACCTGCAGGGCAAGCGGGCTTCCAATCAGCGCATACTGCTTTCCGGGCCAAAATCCGAAGACCTCAAAAAACAATTGCCGCGCTGCCCATACGGTATAGAGGTCGAGCAGCGTCGCAAGATCACCGCCCTCGGTCCATGCTCCGTCGTCAGGTGCGAAAGCGCAAATTGAGCCGTCCTGAAAGTTGGTGTGGCGGGGACCAATCCATTTGGGCGGACTGTCGGTCGCTGTCCAGAAGCCCCAGGCGCGGGGACCAATTCCTGATCGATAAGGGAGAGCCACAAGAAAAGTGGCTTCCCGCTTCAAGCCCGGGAGGATTGAGCTTTTGACGAGAAGCCACAGGCCGTCTTGGTCGGGGTATACCGCCAATGTCGGATGCCTCACCGGCGCCGCTCAATTGGCTTTCGTAGGCTTGTTGAAGGTCGCAGCCGACCCGTGATGCGGGACCGGACGCCCGTGATCCACCGGGCGCCCCTTCCCGTCGGGCGGTCCTTTGCCGTGGTCTGGTTGCGGGTCTTCTCTTTCTTTGCTGTTCATCTGCTCTTTCCTTTTGCGTTTGGTGATCAACGGAGATCACCCCATCGGTATGCACCCGGAGTGACCCGTTCGTGTTCAGGGCCGCGCCGATCTGCCGCAACAAAGATTCGGTCTCCGGCGCCAAAGCGACTTCCCTTGGAATCGGTGATGTGCGATTCTGTGTCACTTGCACAGGCTGCGCTGATCTGCGCTAGCGTGTCAAGGTGTGTCATTCGCACAGGCAAGATGCTCTCGTTTGAAGAAAAACTGATCCAAGCCGTCAAGAAGAAGCGGGATGCCGAAGGGTTGAGCATTCGAGCCCTTTCGACCGCCGTAGGAGTGAGTTTTTCCACGCTTGCCCGGATTGAGCGTGGAGAGGGCCAGCCAGATAACAATTCCAAAATTCGACTGCTTCAATGGCTTGGCCCGTATGCAGACGAAGCCGGCCTCAGTTTCGACAAAGTGGCGTTTGTCCATTTTCGTGCCGGACGAAATGTTCAGTCCGGCACCGTTCGAATGCTGCTGCAAGCTGCCGACTGTCTTCGCCAATCATTGGGAAGGGCGAGCGCAGCGGGTGATGAAAGCGATATCGCTGCCCACGACGCCGTAACGCTTTCGAAGGAGGAACTCGAAGAGACTGCAGAGCGGTTCCGCGCGGATCTCGGCTTGGACAAAGACAGCCCCCTCGATAGCCTTCGCCTGGAGGTCGAGGGTATAGCRGTCGTCCCGCTATCCAAGAGCAATTGCATCGACATGCGAATTGTAAAGCAACTGCGAGGTAGTGCTAGCGGCGAATGGTCAGCGATGAGCGTGCCGCTGGATTTGGAGAATGACCGGTGGGCCGTTCTACTGAACGATAGCCACACAGTGGAACGCCAGCGTGTCACCGTGCTCGAAGAGTATTGGCACATTCTGCTGGRCCATAAGCTCACCAAAATAAGCAAGGTGGCCGAGGCCTTCGGCCGAACCTACGATGCGATCGAAGAGCATGATGCTTACTATCTCGCCGCCGCATCTCTGCTGCCCAAAGCAGCCATTGTCGAAGCCGTGGCCCAGAACCTCTCGTCAGCCCAAATAGCCGGGAACTTCGGTACCTCCTCCGAGCTCGTAGAATACCGGATCAAGCGGCTCGGCCTGTGGCGTGAGTACRCCGGCAAGCAAATTAAGCTGACCCCAGGTTGAAGATGGGAGACGGGTGCTGCGGGCCATCTGGCACGGCTTCCCTCTTCGGGAACGTGAGACAGGCTGTAGTGCCGTCGTGTATCTGCCTGCGGCGTAGGGCTGCGCTTTGCGGTCGAGCGTCCGCCTTGAGGCCTTACTGAAGGCTGCTTCCCGCCGAATCGAAAGCTRCCAATCCGCCCGAGGCCCATCTCGGATCGGTGGCTTCCAGGCAAGCCTCGATCTCAACTGACCGGAGCAGAGACGCAGAAGCCAAGTTTGACCCGTTGGCGCACCGCAGCGAGCAAACGATCCCACGCGAGAATCTTGACGAGCACTCGTGCAAAGTCAACGGCGGTAGCGTTTTGCCCCGTCTGACCGTAAACAGAGAAGATACTGGGCAGACACGGYGCCGTCCGAGCGGCTTGCRGGACGYGCGCGGCGCGGCGCAAGATTAGTGATAGAGAGCAAAGTGTCGATTGAACTGCGCCATCTTCGAGTTTTCCTTGCGGTCGCGAAAGAGGGCAATTTTCGGCGTGCGGCAGAGCGACTGAATATTGCGCAACCGGCGCTCAGCCGAACAATCCGGGATCTGGAACAACTGCTCGGCGTTCAGCTTTTCGAGCGCACGACCCGTTCTGTGACCCTCACGGCGGCCGGGCGGGTATTCCTTCCCGAGGTGAATGACCTACTTGAGCATCTCGCCGCGGCTATACGCCTCGTGAGACATCCAGGCAGGATCGTAAATGGCAAGATTTTGTTCGCTGGTCGTGATCTGCTGACGCTGCCCGAGCGGGAGATGCGCAAGGTCCGCGGTGGGCGGATCGGCATGATCTTTCAGGATCCGTCGGCCTCGCTGAACCCGGTCATGAGTGTCGGCCGGCAGATCGGGGRGGCGATCGAGGCGCATAACAATGTGACGCGCCGCGAAGCGCGAAGACAAGCGGTCGACATGCTGCATGCGGTCCGTATTCCCGAGGCGGCGGCTCGCGCCCGCAGCTATCCGCATGAATATTCCGGCGGCATGCGCCAGCGCGTGAGTATTGCCATCGGCACCGCCAATCACCCTGAGCTCGTGATCGCCGACGAGCCGACAACTGCACTCGACGTCACGGTTCAGGCGCAGATCATCAGCCTTCTGGCGAACATGAATCGCGACGACGGGACGGCTATAATTTTCATCTCCCACAACATCGCGCTGGTTTCGCAGTTCTGCTCACGAGTCCTCGTCATGTATGCCGGGCGTATCGTCGAGGAAGGTCCGACGCGCGAAGTTTTCGGAAATCCCGGCCATCCCTACACGGCAGCGCTTCTGAAGGCCGTCCCCCGCGTGGATAAACGTCTGG
>NZ_MDFL01000045.1 GCF_001854785.1 Mesorhizobium sp. ORS 3428
AAAGAGGTGGCGCCGACCAACGACGATAACTTCCGATACTTCCCGATGCTGAAGCAGAAATCTGACTATCTCGCCGGCGCTTTGCCCGGATCCGACGACTGCAACGCGCGCGTTCGCGTTGATCATCCCCTCGTTCGCATGAGATAGGAAGAAGTTTGAATGCACCACGCGGCCGGGATCGACGGCCAGTTCTTCGGGAAGGTATGGTTCATGCCCAAGGCTCACGACCACGTCGTCAGCTTCGGTTTCCGAAACGTCCCCGCTCGACACATCCCGTACCGTGACGACAAGGGTTGGGGTTCCTGATGGCCTCTCGCGGAACCTGACTTCCACCGCCTCCTTGCCGAAACAAATCTTATTCGCAAAAAACCCGCTTACCCAGACCAGATAGTCGGAGAATAGCTTCCTTGAAGGATATAGTTCGTTCGTATGGATAAAATGGTAGAGAAGCTCCCTGTCGTGCAAGAACGAGAAGAAAGTGAATGGGCTTGCCGGATTCCTCAGGAATGCCAGGTCCTTGAACAAGGAGACTTGGAGTCTTGAATCCGCGAAAGCAATGCCTGGGTGCCATTCTGCACTGTCGCGGCGCTCAAGGACTTCCAGCGAATCCAGAACTGAGGAACCCCATTCTTTCAGGCACGTCAGCAGTGCAAGGTTTGCTGGTCCGCTGCCCACGAGCAGCGTTTTCCGTCTTTGCATGACCGGCTCCAAAAATCGTGCTTGTTTCCAACAGCCCAGTTGCGCGGTCGGCTAAGACAGCCATCYGGCTTCCCCTCATTTTCTCGAGGGCCATCGAGGCGACTTCGGCGAGAGTGGGTTCGCCGGGGTGTATGGCGCCCCGCAACTGTTTGTGCGTGACACATTCCACGGCTGCGGCCACTGGAACCGCAGTCGCGATAGCCATGCTTGAGAAGCCTCGTTCCTGAAGTGCGGAGCGAAAGACGCACGTCCAGCGGCCAGGTTTGCGATGGCGATCCTCAATGGCCACATCAAGGATGACCTGGTCGCCATGTTCCTTTAGGCTCCGGCGAGTTAAAAGCGCTTCCGTGACGTGCTTGACCCGTAGGCGGGCGCTCCCGATCTCAATCTCCTCCTCGGACAGTAGCCCGAGGCGATGCAACATCCGAACGCCATCCGCAAAGCCCGGCCATCGTACAGTCAATTGTCGGATGGTCGGAATGCTGAGATGAGTGCTTGCGGCAGTCGAAGGAACCATTGCGTCATCGTATGCCTCAAGAAGTCCGACCCCCTCCACGAACAACGAAGACACGCTTTCGAATCGATTTCGTGTTACGGCTCGGCCATTGAGTCGAGCCAACGCGGGCCTCTGCTCTATGGGCAGCCGACGTCCAAAGGCGAGAGCATAGTTCAGTGGAGGTTCCGGAATTTTTGGAATCCCTCCACAATGAGTTACGATACTCTCTAAGCCGTCTAGTTCAGCTGCTGTCAGTGAGATTAACGATTCAACCAATCCTGGTTCGAGACCCGCTCCCAAGACTACCGGCGGACCGTTAGGCGGCATCCGGGCGATGTCAGGATCCTCGGGGTCTGGCCTGCCGACGCAAATAATAGGAGTGTGTAGACCTGCCTCGTGCATTTGGTGCGCGAGTTTGACGACCAAATTTCGGCAGTCATTCCAAGACGTCGCCATGATCAGCGATCGTGCTTGAATTGAGAGAGCGCATGGACCTAATGACACGTCAAAGCGGATGTTTTTGACGTCGCTCAGAAGCCCTTGCGCCTTAGCAAGCACAGAACGGCTCCTGTCAATCAGCACAACCAACGCGTCCTGCTGGCTCGCAAGTTGCAGGGCAACCGCCCGRCCGACTGGGCCGGCTCCGATGACGACATGGGACCTCCCGCACATCGTGCTTTAGCCTTTRTCGCCGGCCGCGGTCGAAGCCGGGTTGCGCCGAGTCGTGCGATAGCCAAGAAGAGCAATAGCCGTTTGCAGCAGAGCCAAGCCGGGAATTAACGCCGTCAGTGTATCGTACCCCAGGTGAACTGACACGATGCCCGCAGCGAAGGGGAAGAAATACAAGCCAAGGAAATAGGAAAGACTGAAGATGATCTGCACCAAGGTTCGGGACTGCGGCGCAGTCACGCGGACAGCTTCTGCCTGCATCAAGGGATACGATAGCCCGTAGGTTATGCCGGTCGCCAGTGATCCCATCGCGTAAATAACAGGATGACCCGGAGAGTAGTGGAAACCGAGAAGCGAAATAACCATCCCGCCCAGGAGTAACGGCAAGATCCGATCGGGYGCACCGCGGCTCACGCGCGGACCAATTGAAAACCTAGAGCCGACTGCTCCTATCGCCCAAGAGCCAAAAAATATTTCATACCGAAGACCRGAATTGTTCGCAAATGGAGCCTGGAAGTTTATCAAAGTGGTGTAAATGCTTGCCGACAGCAGTACGAGTACAAAAAACATTGCAGAATTGCTGAAAAGGAGAGTGAAAAGGTCGCGTGCAAGCGAGGCGTTGTTGGGAATATCGGCGTCGCGGATGTTCGCCGCATGCTGCGCTGCCCACGATGACAATGCGGAACCTGCCGTCGCCGCAAGCATTGCCAGAATGAACATGTCCAGCGTGCCCAAGCCGGTGAACCGGGTAACGAGGCTGCTTAGCAGAGGTCCGCAGGCTAGCCCTAAGGTTGAGAATGCAGAGTAGGCCATGAAGCTCGATGACCGGTCTGCATCGCTTGAAAGGGCGGCAATGCAGATTGAGCCCACGGTGAAGTGCAGCGCCCATCCACCTGATTGCAGCATGTAGCTCAGGAAGTAGGGGAGTGTCGCGCGCACCCCCGAAAACTCGTTTATGAGGATGGTCGCGCAGCCTGCTGCATAGAGAAGCCCGCCGATAGGTGCAAGCCTTCGCACGCTAAACTGCCGGGTGAGCGAAGGACTGATCAAGACTATCAAGATGGCGGTCGCCATGCCCGCTGCTGACATCGARCCAAAAAAGATCTCGTCTCGCCCAATCGACAACAGGTAAACTGGAAGCAGCRCAAAAATGCCCATCGCGAACGAAATCAGGCATCGTTCAGCGATGAACATACGCCTATACCACAGAACACGAGCACTGACGAGTGAAATAGTGGGGGCGTTCATTTCTCATTCCATGAAGTTATACGCTGCTTCCGCACGGAGCGATGTTGTATTTCAACGGCTATTCGGCCGTTCTGTGAACACATGTCTACTGTGCTTTGAGCAACGCGTGCACAACCGTAGAGTATCGCTTTACTCCAGCCCTCCATTGTGGCTAGCCGTGATATGAACCGCGACAGTCAGCTGCCGCCCGCCTGGCAACGGAGATGCTCAAGATTCATGCCAGTTTGATCGATTGAGCCGAAGAAGGAATTTTGTGATTTCTTTTCAGTCGATTAGCCTGAAGAAAAGCTAGAGCTCGGCTAAAGAACGCCCCTATCGTGAACTCGACAAACCCGACAAAAGATGTCGGGCGGCGCCGTTGGGACGGGTAGGCCTGGCTTCGGTGAGTCACAACTATCCTACAGGAGTTGAGAGGCGGGCAGGGCCTCAGGCTGGCCGCCGCGAGGTGCGCCACGATACGATGCCTATGCTGCGGCGCGGAATGCGCCTGCGACCATGCCTTATGCCGGTGGGACGCAACAGCGATTGAGCTTCAAAGGCTAAAAGCGGTCGGACAATACGCACGCCTCGACTACCGATCCAGAAGCGGGCCTCCACCAAAAAGCCAACGGCGCCGGGACTGGGCCCTGCTGCATCTGGGGAGGGGTGGTGGAGATCTGTAGCGGTTGCTCGATGCCGACCGGTGCTCCCATCGAGGAGTGGCGGTGCCTTAACCAATAGAGCGTCCTGTCTATCGGCAGGCGATCATGCCCGGAGCCGCAAGTCTGCGGTCCGAAAACTTTTATGGACGAGATGTGCTCGGTG